>JAJDTM010000065.1 GCA_022827185.1 Candidatus Poribacteria bacterium
CCGTTCAGCCTCTGCTTTACTGCCACCCTCATTGATGAAATCAAGCACGCATTTGCGCAAATCTGTTGAATAAGTCATAATCATAAAGACTGACATAAATCTCAAAAAATGTAAACTTATTTTCGGGATCCACTATAAGAATATCATATTTTGCTGATACAGTCAAACGTTAATAACAAAATGCCCCAAACCCAAGTGTAGGCATTGGATTTGGAGCAGTAGTGTTTTAGTTGACTGAACTTTTCTGAATTATGAATTTATAAAGGCTTCCTGAACTAACCAAACCGAAACGGATTGAACAATAATTTGATTTGCGCGTTCAACAATCAGATTTAACGACGGTATATGGTTAAACATCTTCTGTGCCTTATGTTTCAGATCTGCTTGTGCCGGTAACTCAGGAATTTTCAGCTCTTTGAGAAATTTTTCGACTTCTGCCTGACCGATGCGTGCACGTTGGCGAAGTTCCTCTAATTTTGGGCTCTGCGCCCATGCCTTCAGAAGCGAGCTGCCTATCTGTTCAATCGAAAAACTTGTAGCCAGTTGCTGTGCGGATTTTTCAACGACAGCGAAGGATAGTTTACGTTTCCCTTTAATCACGTGTGCTGGTGGTAAGCGAAGGTCCCAGACGATTCTAAAAATCGACAAAACTTTCAAGATATAATATGTGACATCAATCTGCCACCAACGAAAGCCTTGCGGCGTAGCACTTGGAAAGTGGTGGTGATTGTTATGCCATCCTTCACCTAATGTAATGATAGCCAGAAACAGGTTGTTGCGAGAACTATCACCGGTGACATACCGCTGTTTGCCGAACACGTGTGAAAGCGAATTAATCGTAAATGTGCCATGGAAGAGGAAGACTGTACTCAGGAAGAAGCCTACGATAAGTCCAGACCAGCCAGCAATCGTCCAAACGAGAAACCCTAATAGGAAGGGGGGTAGCCGTTCCCATTTCTCCAGCCAAACGAGTTCAGGGTATTTTTGGAAATCTTTAATTAAACTGTAATCTGGTGTTCGTCCCTGTTTGGAGAAAACCCAAAGCACATGGGAATACCAGAATCCATGTTGAACGGGTGAGTGCACATCTTGTTCTGTGTCAGAGTGCTTATGATGATGCCGGTGTGTTGATGCCCACCAGAGTACACCGCGTTGTGCTGAACTCTGTCCGAGAAATGCTAAAAAGAATTGGAACACACGACTTGTTTTAAACGATCGGTGCGAAAAGTAACGATGAAACCCCGCCGTAATTCCGAACATGCGAATAACGTACAATGCGCCACATATAATCCAGTCGATACGTTGAACATCTACCCAGAAAATTGCGAGACATACGAGGTGAACAGTGATAAACGGTAAAACACGAGGGTGGATAATGTCCGCCTTATCGGCCGGACTTGAAGGGCACGGTTCTGTTGACAATTATTTCTCCTTGCTATGCATAGCGGTTAAGCTTGTCTAATCATGTTGTTCCAAAAGCACGCCAAGGCAATATCAAGACGCGCGCCACGGTTGCTAATAGTATATTGGAATAGTATTAAGTATACTACATTTTACCGAGAGAGTCAAGCATTTCTATTTTTCTGTTAAGTTAACAAAACGCCTCAAACTCAAAAGGCAGCTTTGGATTTGGGGCAACAGGATTTCACAAATTAGGAAGCCAAACCCCGATTCCTACTTCAGTATAATCATTTTACGTGTGCGTGAAACGTCATCAGCCTGTAGTTGATAGAAATAAATTCCGCTTGCAACATTTTCACCTAAACCGTTGCGACCGTCCCAATACGCCGCACGCTTTCTATCCGTGTAATAGCCCGCAGCCTGATGTCCAAGTCCCAATATGCGAACTACGATGCCTTTCGTATCATAGATAGTAATCTGGACATCACTGGCGTTTGACAGTTGGTACGGTATCCACGTTTCTGGATTAAACGGGTTGGGATAGTTCGGTAACAAAATAGTCATTTCAGGAAGAACCGTGCGTAAAAGGGTTTCTAACACGCTAATAGCTCGGCGAAAATCTGGACTGCCATCGTCAACTGCTTTGATCTGTGTCAGCCAATTTTGAACCTGTCCAATAGTTGGACTGTGAATCGCAGGTGCAGCTGCTGATCCATCTCCGATATCATTAGCGATCTGCACTAAATCCAAAATGTCAACAGCACCGTCGGCGTTGATGTCAGCGTTTAGTTCGTCATCCGCGGCACCCGGATGCCCAATTGCGTTCGCAATAATCACTAAATCCTGAATGTTAACCGTTCCATCTTGATTGACATCCGATTCGGCATAGATAGGGGCATCATTCACCTCAAAACGGACAATTTCAGTGAAGTCAACGCGACGGATGTTGTGTGCCATATCAATTATCTTCATCTCAGCAAGCCCCCAGGTCCCTGGCGGACTGCCAACGGGTAAGTTGACCGTTTTCTGGTAAGTCTGATAAACAGTTGGATCACCCGTGAAATACATATTGTTGTCGCGTTGGTTGTGGTCGGGGCCGTAATGACTAAACCCGTGAGTCTCACCTTGTGGGTCGCGTAGACGGATCCCCGAGGAATTATAACCGCTTAGATTGTCTCTGATCCTAAAAGATATATCAACGCGCGTTTCACCGTTTGGAGCTGCTGGGTTCGTCGGTTCCGCTTGGATCGTAATCGTGTTTATATCCAACTTCGGAGGTGTCGCATCAGGAAATCGTGTCTGTATTTCGATAGTGGCAGGTGTTTCCTCAACCCATACTGGCGTTTCTCCAGCAGCATGAGAGTTCTGTTCAGTAAAGTAAATTCCGGTGGAATTACCTGCGACATCCGACATCCGAAGCAACACAACCGAATAGGTTCCGCTCTGATAATAGTCCGGTATTTCCAATCGAGAAATCATTTCTCTTTTCGTCCCAATAATCTCTCTGTCGGCTTGCAAGTAACTATACCCCGTTCTTGAATAGGTATCAGGGTGTTCATCATTCATTCTAACTCTGCAATGCTTTATGCGGTTCTGATCAATAGCATACCAACGTGCCTCGACAATCTGATACCTTTCGCCTCTGTCAGTTTTTTCCTCCGACACAGACAACCGCAGCGAGTTAGGAACATATTTCGGAGGATCACAATCGGCAAGCGGATTGTCAATGTAAAGTTTCCATCCAAAATCGGTTTGTGAACTGTAACGCTCGTTCTTATGCCTATCCCCGACCTGTATGGTATCCGGTGCCCAGTAACCAGCTGCAGCATACCGTGATAACGTTACTGGATGACTCTGTAAAACGTGGCTTGCATCAATACGCTGGCCATTCGCATCTATAGGATAAAAATGGATGTCTTGAGACGTTCCTTTCTCACTGTAAATTCGGGTATACCCTCGCGCAGCAGTATCTAAATCGCTCTCGCCATGCAGCTGAAGCTCTATCGTTACTTGCTTATCTTTTTCAGGCGCGCCTGACACCTGTATATCAATCCCGATAATTTGCCCAGGATACATATAATCGGGCCAGAGATTGTAAACCTCAAAAGTCAAATCTTCCCGGATTTTGGAGATGTACCGAGTGCCGTGCATCACACGGTCCCGAATAAATTCATATTTCGCTGGTGAACGCGACCGCAGTTTATCAGAGTTCGTGATATAGAAGCTGATACTCTCCGCCATGTCCTCATTCGGGTTTTTACCGTGCGCATACGCAGACACGAATTCGACCTGTTTCGTCGTTGACCAGCCATCTTTATCGTCGGGGTTCTCATACCAACCCCCTGCTTCAATCCAATCCTTTTTCAGCTGCGCGTCAAACAAGTGTTCCCAAAGGAAATGCGCTTTCTCGTGGAGCACCAATCGATGAATAAAAGAGATGTCCGTTCCTTGGAAAGCCGATTCCATGAACTCAATATACCCAGCATTCACCCAAGCAACAGCAGGAGCAGTGCCATGCACCGGATTCGGCAGCCCGTCTAACCGTCGAACCAGATATTTTAACCCCGGTGTTTGGAGCATGCCCGACGGGAATTCCTCAAGCATAGAAAGGAGCGCAAGGATCTCCTCATGTTTGAATTGCTGAAAATGACCAGCCCCCTCACCAGTAGTGTGTTTTGTAAGCTCAGTGTAGTCGGGAATTCTGATGCTCACACCGTAGCGGTTTTCGAGGATCCGGTCAATCGCGTATTTGTGCGTGCCGTCCTCGGTAACAAACCGCACTACCGCGCGATGCAACCGTTTCGAGAAATACCGACCCCGCACGCCGTCAATTTCGGCTAACAAGGGCGTGGCATGTCCAAAAGCATCCTCCGAAACCGTGACAATCCGTTCCTCACCGTGCCATTCCACAGAAATATCATCTGGCACATGACGACTCGTTAACCGCCACACTGAGGCACCAACGACAGGAGTTTCCTCGAAAATAGGGTTAGTTCTTTGGGGAATCGATTCAAAAATCTGGAGCAACCTATAGGCATACCCGGGATCCCATTCAAGACCCAGATGCACAGAATACTTCCGCATCAACGCTAAAGAGGCACTATGCGATGGAACTTGTATCTGTTCGTCAAGTAGGGTTACTTCTACAGGTTCAACGACAGTTGCGCTTTCAGATCCTTCTGGTGTTTCGTCTATCTCCCAGTGGTAGTCAAAAGCAATACTTTGAGAAACAATACCGCAGAAAAAGATAATTGAAATGATGGCACAAGTGATAGTTTTCATTATCTGATGCTCCTCGTTGCTGCATTCAGAGTAGGTTGCTTTTGATTGCGGGGTAGTTATGGTTTGAAGATATGGTTAACGGACAATTTGCTTCAGATGAGTTATAGGGCAAGGCACAGGGACCTCGCCCTATAATATTTAGAGGCTGCAGTCTTATTGCTTCTCACGCAGGCGGGCTTCTAATGCCGATAATTCATCGGATAACGCTTCTGGGAGTTTCTCACCAAAACGTTCGTAATGCTCGCGAATCAACGCGATCTCGTTGAGCCATTCTTCAACATCAACATGCAGGAGTTCTTCCATCTGCGCGTCCGTTACATCCAATCCGCTGGTGTCAACTGCGCCGGATGCGGGTAGATAACCGATGGGCGTTTCAACCGCTTCTCCCTTGCCAGAGACACGGTCTACGATCCACTTGAGCACGCGGCTGTTGTCGCCGAAACCGGGCCAGAGCCATCCGCCATCGGCATCTTTGCGGAACCAATTGACATAAAAGATTTTCGGGAGTTTACTGGCATCCGTGCTTTTACCCATCTCCAGCCAGTGTGCGAAGTAGTCGCCCATGTTATAGCCGCAGAACGGGAGCATCGCCATCGGATCGCGTCGGAGTTCGCCGACGGTGCCAGCAGCAGCTGCAGTGCGTTCAGAAGAAGCAATGGATCCGATGAAAGTGCCGTGTTGCCAATCAAAGGCTTCAAACACGAGGGGTACTGTCGTAGCACGTCGTCCACCGAAGAGGATCGCCGAGATTGGGACACCATTCGGGTTTTCCCAGTTCGGATCAATGATCGGACATTGCGCAGCAGGGGTTGTATAGCGTGAATTGGGATGTGCAGCAGTCTTTTCATCACCGGGATGCCACTCTTCGCCGAGCCAACTTGTGAGTGTTTCGGGGGGTTCTTCGCTCTTCTCTTCCCACCAGACATCGCCATCTTCTGTAAGGGCAGCGTTTGTGAAAATAGAATTGGATGCAAGCGTGTGCATCGCATTCGGGTTAGTGTCCATTGACGTACCGGGTGCCACACCGAAGAAACCTGCTTCGGGGTTAATCGCGTAGAGCCGTCCATCTTCACCAAATTTCATCCATGCGATGTCATCACCGATGGTCTCCGCTTTCCAACCGGGTAGCGTGGGTGTAAGCATAGCGAGGTTCGTCTTACCACAAGCACTCGGAAACGCTGCGGCGATATACGTTTTCTCACCTTCAGGGCTTGTCAAGCCTAAAATGAGCATGTGTTCTGCCATCCATCCGTCGTTTTTCGCCATGATAGAGGCGATGCGGAGCGCATAACATTTTTTACCGAGCAGTGCATTTCCACCGTAGCCACTGCCGTAAGACCAGATAGAACGCTCTTCGGGGAAGTGTACGATGTATTTATTATCAGGATTGCAGGGCCATGAAACATCTTGCTGTCCAAGTTCAAGTGGCATACCAACGGAGTGTAGACACGGTACGAAATCGCCATCTTCACCTAAGATGTCCAAAACATCACTCCCCATACGTGTCATAATCCGCATATTGACAACAACGTAGGGTGAATCGCTGATTTCAACGCCGATATGTGAGATCGGCGAACCGAGGGGGCCCATGCTGAACGGTACAACGTACATCGTTCTACCTTTCATACAACCTTTGAAGAGGCCTTTAAGGGTCTTTTTCATGTCATCGGGGTCGTGCCAATTGTTCGTCGGTCCTGCTTCAAGGGGCGTTTTTGAACAAATAAACGTTCTGTCTTCAACACGTGCAACGTCGGCAGGATCGGAACGAGCGACGTAGCTGCCGGGACGTTTTTCTGGGTCCAATCGGAAGAAGGTACCTTGCTGGACTAATTCTTCACACAACCGGTCATTTTCTTCTTGAGAACCGTTACACCAATAGATAGAATCAGGTTGACAAAGCGCAGCCGCTTCTTCAACCCAATTCTGTAACTTCTTGTTTTTGGTCATCTAAATCTCCTCTTAACTGAATACTCTCTCAAAAATTCATATTATTTCTTGTATATATTTTATAACAAAATATGCCACTTGGCAAATTAAATGCTGGCACTAAAAAGATGCCCCTAAGTTGACATGGATTTTGCCACGCAACAGAGAATCTCCAGCAGCAAGTCCGTAGTTGACTCGCAAGATGCCACCCTCAGATTCAAGCCGCGCACCAAACCCGTAACCGACGCGGAGTCTGTCAAAAACAGACGGCTTTTCAATCAGGGTTACCGCACCTAAATCTGTAAAAACAAACAGCTGGGAATCGGGGCCGACAAGAAAACGGTATTCCAAGTTGGCATATACACGTCGTGGTCCCGAAAACCAATCTTCATCATACCCACGCAGTGTCGTTGCACCACCGAGATAGAAAAGTTCAGTTGGTGGGATATTAACACCCCATGCCGCAGCACCGTGGAGCTCAACAGCGATCGTCTGTTTCTGCCATGTAGGAAAGTATTGTTGTAAGGAGAGCCATACCTTCCGCAATCGAAAATCACTCCGTGATACCTCAACAGCGATGCTATCACGCCGTCCGCGCGTTGGGTTAAGAAAATAGTCCCGCGTATCCCGTGTCAATCGAAATGCGACACTGTACTTTGTTCCACTATACGGGGTAGATTCTGTCGATGTAACAGTACTTGGGTCAGAAAAGGCTGATGTTTGGGTATTGAAGGGTGGTGTGAGTGTTGAAGGGAACCCCGTGCTTGGTATATCAATCCGCTTATAGCCGAGTGTCATAATCCCTTCAAAGACGCGACCAAAGTGAGTCGTCCCACTCACACTCCCCGATCGTTCTTCAGAAACTGTTTCGGTGTCGTTATATGAGATGCCCGACAGTTGTTCCCTACCTGGATTTCGCTGTTTGAATTGCCCGTATTCTATACCGATAGTTACCGGTTTGCCAAATATCCACGGCTCCGAATAACCGAGCCGGAGAATCTTGAGCAGACCGGATTTCCAATAGAAGTTCGCCTGCCTACCTGTGCCTAACAAATTGGTTTCACGGGCTTCAAAGACACCGGTAAGCTGCGGTGCTGCGTCCGTCTCGGAGTCGGGTGGGGCATATCCGATTACGCCACTCAACCGTCCCGTTTTTGCTTCGGTTACCTGGGCATGGAAGTTAATCTTGTTCTCTGTCTCTCCAACTTCCAAAACATTCGGATTGACTTGATAGAAATATCCTAAATTGCGCAGACGGCGGTAACTCGCATCAATGTTGCGTTGATCGAAGCGTTGGTTCGGCTTTATAGGGATTTCGCGAAGGACTACCTCGGTTTTTGTCTTCTTCAACCCACTTACCTTGACTTCGCCAATCTGAACCTGGGTGCCTTCGCTGATATTCAACTGAAAATCAACGGTTCCTGCCTCTGGTGAAAATCGGAAATCCTTGGGCGCGATTTCAACTTTCGGATATCCCTGTTCGCTGTACAGCGTCTGGATGCGTTCTATCCCTTGCTCGAACCTGATAGATGTAAAGGGTTCACCCTGCTGTAAACCGAGTTGATCCCTAATTTCGGGTTCAGAGAAGCGTTCATTGCCTACGAGTGAAATCCTGCCTGTGCGAACCCGTTTTCCCTCAACAATCTTTATGGAAATCACCATATATGCTTCACTGTCAGTATCTGTTTTCTCTGACATCGGCGCAATATCAAGAACCATCTCAACAAACGCGAAACCGTCTTCTCGATACGCATCAAGGATGCGTTCAAACCCTTCTATAATTTCCTCACGAGAATATGCTATTTCTCGCTCCCACCCGAATAGATTTGTCAACTTTTTCTCGTCCAAATGCTTATTCCCAGCAAAAAGAAGTTGACGGATACGGTAGTGTGGCTGTATTTTCTCTGTTGCTTCTTTTTCAGGAGTTGACTTTTCTGGGGTTGGGTCAGCAGTATATCCCGTTTTCGGAATAACGATGAGACTCAGTAGTAAGCCGCTGAAAAGAAAGATTTGTGGAAATCGGTGTTTATGCATCTATCGTCTCCATCAATCAAGTGGTTCTAATATTTTAGCACGCCTGCTGTATTGGAAGCAAACTCACTCTCTATGAAGGCGTAATATCCAACTTTCGGTCGCTTTATAAAAACAGACTCCGAGGCACTGCTGAAGTTGAATATTCCTAACGCGAAAGAAAAAAATTTGATAAAAATCCAAAAATGTGGTATTATATTAAGCGTTATAAGAGCCTTTACAATCGCAGTTTATTCAAAAAATTTTGGCAATAGGATTTGAAAGTTCTGTCTTTTTATGTCTTTTGAAGGAGTTAGATATATACATTATGCCAAATGCACTATTTGTTTACCCGAAGTTTCCGCCATCCTATTGGGGCTTTAAGTACGCCTTAGAATTTCTTGGAAAAAAATCATCAATGCCCCCCCTTGGACTCTTGACGATCGCTGGAATGTTCCCAGATAATTACGCCATGAAAGTCGTTGATATGAATATAGAACCGCTCACGGATGCACACCTCCAATGGGCGGACGTTGTCTTTACCTCAACCATGATTGTTCAGAAAGCGTCGCTCTATGAAGTGGCTGAACGCTGTAATCAAGCAGGCGTACCGATTATTGCCGGAGGTCCACATCCTACCTCCTACTACGATAATATTAAATCAGAAACCGATGCGACAATTAACCATTTCCTCTTTGGTGAAGTAGAAGAAATCTTTGAAGACTTCCTAACCGATTTTGAGAGCGGAACGGCGAAAGAAGTCTATCGTGAAACCCGAAAACCGGACATCACGAAAACACCACCACCTCGTTACGACCTTATTAATATCAACGCTTACGGTTCGATGGCCCTCCAGTTTTCGCGTGGGTGTCCATTTAATTGCGAATTTTGCGATATTACAAAATTATTCGGACGTGTACCGCGTACGAAAACCAATGAACAGATGCTCGCTGAGTTTGAATTGCTCTATAAACTCGGTTGGAATGGTGCAATGTTTGTCGTTGATGACAACTTCATCGGCAACAAACGTGACGCGATGCGGCTGCTTCCAGCTGTTGAACAGTGGCAGGCGGAACGGCAGTTCCCCTTCTCACTCTATACCGAAGCTAGTGTGAATCTCGTCGAAATCCCCGAAATGCTTGACGCAATGAGTGACGCAGGCTTTAATATGGTATTCCTCGGCATTGAAAGCCCGAATGATGAGGCACTCCTTAGCACCTCCAAAGGACAGAACACCAGTAAAGAAGAAGAGGCTGGTAGTTACCTCATGCGCGCGATCCGAAAAATACAGAACAAAGGGATAGAAGTAACCGGTGGGTTCATTATCGGACTTGATGGCGATACCGAATTTGATTCACACATCAATTTTATTCAAAACGCCGGCATCCCGATGGCAATGGCAGGGCTGCTGACTGCCTTGAAAGAGACGGATCTCTGGCACCGATTGAAACTGGAAGATCGGTTGCTTGGGGAGTCCAGCGGAAATCAGACCGACATGACCCTTAATTTTGTTCCAGAAATGCCGCGTGACGAGCTTCTCACTGAGTATCGGCGCGTTATTTCGACGCTCTATGATCCGACCTTGAAAAACTATTTTGCCCGATGCTTAACATTGCTGGAGCACATGCCGCACACCCAGCACAATGTTAGATCAATTAGTAAAGAGGACCTTCTCGCATTTGCTCGATCCATCCAGAAACAACTTTTCTCAAGACAGGGTTTAGAGTATGCTCGCTTCCTGATAAAGTCAATCAAAGACCACCGTTCGATGTTTCCAGAAGCAGTCCGTTTAGCGGTCATGGGTTATCATCTCGAAAAGATAACACGCCATACCGTCGCTGTTGAGGATTTCAGGAACTTCTTGGCTCACGAGATGGACACATATAAAGAAGAGATTTCTCAGTTTGTGGGGGCTCAAGGCAACCGGATAAATGAGATTCAGAACTATTCGCGGCAGCTTTTCGCTCGCGTTAAGACAGAATATAATTCAATTCACAAAGATTTCCGCTACGCAGCACAAAGTGCACTCATCGGTTTTCAGCAATCGATGTTCAAGGAATACTTAGAAGCGGAATTTACTGCTTTCAAAGATGCAGTCGGCAACTTCGCAAAAGCACAGACCGAACGGCTCGGTGAACTCCAAGCGTATGTTCACAATCTCTTTACCCGGGTCCACGCGCAGCACGCGCAACTCCACAAGGTTTTCAAGCATCACACAGACGATTTCAAGCAGAACGTTCAAGAACACTTCGACGCTTTTCATGAGTCCGTCACGCGACACTTAGAGCAACTCTTCGGATCTGTCCCCGTCCAAATTGAAGGACTGAGTTAGCGGACCATGGCATCTATCGAAATCGAAAATCTCCGTTTTATTTACCCGAGTCGCGAGACACCGACACTTCTCGGTATCACGACTCGCGTTCCTTGTGGTGCATTTGTATTACTGACGGGCCCAACAGGATGCGGTAAATCCACTTTACTACGCACGCTAAATGGTTTGATTCCGCACGCCTCGGCAGGAAAACTTACAGGTGTCGTACGTCTCAACGGGAAAGATATTGCCTCACAACCCCTCGCTACCATTTGTCAACAGGTCTCACTCCTTTTTCAAAACCCCGACGATCAACTTTTTTGCACGCTTGTAGAAGATGAAGTTGCCTTTGGACTCGAAAACCTCGGTTTTCGCCCGGAAGAAATTAAAGAACGGATCACTCTCGCCTTGAAACAGGTAGGCTTAACCGGATTTGCATCTCGGCGGATCTCATCGCTTTCCGGCGGTGAAAAACAACGCGTCGCGCTTGCTGCTATCTGCGCGATGCAACCACAAGTCCTACTCCTTGACGAACCCACCAGCCATCTTGACCCACAAGGCACACGCGACATCCTCAATATCGTCAACCAACTAAATAAGAATCTGGGGATAACGGTTGTTTTAGCGACTCATCGAACCAGAGAGGTAGCCCCGTTGTGCAGTCATGTTTGGTTGATGAACGAGGGACGACTCCGTCTGGATTTACGAAAAGTAGAGGCGTTTCAAGACACTACCCCTTACAAACATTTAGGTGTACAGGTGCCAGTGGACGCACCACCAAAGTCGCCAACGCCATCCCTTAAGCGTGCGTCGTATACAGCACGATCAGAAGTACTCCTCAACATCCAAAATCTCCGTTATCGTTATTCTAACAGCGATAAAGATGCTGTCTGTAACATCTCTTGTGAGGTGCCGCGTGGAGAAGTGCTTGCTATTATGGGTGCAAACGGATCTGGCAAAACAACATTGATTCATATCATCGCGGGCTTACTCCGTCCGTCCACAGGTGCGGTGACTATTGACGGAAAACCGTGCGGTCGTGTGAAACTCCATCAGTTGGCGGGTAAGGTCGGTATCGTTTTTCAGAACCCAGACCTATTGTTACAGGCAGAAAATGTGCGTGATGAGGTGGCATTCGGTCCCAAGAATCTCAAATTTCCCGCAAAAACACTTAAAGATCGAATTGACAAGACACTTACACAATTTGATTTACAAAATCTCAGTTCAGAAGCACCGTATGCACTCTCTCGTGGGCAGCGCCAACGCACCGCCGTTGCGTCAACTTTCTCGCTGCACCCCGATCTATTTCTCCTCGACGAACCTACGACGGGTCAAGACGCACAACACCTCCATCAGTTAATGGATGAACTCTGTGATGAAATCCGACAAGAGCACAAAACTCTCATTTTCGCTACGCATGACACGGACCTCACCTTAAAATACGCCGACCGTATCCTCCTATTACGCAATGGGACAGTGATTTATGATGGCGATCCCGATACTGCCTTTGCCGATCAAGACCTCTTACAGCAAGCATCGCTATAATTACCGCTTTGTCATGTAATGTAAACATAATCCATTTCAGAAACGTTGTAATAAATTACTTTCTTGGATCCGAGTGCTAACCTATTGGTGTTCCCACAACCTTGTTATATTCTCACAAGGCGGTGAGTTCACAGTGATAATTCGATTGCTAAAAGGAGAATGAAAGTGAAGTTAAATATGAAATGGACTTGCATCGTTTTCTTATCCCTATTACTCCCTGTTACCGCATCTTCTCAAATAGGATTGTACGAATTACGACAAGGAGAAATGGCTGCCGGTATTGGCATCTCTGGACTTGACTTTAGTCGTAGTCAAGATGCTATGGGGATACGAGGGAATTTTAGTTACGGTATGAGTAGCCACACAAGGATTGCGCTTATATCAAATATAGGCTTTCTTGATAGAAACCGCTATGGTTCAGAACTTGATGTTCCACCTTCCCTCATGATAGGTATTCAGCCTGTCCATACGCGACCTTTAGGACAGACAGGCTTAGATTATTTTTTATCTGGTGCTTTTTATACCGGATTTTCCAGCGGTATTTCTCAGCCGCTTGATGCTCCTGCAGATGCTACACTTCTCAGTGTCCGAACGAATGGACTCTCCGGTGGCGGAGGTATTTCAAAACGGCTGGAAACTAACTTTGGTTGGATACTAAACCCGTTCTGTGGGATATCCTATTCACGGTCTTGGACACGTGTAAGTCGTGAAGAAGAGCCCAAAATCAGACTCAATCGAGTTTCGTCTGGCTATGGAGGACAAGTAGGATTGGATATTGAATTGTCACCGGCGATAAGCGTGAGAGGGGCTTTCGGAGTCTCTTTTGAAGATTTTGATCGGAGTTTTAGCATCGGGTTGAATTTTCATTGAAGATGATGTCAAGCGTTAAGCGAGAGTTCCTACAGTAATTCGAGAACTATACTCAGAGCCATTCAATTGTCCATTTTCCAATCGGATTTTCACCACCAGGTCCGGTAGGTTCGGTTTTGCGGCGTACTCGCCCAAATGCGATGTGCATTCCAACCGAATCGGCTCGTTAAAAAAAGACGTGAAATCCAATAATTTCTGAAAATTGAATGCCTCTGAACTATACTTGATAGCCATCGCCAAATATGTTATACTTCAAGTAAAAGGACGGCTCGTATGGTTACCCGACAGGAAATCCAAGCGACATGTGATGACATCGTGCGCGAATTTGCGCCACTCCAAGTGATCCTCTTTGGCTCCTATGCTTACGGCACGCCTACAGAAGATTCGGATGTCGACCTGCTCGTCGTGATGGATATTCCAAAGTCGGAATTTACTCGTAAAGCCATTGAGATTCGGCAACGTATCTCATACCGTTTTGGTCTGGACCTGTTAGTCCGTTCACCGGAAGAGATCGCTTATCGCGTCTCATACAACGACTGGTTCCTCCGCGAGATCACTGAAAAAGGAGAATTGCTTCATGGATATGATGCAGCTTACAATGTTAAAAATCTACAATTCACACATTACGGAATAAACCTTGTTGAAAAGGAGAAGGGCTGCATGAATCCATTGACGCTGGAGTGGATCGAGAAAGCTGAAAACGATTATGCCGCTATCCAGCAGCTTCTATTAGCATCAAATCCGCTGCATGATATTATCTGCTTCCACGCGCAACAATGTATCGAAAAGTATCTCAAGGCGTGGATACAGGAGGCGAATATCCACACTCCAAGGACACATAACCTCGAAGAATTACTGGACCTAATTGTCCCAATGCTACCGGCTTGGTCCCATTGGCATCCTGACTTTAAGATAATAATGGCGTATGCGGTGGATCCTCGGTATCCAGGAGATTCAAGAACAGCCGAGGATACGCAGCACGCTACCCACATTTGCCCTGAGGTGCGTCAAGCGGTTCGTACGCAACTGAAACTTGAGATGCCTGATTGATATTGAAAACGGAACTGTTCTTGCTGTATCAGAAAATTGAACCTTTACAGTTGTAGCAGGCAGATTAACATTCTTTTATCTTTATAACCTTGAAATGAACACGTGGTAAGAGTTAGTGCTTAGCATTATTTCACCTATACAGCAACGGATATTCCTAAAGTTTCTATCACTGATTGTGGTTTTATCCCTTATTCTCATTGCAAACGTACTCCACGCGGCACCACTAAAGACGCTCTCCTTAGATTTTACGCGCGAACTAACTGAAAACGACAAAACAGAGCACATCGCGGGTACACTCCACTACGATGTAAAAGCGTCGCGAGTCGTCGTTGAAGTCACCGAACCGCTTAAACAGATAATGATAGCGAAGGGGAATATATTAGAAATCTATTACCCAGAGCAAAAACAGGCGTTCCGATTTATCTCCGAAGGACAGATTCCGCTACCGCTCATTGAAACTATCATCCAATCCACGCAAGCCGAGTATGGGTTGACAGCACTCGGATATACTTTAGATAAGCACGATGTCATTGACAAAGTGCTGTATACCTATTGGGCACCACCAGAGAAAGCGAAAGATAAACTCGGTGCTGTTATACTTGGCATACGCAAAGATCGGCTCATCTCCGCGGAAGTCAAAAATCCAGACGGATATATCATCGCAAGAACACGCTATCAGAATCATAGCGAAATTGGGGTGAATTATATCCCGATGAAGGTCACCTCCAGTACGTATGGTGAGAAATCTGAAGTGCTGCAAAATGAGCAAATTGTCTATAGCAACCCACAGGTGAACGAGGCACCCCCAAACCCAATCTTAAATTTTACGATTCCTGAATCTGTAGAGGTTAAAGAGACCAAATGGTAAATTATTCTGTTCGTCGTCCATTTTTCATTTTCTGTGTGCTTTGCTCGTTTATTATTGTTTCACCTACGTTTGCCGGTGAAGCATCTGACTTGGCATTCATCCGCAAAGTCAACCCGATAACAATACCGAAACCGAAAGAAGTTGTCCGTTTTAATCCGCAAGAGACCTCGGAACTGAAACTCGCAGCGACAGGATTGATTCGACTGTATCAAAAATTCATCTCAAGTCAAGATGGACCGACATGTGCCTTTACACCCTCTTGTTCGCGCTTCTGCATGGCGTGTATACAAGAATACGGTGTCTTGCGCGGTGTACTGCTTACTGCTGACAGACTCATCCGATGCAACGGTTCACAATCAAGACACTACCATAAAGACCCAATAACAGGGAAGTACATAGACCCAATTGCAGATTATGCCAACTAAACAGATATGGGGATTGCTGCTAATAATGCTCCTCAATACAGCGTTATTATCCTTTGCGGATTCCGAGGAACCGTTTGCATATTACACCCCCGAAAACATCCTTAAATTCGCTGATTTCCTCTATACAGAAGGCGATTATCTCCGCGCTGCAAGTGAATACCAACGTTACCTCTTTTATCAGCCAGAAAAAAGCGAACAGATTCACTATAAAATTGCCGTCTGTTATCGCTTCGGTGGTAAAACCGAGCAAGCACTCCAAGGTTTTGAGACGCTTTTACGGACGCATCCTGAAGGTCGATTTGCCAGTCGTGTATACTACCAAATCGGTGCCACTTATTTCCTGCAGGATCAACTTGAACGGTCTGCACAATTTTTGACTGAGGCACTGCCACGCATAACGGATGCACGCCAACACGCCGAAGCAGAACAGCTGATTGGACTCTCTTATCTGAAGCAAAAACGGTGGTCTAAAGCAAGTGAGGTTTTTAAAGCGTTGCAAAAGTCAGATGTGATGCAGGTCAGAGAAAAGGCGGTTGTGTATCACAAATACGCAGAAAAGGGAGAAGACCTACCGACCCGAAGTCCATTTTTAGCGGGGGCTTTTTCTACGATTGTGCCTGGCACTGGACGACTCTATACGGGTCGTTTCAACGATGCGCTGACGACTCTTTTCACAATAGGCATAACGGGGTGGCAGGCTTATGACGGCTTCCGTAGAGATGGGCTTTCATCGGCAAAAGGATGGACACTCGGCACACTCTGCGGCATCTTTTATGTGGGTAACATTTACGGCTCCGTAATTTCAGCCCGCGTTTACAATCGACACGTAACGGACGAGTTCTTAGCGACGTTATCCATAGAATTGCCTTACTGATTTAGAGCCTCTCTCTTCGTTGGTGCGGTTTGAACCTCGTCCCTCTTTTGTAAACTGCGTTTCAAAGCATGTCAATACTTCTTAACCGTAGCACTACAACCGATCGACTGTATATGCCTCCAACAACGCTTCATCCAAATCCACACCGAAACCGGGAGCATCGTTGAGGCTGAAAAACCCGTCGCGAGGTTCAGGGCGCAAGCGGCGATATAACTCATTTTCAACGCCATCACGGGAAGGGCCGAAGGTCTCTGCCATACACTGCATCGGAAGACAGGCTGTGAGATGCAAACCCCATGGTGTACCCGCTTGATGAAGCCATGTCGGAATACCGGACGCAGCGGCTTCCTGAGCGACGCGTAGGCATTCCGTAAAACCACCCGCCCAACTGACATCCGGTTGAATCATATCAGCTGCCTGCCAACGCAACAATTCGCGGAATCCGTATCGTGTGAATTCATGTTCACCAGAGACGATCCAAGTCGGTTGAATTTCACGGACTAATTGCGCCATGCCTGCATAGTCATCAAGCGGGATAGGTTCCTCAATCCATTTGAGATTCACATCAGAGGCTGCCTCAGCGAAACGGAGCGTGTAGTCTACGTCCCAGCGGAGATAGATGTCTGCCATCAATTCCACATCTGCCCCGATAGCATCCCGCGCGGCGTGTATCATCTCTACGTTTTGTGCGAATCCACTTTCACCTTCAGTAATTCCGTTCCGAAGTGGCAGCTTGCAAGCAGTGAACCCATTTTCCGCATAATAGCCGACATCAGCACCAGTCGCATAGGCGGGAATTTTAAGACATGGTGTACCTGTCACGAGACTGTAAACAGGTGCGTCTACAATCTTCCCACATAAATCAACGAGTGCGAGCTCTATGCCACTCAAAGCGTAAATAACCAAACCGCGCCGCCCGTAAATTGAGGTGATATGATAGAGATGCTCCCAGATATCCTCAACATCAAGCGGATCGCGACCAATGACAAAGTGTTGGAGATGTTTCTCAATAACCAGCGCGCCAGCAAGCCCCCCACCACCGAGACCGTATCCTTTTAAGCCCTTATCAGTCGTTATTTCTACGATTAACGCCCCCGCTTGCGTCGCAAAGGGACCGCGCCAGTCAACGTGCGCTGTCTGGGTAGCCGGTTTCTGCCACTGCCCTTTGGCGAAGCCCAGACTCGGCATCGCGCGCGGGTTCAGATTGACATGCCACGTCCGAATTCCAGTAACAGCATGTCGGGTTTTTGCCCCTTCTTTCCATGTAGCCGTGAGCTTGTTTTCATTGGCGTGCATGACATAACTCCTTCAAAACGCATTCGCAACAATAACTAAATCCTGAATATTTACAACACCATCACCGTTGAGGTCGGGGGCCGCTTCGCCAAGCGCATTCGCGACAATAACTAAATCCTGAATATTCACAACGCCATCTTCGTTCACATCAACATCATAGTGAAGGTCCGTAAGGTTCAAAGCGGCAAGCGGACTGAAATCGGTTGCCGGATTGTCCCTAATCCTCAACTCCCGCAGATTTGTGAGCCCCGCCAGCGGACTAAGGTCTTCTATATTGTTATCTGAAAGATCCAAACGTTGGAGTTTTTTCAGTCCTGCCAACGGATTGATATCCTCTATGTCGTTAGCTGAAAGACCTAAACCTTGAAGTGCTTTCAGTTCCGTAAGCAGACTTATATCCGAAATACCACTATTTTCGAGGACGAGGTACTCTAAGTTGATAAGTCCTGATAGCGGACTTATATCCAAATTTGTAACTGGGGGCAGGTCCGCTACCTCACGATGCCAGATATGTAAGTGGGTGAGATTTTTTAAGTTCGCGAGCGGCCGGAGGTCTGTGATACGATTTCTACCCCCAAGGTGTAATTCTTTTAGAGACAGCGCAAATTCTAAACCTGTTAGATCTACAATGCCTCTGTGATTTGCATTCAGAGAAGTCAATTGTAACATCTTCTCTTTCGTAAACGGTGCTGATGTAGGTAGCCCGAGTTCCTCGAGTGCCTCCCGAACCACTGCCTGCAATGCAGTGTCCGGCATCCATTCTGATATATCCCCTATCGTAAGTTCTAACGCTAACACTTTGACGGTGCCATCGCCAGTAGTGTCTGGTTCCTGTTTAAGATACATCTCGCCATCTAAATCGGGGACGATGTGTGTTGTGCTTGCAATACCACTTGCGACACCAGTGACTTGTCCGGGGAGTTGGATTTTTTGTGGCTGTCCACTGCGGTTATAGACTGCCCATCCGTTTGTGAACTCACGGATAAAGAGGCCGTCGCAACCGTCACAGAGTTGTCCCTTTTCCCCAACAGGTCTTCCGAGATCGGCATCATAAAAATCATACCACATGTTTGCCCCGCCATCAACTGGTGCTCTGAAAGTGCAATAGCCATCAGAGTGTGTAAGAGACAGCGTTGTAATAACACGCATCCA
Organism: Candidatus Poribacteria bacterium; assembly: GCA_022827185.1. Classification (GTDB taxonomy): domain Bacteria; phylum Poribacteria; class WGA-4E; order WGA-4E; family WGA-3G; genus WGA-3G. Next base: position 19,011 of record JAJDTM010000065.1, read on the forward strand.
GCGTAGACTATCAGGACTATTAATAGATTGATCTACACTCTCTCCATGCAAAACATTGATTCTCGGTTCACGCAGATGCTCCTCATTCCAGAGTAGCGAATCTTCGACCTCAATGAGTTTCTTATAAGTGTAGCCAAACAGCGGATCAGAGTTTATTTCCATGTAACTCCCATTGATCCACTCCGCATAGTGTGGCGATTTTCTCTCGTTCCTATTGACGAGTATCAGGAAGTCATCTCGGACCCGCGCTCGTATGCCTTTTAAGATCGTTATATATGCTTGTATAACTTCTTCGTTTCCAATGTTGTAGAGCTCTTCGTAGATGCCGAAATGGAAAGGTGCCCATGAATCGAACATAACACCATTAAAGTATCCGCATTCCGCAATTCCGACAACACGTTCTATGATAAGTTGTTGAAGTTCTGGGTTTAGAATGTCAAGCAGCCATTCATCCCAAGGAGCATAGTCATTTTCTATAATTTGCCCATCAGGATCTCTCAGCCAAAAGTCCGAATCTGGTGGGAAAGCATCTAAATCCATGTGGGCATGAACCGCAATTGTAGGGATGAATAGCATATTCGGATTACGTTGGGCATATTTTTCGTATTCGTCCATTACGGCTCCAGGGTTTCCAGCAAGCCGGGTTGATAAACCATAGCCCGGCTCTATCAGGGTCAAATGCCACGCTAAACCGAAACGATGCGAGTAATGGTGCATATCGTGATTCGTTGCGACATCATAGAAAATATCAGGATCATTCCACCACGTCAACCGTCTTACCGGTTCTGTATTGTAGATAAGGCTGTTCGCTGAAAATGTTATTGAAGGGAAAGTTCTATTCGCAATGCGTTCTGTAACAGGTGGCGGAAACGGAGCGATCTCGCAGATGCCACCGTAATCAAAGTCTGTGAGATTCGTCAGTCCTGAAAGTGCTGAGAAATCTCTCGTCAAATTGTGGTGCATCTTTAACACCCGAAGATTCTCCAGTCCCGCGAGTGGAGACACATCTGAAACTTTACAATAAGTGAGATCCAATACTTCTAAGTTCGTGAGATTTGAAAGTGGACGTAAATCGCTGAGCGGATTATTACTCAAGCTTAAATTTCTGAGTTCTATCAGTGCGGAGAGTGGTGATAAATCCGAGATTTGATTGTCACCTAAAGCCAGCTCTACAAGGTCTGTGAGTTCGGAGAGTGGCGATATATCTGAGATTTGGTTACCCCCTAAATCCAGAGCTACAAGGGATGTCAGAGAAGCTAATGGTGATATATCTGAGATTTGGTTGTCCCATAAAGCTAAATACCTAAGGGATGTTAGTGTGGAGAGTAGCGATAAATCTGAAACTGACAAATTGGTAGCACCTAAACCCAGGCGCGTCAGGTTCGTCAGCTCTTGAAGTGGATTTATGTCTTCTATGGGGTTACCGGCTAAATCGAGTTCTGTCAGGTTTACCGCAAATTCTAAGCCTTGGACATTCACAACGCCTTTTTTCCACGCATGCAATTTTGTTAGTTGTTTAATATTGTCTTTGGTCAAGGGCACTACATCAGACAAACGAAGTTCCTTTCGGACTACGGCACGCAATGTGGGGTGCATTATTAATATCGGAAGATTCTCAAGACCCGCAAGCGGAGACACATCTGAAATTTTACCATAATAAATATCTAACATTTCTAAATTCGTGAGATTTGAAAGTGGACCTAAATCGTTGATCGGGTTATTTATCAAGTTTATATCTCTCAGGGATATCAGATCGGCTAATGGGGACAAATCTGAGATTTGATTGTACTGTAAATCCAATTTTGTAAGAGCTGTTAGTGCGGAGAGTGGCGATAAATCTGATATTTGGTTGTCTCCTAAATCCATATCTACAAGGGATTTCAGGGATGCTAATGGCGATAAATCTGACAGGTTGGTAGACCCCAGACCCAGGTGCGTCAGTTGCATCAAACTCTGAAGCGGACTTATGTCCTTTATGGCGTTACCGGCTAAATCAAGCTCAATAAGATTTACCGCGAATCCTAAGCCTTGGATATTCACAATTCCTTTTTCTATCGCATGCAATCGCGTCATCTGTAGCATTTCCGCTTTGGTCAAGGGTGCGTCTGCTGGCAGTTTAAGTTCTTCACGGATCGCCTGTCGGAGTGCAGGATCCGGCATCCATTGTTCCGCATCTTCTGCATAGACAAAAGCATTGTAGACAAACATGCCCATAACAAAAACGAATAGCAACTGAAACCCTAACGGTTTACAGAATATCTTTCTTATTGTCATAGAAGAGTCTCCTTACTCAAAACGCATTTGCCACAACAACCAAGTCCTGAATATTCACAACACCATCGCCATTCAGATCGGGTTCATTCTCGCCAAGCGCGTTTGCCACTATCACTAAGTCAAGGATATTCACAACGCCATCGCCATTCACATCCACATCAGACCGGAAGTCTTTGAGATTCAAAGCAGCAAGCGGACTAAAATCCGTCCCTAAGTTATCATCAATCTGCAACGTCTCCAAATTCGTAAGTCCCGCAAGTGGGCTAAAATCTACGATTTGATTGTGGCTCAGATACAAAGCACGAAGTTTCTTCAACCCAGTAAGCGGGCTTATATCCGAAATGTCGTTATCTATAAGAGAGAGCTCGTCTAAGTTAATAAGCCCAGCAAGCGGACTTATATCCGAAATACCACTCCTTTCAAGGACGAGGAACTCTAAGTTGATCAGTCCTGATAGCGGACTTATATCCAGATTTGTAACTGGGGGCAGGTCCGCTACCTCACGATGCCAGATATGCAAGTGGGTGAGATTTGTTAAATTCGCAAGTGGACGGAGGTCTGTGATACGATTTCTACCACCAAGGTATAACTCTTCAAGGTTCGCCGCAAATTCTAACCCTGTTATATCAACAATGCCTCTGTGATTTGCATTCAGAGAAGTCAATTGTAGCATCTTCTCTTTCGTAAAGGGTGCTGATGCGGGTAGCCCGAGTTCCTCAAGTGTCTCCCGAACCACTGCTTGCAGCGCGGCATCCGGCATCCATTTTGAGAGGTCCTCTATCGTAAGTTCTAACGCTAACACTTTGACGGTGCCATCACCAGTAGTGTCTGGTTCCTGTTTAAGATACATCTCACCATCTAAATCCGGGACGATGTGTGTTGTGCTTGTGATACCACTTGCGACACCGGTGACTTGTATGGGCAGTTGGATCTTTTGTGGCTGTCCACTGCGGTTATAGACTGCCCAGCCGTTTGTAAATTCGCGGATAAAGAGTCCATCACAACCGTCACAGCGTTGTCCCTTCTCCCCAATAGGTTTTCCGAGATCAGCATCATAAAAATCGTGCCAGATGATTGGTGCTTCAAATGCACTATAACCATCGGAGTGTGTCAGAGACAGCGTTGTAAAGATCCGCATGCTGCGGAGGTTATCAGGACTATCAATAGGTTCATCTATATTTTGTCCTTGTACTACATTGATTCTCGGTTCACGGAGATGCTTCTCATTCCAGAGGAGTGCTTCTTCGATCCCCTTGAGTTTCCTATAAGAGTAGCCGTTTTGAAGATCTGGGGTTGTTTCCATAAAACTACCGTTGATCCATTCCGCATACCGTGGCGATTTTTTATCGTTTCTATTGACGAGTATAAGGAAGTCATCTCGGACGCGTTCCCGTATGCCTTTTAGGATTGATATGTACGCCTGTACAACAACTTCATCACTAATGTTAAAATACTTACCGTAGTAGTACTGATGATAACGGTCCCATGAATCGAACATAACACCATCAAAGAATCCACATTCTGCAATTCCCACAACACGATCTATGGTCAGTTGTTGAAATTCTGGGTTTAGGATGTCAAGCACCCATTCATCCCAAGGGATACCGTCTCTTTTGATGATTTGTCCGTTGGCATCTCTCAGCCAAAGATCAGAATCTGGAGGTATCTCATTGAAGTCGTAAGCATGAACAGCGACCGTAGGGATAAAGAGCATATTCGGATTCTTATCGGTGTATTTTTTCCATTCTTCGAGGACCTCTTCAATATTTCCAGCAAGCTGTGTTGATAAACCTACAATAATCTCTGTCGGCGTCAGATTCCATCTCAAACCGAAACGCGTCGAGTAATAATGCATATCGTAATTAGTGACGACATCATAAAATATATCGGGGTCGTCCCACCGATTCAGCCATTTTGTAGGGTTTGTTTTGTGTCCGAGATCGTGAAAATCAAATGTTATTGACGGGAAGGTTCTGTCCTGAATCCGTTCCGTAACAGGTGACAGAAAGGGCGCAATTTCACAGATTTCATCGGCAAAAATGTCAAAACCCAATCCCTCCAGCGGACTAAAATCTGTTGTCCAAATCCCACGAGCTATCAACTTCCTAAATTTCGGTAATCCCGCCAGTGGGCTGAGGTCTGAAATAGGGTTAAGTGAAATAATCAGTTGCAAAAGATTCGGCAACCCCGCCAGTGGACTTATATCCGAAATCCTATTCTCAGGCAGACCGAGTTCCTCTAAATGGGCGAGATTCGCCAGCGGACGCAAATCTGTTATTGAATTATCACCGAGATTTGTTTCTCTAAGATTTATAGCAAACTCCAATCCCGTGAGGTCAGAAATCCCTCTGCCTTCTGCTATGAATATATCCAAATCTTGCATGTGTTTTTTCGTCAAAGGCACTTCGGCTGGTAGCTCAAGTGCTTCCCGAACTGCTTCACGCAACACCGGATCAGGCATCCACGTCTCGGGTGCCTCCTGCGCGTATCCGACAACCGATATCAATAGTAAACAAAGCCATAAAACTTTTTGAAATATATGTGTCTTCACCAATCAACTCCTTTGAAACAATTCTGGGCTCATCTTTGGTGATATGTAGAGATGCCATCTGCTGGTAGACGCGCTTTGCAAGCACGACACACGCCACAATCACAAAGTAAATCCGTTAGTCTGTTGGGTTTCGCTATGCGGTATGGAATCAAAAAGGACGGTTCTTAGTCATTTACCGCTCCCCCCAACCTACATTGAAAAAGTCAGGATTAGAAACTCCTACCACAGTACAAACTAAAAGTTCATGCTACATGCGTATTGAGAGGTATTCAAATAGAAATGGTATTATTTTTATAATTTACCAATGTTATCTATTAAAGACACAATTTTACAGTAGAAAACGTGCATAACTTAAAAAAAATCGCACAAAAATTACGATGGTAACGCGAAATAACCGATGCCTGTAAACATCCCGACTATCATCCATAACGCTACCATCACATATTCACCGAAAATCAAGCCGAAGGCGACGGGTCGAATCTTCCGATACGTCGAGGCACCGCCAAATTTCAGTGCCATGTATTTAATGAACCATCCAATCAGAATTGACGACCAGAGATGAAACGGCGGATACGTCGCCCCGAGCAGATAACCGATCGGATGCAGGGACCACCAGACGAAGTGCTGCCGCATCCAGAGCATAAAGCCCGTAAATCCTGCGCCAGCAATCATACTGTAGACCTCGCCCCACTTCGTCTCAACAGGAAATTGGATGAGATTGTTCATCCGTTGGAAATAGTTCCGCGGTGCGACAACGAAAGACCAACTCTGTAAAAACAAGGCCCCCTTGTCGTAAATCAGCGTCAATGAGGCATAAACAGAGATGAGAATTGCGACAACGATTGCGATGCCCAAAATCGGTACAACGCGTCGGCGTGCGAGTTTCACCTCATCCGCCGCCTTGAAACTGTGTAGGAAGTTTGGCATCATAAACTCGCCCCAATCCCGCAGAAATGTGCGTTGGAAACTCAGGATTGCGAGACTCTTATGCCCTAATGCGTTGGAGCCCAAAGTAATATCAATGTATTCTGACGGAAAAAAAGGGGCTTGCACAAGCAACAAACCGCCGTTGACGACCATCCAAGATAACACCACAGACGTAATAAAAATAGAGAGCAGCGTCACAACGGCAACCCACGTTGTTATGCCTGCAACAACTAAAAACACGACCAGAGTGACAAATCCGAAGAGAAATCCGAGCAGTGCGATGCGATACGAAAGCGGTTCGTTGGCATCGTCTATCGGTTGTCCAGCCAGAGTAGAACTGCTTGTCCTTGTGTGTCCCAAACCAAACGTCTTTCTAAAAATCGCCACGATATGCTCACGCCCTATCCAGAAAACGGCGGGAACAAAAACGAGATAGCCACCCATCACCTGACGACTACAACTAATCCACGGACCGATGCTGAGTCCGATCGCATTCATGATTATATATTGGAGTTTGAAAAAGAGGTAGAAGAACCAGAGGCTGAACGACACCTCAAGCGTGAGTAGAGAGGCGATCCCGATAACCGAAAAATAGATGACGAACCGCATCGCGGGCCACCATCCGAGTGTATGCCACGGTTTTTCAGTAAAGACGGTGTAGATATTGTAAATAAGCGGAATCTCTGGCACTGTTGGGAAATGCGCGTGCAACCCGTTGATAAGGTGCAACACTACCGGCAATGCCATCCCTGCCCAGAGGAGTCTGTTTTTAAAAAAGGCGTTGAGAAGTTTACCACGTGCGGGTTCTGCGGCGAGTTGTATCGGAATCTGGATTAAGGGAAACGAAAACCTCTCACGTTCCACCCACTGCTTGCGAAGGATTGTCGAGAGGCAGAGTGTTGTGAAATAGAAAACGAGGACGAAAAGTCCCCAGATAAGCAAGGGCTGGATCCAGAACATCCACGGGACACTTTCACCCGGAGAAATACCTTCATAAAAGTCCGTTACAGCCCGCGTATCTGTGATAACGAGCCACTCAGGGATATGTGGATGGAGCGTTTCGGACCAATCGTTTTCCGTCGTTGCGAAGTATTGGAGCGCGACAAGGGAGGGCAGCAGAAATTGCAGCAACCCCATTGACGGAATGCCTACCGCCACGATTAGCATCATCCAAATAACAGTCAATTCGGGTGCGGAGAAGGCAAAACGTCCGTTCCGCATCAACTTCCGTAACGGCACATTGACAAGGAACACCAGAATGAGAAGTCCGAAGATTGAACCGACAGGGAGATGATTGCCTGCAATTTTGGTATTTTGTAGGAAATAGTTGTTGTAGGGTGTGATTGCACACATTCCACCTACTAAGAGTACCCCTACGAGAATAGCGGAAAATCGAATTTTTAGGTTTGACCTACTATTTTCCCCAAAATTGTCCTTAAAAGTATCAGCAGCCAAGCGTGTACATGTCTCCCATTCTTGTTATCGGCTCAGAATGTTCTTCTCAATCCTCGTCTCTTAGTGAAGGCCGATAAAGGCAGGTCTCGGCATCTACAATACGACCATCAGGTAATGTATACTGGTTCGGAGTACCTCGACCCCACGGTTCCTTGAAATCTTGGCTGCGTACCCTATCCGTTGCCATCTGTTCAGCAACAGATTCCCATGAGAAACCACCCATGAGTTGTTCGTGGAGGGACACTTCTAATTCCCGATACGCCGCTTGTCCAGCGAGGTTCTCAAATTCATCCAGGTCTGTCTCCAAATCGAAGAGAATGGATTCATGTTCAGGGAAAGCGACATATTTATAGCGAGGGGTGCGGAGCATACGCATTGGCCCCGTCGTCTGATTTGCCCAGTATTCGGTAATCGCAGTGTTGCGCCAACCTTCAGCGTTCCCGGACATCAGACGCGTTAAATCATCGCCATCTAAACCATCCGGAGTAGGGATGCCTGCTCTCGCACATAAAGTCGGGAAGAGATCGTTTAACTCGACAGGTGCTGTTATGCGTGCGCCGTGTGATTGCTGCAGCTGCCGATCCGACACGATTAACGGCACGCGTGCTGCTGCTTCGTAGTAACTGGATTTCCACCACTGCCCGTGTTCACCTGCCATCTCACCGTGATCGGTTGTATAAACGATAATAGTATTATCTAAAAATCCATCGCGTTCCAGAAGTGTGAGCAAATCTCCAACAGTTTCGTCCAAAAATTCACAACAGGCATAGTAAGCCGCTCTCGCTTTTCGGGCTTCTTCGGGTGGGATATCCTCCGTATTGAAATTATCGCGCAAACCTTTCGCGAAGGGGTGTGTCTGCTCTAAGTGACCCGGTGGAATGTTGGGCATATCTACATTATCGGGCCAATATTTATCAAGGAGTCGCTTCGGTGCTGTGAGCGGAAAGTGTGGACGGCTATAACTTGCGAGCAAGAACCACGGTTGATCTGAAGGTTGCGATCTCAAATATTCAAGTGTCTCTTCGTTAATAACGCGTTCTTGTAGGAGACTGGTCGGGATTTCGGTAACGCCTGCCAATCGTGTCCGTTGTCGTATGCGAGATGGCGGATTCAGTGGGTCGGTTTGGTGTCCAGCATAGCCGCGTAGATCGCCGTAAGGTCGAGACTGAAAGCCGTTGTTCTGCTCTTTCCCACCGAAATGCATCTTTCCGACAAGTGCGGTTGCATAGCCGTGCTGTGCGAAATGCGCAGGCATCGTGAGATGCTCAGGAAATAGGATAGATCCGTTATTCCATGCGGAGCAGCGATGCGCGTATTGTCCCGTTAGCATACACATCCGAGAAGGTGTGCAGAGCGGTACTTGGCAGTACGCGCCCTCAAAATAGGTGCTGGATGCTGCGAGTTGATCAAGGTTCGGTGTCTGTACAATGGAATTACCTTCATACCCCATAGCGTGCGGACTATGTTCATCACTCATCAAAAATAGAATATTCGGTCTTTGCGCCATTAATTAAAATATCTCCTTTAATCTTCTGTAAAGCAGAGAGTTCCTACACCCTGTATTTAGAACATCTTTAAGCACGCGGCACAGTCTCTGCATGAAAGTCTACACCAAAAGGCAGTGCGATATCTGAACCTTTCTGGGCAAAGTGCTCAGAAAAATCAATGAGGGTAAAACCTACTAACTGTTGCGTCTCTGGATGGAATCGTAGAATGACATCTTCGGTGTATTCAACATAGTCAGTATGTTCGGGTGTGCCTTTTGTCACATAGAGTACATCTGCTTCCCGGTCATAGACAATCTTAAGTCTGTCTTTATTGGGATTCATAAGGTCTCCTTTTTCTTATAGGGTACGCGGTAATAATGAAATTGTTCCGAATCAGTTTAACAATAACAACAACGCGGGTGTAATTGTAAGGTAAGTTGTCAAAATCTTTATAATAGGTATATTTGTAGGGGTCTATAGCGGACTGCTTTCTTCTGCCTGTTTGGACTGTCTCAAGAATGGTGTCAAGGTGTTCTTTCAATTCCCAATGATTTTCAAGGATATGCCGCCATCTTTCATCGGTTAATTCAATAAGATTCCCCCACTTGTCCGTAACCTGCCACATAAATATGCCTTTGTCGTTTCGCGTCCCCCGCGTGTACGTTTAGAAAGGACATTTACAGAAATCTTACGTTCAATTTAGTTTACACGATTTATGAACAATATGCAAGTAGAATCCCGGATAAGATCATTGAGAAATTAGGGTTCAATTGCCCAAGCGCGGAGAAACAGTTATGAAAATATTCTACAACCGCGACAGAAAACAAAAGTAAATGTGCTTGTCAATGCGGTGCTTTCGCTTTGCGTTTCGCGACCCCGAGTGTGAGTGCAGGTAACACAACCTCAGAAACGTCAAGGGAATAGTCAAAAATTGTCCATCCCGACGCGCCTAAGTTACGGGACAGATATATCTGCTCAACGACCGCATCTGATGTCAGTAGCGAATTAGAGGCAGTCGCGCCGATACCGGGATAAATAGCAACGTTCTTAGGCATCAGTGCGAGTTGGTTGACTAACAATTCCGTGAAATAGTCGGTCTCTTCCGTATAGTTCATCGGACACACGAAATCGAGGTAACCCGCCTTTGCCCACGCAATCCAATCCTGTCCGATAGTAGTGATACATCCGGGATACCAGCCGAAAACCGCAGCAGAAAGTTTGATGTCAGGGTCAGTCTCGCGTAGCCGTTTGTGGAGCAAGCGCACCAAACGTGTAATCTGTTGTACCCGCCACTCGGTATACTTTTCGTTATACATACCCGTTTTTGGCAAGACAGCAGCGGGCCATTCATCAATCTGCAGTCGCGTCGCGAGCACGAACCTCTTACGGCACCCTTCACAGTAACACGCATGGCTCCCCGGATAACGAATATAATCCAGATGGATGCCATCTACATCGTAGTTCGCTACGATTTCAAGAGCACTCTCCAACTCCAGCCGCACATTTTTTGGATGCGAAGGGCAGAGCCAATTGAGTGCTTGCCCAGTTGCAGAGACTTGCGTACGTCCCGCTTCTCGCACTTTTTCGACAAATTCTTTCGACGCGCCTTCCAAATTCCACGTGATTTTCCAGACATGAACCTCCAAACCGTGCTGACGTGCCGCCGTAACGCATTGCGCAAGTTGATCGCCGTACTGCGTAAATCTCTTGCTTTGTGGCAAAATTTTACTCGGATAATGTGCCACACCTGCCCACGCCATGTTCGGGAGAATCATGTTCACGCCTGCTGCCGCTAATTCCTTGGCGGATCGGTCCCAATCTCCCGGGTAGGCACCAAGTCCAGAGTGATTCCATACCGCGCGTCCCTCGGTTTCAATACTTACGTGCGATAGGAAATACGCTTTTGAAAATGCCGCTCTGCATGCGCGGGCTGTGGTTATCGTCGTATTGTAAATCTCATCATCATACGCAGTGCGTGCCTGCCGCATTAAATCTTCGCCTGTTTTTAAAACTTGGCTTGCTTCAGGTACACCGCTCTGTTGGACAAATTGCTTCAACGCCTCAAGATCCTTTGTATGTCCAACAGTTGTCATCGTCGCTATCGCCCGTTTGGCAAAAGTGCGCCGAAATTCTGGCACGATATGTCCTAAGAGTGCAGCAAGCATCTGCATCTTACGCTGGATGTCGTCTGGAAGGAAAATATGGCTGAAGAAGATCCCTGTCTTTCCGACAGAGAGTGCCGGTAAACCCGTAGATTCTCCCTTGGCATTGTGCCAGTATCCGATAATCTTCGTCCCGGGTGTTGTCGGTTCTGCCACTGTAATGTTCCAAGAAGCCTGTCTGATAGATGCTGGCAGATCAAGTATATCGGGAGCATTCAGCTGAATCGAAGCAAAATGCCCAGGTGCCTCTTGTTTCAGCCAATTTATTTGGCGCAAGCCGAGAAGCGGTGCCACTGCATCAGGTAAAGTATAGGTTACGAACAGTTTACCACCACTTACTACGAAACTCTTCAATAAGTTCGCAGTTTTCGCTGTAATCGCAGGGTTTAGTGGAAGAACAATTAAACGAAGGGATTTGAGTTGGGCTTCAGAGACGGATGTCTCTTCGAGGGTGACAGCGGTTAATCCGATACCGTTAAGCATTCGGTTGAATCTTTTAGCAACAGAACGCGCATATTGGACATCCCCCTCAGATACCCGAGAGGTCGCTGACGGTACAACAATCGCAATCTCTGCTTGCTGTGCTTCGGCAAGACGAAACCCACCGATAATACACCAGAGCAACATACACATAAAAAAGATTGTCGTTATTGCGTACGATAGCCGTTGACTTGTATGTCTACTCAAAAACATCATCTGCTCCCCTCAACACGCTTAGCGGCAAGTTTCGGCCCCCCAGCTCTAACAAAAGGTGATTCGCCGGTCTTCCCCAAAAACTTATCAACGCCTTGTGCGATAGCAGTGGCAATTTTATGCTGATACGCTGAGGTCGCGAGTTTCCGGCCTTCCACCGAATTTGTCAAGAACCCAGTTTCAATGAGTATCGCAGGGACCTTTGTACCTATTAGAACAACAAAACGCGCATGCTTCACCCCGCGGTCAATCGCTCCAGTAGCTTCCACCAACGACTGCTGCACGTGCCTCGCCAAACGTTTACTGTCTTCACTTTTGCTTTCCTGTATTAACCCCTTCAACAACGTTTCCAGCTCTTGGATACTATAGCCAGAGTCTATATTTTCTCGCGCTGCGATCTTTTCGGAGGTACTGTCTGTACTGTTAACATTCAGGTAGTAGGTTTCAATCCCATTCGCTTTTGAACTCGTGGCGGAGTTGGCATGGATACTTAGAAAAAGATCTGCCTTGTGTTGCGTTGCGAATTCGGTACGTTTTTTTAATGGAATAAAGCGGTTGGTATCACGTGTCATGAATACAGTATAACCTCTTTCGGTTAAAGCGTCACGAAGTTTGTGCGAGATACTCAGCACAACCCCTTTTTCGTGAAGCGTGTCTCTGCCTAATGCCCCCGGATCTTTGCCACCGTGTCCAGGGTCAATAACAATAGTCTTTGCAGTCAATCCAAATTCACGCGTCAGTGATCCCGGCGTTAATGGTTCAGGGCCTGGAACCGGGGCTGTCGGTTTTGGCTGTTGAGGTCGTCGAACTTGTTGTTTAGACTGATGCTGCGGTTGCGTTTGAACCGTGCTGTCTTTAGGTAGACTTGGAGGCTCACGGCGTTTGGGCTGATGTTGTGATTGTGTTTGAACTTTGTCTTTAGCAGGTAATATAACCGGTTTTTGTTGCGTCTTGAGTGCTTGTAGTTCATCATCAGCAGCACCGATTTTCTGATGTGTTGAAGCATCGGCAAGGCTGCCATAACCTTGCCTCGTATACGCGCGCGCTAATGCCAACTTAGCAGGGTCCGATACTTCAGAATCTGCATAACGGTTCTCGACCAATTGGTATTGCGTGATAGCCTGATGCTCGTCGCCAATATAATCGTAGCAACGTCCTAACCAGTAGTGAGCAAGCGGTACATACTCCGAGTTAGGATAGGTGTAAATTAGTTTTCGGAGTGCTTTAATCGCCTGCTGCGGGCCCTCGGTGTCACCAATCCTGATGCTCCACATCCAACTTGAAGCGATCGCGTATTGTGCGTCATCTGCTGACGGACCCTGGACATCCGCATCAATAACCTTTTGGAATTCCGAAATAAGGGCACGCCACTCCTTAGTGGTGGCAGGCGTTGTAGCGGTTGTATACGCATGATGGCGTAGTGAAGCCGCTTCATATAATGAAACCTCTTTATACCCCGACATGCTCATACACCCAGACAATATTGCCAGAGAAAGTCCCAGCAGACAAAAACAATACCTTTTCATATTTTTTTCCTCATGTTTGTTTTCCGATTTCTGTAGTATGTCATAAAATAAAACGAAATATCTACATTTTTCGTTACTAAATTGTGCGATTCGGGCAGCATCGGTTTATAGCCATCAGCAGTCGGGAATCAGTGAAATACCGTGAATTGAATAACTCTGGAACAACCACACTTCACTGTTGACCCGTATTACAATCGCTGCTATACTGACATCTCACAACTGATTCTGAATGCAGTCAGTGACCCCGCCCCAAAGAACGGGGCTTGTGCGAAGCCTATGCCAAAGGTTCACTCCATGAGTTAAACCATTGACTACCGTAATATATCGTAGTGTCTCAGTGTGGCAACTGAAACGATGTTTCTCAAACGCATCTCTCCTGTGGTTCGGACAGATGCTAAGGATACTCCCTTCGTCTGATTCCTCTCGGACACTACGATCGGGAAGGGGCAACATATAACCCGAAAAGGGCAATCTTATGGCTTCGCCATCTGATTTTCCTACAGGGAATTTACCATCATCATACGTGTGTGTATAGATTCAATCTTAACCTATTATTCTTATGAATCATACACACATTCAGGACGAAAGGAGCTGTCCAAAGAAAGGATGGAAGGAACCGATGGAACTGACTCCGCAAGAAATCCAACTGTTTCGTCACAACGGCTTCATCAAATTTCCGACCCAACTCTCTACCGATCACGTTGAGGCGTTAAAAGCGGCAGCGTTGAAGGACATATCGGAAGCTGTAGAACCTGTTGCGCGTCAAGATGATAGGATCATCCGTATCTCCGCGATCTGGGAACGCGGCGGTATTTTCCGAGAAACGATTACATGTGATGAAATTCTTAATCCACTGGAATCGCTATTGGGTTCGGATATAGAATTCGTGTTAAATCGCCATAATCATATCTATCTCCGAGATGCGGGGACAAGCCATTCGCTCGCGTTGCATCGTGATGTCCGTCATTGGTCTCGGACAATAGCGACGGTCTTGGTCTATCTGGAGGACACAAATTTGGAGAACGGTTGCACACGAGTTGTCCCCGGATCACACCATCTACCTGCATTCGCTGATCTCAAAGATGATGCCGTTCAAGAGATCGCCGCGAGTCAAGCAATCCCGTTACCGATGCCGGCAGGTGGCTTGCTCGCGATTGATAGCATGATCATCCATTCGGCAGGCATCAATCACACAGATAGCACACGGATGAGTATGACACTCGGTTATCACAGTGCGGATGAACTTACGTGGGAAGAAAATCCGCGGAGAGTGCTTGTCCGTGGCACGCGACCTTACCGGGGCAACGACAAGCCAACGGAGTATTAGCGCCGGTGCGGAATTTGTTCTGCAATTAGGATCAACCGGCAAGCAATGTTTGAAAATTATTTCGATAAGGGTTGCTTTTGATTATTTTTTTGGAAAAAAGCAATTTTTTCTTGACAAACACTAAACTCTGTGGTATACTTAATAACGTCCTTGAGGTGAGATAATACCAAAATCTCATTTTGGGCGGGTAGCTCAGGTGGCTAGAGCGACAGCCTTACAAGCTGTAGGTCACAGGTTCAAGTCCTGTCCCGCCTACCTGTTAGGAATTTTTTATGGGCTCGTGGCGCAGTTGGTTTAGCGCGCCTGCCTGTCACGCAGGAGGTCGCGGGTTCAAGTCCCGTCGGGCCCGTTTTTATTCTACCGAATTAGCCACAGGTTGTGTTTTACAATGCTGTGGTTTTTTCGTTACAGGACTGTTTTCCCGATTATTGGCAACAATATAGTTGACGGACCGGACACTAAACAGACACTCATAAATCTAAAAAATGGAGGATCGGCACTGCCGTGATTGATCTTAAATTTATTCGCGAAAATACCGAAGCTGTGCGTCAGATGTTGGCAGATCGGCATACGGAAGCTGATTTAGACCAGTTGGTAGAACTGGATACACGCTGGCGTGAGAATCTGACGCATACACAATCCTTGAAAGCGCATCAAAACCAAGTCTCGCAACAGATCGCTGAGCGCAAAAAAGCAAAACAAGATGCAACCGAGACTATCGCGGAGATGCGGGAATTGTCGCAAAAAATCAAGGAACTTACAGCAGAAAACAACGATACAAAAACTGAGATAGACGCAATTCTGCTGACCATTCCGAATATGCCAGAGGCAAGCACACCTGTCGGCACCAGCGAAGACGATAACATCGAAATCAAGACGTGGGGTGAATTGCCCAATTTTGATTTTGAACTGAAACCGCACTGGGAAATCGCAGAACAATTGGATATCGTCGATTTTCAACGCGGTGCTAAGGTCGCAGGCAGCAATTTTGTGCTTTTCAAAGGCTTAGGGGCGCGGTTAGAACGGGCACTGATTCAATTCATGCTCGATCTGCATACGACGCAACACGGCTATACCGAAGTCTCACCGCCGTTTCTTGCCAATCGACCGACAATGACAGGGACAGGACAACTCCCTAAATTTGAGGCAGACATGTACCGCTGCGACAGAGACGAAGAGAACCCCGATAGCGATCTGTTTCTCATTCCAACGGCTGAAGTCCCCGTGACGAACCTCTTCGCGGACGAAATACTCTCCAGTGATGATTTACCTATCTACTATACTGCCTATACCCCCTGTTTCCGACGTGAAGCGGGTGCTTACGGTAAGGACACGCGAGGCTTACAGCGCATCCATCAATTTGACAAAGTGGAGATGGTGAAGTTCACTACCCCTGAAACCTCTTATGCCGAACACGAATCTTTATTGGAAAATGCCGAAAGTGTTTTGCAGGCACTCGGTTTGCCTTACCGCGTCGTACAACATTGCACAGTGGAACTCGGTTTCGCTGCAGCGAAATGTTATGACATAGAGGTGTGGGCACCTGCCCGACAGCGATTTTTAGAGGTCTCCTCCTGTAGCAACTTCGAGGCGTTCCAAGCACGTCGTGCGAATATCCGCTACCGTCCGGAAGCGGGCGCGAAACCAGAGTTCATCCATACGCTCAACGCGTCCGGTACGGCACTGCCACGCATCGTCATCGCGCTCCTTGAGACGTATCAGAATTCAGATAGCACAGTGCGTATCCCTGCAGTCCTACAACCGTATATGGGTGGTCTAACGCAAATTGGATGATAATCGTGAATTCAAGTCATGGAATTCAACTACTATCCAGAAACCGACTCACTTTATATCAACTTGTCCGAGCAGCCCAGCGTAGAAAGTCGAGAAATCTCGGAAGGTATTCTTCTTGATTATGATAACGCAAGTTGCCACCTGTTTATACACATAGCACTCCGCTGGAGTGCAAGAGTTAAATACACCATTTTCTATTCTCACTGCGAAGCAATATCACCCCTCTGGGGTGGGGAGAGCGTCTGAAAAACTGTGTTGAAACGCTCAAAATCCGTTAGTAGCAACTTGGGTTATGATACTGAAGGTAGACTTGTTGGCATTGACATTGATAATGCCAGCCACAAAATTGAAATGGAGAAACTAATTCTCAGTAAGATTCCCGAAGAGGCATGCGATTGCTATTAACGCAAAGTTACGGCACAACAGAGTGTGCCTACTACTTTTAAGATTCCATGCGCGGTCGAAGCACTTTTAACTCTTTGAGAAGTACATCTCTTTTCTCTATTTCGTCCTGATTGAGTTGTCCAGCGTCTTCAGCGTTTGTTTTCACCGTAAACCCGGCATCCCTAATCATCTCAAGCGTCCGCGATGCCGCCGAACCTTCAGCGTTTAGATAGCCATCAACAAACATCGAATTTGCCGGATAGAGTGCCATCACTTCCATACTCCGCAGATGATGTTCTCTACCTGCGGCGACCCGTATCTCTGCTTGCGGATTCAAGAACCGATACAGACACAGGACTCGGAGACAATAATCCGGCGTTAAAGTAGTAGGCATACGCCGCTGGGTTTCCGTATCAAACTCCGACAACTGCGTACCGGATATCGGTAAGAAAAAGTTGACGGGTAATGAGGCTACCTCAAGCTGTCGGAGTGCTTTCGCCACCTTAATTAAGTCATCCGTTCCTTCACCCATCCCAACGATTACACCTGAACAACAGGCAAGTCCAACTGTTTGCGCGGCTTGCAGTGTCTCCATCCTATCCTGATAAGTGTGTGTACTACAGATATTCGGATAGTGCGCCTCAGAAGTATTCAAATTATGGTTCAATCTATCTAATCCTGCCTCTTTCAAGATATGGGCAGATGCTACGTCAATCAATCCGGCAGAGAGACACACCTCAATCGGATAGTGTGCCTTCACAGTATGGATGAGTTCCGCGAGGTGTGCGACCCGCTTTGGCGAGGGACCGCGCCCACTCATAACAATACAGTAACGATACGCGCCAGACGCATAAGCACGCTTCGCTTCCTCCAGTATCTCAGCATCGGGTTTTAAGGGATAAGCCTCAATGTTTGTCGTTGCCGAACTTGCCTGCGCGCAATAGCCACAATCCTCTGGACAGTAACCGTTTTGTGCATTGTTCAGGATATGGAGTTGAACCTCATTCCGAAAATAGGTTTTGCGAACCTGATATGCAGCATCCAATAGCGGAAGTAATTCCACTTCCGACCCAGTTAGTATCTTTTCACAGCAAGCATCGGAAAGAACTTCACCTTGGAGGCTATTGGTCGTCAATTCCTGATAAAATGTTGTTTCCATGTTTTAGTTTTTCTTAGTTTTAGCACAATTTCATACGAGTGCGCATATTCTTTTCAAGTATTTGTTAAACGTCCCATGCAACGTCCACTGCATTAAAGACTGGTCCCTCGGTGCAAACACGTTGATATTCCACACTACTTGGACCAGTTCGGACAGGGCAAACACAGCCGAGGCAGACCCCCATGGCACACCCCATCCGATTCTCCATAGCAATTTGCGTCGGCACCTCAAAGCCAACTGTTATCTTTGCGACGACAGAAAGCATCCCGTGTGGGCCACACGCATAAACCGTTGGACACTGCCAAGCGGTATCCTCAAGTAGGTCTGTGAGGATGTCAGTGACATACCCGTGATGCCCGACGCTGCCATCATCTGTAGCTATATGCACCGAGATGCCGATAGATTCTAAATCTGTCACACTTAAGAGTCGTGCGTGATGTTGCGCACCCACCAATCCCAAGGTATGTATACCGTTCCTACGCAATGCCACAGCCAACAACATGAGCGAAGCAATGCCAGCACCGCCACCCACAAGGATTGCGGGTTCAGGTTTTACAGTAAAATCGAAAGTATTACCGAGGGGTCCGAGTACTTGGAGCGGTGCACCTTTCGGCATCTCCGACAACCGTTTCGTCCCCTCACCAATAATTTGATAGAGCATTGTTATCTCACGCCCTTCCACTGTATAGATTGTGAAAGGTCGGCGGAGCAGCATCCCCGTATCTTGCGAAATCATCACATGGACAAACTGCCCTGGACGTGCGTGCTGAGCGATTTCAGCACACTCACAACGTAACAGATAATGCGCCTCCGCTACCGCCTCATTTGAGAGGACAGTGGTATGGATATCGTAAGTATTCGATAAACGGTCATTTCGCATGGCATATATGTTACCACGAAAAATTGAATATAGCAAGACCAATCCAAACAGAGGCATTCAGTTCTCAGTCCTTAAGCGAAAACAGGACAATGGCTCCCGATTATGGACCGCTGCCGGGTAAAAAAAAGGTTTTTACTATCTTTTTAACGATAGGCGTATCTAATAGAGTAAGTGCGTCTTCAGTGCTTGTAATTCCATCTTAAATGATGACGGCAATCACAAATTTACTTGCAATATTTGGGAATTATGCTACGATTATGCACCGGGAGAACAATAGATTATGAAAAACACATTGAAATTTCGTAGCGACCAGCGTTTCAAAATCGTGCAATTCACTGATATTCACTGGCAGAATGGTGAAGCCGCTGATCAACAATCAGCAGCACTGATGACACAAATCGCATCAGCAGAATCTCCGGATTTAATTGTGTTAACAGGTGATATTTTATCTGGTGGTGGATGCGATGATGCCGCTGATTCCCTCCGAGAGGTCGTTAAAATTGTAGAAGAATGCGGAATTCCCTGGACTGCGGTTTTCGGCAACCACGATGACGAAGGTACCGCCGATCGTCACGAGTTGATGGCAGTTATGCAAGATAGCGAATTGTCTCTCTCGGAACCAGGTCCCGAAGAAATATCCGGTGTCGGGAATTACACTTTACCTATCAAGTATTCTGAAGAGAATGCATCCGCTGCGCTGCTTTATTTTATTGATTCGGGGAGTTACGCGTCAACAGATATTGGTGGCTACGATTGGATTAGACGGGATCAAATTGCATGGTATCTAAAAGAATCCGCAAGGTTTACCGCTGAAGCGGGACATCCACTTCCTGCGCTTGCCTTTTTCCACATCCCAATTCCGGAATATGACGAGGTGTGGAATTTTCATACCTGCTATGGCGTGAAATATGAGAACGTATGCGCGCCTCAAGTGAACACAGGATTTTTCGCTGCGATGCACGAAGCCGGTGATGTCATGGGAACTTTTGTAGGACACGAGCATATCAACGATTTCTGGGGCGATTTGCACGGGATCCGTCTCTGTTACGGCCGCGCCACGGGTTACAATACATACGGCAGAGAAGGTTTTCCGCGTGGTGCACGTGTTATTCAGTTACAGGAAGGCAAGCGGCAATTTGAGACATGGCTCCATCTTGACGATGGCACCGTAGTCCATTCACAACCAGAACATACACCGATCCAACGAACTTTTACTGAGGATTAATAGATTATATACCAACTAATAATCAGATTTAACAAATTCAGGATTTATCTTACAGGAGGGAATCGTCAACTACCCAAGCCTAAAGGCATTGGGCTTGTAAAAAGCCTGTTTGCCTCGTACTTCGTTCTTGTTTCTCGCTTCACAGAGGGTGGCAACCCACCGCTCTCCACGAAGCCCCGCAGCAGGGCTAAAAGTCTATTTCTCGCTGGCGGTTAAGCCGATACAATGCGAGTGTGTCTCCCTCAAGCGTCTGTTTCTTTTCCGTATCGTGCTGTAGCTTTACACAAGTCGCACACGGGGGTAGCGAAACAGCAGCATAACTTTCAACCTTACACTACAAAGAATAGTCTAACATTTTTGACACTTTTCGTCAAGGAAAAACACAGGAGGCGGGCATTCCTCCCAATGTTAAAACATTGGGTTTCTTGCCCGAAGATTAGGTGAGAGCAAATTCTCAAATCTCCGTTCGACACGAAGGAAAGATCGCTATATTTGACATTACGGGTTACCTTACTGATGCGTCCGAGCCTATCTTAAGCGACGCTTACGCTGATGTGGAGGTTCAAGACGCTGAAAAAGTTTTACTCAACTTTGAACGACGGAGCTTCATCACAAGTAGTGGTTTCGGGGAAATCATCAGATTACTCTGGAAGATGCGAGAAAAGGGGCAGGTTTTACGAGTCGCACACCCATCTACCCAGGTCCGTAACATTTTCAATACGATCGGGCTGACCCAAAGCATCGGTGTCTTTGAATCCGAAGAAGAAGCACTCAAAGATTTTTAATTCATTTTTCTGTAGGTCAAGCGTATGTTTTATGGAAAAAGGGTGTACATATTCATATTCAAAATCACTCCCAATAAACTCCAGAAGCTTCCTGCAAGGAACTGACCGAATACGAAACCCAAGAACAGCGGTAACGCTTTGCGATAGGCTCGCACCCCACCACCCGCGAAGAGTACCTGTTTAAAGAGCCAACCTAAAAAGATTGAGAACCACATCCAACCGATCGCCCAACCGTTGCCGACAGCATAGCCGACAGGGTAAAACGGCCACCACAAAAACTGGCGTTTCAGAAACGTCAGTACACCGGTGAACAGAAAACCAAACGCGATATGCTGGACCGCGGGTAGATTCGGTGCCCGCGGTGCTATAATCCAGCTTTGCAAGCGGTTAAATTCACCAACGCCCCACTGTGCAAATCGGTACTCATAATAAATTGCCACATGCCCGACAATCGAAATGATTGTCCCGACAATTGATGCCACAATCAGTGCCACAACCAACCGATTCTCAGGTAAACGAAAATGCCTACCGATTTTGAAAGCCTCCAACTGATGCGGCATCGGGTGGCACCGGTATCCATACGCAAGCCACGACAATAAGGTAGTGTTGGTTAGATTTTGCGCGCCCAATGGACGACTACCGCCGAATAATAACATAATCCTGTCGGGATGCATCCCGTGCAGTTCGTGTGTCGGCGGTCCAAGCTCGGCACGCATACGTGTCATGCCGATGCATAACACCAAATAGATGCCGAAATAGCCGAGCGCTACCCACGGCGATAATCCGGCAAAATACCAGAACACCAACACCAACGCCATACTAACTATCAATCCAAAAACAGCAAGCCGGTATAAACCGTCTTTAGATTTAAAGGAGAATACGCCGCTAAGTATTTCCCAAATCTGTCGCCGACTTGTAACAAGTGCAAGTGCCCCGATGCCGAGCCATGCCCCGCCACGTTGTTCGGTTTGTAAACCGATGGCGGTTGTCCATCCAGTTGCGCTAAAAAAGACGCGCTGCGCGCCCCAAAAAAGATAGAAAAACCATAATGATAACGACAGATCCAACGGCATAAGGTACCCAAACCCGATCGCAAACGGATAGACATAGATCGGCAAACGTCCGACAGCGTTCCACGGTCGGTCAGAAAAATAGAGCTGATACTTAATTTTCAGGGAAGGTATCACGGGAAAAAGATAATTTAATCCCGCCAGAATTTCCAATCCAAATGCGATGCCAAAACCGAGCCAAATCAGTTTATTCCGAAAGAGCGCGGATGTATTTCCAAGTAGTTCAACAGGCAGCGTCGTTAAGGGATAACTCAATTTCTCGTGGTCAATCCACTGCCGCCTAATGATAATGTTGACACAAAGCATCATAAAGAGAATAACCACTACCAGTCCACTCCACGCGACAATGGGCCACAACCACGCCTCCATGTATTGCTGCTGCCAAAACGTATCATCTCCCTCAAAATAACCCTGTAGAATACCCCGATCCGTAATGGTTAGCCATGTTGGCATGAATCGGAAAAAGAGGTCTGCCCATTCATTTTCGGGGGTTGCGAACCACCCTGCATTGGCGATCATCGGCACTAATTGCCGAACAATGTCGTGCCCTGCAAGCGCCGTCGCGACCGATACCATTGTGTATGTCAGGGCGAGTTCACGCGCTGTCGGGGCAAAACTTTTGAAAACCTTTTTGAGAAATGGGGTTATGAGTGCCAGCAGAAAGAATGTGAAAAGGACAGTGGGAAAAATAGAGAAATCGGTGAGTTCCCAGACGACACGGTTTTCTGCGGAAATAATCCAATAACAGGTGAGGATAATAAGGATCGAACCGAAGACGAGCGTCCCGAAAAAGAAACGGAGTGCTGAGGATTTTTGGTTGCTCTCAGACGTGGTTTGTGCTTTGTGCTGCATGCCTATAGTATATCATATCGGTGGGTGTTGATGCAACGATATATGATGAGTATCGGCGCGCAGCTTCAAGATTGCCTACTTCTCCGTTTTGTGTTATAATAAAGGCAACTTTAACTTCACAGGTAAGGAAAAAACATGCTGCCTCGTGTCTTGAAAAATGGCGATCTGCTTCCTGACATCAATAAGATACTCATCATCCGCGTTGATGGCATTGGCGACTTGCTGAATTCGACCCCAGCGATTTCACTGTTACGGGAGAACTACGCATCCGCGGAAATCACTGTACTGGCGCGCCCGCTCAATGCCCCTGTGTTAATTGGTAACCCCGATGTCGATCGGGTTTTGGTCTTTGACCGCGATGGAAAGCACCGTGGTATCTCAGCACGACTCCAATTCTATCGCGAGTTACGTCGCGAGCGGTTTCAACTCGTCGTCGCCATGCAGACAGCGATGTGGTCACATCTTGTCGCCTTTCTCTCCGGCGCGACTTACCGCTTAGGACGTTATCAGAAACGTTTTAGATCCACCCTCACACACGCATGGCGCGGTAGATACCGAAAAGGTGAAACCCATGAAGTTGACAGGAACTTAGAACTCGTCCGATTAATCTGTGAAGGCGAAGGCAGACGGAAGTTGGTATACCACGTGTTGCCCAACGAGATCACCACTGCTAAAGCGCAACGGACATCGTGGGGAGTCGAGGACGATGCATTTCTCATCGGTATCCATCCAGGCGGAAGTTCATTTGATAAACGCTGGCCCGAAAAGCAGTACGCTGAACTTGCCGACAGATTAGCGCAACAGTACAATGCAACGATACTCCTCTTACGTGGTCCTGAAGAAGCAGAATTGGTGCAGAATATTCAAGAAGCGATGCAGTCTCATGCGATCACTTACGCCCCAGAAACAATTCGTGAGTTGGGTGCGATGCTATCCTGTTGCGACTTGGTTGTTTGCAACGATTCTGGTCCGATGCATCTCGCAGCGGCATTAGATGCACCGATGGTCGCTATCTTTGGTCCGACCGACCATGTGGCGTGGCATCCGTTGAGCGAAAATGCCACTATTGTGCGAAGAGATATGCCGTGCTGGCCGTGTAGCGCGCATAAGTGCAAAATCGGTTGGGAATGCACGAAAAAACTGCCCGTTGAACCGGTTTGGGATGCAACGATGGCAACTGTAGAAGCGAGACGAAAATGAAAATTGTCGTAGTCTGTTGGGGCTCAACGGGAGATGTCTATCCTGTTTTAGCATTGTCGGAACGTCTGCTGGAACGTGGACATCACGTACGGGTCTGTTCACCAGCACTCTATAGAGACAAAATCCTTGAGGTTGGCGCGGAATACTACGAGATAGACGTCCCTTTTGATTTGGCAGAATTTCACGCGGCGATGGATGCTATCATCCCAAAGCGTGACCCGACCGCGATGCTACGGTTGATCGTAGAAGAAGGGATTGTGCGCCGTGGCGGAAAATGGTATCAGGATTGCTTAGCCGCAATGAAAGGGTTTGATATCGCGATCTGCCATTCAGTAGACATCCCCGGACAGGAGGCTGCGATTCGTAACGGGATTCCGTGGCTCACCGTGACGTATTGTCCGGGTTTCATCAAATGCTTAGATTTCGCGCCCTATCCCTTCCCTAACTGGGGACGTATATCCAACGCTATTGTGTGGAAATTGGTGCAACTCCGGCTTGCGCCGAGTATAGACGCACTCTTTAATCAATTTATCGCGTCAGTCGGCGGAGAACCGAGGCGGACAGTGGCATTAGAAGGAATGTACTCGCCACATCTGAACCTGATCGCCGTATCTCCAGTGCTTTGTCCACCAGCCGATTTTCCATCAAACCACAAATTCACGGGGGTATGGCACCTCGCGGCTCCGGATTATATCCCGCCGCCTGAACTTGTCAACTTTTTAGCCGAAGGCCCACCACCTCTCATCATCACATTTGGCTCTATGGGTGGCTCAAATGGACGTGAGACAACAGAAATCTTGATTGAGGCTGTTAGAAAGACAAACCAACGTGCGATCATCCAAGCGGGATGGGGACAACTCGGCACGCAAGAAACATTACCGAACATCTATTGCACAGAATATGTGCCACATCAGTGGCTGTTTCCGAAAGGGTATTGTGTTGTACATCACGGTGGCGCGGGAACTACCGCTTCGGTGTGCCGTGCGAAAGTCCCATCTGTTGTTGTAGCACACCATGCGGATCAACCGTACTGGGGAAAACGCTTATTCGATTTAGGGGTTGCGCCTAAGCATTTGCGCCGCCGGAACCTTACCGCCGAACGCTTGGCGAAACGCATTCAGCAAGTCTTAGCGACTCCAGAGATGACCACACAAGCACAAGTCTTGGGAAAACAGATAGAAACAGAAGATGGCTTGACAACAGCCGTTGAACTCGTCGAATCTTTTGAATAGTTTTCAGTTATCATGCCTCGCAGTGAGAGCAGTTTTCAGTTAAGAGGGTTGCTAAGGCAGTGTCCCAAGATGTTAACTGAAAACTTTAAAAAAATGAAAAAAATCCTTGTTTTTAGTTTCAGTTTCATTGGTGATGCAGTCCTCTCCACGACCATTATTCAACCACTAAAAGCACACTTCCCAGATGCACATATCACCTTTCTCGTTGGACCAAACGCGTTTGATCTCTTCGTTACCGAACCGAACATTGATGCTACTCTTGTTTATGACAATCGCGGCGAACACGCCGGTTGGAAAGGACGGCTGCACCTTATAAAAACTTTACGACGTGACCAATTTGATCTCGTTGTGAACCTACGAGATAGTCTCACAGCACGGTGTATTGGTGCGGAACATTGGGGAATGGTTCGCGGTGAGAGCAATCGTCATGCTGTTACCCGCTATCTGGAGGTGCTTCAGAGACATGGCATTGACACAACGGACACACATCCACATTTACAACTAACTGAAGACGAACAGACTATAGCGCACTGCTTTCTCACCGAAGCAGGCATTACCTCGGAACGGTTGTTAATCGGCATTCATCCAGGTGGAAATTGGGAATATAAGTTGTGGAGTGCAAAGAACTACGCGTTAGTCGCGAACGCTTTGTGTAAAGCACAAAATACAGCGATCTTACTCTTCACCGGTCCAAATGAGGGGGAACTCCAAAAGCAGGTTTCGGAATTGATGGATGTTCCGCCAATTCTTGTCAAAACGGATAATCTACGGCATCTTGCGGCATTAATTTCTGCGTGTGATGTCTATATTGGTAATGACACGGGACCAATGCATATTGCGTCAGCAGTGGATACGCCGGTAGTCGCGCTTTTCGGTTCAACGAACCCTATGCGGAGCGGTCCTTATGGTGAGAAACATTCAGTTGTGCAGAGTGGAATAGAACTGGGCTGTAACCCGTGTCATCCGGGTCGGCATCCGGGGGGATGCGGTGCTGGCAGTTGTGAAGTGATCGCGGGGATTACAGTGGAACAGGTATTGGACGCAGTGGAGCGTCATACTTCTTCAATCTCAGCACCAAGCAGATAACATTGAGTGTTACGATTTTTTCTGCCATTGCAGCCGTAGACTGTTTAGCACAACAGATACACTGCTAAATGCCATCGCAAACGCTGCGAGCATCGGGTGTAGTTCTCGAAACATCGTCGGAACGAAAGATAGCGGATACAGCACACCTGCTGCGATAGGAATCAATAGGACATTGTAGAAAAACGCCCAGAAAAGGTTCTGTTTAATCGTCCGCATCGTGGAACGACTGAGCCGAATCGCATCAGGGAGTCCACGCAAATCGCTGTGCATGAGCGTCACGTGTGCTGTCTCCCGCGCAATATCGGTGCCCGTGCCGAGTGAGATGCCGATATCGGCTTGTGCCAATGCGGGGGTATCGTTAATACCGTCGCCTACCATCGCGACGAGTCCACCATTTTCCGCTTGTAGTTTTTTAACGGCTGCTGCTTTGTCTTCAGGTTTGAGTTCTGCCATGACATCGCCAATCCGCGCAGCCTTGGCAATCGCATCAGCCGTAACGCGGTTATCGCCTGTCATCATTGTTACAGTACACCCCAGTTCGTAGAGTTCCGCGACCGCACCTTGCGCTTCCGATTTCAATGTGTCCGCGACCGCCAGAAGCCCAACAACATGTCCATCAACAGCGACCCATAAGACGGTTTTCGCCTCGGTCTGTAGACGTTCTGCTTTTTCTTCAAATCTCTTCGTCGAAATACCTTGCTGTTGAATTAAAGATAAATTGCCTATGATAACACTATTTTCACCAACCTGTGCGGCGATACCGTGTCCAGTAATAGCTTTAAACTGACTCGGTGTAGTGATGTCCAATCCACGTTCCTGAGCGGCTTGGACAACAGCTTTTCCGATAGGATGTTCACTGCCACGCTCCGCAGTGGCAGATAATTGTAAGAGTTCTGATTCGTCTTTATCCGTGAAAATATCGGTAAGTGTGAGTTTTCCTTCTGTCAAAGTGCCTGTTTTATCGAGAACAATTGTGGTTAAATCTCCAGCGCGTTCGAGTGCTTCACCATTTCGGAAAAGGATACCGCGCTCTGCGCCGATACCGGTTCCCATCATAACAGCAGTCGGTGTAGCGAGTCCCAATGCACACGGGCAGGCTGTGACAAGGATCGCAACTAAGCGGAGCATTGCCGGGGTGAACCCTTCACCAAGGAGGAACCACCACGTGAGAAACGTCACAACGGCAATCCCAGTGACAACAGGCACAAACACATTCGTGACAGCATCGGCGACGCGTTGGATAGGTGGCTTGCTCCGTTGAGTCGTGTATACCAATTGTACAAGACGAGAAAGGGCTGTTTCAGCCCCGACGTGCATGGCTTCAATCGTGAGCATTCCACTCTGGTTCATCGTTGCCGCGGTCACAGCGTCGCCCGGTGTCTTATCTACCGGCAAACTCTCTCCGGTGAAGACGCTTTCATCGACAGCACTTTTGCCGTTGCGTACCACGCCATCAACAGGGATACTTTCGCCGGGACGGACAAGCAGAACATCTCCGACATCGACCTGTTCAATAGGGATGTTTTGTTCTTCGCCGTCTTTTAAGCGGCATGCTGTTGTGGGGGAAAGTTGCGGGAGTTTTTTCAAGGCTGCGCTTATCTTACCTTTGACCCGTGCTTCAAGCAGTTTCCCCAACTTAATCAAAGTGATAATAACCGCGGCTGTCTCAAAATAGACGTGCGCGCCGAAGCGTTCCCCTGCCCCCGTCGTGAGTGCAATCGTCACAATGAGGCTATAGAAAAACGCCACGGATGAACCCATAGCGACAAGCACGTCCATATTGGCAGATCGGTTGCGCAGTGCCTTAAAACCGCCGATGTAATAGTCCCAAGCGACATAACCCTGCACAGGGAGAGCTAAACCAAACATTAACCAGTTAACCCAATGCGCAGATGCCCACTCACCCAACAAGTTCATATCTCTGCCCATACTCATCAGAAAAAGTGGGACCGTGAAGATGCCCCCAACGATGAATTGCATCTTTTGCCGTCGGAATTCTTCAGCACGAGCTTCGGCTTCTTCGTCTTCATCGACAACATCAAAACCGAGATCTCGGATCTTATCAACAATGGTTTCCTCATTGAGCGCGGACGCATCAAAAGTAACCGCGGCATATTCCGTGGCGAGGCTGACTTCCACGGCAAGTATGCCATCCATCTTTTTAATATGCCGTGTGATGGTGCTTACACAGCTTTCGCAGTGCATTCCGGTGATAGGGAGCGTAATTTGGTGTTCCACGGTATACATTCACCTCCTACGGAGAAAGAATGGTAAAAGGCACAGGAAGGGCTTAATTGGAAGGATGGAAGGTTGGAAACAGTGGTGCTTCCACTCATCTCCCATCCTTCCATGTTTCAACAATCTCTTAACTGCTATGTTAGGTGTACAGGTAGTCCTGTTTCCAAAGATTCGTTGGCAGCGATGGACAAAATAGCGGTTTTCGCGGCATCGGAATATGGAGATCGGATTGCGCTACCATCCCCTGTCCGAACAGCCTCAATAAAGGTGCTATCCATATCAATAGTGCAATTGTTTTGCGGGTTCCACGTAGTTTTCTCATCGGCAGTAGAGAGCACAAGCGCACGACGGAGGTGGTATTCCAGGGAACCGTCTTCACAGAAGATGTCTAACCCAGAACGACTCATTCCATTTGTTGTGAAGCAGGCGGAGAACATGATACCGAAAACACCGCTCTCAAATTGCAAAGAGACCGCAGATGCTTCTTCAATATCGTAATCGGTATCAGGGATCAGATCATAGCGTGCAACGGCATAGACAGTTTTGACTTCGCCGAAGAGGTATCTCGCCATATCAAATTCGTGGGTGGTCTGCTCCATGAGTTGTCCACCAGATTTCGCCTTCTCGCGCCACCATCCGCCGGGCATACCGCCCATCCAATAGCCCATGAAGAATCCGACGCGTCGGGAAGCGAGGAGTTCCTGCGCTTTGTCGATGATGTCAAGATAACGTTCTTGATACCCGGTAGCCGTGATGATGCCCTTGTCCTCTATTATCGCTGCGATCTCCTTTGCGTCGTCAGCATCCATGTGTACCGGTTTTTCGACAAACATCGCCAATCCAGCGTCAATAACAGCACGTTCAGGTGCGCCGTGGGCAAACGGCGGGATCGAGATATACACAGCATCCAGTTCTTCGCTCGCGAGCATTTGGTTGTAGTCGGCGTAAGCCTTACCACCGTATTGCGTAACAGCCCGTTCCGCTTTTTCAACGACAATATCACAAAAGGCGACGAATTGTGAGTCGCCGATCTCGGTTAATTCACGTAAATGACGGTTCATGTTACCGCCTGTGCCGATAAAGCCTAATCTAACGTCTGACATATTTTTAAACTCTTTTCTATTTATATTCTGAGTGTTCGAGGTGATTCTCATCTTCAGCGAACGCGTCAACTGCCGAGTGAAGTTCCTCAAGGGTGTCGCTGGTGGCGACTTTCCCAAAAAGCACCTCCAGCTGGTCGCGATTGTCAAGGGTGCGTATCTTTTCAACGAGTGGTTCTGGCACACTGCGAAAATTATACCACTTCTCACCTGTTTTCTCAAGTTTTTCGCCAATCCGGTATGGCATTAAAATACGGAATTCTGTGCGGGTGTTAGCATGAGCGATGGTAAGATACCGATAAGGAACACACCAATCGCCGCGATGACGAGTCCAATAACGAGGGTTGAGGCATAAGGACTGAACTCCAACTCTTCCTCTGGCTCACGCATATACATTGTTACAACGACGCGTAGATAGTAGAACGCCGATATAGCAGTGTTGATAGCGCCGACAATAACGAGCAGATAGAGTTCTGACCCGATCGCCGCTTTAAAAAGATAAAGTTTCCCGACAAACCCGGCTGTCGGTGGGAACCCTGCAAGCGACAGAAGCATAACCGTCATAAACATAGCCAGTAACGGTTTTCGGGTGCCAAGTCCAGCGTAATCCGAAATCAAGAGGCTCTCGCCATCTTCGGTTTTTGCCAAGATAACCGCACCGAACGCGCCGATGTTCATCACGCAGTAAATTAGCAGATAGAGCATTGCGCTCGAAATTCCGTCATTATTTGCCGCCGCCAAGCCTATCAGCACATAGCCAGCGTGTGCAATACTCGAATACGCGAGCATCCGTTTGATATTCGTTTGCGAAATCGCGATGATATTTCCAACGGTCATTGTTAACATCGCTAATAGGATGAGAACACCACTCCACTCAACTTGCAGGGTTGGTAACGCCTCCATGAAGATTCTGAGGAACGCTGCAAACCCAGCCGCTTTTGGTCCGGCGGAGATAAACGCTGCGATCGTCGTAGGTGCCCCTTCATAAACATCAGGTGCCCATTGATGGAACGGGACAATCGCGACTTTAAACCCGAACCCTACAACAAGCAGAAACATTCCCGCCAACAGCAGCGGCGACTTGTTTTCTGCCGTAACCGCCTCAGCGATTGCCGGGATACTCGTTGTTCCAGCACCCCCATAAATCAGGGCGATCCCATAGAGGAAGAACGCGCTTGCGAACGCACCGAGCAACAAGTATTTCATCCCTGCCTCGCTTGAAGCAGGACTCTCTCGGAAATAGCCCGCTAACACATACAACGATAACGACATGAGTTCCAAGCCGAGGAAAACGATAATCAACTCATTACCTGCAGCCATCAACATCATACCGAGTGTGGCAAGCAAAATAAGTAGATAATAAGGTCCCTGCTTCCTACCGCCTCTATCCAAATAACTCATAGAAATCAAGGTAACCAAAATTGTCGAAACGAGGAAGATAATGTTAAAGAAGAGGGAAAAATTATCTACCTTGAACATGTCGTTGAATTCGACACCAACTGTGCCAGTGTAATGCATCTGGATGGAGACCCATAGGGCAATCCCGGCACCAACGATTGTCATCCAACCGAGAACAGTTTTGGAAATAGCATCAAAAAGGTCAAAGACGAGGACAATGATCAACGTTAAGGCGATAACCAGTTCCGGCATCAATAATTGCCAGTTAATCTCTATTGGCATTTTTTAATTTCCTTTGCAGCGTACAAAATTTTCTGCAGTAGTTATCATCCACTGGAAAATCTCGAAAGTGTCTACTGCAGTAGTCCAAAAATTGGGTCAAACTGGCACCCACAAGCAGATCTTGAATTAACGGAGAAACACAAACGTCACAATCACAAAGAGCGGAACCAAAATTACCACCGACCAGAGCATATACCCGAAAAAGCTCGGCATGCGGATACCGCTCTGTTCCGCGATTGCTTTCACCATGAAATTCGGTGCATTGCCGATATAGGTATTCGCGCCCATAAAAACGGCACCAACAGAGATAGCCGTCAGCAATCTAATAAACTCTAAGTGCTCTGCACCTGTCAATTGTCCTGATAGTATTTGCGGGACAATAACGACATCCGGTTGGGCAGTAAGCCCCAATTTTCCAAGTGCCGTGTTAAAGAAGGTCAAATACGTCGGAGCATTGTCTAAGAAACTGGAGAGAATTCCAGTTATCCAGAAGTAGTGTAACGGTTCTTTCATTGCGCCAATTAACCCACTTAAATCTCCCTTATCACCCGCCTTTAAAATCGCTAATGCGGGGATAATTGTTATAAAGATACCGGCAAATACTTTCGCTACCTCTTCAATCGGTTCCCACGAGAACTCGTTTGCCTGACGCAATTCACCAGTAAAGGGTGTAAACTTGAGTGACAGTAGCCCCATCACGACGATTAGAACATCGCGAGCGATATTCTGCCAATACACATGGACACCGAGAATGTTGACTTCTCCCCATTTGAAGGTACCACTCATCAACACAGCAGCGACAATACCGAATAAGAAGATTAGGTTGAAGAGTCCTTCGACGCGAATCGGTTCGTTGGTTCCATCATCTGGGACCACACCACCTTCCCGTTTAAACATGAAAGTGTCTACCACAAAGAAAAGCACGATTAAGATGACACTAATAAACAGCATGTGCGGGAAAAGCGCCGTTGTTGTCCAGAAGAACGGCACACCGTGCAGGAACCCTAAAAAGAGCGGTGGATCCCCTAAAGGTGTTAAAGAACCACCGATGTTGCTGACGAGAAAAATGAAGAAGACAACCAGATGAACTTTACTCCGCCGATACTCGTTCGCGCGAATTAACGGACGAATGAGAAGCATTGATGCCCCTGTGGTTCCCACCCACGAAGCAATAGCAGTACCAATAAGCAATAAGAGCGTGTTAACGATGGGTGTGCCACGCAATGTACCACGCACGAGAATCCCACCAGCAACAGTGAACAATCCCCACAACAGAATGATGAACGGGATATAATCTATGAGGTAGATATGGAGGATGTCGTAAAAAGCCTCCCCCCGGAACGCGATAAGATACGGAACTGCGAAGATTAACGCCCATGCCAATGACATTTTCCCGCCGTGGTGAACAAGAAAATGTGAATCCAACACGAGTGGGAAAATAGCGATTGAAAGCAGGATACCAACAAACGGGATGACCCACCAGAGGGGTAATCGCGCGCCATCCACGCCGTGACCATGGTGCGCGTCCCCGCCACTGGACGGATCATCCGCGCCAAATGCTTCTATTGAAATCGATAACGCCAATCCTACAATTACACAAAGAATCAGACAAGATACCAGTTTAAACTTCATTTATAGTCGAGAGTCGCGATTCGGAGATCGCTCCTACTGCTGTGCCTCCTTTTCAATCTTTTCATGCTGTGCACGCGGCGTTTCCCGCAGTGCGAACCGGCTGTCTTGCATCCCTGGATTCTCAAGATGTCCCATAGAAGGTTCAGCCTGTACTTTAGTCACAACAACTTCTACTGATTTTTCGATCTTGCTCAGGAAAGTCTTCGGATAAACGCCGATCCAGACGATGAAGAGCAGGATTGGAAGCATCACAACGATTTCACGAGCATTCAAGTCCGGTAAACCTTCGTTTGTCTTATCCAGTGTCCCGAACATCACCCGTTGGAACATCCACAGCATGTATACGGCTGCGAGGATTACACCGGCGGTCGCAAAGACTACGTAGACCTTAGAGAAAGCCTGTCCGACAAAACTGCCGGCCAGTATCATATATTCACCGACGAACCCGTTTAGACCGGGTAGCCCGATTGAAGATAATGTTACAATCATAAAAATCGTAGCGAAGATCGGCATCCGTTTTGACAAGCCGCCGAAATCAACGATCATTCTACTGTGTCGCCGCTCATAAATCATCCCGACCAAGAGGAATAACGCGCCGGTGCTTAAGCCGTGATTCACCATTTGCAACATACTTCCCTGAATACCTGCCGGATCTTTTGAAAAGAGTCCCAATACCACAAAACCGAGGTGACTGACACTCGAATATGCCACGAGTTTTTTCAAATCCGGCTGCACCATCGCCACTAATGCCCCATAGATGATACCAATGACGGCGAGTGTAACGATCAAAGGCGTATATTTATCCGCTGCATCGGGAAAAAGCGGTAGACAAAATCGGATGATCCCATAAGTGCCCATCTTTAGCAAGACCCCAGCAAGGATAACACTTCCCACCGTAGGTGCTTCAACGTGCGCATCTGGGAGCCATGTATGGAAAGGGAAAAGTGGCACTTTAATAGCAAACGCTATGAAAAATGCAAGGAACAATAGATGTGAATGTTCAAATGGACCGCTTAGCGTCGTGAAATCGAAACTGTTATCGTTTTGGAAATAGAGTGCTAAAATGCCGACAAGCATCAACGCACTACCTGCCATCGTATAGAGGACAAATTTCACGGTGGCGTAAATCCGACGTTCGCCACCCCAAACACCGATGAGGAAGTACATCGGTATTAGCATTGACTCCCAAAATACGAAGAAGAGAAACAGGTCCAGCGAACAGAAGACCCCCAACATCCCGGTTTCGAGTGCAAGGAGCGACATCATAAAGCCGCTCAACCCTTTTTCAACAGAATTCCATGCGGCGAGGATACATATCGGTGTCAGGAAAGTCGTCAGTAAGACCAACCACAACGATATACCGTCAATTCCGATATGGTAACTTGTGCCCAAACCCGGAATCCAACTTTTTTGCGTAACGTATTGGAATGTCGCAGTGTCCGCGTTGAATCCAGTGTAAAGCCCCAACGAAATAACGAATGTCAGGAGTCCAATGACAAGCGCGATGCCTTTCACAGCAGTTGCCCCGAGGCCTCTAAGCAACGCGATTGCTATTACACCGAGTAGTGGTAAAAAAATGACTATTGAAAGTAACAAGGAAACCTCCTTAGGGTATTTTAACTTTCATCAATAGGCACGACCTGTTGGTCGCAATTTCCGTTCGTGAAGGCACAATCACCACCAGAACCAATCAACCCATAGGTATAATGATCGGGAAAACGTCCGTGTCTTTTTGTTTTTCATTTAATTCGCGGCGGCGTTTTGAATATGAATAAGCGGCACGAGGCATGTGATTTTGCCACCATACCTTCAACTTACGATTGAACGTGGAGATGTCTTTATCCGATTTCCCACAGTTGTCCAACACCCACGCCCCCAATCTGATGTCATTATCAATCTGGACAGCGGCTTCCTGAAAAGCCTCTGCTGAGATGCCGAGGAAGGCTAAAATTGCTGTATCTTGATCGGAATCGGCACCGTATTTATAACTGCCGATTTCGCCAGTATGTGCGGCTCGTGCTTTATCTGTTAATCTAGCAACACCGCAGATACCAGCAACCTCTTTGTTGATCATATCGCGTGGTCGAAAAGTATTCTGCTTCATCTTTTCCTCCATCAGTGTTCAAAAACAAGAATAAGAAAAAAATCCTATTGCACATCAACTTAGGTAAAAAACAGGTAATATGCCAAGAATAACACAATTCCCAAGACCATCGAGATAATATACGCTTGGACAAGCCCTGTTTGAAGTCGCCGTAACAATCCGCCAATAAACCTGATAAGCGCAGCCACACCGTTGACAATCCCGTCAATAACGCCGTTATCCACCAGTTTCCACAAGAGGAAATGGGAACCGTTTTTAACCGGTTGCACGATGAGCGCGTTATACACCTCATCAACATAGTAT
This sequence comes from Candidatus Poribacteria bacterium, assembly GCA_022827185.1. Lineage (GTDB taxonomy): Bacteria > Poribacteria > WGA-4E > WGA-4E > WGA-3G > WGA-3G. The sequence goes on from JAJDTM010000065.1 coordinate 54,137, forward strand.
TTGTTCGCAAGCAATCCATGGAATGTACCGGTAGGTTCATCAGACGGGGCGCGTTTGCTATAACGCCTCCAAGCGAACGCAATACCCGCTAAACCGACAACCGATGAAATTGCCATAAACACGAGGACATTGCCCGATGCGTCATGATGTGCCTCTGGAAACACATTCTTCGTGAACTCGTGGAACCAACTTTCATGTCCACCCCAACCTAATAGTAAACCGATCAAGGCAGAAGGGATCGCCAGAATCGCTAACGGTACCCACATGACGGGTGGCGATTCGTGCAGATGTGAAGCGACTTCGGGTTCTACGCGAGATTCACCGTAAAACGTCACAAAAATCAGACGGAACATATAGAAGGCTGTCAGGAATGCGGTGACCAATCCGATACCGTAAATTAACGGATTACTTCCCCATGCGCTGTGCAGAATTTCATCCTTGCTCCAGAAACCGCTCAGGAACGGGAATCCTGCGATCGCAAGCGCACCGACCAAAAAGGTCAAATGCGTTATCGGCATTTTCGATTTCAAGCCACCCATTTTTCGCATATCCAGTTCATTCGCCATAGCGTGCATCACACTACCAGCGGTAAGGAACATCAATCCTTTAAAGAAGGCATGTGTTACCAAGTGGAAAACGCCGGAGGCATAGGCACCGACACCGACACCGACGAACATATATCCGAGTTGGCTTACGGTCGAATAGGCGAGAATGCGTTTGATGTCGTTCTGTGTGAGTGCAATCGTTGCAGCGAAAAACGCCGTCAAAACGCCGATCCATGCGACGACCTGTCCAGTATGTGCGATTTCATAAAGCACCGCGGAACGCGCTATCATATACACGCCTGCTGTTACCATTGTCGCGGCGTGAATCAATGCACTGACAGGTGTGGGACCCTCCATTGCATCCGGTAGCCACACATAAAGCGGGATCTGTGCCGATTTACCAATCGCGCCAACGAAGAGGAGCAACGTCGCAATTACGAGCGTGCTGGCACCAAAAACTTTCTGAAAATTATCTGCTTCGGCGGCATCAAACATCGTCCCAAAATCGAGCGTCCCGAAAGCCGCAAATAGCGTAAACATTCCCAACAAGAAACCGAAATCGCCGATCCGGTTCACAATAAATGCTTTTTTCCCAGCATCCGTCGCCGACTGCTTGTCATACCAGAACCCGATCAGCAGATACGAGCAGAGACCAACGCCTTCCCATCCGACAAACATCATCAGGTAGTTGTTGCCGAGGACGAGGATCAGCATTGCGAAAACAAACAGGTTCAGATAGGCGAAATAGCGTGTATAGCCTTCATCCCCGTGCATATAACCGATTGAATACACGTGGATGAGGAAACCGACCCCCGTAATTACCAACAACATGACTGCTGTTAGCGCGTCCACGTGGAAGCCGATGTTGAAAGCGAACCCTTCGCCTGTAATCCATTCATACAGCGTTTCATCGAATGGGGCAGCACCACCGTGTAGACTGGCAAAAACGATAATCGAACAGACTAAGGAGACAAGCACCACAAGCGTACCTATCCATCCGCTCAGTTTTTCGCTGCCTTTTAGCCATTTTCCGAATAATCCGTTAATCAGAAACCCAACAAGCGGGGCAACTAACAGGACAACAATTAGTTCTTTTGACATATTTTATCCTTTTATGGCTATCGGCTATCGGCTATCAGTCAAGAATCGCTTGTGGCGTGCAAACGATACACACCTGCCACATACCGAAAGCCGACGGCTGACTACCGACTGCTAACTTTAGCCTTTCAATGAATTAACTTCGTCCACGTTAATCGTTTGCTGATGTTTGAAGACGCTGACAATAATTGCGAGACCGATAGCGACCTCAGCGGCAGCGACGGTCATTACGAAAAAGACGAACACCTGTCCTGTCGCTTCACCGAGACTGCGACTGATTGCCACAAAGGCGAGATTCGCCGCATTCAGCATCAGTTCTATACACATAAAGATGATAATCGCGTTTCTGCGAATAAGCACCCCAATAACTCCGGTTGTAAACAGGAGTGCGCTCAAAACAAGATAATATTCTAATGCCATATTTTTAAGTTTCCTGAGACCGAAAACCTCGTGCCTTCGTTAAAAATATCGGAGTCGAGTTTTTCGGTCTCGGTTCGGTCAAGTGGCTTTGGGACTTTGACATCCGCCGGCGTAATCCGCCTTCCATTACATTACAGGCTACGTTTTTGATACTGAAAAGATAAAAACCTTACCTATTTTTAAGTTTCCTTGCGGTTCGGTTAAACTACTGCATTTAATTTTCTTCTTGACCTTCGCGTTTTACCAAGACGATAACGCCAATCAATGCCGCCAACAAAATCAGCGAAGTAACCTCAAAAGGTAAGAGGTACTTGCTGAACAACAGTTCACCGATGTCATAAGTCGTTGTCGTTACCGCTGCCGTAGTGGGTTCCGCGGAGGCTACAGCGGTATCGTTAAGGGCATTCACTGCGATATAGATGCCTTCGGCAGCAAAGAGGATACCAAGGATGATCGCAAGCCCTTTCAGTTTGCCGCTCATCATCCCTTTCACTGAAAGTGTTCCGAGGTTCAGGAGCATAATCACGAAAAGGAATAGCACCATAATCGCGCCTGCATAAACGATAACTTGTGCAGCGGCAACGAAATGCGCGCCTAACAACACAAACAGCCCCGCCTGTGCGAAAAACGTCACAATCAGCGAAAGCGCGCTATAAATCGGATGTCGAAACGAGATAACAGCGATCGCGCCAATCAGCGCGACTGCGCCAAAGAGAATAAATAGTATCTGTTCTGGATTCATTGCACGCCTCCTACTCTATTGCGTCGAGAGCAGTCGGTGCGAACCGACTGTCGTCATCCTGTATTGCTGGCTCAGGTGCCTTATTCATGACCAACAGTCCTGCCACAATCGATACGACGATAAACGCCGCAACCACATTGCCAATCCCGACAATCAGACGCGAGCCAGTCATTATCCACAGCGTGCCGGTTACAACAATTGAAGTTAAGGCGACAGGCAACAGGAATTTCCAACCGAAGTTCATGAGTTGATCATATCGGAATCGTGGGAGTGTCCAGCGGACCCAGATAAACACGAACAGGAAAATCGCTGTTTTGACGAAGAAGATACCGAACGAGATGAGTCCACTCCATACGGGACCGCCAACATTCTCCAATCCGAAGAAGTGCCATCCCCCCAAGAAAAGCGTCACTGTTACGGCAGAACCGACAATCATGTTCATATATTCCGCCATGAAAAACATAGCGAATTTCATGCTGCTGTATTCGGTGTGATACCCTGCAACGAGTTCCTGTTCCGCTTCTGCGAGGTCAAAGGGTAAGCGGTTCGTTTCCGCATACATCGCAGTCGTGAATGCGAGAAATGCGGGGAAGTGAATTAGGAAGTTCCACTGCCACGGATATGCCCCTTGTTCTATCGCGATTGTCCGAAGACTGAGTGTGTTGCCCGTTAGCATTAGGATACCGATGATTCCGAGTCCGAGTGTCAACTCGTAACTGATCATCTGCGCCGATGAACGTAAACCGCCTAAAAGCGAATACTTGTTATTCGATGCCCATGCACCAAGCACAACGCCGTAGACCCCGAGAGACGTAATCGCCAATATATACAGAATACCGATGTTAATGTCCGCAATATGGAGCGGTATCTCGTAGCCAAATAGCGTGATAGAACTCCCAAACGGCACGACTGCCACCGTAACAAGTGCTGGGACCAATAGCATTGCGGGGGCAAGCACGTAGAGCGGTTTATCCACATGATTCGGGATGAGATCCTCCTTAAACATGAACTTAAGTCCGTCAGCGATAGGTTGGAGCAGCCCTTGCGGACCGACACGATTCGGTCCCAGTCGATCCTGCATCCATCCACTCACCCGACGTTCCGCCCAAATCATTACCATCACGCCGATAATCAGCATGTGGACGATGATGAGAATTTTGACGACAGAACTGAGGATTAAAACGAGAAGAGGCATATTTTCCATAATTTCTCCTTCTTGATAACTCCTAAAGGCTACAGACTTAGGCTAACTTAATCCCTGCATCCGCAATATTTTGATGTGTTGCCTCTGCATAACCCGGTACATTCTCAGCAATTGCAAGGGCGATCTCACCAGCGAAATGATAGTTTATCTCACCGCCCAACTGCTTAGCTAGCTGCTGCGTAATCTCCCAATCCACGCGTGCCTCACCGGGTGGATCAATCGTCTTACGAATCCGTTGTACCCAACCTGTTGAATTGGTGAAAGTGCCATCTTTTTCGGCAAAAGTCGTCCCGGGCAATACCACATCTGCCAATTGCGTAACCTCTGACGGTAAAATATCTTGCACAATAAGGAAATCAACACTCTCTAACGCTGCCTTTTCTGCATCCTCAAGTGGACGTTCCGGCGCGCCGCTTACAAGATAGACGACTTTCGCACCTGAAACTTTCTCCCAAAGGGCATCGCCTTCTAAAACAACGTTCCCATTCGCAGAACCGAGTATCGTTCTCGCGCCTGCGGTATTAGGATTCTTATCCGCTTCGATTGTAAATTGTGGGAATTTGTGTTCTTCACCGGGCAGCTGCCCGAAGAGTCCCAACTGCGTTGTCTGTAGCACATCATGCGCGAACTGCTGTAAAACGTAGTTGTCTTCGTTCGTGGCTTGCGCAGAACCGATAACAACAATATCCTCAGCTGCTACTTCCGATAACTGCTCCTGAATCACGGTTAGCGCATCTGCCCAATGTGTTGGCGTGAGGTCATCATCAACCCGTTTAAGCGGAAGTTGGAGTCGGTCATCGCTGTTTACATAGTGGTAACCGAGACGACCATCATCACACATCCAGTGTTGGTTAACATCCTCATGGAAACGGGGCTTAAGTCTGTAAACACCATCGGCTTTATACTCCACGGTGATATTACAACCGACACTACATCCCGAGCAGACACTGTTCGCCTTCTCCATAAACCATGGACGCGACTTGAATAAGAAATCTTTGCTAATTAATGCGCCGACGGGACAGATATCAACGACATTTCCAGCGAGTTTATTATCAAGTAACTGAATAGGAGTCCCCTCGTGGCTTCTTGGAATATCAATTTCGTCGTGGGAGCCGCGGTGAACTAAACCTAATTCACCGGTTCCGGAAACCTCTTCCGCAAATCGGATACACCGAGTGCAGACGACACAGCGCGTTGAATAGAGCAGCACATCCGGTCCTAAGTCTTTCTTGGGCGGGACATTTTTCACCTCAATGTAGCGACTCTTATCATGTCCGTGCCGATAACTGTAGTCTTGCAAATCGCATTCACCCGCCTGATCACAGACAGGACAATCCAAAGGATGATGTACAAGTAGGAACTCAAGTACATCCTCTCGTGCCTTTTTGACGCGCGGACTATCTGTTTGAACGATAGCATCATATTTTTCTTCTAATTTTCTTTCAGGTGGTGCGGATCGAACTGTCGTTGTACACCCGGTTGCTAATTGTCGGGCTGGACCGATTGTACCTGGTGGAGCACCTGGTATGGGGCCGTAAGGTTCAACGAGACACATTCTACAGTTCGCTGGACGACTCAACCCAGGGTGGTAGCAGTAGTGAGGTACTTCAATACCGTGTTGCCGTGCAGCTTCAACTATATTCGTTCCATCTTCAACCTCTATCTCAAGATCATTCAGTTTAATAAATGCCATATTTTTAAATTACCTTGCGGTTAAGTAACGTGGTTTGGCTATTGAAGGTACTCTCTTTAGAGTCGCCCTCCATTTCATTACGGGCTTACGTTTCTGATTGTTTTACCGAAAACCCGTTTTGGACAAGGGACAAAACGGAACAGAAATCCAATATTTAAAAAATTGCGGTTTAGTTAGGTGCTGATTGAGGTCACTCCTATAGGTCAGCAAACTCTTTCGGAATAAACCGCTGTTGGTAAGCGTAATTTTCCTCCGGTGGGATGGTTGCCTCGGCAACAGGCAGCGTGACAAGCTTACCTTCGCGGATAGCGGCTTCAAATTCGGGACGGAACTTGCGCATATAACTCACAGCGGGCCACGAGACAGCAATACCAAAGACGCAGATCGTATTCCATGTCATCGTATCCACATTCGCGATGTTGTTAGCAACACTCTCTAAGAGATCAAGATCTTCATAGATTTCTTCTGTTTCGCCGGTATCGCCCCATCTACCGTTTTCAGCAACACCGAATTTGGGACGTGTAATAGTATCTTTTCGTCCATCCCCATCGGCAATGCGTTGGACGATATCACGCACCCACGGTGTCCCCCACCGACACGGTGTGCACTGTCCACACGACTCATGTGCATAGAATTTCATGATATTGAGTAAGCAGTCAACGATATTCCGGGTCTCGTTCATGACGATGATGCCGCCGGAACCGAGCATAGACTTCGCGAGTGTCAGTGAGGTAAAATCAAGCCGTGTATCTAACTCATAGTGCGTTAGAATTGGAGCAGAACTACCGCCAGGAATGACAGCCTTCACCTCTTCACCGCGCAAACCGCCTGCGACCTCAATGAGTTCTGTGCATGTCAAGCCGAGGTCAAGTTCATAAACCCCAGGTTCGTTGACATCGCCGCTGATGCAGTAGAGTTTCGTTCCCGTATTGGCATCAGGTTTCGGCGGATCAAACCGCGTATCGGCATACGTCGGTCCCATCTGGGTGTACCATTCGACACCGTTGCCGACAATGAAAGGTAAGTTACACAACGTTTCAACATTCTGGACGACCGTCGGTTTACGGAACACACCCTCAACAGCAGGGAACGGCGGTTTGTTGCGAGGCTGTCCACGTTTACCTTCAAGGGACTCAATCAATCCCGTTTCCTCACCACAAATATAGGCACCCGCACCGGGGTGTGTGTAGATGTCAATGTTGAGTCCAGTGCCGCGGACATCTTTGCCGAGGTAGCCTTTCTCGTAAGCTTCCTTGATAGCAGCATCTAACATCTTTTTACCGAGCGTAAATTCACCACGAATGTAGACATAAGTCGTCTCAATACCCATTGCATAGCAACAGATCAGAATACCTTCAATCAGCAGATGTGGATTCTTCTCCAAGACGTAACGATTACTGAATGTCCCCGGTTCGCTTTCGTCAGCGTTGCAACAGAGGTAACGCGGCTCAATATCCCTTGGAACAAAACTCCATTTTTCCCCCGTAGAAAAACCGGCACCGCCTCTGCCTTTCAATCCTGAATCCAACACCATTTTGGCGATCTCTTCAGGTTGATATTCCGCAATTGCCTTTTCAAAACGGGTGTAGCCATCGTATTGCCGAAAGACATCGAACGTGTTAATATCAGGCACATCCAGATGCTCGTAGAGAATCCTTCTTTCTTCAACCATACATACTCCTCTACAAATTATCTAAGATTTCATCAACTTTTTCCGGGGTTAAATTCTTATAGAGATCGTCGTTAATCATGATAACAGGGGCGACATCGCACGAAGCGAGGCATTCTACTTTCATGAGCGTAAACTTACCGTCAGCTGTTGTGCCTTTCGCGAGATTCGTTTCGGAAGCGATATCCGTGTCGAGTTTCGCTTTGAGATGATCCAGAACCACCTTGCAATCCCGCAACGCGCAAGGGAGCGTATGGCATACCCGAATGACGTACTCGCCTACCGGTTCTTCAAAGAACATCGGATAGAAAGTGACGACATCCTTGACCTTCATCACGGTGACATCAAGTTGCTCCGCGACATATTTCATGACAGCAGGCGTGATGTAGCCTGCCTGTCTCTGTGCGATATGGAGTGTCGGCAGCATCGCCGCTTCCTTAATAGGATACCGGCCTATCAACTCGTCGAATTCACGTTGATTTTCTTCGTTAAACGCGAAAGGCGTTTCAATTTGAACAAGTTCATCTGACATCTACGTTTTCCTTTATTGGTTATTTCGCCGCTACGAATGCCTCTTGCGCTTTAGGAGACAATTCAACAAAAACGAAATAAGATTCAGGATACAAGTAGTCTTCCTGAGATTCATCAACGACTCGCAGATACCCTTCACGAGTCGCTGCTTCATCAGGTAGAATTTGGTAGAGTTTTCGCTTCTCTATGTCTTCACAACCGCTGTTTTCGATGCAAAGTGCAAATTGGGTTTCTAATAGTTTCTTTTTCATAAAATGTTACAAGTGTAACATTCTGCGAACGCTTCGTAGATGGCTTCTCTTAATTTAAATTACCAAATATCGCCCATCTTAGTAGTCGCCGTAAAACTGAATACGGTTGCCTTCTGGATCGCGGATATCGAAAATGGCATGCCCATCGTCATTCTCAAGTTTCCGTAACCGCTTCCCTTTCGATCTTATGTGCTGATGAATAGCACTCACGCTTTCAACGTGAAACATCAGTTTTTGTCTGCCTTCGTTGGGTTTGCTGGCACTATGGAGACACAACGTGCAAGCCCCTGCTTTAAAACGGAAAAATCGGTGTTCTGGGAACGGCTGGTCCTCGTCCGGCACTAATCCGATAACGTCCCTATAAAAGGCGATCACAGTCTTCATGTCCTTGACGAAAAGCATAATGCCTTTGAGTTCCATTGAATCCCCCTAAAACAGAGAATACGTTCTGACAAAGTTACCGGTCTAATTCTCCCGCGATGACGTTCAGGCTTCCTAAGACAGCCACGGTATCGGAAACCATTCCGCCTTCCAACATGTGGGGCAGTGCTTGGAAGTGCAAGAAACTCGGTGGACGGATGCGGATGCGGTAAGCCGTACCACTACCATCACTGACAATATAAAAACCGAGTTCACCGTTCGGCGATTCGGTTGCACAATAGTGATCACCCTTTGGTGGCTGCACGCCGTGTCCATCCATAACAATCTTAAAGTGGTGAATTAATCCCTCAATATGCCCATAAGCATCGGGCTTGTCCGGCATTGTAATTTTGTTATCTTCAACGTTGACTGATCCATCAGGCATATTATCCAGTACTTGGGTAACGATGCCACAACTCTGAATCATCTCCTCCATCCGGACGAGGTATCGGTCGTAGGCATCACCGTTAGTTCCGACGGGTACATCAAACGTTACTTCATCGTAACTGGAATACGGTTCAGCCTTGCGAATGTCGTGTGCTACGCCGGTAGCTCGGAGGCAAGGTCCCGTTAACCCATAATCAACGGCATCAGCAGCAGAAATGGCACCAACACCTTTTGTGCGATCCATCCAGATCCGATTTCGTGTGAGCAGCGTATGGGTCTCCTTCAACGCCTTCGGGAAATTGCTGATGAATTGTCGCACATCTTCCTCGCATCCATCGTAGAGGTCACGGAGCACACCGCCGACGCGTGTGTAACTCGTCGTCAATCGTGCGCCGGTCGTCTTTTCAAAAATGCTATACAATTTCTCACGTTCGCGGAAACTGTAGAGAAATACCGAAAATGCTCCTAAATCGAGTGCGGCAGTTCCTAACCATAGTAGATGATCGGCGAGTCGTGAGAGTTCCGCCATCAAAATACGGATGTATTGACACCGCTTCGTGACTTCAATGCCGAGCAGCTGTTCAACAGCAAGGACATACCCAAAATTGTTGGACAACGGTGACAGATAATTCATCCGGTCTGTCACAACAATATACTGGTTGTAATCCAAATGTTCACCGAGTTTCTCGAACCCGGTATGCAGATAGCCGGCATGCGGCGTCGCCTTCAAGACGGTTTCACCATCAAGTTCCAACACGATACGAAGGGTGCCGTGCGTTGCTGGATGTTGCGGACCGAAGTTAAGAACCATCTTCTCGCCTGTGGCGCGTTCCAGCCCACTTTGCATAGAATACTCCTTTTTTATAGCCATCAGCCATCGGCTATCAACCATCAGTAAAAACACAAGCGTGCAGAAACCTCTTTTCTTTGCTGACTGCTGACTGCTGACAGCCCTTCACACATTCTGCTTTTCAAAGTTAAAGCTTTCGCGTTCGCCGCGTCCGCGGAGCGGATAATCCTTTCGGAGCGGGTGTCCTTCAAAATCATCCGGCATTAAGATTCGCCGAAGATCGGGATGTCCCTCAAAATTGATACCGAACATGTCATAGGTCTCACGCTCCAACCAGTTCGCACTTTTCCACAATCCAGTGGCTGATGGAATATTCAGATCGTTTTCATGTACAGGGACTTTCACCCGCAGGCGACACTGCCCCTGAAAGGAATAGAGTTGATAGACTACCATGAATCTTGCGTAGTCAAATTGCATCAATTCAGATTCCATCTGCGAATTGTCAACAGCGGTGACATCAACGAGGAAAGTATAGGCAAGTTCAGGGTCTGTTTTCAGATATTCCAAAACGGCGGAAACCTGATCTTTATGAATAACCACGACGACAGTACCACGCGACGCATCCTGTGCCAAGAGCGCGTCTGCGTGATTCGCCTCTAATTTTTCGAGAATAAGAGGTTTCGGTTGTTCTTCGACTTGGTTCTCTTCATTCATAAACTACCTCTACGCCTTTAGGCGAAGCACCACTGGTGATCTTCTGCTGCACCTGTAGCACTGCATCAATAAGGTCTTCGGGGCGCGGTGGGCATCCGGGGATGTAGACATCCACGGGTATAAACTGATCAACACCTTGAATGAGGGTATAAGTATCAAACACACCGCCGCAGGAAGCGCATGCGCCCATTGAAATTACCCACTTCGGATCGGGCATCTGGTCATAGATACGTTTCAGGACAGGCATCATTTTGATGGAGATTCTGCCGGAAACGATCAGCAAATCAGATTGGCGCGGCGAAAACCGGATCGCCTCAGAGCCGAATCGAGACAGGTCAAACTTGGAAGCCAAGGTCGCCATCATTTCTATTGCGCAGCAGGCGGTACCGAACGGCATCGGCCACAAGGAGTTCTTTCGTCCCCAGTTGACGACTTTATCAATAGTCGTAGTAATAATGTTGCCATCCGTTTCCCCGGCACCTTGTCCAACAAAATCTAATCCCATGTTAAGCCTCCTTTCTTCCAAGCGTAGATATAGCCAAGAAGAAGAATACCGATAAACACCAGCATCTCAACTAAAATAAATAAACCACTCGTCTCAGAGAATTTCTTGAAGACCACTGCCCACGGGTAGAGAAAAACCACTTCAATATCAAAGATGATAAAGAGCATCGCGATGAGGTCGAACCGGATGGTAAACCGCTGCCTCGCATCGCCAATGGGTTGTACGCCAGATTCGTAAACGGAGAGTTTAACGCGGTTCGGGCGTTTAGGTCCAAGAAGATGGGTCAGTCCGAGATTGATCGCTGCAAATGCCACAGCGAACAACCCTAACAACAAGATTGGAAGATAATCTATTAACATTGTTTCTAATCTATTCTGTCCTCACGCGTTATTAATATTGGCGCGCAAGCGTCGCCAAAGTGAAGGTTAATTCAGACTCACAAACATGTTCTCTTTAGTGTGCTTAATAGTTTCCCATATTTCACAAACATTGTCAAGTTTTTTTGAAAAAAATAAATTGTCAAAACTGCTTTAAGTTACCCCACGTCGTCGCGAGTTTTCCTCGCGAGACTACGGGTAATGTCCCTTTGTCGGGGATATCTTCGCCGGTGATAATAACATTATCGAAGTTCGCGTTGTAATTTGCGACACCAAACCCGGCACCGCCTGTCAGCAAACCATCAAGCCTACCTACTTTTCCCTCAAAGAGTGCTCGACCTGCAAGGACAAAAGCGAAGGGACCGCCGGTTTCTGTAATTTTCTCATCGTTTATCGAAAAAATGAAGGTTTCGCCCTTAACGCTCAATTTCAGCGTGGACCAGTCGTTCAATTTTAAAAGTGGATAATTCCCGATGTACAAGAGTTCCGACCGATTTGTGTGGAAATCACCGGTACGACAGATCACATTTGGTGTTCCGAAAAGCCTGTCACCTATCTCACAGAATACCAACCAGGTGCCTTTAATCCGCGCAGCAATGACAATACTTGCCCGTCCATGTTTTTCGAGCGGCTTGACATCAACTTCAATCGTGTAATCCTGCCACTTCTTATCGCCGATCGTGAGTAAACGGGGCCATGCATCAGCACTGATCGCGTGAAGTTCACGATCGATGACCTCCCAAGTCCCGGGATCTTCATTTTGTTGGACCAGTTCTTGCCACGCCTCCAAGTTGTCATCATTGAAGATTTCAATAAATGTCCCTGCCCATCCAGAGAGGGGTAATAGAAGAAGCACTGCTACAATTCGGGTCAATTTCATGGCAAATCTCCTATTATTTTTGACTTCAGATACAAGTCAGTAAAGTCTAATGTAAACCTGTAAAAATATCAAGTGATTTTTTGGAATTTCTCTAATGAATCTAACCGCATATTAGATTCAGGGCGACAGCCGCGTCATTTCCCATGTGCTATCGGGTTGCAGCGTGTAACAGAGACGATCATGAAGGCGGCTTGGACAACCCTGCCAGAATTCAAACAGGTTTGGCACGAGCCGATACCCACCCCAATGCGGTGGACGTGGAATGGTCTCAGATGCATACGTCTGCTCTGCCCGTTGGAACCCTTCTGTGAGATGTTCTCGCCCACTAATGACGATGCTTTGGCGTTCTGTCTGTACGGCGAGTTGACTACTCACAGGACGACTGGCGAAATACGCATCCGATTCTTTCGCACTCATTTTTTCAACGGTGCCCGTACTCCGCACCTGTCGGTCAAGTTCACGCCAATAGAAAACCAAGGCGGCGTTTGGATTCTCAGCGAGTTCCTTCCCCTTTTGACTCTCATAATCGGTATAGAAACAGAAACCCTTTGCGTCAAAACCTCTGAGCACGACCATTCGGGCAGAAGGTATGCCATCCGGTGTCGCTGTTGCTAATGTCATTGCGTCTGGCAGGTCTATTTTGGCGGCAATAGCATCCGCGAACCATTTCTCAAATAGTTCAAAAGGATCGGAGGCGACATTCTGCTCAAGCAGATGCCCGTTCTGTGCACTATATTCTCTGCGGAGTTTATCATTATTCATAATTGAAATAGTTGTCAGTTATCGATGAAATACCTATCTTTTCCAAAAGTTCGGTGAAAAGAGGATAAGTACGGTATAGAGTTCTAAGCGTCCGAGTAACATACAAAAAGATAGAACATATTTTCCAGCCGTATGAATGTGGGCATAATTATCAGTCGGTCCGACACTGCCGAGACCGGGTCCGATGTTGCCCATCGTTGCGATTGTAGCGCCGGCAGCACTGACAAGGTCAAGTCCTAAGGTTGTCATGATGCAGGTTACAATCGCAAAGATCCCAATAAAAAAGAAGAAAAAACCGAGAACGTTTGTCATAACTTCAGGCGGTACCACTCGGTCATTAACACGAATAGGCAGTACAGCGTGCGGGAAGATGAGTCGTTTAATTTCTGCCCCACTCTGTTTGATAAGAAGGAGAAAGCGAACCTGCTTCATCCCACCGCCAGTGGAACCTGCACACCCGCCGTAAAACATCAGCGTTACTAAGATAAATTGGGAAAGTGCGGGCCACTGTTCAAAATCAGCAGTGCCGTAGCCGGTCGTTGTGATGATAGACATCACCTGAAACGCGGCATAGCGCAGTGATGTCCACATCGAATCGTAAGGCACCTGTCCATCGACTTGAAACCTGATCGTGTTCCATGAAATTAAGGTAATACTCACTGCGATAACAGTGCAATAGAACTTAAATTCTGTATCTTGGAAATAACTTTTGACATCGCCGCGGAGTGCGCGATAGTGGAGTGCGAAATTGGTGCCTGCGAGGAACATAAAGCAGCAGATAACCATATCAATGTAGACGCTATCGTAGTGCCCAATGCTGCTGTTTTTTGTAGAAAACCCGCCTGTCGCCATAGTACCGAAGGTGTGACAGAGTGCATCAAAGAGAGACATACCACCGAACATTAAGAGTACAGTCTCAAGAAAAGAGAGGAGTAGATAAACACCCCAAAGCAGCTTAGCGGTTTGCGCGATGCGAGGGGTGAGCCGATCCGTCTGTGGTCCCGGTGCCTCGGCGCGAAAAAGCTGCATACCTCCGATTCCGAGCATCGGCAGAATAGCAACAGCGAGGACAACGATTCCCATTCCGCCGAGCCAGTGCGAGAAACTTCGCCAGAAGAGCATGGTATGCGAAAGGTGTTCAATCTCTGTGAGAACAGTGGCACCGGTTGTGGAAAAGCCTGCCATAGATTCAAAATAGCAGAAAGAAAACTCTGTCCACGATGAACGTCCTTCAATACTAAATACACCTGCAAAGAGATAAGGAAGTGACCCAAAGAGAGCAACCGTTACCCACCCTAACGCGACGACAGCAAACCCTTCGCGGATACCGAGTTCCTCCTGTCGAGCCCGAATACTGAAACGGAGCCCTAAACCGATAACCAAAGTAATTATTGCTGAAATAACAAACGCCGATAGATCGTTCTGGACTTCACCGGTGGTCGCGCGATAATAGATAGCCACCCCCAAGGGTAATAGCATCGTCCCCGCAAGACAGATCAGTAAATTACCGAGGGTATAAAAAATTAATTTAAGGCTCATGGTGAAAGCGGCTCAAACGGATATAACCTTTAGTCCCTACGTTCGGCGAATAGGTCTTCGACGACCGGAATTGCCTCAGGCATACTAAATATAATCACGCGATCTGCGGGCTGGATAACAGACTGTCCTGTAGGAATCATGAGTTTTTCGCGTCGAATAATAGCACCGATAAAGGCATTTTCTGGGAATTTCGTTTTGAAAAAAGCGAGTTCTTTGTGAACGATTTTTGCGTTGACCCCGGCGACAATTTCAATAGCCTCCGCGTCTATGCCGTGGAGCGAAGCAACGGAAACGATGTTTCCACGACGGATAAGTCTTAGGATATTACTAACAACGGTGAGATGTCGGCTGACTGCGCCATCAAGCCGCGGAATGCGTGCTAATAAGGGAAGGTAACGCGGCTGCTGAACGAGTGCGAGTGCACGTTGTGCCCCGTTCTCCTTCGCAGTCATACACGCCATAATATCGTTCTCATCGTCCCCTGTAACTGAGACAAACCCGTTAACATCATGGACGCCTGCTTCTTCAAGCAGCCTAAATTGGAGATAATTACCCTGTAAAACGGTCGTGTGCTTTAGCATCTGGGAGGCGAGTCGCGCTTTTGCTTGATCTTCCTCGATGAGTTTAACGTTGGTGTCGTTTTCTTCAAGCGTGCGTGCGAGTTCAATGCCGATAGGACTCGCGCCAACAATGATAACGCGCTCAAGGTGTTGATTGAAAGTGATCCCACTGATACGCAGCAACTGTTCAACCGCAATCGTGCTTCCGATAACAAAGACATCATCCCCTTGTTGCAAAGCATCGTTACCTCTCGGAATGATAATGTGCCTGTCGCCGTTACTGATCGGGGGTCCGTTATTAGAACGCCCACGACGGCTAATAGCAGCAAAGCGGGTATCGTTGAGCAACCCGCTTGCATCTAACTCGGCGAGCGATCTTCCGATTAACGGATTTGACTGTTTGACGCGAAAAGAGACAAGCTGTATTCTGCCGTCCTCAAATTCGACAATTTCCCGTGCTTCAGGTATCTGTAAAAGCCGAACGAATTCAGCAACACAGAGATGCTCAGGATTAATTAGCAGATCAATGCCAAAATCATTGGGAGTTAGACCGCTTTCTGTAGTAAAATAGTCAGGATTCGAGACACGTGCGATTTTTGTGTTAACGCTGTACCTCTCAGCAATCTGACAAGCGAGCATATTAATTTCATCGCTATTCGTAACGGCGATGAGGAGACCGGCTTCATCAATCCCAGCGGTTTTGAGCAGTCGCGGAGACGCGCCTGAGCCGCGTAAAGTCTGCAAGTCAAGTTGTTCATTAACCCTGCTGCAGGCGGCATCGGATTCATCAATAAGAACAACGTCATTATGTTCAACGGTGAGAAGTTTGGCGGTATGGAATCCTACTTCTCCAGCACCTATAATTATCGCTTTCATATTTTTGTAGGTTATCGGTTATCAGTTTTCAGTCATCAGTTTCATATTCGTCAAGCGGCAGACAGGCACACATAAGATTTCGATCCCCATAGACTTCGTTAATACGTGCCACAGGGGGCCAAAATTTAGCATCTCGTACCCACGGCTTCGGAAACGCGGCTTTTTCACGCGAATACGGGTGGCACCAGTCAGATTGCGTAACCATTTCCGCTGTGTGGGGCGCGTTTTTCAGAACATTGTCTTCCCCATCAGCACTGCCTGTCTCAATTTCAGCGATCTCCTCACGAATCGAAATGAGCGCGTCACAGAAACGCGCTAACTCTGCTCTCGATTCGCTTTCTGTCGGTTCAATCATCATTGCTCCTTGAACTGGCCAAGAGACCGTCGGCGCGTGGAATCCGTAATCCATTAAACGTTTCGCGACATCGGTTACATCTATATCAGCACTTTTTTTGAAGCCACGCAAATCAATGATACATTCATGAGCGACTAAGCCGTTTTTTCCAGTATAAAGCACAGGGTAATGCGGCGCGAGTTTTTTGGCGATATAATTGGCGTTAAGAATTGCGACCTCTGTTGCAACTGTAAGTCCCTCTGCGCCCATCATAGCGATATACGCCCAAGAAATAGGTAAAATACCGGGACTTCCCCACGGCGCTGCGGACACGGCACTAATTCCAGTGCTACCGCCAACGGGGACGATCGGATGTGTTGGTAAGAAATCTGTGAGATGCGCCTTAACGCCAATCGGTCCCATGCCGGGTCCACCCCCACCATGAGGGATACAGAAGGTTTTGTGGAGATTTAGATGGCAGACATCCGCCCCAATATCCGCGGGTTGTGCAATACCGACAAGTGCGTTCAGATTCGCGCCATCCATGTAGACCTGTCCACCGGATTGATGGACAATCTCACAAATCTCGCGGATTTTCTCTTCAAAGACACCGTGTGTTGAGGGATATGTTATCATGGCAGCGGCAAGGTCCTCACGATGTGTGTCTGCTTTCACTCGAAGATCCGCAAGGTCGATATTCCCCTCCGAATCACATGCGACAACAACGACCTTCATACCCGCCATCACTGCACTCGCTGGATTTGTGCCGTGGGCAGAGGTAGGGATTAAACAGACATCGCGATGCGACTCGCCACGGCTTTGGTGGTATTTGCGTATGACTAACAGTCCGGCATATTCACCCTGTGAACCCGCATTCGGTTGCAACGAGATACCACTATACCCCGTTATCTCGGCTAACCACGATTCCAATTGTGAAAAGAGACGTTGGTAGCCTTCCGCTTGCGCCTGCGGTACGAATGGATGCAGTTCCCCGAACTCGCGCCATGTCACAGGTATCATTTCTGCCGTAGCGTTGAGTTTCATCGTACAGGAACCGAGCGGTATCATCGCGTTGACAAGGGAGAGATCTTTGGTTTGGAGTCTGTGGATATAACGGAGCATCTCGGTTTCAGAATGGTAACTATTGAAAACAGGATGCGTTAGATACGGACTCTCTCGTCGCAATTCTGTAGGAATTGCCCTTTCAGTGGAGATCTCCAAAGTCGGGGACGGCGCGCCAAATACTTCAAGGAGTTCTTCAACATCCGCAGATGTCGTTGTTTCATCTAAAGAGATACCGATATGTGTTGAATCAATCGCGCGGAGATTTATCTGTCTTGCTTGTGCAGAAGTGCGCAATTCCTCTGTCGTTTCCGCTGGCACCGTAACAGAAAGCGTATCAAAACAGGGAGATTCCCCAGTGACATAACCGAGTTCTTCAAGTCCAGCACGTAGTGTGCAGGTGTGTGCGTTTACGCGTTCAGCAATCCGCCTAAGCCCTGTCGGACCGTGATAGACTGCGTACATCCCTGCCATGACAGCGAGTAGCACCTGTGCAGTGCAGATGTTGCTCGTCGCCTTCTCACGTCGGATATGCTGTTCCCGCGTTTGGAGTGCTAAACGGATAGCCGGTTTGTCGTTTGCATCGTGAGATACGCCTGCAATTCGTCCCGGAATACTCCGTTTAAGTTCTTCATGTGTGGAAAGAAAAGCCGCGTGAGGACCGCCATATCCAAGCGGAACGCCAAACCGTTGTGAGTTACCGATAGCAATGTCTGCACCGAATTCGCCAGGAGGCTTTAATAGCATGAGTGCTAACAAGTCTGTAGCCGTAATAAATAACCCACCAGCAGCATGCACTTGTTCAGCGAATTGATGGTAATCGTAAATCACACCATCTGTGGCGGGATATTGCACAATAGCACCTAAGATCGGTGTGTCAAAATTGACATCACGATGGTCACCGATTTGTAATTCAATGCCGAGGGGCTCAGCGCGTGTTTGTAGAACAGAGATTGTTTGTGGATGACAGGTTTCTGACACAAAAAACTTTCGACTGATCTGCTGCGGTACATTTGCGAAACACATTCCCATTGCTTCCGCAGCAGCCGTTCCCTCGTCAAGGAGCGAGGCATTCGCAATAGGCAAACCGGTTAAGTCAATAACCATCGTTTGGAAGTTGAGCAATGCCTCTAAACGTCCCTGCGAAATCTCGGCTTGATAGGGTGTATATTGGGTATACCACCCCGGGTTCTCTAAAATGTTTCGTTGGATGACCGGCGGAACAAAGCAGTTATAGTAACCCATTCCGATATAGGAACGAAAGACCTTGTTCTCGGAGGCGAGTTCCTTTAATACTGTGAGTGCTTCCGATTCTGAAAGCCCGCGGGTAGCCTCGTTTAAACTGAAAGCTGACGTGAGACGAATGTCCGCTGGTACGACATCCTCAATGAAATCTTCCATTGAAGAATAACCGAGCGTTGTTAACATTAATTCAATATCTGCCGCGCGAGGACCGATGTGTCGATCCACAAAAGGACTTTTGTTGATTTCTTTTTCAGGCATGCTCCGCCTCAATATGTGCTTGATAACTATCGGCATCAAGGAGTTCGTCAAGTTCGCTGGGATTGGTTATTCTGATTTTGAGGAACCATCCGTCATCATAAGGCGACTCATTGACCTGTTCTGGCGCGTCGAGGAGCGATTCGTTGACATCAATCACTTCACCACTCACAGGTGCATAGAGATCAAATGCTGCTTTGACGGATTCTATGACACCGAATTCTGTTTTCTGTGTGAGTTCAGTGCCTATTTCCGGCAATTCAACATAGACGATATCTTGAATTTCGGATTGGGCATAGTCGCTGATACCGATAGTGACGATGTCGCCTTCTTGCCTTGCCCATTCATGGCTTTCCATGTATTTTAAATTTTGTGGGATCATTTTCCTTTGCTCTTTGCGTTATGTTGTAATTTGAGACTTCCTGTTTGCCGTTGTGTCTCTTATATTGTAAACCTTTCTAAAAAATTCACATTATTTCAAATTCGGCTTGTGCTTTTGCGAAGTGATGTTTCAACGTGGAGATCTATTGACGTTGAAGGTTCGCAAGTTGTGTCCGGAGTTTTTCCAATTCTGCTTCAGCGTCTTTTCTCCGTTGTGCTTCAGTTGCTGCGAGTTTTTCGGCATCTTGCCGTCGTTGTGCCTCCGCTTCTCTGCGTTGTGCTTCAGTTGCTGCGAGTTTTTCGGCATCTTGCCGTCGTTGTGCTTCTTCTTCTGCGCGTGCTTGTGCTGCCTCTCTTAGGTGATGCTCTTCAAGAGAAGTTGTAATCGGCGTGCCATCTGGGAGATATGGACGTAGCAGCCTAACGTGCGTATGATGTTGTTCCTCCCAGCGAAAGTAGAGATTTAACGCCTCGCTGAACAGACCGCCTTGCGGGTCCGGTTCCATCTCAACAATACCACCTGATGAATCCTGTCGCCACCCGCGAAATTCTGCGGGCTTCTTCAGCTCCGGCTGATGAATAAAATACTCTTGGACACCTATATCATTTAGATACACGCCGACTTTTTCATTCCGATCTTGACGTGCCGTTGCGTCAGAGAGGAACTCAAAGATAGCAACGGGTGCTGCGCCTTCTGCCCACGTATAGAAACTACGCCGTAACGGATACTTCGCGACCCCAAAAACGATGTGAATATCGGGTGCGACACATTTTGTGATGTCGCCTTCACTATAATAGATAAAACTGTCAATACCGATGTGAACGAGTTCATTAATTGCGAAATATCGCTTGAACTGTTCATAAAGTGCTGAAATCTGTTCGCCGTGAAAATCGGTTGCGGACATAGGTTCGTCATCTTCACACGGATAACCTTCAATATAGACAGTCGTTTTGCCGTTCGCTTTTGGAAAGACTGGCATATACTTTCTCTGCTTGAATTCAAAGTCATTTGTGGCATCCATGATTTTCTCCGTTTGATTATTGATATTAGATAAAAGGTGCCGTTACAATTTTAGCTGGATGCATCCTACCACGAATTTCTATGTCAATTTTATCATCTTCAGATATTGTTTGCGACGTTACAACAGCGAAACCGATACCATATTTGAGACTCGGCGATGGTGCACCGCTTGTCACGCAACCAACGTGTTCACCGCTCTGATAAACAGGATAACCGGCACGCGCCACAGCACGGTCAAGCATCTGAAAACCTATCATCTGCTTCGCAATGCCCTTCTTTTTTTCTCTAAGGAGCGCGTTCTTGCCAATAAATTTGCGATTCTTGGATTTGACAAACTTACCGAGTTCTACTTCATACGGGTTTGTGTCGTCATTCATATCCATGCCATAGAGACGGAGTCCGGCTTCAAGGCGTAACGTATCGCGCGCACCAAGCCCTACCGGCTGTCCTTCTGCTTCCATCACAGCAGGATAGAGTGCATTCCATAAATCTTCTGCACTGTTTGCGTCAACGTATAATTCAAAGCCGATTTCACCGGTATACCCAGTTCGTGAAAGAGTGGTAGGGATACCTGCAACCTCGTCCACTGCAAAACGAAAAAACGAAATTTCAGAAACATCCTGTTCCAGAACCAAAGGATTCAGGATGTCTATTGCCTTCGGACCTTGGAGTGCAATGAGAGCCGTGTTCTCGCTTACATCTTTTACTTCTGCCCCTGAATCATTGTGGGTCTCCACCCATTTCAAATCTTTTTCAATGTTGGCAGCATTGACGACCAGCATATAGTGGTTATTAGCGTGCCGGTAAATAAGGAGGTCATCAACGATTCCACCTGCTTCATTACAGAATAGGGTATACAACACACGTCCATCGGTTAAACGTCCGACATCGTTAGTGCTGAGTTTTTGCACCAACTCGTTCGCACCCTGTCCACGAATCTCGAATTCTCCCATGTGCGACAGATCAAACAGCCCCACAGTCGCCCGAACAGCGAGATGCTCTTTAACAATACTGCTATATTGGAGTGGCATCTCCCAGCCACCGAATTCGGTGAATTTGGCGTTGAGTATTTTATGGACTTGATAAAGCGGTGTTCTTTTCATTTTTTGTCTGAATCAGGATTTACAAGATTAGCAGATTATCATGATTTCTTTCAATACTTCTTTTTATGATCCAATGTCAAACAGACGATGGCGTATCAATGCGCTTCTTTGAGTTGAAGAGACGGCGATACTCCAAACTCTCGGCTCCGAAATTGATTAAAAGCCCGATGTCCAAATCGTATGCTACGACGTAATTCTTCGCCTGGACGATATGAACCTTTTCTAAGGCAATTAACGCTTTTAACTCAACAACACGACTACCAACAATAAAGTCGGCTCTTCTCGTACCGATTTCAACACCTTCATAAAAAATAGGCTGTTCTACCTCACGGCCAAACTCAATTCCTGCGCGATCTAACTCAATCGCAAGAGCTCGCTGATAAATGACTTCTTGAAACCCACCTCCAAGAGTCCTACGCACTTTCATAGCGCAACCGATGACTTGATAAGTTAACTTGTCTTTAATCATCTTGGAAATCCTTTAATCCTATAAATCCTGATTCAGACAAGCTTTAAAGCCCGTAGATACGTGCGAGATTGTCGCCGAAGATCAGTGCCTCAGCATCATCACCGAGTTCCAACCGCTTGAGAGCGTTGATCACCTGAATAGGACGATATTCTGGCAAATTAGAACCGAAGACTATCTGTTCGGGTCCGAGTTCCTCAACGGCGGCTTTTACTTCAGTTGGAACAACAGTGTCGGGATCCGTCCCCCAACGACGATGAAACCGTAAAATAGTGGTCCCCAACGAAACATTTTTATTTGCTTTTGCGACAGAGATACCCGCGTCTAAATCGTCAGGGAATCCCATGTGATCCATGATAACAGGCGTTTCTGGCACCCAACTTGCGACAGTGCCGATCCGATTGGGATGGCAATTGTTAGGTCCAGAGTGAATTGAGACGATAAGCCCATGGTCACGCGCTGCCTCAACCACAGGATGCACGATAGGATCATCTACATTGTAGTTGTGAACGGCAGGCATCAGTTTAATCCCACGCATTCCCCACGTCTCGGCAGCCAATCTCACCTGCTCAACAGGTTCCGGTTCTGTCGGATGCACGAGTGCACAACCGAGGGCACGCGGATTGTCGCGAATCGCGTCCGCAAGTTCACTATTTTCAGGAAGCGGTTGGGTGTTCGGCATGATAACAGCGACATCCATGTCGGCTTCGTCCTCCAACGCCAATAATGCTGTTAAATCAAGCTCACCATTTTCATCACGAAATGAATCATTGAGATAGGCTTCAAAATCGCCTCGCATGAGTAAACTCCTTTTAATAGTTATCAGTACCCAGTTTTCAGTTTTCAGTTAAGAGGTTATTGGCTTAACGAAGTTATCTTTTAAACTATAACCGCCACGATAACCTTTAAGAGATCTTTGGAGCAGAAAACGTTCGTATGTACGAACCGCTTAACTGACGACTGAGTACTGATAACCGAAAATTAATCCTCTGACCACTGATAACTCTTTTTCCTTGGTTACGGAGCAGAAGGTTCGTTGATAAGAATCGCGCCATCCGTTCTTTTTTCAAAACCAGCAGCCCCCTTCATTAGGGCATATACGGCATCTCGGTAATGTGTATAGGCAGTTTTCGCAGCAGCGGTGTCTGGGAAACGGATGATGTAAACAATTTGGGCATCCATCCAATTTATCGAATCGGTTTTATTTTTATAGAGCGCGGAGATCCCGAGCGCTGCCTCTGTCAATTGCGGCACATCGGCAGGTAATGTGCTGTAGATTTGGCGTAATGCCCAATTGGATCGGAATAACTTAGTGCTTCCATGTACTTTTTTGTTAGTAGGCAGCAGCGTAAGTATTCGTGGCTCTGGAGATGGGTCTTTAATCTGTGCAGCAATGGCTTTCGCGAGCACAATCATCCCCTCACGAATGCCGGTGGCGAATTCATAACCCTCTATCTGAACGAAATACTTTCCTTTTGCAAACCGGAGATACCCGCCTGAAAGCAGTGCCTTGGCACCAACCCATTCAAATTTCATTTGCGGATAGGTGTGAAAGTTGTAAATCCCGAAGGCGTTTTCTGGCGTTCCCATATCAAAGATTTCAAGTAAAATCAACGGCTTTGAACCGAATCGAGGTGTTTCGTATTCCACCTCTGCTTGCCGTTCAAAGCCGTAAGCATAATAAAGATCGGGCGAAGTAGCTCTATCCCGATAGAGTGTTTTACCCTGATATGTTGAAGGGACACCTGACTGAACCCAACCCAATAATTCGCCGTTGCTTGGTAAAAGAGACGCCGGCGAAACTGTTGTCTGTAAAATCCCTTCTGTCGTTGAGGATTCTTCACCCGCCGCTGACGTATTCTTTATGTTTTCTGCCATCTCCAGCATCAGTTGTTCTGCTTTCTTGGCAGTAGCACTCTGCCACACACCATAGATATATCGATCTTCTTGCTGGGCAGCTGTCCAATTCCCCTGTTCTCCACTGCATGAAATTAGTATCAAACCGCAGAGAAAATAGGTGCCAAGCGAGAAAAGATGGAATCTATCAAAAAAGCATGCTAATCTGCGTTTCATCTACGCGAGGACTCCTGTACTGCGTCCCACTACCACTGTTCAGCAAGTTGATTGTAAAGGTCTTCTACGAGTTCATCTACAATGCGCCTCTCAGCTTCTTCATGGGTCTCCGGGGGTTCAGCCCTCCCTGGCAGAATATAGTAGTCATGAACTTGAAGGTGGTTATCGGTTTGAGCAATCATATTGTTGCGAACTCGGTCAAGGAATTCGTACTCAACTTGCAACGTCATTCGCACCATTTCGACTTCGCCTTGGGGTCCATAACTGTGTTCCCGTCTATCAAAATCCTGTATCCGTATCGTAAACTCGGCATCGTTTCCGTCTCGCCACTTTCGGTTGAAGCGCTGTGTCAGTTTTTCATGAATCACTTCATCGTAAGGTCGCTGGGAGGCGTTATCGTAAGCGAAATCTGCATCTAAAATTTCAACAGGCGTAATACGGATAGTATTAATATGCTCGAGATACTCTGATTTGGAAACATACCCGCACCCAGACATTAAACCGAGGCATATCAATACTGCCAATACAAACATTGATTTAGACATTTTTCCCTCCGAGTCTTGTCAGAAAAATGATCCGACTCGTATTGCTACCGTTCAGCAAGTCGGTTATAAAGATCTTCTACCAATTCAGTTACAATATGCGCTTTGGCTTCTTCAATGGTCTCCATCGGTTCAGCTCTACCTGGCAGAATATAGAAGTCGTGAACTTGGAGGTGATTGTCAGTTTGAGCAATCATATTGTTGCGGACCCTATCAAAAAATTTGTATTCAATTTGTAAGGTCATGCGCACCATTTCGACTTCGCCTTGGGATCCAAAACTGTGTTCCCGCATATCAAAATCCTGTATCCGTATCGTAAATTCGGCATCGTTTCCGTCTCGCCACTTCTGATTGAAACGTTGCATCAATTTTTCACGAATCACTTCATCGTTGGGTCGCTGGGAGGCGTTATCATAAGCAAAATCCATATCCAATATCTCAACAGGCGCGATACGGATAGTATCAATATGTTCCAGAGATGCCGATTTAAAAACATAGCCACACCCAGAAATTAGACTCAACGGTAGCAATAGGAGTGCTAACACAAACACTGCTTTATACATTTTCTCTCCAAGTTTTGCCAGCATCAGAATGTTAGACCCTCTGAAAGAACAGGTTGTTGAAATTTGACGGGCGTAGCCTTCGGACGTGGAGCTTTCTCTTTCTTGCCATAAAATACAGACCTAACAGTATCAACAACATATCGTTTGTAAGAAGGGGTTAATAAAACAACAAAGACGAGGACGAGGAGAATAAGCACTATCGCTAAAAAATAAGTTAGCCACTTCTGATCGAGCATATCCCCTTTATTAAGAAGGTGTTTAGTTGTATTACGGCGTGCTTTCATCGGTTTGACCTCTCGCTTATAGGTATGCTTTACTTTAGGCGATCCTGTGCATTGTGTTACATCTACTGAAAATTATAGCACAAAAATAGATGACATGCAATATTTTTAATATGTTTGCCCAGAGGCATTCAATTGTCTCTAATTTTGCGCGATCATCTTCCCCAGACTTGAGCCTAAAAAATAAAAATAGGGTAAAGGAACTATCCTTCACCCTATCTGTTGCCTATATTGTTCTTAATTGCTAATGTCGTACAATGCTTCGGACTCTCTATCGAGAACGTCCTTTCGGAATACGTGGCGAGTTTCGATCACGGAAATCGCGAGAATTATCGCGTTGATCATACCGATTCCCGCGTCGATCGCGCGAGTCATTTCCGCGCCTGTCTCGGTATTCACGCGAGTCTCGATTATCCCGATTATCCCGATTATCCCGATAGTTAGAACGACCCCCATCACGAGAGTCCCGCGAAGCATTCCAATCAGATGAAGATTCGCGATCCTCACTTGATTCAATATTCAGCTCTTCAACCGGAACACCCCCTGCGGCAACAAGTGCGAGATCCACGCGGTCTTGATCGTCAATCGTGAGAATACGAACGGTGACCTCGTCACCGACCTGCATGACATCCTCTGCGCGCCGGACGTATCCATCTCCCATTTGGGAGATATGAACGAGTCCATCCTTACCGGGCAAGATCTCTACAAATGCTCCGAAAGATGCCGTGCGTACCACTTTACCGGTGTACTCTTTGCCGATTTCAGGCATAGCAGTGATTGCTCGAATTTTCTCCTCAGCGCGTTTGACATCTTCTGCGCTGGTAGCAGCAACTTCCACAGTTCCATCATCTTCAATATTGATGGTTGTGTTTGTTTCCTCTTGGATACCCTGCACAGTTTTACCGCGGGGTCCGATGAGATCCTTAATTTTCTGCTGTGCAATTTGGAGTGAATAAATCCGAGGCGCATAAGGCGAAAGCTCAGCACGCGGTTGCGCTATAACAGCATTCATCTGTTCAATGACTGACAAGCGCGCCTCTTTTGCCTGATGGATTGCGCGGCGCATCAGTTCAGGTGTAACACCCTCAATCTTGATGTCCATCTGTACAGCAGTAACACCATCACTCGTCCCCGCTACTTTGAAGTCCATATCACCGAGGAAATCCTCGGTACCGAGCATATCGGTGAGAATAGCTTCCTGTTCACCTTCCTTAATAAGACCGACCCCTATTCCCGCGACGGGTCTTTTAAGCGGCACGCCTGCATCTAATAGTGCGAGTGTTGCACCACAAACGGTTGCCATAGAAGATGAGGCATTTGATTCCAAGATTTCCGAAACAACGCGGATAGTATAGTGGAACTCATCTTTGCCGGGGATGACCGGTTCAAGTGCCTTCTCTGCAAGTGCCCCGTGTCCGATCTCTCGACGCCCGGGTCCCATCATTCGTTTGACTTCACCGGTACTGAATGGCGGGAAATTATAGTGTAGAAAGAAAGCACGTCTCGCTTCACCGTCAAGTCCTCGTTGAACATCTTCATCGCCAGATGTGCCGAGGGTCGTTACACAGAGTGCCTGTGTTTGCCCTCTGCTAAAGAGTGCGGAGCCGTGTGTATGTGGGAGCAGTGCAACTTCGCCAGAGATGGATCGAATGTCGGTCACACCGCGGCCATCAACGCGCTTACCTTCGGTAAGAATTGCCTGTCGCATCTCTTCTTTTTCAATCTCACTCAAGATAGAGATAGCATCTTTTGCTGCATCCGCAGCGACATCCTCTGGTGCATCTTCAAGGATCTCCGAGAGGACTTCTTCCTGTACTTGTTCGAGATAATCTTCACGCGACTTCTTGTCTGCCATACCAATAGACTCTCGAATGCGCGATGTAGCGAGATTTCGGACCCGGTCACTGAGGTTAGATTCAACACTTTTAGCTGTATAGTCTCGTTTGGTATTACTACATCCTGCTGCCAAACCCTCTTGGAGTTTAATGATCTCTTTTATCTGTGTGTGTGCGGTGATAATCGTGTCAATAACTTCGTCTTCAGGGATTTCCTTTCCACCGCCTTCAACAGACATGACAGCATCCGTTTTTCCACTCACGAACAACTCCATATCGGAGGCATGAAGTTCCTCATAAGTCGGATTGATTATCAATTCGTTTTCGACTTTCCCGACAGTAACAGCAGCGACGGGACCATTAAAGGGTATATCGGAAATAGATAACGCAGCAGATGTCCCAATAAGTGCTGGTACATCCGCCGGATGAATCCCATCCGATGAAAATACATTACATAAAATTTGCACCTCAGCCTTAAAGTCCTTTGGAAAAAGCGGTCGGATGCAGTGGTCAATTAAACGAGCCACCAATTGTTCTGATGTCCCAGGACGTGGCTCGCGTCTCCCATAAACTGTCGGTATACGTCCAGTGGCGTAAGCCCTTTCACGATAATCTACTGTTAATGGAAAGAAATCGAGGTCGTGTTCACTATCATCGGCTACCACTGTGACCAAGACAACCGTTCCACCATATTGTACCCAGACAGCACCGTCTGCTTGTTTGGCAACTTTTCCGGTTTCAATGGATAACTTCTCGCTCCCAAGTTGCATTTCAACTTTCATTCTATATACTACTCCTGTATTTCCAATTTTTTTCGTGCCACCAATTATAGACAGTAAGGAAGTCGTTGAAGAACAGTCCTTATTTTAGAAACATATTGTCAACTTAACGATGCTGACTACAGTTTTTTTAAGGATTAGATATTTCTGCTCTGACAAGACTCATTCAGCATTTATCAGTTACAAGATCGCACTTATTCTGTCCGCGTTCGTGCTAATAAAGAAACGTCCTTATCACCAGTAAATAGTCTAATTTACTTCAATCCGATAGTGTCACGAATTCCGAGTTCATTAATTAAACGGTAATAGCGCGTAACGTCTTTCTTGTAAAGATACCGCAACAAGCGGCGCTGTTTGCCAACTAAGCGGAAAAGTCCATGGCGCGAATGATAATCCTTCCGGTGCGTCCGAAAATGTTCAGTCAACTGTCGAATACGCGCAGTCAAAATTGCGACTTGGGCCTCCGGGGAACCGGTGTCCTGTTGGTGTATTTGGTACTTTTGGATTAATTCTTTCTTCTCTGCTGCACCAATTGCCAATTGCGTTCACCTCCTTAATAGTAAGTCTTGGGAGTTTTCAAATTTTACCAAAATTATCTCATAAAGACATAAAGTCAGATTATAAAGTATCAATGCCTGCCCAGTGTTATATGAAATAAAATGCCAATTTGCGTTCGGGTAATAACTCCCATTTTCATTTACTATGATACATATATAATACCACAGATTCGTTGGAAATTCAAATTAAAGTCATATCGCCGAGTCATGTTTCCATTTAACTGACGCTCTGACACAAATGGGTAGACGCTTCGAGAATCCTTGCTGCATCGGTGATATCGCGTCGTATTTGGCGAACCAACATCTCAGGATTTGGAAACTTCTGCTCACTTCTAATTTTCTCTATCAAAAATATTTCTACAGATTTGCCGTAGATCGATTCATCAAAATCAAAGAAGTGGCTTTCCACTTGAACACTTGTACCGTCAAATGTGGGACGGACCCCAATGTTCAATACCCCGTCCAACCATTGCTCTTCTAATTTCGCCCGAATGGCATAAACCCCGTTCGGCGGACAGATTTGATTCTGTGTATCTATATTAGCCGTTGGGAATCCAATCTCCTTACCACG
Source organism: Candidatus Poribacteria bacterium (assembly GCA_022827185.1). Classification (GTDB taxonomy): domain Bacteria; phylum Poribacteria; class WGA-4E; order WGA-4E; family WGA-3G; genus WGA-3G. The sequence goes on from JAJDTM010000065.1 coordinate 83,168, forward strand.
CCCGTCTCCACGAACAACACAACCGATCAAGGAATAGTGTCTCCCTAATAACTGCGAACCGCAACGAAGGTCGCCCTGTGCGAGTGCCTCTCGGATTCGGGTGCTATGGACGGGTGCCCCGTCTATCTCTGTCGGCGGAACAATCGAGACATTAAACGGATACTCTTGACTGATCTCTGCTAACCGGTTTGCGTTGCCAGCGCGGTCTTTTCCGAACTGACAAGCATATCCAACAACAACATGTCTGGCTCGGCATTTTTTTAAGAGGACCTTTTCAACAAATGCCTCCGGTGACATCGCTGCTATTTGTGCGTCAAAACTGAGCATGATAATTTTATCAACGCCAAGTTGCTGGAGAATTTCGACACGTTTAGAGAGAGGCGTTAGGAGAGGTGGACACCGTTCTGGCGCGAGAAAGGCGAGTGGGTGTGGATAAAAGCCAACTAAGGCACTCATCAACTGATGTTCTGCGGCGCGTTTAAGGAGCGCATTGATAACAGCTTGGTGTCCAATATGAATTCCATCAAATACACCAAAAGTAACAGCTGCGTCTCTGTGGAATTCACCAATGTCATCTAAACTACAAGCTCTGGTTGGGCCTTGCAGATCGCTCCTATTATTAGCGTTTTCCACGTTGCTCAATCCTTCTGGCAATCCCCATGTTCTGAGGAGCTCTGATCAATGTAGCGTTGGGCAGTTCGTACAAGCGTCGTAATGGCTGACGGATACGGCATAGCAATCCGACATCCAGCGGCACGTGCGTGTCCGCCACCCTCAAACTCTGCAGCCAGTTGACTGACATCGACACGCCCTTGACTCCGTAGACTCACTTTTGTGCTTCGATCCGTCATTTCAGATACACAGAGTGCCACCTCAACACCGGCGATTGCTTGAATTTGGTTCACAATACCTTCAACCGCGTCAGCAGTGGCCCCGGCTTTCCGAAACATCTTTTGCGTGGCGTACACTGACGCGATTTTTCCATCATCGGTTACTTGTAATGTGCGGAGCACTTCACCGGATAGCCGAATCTTAGCGACAGGGAGTTGCTCATAAACGTTCCGGTAGACTTCATCCGGTGCGAATTCGCCGATCTCAATTAATTCTGCAGCGATCCGATGCGTTTCAACTGTGGTGTTGCTATAGCGAAAACAACCCGTGTCAAACATGAGTCCGGTATAGAGACAGAGGGCACACGCTTTGCATATTGGTGTCTGATGGCACTTAATCAGTTTATAGATAATCTCTGACGTAGAAGAAGCCGAAGGCATAATGAGATTGACATCTCCGAACGCCTCCGCGGTGGCATGATGGTCAATGTTAACAAGTTTGTGCGTCGGCAGCAAGGTGTTAGCAAGCGTTTTTCCAATTCGCGCCAATGTGCTTGCGTCCAATACAATTAGCACCTCTGGACGATATGTACCCACAGAATGGACGCTCTGAATACTATCCCAGTAAGGCAGGAACTTATAACTATCTGGTACGACATCTGTGTTAAATATTTTAACCGATTTTCCGAGCTTCGTGAGAAAGAGATAAAGTCCCAACTCGGAACCGATTGCATCACCGTCCGGGTTAATATGCGTCGAGAGTGCGAAGTTATGGTATCGGTCAAATAGGGTAAGGAGTGCGCCGTAGTTCTGCATATCAGTTATCTGTGAGGTGTTCATGAAATGTCCACTTCGTGATTTTCAGATGTCTCATCTTCCGAAGTAATGGACTTGAGGAGTCCATCTATTTTAAAGAGGTAGTCAGCGGACTCATCAATAGCAAATCGAAGTTCTGGCGAGTAACGGAGCGTGAGGCGATTTCCAATTTCTCGCCTGAGAAACCCGGCGGCACTTTTCAAACCAGCAAGCGTCTCGTCCTTCTGTGCCTCGTCTCCGATAACACTCACTTTGACATCCACATACTTCAGATCCGGTGACATCTCTGCCTGTGTGACCGTACAAAACGCGACACGCGGATCCTTGACAGAACGCTGGATAATCTCACTCAACTCTCGTTGAATAAGGGCTCCCACCCGATCTTGTCTTCTACTATCTGCCATGTTGTTCCTATCCTTCCACAGCAAGTTTTGACTTGCGAGTTTTGTCAGAAGAAAAATTCTGTTTCGTAATCTACCAACTCAGCGTCTACATTTGTCTCAACAAAAGTGATGACATGCGAGATCACCTTATTAAGATACGCGACATCGTTGGAAACAGAAACGGCGGCTAATACTGCGAACTGATGTGCATCTAACGCTTCAACTTCCGCGACAGCGATATTGAAACGGTTTTTCAGCCTTGTGACAAGACTTTTGATAACCCGGCGTTTCGCCTTCAAAGATCGGCTATCAGGAATGCGTAGCCGGATTTTACAAACACCGATATGCATGAAAGGTGTCAGCTAATAACTGTAAAAGTAGGCGCGGCTTTGCGGCGTACTCGCCCAAATTTTGCTTCGCAGTGAGAATGCTTTACATTTGCGACCTGCATTTCAACCGCGCTGTGTTAGAAAATAGATGATGACTCGGACCAGATAGCCTACGAAAGCGAACGCGCGACCTGTTCGTGGACATAACACTCAAGCACATCACCGACCTGTAAATCGTCAAATGTCTCAATACCTATACCGCATTCGTAATTCGCCTGCACCTCATTCACATTATCCTTAAATCGACGCAGGGAGTTGACTTTCCCTTCGTGAATTAATCGATTGTCGCGCAAAATGCGAAGCGGCTGGTCATAAGTAATCCGTCCCCAATTGACGTAGCTGCCAGCGACTAAACCGAGGCGCGGTACTTTAAACAGTTCTCGAACTTCTGCCCGTCCAATGACGACTTCTCGTACTTCAGGATCGAGTAAGCCTTCCATAGCTGAACGGATATAGGAAATAAGTTCATAAATAACGTTGTAGGTCCGGACATCAATCCCCTCAGTTTCCTTAGCTTGCACCGCTTCCGTCGTAGGATGAACATTGAAACCGACAACAATCGCATCAGATGCAGAGGCGAGCAAAATGTCAGTTTCGGTGATACCACCAACCGCTTGGTGGATAATGTTGATTTTAACTTCACCGGTACTTAAATCGAGTAACGATGAAGCAACGGCTTGTACGGACCCTTGCACATCGCCTTTAAGGACGACATTTAATTCTTTAATCTCGCCTTCCTGAATCTGTTGGAATAGATTTTCGAGACTGACATGGCTATTAGCACCAAGTTTTTCGGTGCGGTACTGATCCTGACGGGTTTCGCTGATTAAGCGGGCATCTCTATCAGACTCTACGACGTAGAACCTGTCGCCTGCCTCCGGCACGCCAGTGAAACCGAGAACTTCAACAGGACGTGAGGGTCCCGCTTCCTTCAATCGTTTCCCAAGGTCATCCATCATTGCCCTAACTCTTCCTGAGTATCTACCGGAAACAAAAACATCGCCAACCCGCAATGTTCCAGATTGTACGAGAACCGTAGCAACGGCACCACGCCCTTTGTCTACTTCGGCTTCAATGATAACACCGCGCGCGAGCTTACTTGGGTTCGCCTTGAGTTCGAGGAGTGCCGCCTCCAACAGGAGCATCTCAAGCAAAAAGTCAATGCCTGTTCCTTCTGCCGCGGACGTTTCAACGCAAATTGTTTGTCCACCCCAATCTTCTGGCAGGAGTTCATGCTCTGACAATTGTTGTTTGATGTAGTCCGGACGCGCGCCGGGGACATCTATTTTGTTAATGGCGACCACGATAGGGACTTTCGCCGCTTTCGCGTGACTAATCGCCTCAATTGTCTGTGGCATGACACCGTCGTCAGCCGCAACAATCAGGACGACAATGTCCGTCACCTGTGCGCCGCGTGCTCGCATTGCGGTAAAGGCAGCGTGTCCAGGCGTATCCAAGAAAACAACACTTCCGCCCTCCAACGCTACATGATAAGCACCGATATGTTGAGTTATGTTCCCCGCCTCAGATTCACTGATATTTGATTGACGAATAGCATCTAAAAGAGAAGTTTTACCGTGGTCAACATGTCCCATAATTGTGACGACTGGCGCACGGGGTTTTAAAGATTCGGGCGGATCTGGTATCTCGACTAACAGTTCTTCCTCAAGTGTTGGTGATTTGACTGCTTCAAAATTCAGATGCTCTCCGAGCATCACAAGGGTATCGTAACCGAGCCGTTGATTTATATTCGCCATGACCTTCAACTTCATGAGTTGCATAATCAAGGCAGGCGGTTGTAACGCAAGTGATACAGCGAGATCGGCAACAGTTGTGCCCTCTTCGATTTGTAATTTATCTGTTGTGTCAGGTGATGCGTCCGTGGGGGTTTCAACTGATTCTTCAAGTGTAGAAACGGCATCATCCTGCGGCTCGGCTATCAATTCGGATTCAATCAACGCGACGGTATCCGGATCAAGGGAACTCATATCTTTTTTACCGCGAACACCATGCTCTTCCAAGAGAGCAATAAGTTCCTTGGGTGTTAGGTTATATTGTTTTGCTAATTCATAAACCCGCATCCCCTGATCCTGTTTCTCCTCACGATTACTTTTGGCAGATCTTCGCCGCTGTCGTGGGGCTTTGCTCATGATCATTCCTCCTTTTTTCCTATTGTGCCAGCGGATTTTTCAGTCCATTCAAGAAGAACTTTTTCAAACCGCTCTATAACCTCGTTTCTCAGTTGCACACGTAACAAAGAATTAATCCGTCTCGGAGACTTAAATGCTTTCTGAATGCAGGGTTGAGAGGGGCAGACATAAGCCCCACGTCCGTGTAACTGCTTCCGGTTGTCAATTCGCAGGGTTTCGTCTTTCTGACCCACAAACCGAAGCAATGTTTTTTGCGAAAACTTACCACGGCACCCAATACAAGTGCGAATCACATCCTTCAACAACTTCACCCACTTTTTTGCCGCTTTAATTGGTAAGCCAACAATCTCCGTTTAGGTATCAAAGGTCCTAACAAGGAACCTTTACAGCCTATTTAGATTCATCATCAGAATCGTCATTTGCATCAGCAACGTCAAGCGTCTCAGCGTTCCCTTCAGCATCCACAACGGCTTCACTTTCCTCGTCAAGCCGCTTCGGTCTCTCGGCTTCAACAGTATCCGCGTCTGCCTCCACCTCAACATCCTCGTCTGTTGAATCAGGAGCATCAACAAGTGCCTGTTCTTGCGGGTTTTGATCAGAGCCGTCCTCTGCGCTATCTGGCACTGATGCATCTGTTCCATCAGGATCTTCCGATTTAAAGAGTTCGTCAATCGAAACAGCCGCTTCGGATTCGCCCTTTATGTCAACTTTCCATCCCGTCAATTTTGCGGCAAGCCGCGCGTTTTGTCCACGTTGACCGATCGCTAAGGAGAGTTGATCGTCTGGGACAATCACACGCGCGCTTTTATTTTCTTCGTCGAGTTCTACTCTGCGCACAACGACGCGCCCGAGCGCCTTAGAAATAAAAACACTGGCATCCTCGCTCCATTCAACCAGATCAATTTTTTCGTCATCAAGTTCGCTGATAATATTTTTGACGCGTATACCTTTGACCCCGACACACGTGCCGACAGGATCTATCCCTTCTTCAACTGCCTGAACAGCAATTTTCGTTCGATTGCCCGGATCACGTGCCACCGCCATAATACGGACCTGACCTTCATAGATTTCAGGGACTTCTTGTTCAAACAACACTGAGACAAGGTCTCGATGGGTTCGCGATACGATAATAGGAGCACCGCGAGGTTCATTTTTCACCGACAGGATCAAACATTGCAAACGTTTACCGCGTTCGTAGTTGTGAGAGCGCGGCATCTCGCGAGGTGGTAAAAAGGCTTCTGTCTGTTCAAGATCTAAAATGATACCCCCACGCTCAAAACGCTGAACATAGCCAGTGACAACTTCACCCTCACGTCCCGCGAATTCCTGATAGATTTTTTCGCGTTCCGCCTGTTTGATTTTTTGGAAAAGGATCTGCCTTGCCAACTGTGCCGGAATCCGTCCGAATTCATCGGGATTAATTTCGACGTTCAGCATCTGTCCAACCTCAACATCGGGCTGAAGTTCTTTAGCTTGCTCAATAGGGATCTCCGTGGAGAAATCACGCATAATCTCAACGACCTGTTTAGGGACGTAGCAGCGTATATCACTCTTTTCCAAATTAATCTCAACAGAAACCTCGGCATCAGCCCCGTAAACCCGACGTGCGGCGGCACGGAGTGCTTCTTCTATTGCCTCAACAAAAACCTGCTCAGGTAAATCTGTCTGTGCTGTATTCTGACGAATAGCGTTTTGGAGATTTTCTAACATGAGTAATGTTCGCGGTTTCTTTATAATATAGGTATGCAAATAATATCCTATATGATTTCAGTCCGCTCGCTCCTTTCCAATTCTTTTACAACTGGCAATATATTGTTTGTGCCTGCCAGTTACCATTTCAGGTGTATATGTGCCTTGCGAATCTGTGAAATTTGAACAGAGATGTTCTCTCCACCCGCCCGCGTCAAAATGACCCTTTCAGGATGAACCTCTACAATAACGCCCTGCACATGACGTTCCTGTCCATCTTCTGATTCGGAGGCAACTTCTATCTGAACGGTGCGTCCACAATTTCGCTGAAAATCCCTGGCAGTTTGTAAAGGCCTATCTATTCCGGGTGAGGCGACCTCTAATTGTGTGTAGCCTGCTAACCACTCATGGACCTCCAAAATTGGGTGTACAACGTGGTTCACCGCTTGGCAATCCACCACTGAAAGCCCATCTGGCTTGTAAATGAGCAGCCGCAAGGTCTGTCTGTGTGCTTCAACATCCACAAGTTCAATGCCATCAAGTTCAAGCATCGGTGCTAACATCTCAATAATAGCGTTCTTCTCGGTTACTGTCATTTCTATATAAAAAAACGCGAAATGTCCCAATAATAGAGGCCCCTCGCGGTTCGTTTATGTTGTATCAGACAGATGAGAGAAGTAGCACTGAGGCACGAGTGTCTCCTCCTAATTTCAATCTGCTGCACTATACAACTTCTACCGATTGCCAAGCAACGGTGTATTAATTCTCGTACATTACCTATAGTGTTACATAACAATATACGTTTCCCTGTTTTTAGTCAAACCCGTTTGCCTGTCCAAAATCTAAGATTACAAACTAATGCGGTTGCAAGCGAAAACTCGATGCTCAAAGTAAAATCGACAGAGATTATGACATAATTGTATCATATCTTCTGATATAAGTCAAATTAAAAGTCTTTACCCGTCCAGATTGGTTTAGAAATCATACCTTTTTTTAGAAAAATACGTTACAATATGTACCATGAGTATGTTTCGTGAACACTGGATCGGCGGGTTAGTCGCTTACAGTACTTTTTTCATCGTATCGCTTATTGCTACCTTCGCTGTGCCAATCTTTTACGACGGCGTGCCGCAAGCGTGGAATCCAACGATTCCACCGGTGAGCGACCTTATAAAAATCATCGGCTGTTTTGCTGTCGCCGTGCTGTTCGGACTGTGGCCAGATGTTGACATCAAAAGCAAGAGCCAAAAGATTTTTTATAGGGTGCTGTTTGTCCTGAACGTGGTACTGATTGTTTTCTTGCAGAAGTATCTCGAATCCGCGCTATTGGGGCTATTCGCGATGCTCCCGATTATGAGCAGGCACCGTGGTTGGACACACGCCAGAATTACGATGATGCTGCTCCCAGTTGTATTTCTGTTAATTCCAATTTATACTGGCTATCCAGAATGGAAATCAACTGGTAATCTTGTGGATCATTTTAATGCGTTACGGGATTGGGATCACCTACCGTCCGCTATCCTGAGCGGTCTACCATTTTATGTAGCAGGTTTCATCGGCTATGCGACGCACCTGTATTTAGACGGCATCCTATTTCACTCGCGGAAATCACAACGACAGAAGGCGCGGGCAAATCAATGAACACAACAACTGAAACGCTGCAAGAAATATTTGGCAATCAAACTATGCAGGCATTGGGTAATTTTGCCAATGCGCGAGGCGTACGCCTCTATCTCGTCGGTGGCAGCGTGAGAGATCTGTTACTCAAACGTCAAACAGCAGATATTGATTTCGCCTTAGCCTCGGATGCGATTCGGTTTGCCAAGGCGTTTGCCAACAGCATCGGCGCAATTTGCATCGCGCTTGAAAAAAACCCGTCCACCGCCCGTGTAATTGTCAAGCAACATGACGCTTCGCAGAGACCGTCTCTCAGCATGGATTTTGCGCAATTCCGGGCCGCATCGCTCACTGAGGACTTACGTTTGCGGGACCTGACAATCAATGCAATGGCAATTGCGTTTGAAAATATGGCATCGGTTACACATAACACATGTGAACAAAATTCCTTTCAGGTGATTGACCCATGCGGCGGTATGAAAGACTTAGAGATAGGTTTGCTCCAATTTCTGAGTGAACAGGTCGTACGAGCGGATCCTGCTCGCTTACTGCGAATTTATAGATTCGCAGCACAGTTGGATTTCAAGATTTCTGAAGGTGCCATTGATTTGGTAACAAAGCATCGATCACTACTATCTAACGTAGCGTCGGAACGATGTCGCGACGAACTGATGAAAATTTTAAGTGTTAAAAAAGCGACTCCATACCTACAACAAATGGAAGCTGTCGGATTACTGGCGCAAGTCCTTCCGTCTATAAAAGCAACATGTATACCTTGGCGTTCACTTGAAAATTTTGAGGAAAACCCAATCCCGATAGAATTCCATGTACACCGGAACCAAATTAATGGCTATCTTCGAGAAGAACTCGGGGACGGAGTCAATCGGCGTTCTTTAATCAAGCTGAGTCTACTCTTGGGAGATAACCTCACAGATGTCGATGTCCATCTTCGATTGAGCCGTAAAGCGACACAATTGATGAAAATTCTTCTCAGCGGTAGCAAAGTACTTAAAAATAAGAATCCGCAATTGACCCACAAACAGATAACTCACTTTTTCAGCACTTACGCATTCGACCGGTGGGGCGTGCTTCTCTATGCGGCAGCGTCACATTCGATTGACCCGGCATCACTGAAACAGATTGCGGACGCGTACGATAAACATATTCTGCCGATTTACAAACAGGGTAAGCTCATCACTGGAAAGGATTTGATTAAGAAATTTAAGTTGAAAAGAGGGAAACGGATCGGATGGTTGCTACAAGAGATTGAAAGACGCCGGTTTAATGGCGAAATCCGAACGCGTGAGGAAGCACTTGACACCGTAGCGGCGTTAATTCAGCAGTCCAATCGTTCTCCTTGAGCTACAATTTCGTTTGATATTTTCGTAGCAATTTCGGAACCAACGACAGCAAGAGCATAAGCACGCCAGCAATTCCGAGATAGAGCAGCGTCTTCCAAACATCGCCTTCACCGCTAACAAACGCGCCACCGAACTGGACAAACACTGCCGTCCCGGGTAACATAAAGATAGCGGAGACAAGCACAAAAGTGGAAAACCGGATACTCGTTAGCCCGTAGGCGTAGTTTTGAAGGTTAAACGGAAAAATAGGAACCAAGCGTGTAAACATTAAAATACGCCATCCCTGTTCTTCAACCTGTTCATCTATCTTACGGAACTGGGCATTGTCTTTGACCCAACCCTCAACAAGGTCGCGAGCAACGTAACGGGCAATCAGGAAAGCAACAGAGACGGAAATAATAGAGGCTACGGAAGCGTAGAAAACCCCCCACAACGGTCCGAAGATGAAACCCGCTAATACGGTTACTGGAGTACCGGGCAGAAAGAAGACAGTAGACACAAGGTAAAGTCCCATATAGACTAACGGGGCTATTCTCCCGAAACTCGTCACCCACGTTTTGATCTTCGGGACGTTTTCCAACCGAATATCGTCTGTTATGCCATAGTGCCTTAATACAAGATAAACTACCGCAACAATGCCGACAGCAATAAGAATTTTAATGATGCTATTTCTCATTTTCTTCTGAAATTGCCTCCAAATAAGCCTTTATCTGCGCCCGATACCGGACAGGAATACGGTTACTTTCTACGGCTTCAGCATAGGCGCGCGACGTGTTGAGGACAACTTCGCTGAAGGGCAAATAGGTGGGGGCATCGTCGCTAACCTCACCTGTAAAAACCTCAGAGAAACCTTCCGCAGTACCTGAGACCCCGGTCGTAAGCGTCAACGCTTCTCCATTCGTCTGTAAGATTGGTGTTGCCTCACCCGTGAGAGGTGATGTAGCATCTCCACCGTCTGCTTCGTTCTCTGTTTTGCCTGCATCGCCTGTCTGTGCTTCTGATTGCAGATCGGGATTCGATGTGCTTTCAAGGGTTCCTTGTGTTTCGGTGGTCCCCGCATCTTGTCCAGGCGCGCCATCACTATTCGCAATTCCGCCGCCTGCAGATTCCGTTTCAATCGTCGCTAATGCTAACGCCTTCTGGCTTGCCGTGAGTTGTGCCTCCAGTTGCGTCAGATCCGTTGACTTTTCCATCTCCTCAAGTGCGGCAATGATGTCCTGCAAGGTCTCCGGTGTAACAGCCTGCCCCTGAACCTGATTCAGCGAATCACCGAGCGCGCCTTTTGGCAGCCCTTGTGCCAAGCGTTCAAAAAGACGCATCAGTTCCGCTTGGAGTTCTGGCGGTATCTCAGCCTGTTCAGCGACGGTTTTCAGTTCCATAGCGAGCTGGTTCGCATCCATACCCTGAAAATTCTGACTTGCTGCTGTGGCTTCGGTGATAGCACGCTGTTCTGACTGCTGTTTACGAACCTCTTTTTTTAGGTCGCTGAGATGTCTTTGTGCCGTGTCAAGATCTTTTGCTGTTTTCAACCGATTCACAGTATCTGTGATTTGCTTCTGTAGGGTTGAATTCTTGACCTGTTTTCCATCAAGACGCTGAGCAGCTTTATCTAAAACCCCTTGCTGTAGGTCCGTGAGTGGTTGCGGTACTTCATAGAAGCGCGGAATAGCGAAAGAAAGTCCAATCAACAACAACGGGATTGGAAACAGTTTCAGGCACATCGGCACACGATATGGACTTACCTCCGCGATCTCTAAGGTTACCGCGGTCTCTACAGCATCTCGGATTTGGAGTTGTGCGAACTCGCCTTGCGGATCGGTTTGCATTAACCCAAACGCTGTACCGAGACGCTCGCGAAGTCCCATTTTTTCGTCAACAGCACGCGCCACAGACAGCAAATCTTTCCGGTGTCTGACACTAAGACATATACCTACAATCAACGCCACAGCCACGACAATCCAACTGATATTCAGCATTTGCATCGGTAGGAGAATCATTCGGTTCAGAAGGAACAGCATAGCAAGCAGAACAAGACCACAGAAAAACGCAGCTGCAATTTTCTGTAAGAGGACTTGCCGATACATTCTACCACGAATATCGGTTAGACAATTCTTGATGCGTTGTACATCTTGGTTGCGTTCAGAATTTACCATGCGAGTTTCTCCACTGTCGCCATAACCGCATCTGGGGTAATTGCTTTAAAATTTTCACGTGCACGATCTGGATGCGCATCCCATTCTTTGGATGAGAGTGTTTTCATAAATTCACACGCTTCGCGGGCGACCACTGCATGTCTGTCCCACGGCGGTGCCCACTGGATGAGATTTGACGCGCCAAACAAGGCAACTGTAGGTGTTTTCACCGCAGTACTGAGGTGCATCGGTCCCGTATCATTACTGATATAGAGATTACACCGTTTCAGAAGCGCTGCGAGTTGCATCGGCGTTGTTTGGTTGACAATAATAGGTGAATGCGACATCGGCGCCGCTACTTGATTCGCCAACTCACCCTCCCGCGGTCCGGTTGTGATGACAATGTGGGCACCATACATCTTGTGAAGCCGGTCACCGAGAATAGCAAATTTTGAGGCATGCCAACGCCGGTAAACGGTAGCAGCCCCCGGATTGAGACCGATAATAGGCTTGCCATCATTAAGTTTCTTGATTTTAAGAAAGTTATCTATCCACGCTTTACCTTCGCTATTGACAAACACCTCCGGTTCATCGTCTGTGATTTCAACACCCAGCGCACGCACAACATCAAGATAACGTTGCGTCTCATGCTGTGCGGTATTATTCGGGACTGCGATGTTTAGCAACTTCTTTCCTCCGGAGTTCGTTTCAAACCCGACGCGGAACGGAATTCGGGCAAGAAATGTGTGAACCACCAAACGGAATGTCGGTTGTAATATAACTGCCATCTGGAATTTTCGCCGTGCAATTTGGTAAATGAGTTTCGGCACAGAAGCCTGATAGGTCAGCACCTCATCCAAGCGTGGATTCGCAGACACCAAATCCTCCCGTGTCGGTGCCACCATATAAGCGATATAGGCATCTTGAAAGTGCTGGCGTAATGCCCGAATGACAGGTGTTGTTAAGACTGTTTCTCCAAGAGGCGCGAGTCTAATGATTAAAATGCGCTTGACCTGCTCAGGTTTTAGCATGTTGGAACTTCTTCTTTTAATCCAGAATAATAAACCAACTGTTCCCCTCTTTGTCGTGTTTGAGGTTTTCATATCTTTCGAGAGTTTCCCGATACTGATGTGAAAATATGCCCTTATATTCATTTCCACTGACACTCACGATATACTTCGCGTAATACTTTAGTGCTTCCGCTTTGTGTCTTTCGGCATCTGCTTTGTCCTTCTGCGTGTTGCCACTGGTGAAACCGATGTAGTGCTCGCTTTCACCCAGTGATTTCAACGCCTGCCAAAGATTATCGTTGACATGTGCAATATAGAGATAAGCCATATAAACTTCTGTCAGACCGCTTTTCGCGTATTTCTTGATGTAGTCGTAGTGGGCATTAAGAGATTTTTCGACAGGTTCACGTTCATTGTATCCATGCTCAATAAGATAGTATTCGGCAGCAGGTCGCCAACTACTCTCTGGATACCGTGTAACAAGGCGTTTGAGGAAACCGTATGCATACTCTGCTCTGGCATTAAAGTGTTCGTATATAATCCTCGCGCCCCACTGGTTTAGTGTAATAACCTTATCCCACTTCATGAACCCATTAGAATACATAAGTTCAGGTTCATTTTTTGTCTGCTTGTTTTCTTTCCACCTCTCGTAAAAATCTTTACTGTGAACCCATGTTCTGCAAAGGGCATTCGCGAGCCAAAGTGCTTCTTCTTGATCAGCACTTTTTTCCGCTGCTGTTAGCAATGGCTCCAGAGCGAAAAGTGCCTCGTAAAATTCCCCATCTGTCATTAAAGCCTCAGCTTTCTCAAGCGGACTTTCAGTTTCCCCAAATGCTAAAACTACAGAGACGAGACACATAGAAACAATAACAAATATTCGACACACCGTCTTATACCTCCATAGTTCTTCGTTGAACATTGAAAGCCGCATAACGACCTTTATTGCCCATCAATTGCAAATTTTTTCTATTCACGGTATAATACCGAAAAACTGACCGGAAGTCAAGATGATTATCCATATTCAAACACTCAAAGAGAAGTATCTACATGGTTGGGAACGACAGGCGACTGTTATCTTACTTGCTTCCGCGCTGATTCTAATGCTGCATAGGTTCTACACCCGACGGAGTTTTTTCAGACGCCACTTCTCAGAATACTTCGGAACCGGACCACTCGCAGAAAGCTACCCCTATTATTACTGGTTTTTGACGACAGCAATCACATTGCTACTGATCCCGATGCTCGTTGCGAAATTCGGAACACGGGAAAAACTGAGCGCTTACGGGATCCAACTCGGAAACCAGAAACTCGGATGGAGCATGACAGGCATCGCATGGATTCTGATGATTCCCGTAGTCGTCCTTGCTGTCATTGTGTATCCACCTTTCGCAGCAAAATATCCACTGTGTAAGGTCGTCGCGAGCAGTTGGCAAACATTTTTACTGTACCAACTGGCGTACGGTGTCTACATGTTTTCGTGGGAATTCTTCTTCCGCGGGTTTATGCTGTTCGGATTGGAACGGAAATTTGGGAACTACAGCATCTTGATTCAGACGATCCCGTTTGCTGTTCTGCACTATACTAAACCGTTGCCGGAAGCATTGGGTTCAATTATCGCAGGCGTATTGCTCGGTGTATTAGCGTTTGAAACGCGTTCATTCATCTATGGCGCAGCAATCCACTGGCTCGTTGCGATGACGATGGATGTGGTGGCTGTTACTTTTTCACGCTAAAAATTGCGTTGCGGATGCGCGGCAATTGTGCTATAATTCGTAAAGTGTAGAGCGTCTATCCTATAAAGTAGAGGAAACCTATGCCCTCCGCCAGAAAATAGAAGAACTTGAAGGGAAACAGATTATCCGACCTTAGCCAATTGTGTTTTCACCGAAAAAACTATGACACAACCCGACATCATCCAAACGATACTCAGAGATAGCAATTACCACCTTGATCTATTCGACACATCTGAAATTCAGAGCTTACGTCAAAGAATAGAGGGTAAAAAAACACCCATCACCTACTGCCCCATTCGAGGGAAAGCCGTCCACCTAAAACCTGAAGAACTTATCCGTCAACTGTATGTAGAACGCCTCCTGAACCGGTATCATTACCCCCGAGAACGTATACATTTTGAACACCTTGTCAACTTCGGTAGGGAAAAGAAACGCGCTGACATAGTTATCCTTGACAAAGACAGAGCCGATACCCCCTATATTATCGTTGAAGTGAAAAAACCGAAACTCCAAGACGGCAAGGCACAACTCCGCTCCTACTGCAACGCCACTGGCGCGCCTATCGCTGTATGGACAAACGGACAGCAAATTTCGCACTACCACCGGAGAGACCCAAACTACTTTGAAGATATTACCGATATCCCTAACGTTGATCAGACTTTGGCGGATATCCTCAGCGAACGTTTTACCCTTAAGGACCTCATACTTAAGGACAAACTCGTTACAGAACGGAAATCTTTAAAAGACATTATTTTGGAATTAGAGGATGAGGTACTCGCCAATGCAGGCGTAGATGTCTTTGAAGAAGTCTTCAAACTCATCTTTACCAAACTCTATGATGAGGCACTCAGTTATAAAGACAAAGGAATTATTGATTAT
>JAJDTM010000031.1 GCA_022827185.1 Candidatus Poribacteria bacterium
TGGTCATCGGTGCCGAAGAAGAGATTTTCGAGATGAACAATGGGTGCATCTGCTGCACGGTGCGCGGTGATCTCATCCGTATTTTGGGGAATCTGATGAAGCGTCGCGATAAGTTCGACTACATCATGGTCGAAACCACAGGGCTTGCGGACCCCGGGCCAGTTGCTCAGACGTTCTTCATGGACACCGAAATGCAGGAGAAACTGCAACTGGATTCCGTCACGACGCTGGTTGATGCCAAACACATCTGGCAGCACATCGATGACAGCGACGAGGCGCGTGAACAGATCGCCTTTGCCGATGTCATTTTGTTGAACAAGATTGACCTTGTGACCGAGGAAGAGTTAGACCAACTGGAAGCCAGAATTCGCAATATGAACAGTGCAGCGAAGATTTATCGAACGAAAGATGCCGTGGTTGAAATGGACAAGATTCTCGATGTCGGCGGATTCGATCTGGACCGGGCGATGGAGGTTGATCCACAGTTTATGGAACCGGAGTATCCGTTTGAATGGGCGGGTGTCTATAACCTTTCGGCAGGCACGCATGAACTGGTTCTTCAAGAAGGGCCTGACCCGACGATGAAAATTGCGTTGGTGCCTGTAAATGCGTCAACCGATGAAGGTTTGGAGGCCGCTGTTGAGCCAGTCGTTATGGTTTTCTCCGATGATGAGCATGAACTTTCGGCGGGTGGTACCCTTCAACCGGGTGGACAACTCATTGCGCTGAATCTTACAGCGGACGAATTACGCTTTGACGTACAGATCGGCAGCTCCGGTGCTTACGCGCTGTTTACCGAGCATCACCCCGACGAATTTCAAGCACAACTCTTTGGCAACGATGCGCTTGTCAAGCCAGTTGTTGAACGCGAATTTAAGCCAGACCACGAACATGATGACGAAGTCACATCGGTCGGCATCACAACCCCCGGCGACCTCGACCCCGACCGGCTGAATTTTTGGATTAGCGATCTGCTTCGGACAAAAGGCACCGACATCTTCCGCATGAAAGGTATTCTGAGCATCAAGGGGCAGCCAGACCGATTCGTCTTCCAAGGTGTTCACATGCTCTTCGACGGTCGCCCTGACCGCCCGTGGGGTGATGAGCCGCGCTACAATAGCCTCATCTTCATCGGGCGCAACCTTGACCGGACCGAATTGACTAAAGGATTTGAAGCATGTCTCGCTTGAACAACCTGAGCAACCGCTTTGTCGAACCCTCTCAACTGCGCGAAAATTGGAGCGCAACCATCAGCGACCACGTCATTGATCTGGCGTGGTCCCCTGATGGGAAATACGTCGCTGCCGCGTCGGTTCTCGGTCCGGTGACAATTTTTGAAGGGCATCGTCGAGCGGTTATCCATGCCTTCGACGGGCATGAATTCGGCACAATGTCAATCGCGTGGCGCCCAGACAGCAAGGTGCTTGCGAGCGCAGGCCAAGATGGGAAAATTCGGTTGTGGGATATGAAAAGTGGCGAAGCGACCCATTCGCTTGACGGGGGTGCAGCATGGGTTGAGCACCTATCTTGGAGTGGTGGCAAAAGACCGATGCTCGCCTCTGCTGCGGGTCGTAACCTGAAACTCTGGAACGCTGTCGGCGATCTTGTTCGCGAATATCCCGACCATCAGAGCACGATTTCTGATATTCAATGGAAACCGCATGTAAATCAACTTGCCTCAATTACCTACGGCGGTGTCACGCTGTGGGACCCGCAACAGTCGGAAGCCGTCCGTCGATTGGAATGGAAAGGCTCATCACTGGTGATTGCGTGGAGCCCTGACGGCAAACACATCGCCACCGGGGATCAAGATTCGACCGTCCATTTCTGGATTATGTCTACCGGTGAGGATTTGCAAATGACTGGCTATCCGACGAAAGTGCGAGAACTCTCGTGGGATGCCACGAGTCGATACTTGGCTACGGGAGGCAGTGATGAAGTTACGGTGTGGGATTGTTCCGGGCGCGGACCCGCCGGTACCAGCCCCATTACGCTTTCCGGGCATCAGGATTTTCTCAGCGTTGTGCGTTTTCAACATCGCGGCAAACTGCTGGCATCAGGCTGTGCCGACGGTCTGGTCTACGTCTGGCAATTGCGAGGCATCCGCTATTCTCTGGCGGCTCATGAAGCCGCTCTGACAGCAGGGGTCACAAGCCTCGTTTGGGCACCAAATGACCAGCATATTGCTGTTGGTGACGAGTCGGGTGGCGTGCGCGTTTTTTCGATAAGTTAAAGTTCAATATTAACTGTTCGGTGATTGCAGAGACCACTCCGTCGTAGGGGCGAGGGAACCTCGCCCCTACGGTCAGATTAGATACTGCCATTTTGAAACTTCATAGAACACTACTGGTGTGCTGTTTTGAGCGTGCCCCATGTGATTGTCAACTTTCCGGTGGCATCAACTGGAGACGGTTGCTGTCCCGACTGTTCAAGTTCCGCGGCGGTCAAGGGACGATTCCACACCTTCACTTCATCAATCAACCCCTTGTAAAACCGATTCAGATGCTCTCCAACCCAAATTGATTGCCCGCTGTTGATGTCCTTCGTATTGTCATCAACTTCATTAATCAACTTGCCATCCACGTAGAATCGGACCTTTTTTGCTTTCTGGTCTCGGACACCTGCGAGGAGATGCCACTTGTCATCGTTCAGGAAATCCGGAGAGCTTATTCCAGCACTATTTGCACGTCCTTTATCCCTGACAGAAAAAGCCATTTTGCCACGGGTCGCTGGGTTATCGCCAGCGACAGAGAGTATCCAAAGCGCATCAGTGCCCGGACGATAGTTCCCGACGATCCCGTCGTTCTTGGGTGGCTCATCATCTGTTTTTACCCACACTTGGACTGTTAGTGAATCGCCGGTGGAAAAGGTGATCGAATCTTCGAGTGGCACTTCAACAAAGGCACTCTTGCCATCAAATTCCAACGCTTCGCCATGCTTTCCAGCGACCGTCTTTGTGGAACCGTTAATCGTTCCATCATTGCCTTCTTCAGACTGATCTTTTACGGTATCACCTTGAATCGTACTTTCATCGAAACTCAGATGCAACACTAATCCTTCCGGCGGATTGGCTTTACTACACGGTGCAAAACTGATGAGTATGCCCATCACTGCGAAAACGACAATAACACCTTTCATGAGAAACTCCTTTTGAGAGATTAGGGAAAATAAGAAGGTTTCGGAACCAGTGAAAATACTCTTAACCGCGTGCTACTACATCAATCGCAAAAATGATAGCAGATTTGACGAAAATAGTCAAAAAAAGAGTAGAACTTACGCAAATTTAGCAGAAAACAGATATTTTGCACGTTTTAAACCCCCTAAATCCCCCTTATCAGGGGACTTTACGAGGAAAGAAACCCCCTAAATCCCCCTTATCAGGGGGACTTTAAGAGGAAGTGCGTAAGTCCTAAAGCGTTTACTTGAGATCGCATTTGAGAAATGATAACTGTGCTGCGGTAAAGAATAGGGTATTAAAAAGAATCAGCAGTCCGACAGGGAGAAGGACGCTTTGATAGGAGGGATGCTCTTCAAACCTTGGCACAGCGTTCGGATCTACCGGTTTTTGAGATAAGCCTTCTCTGACAGGATAGATATGTAAACTCTCCGGATCGTTCCTATCCTCCGTTTTGATGAAATCTGTGAACGTTTGCCTATAACGACGCACCTGTTTGACAAAATTCATGTAACTGACGATTCCGGTGTTTGCGAGTCCTTCCATCGCATATTGGAAGCAGACTATCGGGGAGATTTGGGTGAGTTCACGGGCGAGTCGCACTTGCCGAAACTGCTGATCTACATGGGTATCGGCAATTTGCGTTCTTGTTTCGTATCTTCTCGTGAAGTACGTCGCCCATCGGCGTGTGGCTGACGGATTATCAGGTGAAGGTGCCTCACTGAGTTTGGTTACCTCCAGCAACTCCGTTGGACGAAATTCATCCTCTATGTTCGCTAATTGTGTGCGTTTTCGCGAGGAGACTATTTCTATGGATGGAATCGGGTCGAGGGTCCCAACGAAAAGTCCGAGCAGACTTGGAAAGATAAACGCCAAGCAGACCCAAGTTAGCAAAAGCCACACCAAACTCGTGATGGCGTTTGATACGCGACTGGAGAAGAACAATCCGAGAAAAATAAAGATAGAGATGTGCAACGCAAAAAGCCCGACCATCCCCAAAATTCTGAGCCAATCGCCCGAACTAAACAGAATACTCTCGGAAAGATAAATGATTAACAGGTTCATGAGGATCCCTATTGTGAGCGGCACCATGAGGGTGAAAAACGCGCCCAGATATTTCGCGAATAGCATCTGCCCTCGGGAAATCTGGTTAGACATCATGAGACTCAGTGTTCCGTGTGCACGTTCTCCCGCAATAGCATCAAAGGTAAACAGAATCACAAAAAAACTCATGAAGATACCGATGAAGACCCAGTCGATTTTGATGCGTGTGGTTGCGTCGCTGCCGTGATTTGAGGGTAGGTATTCAAGTGACCATAGTTCTCGCCAACTGTAGGCTGTCGTTACGTCGCCGCCGCGCCCTGCTCCTGAGCTTACTATGGGGATAGAACGCGGGATGAGTTCATCAGTCCCATCAGCGCAGAATTTGAACGGACTTGGCAGTCTATGAATTTCGCCGGGACCTCGCATCGCGAGTCTCCCTAAATTCTTCTCGGCATCACTCTTGATGCGAGATAACCTTCTTTCCATCGCCTGATTATATGCATCAACCTCTTCTCTATACCCGTTATTGCCAAAGCCGTATATGAGGGCGTTTGCTACCATCAGCACTGGTAGAAGGATTATCATCAAAGCGAACCGCAGCGTCGTGAGGTTGTGATGTATCTCTTTCTTTGCAATATGCCAGATCATATTTTTACTGTTCCTTGCGGTTCGGTGAGGTGAATTGAAAGCATAAACTCTCTCTCCGTTGATCTACGGGAAATACCCAAGCAAAAACCCTGCGGCCGTTGTTGCAGGCTGCGTTTTTTGATATTTCCTTATACGAGGTTTAGGATTACAAAACACCTCTTAACTGAAAACTGAAAACTGAAAACTGAAAACTGAAAAACTGATAACCTCCTTTCAACTCATATCGTATCGTAGGAAAGATAGGTATGTTCCCATGAACAGAACAAGGTTCCACGCCAACAAAATAAAAATATCTCCCGCCGCGCGAGAGAGATTCTCAGAGAGCGGATTATATTGGTGCCGAAAAACAGGTAGATCTGCGAACTCGGCTTTTCCTTTATCGCTGGAAAACCACGCCCGCGCAGAAAACGCGTTTTTACCGACAAGATAATCAACAATCTGACGTTTATAATTTCGCGTCCCGCGTATAAAATCGTTGTAACTTTTTCTGTCCGTGCCTGTTATTGTGCCGATAGCGAAACGGTACGCGTCTGCGAAAGAGAGACGAGCGATATTTCTGCCCAATTGTCTGTTGCTTTCGCCAATATCCTCTCTCCGTTTGAGGATCTCCTCGGCATTGTTTACATAGTCAATGCGAAGCGGTTCTTGGTATCCCAACACTTCCTGAAATTTGGAGACATCCAGAATGCTAATAGGCTTGATTTCATAAAACTCTTGGAAATCGAGGCTCCCTGATGAGCGCATATTTATTGACAGTGCAAGGGGACCATCGGCTATAAAAGAGAGCGCGCTTGTTGGATATTTATATCCCCACTTTTTGAGAATATAGGCATCCCGTTCCTCCATGAAATCTTCCCACAATTGCTCAATCTGTTGCCGAGCTTCTTTTTCGGGTTGCAATTTATGCGGGGGGAATTTCTCGACTGCAAAGGTTGCTATATTTGAATGAACGATCGTCAGAAGACCCCAGATAAACATCGAAAGTATCAACGTAGTCGCTGCTTCCTTTGTCCACACTGATAAGAGCATCCCTAAAAGATAACAGATTGACACATACAACAGTGAGACAAGGAGTACCATGACGAGGCGTAGCAGATCACCACCATCAAAATCAGTCGCGGGAGAGGCATAAGCGATAACGATTCCGATAGCGAAACTCACCACCACAATCGGAAACAGAGACAATACGCCGCCGAGGTATTTCCCAAACACAAGCATATCTCTCGGAATCGGATTAGATAGCACCAGTTTTAGTGTGCCATCCTCCCGCTCTCCTGAAATTGTATTGTAAGCAAACAGAATCGCCAAGGCACTGAGCACGATTTTGAAGACAAAAATGACATCCACGGAAAGAAAAATCGAGAGGAAAGGATTGTCCGACCCTTGTTTCTGCGCCTCTTTCTCCCATATAGGTGTTGCGAGCTCAATGCTCACCATATCCGCACCGGATTTTTCCATCCCGACGTTAAAGATGCTGAGCGGGTTCGGCTTTCTGTGTACTTTCGGATTAATTTGGCTGTAGAGGTCCCATGTTTGTGTTTCTTCTTGATGCTCCTGAAGGGCGGTGTGATACGCCGATAACCGTTTTTCGTAATCTTCTACTTGAACAAAAACGGCGGCAGCGGTTGACATCAAACAGACAACAAAACCGATCATGAATCGGGATGTCAGCACATTCGAGGTGAATTCTCGCTGGATAATTAGCCAAAGTGTTGTCATATTATAAAGAAAAGAGGCGGATTTTCGACAAAAAGGTTTAAAAAAACAAAAACTACTGATTGGTACGTTCAAAATGGAGCACGCCGCGATGTTCGGTACCGACGTAAAAGGCATCTCCATCAACAACGAGAGATGTTATCGTATCTGGAATTTCGGGCACAATTTGTTCCCAAGTCCGTGTTTGCTTTTCTAAGTGATAGATGCCGTCGTCATTCGCGCCATAAACAGCATCCTCCGCTGTCGCTAACGCTTTAATGATTACGCTTGCCCCCGCTTTATCGGTGATTGCATGCCAAACAACACCATCTTTTGAATTAAAAACGCCTCTGTCGGTTGCGACATGCACTGTCGCATCGGCAAGAACAATTTGATTGAAGTGCTCAACTGACTGCGGCAGGTTTGCTGTCCTGTCGTTCCAACTATCTCCGCCATCAAGCGATTGCAACAGATGCCCATCCCGCTTGCCGACATACACTGTCTCGCCTGACACAGCAAGTTTAAAACCGCGCCCAACGTTATCATCTGAAAGTTCGATAGTCTCTTCGACACCTGTGTAGAACCATTCAGTTTCACCCGGATTCCATCGGAAGAGTTTATAGTTGTACTCCATGTAGAAGGTTTCACCGCTGACAGCGAAATTACCCCACAACCCTTCCCACATTAATTTGTATGCCACTGCGGCATCTGCTTGGACTTGTATTAACTGTTTCAAGAAACGTTCTGCCCCAAAATCGGGGTTCTCTTGTATGCGTTGACTTGATAGCGAATCCGTACCAGAAGAGAGCGTAATTATCACACCTTGCCCGATTTGCCGTTCGTCTTTGAAATCGAAACTTCTGCCACCTAACACATGGCACATCAGTTTTGTCGAATTAAAAGAAGGAGAGGTTTCTGAGATGGGGTTTAACACATTGCCGTCAGCAGATAACCGGAAAATCGCGGTGGAACCGCGCTGTATGCCTTTCGCATAGAGTACCCCATCGGCTTCTACGACCTGAACAATGCGAGGTGTTTCTTTCGACAAGCGTCTATTAATTTCTAAGGCGAAGTTGACAGTATCCCACGATCTACCGCCATCGGTTGACATGACAAGGTTTGGACCCACCCTGGCGTAAAGTGCAGTAGAGGCATTTGATGCGGTCCCCGCCACGAACCTGACTAAACCGTCTACACGACTCTCAAACCTTGTATTAAATCGGTGCCATGTTTGACCGCCATCGGTAGAGCGATGAATCCCGGTACTTCCACCCGTATAGAATGTATTTTCGTCCAATGCCACGGTACTACCGACACTAAACTGCATGGGTGTAATACCTGATGACTCTATAGAGGTCCACGTATTCCCACAATCAATTGAACGTGTGACGACACCATCATCTTTCCCTATCAGTAAGAGCGTTTCTCCTGCAGCGAGCAGTGTCATGCTGGGTAAAACACCTATTAGCAGCGAGGTGTCAGCAGGTGTTATGTCTGTCCATGTGTCGCCGCCATCGGAGGATCGGAATACCCACCACGAACGTTTCTCACTTTCCCACAATCGCTTAAAATTTTCTTCCGGCGTTCCATCACCCGCCAAAATATTCACCGAGACAGCGACATAGATCTGGTCTTCAGCCATCACTAAAGCGTTGACAGTCACAATGTTATCTACTGGCAACGGTAAGTGTTCCCAAGTGCCTGCCTTAAGTCGGTAGACCCCAAAAGAAGTTCCGGTAAACAGTTTGTCGGGTCCCATCCGTAATGTGCGAATTCCAGACTGTTCTATTGCGCGACTGTCCAAGCCATTGCTTATGTCTGTCCATGAATTGCCGGCATCATCGGATCGGAAAATACCCTCATCAAGGCAGAGATAAAAGGTTTCTTCCGTTATCATTAGTTCTCGTATATGGCCTTCTGGGCAAGGACCGATTGAATGCCATGTCGCACCACCGTCAGTTGAGGCAAACAATTCATGAGATGAAACAATATAGAGCGTGTCATTGTGCGCCACTACGGGACCATTGTCGTGGCTGTCTCGACGCGGGAAATCTGCGTTGACCAGTTGCCACGCTTCCTCGCCCGCTGGCAATTTGTAGAGACTCTCGTCTCCTATAACGGCATACAGCACCTTTTCGGCAGTCGCAGACAGGTTATTGACTGGATGTCGTATGCCGGGTTCGTTTGTCTGAATCCAATTCATGATGTCCTCCATGAGATCGTCTGCACGTTGAAAATCTCCCAAGGTTTGGTGAACGATAGCCTCTTCCTTTATTAACCGCTTCCGGGCGCGATGGAGCCGACTTTTAACCGTATTCGGCGATATATCCAGAAAATCACCGATTTCTTCACATGTCATTTCACTCAGGTAGTGAAGCATCACCGCTGTCCGTTCACGTACGGGTAATTTTTGAAGGAGGTATTCAACGATTTCGCGTTGCTTTTGTGTCGTCAATTTTTCAGTCTGTTCTGCTAAATACTGGGCATAGAAAAGTGCCTCTATTTCTGCTTGACTCATCGCCTCTAAAGACTGCATCGGCATCCTTTTCTCGCCAAGCCATGTGAGGAGGCAGCGGGTGGCAATCATATAAAGCCAGGCCGAAAACCGGTTTGGATCTTTCAGCGTACCGAGTTTTTTGTAAGCCCTGAGAAAAGTATCCTGCGTAATCTCTTCGGCGACGTGGTAATCCTTGACGCGCCGCCATACGAACGCGTGTATCTGTTTTTCGTGCTTTTTCACGAGCGTCGTGAAGGCATCTGCGTCGCCTGCTAAGATACGTTCGACCCATTTCGCGTCGTCGTTTTTCATTGTAACCTCCAATCATTAACATTGGCTTGTGACGTGTGACAGGTATTATAGGCGGGAGGGTTGCAAATTCGTAATTTTTTGTTTCAAATGTCTTGGAAAGTGCTTTCAGTTCGATGATAAAAATCGAGGTGGACGCACGAAATCAATATCGAATGCGCGTGTTACTTCACAGTGAAAGTCGGCGGGGTTGAGGGGTCAATCGCTAAACTTCAACGCGGACAAAGGCAAGATACGCCCCAGATAGTAGGACTATGACGAACAGCGTTAGCAACAACAGATCGACTGCCGCTGTGTTGAAATCCTTGCTGAGACTCAGCGTGTCTTCAAATTTTGGGACTGCCTCTGGAACGACAGGCTTCTGGGACATACCTGTCCGAATACCGAAGATATGAAGGCTCTCTGGATCGGCTCTGTCGGTATCAATGATGAATGCGCGGAATTGCCGGGCGTAAGATTGGACGTTCTCTAAGAATTGCAGATGCCGCTCGAAACCTGTTCCGGAGAAGGATTCAAACAGGTGCTGAACAATAGTGACAGGTGAGAGACGGGTTACGGCGCGCACTTGACTCATTTGAGAAATCTGTTGTTTTAGGAGTATTGCGTGCAAGCGTTCCTGCTGCGCCGCGTCTTTGGTAACGTATTCACCTCCTAATTGTATCTTTTTAATTGCATCCTCGCGCGTGTCCTCCGGATGAAGGTAGTATTTGAACAAAAGATTATTGAGTTCATCTTCGAGTTGTGTAGAGCGTTCCTGAAATTCATCAGAGGACATGGGCGGTGAGAAACCACCGACGATGGAGGCAAGCGTGTTTGGTGTGAACACAACAAGGACGATCCAAATTAACAGAAGGATCACAAGACTGACCGCGCTCCGTTGCACACGCGCCGACACTAATAATCCTA
Organism: Candidatus Poribacteria bacterium; assembly: GCA_022827185.1. Taxonomy (GTDB): domain Bacteria; phylum Poribacteria; class WGA-4E; order WGA-4E; family WGA-3G; genus WGA-3G. The sequence goes on from JAJDTM010000031.1 coordinate 10,275, forward strand.
ACGCCAGAAAAAGACACGTGTATAGAAGCGCAATAAGGAAGATAATACCTAAACGTCCCCACGCCTCAGTACTGAGATGAACACCGGTTGCGGTAGAGATTACCAACAGATTTACCAGCACCGCAAGCGCGAAAGGAATATTGATGCTTATTAATGCGCCTAAGAACTTACCAATTAGTACGGTGTGCCGTGGTACTGAATTCGCCAACATCAATCGCAGCGTGCCGCGTTCACGTTCGCCGGAGATCGCATCAAACGTGAACAACAAAGCGACGAGACTTAAGACGTAGCCGACGATAAAACCCCAATCCACCTTGGTAACATCTGGACTGATATTTCGCAAATTGGGGGTAACCGATGGATATTCCAGTATCCAGAAACTTTCAAAATCAGACCTCCCCCAGCGTCCGTAGCCGCCTAACACATAACTCGGGAAAAAAGGTTCTCCGCCTTCCGCACAAAAGCGCAGGGAAGATGGCTTTTTGTTAAGAAGATATCCAGGACCTTGCTCCGCAAGTTTATATAAACTTTCGTTAGCCTGAGATGTTAAGCGGTTCTGATGTTCAGCAACACCGTCACGATATTCCTGGACCCGTTCTGGGTGTTCTCGAAGGTACACAATCCCGTTGGTCAACATTAGTGCCAACAGCAAGACAGTCGTCAAAGCGAAGCGGAGACTACTCAAATTATCATAAAGTTCACGTTTTGCAATATGCCACATTTTTTATGTCCTACACGTCACTCTTGACGAAAATCAGGAATATTATGATGAAAAGAACGACATTAATCATGAGCAAAAGGCATACGTCTGGTAGTGCTCGTTTCGCATTTGTATCAACATCAACGCGTTGAAACGAAAACCGTGGGAGACTGTCCCAATCTGGTGTGCCTTTATCTCCAGCGAACCATTGTCGAGACTCAAAAACCTTTGTATTGTAAAAATGGTCAACCACTTGCCGTCTGTATGCTCTCGCTGCCTCGAAAAAATCTCGTATACCTTTTAAATCAGTACCCGCCCAAGCTTGTGTTGCTGCGTCATACAGACCCACTGGCGAGAATTTCAACCAAATGCTTTCCATATTGGTGGGGTGAACCAAGATTTCCTCAAGGGCAGGCTTTCGGATGAGCCACGTTTTTTCGGCTGTGTCCGTGACTCGTGGACCGAGGAACCCATAATACTTCTGGGCGTGAGGCACTCGAGATTCAGCATCCTCCTTAAGTTGTTCCATGTCTAAAGACTTTCGATAGAAATACCTTAATGTTGATGAATTTCTATCAAAGGATCCACTGGAATACCCGCCAGTCCGCAGCAGGTCAAAGCTCGGATTCTCTCCCGGAAAGGCATCATTCTTAAGGAACTGTTTGCGTTCTCTGTCGAATTCCTCCCAAATCTGTTTAATTTGGCTGTAAGCGGATGCAGCCCGTGCTTGTGTTGCCTCGGGACGTGGGACCACTGCAAGAATCATATTTGGATAGACCAGCACTAAGAATCCCCAGACGAACATGGACAGCATCAACGCAGTACTCGTTCGGCGGGTTGCCACTGAAATTAGCATACCGATGAAATAGAATACCGACAGATATACAACGGATACCAACACGATACCACCAATCCGTAGAAAATCATCGGTTTTCAGAGAAATAGAAGTAGCAGTCGTCAGTAAGATTACCGCAAGGAGCAGGCTCATTAGCAATGGCACAAGTAAACAGATCATCGCACTGATATATTTTGCGAGGAGGATATGCCCGCGACGGACAGGGTGCGTCAAGACTAAACGTAAGGTGCCACGCTCATATTCCCCAGCAAGGGTATCGTAGGCGAAGATTAGTGCCAGCAGGCTAAGGATAGCTTCAAAGATAAACACCACATCTATTGCAGCGAACATACCCATAAATGAATTCGTCGAACCGTGCCTACTGGCATCCCACAGCGTCGGGACATATCTGTGTGATACTGTAACCTCGTTTCCGAGCCGCTTATCGAACCCGACATTGAAAATGCTCAACGGGTTAGGCGGGCGATCGACTTTCAATTCTCCACTGGAATAGCTTATTTTTTCCTGCAGTTGCTGCTGATGCGTTTTGAGAGCAGTGTTGTAGTCTGACAAGCGTTGCTCGTAGTCTTTAATGAGCACAAAGGTATTGGCAACGACTAGCAACAACATAATCAAGACGGCTGCCGCGAAGCGGAACGTCATGAGGTTGTCGAGGAGTTCTCGGCGGATGAGGACTGTTAACATTAATCATACCTCAATGCACATGCAACGGAATTGTAGCGCGAACTTTTAGTTTGCGCACTATGGATACAAACTAAAAGTTTGTGCTACAGTTTAAATTTGATGAATTACGTCCACCGATATGCATTTCGTTCTTCCATTACTTTAGATGGCATCTGCTATAAGCGTGTACGTCTACTGATTGGCACGTTCCAAACGAAGCACACCACGATGTTCGGTGCCGACGTAAAAGGCATCTCCATCAACAACAAGAGAAGTTATCGCATCCGGAATTTCAGGCATAATTTGTTCCCAAGTCCCTGTTTCTTTTTCTAAGTGATAGATACCGTCATCATTCGCGCCATAAATAGTCTCCTCCGCTGTTGCTAACGCCTTAATGATGATGCTTTCTCCCGCTTTATCGGTGATTGCATTCCAGACAACACCATCTATTGAATTGAAAACGCCTCTGTCGGTTGCAACATGAACCGTTGCGTCGGCAAAGACAATTTGGTTGAAGCGTTCAATAGATAGCGGCAGATTTGATGTAAGGTCGTTCCAAGTATCACCATCATCAAGCGATTGAAAGAGTTGCCCATCCCGCTTACCGACATAGACGGTTTCTCCTGAAACAGCAATTTTAAAACGTTGTGCCATGTTTTCACGTGTGAGTTCACAAGTTTCTTGGACCCCTGTATCCGACCATCTTGTGTCACCCAGTTTCCATCGGAAGAGTTTATAGTTGTACTCCATGTAGTACGTTTCCCCACTCACCGCGAAGTTGCCGTATAAACCTTCCAACATCAATGCGTAAGCCAACTGGCGATCGCCTTGTTTTTGACCCAATAGTTTTAAAAAGCATTCTGCACCAAATTTCGGATGCTCGCGTATTATCTGCGTTGATAAAGGCTCAACATTAGTGTCTGGATCATCCGTAGAGTGGGTAAAGGTAATTTGTCCCTCTTGTTTCGGTAACCGATAAGAATCAAAGGGGAGTGTCATTCCGCCGAACACGGTCGACATGAGCCTTCCTGAATCTCGCGGAGGCGGTGTCATTCCCTCTTGAAAAATATAACCCTCTACAGGAAATAAGCAATTTTTATCCGGTACTAAATGGTAATAAGCCGTCTCACAATTACGTCGAATTCCCTTTGCATACAGAACACCGTCGACTTCGTAAATCTGCACAATTAGCGGCGTGTCTTCCCTGTCTTTGAGTTTCGCATTGAACTTTGGCACCGTAAGTATATACCTTGGTCGTAGGATGTCAACAGCAGTCCACGAACTCCCTGCGTCTGTTGATTTGACGACACTTCCAACAACCGTGGCGTACAGCACCTTAGATGCTTTTGAATTTGGACGCGTCTCTACACCGATTAAGTTATCCACCCGGCACTCAAACTTTGTATTGAATCGGTGCCAAGTTTCACCGCCATCCCTTGATCGATGGATGCCAGTGATGCCACCGGTATAAAAGGTGTTTTCGTCTAAAGCGACAGCAGCCCCTACACTAAACTGCATCTGTGTAATACCGGAAGCATCTGTGGAGCTCCAAATGTCTCCACAGTCCGTTGAGCGCGCCAGAACGCCTTCCTCACCGCCTATCAGTAAGACAGTTTTTCCAGAGGCGACCAGTTTAATCCGCGGTAACGTTTTCTGCATTAGATCCCGGGCATCCGTAGGCGTTATATCCGCCCAAGAATCCCCACCATCGGTTGATCGGAAGACCCACCACGAATCCTTACGCATGTCACACAACTTATGGTAATTTTCGTCTGGCGTTCCGTCACCTTCCATGATATTTACTTCTACGGCGACATAGATATTGTCTTCAGCCACCGCTAAACAATTCACGACCACAGTATTGTCCACCGGCAACTGTAGATGTTCCCAAGAGCCTGTCTTGAAACGATAGACTCCCAGAGAGGTTCCGGCAAACAGCGTGTCTCCGCTCAACTGTAATGTATAAATTCCCGATTTCTTTGTGAAGCGGCTGTCTAAACCGTCATTCATATTTTTCCACGATTTTCCAGCGTCATCAGATCGGAAAATACCCTCATTAAGGGTAACGTAAAAAGCCTCTTCCGTAATCAGCAATTCCCTCACGTGTCCTTGCGGGCAAGGCCCGATAGCATTCCAAGTTTTGCCATCATCCGTTGAGGCAAACAACGTATCAGATGGAATTATATAGAGCGTGCCATCGTGTTCAGCAATAGGAATATCGCCTGCGGTCTCTTGACGCAAAAATTCCTCGTTAACAAGCTGCCATTCATTTTCATCCGCTGGCAATTTGTAAATGTTCTCATAACCTGTCACTGCATAAAGCGTCTTATCCGATGTTTTCGTCAGCGTGCCTACTGGCACCGCTACACCGGGTTCATTCATCTGGATCCACTCTATGATATTCGCCGTAAGATTGTCTGGAAGTTCAAAACCGCCTAATGTTTTGCGAACCATCAATTCTTCCTCCCTTAATCGTTTCCTTGCCCGATGTAGTCTGCTCTTAATCGTATTCAAGGGTACATCCAAAAACTTGCCAATCTCTTCACAAGGCATATCACCAAGATAGTGAAGGGTTATTACAGTCTGTTCATTCTCAGACAGTTTGTTGAGCAGGTGCTGTACAACCGCATGCCGTGTTTCATTCGCAATAGCGTCGCGCTGTTTCTCAAGATATTGGTTATAAGAAACGCTTTCCATCTCCGCTTCAGGCATGGTATCAAGAGATTCAATCGGTTGCTGCGTTTTTCGTAAACACGCTAAACAGCAATTCTTGACAATTGCATGTAGCCATGCGGCGAAACGATTCGGGTCTCTGAGTGTCCAAAGTTGTTGGTAAACCTTAAGAAAGGTATCCTGCGTAATCTCTTCGGCGAGATGGAAATCGCCTAACTGCCGCCATGCAAACGCGTGTATCTGCTTTTGATACTTTTTTACCAACGCCGTAAACGCGTTTTGATCGCCATCGAGAACCTGTTGAATTAAGGTAACATCATTACTTTGCATAAGTGCCTCCTCATGGAATTCCCTTATGATATAAGGATACATTCAAGAAGGAAAAGGTTGCATAACAGACATTTTTTTTCAAAAAAAGCAGTTAACTTATGGAATTTTCTTTGAAAAATGTGTGCTTAAAAGTAGTAGGCACGCGCCGCGTGCCGTCAACAAACTGAAGAGGTATAATGAACTGTGCGTCTACAAGTAGAGGTTTAATTATTTCCGTGTTCCACCATAATCCGTGCTTTTTCAAAATCTTCTGGTGTGTTAACGTTGAAAAATGAATGACCTTCAGAATCATAGGTTTTCCAAATTTCTGGTGCGAGGGTAAGGATATTCGCACGTTCTTGTAGCGCATGAACGCGCAACTCAGATTCTTGTAGCATCAGTTCAATAATAGGTAAACAACGTTTGGAATAGGCGGCACACAACGTTTGGAGAGTCATCGGTGCGTCCTTGTTGTCAGAAGGAAGTGCTTTGTAGGTATAGGGCATCACGGCATCATATTCATCCAAAACCGAGACAAGATAGGTGAGCAAATTTGGCACTAAAAACGGACTATCGCAGGCAACACAGAGGACAACACCATGCGAAGCGTGCGTCAAACCCGTATAGATGCCTCCCAACGCGCCAGCGGCTGGAATCATATCCGTATACATCGGTAAACCGAGGTGTGCATATTCAGCAGGGGCATTGGTAATAAGCAAGAGTTCGTCAGTAACGCGGCGCATGTGACGGATAACGTGTTCAATGAGCGAAGCCTCGCCGAGTGGAAGCAACGCCTTATTCTGTCCCATTCTCCGACTCTTACCACCAGCAAGGATAATGCCTGTGACCGGAACCGACTTTTGTAGGGGCGAGGTCACCTCGTCCCTACGCTGCACGTTCAATGACATCGACAATTAACTCACCTACCTGTTGCAGACTTTCCTCATTGAGCAGTTCGCTCCGATCCTGTTTCGAGTGAATCTTTAAGGCGACACCGCCAACCGCTCCCGCTGTTACGGTAAGCACTTCAAACCCGTGGCTCGCAATCGGAATGCTATCCAATCCGACACCGATCGGCAGATAACGATCCGAAACCCGGACACCGAGCAACTCGCCCGATACCTGAAACAGGTCTGATAGTGCCCTTGTCGTGCGGGTTGGTGGAATCCCGTAGCGCGTAACGAGGTTAACGCCGTCCCCGACGCCGAGTCCATCTAAATTGATAACGTAGGTATTTTCTCGGCCATACGCATCGGCATGTGCTTGGACATAGCGCAATGCGCCGCACATGCCGTACTCTTCCGCACCAGTGGCGAGGAACGTTATAGGTATTTTCTCGTCGCGCGCCATCACGACGCGTGCCACTTCAAGCATAACACCGACACCGGACGCGTTATCGAACCCGCCAGGCGAATGGTTCCGCGTGAAATTAATCTGTAAAAGCAACAGGCAGAGACTCGTGATTCCAGCAATACCCCAGACGATGTAATGTGGCAACCAAAAGAGGGTAAAGCACTTAATGAACATTAGCGTTGTCAGAACGAGAAGTCCAGTAATTGCGATACCGTAAGATATTGCCCGGACAGCAATCGGCAGGACTTGTGATTTGGAGTCGTAATGTGCAACGAATAAAAAAGCAGGGGTATTACTGTCTGGTTTCGCGCCGTTCTTTGCGATAATGTTCTCTGTCTGATACCTCCTACCGACATCATACAACCCTTCAAGTCGCTTTTGCCACTGCGTAAAGAACAGCGCGGTAGCAAGGCTCAGTAGGCAAGCGAGGCATAGAAGTACCGGAAATTGTTCACCGAACCACGGCACAAACAGAACGACTGGCACGAAAAGTGCCGAGAGAATGCGCGGCAAGACTTCAGCGGGGAATTTTGTAAATAAGAACGGTTCCGATGAAACATCCAGTCCTAACGCAGTCAATTGCTCGACGATATACTCCTGTGCCTCAGCCTCACCCACGCTGCCCACCAACCTCGGAAAAGCGAGTTGTGTGATGTGATGATACGCACACTTTGCGTCATAGTTGTGGTCTGTATGCATAACGGAACTTCTTCTATCTCTTACTATAGTTTGGACAATTTTCTGTAGAATAGGCTGTTAGCCTGTTCACCCTGTAGAATAACTCAACTTGCTATTAACGAATTCTATGCGTTTGAAAAACCCTTTTCAGCATGCTCTTCACCCCAGAGGGGTGAAATATCTATAGAAAATAGCGTATTCAAACCCTCGCACTCCAGCGGAGTGCTATGTAAGGCGCACCTTGGATGTAAATGTGATCTTTTGCGAGTTATGCCGCAAGGTAAATTAAAAAACCAACTCAGAGCGGAACCGTCTGCCCAAACGTCCTTTGAGCGTTACAGCAATATCGCGCTCCGATTGCGCGATGTTGTGTAACTCAGCGGGGTCGTTTTCGAGATCGTAGAGTTCCGTCACATCGTTATAGTTTTCGATAAGTTTATGCGTCGCCGTGCGGATACACCGGAAGCTTCGGAGCGCGCTCACAGTTTCAGTACGATGTGTTTCCGCCTCACCGCGAAGGACAGGCGCGATAGACTCGGCATCAATACGCGGCAGCACCGGCACCCCAACCAAATCGCACATTGTCGGATTCAGATCTATCAGTTCAACCAAACTGTCTGAAATTTGATTGCTCGCGATACCGGGTCCAGCGATGATGAGCGGTACTCTCAGCGACGCTTCATAAGCGACACTCTTGGTATAAAGCCCATGGTCACCGAGCATTTCACCGTGGTCGCTGGAATAGATGATATACGTATTGTCAAGCATCCCGCGTTGTTCAAGCGCGCGCAGCATTTCACCGATCTGGTCATCAATGAGTTCCGTGGCTGCGCAGTATTGTTGTCGTGTCAGGGTAATCTCCTCAGAACTGACATCAACAACGCGTCGTTTTACCCATTCAGGTTTCCCGTCCATATTATCAACGATAGCGGGAGGCATCTCGGCATCCCGATACTTATCGCCATATTCAGTCGGTGGATCGAAGGGGTCATGCGGTCCGACGAAACTGACAAACATGTGCCACGGAAAGTCATCAGGGATCGTTTCAATAAACTCGGTTGCGCGTCTGCCGATGTAGGTATCGGCGAAATCCTCAGTGGAGAGGACAGAATCGTGAGAACCGTTTTTAATCCAACCGCCGCTACTGCGTTTCCGATAGTCTTCGTGGAATGCCTTAAGCACGCCTTTCTCTTCAAGATAGTGGGTATAGGGACCGATAGGTGTTGGTGAGCTTCCGGCGTGCATCTTGCCTTCGCATTCCTCTGGATGCGTGAACCCCCAACTATAGGTGCGAGGTCGGTCGCCGTAGCGTCCGTTATAGCCATCAGGCTTGGCAAGATCGAGTTTGCCGACACATCCGACGCGATAACCGTAATCGCGGAGTTGTTGGTAGTAGGTCGGTACGGTGGAAGGGAGGAAACTCCCGTTGTCCACGGCTCCGAGTCGAGAGGGTTGCAGTCCAGAAGCAAGCGCGATGCGTGATGGCGCACAGACGGGTGCGTTCACTGTGCAGTTCGGAAAACTGATTCCCTCTTCCGCTAACCGTCGTAGGTTAGGTGTATTGAGTGCAGGCGGAGCATTTTCAGCAGTTTCGAGATAGTCGTACCGGTGCTGGTCGGACATGATAAAGAGAATGTTAGGTCTATCGGTTTTTCGGTTCATCTTAAGTATCCTGTAGGTTGCTTTATATTTCGATGGCGACTGCCTGATAGCCATTTTCGACGAGGCTAATGGCTTCCTCGCGGTTGATTTCGAGTATTTCGCCGAGGGTTATTTTCAGTGTATCCAGCAATTCGTCGCGCGTTTTTTCTTGGCAATTCACGCTGGGAATTTCCTGGATCCGCCCGACCCACCACTCGCCGCGTTGCTGGATGAGCGCAGTATAGGTATGTGCCATGGGCTGTCCTTTCTTTGTTGTTCAGGTTCATTATACACAGTATTATGTCAATTTTCAATGGAAAATGGCCACTATTAGCATAACGCTCTTGCCAAAACCTATCGGGTATGTTATTATGTCTCCATAATTCTTAAAAAGGAGACTGACATGGCAGTTTTTTTACATACACGGGTTCGCGTCAGCGACCTTGACGGTTCTATTGACTGGTATTGTGATCACTTGGGGTTTAAAGTCCTGAGTCGGAGCGATAAATCTCCGGCAGGCAACCAGATCGTGCATCTCGAACTCCCCGGCAACGCGCACACGTTAGAGTTGACCTATTCACCGGATTTTGAACTTCAGGTTCAAGAGGACCTGATGCACTTTGCTATCGGTGTTCCGGATATTGTCGAATTTTGCGATGGGTTAGAGAAAGCAGGATTGGAAATTTGGCCCGATGAATGGCGCGATCAATTCACATCCGGCGGCATGAAAATGGCGTTCATTACCGATCCAGATGGTTATGAAGTCGAAATTTTAGAACGTGCAGATGCCTCTGGCGATCCGCTCGATGTGCTTGACGAGTCTTAGGCGTAGGGCCAGAACTGATTCCACGCTGTCAGCCAATCTTTTGCTCGGCTTTCAACGGTAACGGGACCTGTTATCTCAACCCCTTGTCGTCCTTTGAATTCTGCAAGTTTATCTACGCTTGAGAGTTCAATCTTGATTGTCGTTGGGACATCGGGGACGTAAGGTTTAACGCCTGTTAAATCTGTGAGTGCGTCTCTCGCTGCATCCTCAATCAATTGACGGGCACGGACAGGTGGCAGTTGCCGTGCACTAAATCGACTTAACCCCTGTTTAACCGCGACTGTAGGCAGATCATCGCCGAGGAGTTCTTTGGCTTCTCGGCAGACTGCCGCGTCGCCAGTAACAAGTGCGACAGGAACGCCGTAGGCACCGTTGAGCGCAGCGTTCACACCCGTTTCACCGACCAAATCGTCGTTGAACCAGAGATTCCGGTATTGCACACTGGAAATGGTATGGCAGAGAACACCATCAGGCGTGCCATTTCGGGCATGCATGCCGATAAGTAGGCACGCATCACAACCGTTTTCCCACATACCCTCATAGCGTCCCCATCCGTGGTGTGCCACCCACTCACAATCTGGGTGAATCTTATCGGGGATCAGCGAGTTAAAAGTCCAACCTTGTCCTGCGCCATGGCAATCCACGACGACAATTTCCGTTGCACCAGCGGCTTTTGCACCCCGCACTGCGGCGTTAATTTCTTCTGTATAGAGGTGTCGTCCTTCTTCAAACATCGCAGCGCCACCGTTCACCTGCTCCCACACGACGATACCACTAACACCTTCCATATCCGACATGATAAGTACTCGCATGATTCCACTCCATTTTCTGCCAGATTCCGCTTTTCTTTAATCCTGTCCATCCGCTAATCCTGATTCAGACGAGCACCTGCTGACCGCTGACTGTTATCGGAAACTGTTATCGGAAAAAAAATATGGGAGAAGAAAGAGATTCCTCACCCAAAAAGGTTAGATAGCATATCTAACGGCTACATGCAAACCTTACCGGCGTTTGCGTTTTTTGATAATGTCCCGCCTTCTTCCGATCGGAATAGCATCGGTTGGCACATCATTAGACCCGAATGGATGCGATAAACGATAATTCGCGCCTCGCTTGCGTTTAGGTACACCCTTTGAAGCCTCAGTGAGACGATGGTAATCTGATAACAGTTGGGTATCTATCTTAGGATTGTTTTCAATAGTTGTTACATCAACATTCCGATTGGAATGTATAATCTTCTCAACACCTTTTCTGGAAGGCTTGTTGCTATGGGTGGGGTTACAGCCTAAGCCTTTCATTGTAAACCTCCTTTTTTGCTAAAAATATTTGCGGGTATGTACAAATACTTGTAGTTGTTCTTTCTGAACATAGTCTTTGAGCAATTCAACGTAAGCATCAAGAGCCAAGGCAAGATCTGGTCTATCCTCAATCTTCTCAATTTTCAAACGTAGTTCTTCTGAGGTCAATGTATCTCTTGGAATCATACGACTGTGGGAATGCCACCGTTCATTGTCGCTGAGGACTTTAGCTATATCCTCTGCTCTTTGCTTCTTATCCTCATCTGTAACCGGTTTACCTGTAGAATTGTGCAGGTTCCAATTTTTGAATTTATAGGTGGAGAGCCACTTGATGATAAGCTCATGTGACAATTCACGCGCTTGTTCAAATTGATGCAGTTCTCCCAGATCAAGTTGACTGAGTAGTTCAAATTCAGCTGTGTTTAACTCGCCTGTCTCTGCTTTCTTACATAACCGTTCATATTGATTCAGGTACGCCAACGCGGGTATAAGTTTTCCATCTTTCTCAATTTGTGGGTCTATTGGTCCTAAACACGAGAAATAACTCATGAAAATCTGGTCGCCTGCCATCACGAAAACCGTTCCAGCGGACATGGCAAGATCCGGAATTAGAAAATCAACCTCATCGTAGTGGTAACGGATAATGTCTACCATGCGTTCAACCACTTCAACGATACCACCGAATGTGTCTAAGACAATGGCTATTTTTGATCTTCGGTTTTGGAATAACTCAACAGCGTTCTTTACTTCATTTTCTCAGCCATACAAAATGGGGCTAAAGATGGTAAGAACATCTGCTTCAAGTACTTCTTCAAGTTTATTAAGATATTGATTGAGCTGCGCTTTTGCATAACCGCCTGCAGGACGTAATAAATCCAAATAATTTCCCCCTTGACTTAAGAATGTTTATCTGGTATATTATTTTACACTTATCGTATATATCATATCATAAATTTGACTTTTACGCAAATATCAATTTTCCCTATATTCAACTGATCTTTTCAATTCCTATCAAGAGGAAATATAATGGCGAGAAAGAAACGCACCACGCAAGAAAAAGAGGTCCAAGACTACCGACACAACACCGCAACCCGAAAAAACAACCCGCCCGCCGGCATCGCCGCACTCTACAGTGGTCAGTCAAGAGGCAATCTACTTAATCAAATCCTTCCAGATAAACAAATGTTAACTAAAAAATAACAAATAAACATTCCCTATCAATCAACCCTCCCGACAAAAAATAATTTGTATTTACTATTTTTTTGTGATATACTTAATAAAATATATGTTAGTTTTAGTTGAGTATATAACAGCGTACACCCAGCATCTGTTGTCGGGTGTACCACATCCGGCCAAGGTAACAACAGACGGGACAACACCAAGCCGATAACCTTAGACTAATAAACAAAAATTTCATAGTAACGCACTTTAAGCACCGAAATCAAAACGCTCGTAAACCCACGTCAGTACTGGGTTCTCAAGCGCAACCTTCGGAACTTTAAAATCGAATTTCATAGTAACCGCGAAAAATTGGAAGGTTCAACAACACCCTAAGAACCTATGTCACACCTGACTCCGTAGCGGTTCTCGACGTGAAACCCGCAGCACCTTACTATGAATCTTATGAATCCTATAATTTTCATAGAAATGGAGACAACAATGAGCACCACAAAAGTAGGAAAAATCTCAGTCCAGACAGCACTTCTCTACGATGATGAACTGGTGAGGGAAATCTCAGAATTCCGCGCAGATCTAAACCAACTGTTCACCACCTTAGACGGAGAAGAACTTCTCGACGCGGTTATCAATAGCACCCAACGTTATGCCGTTGAGTTATGCGACGAAACTATAGATAGAGATTTCTACGACATCGAATGCGAGACATTAGAAATAATTAGAGAGATTATCAGGGACGAACTGAGCGAGGCCATCGCTGGGTTTATCTCCGACGAACACCGAGAGGCGATTGTCCGCTATCATGCACGCGGGTTCTCTACCACCGAGGCAGTTGCAACCTTGATACTTGAAGACAGCACAATGAAGCGGTTAGCACAGCGCGACGCTATCGGCAAGAAGAAACTTAAGGAGCTGCTGATTCCGCGACTCGCATATCTCAAGCCAGGATCAACGCGATGGCCCGAAAAGAAATACGGCGCAGTCTGGCGGGAGGAACGCCAACTGTATACCCAAGAGGTAAGCAACACACCTTTCTCAACACCAGCAGAACGCATCGCACTATTAGCAAACCATGCAGAACGGGTTAACCAGACCTTGAATAACAAAGAGCATTCTGTAAATGACTTGCAATCCCTGACCGACACATTAACCAAAACATTGGAGGGCTTAGAGAAGTTATCTCCGGTGGATCAACAGGTATCCGAGAATTTGTATACGCCGCAGCTGGCAGGTATACTGGAGCGGTTTACGGTTGCGTTAGAGGCATGCCAGCAAATCGCCTCCACTGGTGATGCCAACGCACTTGTTGAAGTTATGGAGAAATTCACACTCGCAATGCTGCCATCACCTCAACAGAACGCGATTACAGGTGAGACTGAGGAAAACGCTTACGAAACCGCCACGAATAATGAAACACCCTCGCATAAATCATGAGGCTAATGTAAATCCATTGCTGGCGAGGTTTGAAAACCTCAACAGCAAATGAATATTTGACATACATCTACTATTGTGATATAATTTTGCTTGTTGCAAACGTGAACCTAAAAAGAAAAACCGACTGATATACACCTAAATTTTGTTGATATGGATGCGATTAAAACAGAAGTCTACAATATTTTAGAAAGTGCGATCCACGCTGCTGTTACGGCAGGCGAACTCGCTATATCCGAAGTACCCACTATCCCGTTTTCACCGACCAAAACGCCTGAACACGGTGATATCGCCACACCTATTGCATTAGGACTCGCAAAACAGGCGCGGATGGCACCGCGTAATATTGCTGAAATAATCCATGAACACATAGATGCTGATACGCTTAAGCGTATAGAGTCCAATACGCACCCCATTATCCACAAAATTGAGATCGCTGGTGCAGGTTTCATCAACATCCACCTTTCCGATAACTATCTCTACGACACCCTCCAAACGATTACAGAGATGCAATCGGCATACGGGACCTGCGACAAAGGTGCCGGAAAGCCGGTTCAAATAGAGTTTGTCAGTGCCAATCCGACGGGCCCCCTTAATATTGTCAGTGGACGCGCCGCAGCAGTCGGGGATACACTCGTCAACCTGCTTAATGCTGTCGGTTATAAGGCAATCCGGGAATTTTATGTCAATGATGCCGGTGGTCAGGTCCAACGGCTCGGTGAATCAATTGATGTTCGCTATCGACAGGCTCTTGGTGAAGAAGCGTTGGAAATTCCAGAAGGCGGGTATCAGGGAGAATATATCCGGGAGTTCGCAGAAACTATCGTCGAGACAGAGAGTGATACGCATCTCCAACTTAAAACAGATGAACGGGTAGCACTTTTCCGAGATAAAGGGATTGCGCACATCTTAGCACAACAAAAAGCATCTTTAGAACGTTTCGGTGTCAATTTTGATGTCTGGTCAAGCGAAAAGGCGATTCGTGAGAGCGGGAAGCTGGAGGAAATCATCCAACTGTTTCAAGAGAAGGAATACCTCTATGAAGCAGAAGACGCGACATGGTTTCGGATGACGGATTTTGGCGACGATAAGGACTGCGTCGTCATCCGGCGCGATGGCGAATATACATATTTCGTGCCGGATGCCGCTTATCACCGTGATAAATTTGACAGGGGCTTTACCACAGTTATTGATTTCCTTGGCCCCGATCATCAGGGGCATATTAGCCGCCTCAAAAACTTTGTGAAAGCACTCGGTATGCCCGATGACTGGCTCGAAATCTCTATCATTCAGCAGGTGAACCTTGTGGATGCAGAGGGTAACCGATTAGATATGTCGAAACGGCGTGGACAGTTTTATACGCTTGATACGCTTATTGACGAACTCGCAGAGACTGTCGGTGAGCAGTTCGCTGTAGATGTCGCCCGGTATTTCTTTTTGATGCGTGCCAACAGCAGCCACCTCGATTTCAACATGGAGTTGGCAATCACACACGCCAGCGAAAACCCTGTCTTCTATATTCAATATGCGCATGCGCGGTGCTGTAGTATCTTTGAGCAGGGTGCTGAACAGGGAATCACCCCAAAGCCTATTGAAGCAGTCTCTCTAAAACAACTGACTGAACCGATAGAACACGAACTGATCCGCAAGTTAGCCGAATTCCCATCAATTGTCCTTTTGAGTGCGGAGGCACGCGAGGCACACCGTATCCCACATTATTTACATGAATTGGCGGGAATTTTTCATCCGTACTACAACCAACACCGGGTCTTAGATCCAGCAAACATCGAAAAAATGCACGCACGGCTTACTCTGGTTCAATGTGTGCAAAGCGTATTGAAAAACGGACTGACGCTTTTAGGTATCTCCGCGCCTACATCTATGTAGTTGGCTGTCAGCGGTCAGCAGTCGGCTATCAGCAAAGAGGTGTTTTTGTAACAATTCACCGAAACTTGGAGTATCAAGTATCACAGCACCTATAGAACGTCTGGCAGTTACAAACGTTTTTGTCTGCCACAATGATCGTGTGACTTCTGAGGGCCCTGATGGCTGATGGCTGATAGCCGACAGCCAATGACAATAGGAAAAAAATATGGCAAGAGATTATAGACAAGTCGATAAGGCACACGTATGGCATCCGTTGTTTCAACATCAACGCCTTGAGGAGACGCCGTTAGCGGTTTATGAATCGGCGCACGGGACAACGGTTGTGGACGCAGAAGGCCGCGAGTACTTAGACGCTTATTCTGCACTCTGGAATGTCAATGTCGGTTACGGCAGGCAGGAGATCGCGGACGCGGTCTATGAACAGATACAGAAGTTGCCTTACTATCCACACTCACAGATTAATGTTCCTGCGACGCTGTTAGCGGAGCAGCTCGCTGCGTGCCTTCCGGGTGATTTAAACCACGTCTATTTCTGTAACAGCGGTTCAGAGGCGAACGAAACCGCCATCAAAATTGCGCGGCAGTACGGCAGACAAACCTATCCGGGTGAGAATCGCTACAAGATTATCAGTCGCTATCGTGGGTATCACGGATTTACGTATGGTGCGATGTCAGCAACAGGACAAGCCCGAAGACGCAAGCCATTTGAACCGCTTGTTCCAGGGTTTCCGCATGCGCATCCGCCTTATTGTTACCGATGTCCAATCGGTTTAGACGCTTCCACCTGTGGTGTCGCATGCGCCGATGACATTGAACGGATCATTCAAGGCGAGGGTCCCGAAACTGTGATTGGCATCATCGCGGAACCGATCATCGGTGGCGGTGGTGCGATTGTGTCGCCTGACGCGTATCTTCCAAAACTCCGACAAATCTGCGACGATTACGGTTTGCTGCTTATCCTTGATGAGGTCATCACTGGGTTCGGACGGACTGGAAAGCTGTTCGCGTGTGAGCATTGGGATGTCCAACCCGATCTTATTACGTTGGCAAAGGGATTGACGAGTGGGTATCTGCCACTCGGTGCTTGTGTTGCTTCAACCAAGGTTTTCAATGCGTTTCTTGGAGAGAGCGATGAAAATAAGGAATTTGCGCAAGTCTGCACTTATGGTGGACATCCGGTGGCATGCGCTGCTGGGATCGCGAATCTGAAAATTCTCCAAGAGGAACGGCTTTGGGAAAACGCAGAAAAAGTTGGTACGCATCTGCTCTCGAAGTTAGAAACATTACACGAGTTGCCCATTGTAGGTGATGTCCGCGGCAAAGGGTTAATGATCGGTGTGGAGCTTATTGAAACCGACGGTTCACATCTTGCGACGGCAAAGACAAACCGAATTGTCGGACAACTCCGAGAAAAAGGCGTCATCGTCGGGAAAATCGGTCATGCTGTTGAGGAACCGGAAAGCATTATATTCATTGCACCGCCGCTTATTCTAACGGAAGCGGAAGCGGATAGAATTTTTGAGATGCTACGTCAAGTACTTATCCAACAGTAATTTTAACTCGTGCCGTTTAGCCATTGAGATCTTATCTGGATGCGTCGCGAGGGCATATTGAAGTGCGGTTGCGCAGGCGCAAGTCCGTTGCTCTTCTGGGATTTTAGCGACAGCCGCTCTAACAATTTTTTTGGAAGCTTCAACATTGAAACGGACATTATCAAGGATCATCTCGGTTGTCACGTTATCGTGTTCAGGGTGCCAACAATCGTAATCAGTGCAACATGCGAGAACGGCGTAACAGATTTCAGCCTCACGGGCGAGTTTGGCTTCAGGTGCGGCAGTCATCCCAATAATGTCAAATCCGAAGTGCCGGTAGAGTTCGGACTCCGCCTGTGTAGAAAATGCTGGTCCCTCCATACAGATGTAGGTCCCACCGTTATGGACAACGGCCCCGGCTTCTGTAGCCGCTTTAGATAGACAGGAGCTGAGTTCGGGGGAGAAAGGATGTGCGAGACTGACGTGGGCGGCGATACCGTCGCCGAAAAAGGTAGATTTCCGGTCCTTGGTGTGGTCGTAGAGTTGATCCGGTACAACAAAATGGCGAGGTTCGATATCTTGGCGCAGGCTTCCGACTGCGCTGACAGAGATAAGCCATTCGACACCTAACGATTTTAGAGCATAGATATTGGCACGGACATTAATATCAGAAGGAAGTAATCGGTGACCAATACCGTGTCGCGGTAGGAAAACAACGGGTTTTCCATCAAGGTTGCCGAGAATAAGGGCATCGCTGGGTTTACCGAACGGAGTTTCAACTTCGATTTCTTCGACATCTGTTAAACCTTCCATCTGATAAAAACCGCTGCCGCCAATAATTCCGATACGCATTTTTTGTCCTTTCGTGAGGCGTGAATAGACGGATGTCTATTCTTCTAATAACTGATAACTGATGACTGACCACTATTCAATATGGCACTATTGCACTGTGATAATTTAACACTTGAGGGAAAATCCAGTTCCGCTGTTGCTACTTACATTCGGGTGAAGGAGCTTGACCTCGTTTTCGATTTAGGCAGATGTCCGATGAATTTTATCGGAATTGGTAATGTCTTCATTTCCCACTTTCATCTGGATCACTATTTCGGGCTGCCTATCTATATCAGCCAACGTTGGCTTTCGGGTATACCGCCGGGCAACATCTATGTCCCGTGGCGCGGTTCTAAGCAGCTGATGCATATTCTTGATAGGATCTCAGCATTAGACACAGGCCGGAGTTGGTCGTACCAAATTACACCGGTTCGGATAGGCGATGCGATTCCGTTCCGGCAGAATTTAGTTGCACACATTTTGCCGAGTAACCACAGTGTTCCTGCGGTCTCTTATTTGATCTGTGAGGTTCGGAAGAAACTGAAACCGGAGTTTCAGCATCTGTCAGGACGTGAAATCGCGGCACTGAAACAATCAGGGGTCGAAATAACGTCAGAGGTGCAATTGCCGTTAGTCGCCTACCTCGGAGACACACGGAGCATCCCTATTGATGCGCATCCGTTACTGAAGCAGTGCAAAGTGCTAATTTGTGAATGCACATTTATCCTACCGGAACATCGGATACGTGCGAAAAAGACCATGCATCTACACCTTGAGATGTTGCCTGCAATGTTAGCCGATATTGAGAGCGAGCATATTGTTCTAACCCACTTTTCCCGTCGTTACACACCTGAACTCATCCGACAAAAAGTTTACAACTATTTACCATCCGAAGAACGTTCCCGCGTCCACTTGTTTATCTAATCCGAAAACATCTGATTAGGCTGAGACCTGCTGTGCGTGTTCGTCTACGCGTTCCGTATAGAGATGCGTTGTCAGCATCGCCCAAACAGGTGCGAATGCAGCGCATACCAGCGTGTAGACACCGGAGAGCACCCCTATCGTCCAAAGTGTAGGAGCATTCTCTAAAGTTATTTTTGCATAGCCAAAGAAAAGCAGGCTAATGAATCTTCCGGGCAGCAATGCTTCACGCATCGGGATAAATTCGGGAGCAGCAAAAGAGAGAAGAGCCATCGTTAAACCGAGCAGTACGGAGGTCAACGCCATCAATGCCCAAGTCAGCAGCACATATATTCCGAGAAACTTCCACCAAGTTCTACCGCGTACGAGTTTACTGCTTCGCCGAAATGCACCAATTGCAGACAGGTTCTCAATCATAATCCCTTGATTGTAAAGACTCCATTTCACAATGAGATATGCAGAGAGAACGAACCAAGCAGCAATAATACACGAAAGCACGAAAACTAAGGTGGGCGCATTAGACTGAACGTGCGCTGTAAAAAATACTTTAAAAGCAAGGAAACCGAAGATTACCGGAAAGCCAGAGAAAAGCAGCCCGATGAAAAAAGCAGCCCCTAAAATAGGAACTGTCTTACGGAGTGTCTGTTGCCAAACTGCTTTGAAAGTCAAGTCCATGCTGCTACGGCGTTGCACTATCGCAAAGATGAGAGGACACATCGCCAACCACAGCAAACCGATGTGGGCAGCTGAAAAGCCAAAACCCCATACGACACCTACAGGTTGTACGGATTGAGAAGACGATGTATAAGCAGAGAGACCTCTTTCTGTGCTGAGCGTCCATTGCCCTTCGGACGATATTGATGTTGAAAATAGAAACATCCCGATATAGAGCAAGAAGTCGAGGATAATAAGTGGTAACATCACTCGCCAGAACAGACCGAGGTTATTTCGATAATCTCTGAATATCCTCGACACAAGCCTCGGATGCTGTTGCGGCATAGCAACAGCGTCACCCGTATCTTCTAATATGTTTTGCATGCTTCCACTTTTTTATGAGGAACAGGAACCTCACTCTATTACGTTGGTTAACGGGTAAGCCCTTAAAGATGCGATATAGGGTTGTGTTTGTAGGGACGAGTCCGTACGCCGTTCATCTATGAACGATAGCGAAACCGGAGACTCGCCCTACAGTACACAACGAACATTTTTCTCCTAAGACAGCATAAGGAAACCGAGACATCGCGCAATGGTTTCCCTAACATCAGGATTAGCTGCCCATACCGGGATGGGAATTTGCATCTTGGTCGGATGTGCCGGCTTCCTGTTCTTCATAGAACTTGTATCCGTCTTCATCCTGGTCAAGTTCGTACTGACGTACAATTTGCTCCGCCTCACGAAGATAGGGTGTATCTCCTTTTGTGATGCTCATATAGGCTTTGAATTGTTGATAAGCAGCCCCGAATTCACGGATGGAGCGATAGCAGACTGCCTGTTGGTAAACAGCCTCATTCCGCCATGTAGACTCTGGTGCGTTTTCAAACAGTGCTTCATACGCCTCAATTGCGCGTTCGTACTCACCGTTCTGTTGATAGAGGGTGCCGATACGATAGAGTGCGTCTGCTGCAGCGAATTTCTTATGTGACAGGTCCCTCGCCAACGTCTTGTATGCATTGATCGCACGCGGGAAGTTGCGAAGTTTTTCCCAGTTTCCAGCAATCTGTTGGAAATTTTGAACGACCTGATCACCATACCCCATCACCCACATATCAGCGGGGGTAATTTTCCGTCCAGTTTTCCGGTATTCTACCGCCTTCTTATTACGGTACTTATTGATCTCATCCACCAGAAACTTAATTTCTGTTAGAATTTCGTTTGTCTGCTTTAGGAGCGTTCCGGCTTGGGACGCTTCGTAAGAATCAGGGAACTTCTCCGTGACATCGACGAAGGCGGGCCAGCCACCCTGATAGTCATAAAGCGTGTAAAAATAGACGTTCCCCGTCTGGAATTGCGCTTGCGGTGCTTTGGCGTGTTCAGGGAACTCTTCAACTAACCGTTCATAATGACGGATGGCTTCGGTGTAATTCTCTAAACTTTCATAAGCACGTGCGACCTCGTAAAGTGCTTCTGCAGCGATATTAAAGGTCTCGTCCGTCGGTTCACTATCGTAAATCGCCTTATAGTTTTGGTATTCAGCGCGCTTTGTCTTAATGACTTCGCGGTTTTTCCGAATATTCGCCGTACCACCTTTTGCTTCACTTGCGTAATATCCGGTAGGATCTAACGCAACGATGGCTTGGTAATGCGTAGTCGCATTATCCCAATCGTAGCGACGCTTATAGATTTTAGCGATCTGGTAATGGGCGCGCTGCGCGTATTTACCTTTCGTGTCGCGCTCAATGACCTCTGAATAGAGTTGCATCGCTTTATCGTAAAGTTCCTGCTGCTTCTGGCGATTTTTCTCCATTTTTTCTGGGTCCTCGTCGCGCACTTCTGTAGTTTCTGCTTCGTCGAATGCAGTGTCAGCGTTCTGAAGTTTGGCACCGAGCGGAACGATACTAATGCCACCGGGTGTGCATCCGAGGATTGTCATTGTGAGAAAAGCCAATGCGAGGATGAGAAAATAGGTTCGATCTATTCGGAGACCGAAGCCGAGTGTGAAACGGTTCATGGTGAATCCTCCTTAGGAAAAAAGAAATATGCCGGTATATTTCCAGCCAGAAAAATCTAACTGGTCGGCATTCCGTTCATCATTTCTAACATTATACTCAATTGAAAAAAAAAGTCAACGCTTTATTATTTTTTTATACAGGACTTATGCCTTTTTCCATAATAATGAACGTCCGACGCACTGCTGGCGGGGTTTCAAACCCCGCCAGTGAGGGGGGCTGCGTAAATTCTATTATAGAAACACTCAGTTTTCAGGGGCAGGGGGTATCACCCTTATGATGCTCTTATCCTTTATGATGCTCCTATAGCGTTCAAATCCTTCAGAAGCGGCTTCAAATTCACCGATAGCACGATAGCAGACCGCCTGCTGGTAAATGGCATCGTTCTGCCATATAGAGTTTGGATCATTTTTAAACAGCGTGTCATACGCCTCAATTGCGCGTTCGTACTCACCGTTCTGTTGATAGAGGGTGCCGATACGATAGCGTGCGTCTGCTGCAGCGAATCTCTTATGTGACAGGTCTCTCGCTAACGTTTTGTAAGCATTGATCGCACGCCGGAGGTTGCGAAGTTTCTCCCAGTGTCCAGCAATGTGTTGCAGATTTTGAACGACCTGATCACTATACCCTACCACCCACATGTCAGCAGGGTTAATTTTTCGACCAATCTTTTGGTATTTGATTGCTTTCTCACTGCGATACTTATCAATTTCATCCATTAGAAATTTAATTTCCGTTAAGATTTGATTTGCCTGCTTTAGGAGCGTTTCGGCTTGCTGGGCCTCGTAGGTATCAGGAAATTTCTCAAAGACAGCCCTATACGCCGACCATCCGCCGAGATAGTCATAAAGCGTGTAAAAATAGATGTTACCCACCTGGGATTGCGCTTGCGGTGCTTTGGCGTGTTCAGGGAACTCTTCAACTAACCGTTCATAATGACGGATGGCTTCGGTGTAATTCTCCAAACTTTCATAAGCACGTGCGACCTCGTAGAGTGCCTCTGCAGCCATATTAAAGGTTTCGTCTGTTGGTGCGCTATCGTAAATCGCTTTATAGTTTTGGTATTCAGCGCGCTTTGCCTTAATGACTTCTCGGTTTTTCCGAATATTCGCCGTATCACTTCTCGCTTCGCGTGCGTAATATCCGGTAGGATCTAAGGCAATGATGGCTTGGTAATGTGTAGTCGCTTTATCCCAATCGTAGCGACGCTTATAGATTTTAGCGATCTGGTAATGGGCGCGCTGCGCGTATTTACCTTCCGTATCGCGTTCAATGACCTCTGAATAGAGTTGCATCGCTTTATCGTAAAGTTCCTGCTGCTTCTGGCGATTCGTCTCCATCTTTTCTGGGTCCTCGTCGCGCACTTCCATAGTTTCTGCTGCATCAAGCACCCTATCGGCGTTCTGAAATTGGACATCGAGGGGCGCAACGCTAATGCCGCCCTGTCCACACCCGAGGATTGTCACCACGAGCAAAACGAAGACAAGAACAAGAAAATGGGTTTGACCTATTCGGAGACCGAAGCTGTATGTGAAACGGTTCATGGTGAATCCTCCTTAGGAAAATAGAAATGTGCTGGTGTGTTTTCAGCCAAAGCACCTTGACTGGCATTCCGTTCACCATTTCCGATATTATACCAAACTCATAAAAAATGTTAATACTTTTTTTATTTTTCCAGAGGTGTTCAG
Source organism: Candidatus Poribacteria bacterium (assembly GCA_022827185.1). Classification (GTDB taxonomy): domain Bacteria; phylum Poribacteria; class WGA-4E; order WGA-4E; family WGA-3G; genus WGA-3G. The sequence continues at coordinate 33,403 of JAJDTM010000031.1, forward strand.
TTTCCAGTTGTCAGCGGGGATCCCTGAAATTCCGCCAGCAAATACAAGACAGGCATCCGTACAGGAAAGAAGGCGTGATCGGAAAACCGATAGTTCTAACTGCAGACATGAAAAACTTGACAAACATCTGAAAATATGTAAAAATTGGACTTACATAAAACGATTGGCATTCCAATCGTTGGATGACTTACTCAATATAGACTTGCAGTGTGAAAATTAACAATAGCAAGGAGACAAACATGGCACATTCTGATTATAAAATTGGTGTTGTAGGGGTAGGTAGAATGGGCGCGAATATCGCCCGACATCTCAATGACGAAGGGTTTGATGTCGTTGCTGTATATGATGTGGCAAGCGAACGCGCGCAAGAACTCGCAACAGAAATTGGGGCAACAGCAGCCGGGGAACTCGCGAAGGTTACGGCACTCGCAGACTATATCATTACTGTCGTTACAGACGACGCGGCGATGCGGACAATTTTCTCGGACGATGCGGCGGATAACCTGCTTCAAGGGGCATCTGGCAAAGTCTTTATTAATTGCGCGACGCTCAGTCCTCAGGTCCACGTGGACATTGAACAACTCGCAGCGAAACATGGTGCGGAGAGCCTTGAAGGGTGTATGGCGAGTAGCATCACACAGGCGAGAGAAGGCACCTTATACCTCATGTGCGGCGGCAAAAAAGCGACATTTGATAAAGCACTTCCAATCTTGGAATCAATGAGTGTCTCTCTCCGCTACATCGGTGAAGCTGGACAAGCCGCACAAGTCAAAGCACTCGTCAATATGGTGATGAACATCAATACTGCGGGACTTGCCGAGGGACTCGGTTTGGGTGCAGCACTCGGATTGGACCTTGCGATGTTGCAAGAGGTTTTCGCGCAAACCGGTGCAAACTCGCGTGTCTTGGAGACCGATGGAGAGGACATGGAAGCACGTGATCACGAGTGTTACTTCTCATCTGCGCATGCTTCTAAAGATTCAGGTATTGCCATTGACTTGGCGGATGCTGCAGGTATTTCTCTCCCACTTGCGAAAGCAACGAAGGCACAATACGATCGGATGATTGAACTCGGACTGGGTGATTTGGATAAGTCTGGTATTGCTGAACTTACCTTCCCGGGACGCGGAGAAAACAACTAAATCATGCGCAAAGGTGTAATCCTTACAGGTGGACACGGCACCCGTCTATATCCACTGACCAAAGTCACCAGTAAACATCTATTGCCCGTAGGCAATGAACCGATGGTGTTCCATAGCGTCAAGCAGCTCACGACCGCAGGAATTACCGACATTCTTATTGTGACAAACCCGGAATACGTCGGAGCCTTCGTGAGTGCCTTGGGGGGTGGAAAAGACTTCGGGTGTGAATTTACCTATCGGGTGCAGGAAGAAGCAAAAGGTATCGCGCACGCGCTTGCATTCGCAGAAGGTTTCGCTGGTGGCGATAGAATCGTTGTTTTGTTAGGTGACAACATTTTTGAGACCTCAATTCGGCATGCTGTTAACGATTTTCAAGCGCAGCAGCGAGGTGCCCGCGTGTTGCTTAAAGAGGTATCAGATCCAGAACGTTACGGCGTGGCAACCTTGAATGGCAACCATATCGTTGCGATAGAGGAGAAACCGGAGCATCCAAAAAGTAATTATGCGGTGGTAGGTGCCTATTTCTACGATGCGTCAGTGTTCGACATCATCCGTACGGTTGAACCCTCAGCCCGCGGCGAATATGAGATAACCGCCGTCAATAACGCTTATATTGATCGTGGTGAACTTGAATACAGCCTCGTTCAAGGCAAGTGGGTTGATGCGGGAACCTTTGACTCGCTCACAGAAGCACACCAAATTCTGTTGAATTCCTCGGATTATCAGTAACATCTCTGGATCCTTTCTTCGGTGCCGAGATTTCCAGGAGAACCGTCATAGCATAGAGAGGCAAATGGGCAAAAAACCGATTCTATCCATCGTGGTCCCGGTTTACAACGAAGAGGACAACATCCGTCCGTTATTTGAAAAAATTCAAACGGTATGTGAGGCAATTGGCGATGCGTATGAAGTGTTATTCGTGGATGACGGCAGCAAGGACCAAACTTTCGCGGTGCTTTCGGAACTGAGTAAACAGGAAGCGCGATTGTCAGTCATCCGATTCCGACGGAATGCTGGACAGACAGCAGCGATGGCGGCGGGCTTTGAATTCGCACAAGGTGAGCGGATTATCAGTATGGACGGGGATTTGCAAAACGATCCGAGTGATATTCCGAAGCTGCTTGAGAAACTCGACGAAGGTTATGACTTGGTGTGCGGCTGGCGCAAAGAGAGACAGGATAAATTCTTGACGCGTCGCGTTCCGTCTATTATTGCGAATTGGATAATCGGTAAAGTGACAAGGGTCCCGATCCATGACAATGGATGCTCGCTTAAAGCGTACCGCGCGTCGGTTATTAAACAGGTTCCGCTCTATGGAGAGATGCACCGATTTATTCCGGCGATGTCTACGGTCGTTGGTGCACGGATTGCCGAAATTGTTGTTTCACATCACCCGCGACGTTTCGGGGAAAGCAAGTACGGGCTTGGAAGGGTGTGGCGTGTGATGTTGGACATTATTGCCTTCAAGTTCATTATTTCTGTCTTCACGTCGCGCCCGGAAACACAAGCACCTAAAAGTCTGTGGCAACGGTTATCAGATGTCCTTTTCAACCGGAAGCAGAAAGCATTCCGTGCTGCAGCGATTTTAAGTCTCCCATTTTTCATTTTAGGTCGCATTCTATTTGGGACTGCTAACATTGCCGCATTTAGCTGCCTCGGTTTAGCTATAACTTTACTGGTACTTGGATTGCTGACAGAGAATAAAATTAAACAGGCTAAACAGGAGTCTCGTGAGTTGGGTAAACTCGTCCGCTTTTTTATATCTGGCTGTAAGCGGAGACCCGTTCGGCTTTTTGGTCGCATCGGCGTGATATTGCTGATATTTGGCGGCATTTTTTTAATTCCACAAGTGGCTTCTCTTTCGGCGGAAGTGTTGAACATTACAGGGTCAAATTTGAGTTCCATTATTATCACTACCGGTATTCTGATATTCTGCTTTGGGCTTTTCGGCGAACTCATGGCGTTTGCGAATGCGAAACGGGTCAAAGAATACAGTGTTGAAACATTCTTAAACGCTAACAACGAGGAGACATGTAGTGAATAGCCCTTCAGGGTGCAATACTTGGCAACATTGGCGAAGCGAATTTCCGGTAACTGAAACTTATATCTATATGAATCACGCCGGTGTTGCGCCGTTATCGCGCCGTGTGCAAGAGGCGATGGCAGGATTCATGGAAGATGCCACGCTTCACGGTGCAGTGCACGCCGATGATTGGGCAGAAACAGCAGAGGTATGCCGTACAGCAGCAGCACGACTTATTAATGCTGACGCTACCGAAATCGCCTTTATGAAGAATACGACGCAAGGTATTCTTATCGCTGCGAACGGTATCGACTGGCAAGCGGGTGACAATGTCGTCACAACAGCGGTTGAGTTTCCTGCGAATGTCTATCCGTGGTGGCGTTTGAAGGAACGTTACGGTGTTAGCACGCGCATGGTCCCGGAACGGGACGGACGTATCCACATCGAAGATGTTGCCGCTGCGATTGACGAACGGACACGCGTTTTAACAATCAGCCATGTAGAATTTGCCTCTGGCTTCCGAAACGATATTGAAGCCCTCGGTACACTGTGCCGCGAACGCGACATCTGGTTTGTTGTGGACGCTATTCAGAGTCTCGGTGTGGTTGAAGTGGATGTGAAACTGTGTAACGTGGATATTCTCGCCGCCGATGGACATAAATGGTTGTTAGCACCGGAGGGTGCGGCGATATTTTACTGTGCCGACGAAAGACGGGAGCAATTGATTAACACGAACATCGGTTGGGCAAGTGTCGTAAATCCGCGAGATTTTCTCAATTATGATTTGACCCAGAAACCGGACGCAACGCGTTTTGAAGAGGGGTCTTACAACAGCATCGGGTTATATGGACTCAAAGCGGCGATTGATTTATTGCATGACATCGGTATCCGCAGAATTGAAGCGCGTGTCTTGGAAATCACGGCACGTCTAATATCAGGGTTAGAGGCGAAGGGGTATCATGTTCTCACGCGAAAAGCGGACGCAGAACGGGCGGGTATTGTTATCTTTGAAAGTGACCGATACACGCCTACCGAAATCTATGAGACGCTTTACAACGCGCATATAATTACAGCAGAACGCGGGAGTGGTGTTAGAGTCTCACCTCATTTTTACAATACAGCGTCTGAGATTGAACGTCTGCTTGAAGTGCTGCCAGAGGTTTAGTGCGTAGAAAAGATGCACAAGCACCAAAATTATAAAGGGAAAAAATTGGAAACCATGCATACACAACATAACATTCAGACGTATATAGTGAAGCGTGTCTTAACAATGTGCTTGTCGCTTATCCTCGGATCTCTACTGATACTCAGTGCTTGTACAATGCCGGGTGGCAATCAGAAGGTGAGTAAGATTCGTCTCTCTATTCAAAACACGTTACCGATCAAGCGGAAAAATGTCCCGATCATATTGACTGGGTACCAACTCCGAAAGGTGAACCCCGATTTCTCGTTTAAAGCCTATTCTGTTGTCACTGGAAAAGCCCCGCGGGAAGTAATGATTCCGGCACAAGCAGATGACTTGGACTATGATGGTGAGCGCGATCAACTCTGTTTTCTGATAGATTTGGAACCGGAAGAGACGAAAGAGGTATCAATCCTTTACGATCCAACTGTTAGGGCGACATTGACGCTCGACATCAACAAGCAGACGCGCGCGGCAATCTTTCCGGAACTGGATGCTGTAGCAGCTATGGAATCCAATTTAATTGCGTATCTATTGAAACCGAACGGTGCCTTCACTGCGTATGGCAAAAAGCGGGTGAAACGCTTCAGTATGGATGCAATGTTCCAAGCTGAGTTAGATCAAGCCGAATTAGACAGAATGCCACTCTCACCCGAACTCAGGCAACACTTTGAGAGTAATGATATATCCCTTTCCCAACAGGTCCAGATAGAAATACAGAAACCTGAACGGCAGTGGGTCGTCCGAGATCTTGAGAACCAAGAAACCTACTTCATCCGTAAGTCGTCCGGTAGTGAGGTTTCTGATTTAGGTCAGGAAACGCAGATGGATGGAGAGTTGAACGTTGTCGAATCAATTGGTTTATCGCTGAACGCGCTTCTCAACCCGGAAACCACTGAAATGATTCCGCTAAACGCATCTGAAGGTTTAATAGGCTGCGGTGGCATAGCACTCTGGGATAAAGAAAAGGCAGAGATGATTCCGCTACCTGCTGAAGGCAACTATGTCCGAATTCTTGCCGACGGTTCTATCCGCTCCATCGTTCAAAGGGTTGTGCCTGAGTGGAACATTGAAGGTGAGACCCATCGATTAACCTCAACAACCTTCATCTATGGCGAAAATCCGTGGATTGAGCATCACATCCATATTGATGGAAACTTGCCTACCGGTTACGCCATCGCCACAGGTATCCCGAATCTGCAGGGTACGAATAAAGCGGACAAAGAACAGGGCTGGATATGGAGTTGGGGCACGGATCCGCGTGGGATGGATACACTCGGCATTGCACTCATTGCCCCCACCGATCGCTATGCACAAGAGACAAACAGCCCTGAGAAAGACGATCTTTTGCCGGTTCTCCTAACACCTGACGCAGACGGTAGACTTAACTATCGTACGTTTGCTATCTGGGGTGGCGGTATTGACGGTATTGAGATGGAAACGGAATTCGCGGATCACGTTCAAAGGACGACGACTGTGTTAAAGACCCCTCCACTCATCAAGTTCTTACCAAAAGAGGAAGAGTAGGGGCGAGGTGACCTCGCTCCTACGATCGGAGAAATTATGCTTATCAAGGAAGCGTGTTTACAACGCATCGCACACCAACGGACAGATGAAATCGTCATCACAACGATGGGAACTACCGTGCCGTGGGGTAAAATATCAACACATCCGCTGGACTATGCCTCCGTCGGTAGTGCGATGGGACACGCCGCTGACTTCGCGCTCGGCATCGCACTCGCAAAACCGGATAAAAGGATAGTTGTGCTTAACGGCGATGGTAGCATGCTAATGTGTTTAGGCACATTGGCAACAATTACTGCGCTGAATACACCCCCGCCTAATTATCTCCTTTTTGTCTGTGACAACGGGACCTACGAGGTTACAGGCAATCAACCTGTGCCTGCGGGTAACGCCGGTTTTAGCTGGTCGATGATTGCAAAAGGTGCCGGTTTTGAACGGGTTTATGAATTTGATGATTTAAACGCATTTGAAACCGAACTCCCGAAAATCTGGAATGAAGTTGGACCTATTTTTGTGAGTCTAAAGATTGCGCAGGCACACGAACCGCCGCCGGATCGGTGGGGTGGTTTTCCTTATCCATATTTACAGGAATCGCTCGCTGAATCTACACATAAGTTAAAACAAGCACTTGCAAGGTAGTAGGCACGCTCCGTCGTGCCGTAACCCACAGGCAAGGTAGCAGGCACGCTCAGCCGTGCCGTAACCCATAGGACAATTATGGAAACCGCCACAAAATTAGAAACCCGACGGATGGGACGTACTGAGATGAATCCGAACGCGCTTGCGCTCGGTGCAGCGTGGATCTGGCAGAAATCGGATGCTGAAGTCATCGGTGCGATCCGACGCGGTATTGAACTCGGTATTAATTACATTGACACTTATCCGGGACACGCGGAACACCTTTGGGGAGAGGCACTCTCCGGTGGACTGCGAGAGAAAGTCTATCTACAAGCCAAAGTAGGTACGCATCCGGAACGACGGAAAGATTTCTCTGCAGATGGTACACGCTGGAGTGTCACGAACAGTCTCAAAGACCTCCGCACAGATTACCTGGATGCCGTGCTTATTCACGATCCTAATGATATGGAGAGTGTGTTGTCACCCGGTCGCGCTTTGGATACCCTGCTTGAGATGAAAGCGGAAGGCTCTATTCGACATATCGGTGCGGGTGTGCGTTCTCATGAATTCCACAAAGAACTGATTGAAACGGGACATATCGACATTATCCTTACCTTCTTAGATTATACGCTGCTATCGCAATCAGTGGCAGAGACGACGCTGCCCTTGGCGCGCCAGCACGATGTCGGTATTATTCTCGCGAGTCCACTGGGCATGGGGAGTTTGACGGGTGCAGAACCAAACGTCGAAGATGAACGTCGCCGGAATCCCGATGCGGAACCGAAGGCGTACTTGATGTGGAAGTGGTGTCAGGAACGTGGTGTCAATATCCGCCATTTGGCGATGCAATTTTGTCTCGCTGCGCCGATAGATGGTGTTGTTATGTTCGGTCCTGCAGATACATCGCAAGTAGAAGATGGGTATGCAGCGGCGACGGCTGATATTCCAGAGGATATTTGGGAGGCGTTTGAGGCGGAATTTGGTATCAAGCGCGGTATGTAGAGCAGTTGTAAAGCCACACTGCCTATGCCTTTACCCCGCTTGCCAAATCTAATGCGAATTGCTTCACTGCGGTGAGTAATTTTGTTTCGTCATCCATATTCTCTTCAATAACATTAATGATAGCACTTCCGACAATCACACCGTCCGCAATATCTGCTACCTGCTTCGCCTGTTCAGATGTTGATACACCGAACCCGACGCTGATCGGTTTGTCCGTGTGTTTGCGGAGTTCTGTAATCATCGGTGCGATCTCATCTGATAACGTCGCCCGTGCCCCCGTTACCCCCGTTACTGAAACACAATAGATGAATCCGGTGCTGACCGATGCGATCAACTGCATCCGTTCGGGTGGACTTGTCGGTGCGACGAGAAAGATCGTGGCGAGATTATACTTCGGTGCGGCCTCAAGCAGCGGTTGTGCTTGTTCTGGTGGTAGGTCTGGCACGATGAGACCGTCAACGCCTGCCGCTTGTGCTGCCTTGCAGAATGCTTCTTCTCCCATCCGAAAGATTGGATTATAGTAACTCATCAGGGCAATCGGGATTTCTGTCTGATCGCGGAGGCTTCTCACGATTTCCAAAATCTGCTGGAGTGAGATACTATGTGCGAGTGCGCGTTCGCTTGCACGTTGGACGGTGGGTCCATCTGCAATAGGGTCGGAGAACGGGACACCAAGTTCAATGAGGTCTGCGCCTGCTGTTTCAAGTGTGAGCAGGAGTTTAGCGGTAAGTTCTGGGGTCGGGTCGCCAGCACAGAGATACGGCATAAATGCCCTGGTGTCTTGGCGTCGGAGTTCTTGAAATTTTTTGTCAATTCGATTCATAGGGTATAATTGTGTTCAGGCTTTCTGTTAAGTTTTCTCAATTATACCTTGCATGGATTGAATTGTCAAGTGGAGTTGAAGAAAAAAGCTAGGTATCAAAGTCTAAGGCTTCATCAATACGCTCAAGAATCCACTCCTTGATAAGTTCACCTGCTGGCATGTCGCGTTCCTCAGCAAGTCTTATCACAACCTCGGTGTCTTCGGATGTTAGCCAGACAGAGGCTTTGAATTCATCGCCCTGTTTCAAGAGCGCGCCCTCCTGTTGCTGCATCTCTTGGGCTGCGAAGTATTCATGGTCATCGTAGACATCCTCGTATTCTTCAACTTCCGGATCTATGATGTGTTTAAGCATAATTTTCCTTTCCAAAAATAGGCTTCGTAGCCGACGCGTTCAAAGAAAAGCGGAGAGGTCAAGCCTTATCCGAACCATCGCCACCTGTTTAATCCTGAGGTGATGAGGGTTGCTTTTGCATCACAGGAATGACGTAACTCCGGATCGTGAAACCCTCCACCGCATCTGTCTCTACCCGCGGCTCTGGAACATTTCGGTGATCAAAAACGACGTAGTATCCTTCTATCGCCTTCTCTAATTTGAGATACGCGGCGAGCTGCTGTTTGCCTGCCTGATAATGGAGCTCGCCTCTCCAAACCTTGGTCTCAACGATGTATTTTCGTTGATTATAAATGATACAGAGGTCTATCCGACCACGTCCCGTTTGGACTTCAAGGTACATGTTGCCACCCACCGCTTGGACGAACCCATCAAGATAGGTGAGGAGGAGATGTCTGCCGACAGATTCTTGAGGCGTTTGTGGCACTTGCAAAATTTGAAAGCCTGCCCGCGCGATGAAATCTTGGAAATTGTCAAGCAGTGCCCGCATCTCAATCTCGCCCGTGTCTGTGAGGTAAGCCTGGAAACCTGTGAGGTTGTCCTCTGGAAAGTACACTGCTTCCAGCCCGTTCACTGTCGGTTTGAATGCCTGCAAGATAGCATATAAGTAAATCGGGTTAGCAATGTCACACATATTGTCTGTGCCTTTGGAAATAACTCCGTAAGTGGCAAGCGCGTTGATAAGCTCATCGCGCGGGTTGAAAGGTAATCCATCCTCATAAGCTGTAATTCGCATGAGAATTTTTTCAAAGCGCGGATCCTTGCGAATATTGGTTGTCAGATGCACAATGTTGGTGTTTTGACTGTAGAGGAGCTGCGTATGTGCCGTTGTCCAATGTGCCATCGTAATCGGATCAGTTTTCGGAATATCAAGTTCTTCTGTGAGAATCTGCGCGAGTCGGTTGACAAGGACGGGTTGGCCTGCGGTTTGCTTATGAATAGATGTGATAACTTCAGGCGTGAAGGCTTGACCGACTTCATCCGTGTATTGGCTAAGCAGTTCACGCACCTCCTCAATTGTGAAGTTAGGCAAATGGAATTCATCCTGAATATTGAATGGCGAGATGGAGCGATCGTAGTTGAGCTGGGTGATACTTTTAACGCCGACAATGCTGGCACTGTGGGGGCATCGGGGTTTACCGGCGATGTAGATGTGGCGCAGCGTATGAAGAAAATCACTCAGGGCGGCTTGCGGAATGCCGTCAAACTCGTCAATAACAATGATGACCTTTTGTTCGTTATCTTCGCGGTTGAGAAAGTTGCCAAACTGCCTAAAGAATTCCAGCAATGAAAGATGATCGGTAAGCGTTGTGTCTGCTAAAAATTGCGCTAAAGCGTCCGAAGGTGCGCTGTCGCGTTTCTGAAAAACCTGCTCAATTCCCTGGTGAATCTGCTGGTAGAGATGCCCGTAGAAAGTGGAAGTGGAAAGGTTTTTATAGATATCGAAATTCAGCGGAATTGGAAAGTAGTTGAGTTCTTCTGTTATAAGCCTATCGAGAGCACGCTGAAAGAAGGTGGTTTTGCCGGTTTGACGCGGTGCAAAGATGACGATATATCTGCCTTCTTTGATGCGGTTGATGAAATCGTTAATCTTCTCAGCGCGTGCGACGACATAGTTTTCCGATGGATGCACGGGCCCTTGGGTGCCGAAACGTCTCATTTTCCTCTCCGTTTCTGGTGCGTCTCAATATTATTTTTCTGGTCTCACCGGAACGTCGCCATATAGTTTGGTTAAATACCTCTACACAGAAACCGACATTCGCCCTTACAGATAGTGTGAGATATGCTTTTTTAGCATCCATCTCATAAAACTGTTTCCAATACAACGGTTTGCCTGACAAAATCAATCTCCAGACGATACCCTCGTAGTAAATGAGTCCCTATAAGAATATCACTATCAACCACGAAAGTAACCTCTGCCGGAATCATCTTGCCATCAAAAAAGAAATTAACCTGATAAAGTTCTTCCTTAATCGTTTGTCCGCCAGCTAATATGGAAGTCACTTCTCCTATATATTGAGGGTTTAATGCTTCTCGTAATGTTTCGGGCAATTCCAGGTCTCCGTTGAAGCCCGTATCAATAGTCGCTACCCACTCTTGCCCTGCAATAGAAAGCGAAATTGTTGGCACCCCTGTATCCGATACTGTTCCTTGAATCACCGCCGCCCACCTTTCCAAAGATAGGCGGCGTAGCCGACTCGCTCAAAAAAAAGCGGAGAAGTCAAACCTTCGGCGCGCCGACGTTCGACGATCTCTATAGCGGAATCACCGAACCAAATCTGGCCACTTTTCGGATCGATGCCAGCTGTTTGCCCAATTCGTTCCGTAATATCATGCTGTTTCTGGTATTCCGCCCAGATACGCTTAGCGTTGCGTGAATCGACTTCTGTCCAACTTGAGTGTTTCATTGTTGATGCCTCCCTTCTATTGCAGGCACGGTTTGAAATCAAGGCTTTTGTCAGTAGGATGTGCTGAATCATTCTAACGGAAGAATACCACGAAACTTGAGCGATGTCAAATTGAATTTACGTCTTTTGGAAGACGAATTCTCCTTTTTCAAAGTCAACAGCAATCGCGTCGCCGTCGTGGAAGGTGCCTTCGAGCATCTGGATAGCTAACGGGTTGAGGATATCGCGTTGGATTGTCCGGCGGAGCGGACGCGCGCCGTACACTGTGTCAAATCCGCGTTTGACGAGTTCCTTGTTTGCAGATTCAGAGAGTGTCAAGGTCATCTCCTTCTCCGCAAAGCGGTGGCTCAACTGCGCGAGTTCTAACGTGACAATCCGTTTCAACTCTTCAATGCCGAGTCGGTCGAAGATAATCAGATCGTCAATGCGGTTCAGGAATTCGGGTGGAAAATGCACCTGTACGGCTTCCATCACTTTGCGACGAATTTCTTTTCCGTCCAAAAGTGCATCACTAATCCACTGGCTACCGATGTTGGAGGTCATGATGACAACAGCGTTTTTGAAATCGACGGTGCGTCCTTGTCCGTCCGTCATTCTGCCGTCATCAAGCATCTGGAGCAAGACATTGAACACCTCTGAATGCGCCTTCTCCACCTCGTCGAGTAGGATGACGCAATACGGGTGTCGTCGGACTGCTTCGGTCAGCTGCCCGCCTTCATCGTAACCGACGTATCCCGGGGGCGCGCCGATGAGTCGGGAGACGGTGTGCTTTTCCATGTATTCGCTCATGTCAATCCGCGCCATGGCGTTTGCATCGTCAAACAAGAATTCGGCGAGCGATTTGGCGAGATGCGTCTTGCCGACACCTGTGGGTCCCATGAAAAGGAAAGAACCGAGCGGACGATCAGGGTCGCCGAGACCGACGCGGGCACGACGGATCGCATTGGAGACGGCACTCACTGCCTCATCTTGCCCGATGACTTGTTCACGCAAACGTTCTTCCATGTTGATGAGTTTCTGTGTCTCACCCTCCATGAGTCGGTAGACAGGAATACCCGTCCACTTCGCTACAATTTCGGCAATATCTTCTGCACCGACCTGCTCTTTGAGCATCTGTGTGCCTTGTGCATCTGTTTCCAGTGTTTCTCGGACATTTTTGAGTTGGGATTCCAGTTCCGGTATTTTACCGTATTCGAGTTCTGAGGCTCTGCCGAGATTGCCTGCGCGTTTTGCCTGTTCAGATTCAATACGAAGTGCTTCAATCTGTTCCATTAACTCGCCAATCTGCGTCAGACTCGCTTTCTCGTTCTGCCATGCGGCTTTGCGAGCGTTTGCCCGTTCCTTGAGTTCAGCAAGTTCTGCGGTCAGTTTTTCAAGTCGTTGTTGTGAGGCAGCGTCCTCTTCCTTCTCCAATGCCTGCTGCTCTATTTGGAGTTGGATGATACGACGTTCCACCTCGTCAATCTCCTCTGGCACGCTGTCAATTTCGATTCGCAAGCGCGATGCAGCCTCATCCACGAGATCTACGGCTTTATCGGGTAAGAACCGTTCGGAGATATAACGTTTTGAGAGGGTCGCGGCGGCGACAATGGCGTTATCCTGAATTTGTACGCCGTGATGCGTTTCATAGCGTTCCTTCAAGCCTCGTAGAATCGCTATGGTATCTTCAACCGTAGGTTCTTCAACTTGTACGGGTTGGAATCGGCGTTCCAAGGCGGCATCTTTCTCAACGTATTTGCGATACTCGTCAAGCGTTGTCGCACCGATGCATCGCAATTCACCGCGCGCCAACGCGGGTTTGAGCATGTTGGACGCATCCACGGCACCTTCTGCGGCACCGGCACCGACGATGGTATGGAGTTCATCAATAAAGAGAATGACCTGTCCTTCTGCCTGTTCCACATCAGCAAGGACAGCCTTTAAACGATCCTCAAACTCACCGCGGTACTTGCTCCCTGCGATGAGCGCGCCTAAATCGAGCGCGATGAGTCGCTTCTCGCGAAGGCTCTCTGGGACATCGCCGTCAGCGATACGTTGTGCTAATCCTTCCACAATCGCTGTTTTCCCGACACCGGGTTCACCGATCAGCACAGGGTTATTTTTCCGTCTACGGGAGAGGACTTGCATCACGCGCCGGATTTCATCATCGCGCCCGATCACTGGATCGAGTTTACCTGAAATCGCCTCTTGGGTGAGTTCTCTGCCGAATCGGGTCAGTGCCTGATATTTGTCTTCTGGATTCTGATCGGTTATCCGTTGATTGCCGCGGATATCAACGAGTGCCTTGAGGATTTTGTCCTTCGTTACACCTGCTTCTCGAAGGATTTTACCGACTTCCGTCTGCTTCGCTTCGGCACAGGCTATCAGAAGATGTTCTGTGCTGACGTACTCGTCCTTGAGTGCTGTTGCCTCTTTGAATCCGGTATCTAAAACAGATTGCAAAGCGTGGCTGATACGCATTTCAGAAGCTGCGCCCTGCACTTTAGGTGCTTTTTCAACGGCAGCCGCAATTGCTGACGTAACGCCAGCAATATCGACACCTAATTTCTGGAAAATCGGTGTGACAATTCCGTCAGTTTGTTGAATGAGTGCCAACATCAGATGTTCAACGTTAAGTTCGGGGTTTTGTGCATCTGTTGCTAAATTTTGTGCTGCTTCCAATGCCTCTTGTGTTTTAATTGTTAATCTATCAAATCTCATGGCGAACCTCCAGTGTTGTATCTATTTTATTCAAATTGTGATTTAACCCCCTAAATCCCCCTTATCAGGGGGACTTTAAGAGCATCAGTTCAACACAAGTGTAGCAAGATTTATGCCATTCTTGTTTTCCGTTTGGCGGTCAAAATGGGGTGATTACACACCAAAGTCTATGCCACTTTGGCATCTAACTTGCAAATTTGGCAGGCAAGCCAGCCGCGATCAGGACAATTTAACGATTAACGTTCTATTCATTTGAAAGCGGTTCGGTTATAACAAGTTCTTGATTCACTGCGAGGTTTTCCAAAATCTGTACAATACCGCTCTGCCAACGAATTTTAAGTTGATCAACAGTCGTTTCTTGACCGACCCCGAAAAGTACTCTTGGATCGTTGCTACTGAGGTAACTGGATCCGAGGTGAACTTCGCGCGTCTGGGATTCAGCACCGATGGTCAATGTGATGCGAGCACCGATGCCGTCGCGGTTGCTGCGGGTGCCGATCAGCTTGAGGCGGAGCCAGTTGTTGGAAGTCTTGCTTTCGTTTTGGAGGAGCGTTACTTTATCGTTCAGCTGCGTGATAAGTAGGTCTGTGTCGCCATCGTTATCGTAATCGCCGAAAAGGGTACCGCGGCTGACAGTGGGTTGCTCACCAAGCGGTATCTCAGCAAACGTGCTATCGCCTTGATTCCAGAAGAGTTGATTCGGTTGCTTGTATGAAAGAACGTCTGTGGTCCTTTCAACATTCGGGAAGATATGACCATTAGCGACAAAAATATCGAGGTGTCCATCGTTATCGGCATCGAAAAATCCGGTGCCGAACCCTAAAGAGAGATAACTCTCTTCACCGAGCTGTGCTTTGTAACTCACATCAGTAAAAGTGCCATCGCCGTTATTCCGATAGAGCGTATTTGTCTCATAGGAAAAATTAGTAACAAAGAGATCAAGAAATCCATCGCTGTTGTAATCACCGGCATCAACACCCATACCGGCTTGAGCGATGCCATCTGCGCTATAAGCACAGCCTGTGAGGATTGCGATCTCAGCAAAGGTGCCATCGCCTTTGTTATAGAAGAGGTAGTTTGGTGTGTCATCGTTGGCAACGTAGAGATCGGGATTTCCGTCTGCGTCGAAGTCTGCGGCAACAACGCCTAATCCTTTACCGTGGAACATGCTCCCTGGATCTCGAATGTTGGCAGCCTTAGTGACATCGGTAAAGGTGCCATCGCCGTTGTTGCGATAGAGTCTGTCAGGCGCGCCTTCAAAATGTTTCGGATGGCAGTAACCGCGAACCTTCTCGGTTGTCTCGGTTGCCCCGAACGCGGGCGTCTCAAAACAGGGAGGATAGGTGGCATCTAATTTATAGTTGAGGTAGTTAACAACATAAAGGTCGAGGTAGCCATCGTTGTTGTAATCGAAAAAGGTTGCGCTACTACTCCAGCGAGCGTCTCCTGTATCAGATTTAGCCGTGACATCGGTAAAAGTGCCATTGCCGTTGTTATGATAGAGTCGGTTCGCGCCGAAATTGGTTACGTAAAGGTCTATGTAACCGTCATTGTTGTAATCTCCGCATGCAACGCCGTGTCCATAACTTCCTTGATTACTGACACCCGTAAATGCCGTGACATCGGTGAAAGTGCCATTGCCGTTATTTCGGTAGAGTATACTTGGGGCAGCACTATTGACGAGGTAGAGATCAAGGGAGCCATCGTTGTTATAATCGAGGAATGCACCGCCTGCGCCGAGCGTCTCAGGAAGATGGAATTCACCGGCTGCACCGTCTGTGTGTTTAAAGTGGATACCGGCACTATCGGTAACATCTGTGAAATGAATAGGCGATTCTATTGGTAGGGCAGGAAGCGGGGTCAGCGTAAGAAGTAGGACGGAAATTGCGGTAATTAAAACCAGCCAACCGGAACGGCAAGTATAAAAACTATCTCGCTTTAAAAGGGTGTTAGACGCGAGTGTATCCATAATGTCTGCGCTTCACCGGATTTAATTGCCGACTGTGTCATACATCTTTGTGATTACTTCAAGGATGTCGGGTGCTTTAGTGAGGTAGCGGACTTTTGCTTGTTCTTTAATATCTGTGGGAATTCCGTGTAGTGCCTCAGCAATAGCCCCAGCGATAGCACCAAGCGTGTCAGAATCACCACCGAGAGAGATGGCGTTACGTACAGCGTCTTCATAATTTTCGGATTCCAAAGCACACGTGACCGCCTGTGGTACGGCACCTTGACAGGTCATATCGAAAACGTAATCGGGACGGATTTCGTCCACCGTCTGTGTTAAGTCGTAACCGTATTCAGTAGCGATAACTTTGCGGATAGCATCGGCATTTTCACCATGATAAGCGAGCCAGATGGCGTGTGTTGTCGCCCGTGCGCCTTTTATGCCCTCTGGGTGATCGTGGCTGATAACAGTCACTTTGTCGGCCGCGAGAAGTGCTGCGTCAAGATCGTCGCGATTCAGGAACGCTGCTGGAGAGACCCGCATCGCTGCGCCGTTACGGAAGGTACAGTTAGGTGCGTCCGCCTCCGATTCGGCATAAATCCATGTTTTAAATATCTGGCTGAAACCGCAGTTGGGATAACGTTTGCCCCACTTGCGCATCGTCTCCGCTGGCGAGAGATTATGCAAGAGAGCATCTGCAACAGCGGTTGTGCAAACCGAATCATCAGTGAAACGGCAGTTCTCACTGAAGAAGGGGAAATCCTTGGTTTTGATACGTCGGTCCTTCGGTTCGTAGATTGAACCGACAATATCCCCGATAATTGCACCTATCATATTTCTGTCCTTTAAAACAGTTCTTCGTTTATGTTCATTCACGTGAGCTGTAGTATCCAAGAAACGCGATGTCTCGTAAGCCTCTGAATAGTTTTCGTCGAATTCCGAAACGGCTCTTTGCCCAAGTATCAATATATCTAACCGCATCGCGTTGCGCAAGCTGCGTAAAATGTTGCGGTTTCCCGATGAAAAGGGCTGGACACCACTGGAATAGATGGAGCGCGAAACGGAGCTGCCTCTGTAATGTTGTAGGTAATTGTTTGACGAATGCATCGATGGTAATAACCGATATATTCAATGCATCACCATGGGGAACGCCTACCATATACGCGCATACAGATTTGAGGATCTCGTGTTCGAGCTGGGTGAAAAAGTAAGTAACATTTTGGGTTGTTTTAAGCATCGGATTGTTCACGCGATTCTGATAAGGATTCACACAATTCTCGTGCCTCTATGACAGGTGCTGCTTCACACGGACGGATCTCTAAAACCTTTAAGACTTCTGAAGGCAGTTGCTCAAAGACTTCGTCCCACTCAAGGTCTCCTGTGCCTGGCGGGTGATACGCCTCAAGGTCTTGAAGATCGTGTAAGTTCACGCCGATGAGATGTTCTGCATAATGCGCAAGCCATTCATTCGCCCAGCACACGCCGAGTTTTTCCTGTAGGGCTGCATGCCCGACATCGTGCCAATAGCGCATTGGGCTGCCGTAAAATTTCTCAAAGAACAACCCGACCTCATCAAAATTCGGGATTTGATAGTAATGTGGACGATTTTCAATAGCGATGCAGAGTTCCATCCGTAATGCGTTTTCGTTTAATTCGTCAAGACTTCTTAAAACGGCATCTTGATGTTTTGCTTCTTTACGCTTTCGCCATTCGGTGGCTTCTGTCACCTTTTCGTTGAAGGCTTCAAACTCTCGCTCGCCATAAGTATAAAGATCCTTCATGAGGTAGGATCGGTCATAAGTATCAACTTCACCGAGATGGAGCACCACCGTTGGGATTTCTAATTCAAGGGCAAGTTCCATCGTCTGAAGGGTCCGCCGGACGGCTTCCGTCCGTTCATCTGTATTGAGACTGGAAAGTAAAATCTTGTCCTTCTCTGCCTCTGTCTGAGAAGTTCCTGGGAGGATCGGGCAAAAATTGTGGATGGAGCAGGGTGGATTTTCGCGGAAATACGGCTTGAGCTGCTCGACCTGATCGGGTGTGAGATGCCTGCTGAGTTCGAGTGCTTCAAAGCCGAGATTTTTGAGTTCATCAAATAGGGCGGCACCGTCTTGCTGTTTCAAGGCGTTCCACATTGTTGAAATTGCTAACATATTTGGCTATCGGCTATTGGCTGTCGGCTTTCAGTAAGAAAGATTTTCGTCAACAAAAATTCCTACTGGTGCCATTCCTTTAGTATATTAGGATTTACGCAAAAAGCAGCATTTTAACCCCCTAAATCCCCCTTATCAGGGGGACTTTAAGAGGAATGCGTAAGTCCTCTATATTTGAAAGATATGACAGTATGGGCGTGTATCTACTGCTTTACAATAACTTTGCGTCCTTCCACCTTTAGTCTGCCTTGCGCATACCACTTAATCACCTTAGGATATAGTTTGTGTTCTTCCACCTGAATCCGATTGTGTAGGCTCTCTTCGTCATCTGTATCCAAGACAGGGACAGCTGCCTGAGCGATGATGGGTCCCGTATCTACACCTTTGTCAACAAAATGAACGGTTACACCGGCGATTTTCACACCATACGCCAATGTATCAGCAACAGGGTGTGCGCCAGGGAATGCTGGTAAAAGTGCCGGGTGGACATTGATAATACGATTCTGGTATTTTCGGACGAATAGGGGTTGGAACAGTTTCATAAATCCTGCGAGGACAATGAGTTCCGCGGCATAATGTTCAATAAGGTTTGAAATTTCGGCATCAAAATCGACGCGATTCTCAAAATCTTGGGTTTTAACAATGTGTGTTGGTATGCCGGCGCGTTTTGCGCGTGTAAGCGCGTAAGCCTTCCGTCGGTCGCTGATTACGGCTGCGATCTCAATACCACTTGTTTCGTCTTGATGTAGCTGCTCAATTAGCGTTTGGAGATTGGTGCCGCTGCCTGAAACGAGAACTGCGATTTTCATACTTTTAATAATTGGGTTTCCGCTTTGATTTTTGTTTCATCTCACATTTTGCGGCTCAATAGAAAATCAATTAGGACTTACGCATTTTTCGATGATAACGAACGTCCGACACACTGCAGGCGGGGTTTAAAACCCCGCCTGCGTGGGGGCTGCGTAAGTCCTATTAATTTTGATTTCTTACCAATACGAATGGTTTGTCCGCTGTCCATTAGGTATAGGCAGCCAAACGCCTCCAGTCTCGGTCGCTACCTGCTGTTGGAAATCGTCGTAAGTGCCGACGACGCTGACAAAGACTTGTTTCTGCTGTAACATTTGGATAATCGCGAGTGATGAGTATTCACCCTCTGCGGGTTCATCGGTAACCAGAATGAAATAGGGATGTGCGTCCGGGCGGAGTTTCAGCCGTCGCAACCCCTCTGCGACAGCGTCCAATAACGTTTCATCGTCTTGACACGGCAGTTCAACGATCTTCCGAATTTGTTTGAGGGTTTGCGGTGGATTGTAGACGTTGATCATGTTTACAGACGCACGTGACCGGAAACGGACGACCCCTATCTGATAATCTGCTAAAGCGTTATCCAAATCCCGAACGAGGACATCAAGTTGCTTCAAAAAATGCGGGAGTTTATCGTCCATACTTTCGCTACTGTCAACGAATAAGATAATATCAAGCGGTGTGTAAGTGCTGCGTTTGAGCACATCGCCACCGATTTTTGTAGAAACATCCGCCCATTGCGCGTTGCGTAGTGACACAGCTTTGCTCCTTGGATTCATCACCCTGTTGAGTTTCTGTGTCAACTGTGGTCGTGGTTCTTCAGGAATGAGATGCCACTTGCCTCCCGTCTCAGTAGCAAGCATCTGATGTTCATCAAGTGGAAGACCGAGGACATTCACATAAACACCGAACTCTCGGCAATGCGCAATAGCATCCGTCACCTCTAATCCTTCTCGACTTGTTAGCGGTTCATCCGTAACAAGAATAAAATGTTTTTTAGATGTAGGCCGGAATCGGAGTTCTTTGACAGTTTGAACGACAGCATCCAAGGCATTTTCATCATTATGCGTCGTGATTTCTTGTAGGGTGCGTTTGTATTCCGTGAAACTCCTTGTCAACTGGACGACTTTGATTCTGTTTCCATCTCTACTTGCCCAGAATTCTGTTACACCGAGCGCGTAATTGATTTTAGAGTCTTTGTAGACATCTACCATCTCTTTGAGGTGCTCAATGACGGATCTGATATTGTCTCCCATGCTGCCACTGGCATCAATAACGAAGACTACGTCAATTGGTCCACCCTCGCTTGTTTCGACAATCTCCTGAGCGAGTTTTTTCATAACTCTTGGAAATGAAACTTTGGGCAGTTCTTTCCGTTTTTCCCGAATCTCTTCCACCAGTGCTGCTGATATATCCTCTTCCTCTTCTTCTTCCACTATTTTGAGGGTCGAAACTTTCGGTGCGCGTTGAACTCTCGGCGGTCCTGAGCGTTTCGCGCCAAACGTCGTGTCTCCTGCGGGACTTGCGGCTTCCGTCTTCGACAAATTCCCTTCAACGTTGCGAAGCGTCCGGGCAGCGGTGCTAACATCGCCCCAGTTTTTTTTCGACAGATCAAGTGCTGCTGAAGGTTTTTCTGTTTGCGCCTCGGCTTGTAAGCTGCGTCCCAAGGCGAGCCGCTGTGTTTCAGTTGCTACCGCGACAGGCGATGCCAGAGATGGCGCGGATTCCCCGGTACTCACATCCGTCAGTTCACGTGCTGGCGTATGAAAGCGCGGCGAAATCTTCTTCAGTGGTGGTTTGGGACGAGCACTGTTTTCCACTGACATGAGTTCCGCTGCGAGACCCACCTTCTCTGATGCTATCGGTTGATTCTGTACCACAACGTAAAAGGTTGTGATAAGAAAAAACAGATGGAATATCAGAGAAATGGATAATGCTTTACGGGTTACTGATTTGGTTTTCCAAGTTCTATATATCCGATTTGCTGATTTCATTTTTCAAATCCAACATAAGTGTGACGGAAGCACTGCGTCAAGCAGATAGGATCGCATGCCTTGAAGGGACGGCTTATCTTTCTTGAAGATAGGTTGTAAGCAAACGCTTAGGCGGTTCCGGGTGAATCACCTCAAAAGAAATTAGTTTTTCGACATCAAGTTCATGTGGTTTCTCCCCCAACTTATCATGGGAAGGCGAATAAAGCGTTACCCCTACCATCGTAAAGACCGCGAAGGTTAGTATGAAGATATAAACTGGACTCCGGGTCCGAATATTGTAGCGAAGGTTACCCATCAATATTGAGAGGGGACGCGTCCACCCGAAGGATGTTTCAATGAACTGTCCGATTCGCGACCAGAGTGATGCTTGCTGTCGTTGATGTTGTGCGACTTCTGACACGCGCGCCATTACATCACTTAAGAAATCCTCAGAGACTTCCACCGCTCCGGCATGGCGGAGAAAACTGTCGGTCTGTTGTAGTCGCTCGAGATGCGCTGCACAGACTTCACATTTTTTCAGGTGCCGTCGGATGAGATGGCGTTTCCATACTGGCACCTCTTTGTCAATGTAAGCGGAGAGTTCATCCGGACTCGCAAGTAGTGTTTTGCATTCTGGGTTGTATGCTTTTGAGAATTCGGTGTGTCTATATTTTTTCATCGCTGCTCTCCTCTCCTATTCCGGCTTTGATGAGCAGTTTTTTCATTTTTTGCCGAGCGCGGTGAATCAACGCTTTAACGGCACCGACGGAGCATCCGAGGATTTCTGCGACTTCTTCATACCGTAAGTCTTGGTATGTAATCAGTGTCAATGCGATGCGTTGATTCTCTGGTAGCTGTGCGAGTGCTTTACGGATCATCTGTCTCTGTTCCTTTTTTTCGAGGAGCATATCTGGCAGATAACGCGTATCCCGCATGATTTCGGTGTGGTAAATATCCTCGCCTTCTTCAACAAGGTCTTCTAAATAATAGGTATTCCGACGCGAACGGTTGCGAATTTCGTTTCGACACAAATTCGTAGCGATTGTATAGAGCCAACTTTTGAACGACGCGGTCGGTTCATAGCGACTTGCGCTCTTGAAGACTCGGAGGAACGTTTCTTGGGAGAGGTCTTCGGCGCGGTGATAGTCGTCGATGGAGCGGTGAATGTAGTTAATCAGCGGGTTTTGATACCGCCGCACCAACAGCTCAAATGCACTCATATCTCCATTACGGCATTTCATCATCAAATCTTCATCTGAAACAAACATTTTTTAAATTTCCTTGCGGTTCGGTGAAGGGAAACGTATCAAAAACGTCCCGCTCCGTAGACTCAGCCTGCCCGATGGTTGAATTTACGGGTTCTGGTCAGAATCCAATTGCAGCTTCAACTTAATTTGTATTGCTGTTTTGTATGCGTTGACTGCTTCACGTCGCTTTCCCTGAAATGTATAGACTTTCCCAAGTTCAGAATGCAATTCCGGGTGATTCGGTATAAAACGGATGGCGCGTGTGTAGACGTCAATTGCCTCGTCGTAGCGTTTTAGCAAGCGATAGGTTGCAGCGAGATTGAGATGTGCTGTTGCTTCACTTGGCTCGCAAGCTACCGCCATTTTGTAGGCATCTATCGCTTTTTCGTATTCACCGAGCATAAAATGCGCCAAACCGAGATGGAAGTGCGCTTCCGCCGATTCTCTGTTGTGTTGAATCACCTGTTGAAATTCTTCAATTGCTTTCGGGTAGTTTCGAGCGTTTAAGGCATCCGCACCGTTTTTTAAGTGTCTCGCGGCGGTCTGATGCGTGTGAATATCGACTTGTCCGCGCTGTATGAGTTTCCTTTGTGTATCGCTTGAGGATACTGCAGAATCGTCAGGCACTAAGGCATTTTCTGGATCGGTTTTGTTATCTTTCATCTATTTTTTCCTATACCCTTAACGTGCAATGCGGAATCCAATCACAAATTCCGCATACCCGTTGCTAAAGAAATCGTAACTGGTGCAGGTGCTATAGTCGTGGTTGTAATACCATGCGCCGCCACATGCCACACGGAAGTTTCCTTCATCGTCATAAGTTGTGTCTGTCCACTCCCAGACATTGCCGATCATGTCGTAGCAACCGAACGGACTGATGCCGTCCCTGAAGCTAACGACTGGCGTTGTCGTTCCTGCGCCGAGTTCTGCGGTGTTGCACCGTGGTTTGTCGATTTCGTGTCCCCACGGGAAAAGTCTATCATCGGGCCCACGTGCTGCGTACTGCCATTCTGGGAACGTTAGCAATCGACCACCAACATAGCGGGCATACGTTTCAGCATCTTCACACGTCACCCAGACGACAGGGTGGTCGCCTCTGTTTTCTGGATAGTTGGTATCTGTCCAATCTTGCGGTGGCGTGTGTCCTGTATCCTGAACAAACCGTTGGTATTGTGCATTGGTTACAGGGTAGACACCGACCTCAAATGCATCCATTTCAAGGGGGGCATTCTCTTCGCCGATATGTGCCGTCCCTGCGGGGATGTCAACGGTTACATCTAATACGTGTAGTGCGGCATTACGGACTTCTTTATTTTCGTGTGCGAGCGCGTAACCGATTGGTGAGATGACTTCACCGACCGGTGGTGTTGTAAGCTGCGGTGTCGTCTCCCAGCCAAGGTCTGTGCTTAGTAATAATCGAGCGGCATCGGATAACGATGCGTCGAAATGCCAAGTCCAATAGTCTCTGCAAAGTTTTTGGAGTGCTTCTGGTGTATTGCGCTCTACCAGTGCAAGCCGAGACGCGCTTGACTTTGTGATATTTAGGGTGTTTTTTGTTGTAACGCTGTTTGTGCGCTCCATGTTTACTATGATAGCGTACAGAAGCAGTTTTTGCAAGGTATTTTTTTGAAAAAATCGATCCGAATACAGAAGGCAGCTACGAACTGCCAGATTATGAAGACAACATCGTAGATGTAGATAAGCTGACTGATGTTGTTACTGTTTCGGAGCATGTGCCGGAGGTCAATACTTTTCATAATCGCTTTGACATCTTTTTAAGAGATTTGTCGATACCGAATGTGAAGTCTCGTGTTAATGAGGTTGCCGGTGCGTTATTTTACACGTATATTTGGGGGTGGTATACCGGGTTTATTGAGATGCCGTATTATTCTATTCAGGGACTGCTGTCTAATCCACCAGTAAATTTACATTATGATGCGACAGAGATGACACAGGATATGTATGAGAATCAAGATGTGTTGCGGCGGTATCGCCTTTTGAGTTCATTGTTTTTTGATGAAAGTGATCCAGAGTTTGCTGCAAAAAATTTCGGCTTTTTGACTCCTTTAGAGGCGTTTGATGAGTATGAACATCTTTTTGACAGTCGGTTTGACGGGTACTTTGGCAGAGCGCTTGGGGAATTCTTGGAGTTGATTCCTACCAGGTATCAGTAGATATGTATGAAAAATGCGCGACTTGTGTCGCGCATTTGATTTGTCAGTTATTTTCTTCAATGGCGCAGGCAAAGCGGGCGCCAACAAATATTCCACCACCAGCAGCACGTTCAAAAGTGTATTCTGGGGCAAATGGATCAAATGTGTTTTTGGTACTTATGGCTATGCATAGACCTTGGTCGTACTTGTCCCAATCGGAATTCCTTGTAATTCTGAATACTTTTACCAAACCCAGGAAATCTTCATCGCTTTCCATGAGGGTGTGGAATGCATCCAGCTTACTTTTCGGCGTTCTGTCGCGCTTTGGGGGTGGTGGTATAAATCCAGCCCTTTGCGCATCGTAGTTGTATTCCTTAGGTCTGTCCGGTTGATCAACGAACTGTAGGCGTATTTCTATCGCCTCTTCCAGCGTTAACGGTCTGTAGCCAATCTGTTTAAACCGTTTTCGTATCTCCGGTAGTGTTGCCGGTTCAGTGAAGCCGGCTTCCAGCAGTGTTACGACAGTAACTTTAATGGTTTTTTTTTGTCGTGACATCGGGAAGTCCGGTTTGGAGAGGAGGAAGCGTATGTCCAGGCTTGCATTTATATTGTTCGGTTTTTCTAATGCACGGAGCATTTCTGTACCCGTCTGGAATCTGCCGGTCTCTATTTCAATAATACCGTCAGCCCAATGTGGCTCTGGCTCTGGGATCGGTTCGGGGGTGAGGAGTGTTTCTTCCGCTTCTTCCTCAGCGATGTCGGGGGAGCAGGCGGAGAAAAGTGTCGTAGTGATTAGCACTGCGAGCAGTGCTGTCAGTATCTGAATATTTTTCATCGGTCACAAGTCTCCTGTAGATTAACATTGAAGAAAAATGTAAACAATAAACAGTCCGCTATAATTAACGTGAGTTTGAGAATAAACCATAGTCAACCCTTAACCTATAGGGCGAATGTTTAATATCCGCTTCGTACCGCGCCTCGCGACGCAATTGGCACACTTATTCAGTTATAATAGGTCAAATCTTATTTTTTGTCAAATAAAAAAAATAAAAAACCTATAGTAACTATGAATTATAAGATACTTTCAGGGAAAAAGCAAATTATATCCATAAAAATCACTAATTTTGCTTGAAAATACTTTTGGGGGATAAGGGGTTGGTTAGAGAAATGTGGTATCTTCATTATACCAAAGGGGTTCTCTTTATACAAAAACTTTCAATCAAGAAATTATGGGGTTTCACGTCTTTTTTTTAAGGATCCGGTTCGGTTAGGAAACCGAATCTACCGAGCCTGGGGTGAAAATTCGATCAAAAAATGGACAATTGAATGCCTCTGTATACTCGTTATGTTCACTAAAACCTCTGTGAGTTTCCGACGGGACCGCTTTAATTGAAGTAGAACATCAACGTTCTCTTGGAATTTCTAATAGCAGTTCAATTTTTTGCCACACCTCTTCTAAGGTCGCGACAGGTATCTGGCAAATAAACGTTGTGTTTCGTTCCTGCCAAGCCACACAACGGATCTGATCTGCCAAAATAACGCCGGTCACTGCCAAGTTTGCCGGGATGGAAACCTCAAACGGATACCCTTTCATTTTAGTTGTAATGGGGCAGATGATTGCCAAACGCGTTTTCCTATTATAATCGCTCCCTGATAGGACTACGGCGGGACGATGTCCACGCTGTTCTGGCCCCCTTTGTGGGTCTAAGTTAATCCATATAACATCGCCACGCTGGGGGATATATGTTGTTGATCCTATCATACCTCATTTCCTACTGCAGGCCCGGTGTCAATCTCATCGTGCAAGTTATCTTCCGTGATTTGGGCGAGCAGGTCTGCTAACGTATAAGTCGGTTTACTTACGTTTACCGGTGAATACGCCTCCTCCGGAATACTACGATTCGGAACTGCAGTTTCAGTCTCTGCATCCTGTGAGGTATCATCTGGAATTTGGGCGAGCAGGTCTGCCAGCGTATAAGTCGGTTTACTTACGTTTACCGGCGAATACGCCTCCTCCGGAATACTACGATTCGGAACCGCGGTTTTGATGTCTGCATTTAAATCATCTACGCCAATTCCTGCATCTGATTTTAACACCAAAAGGATTTGGTAATGGATCGCAAACACCCAAAACATATCCTCAACCGGATCTCTTTCTCGCGAAATTGTTTTTACTGACATGTTTTATTTTTCCTCCTGAGCCCCAATATTTCAGGAATTTCAGCCAATGATGTTATTTCGTAGTCGGGTTGAATTTTCGTGTCGTTGGGTACACCTTCACGGTTGAGCCAGACGGAAGGTACGCCAACGTTTTTTGCGCCCGCGACATCGCTTTTAAGGGAATCCCCTACATGTAGCATTTGGGTTAGTTCGCAACCTGCTCTCTCTGCTGTTATTTGAAAGATTTTTGGATCCGGTTTCTCGACCTGTACATCTTGTGAGAAAATGACAAAGGCGAAACGTCCGTCGAGCCCACAATTTTCGGGATAAGTATTTCCGTTTGAAAGCAATCCTAACTTGAAATGTGGTGCTAAAGCATCAAAGGTCGGGATGACATCGGGATAGAGTTCTATATCCCCGTAACGATGTTTACGGTATACCGCGTTCAGGTGTGCAGCGAGGTCTTTATCGGGGTGTCCTACGTGTTCAAGTGTCTTTTCAAACGCGCGTCGTCTGATTTCCAGTAGGCTCCAAATTTCGCCTTTCACCTCTTCAGCCAATTGGTCGCGAATTGCAATCATTTTTTCGACTGTAAGTTCTAAAGCGCGTTGGGTTGGCACCTGTTTTTGCAGTTCCGCCAATGTTTGCTTGAGTGAATGACACATGACCTTGTAAAAGTCCCATAAGGTCATGTCGCCGTCAAAAGAGATCGCTGAAATTTTCAATAGTTTCTCCATGTCACCGCGTTGAACTCTCATCATCCCTCCGTGGAACCATAGGTGTCAATTTAGGGATTATTTCATGGTATTTTGTAACACCGATATAAACATACCGCCCCTACGGGGCTTGGATTTTTGATTGAAAACGCTGCTATAAACATACCGTCGCTACGCGACTGAAGAGGTTTTTGAAGTCTTCAATGTTTCCGCGTAGTATCCGGTTCGGTTAGGAAACCGAACCTACCGGGCCGGGGGCGAAGGCAGTTATTTTTTTAAAAATTGACACTTATGCATCATCCCTCCGTGGACCCATGTCGTTGTAAACGCCCATCTCTGGGTCATCCCAACCGGCTCGCAGTCCGGCTTGAATGAGGAGGTGCCGGCGTTCTTCTTCGGTGAGCGGACTGTCGTCGTAGTATATGCCTTTTCGCATCAACTCAAACGTTTCTACAGGGACCACAACATATTCCACATTTGTTTCTGGATCCACTAACCGTACAGGCTCCTCCTGAGAATCCTTGATCGCTTGTTGGATTTCTTTCGTAAGAGTTATCACAATACGTCCTCCGTTGTTGGTACACCGATTGAGGCGTGAATCTGTGCGAACTTCCATGAGTCATCTATTTTTTCCAAGACACCCGTCATCCGCATCACGAATTCCTCGGGTGTGCCTTGCCATTTGAGCTTCCAGATTTGTTGTGTGTAGAACCACGCGACATCGTTTCGTTCTTGTACATCGAGCGTAATAAACTTGATGCTGAAATCCTCAGTGCTTGCGACGTGGTTTTGATAATACTTCGCAATTCCCGCGCTGCTCTCAACAACTTCGTCTGCATCGGTGCCGATCTTGACGTAGTGTGTGGCGGGGAGCATCATTTCAATGAGGGTTTCAGCATCTCTGGCAACGAGTGCGTCAAAATATGATGTCACTGTATCATGCGCATTCGGCATCGTGAATTCCTGTGAGTGCATCCCACAAGGCGGTACTCATCTGTTCACACGCCTGCACGACAGTGGTGTGAGATTCCGATGGCAACGCGCCGATGCGTTCAAGCAGTATCTCTGCTTCATGCTCATTGTGTGAATGCGTTTCAAAATATGGCTCAACGGTTTCAGGGAGTTGGTAGAATTCTTTCAACCCGGCGAGTTTCGATTGTGCGGTTGCGGGTTGTTGTGCCTCAAAGGCATAGAGCGCGCCGAGTGCAGTGGTTGGTTCGGAGAAGAGCTCATCTGCTGTTTCAAGCAGTGTCTGCACCTGCGGGATTTGTGCTTCAGAGATGGTCGTATCAAGTCCATCCGCGAAATCAGCCCACATATCAATGTGTTCGGTCTCTTCTGCTGCGATTTCGGTATCGTTGATTGTTTCCCAACCGTTTGGTATCGTAGCGATAAAGGCACCGTATTCTTGGGCATACGCGCGTAGTGTTTCGACTGGCAATTCGCCAGCACTCCACGCTTGGTAGAAGGGATGGTTGAGTAAGTTGTGATCTGCGATTTTGTTGTCTAATGCTTGTTTGTAATCCATTAAATTGGGTACTCCATTTTTAATATGAATCAAATTCAATTGCACGGTGTTGTTTCAATTGAAAAACACCATTTGTGGTATGTCTTTAAATATAGCATATCGTATGCATGGGTGTCAAGAAAAGGTTATTAATGGGACAGGGTCATTTCGTTTTCTCTTTTGTCGCGTATCCTGTTAGGTTGCGATTCATACACGCACAGGCTAACAGCCTATGCTACAAAAGAGACACAGGAAACCAACGGTTTCCTATGCTACAGGTGTCCACTTATTTTTGGATTTCACTATAAATTTTTGTAGTCGCGATTCGGGGAGTGCTTCTACCGGGGAAGGTTGGGATTTGGAAATCCGTCCTACAGAAGAACACAAAAGAAAATCGTTTGAATTAAACGAAAAGTTTGTTATAATATTGTAAGACAATCAAAAGTGTGTTCGTTGGAGAGGACTGTTATGACTGAAGAACAAAAATTTATCTTTGATCTCAAGGGGTACTTGTTAATTCCTGAAGTTTTGACGGCATCAGAGATTACGGCACTGAAGACGCAGATTGAGACCATCCGTACTGACCCTGAATCTCTGCCGCCATACGAACGGCGGTTTCCGGGTGGGACTGCCTCATT
The DNA here is from genome assembly GCA_022827185.1 of Candidatus Poribacteria bacterium. GTDB lineage: Bacteria > Poribacteria > WGA-4E > WGA-4E > WGA-3G > WGA-3G. The sequence continues at coordinate 62,516 of JAJDTM010000031.1, forward strand.
TTTAATTGACCATCCTGTTGTCCTTGATATTCTTCGTGAAATCCTCGGAGAAATTCGGATGGAGTCGAGTTGGTTCACGTATCGTGAAGTCGGAAATGGGGGACCGCCACCGCACGGTGGTGTCCGGAATGTGAACCCGAACTTCAACTATCAGTGTCACGATGGGAAGATATATTCTGCCTTGACGCGGGTTGTTTTTGAGTTGAATGAAGTCGAAGCAGGTGAAGGTGGCACGCTATTTTTGCCGGGAAGCCATAAAGCGAACTTCCGCATTCCTGAAGCACATCGGCAGACAGATTCACCGCTCTTTGAGACCTACAGCTGCCCGCCAGGTTCCGTAATCATTTTCACGGAAAACCTTTGTCATTCGGGGGTCGAGTGGACAAATCCGGATCGACCGCGGATCGCCATTTTCAATTGCTATAATTTCGTCGGTTGCCAATTTCACAGGCCCTCAGTGCCGAAAGACATTATTGAAGGCTTACCTCCTGAAAAGCAGGCATACTTCCGCGATGTCTGGGTTTGGCACCAAGGTGGTGCTGACAATGGCAAGAATTTGAGGTACGAGGGTTAATACGTTAGGACTTACGCAAAAAGCAGTATTTTAACCCCCTAAATCCCCCTTATCAGGGGGACTTTAAGAAACAGGGCGCAAGTCCTAAATAATATAGATATCACGTATGGCTTCTACGCCTTCTGTATCACTGATTAACGCAGCACAAGCCGATGCATCGAGAAGTGTTTCAAAGTGGCGATGGACGCTGTTGGGCGTGATTCTTAGCATTGTGCCCATCGTCAGTATTTTCCTGATCGGCATCAGTGTTATTGTCCTGAGTGTTTTAACACCGCCAATTGACTTGTCCACCCCTAAACGACAGGCACTCTATTTCCGAAATCCTGCGCGTTACACGGCGGAATATCGACGCGTTGCAAAAAGGTTACGGCGTCTGTGGATTTTTTATGGATGGCTTGCGGGGGTCATTATTTTAAATCTCTTTTGAAAGAGTGGGTGAGAAGTGAATGTCAGATAAACCGACACCGTACACAGGATTGGAAGATCAACTTATCTTACGTGATCATCTCGCCGCAGACCGAACTATTCTTGCGAATGAGCGTACCTACCTTGCCTATATTCGCACGGCGTTAACACTGTTTGTTGCGGGTTTATCCTTTGTGCACTTCAAAGACATTTTTAGTTCACAGGTTGCTATCTTTAGCTCGCATGTCGTTGAGGTCATCGGCATCATCTTTATTTTACTGGGTATCGCTACCTTCTTCGTTGGGTTTGTGAGATACAGGCGGATGCGGGCACTCATTCACAAGATTAAGCAGGAAGAACTCATAGAATTGGGAGAGGAAGAATCGCTATGAGAATAAGAGAAGTTGTTGTAACGGGTCAAAACCGTGTGGAACTGCAGACTGCGGACATAGATGCGCCGGTGCTCGCTCCGAATGAATTACTGATAGACACAGAATACACGTTCATTAGTAGTGGGACAGAACTCGCCAATTATACTGGCAGAGAACCGAAAGTATTTCAGAAGGGGGCATGGTGTGAATATCCGTGGCGTTCCGGTTATGCGAATGTCGGCGTTGTGAGCGACGTGGGTGCTGGTGTTACTCGGGCGGCTCCGGGTGACCGAGTTTTTACTTATGGACGGCACGCCTCAACGATCCGCTACTCACAGGATCGGCTGGTCGCGCCTGTTAGAGAAACAGTGGATCCGGCTGTCGTTGCGGCATCACGGATGGCAGGCGTTGCGATGACAGCGATTGTTGTCGGAGAAATTGGGACGAACGCGTGGGTTGTCGTTTTTGGGTTAGGGCTTGTCGGGAATTTGGCATCACAGATGTTTAAGATTCACGGATGTCGCGTCATTGGTGTGGATCCGGTAGCAGCGCGGCGGAAACTTGCACAGCGATGTGGGATTGAGTACACCGTTGGTGGGGATGCTGACGAGACACAAGCAGAGATTCAGGAGATTACTGGTGGCGAACTCGGCGATATTACGGTTGATGCGGTTGGACACAGCAGTGTCGTTATGCAGGCACTCCGTGCTACTGCGAATCATGGGCAACTTATTATCCTCGGTTCACCGCGCGTCTCGGTCCAAGGGGACCTGACGGATCTGCTATCCGAAACGCATCTACGATGGATTACGATTCGTGGTGCGTTAGAATGGTGTGTCCCGATGTATCCAGACATCGGCAACCGGACCTCGCAATTCGGCAAACAGCAAACGATTTTCGACTGGATGGCGCGCGGTCAGTTGCACGTTGAACCCTTAATTTCGCATCGTCTCAAACCGGCGCAAATTAAACAGGCTTACGATGGGCTCCTCAATGAACCGAACGTGTATACAGGGGTTGTTCTGGATTGGACTGCTGCCTAATTTGGTAGGACGAGGAAAATGCACTGCAGGCGGGGTTTGAAACCCCGCCTGCAATGGGGCCTAATTGGGTAAGACGAGGAAAATATCATGAATAAAACAGACTTGTTTCAAAACAACATGGAATCTGATCTGCCACAGGGACTCAAATTGCGGCTTGATAAAGGTGAAGTGACGGACATCACGTTTTCGCCAGATGGTACACGGCTCGCCGCAGGTGGTGATGGACGTATTTGGATATATGATACTACAAGTGGTGCTCAATTTGCGATGCTCTCAGGCTATACAGAACGGGTGCGCGCATTGGCATTCGCGCCAGACAACGCGCTGCTTGCGAGTGGAAGTGAAGACAACACGCTCCGATTGTGGGATACCGCGACGGCTCGTGAGACGTTGACGCTTGCAGGAGACTCCAATTTAGTGCAGGCGTTAGCATCTTCGTCGCCAGATGGTGTTCCACTTCCCGGATGGGATCCACGTACAGAAAGATTGCTTGCGGCTTCAGCGGAAGCCCCGGGACGCATTAGGAGTTTGGCATTCTCACCGGACGGCGCAACGCTTGCGAGCGGAAGTGCGGATGGTAAAATTCGATTGTGGGAAGTTGAGACAGGTAGATTCTTGTCATCTTTCTCGGCACATGATGGTCTTGTTTTGGCGTTGGCGTTTTCGCCAGAAGGTAATGTCTTGGCGAGCGGCGGTTCTGACACCCTTGTTCGCTTGTGGGATGTGGATAGCGAACGTGTGCTGTCTGTCTTAAGGGGACACACCGACTCGGTCGATACCGTAGCATTTTCTGGTGATGGTGAGCTGCTCACAAGTGGCGGACGGGATCGGCATATTCAGATTTGGGATGTAGATGCTGATGATCTTATATCCTCATTTCCGATCCAGGAAGGTGCTATCCGTGAATTGATGTTTTCGACAGATAGCGAAAAATTGCTGTGTGTGACGCAGGAGGGTTCACTACTTATACGGGAACGATGAAATGAGAACGAGACAACACTTGCGCGAATATACCAGACGGTGTACGGATGGTAGGATGCCCGGACAGAGATTGAAAAGGAAAACGTTGATCGTTGCATCTATTATATTTGTAGCGGCATTTGATTGGTTTTTTATCGTCTTCGGAATAGAGGTTATTCTGCCGCATGTTTTAGATATGGAACCCCCGTATTTACCAAAGAAATATGCCCAAGCGTACACGCACGTAACAACACTCCGAGATGAATCCCAACCGAGCTTACAGGACGGGATTCATACGATTGCGTTTTCACCAGATGGGAAAACATTAGCAACAAATATCGCCCAAGAGGTACGTCTGTGGAATGTAAATTCTGGCAAATTATTGTCCACCTTTAAAGGACATTCCGATCCAGTCAATGTCGTAGCGTTTTCACCAGATGGGAAAACAGTAGCAAGTGTGAGTAGAGATAGAGAACCGAGTGGCATCCACTCGACAACAGTATGGGATCCGTCGGGAAAGATACAAAAAATAGTACATCACCAGATGGTCCATTATACAATTCGGTTGTGGGATATCAAAACCGCTACTTCACGATTGACTTTTACAGCGTCCATTTCGCCACTTACTGCGTTAGAATTCTCTCCGGATAGTACGAAACTTCTCATTGCCAGTCAGAATGGTGTTATTGATGTGTATGATAGTGCTACTGGTCGCCGCGAGTTGAGTGAATTAGGTTTGTTTGTACACGATAGGATTCTTAACAGGATAGGAACAATTGCGTTTGCTGCTTCGCCAGGTGACAAAATCATTACGCGTTGGATTTGGAAAACTGGCGGTTTCATGCTGAGCCGACTCCCAAGGACAGAAGTTCCGCGTCGATTTACATTTGCCCAATGGTTTATGCACTTCAGATTTGTAGCCGAACCCGGAATTGGGTTGAATAGGGGACCCAGTGAAGCACTGTCCTTTCTCATACCGGACACTTATCGGGTCAGCGCACTGGCGTTCTCGCCAATCAGTAAAATCCTCGCAAGTGGTGGCAGAGGTAGAGAAATCCGGTTATACGACAATAATGATGGAAAAATTCAGTTATGGGATGCCGACACTGGACACCTACTTCACACATTCAATAGCCCTGGTGGGTGGGTTCATCTCTTAACTTTTTCGCCGGACGGTAAAATGCTTGCCAGTACAGGCAAACATTCGCGGAGGAACACGATTTTTATTTGGGATGTGGAAAATCGGCGGCTGCTCACTACCATTAATGTAAGCGATGTAGGTGAGAAGGGGGTGTTGACTTTGAAATTCGCCCCTGATAATACTACACTCGCCAGCGGTCACGTTAACGCGACCGTACAGATATGGGATCTGACAGGCAGAACAAACAGATAAAACGAAGGCTGAGAGGAACTGAAAAATGATTGGTATTTCTTATCATGCGGGTGGGATGAAAGACATTCCACTACAAGAAGTTATCACGATTCTTGCTGATGCGGGCTACGATGCGATTGAGATGATGTGCGGTCCAGAGGCACATATCCCTTCTGGCGAGGTCACCGACGGTTTGCTCAAGGAAGTCAAAGTGATGGTAACCGACAGTGGCTTGAAGGTCTCTGTTATCAATCCGTTTACTGGAGGCGGTTTATACCAACTGGCGGTGGAAGACCAACAGCGCGCAGTTGACCATTATGCGCTGTTGCAAGATGTGGCGGTTGCCCTGGAGGCAGGTGGCGTTAACTTCCTCACAGGATACGGAGGTGAAAACGGCGATGCGTTCGCGTGGCGACTCCTTGTTGATGTACTGAAACCGATCTGTCGTCGTGCTGAAGAACTCGGTATCACAATGAATATCCACAATCACGAGGCAACGACGATTGATGCGTCTTCAAAAGTTACGCTTCTGATTGAACACGTCGGATCTGACGCGCTGAGGTCCCTCAACGACATTACTAACTTCTATCATCTCGGTGAGGACATCGCTGAGGTTACCGAAAAACTGGGACCACTCACCACGCACTGCCATGTAAAAGGTGTGACAGGCATGTACCCCTACAGCACTTTTCTGATTCCCGGCGAAGAGGGAGATGAGCTGGATTTCCGGACCTTTGCAGCGAGTTTAGGGAAAGTCGGTTACGACAAATATATCTCGGTGGAAACGTTTCCGCACATGCGGATGGAGAAGGCGCAGATTGCGCACGATATGATGGCGGGAACATTGAAGGAATTGGGATTGCGATGAAAAATTTGGGAGGCGTGATTAAATGAAGCGGGCAGGCGCGAGACCTACCCTACTGTAAACCACTCCCACAGAATACTATGCTGAACCATTTTCTAACGCCTTGATGCCGGGCCAATCGCGCCACATGTCTTCGTTAGGGGGTTCCTCTTGGGTTTGTTCCAATTCAGTTTTTCGGAAGTCGTATAGAACCGCCTGTCGAATCTGCTCTGAGTAGTTATGTCCGGCAGCATGCCCGATACGATGGTGCCAGAAGACGACATCGCCTGCATTTCCGTAGCATTCAACGCCTGGTCCTCTGCTGATGCGTTCTCGGTCTACATCGTATTGTGGCGTTGGTTCGTTTTTGTATTGGGAATAGTAATCGTAATAGAAGACTTGGTGGCTTCCGGGCCAGACTGTAAATCCGCCGCCCTCTGGTGGTACATCGTCAATATAGCCGACCGCGCCGAGATGGAACGGATGCGCGTCTACATGGCAACCGATCGACTTCTTGGGAACATCGCCGTAGGGGAGCGTGCAATAAATGCCGCGCACCCGTTCAGGTTGCACCAGATTCCCTTTTCCTAAAAGTTGCTCCGCCATCTGCCAGACGTTTGGATCCGTTGCGAGGAGTTGAACCATCCAATCTTCTCCGCCGGGTTCTCGGAAATTCCAGCGGAACCCGCGTCGATGGTTGTCTTTGTCAGGGTTTTCCTCTTCAGAAGTGAAGGGACCTATCCAAGTTTCAGGGTCTTCTCGTTTGCGTCCTTCAGGGGCACCGTCCCAGAGTCTTGTGCGTGCGCGTTCCATCAATTCTGGGTCAAGGACGTTCCGTTTCACCAAGTATCCTTCAGTCTTGAAAAATTCGATGTCTTTCCGTGTAAGTTCAACCATAGTGGTGTATCCTTCTTCGTTGAAGTCGCACGAGGCGTGCCGACGGAAATTATTGCGATATGCAAGTATGCTCAAAAAGGTGAAAGCCATCTCGCTAACCTAAGATTAAAGATATTTAACGATTTTTTTCAAGAAAAGGTTAACAAATTTTTTGACCTCTGCCGTATTCTGAAACTATAGTAGGAGCAGTGCGTCTTTTCGCTGAAAATAACTGCATTTGACAACACGTTGCCTTTCCATTATAATTAAAGGCATGTCAAGACTTATCATTGCCCTACTCTTATCCACTATTTCATATCCGATCCTCCTCTTTGCACATCCAGAAGGCACAGGTGAACACGTCATTGAAGCGTACCGAATTGAAGGTGAACCGCCACAGATTGATGGCGTTTTAGATGATGTGGTATGGCAGCAGTCGGAACCGCGTAGCGGTTTTATTCAACTTGAACCCGCCCGCGGTACCGGTGCGACCGATGACACGGAATTCCGTATTGCTTACGATGTGCATAACCTCTATGTCGCATTCCGATGTTATGATGCCGAACCGAATAAAATTGTGAATCGGATGACGCGGCGCGGCGATGTTTATGCTTCGGACGTTATCTCTTTCTTCATTGATCCACATCACGATCACCGTACAGGCTATAAATTTGCAACGAACCCTGGTGGTGTCCAAAGTGATAATTATCGGTATGAGGATACGCAGCGCGACGCTAACTGGAAGGGAATTTGGTGGGTTGAAAGCAAGATTGATGAATTGGGTTGGAGTGCCGAGTTTAAAATCCCGTTTTCCAACTTCCGATTCACCGACAAACCGACACAGATTTGGGGTTTTGATGTGGAGCGGGTAAATCGTCGAAAGAGCGAGGTTACGGTGTGGAAGCAGTTGACACAAGCGGGTGTGGTTACACGGATGTCAGATTTAGGGCATATCGTTGGTATTCAGGGTATTGAGACTGGGAAAAACTTTGAAATTACGCCTTACGCTTTAGGTGGTGCTGCGCGTACGACTGACGCGGATATTGCACGTCAACTCGGTACGGGGTTAGATGTACAATACAGTCTTAAGAGTGCATTGAAGGCGAACTTCACTGTCAACCCTGATTTTGCCCAAGTTGAGGCAGATCAGTTGGAGATTAATCTGACTCGGTTTCCGACGCGTTTTCCAGAAAAACGTCCATTTTTTGTTGAGGGAAACAGTTTTTTTGAAACGCCATACGATCTGATGTTTAGCCGTCGTATCGGGAGTCGTGGGAATATTCTTTGGGGCGGCAAGCTCACAGGGAAGGTAGGCGACTATTCTATCGGCGTTTTGGGCAACCAGACGGGTGAATTCAGGTTTTCTGATAGCACCTCGTCTGAAAAAGAGGAAGCATGGTTTTCTGCAATTCGTGTTAAACGCGACATCCTCAAACGTTCAAACGTTGGGATTCTGCTTGTGAACAAGGAGCAACCCGGCAGCGACAATTGGGAGCACAGTAGAGTCGGGGGCATTGATATGAATCTTGCACTCGGCAAGACTTATCATCTTACGGGACAATACGCTGGGAGTTTCCACCCTGGAGAGGACAGAGATAACGTTGCCTATACCGTTGACTTCGCACAACGGAATTACCTCTGGAGCAGTAGTATCGGATTTGAACGCGTTGCACCGCACTTTGAGATTAACCAGACAGGGTTTTTACGGAAAGAACGGAACCGGGGTTGGCAGCGCGTCTATATGCGTGGCTCTTATTCTCCATACTGGGGCGATCGCCAATTTTTCTCTGGTATCACCACCCGCCTCTCACAAAGCCTTTATACACCCGAATATTTTAGCGAATGGCGAGAACGCAATTCGGAACTATCCCTCTCACCTGAATTTGACGAGGATCTGTTCAGATGGAATGTCAGTGCTAACGTCGGAGTGGACTTCAGGGAAAAGCTTTTAGACGATATTATCGCATACTATTACCGCAGCCGAGAAGTAGAATTGACTGAGGTCTTTATAGCTGATGGATATGGGTTTTCGGTAGATACCAACTCCACGAATCCGATCGCTATTGGCATCGAGATGGATTTTTCGGACTACTATAACTTTGGACGACAACAAGCGGGTAAACAACGGAGCCTCACGCTTGAATCTACTGTGCGTCCACGGAGTAATTTTTCTATAGAATTAGATAGTAGTTACGCGCAGAGTCTTGATTTGGAAGGTGCGATTGATGGCAGATTCTTCGTCAGTTCGCTACGTGCGACCTATTTATTCACGCGCGAATCGTTTCTGCGGATGTTCGCGCAAGCGGGTAGGGAACGCCCACTATCAGCCGAAATTCATGAGCACTATCTGCTAAGTCTCCTCTTCGGATGGGAATATAGTCCGAAGAGCCATCTTTTCGTTGCCTACAACGAAACTTGGGCGGATGCGCTTGTTGGCACAGGATTGAACCGTGCGTTACAGTTGGAAAATCGAGTCGTTGTGGTTAAAGTAACGTATCTTTATAATCTATAGCATATTCGTTTTCCGCGCTCAGCAGTCAGTGAGAGTTATGACCGATCTTTATCCATGCGGCATGATCGGGGTTTTTAGATGTCAACGTGTTAACCTCGCCGCTTCAAACCCCCTCACATCCCACACTAAAATCGTCCCATCCGTACTCCCACTTATAAGCGTGCTGCTATCCAATGAGAAACTGACACTACCGACACTATTGAGATGTCCTATAAGTGTTTTGATGTTTCTACCCGTTTCTACGTCCCATAAGCGCACAGTGTTGTCCGAACTCCCGCTTGCGATCGTTCGCTCATCCGGTGAGAAACGTATACTATCGACAGAACCTGTATGTCCTGTGAATGTCTTGATGTCTTCACCTATTTCTACGTCCCATAAACGCACGGTTTTGTCCGAACTCCCGCTTGCGATCGTTTGACCATCGGACGAGAAACGTATACTATTGACAGAACCTGTATGTCCTGTGAGTGTCTTGATGTTTCTACCCGTATTTACGTCCCATAAACGAACCGTGCCGTTCCGACTCCCGCTTGCGATCGTTCGCCCATCCGGTGAGAAACGTATACTATTGACATCATCTGTATGTCCTTTGAATGTTTGGATGTTTCTACCCGTTTCTACGTCCCATAAATGAATGGTTTTGTCCGTGCCGCCACTTACGATTGTTTCTCCGTAGGGTGAAAAATGCACACTATTGACATAACTTCTATGTCCTTTGAATGTTTGGATGTTTCTACCTGTTTCTACGTCCCATAAACGCAGAGTTCCCTCCCAACTTCCGCTTGCGATCGTTTTTCGATCGGGTGAGAAACTTATACTTGTATTTTTATTTGGCGAGAAACCGTTATTGACATAACTTGTATGTCCTGTGAGTGTCTTGATGTTTCTACCCGTATTTACGTCCCATAAACGAACCGTGCCTATCCAACTTACACTTGCGATTGTTTGTCCATCGGGCGAGAAACGCACCCGCCTGACACTACCTGTATGTCCCGTGAGTGTCCTGAGAATACTACCCCTATCTACGTCCCACAAATGCACAGTGTCATCATCACTACCCGTTGCAAGTGTATTTCCATCGGGTGAGAAACTGACACTATTGACGGCTTGTGTATGTGCTGTGAGTGTTTTTAAAAGTTTGCCCGTTTTTACATCCCATAAACGAACCGTGGTGTCCAAACTCGCACTTGCGATTGTATTTCCATCGGGTGAAAAACTGACACTACTGCTCCAAAGTCTATGTCCTTTGAGTGTTTTGATGCTTCTGCCCGTGTCAGCGTTCCAGAGTCGAACAGTGCCGTCAGCACTGCCTGTTGCGATTGTTTTTCCGTCAGGTGAGAAACGCACACTCCTGACGCTATGTTTATGTCCTTTGAATGTTTTGAGAAGGCTGCCGGTGTTGACATCCCATAAACGAACGATTTTGTCTATGCCTCCGCTGCCGCCACTTACGATTGTATTGCCATCGGGTGAAAAACTCACGCTCCTGATCCATTCTGTATCTCCCGCGATTAGTTTCAGGGGGTTGAGGGTGCGCGCATCATAAATCCATATACCAATGGAACCAGCAACGGCAAGCCTCTGTCCATCTGGAGCATAAGTAACATCACTGGCTTTGCCCTTACCGATCCGTCTGATCGCGCCCTCCGGTAAGTTCCATTGCTGCACATCCTCCGGATCGTATTCTTTACCCTGCTCCTGTTCGGTTTCGCTTTGAGGCGTAGAAAGCAACTTGTCTATTTGTTTTTCAGTCCAGGTCGCGTTTCTCAAGGCTTGACGGATTTCTTCATCCGAGTATCCTTTTTGCCGTGCGTTCTCAATTTCGGATTGAATATCATTTTGTGCCGACACACCGCCTAAAAGTGCGGAAAATGTAAATAAAAACAATAGAAAAATAAACGCATACTGCCTCAGCATACGACACAACCCCCTTTAAAATCATCCACACTGCTTATCTTCCCGCCACCGCAGGTGCGGTTTGAAACCCCGTCTATCCGGATGTAAAGATTGAAAAAATACGTCTATCTCAACCAACAGCAACTGGGATACCTTGTGTTAAGTATACTATTAACACCGGAACATTTCAATATTTATAGTAGATGCCGCCCCTACGGGGCTTGGATTTGTGAACCAACGTTTTTCTACAGAGATACCATCCCTACGGGATTCAAGAGGTTTTTGAAATCTTCAAGGTTTCCGCGTAGTATCCGGTTCGGTTAGGAAACCGAACCTACCGGGCCTGGGAAATCAAGGTTATTATTTTCTTAAATTGACACTTATGGTGCGGTTCCAAACCGCACCTACCGGGCCTGGGGAAAATATAGAATTACCGAAATATTTCTTAAACTTCATCAAACCGCACCTGCGGGGCCTGGGGGTCCAAAATTGGACGAAAAAACTGAGAACTAAATAACCCTGCCGCTAAAAACTAAAAAATTGTAAAAAAGCACAGAAGTATGATATAATAAAAGCATGAAAGATTTTATACTGCTATTTTTCAATGTTCTATTGACGGTGTTAGGACAAATTCTGTTCAAACACGGGATGAACACGGTGGGTCGTGTCAACAGTATCCGAGATGCGTTGGGGAAATTGACGCAGGCATTTCTGAATCCGTATATCCTCAGCGGGATTGCGATATACGGCTTTACTACGCTCATCTGGCTGATTATCCTATCGCGTGTTAAATTGAGCATTGCGTATCCGATGTTAAGCTTTGGATATGTGTTGTCAATCCTGTTTTCTTGGCTGCTGTTCAAAGAATCTATCCCTAAGGTCCGCATAATTGGTGCTCTGATCATCTGTATTGGGGTCTATCTCGTTGCACAAGGAGAGTCTTAATTAAAATGGAAGAACCGGCGACTGCTTACACTGACTCCAGCAATTCCGGGAACTCCCCAGGTGCGTCTGCGCCTGCTCGCTCATACCTTGCGATGTTATTATCCGCAATTCTGCCGGGACTCGGTCAACTCTACTTGGGACAATTCCTGAAGGGGTTTATTCTTTTTTTGATATTTGCTTCAGCACTCGGCATTTTCTATCTCAACTCCATGCCAGTAAAGGAATGGCGTGATTTAACCGAATTTAAGCCCGCCGCGAAAGACGAAACCACAACAGATAACACAGAAAACTCTCAAGAACAACCGTCATACGCTATTCACATCTGGACGTTTGACGATGGGGAAAAGTTGATGTACCGCCCTTCTTGGAAGTTGAAAATTAGTGCATCGGTTCAAGGAGTTTTATGTTGGCTCTATGCGGTTGGCACTGGCTGGCGCGGCAGACATAGAAGAAGTAAAGGTTAATTACAGCAGAACTTACGCATTTTTTCATAATAACAGATGCACTGCAGGAATGCGTAAGTCCCGCACAGATTTTTATGATAGTCAATCTAAGTTGGGAAACTTCGTTAAAAGTGCTCGGGTTTGTGCTCTGTAGTACGCTCCTTGCTGCTTTGGTGATCGGGTGTCAAGATGACAAAGCGATCTTGACAGAGAGCGAAAAACACTTGGATGCTGGGACCCCGCAAGCGGCAGTTGACGGATTAGAGGCTTTTATCGAAACGGCACCGGAAGAGCCGAAGGCACGGCTATTATTAGGGAAAGTTTACAATGAATTGGGACGGCACACCGATGCAGTTGAGCAGTTGCGAAAGGCATCACAACTCTATGCTGCGCAGCCCGAAGCACGCACCGTAGCACGACTTGAATTGGCACGCACCTATTTCAGGTTCGGTGATAGAACTTCCGCCTTTCGGGTACTTAGACTCGTTCAGCGTAGTACCTCGGACCCCAAAGTCTTGCGCGAAATCATTGGACTGGTGGGTGATAGTTATCGGACAAAGCAACTCACAGATGGCGACTCAGATAACTATTCACCTACGTTCTCACCGGATGGCACACAGATCGCTTTTTCATCTTTCCGAACGGATAACAGTGAACTCTATTTAATGGATCTGAACGGACGGATTCGACGTCGCGTAACCTTCACGACGGATTTTAATGATAGTTCACCGGCATTTTTGACGACCCCGAACTATCTTTTTTATAGCAGTGAACCGAAATCCTCTCGTGAAGTTAAAGTTGTCATCCAGAGTAGTGGTTCCACGCCGATCTATGCAGGATTCAATTTGACGCATATCCACAGTAAAACCACGCAAGCGGTTTTGCCGGTAAGTTTCGGTGCGCGTGTGCCGCGTACGTCGCCTGCGGGGAATCAGGTTGTCTATGAATCCAATGCAGACGGAAATCTGGAATTATATCTGCTTGATTTAGCGGAAGTTGACCTCGCCCAATTCACGCCAGAGGACGTTGAACCGAAACGGATCACTTTCAATGAGATAGATGATGGTAGCCCGACATTCTTCCCTGACGGAAAACGGCTTATGTTCGTCTCATCGCGAAATGAGGTGAATCAGTTGTATACGATAGATGTTGACGGGCAAAACGAGGCGCATTTCAACCCAAATCGCTATGATTGCTACAACCCAACTGTATCGCCTGACGGAAAAACGGTTGCGTATGTTTCCGCGAGAGGTGATGACTGGGAGATTTACCTCATTGATGCAGACGGCAAAAATGAACGCCGCATAACGAATGACATTGGCATATCTATCCAACCCGCCTTCTCACCCGATGGACGGCATCTCGTGTTTGTTTCCGACAGAAGCGATACTTTTCATATCTATCTGATGTCTTTTGATGAGCCTGTTACAAGTGAAGATTTAGCTAAACGTTTGCAGTAGGGGCGAGGGGACCTCGCCCCTACGATTGGAGGAAAAGAGACATGCTTCAAGTAACTAAACCGGAAGGTTTCGGTAACATTCAATTGGAAGAGGTGCCGATACCGGAGATAAGTGCGCGACAGATTCGGGTAGAAACGGATACGACGTTAATTAGCCGCGGTTCCGAATTATTTCGACGGTACATCATGGAAGCGGCGGTTCCACCTTCAATCATGGGGTACTCACTGACAGGCATTGTAGATGCCGTTGGGACTGAGGTAACGGACTATGAGGTTGGCGAACGCGTTATGGTCGTAGCACCGCACGCGCAATATGTTGTCGCTGAGCCTAACGCGACTGATGGACGTATCGTGCCGCTTGACGCTGTTGGTTTTGAAGAGGGGACTTTTCTGCCGCTTGCGACGAGTGCTGTCGCTTGGTCAGACTCGTCCGGTGTGAAAGCGGGAGATACTGTCGTTGTCTTAGGACAAGGCTTGGTGGGTAGCCTGATGATGCAAGTGTTACATGGCTATGACCCGGCGCGGATTATTACTGTGGATGCGCTACCGCTTCGATGCGAATTGTCGATGCAACTCGGTGCCGACGTAGCAATAAATGCCGATGAGACAGATCCGGTTGAAGAGGTGCGTCGCCTTACCGATGGTAAAGGCGCGGATCTGGTCATAGATTGCGTTGGTGGGTATGCTGGTGTCAAATCTTTTGAGCAGGCACAAGATATGACGCGCCAGTATGGTATTATTCAACTGATCGCGCTCTATCAGCAGGGGCCGCTCCCCTTACACTCCTCAAAAATGATGAGCAAACGCCTCGTCGCCGGTATTCTGACAGATGAACCCCGTTCACAGATTGCCGCACGCGCCTTGGAAAAGATACGGAATGGGGAGATACACGCGCCTGAAATGGTTACGCATCGCTTTCACTATACCGAGGCGAAAGCTGCGTTTGACCTCCTCTGGAATTCGCCCGGTGATACGCTTGGAGTCCTGATTAAATGGCAGTAGATGTTCCGGCACGAGAGACTGCGTTTCAGGCAGAATTACGCGGGATTTCCCTCACTTTTTCTGCAACGTGGGGCCTCTTCTCACCCAAAGGAATTGATGCGGGAACACATCTATTGATTGAACATATCAACATCCAAGAAGGGGACACCTGCCTTGATCTTGGGTGTGGATATGGTGCTATTGGTGTCACGCTTGCGAAATGCATCCAAACATCGACTGTATACATGGCGGACAAAGACTTTGTAGCCGTTGACTACGCACGCAAAAACGTGGCACAGAACCGGCTCCAGAATTGTCATGTCCTCCTGAGCAACGGGTTTAGCCATCTCCCGAATATCCAATTTGATCTCATCGTCTCTAACCTGCCCGCTAATGTTGGCAAAGAACTTCTACAAATTTTCCTGTCTGATGCGAAACACTACCTCAAGCCGAATGGACACCTCTATGTCGTCACCATTTCGGGTCTCCGAGAATTTATCAAGCGTAATTTCATGGCTGTTTTCGGGAATTATCGGAAGGTGAAACAGCGTAACACACATACCGTTGCGATGGCGACGCGAGTATAACGTTTCTCCGCTCGTTTGGAAAATGACGTGCTTATAACGCTTGTTGTGCCTACGAATGCTACGACAAAAGACTTGACATAGGCAGAGCCGTTAGGTATAATTATAGTACGACAAACACAACAAACAATCAAAATTTCTTCCCCAATTAAACAGTATCCCAAAGGAGAAAGATAAAAATGAGTCGTTTACGCTTTGCGTTAGTGCTAATTGCGTGTGTCGGTATGTCCGTTGGTATCGTCTTCGCGCAAAACAACGGTGTGAATGGTGGAACCGTTCGCGGTAAAATTACCGATACCAGCAAAAACCAAAATCCGATTGAAGGTGTTGAAGTCAAGATTGTCGATGTAAATGGTACAGAATTTACAGCAACAACTGATACTAACGGCGAGTACACACGGACAGATCTACCCGCAGGTCGCTACCTCATCAGTATCTATAAAGAAGGCTACGGTGATCGGCTTGGAAAACCTGTCACAGTTGTTAATGGCGGCGATCATTACGTCCCACTCAAGATGACGAAAAAGGCGGGGATTGCGGCTTTCCTCCAAAAATTCGGAGTCGGACAACAAGACACCTCTAAGGACGTATATAAGGACATCCCTGAGAATATGGCACAAAGCCCGAAAGAACACTGGTACAACCTCACCTTGATGAATACTAAGATTGGTTATATGTATATGTCCACCGAAAAGACTGCGTATCAAGGGGAAGAAGTGGATCGGAACAAAGTTGATATGGTTATGAATCTCAAGGCACTTGGGGCGGATGTAACAGTTGAAATCACCCGCGTCGAGTATATAGGTCCCGATTCAATGCCGCGCCACTTCCTCTCAACCTCCAATGCGTCGGGTCTACAACAGGTGGAAGGACATATTGTAGATGGCGTTGCGACCATTAAGACGACGCTCAATGGTGAAACGACTGAATCAGAAGTTCTTGTGCCATCGGATACAATTTCTGAAATCACAGGCGTAGAATTACTCTTTCGGAAGGGCCTTAAAATAGGTGACAAACGGAACTTTCACATTTTCAGTTTCGATCTATTGAAGCCGGTAAAAACGGAAATCGAAGTTGAATCGCAAGACACCTTAACCTATCAGTCGGCGGAAAAACAGGTTTATGTTTTGCGTCAGACGATGGATATGATGAATGGGGTCACCATGAAAGCGTGGCTTGATGCCGAGGGTGTAACCTATCGAACGGAAACACCGTTAATGGGTCTTTCCATGGTAACTACAAAAACGGACAAGGAAACAGCACTGGGTGGCATTGAAGAAATTGATGTCGTTTTAAAAACGCGTATCCTCCCCTCTGGCAAAAGCCCTATGCTAAACGCAAAAAACTTTGGAGCAGATGTAAAACTCATAACAGGAAACATCACTGATGCTATCATGTCTACTTCCCAGCAAAAACTTGCGTTAAATGATGAGCATTCAGGTAGACTTTCCATTCAAGTTCCAACGGTTGTCGCGGAAGATTGTCCTAATTTACCTATTCAGGGTGCAGAAGATAAATTTCTTGGTGCGAGTGCTTATATCCAAACCGATGCGCCGGCTATTCGCGCGAAAGCCGAAGAGATTTTAGAAGGCGAAGTTAATTCATGGCGTGCGGCAAAAAAGCTATGCGAGTGGGTGCATACATCTATTAGTGACAAAAAAATGAGCGGTGGCTTTGGTTCTTCATTAACAGCACTGGAGACACTTTCTGGAGATTGCACGGAACACACGGTGCTTTTTATTGCACTGGCACGTGCCGCAGGAATTCCAGCACGCATCTGCTCTGGTATTGCCTTTGCCAAAGATGCGTTTTACTATCACTTTTGGTGTGAAGTCTACGTCGGTAGATGGGTGCAGATGGATCCAACGTGGGGGCAAAATATCGCTGATGCGAATCACATACAGCTCGGGGGAAGCACCTTGGAACCGGATAACTTGGTAGGATTCGCTGAAGGCGTTTTTCGTACACTCAATCAACTCGAAATTGCTATCGTTGAATAGTTGTCAGTTATCAGTTATCAGTTAAAGAGGTTCCTGATAAACCCAAATCCTCTTAGGACTTACGCAAATTTAGCACGCTATGGTAGATTTAAACCCCCTAAAGAATCAGAATCAGAATCAACGGTATGAATGCCTTATGGGCATTCACCGGGTATGAATGCCGGGCATTCACCGCCCCTTATCAGGGGGACTTTGAAAGGAAATGTGTAAGTCTAAAAGAGGGTGTACATCACTCAAAAGCTAAAACTGATGACTGGTGACCGAAAACTATTCCCCTGACGACTCTCACTGCGAGGCAAACTGATAACTACTGATGGCATTTCTCAACCCACTATTTCTTTTTGGACTCCTCGCCGCTGGTATCCCACTGATTATCCATCTCTGGAACCGTCGTCGTGTTGTGACAATTGATTTTAGTAGTCTGATGTTCCTGATGGCGGCCCATCGCGAAAACGCTCGACGATTCCAACTCAGGCAGCTGCTCATTTTGCTTTTGCGAATGGCAATCGTCGCCCTTATTGCGCTCGCCTTGGCACGTCCGTTCCTGACGCTTGGGTTGCCTGTTGCCTCCGTACGTGCGAAAACCGATTTGGTTATTGTCTTGGATAACTCCTATAGTATGGCGTACCAAGATGTTGATGGCATCAGATTTGAGAAAGCGAAAACTTTAGCGATTGATATTCTTGACACGCTGCGGCACGGTGATAGTGCCGCACTTATTTTAATGTCGGATATTCCGAATCCTATTTTCCGGCAGCTCACTCCCGACCTCGAAAGCGTTAGCGCGGCAATCAACGCTGCGGAAGTCTCTTATCGTGCCACGAACGTTCAACCGAGCCTTGAACTTGCTCACGAAATTCTCGCCGCATCAGAACAATTGAACAAGGAGCTCTATCTCATTTCAGACTTCGCCGAAAACGGATGGAAAAACTGGGGTCGTCTCCTGAATCGTTCGGGTGCGCGTATTTCTTTGCTACCTGTTACCGAAGGAGAAGCGCATAACACAAATATTGAAGAAATTCGTCCCTCCAATCAACTGATAGGCGTAAATCTACCGCTCCAATTGAATGTGACGACTGCGAACCACTCGGTAGCCTCTTTGGCACGGAATATGCTAACGCTGTTTATTGGAGGAGAGAAACAAAAAACTGTGAGTTTTTCAGCAGCAGCTAACGAATCACTAAATACAACTTTAACATATAACTTCTCTACACCCGGCACGCATACCGGTTATTTTACACTCACGGAAGATCGACTCAATATTGACAATCGGCGTTATTTCGCCTTGAATATCATCGGTGAAGTGCGTGTGCTTTGTGTTGGCGAACAGACGGAATACTTAGCGTTGGCACTAAATCCAGGAAAAAATAGCCGTCAGCAATCAGCCGTCAGCAATCAGCAAAGAGATTTTCTTAACGCCCCATTGACGGCCGACACAATGATTTTACCAACGCAATGCACGCCTGCTGAATTTGAGACCTTTCCGTTGGAAGACTATGACGTTATTATCCTTGCGGATGTATCGGAGATTACCGCGCCGATCGATGCACAGATTCAAAAATTCATCCGTCACGGCAAAAGTGTTATTGCTTTTGTGAGCAGGTACAGCGATACAGATAACTACAACCAATTTAGCGATACTTGGTTACCTGCCCAACTGGGTAGAACACTCACATGGACACCACCACGACAGATTCGTACGTATCGAGAAACGCACCCGATTTTCGATATTTTCCCGAGCGAAGGATTTTCGATGCAATACGCGCCACAGTTTCACAGCGGTGTAGCCCTAAGTCCTACGTCTGAATCGAGAATAATTGCGCATTTCGACGACGATACCCCTTTTCTCATTGAACGCAGTCACGGGACGAGTACCGTCCTACTCTATAATTGCGGACTACTCACACACCAGAGCAATGCGCCCAGCAGAAATGCCACACTGCTTCGGGCTACAACTTATACAAACAATCTGTTTGTTAATCCGTATTTCCTCCCGATGCTCCAACAGAGTGTGCTTTACACGGCTACAGCCAACAGCAATCTTTTAACACGTGGTGGACATATCGGTGATACCTATACGGCGCGTTATCCACAAAGTGCTGGTGGGAAAGCGACGATTCGCTTAAAAACCACTGTTGATACATGGCATAACGATGGCTCCGACGTTGATAATGGTACTGTGGTTCCGATTGCTGAAGACGGGACACTGCGATTTCAAGGTACAGAGCGTCCTGGTATCTATCAAGTTGAGATCCAAACTCAAGGTAGACTTCAACGAGACTTCTTCGCTGTTAACGTTGATGCGGCTGAAGCCGATTTAGCACGGATTCCGCTCCAACAGGCAGCGGCACGGGTCGGTGCGCGAACAACGGCGGATGCGGAAACTGAAGGAACAACGGTTGAAGCTGATGCTTACAATGTTAAAAGGCATGGTCGGGAAATATGGGGTGAATTGCTTCTCTTGACTGTCTGCCTGATGCTCTTGGAAAGTTTCCTCTCAAATCGCGAAAAAGCAGTGACCATAGGTGAAGCATAATGGCAAATTTTGGGAACATTCGTCCACGGTTTCGGACTGTGTGCTTAATTGTGGTACTCAGCATTGGCATACAGGTTGAAATTTCATCAGGAACGGTTGATGCAACGCCACAACGTGTGATAGAAGCATCAGAGGCATCAACGGCTTCACTGGAGCAAAAAGGGGTTTTAGAAGATGCAGCGAATAATACCGTACGTAGTCTCGTAATCAAGGGTAATAATTCATTCTCCGAACAGCAAATTCGCGCGCTGATGAAGACAGATGTCTGGAGTGTATATGATGAGTCCCTTCTGGAAGCAGATTTTGAAACTATCCTCCGCTTTTATGAGGCAAATGGGTACCGGTTCGCGCGTGTAGATGCATCGCAGGTTTCCGTAAAAAAATTCGCAGATGGTGTTTATCTTGGTATTGAGATTGATGAGGGACTCATCGGGGAAATCACCTTATCCGGTAACGAAAAGACTAAGAAAGACGTTATTCTCCGTGAACTCTTGTTTGAAGTTGGGGATGTTTACATAGAAGCGGATAAGGAGGAAAGTGAGCAGATCCTCCGTGATAAGAGTTATATCGGCGCAGCAAGGATTGATCCGGTATGGGATGCGAACGCCAATACGGTGGCAATTCACGTTAATGTTACAGAGCTCTGGTCTCCACCGTTGCCTTCGATTGATCCAGCACTGAATAGCCAGGGCGGTACGTTTCTTTTAGGATTGCGGGAATCCAACGTATTTGGCTCTGGGCACGACACCGAAGTCCGTTATCAACGGATTAGCGAAATCGGTGAAAAGACAAAGAGTCTTTTAACATGGAAGTATAGAATGCCGCGTGTTGTCAATTCACATTGGAATTTTGATGGTGCTTATATTCAGAAGCGCGAGGGCGATTCGTGGGCGATCATATTAGAACGTCCGCAATACACATTGAAAAGCCGTTGGAGTGCAAGGTTTACGCTGTCAGAAGCGATTGGTGAATTTTCGTGGTTTGAGATGGATCCGCTTTCCCATAAATTAGAGCGAACAGATAGGTTTGAGTTAAATTTACAAGGCGTGTCCGGTAGGATCCGGCGATACTTTGGGAACCGGGAGCGTCAAAACTATATTGGGCTTTGGGCAGCTTCACGCCGTTCAAAATATGTGCTACTTGAAAAAAAATTTTCTTCCACAGCGGATCCGTCAAATCGCGACATCAAGCTGGTGGGTATTACTGTTGGCCGAAAACGTGTCACTTATCACAAAACCCAATTTATCAGAAGGATGGGGCGCGAGGAGGTTTTTTTAGTAGGGTCTGAATACGCTTTCTCATTGGGGCACGCTTCCCCTTTATACGGTTCAGACAGATCAGAGGGTTACGCGAACCTCATCGGTAGATCAGGGTGGACCCGTGGAAATCGGATATTAAGTACCACCCTCGTAGATATAAGTACATACTTCACAACACGGGTTGAGAATTCCACGTTTCAAGCACGAACTTCGTGGTATTACACAGATGTCTTCAACACAGGGGATATTTATACAGTAGACAAGGGATTCCGTAGGAACGGTTTTTTAGATTTTTATCAAACATTTGTAGCAGAATTCAAGACGAGATTGGAGTTTGGTTGGCAAGGCGAAAGCCAGGTTGTTCTTGGTGCCTTCAATGGATTGCGGGGTTACGACTACCGACAATTTAGCGGTGAAAAAATGATGGTGTTGCGTCTTGAGAGTCGAACCGTCTGTGGAGGGACCCTGTTCAGGAAATTGGATGATGGTATTGAAGCGGTCGCCACTTTCATTGCGAAGCCATTTATCAAACGTTCTGTCAACCTGGGACTTATGGTAAGTGCTACTGCCTTTACCGATATCGGTTACATCTGGAATGGGAAACATACATTCAACTTGATGGAACCGAAACGGAGTATTGGATTTGGACTACGGGGTGGACTTGCGAAGGTTAGCAATGCGGGGATATTTCGTCTTGAATTTGCGTTTCCACTTGATGCCCCCTCTTCTCCACCATTCAAACAGATGATCTTCTGGGGAATTGAGTCGACATTCTAAAATAGCAAATTTTGGCGCGGTTGCAAACCGCGCCAGCGAAGGGGCTGCGTAAGTTCTTTAAGGATTCACAGACAAAAAATATGGACACATCCCCGCGCACTTCAGCTGAAAACGTTACATGGCGAGCCATCCTGATAGGCCTTCTGTCGCTTCCACTCAACATCTACCTTGTCGTTCAGACGGAGACGGTCTGGACGACCCAATATCCGACGACAATGGCGATTATCTTTAACGCCGTTTTTACGCTTTTCCTCGTCGCGATTATCAACCTCCCTTTATCACGCTACCTCCCGAAATGGCAACTCACACAAGCAGAAATGCTGACGATTTATCTCATGGTAACACTGGCATGTGTTGTCTGCGGTCATGATCTTTTGCAGGCGACAATGTGTGTCTTGGGGCATGCAACGTGGTTCGCTACGCCAGAAAATGAGTGGCAATCCCTCTTTTTCCGATATATTCCAGACTGGATTGCTGTTATGAATCGGCGTGCTTTAACCGGTTATTACGAAGGCACCTCAAACTTATTTGAAGTGGAGCATATCCGTGCGTGGGTCACGCCCGTAATGACATGGTTGGTTTTCTTTTCTGCACTGGCGTTCTCCATGATGATGCTCAGTGTCATCCTCCGTAAACAGTGGATTGAACACGAAAAACTGAGTTACCCGATCATCCTACTCCCCTTTGAGATGACGACGGGTGCAAGTTTCTATCGGAACCGATTGCTCTGGATAGGCTTTGCGATTGGATTTGGACTTGATCTACTCAACGGTATTAATTTTTTGTTCCCCTTTGTTCCGAATATCCCTATTCGTCACGATATTGGACGGCTGTTCACGGAAAAACCGCTGAGTGCTATCGGATCAACGCCTATTCATCTGAATCCGTATGCTATCGGCATCGGTTTCTTGATGCCGTTGGATTTGTCCCTCTCTTGTTGGTTGTTCTATCTGTTTTGGAAGGCGCAGCTTGTCTTCGGTGCGATGACAGGCTTGAATCAGACACCGGGGTATCCACATATTGATATGCAATCACTGGGTGCGTACTTTGGACTCTGTTTCTTCGCGCTCTGGATAACACATAAACACTTATGGCAAGTTATTCGCAATATCTTGGGTCTGAAAACGAATCTGGACACGAGAAATGAACCGATAGGGTATCGGAGTGCGTTTGTTGGGCTGTTGCTCAGTATTGCGGTTGTGTTTGGGTTTTGCGTGAAGGCGGGTATGTCTTGGTGGGGAGTGCTTGGATTTTTCAGTATCCATTTCATACTCGTTTTGGCGTTCACGCGGATGCGCGCTGAACTTGGGACACCGACGATGGATTTCTACCGTGCCGGTCCTGGTCTTTTCCTGACTTCAATTTTTGGCTCCAGAAAGATAGGTGCCCCGACGTTGACAGGGTTTGCATTCCTCTATGGCTTCACCCGTAACTACCGATCACAACCGATGCCGAACCAATTAGAAGGGTTTAAACTTGCGGACAAGGGGCGTATCAACACGCGTCAAATCCTTTGGGTGATGTGGGGTGCGACGGTTATCGGGCTATTTATCGGTTTTATCGCGTTTCTACACGCTGGCTATCGGCATGGAAGTTTGGGAACATGGCGTGGACAAGAGGCATTCAGCGATCTTCAACGTTGGTTGACGCTTCCAAACGATACTGACTGGAGCCGTCTCGGCTTTTTCGGATTCGGCATCTCTCTGACACTAACAACGCTGTTTATGCGTTTGCGGTTTATCTGGTGGCAGCTGCACCCGCTTGCCTATCCGCTTGCGGGGAATTGGAATTTCGGCAGGCTCTGGTTTCCCGTGTTTCTGGCTTGGTTGATAAAGTCTATATTGATTCGGCACGGTGGGATTGGTGCGTATCGCCGAACGCTGCCCCTCTTTTTCGGGACGATGCTCGGCGAATTTGTGATGGGGAGTCTCTGGGCAATTTTAGGACTGTTTCTCGGACAACGGATGTACTCGTTCAAACATTGGTGAGTTCTATTATAAAATGTTTTCGATGCTCAAGGGCTGAGCCATCTTCTGATTTTCGGTTTCTAATTTCTCGCGACTTGCGACGACACAAATTGAGGCTTTATCCTGATTTTCCTCAAGCACTTGGAGGAGTGCGCGTTTCACCGCCTTGGGCGTTGCGTGTCGGAGTTGCACATACCTATTTTCGAGCATTTCCTGCGTCTGCCCAGTGAGGTAGTGTGTGAGAGTATCGGTTGAGGCTCGGCTGGGACGGATTGTCTGTAGGTAATCCGCTGCTGTCCCAATAATCGCCTTGTCAATGTCAGTCTGCGTCCATTCCGTCCGTTTGAGATAATCAGCAGTCTGTTCAAAGACGTTCAGCGTGCGAGCGACATGCGGATCCGCATACGATCCGTGATATAGACAGGCATCAAACGGGTCATAAACGAACCCTCCGACGTAGGCATTACCTTTGAATCGGACTTCGGGGAGTATGTAATCGTGCCACAAGATATGTGCGCCGATAGTCAAGAGGGTTGAATCCGGATGTGAGTAGTGTGGTGCGGGCATCACCTGCGTACAGTGTGCTACTTGAATAGGTGCTGCCAATCCTTCACGTGGTGCGGTATCAAAAGGTTTAAAACCGGTGAGTGCTGGCGTTATCGGTTCATCGCGCATATTGCCGATCCACTCAGCGAGTTTTCTCTGAAGCGTCCCGAAAGCTGCATCGGAACCCGTAAAACTGGCAGTAACGCGACTGCGGACTAATAGGAAATCTCGGATCTGTTCAATGCAACTACAGAGCTCCTCATGAGATTCGTCAAAACGCTCAAGTAGCATTTCACTTGTGCGTAGCTGCGGGAGTCCAAAGACAACTTCTGATAGATGTGCCTGTGGCGAAAATCCGCGTGCAGCATGGTGAGTTGCCACAACTAAGCCGTAAGGAAATCGGACACTATTCATCATAGTTGTGCGATATTCTGTTACTGCTTGGCGTAAAACATCGCGCAGTCGTTCAGTATTACACGGGTTCACGGCGAAAACCAGGTCGTGCAAGACATTCAAGGCATCTTCCATTTTATTGTCAAGTGCTTTGAGGCGAAACTGCATATTCAACACAGGTTGACCAGAGTCAAGGGCGTGTGTGCTAAAGTTAGGAGAACATTCTAATCCGCCAGTAGCTGCCGCGGTGCGTTGTGCTATCTGTTCGTAATTCATATTACCGGCACCGAGTTTGCTGATAGCATCGGTGTATCTGGGGAGATACTGCCAAAGATGTTGTGGTAACCCTTGCAAATCAAAATTTAACACGAGGTAATTCACGCCGTTGGAAAAAACATCGCTTCGGAGCAAGGAACATCCACTAACTGTTTCAACGGTTGTAGGAATATGCAGAGGCTTCTCGGGGAGATCAGATACACGCAGCTGCGGTAATTTCGCCAAATCCTCCGGTGAATTGGGCTGTCCATTGAGACGTTCCAGTTCAGCGGCATCGGCAGTAACTTCTATCATCTGTTCATCGGTGAGTTGGGTGCGGATCGCTTTTAGACGTTCATTCAGATTCGTATCAAGACGGGCTTGCATACCTGGGTCAGGCGAGAGGACGGTTGTTAGCCGATGTGGGTTGTTAAGGATGCGTTCATGAATCAGTTCATTAAAGATGCGTGGATTTTGTTCCCAACGTTGACGGATGGCAGATAGGCAAGTGCCCATCGTTAAAAAAAGGGTCGGCTCTCTTTCGTATATCCATGATTGAATGACACGCTGTATCATCCGAAACGGGAACATCGGCGTGATTTCCTGGTAGTCATAAGTCGCTTGTTGAAATGCTACTTCTACGCTTGCTTTGTCAATTTCTGCATTTGCAATTTGGGTCAATGTATTGACAACTAATTCCGTGA
The DNA here is from genome assembly GCA_022827185.1 of Candidatus Poribacteria bacterium. Taxonomy (GTDB): domain Bacteria; phylum Poribacteria; class WGA-4E; order WGA-4E; family WGA-3G; genus WGA-3G. The sequence continues at coordinate 88,218 of JAJDTM010000031.1, forward strand.
AAGTTTCTACGCGATCTACTTCGCTTCCCTTCAAGGCAATCCGAAAGGTGTTGTGTGGACCTGTTCTGCTGACCCCAAGCGGCATAATAAATCCGGGATCAAATAGATCAGTGCCGAGTTTTGAATCAATGATCGCCTTACGGAGCGGGGATCCCTGGTTGCCGAGCAAAATTAGGCTTAAGATATTGCATAAGACGACATCTTCAGGATCCGTTGCATCTCCGATGAGCCAGCTGAGCATGAGGTACGTTTTTTCGGCGTGCGATTGCGCTGCCTCAATTGGATAGGTATCTCTCACGATTCGCGGGCCTTGCCACTTCGGTTGGTGTGTGATTTCGGAACGGAGAGGATGTAGATCCTCATTTATCTCGGTCTTTGGAATTGCCGTCAGTTTGTCGGCAAGAAATGTGAGATAGTCGCTTGTTGGGATATTACCGTAGAAAAAGAAATAACTGTTGCTTGGATGATAGTAAGTCTGATGAAAATCCTTGAATTGGGCGTAGGTTAACTCCGGCATCGCCTTTGGGTCGCCGCCAGCATTATAAGAATAAAGCGTGTCTGGTAGCAGTCCACATCCCGCGGAAAGACACAGGAGTCCCTCTGGGTCAGAATACCCCGCCTTTACCTCATTATAAACAATACCGTTTATTTTTAAATCGCCAGTAGGCTTGTCCAGATTGACTGGTTCAAGATGATGCCCTTCACGTTTGAAAGTTTCTTCTGCCAACAGTGGATGATAAACGGCATCAAAGAAAATCTCTGCCATGTTAAATAAGTCTTTTCTGACATTGCTCGATGCATAATAATATGCATGATCGGTCCAATTCATGGCATTTGTACTTGCGAGGCTCATCTTTATCATCTCAAAGAACACTTCTCTTACTGGGTAGTTACGAGATCCTGCCATCACTGAATGCTCAAGGATGTGTTGTAACCCTGTATCATCGGGTGTTGGTGTTATTGGACTGATTGAGAACCAGTTGTTGGTATCGTCTGTCCAGAGATGGAGTAAGCGTGCGCCGCTCTGCGGATGCAAGAGTTCTATTGCGATTGCACGCAATTCGTCAATGGGTGTGACGGCTTTTACCTCAAAGCCGTGAAGATGTTGTCCCGGATGCAGACTAACAGGCGGGTATAATGAATTTTGCTCATTACTCTGTTTTAAATCCATCTTGATCTCCAAAGTTTGGTATTTGTGGAATACGAATGAGGAAACATCCGACAATCTTGGGGTGTATGATTAATTGTAGACTTTACTCTAATTTGCTGTCTTCTGTAAATGGATATTTCCACCAGAGGTGCGCAATTTCAGTGTGGGACCGCCACCATTTATACGACCTTCCAACCTATTTTTTGGAGTCTTCCGCTGAATAACTGGTTCTACCGTGAAGTCCGTTGAGATGCGTCCACCACTGGCTTTTGCTTCTAAGTCAACTGCGACATCTGGGTTAAGCGTGAGGATTATTTTACCGCCCGATGTGCGCAAACTACATTCACTCTGGGGTTGTGTTGTCATAGCGGCTTGGATGGAGCCTCCTGAAGTTCGCGCTGTCACATTCCTGCCGATGCCTCCTAACCAGATAGTGCCTCCAGAGGTTCGGACATCTGTTCCACCGCTACAATCCACGCCTTTGATGCTGCCCCCTGAAGTCCTGCCTGAAATAAAGCCCTGAATTGCCCCAAAGCGGAGGCTGCCGCTGCACCGAACTGCGATAAAACGTTTAAAGTTCCGCCGCTTTTGACATCATAGGTTTTTTCAATCTTTTCCAAAGCAGGTTCCTCCGCTGCTATAGGTCATTTAGTTTTAGGTGTTTTTCGATTTGGGGCGACAGGTCGCGAGCCCAGCTCGCTCCTACAGACATATATCGCGATTTGACGTGCACTCTTAGTGGAAAACTAAATACCCTACACTGATTCAGGTCTAAAGGGAAAGCATCACCTGCCTGGAACGTTCTAAACGTTATTCCAGACAGGTGCAGCCTATGATTCGCCATTCTGCTGTTGTGTCCGAATTTCTTGGAGTATCTCGACAACAGTCTCCATCTGCCCTTCAAGTTTGGCGATTCGCTGTTCGGCAGATGGCACGTCCTCATCCTCGTCTGAGGTGACCTCAACGGTTTCGGCGGTATCAACATGATTTTCTTGTGCTTGTCCACTCCACATATCTTTGAGGAAAGAAGGCATGGATTGCCGGACAACCTCGCTGACATCTTTGAGTTCGTCACCGATGGTTTTTTTCATGTGATCGAAGTCAAAATCATCGACATATCCCTCTTTGACGTATGCCGCAACTTGGTGGCATGCGAAACAGATATCGCCAAAAGTGGCATCATCTACTTCCAAGGGTTCAAACAGACCTTCGGGGACTGCGCCGAGTTCAGATAGCAGGTTAAGTGCATTGTTGAATTGTCGCGCGCATCGCTCTTCACCGTCCATAAAGCGGTCTGAAATTGCTGACGTTTCTACAATGCGTGCTGTAGTTTCTAATAGCCGTAGAACTTTACGAATTTCCTTTTGGGATTCACGTTCGTTAGACATGGTTTTCTCCTTATTCGGTCGATTTGCTTATATAGAGTCCTTCAAGTTTGAAAAGGATAGTAAAAAATGATTCTTTAATTATTAAATTCGGTTAATTCCAAACGCTTGAGGATTATCAAAGGTCTCTTAACAATTGGAACGCTGCCAGAGGAACATCCCCAGCAACTCAGAAGTAATCGTTAAGAAGTTGCCTATCGGGTTCATCTATATAGATTCACTTCAAACCGAAAGGATAGTGGAAAAGAGAAAATAATACCATTTCTGAAAGTAAATGTTGCATTCACAACTTCTCCGAAAGGGGCCACGGTGGCACAAACTCTCACTGTGAGGCAAGTTTATGCTACATGTACATTGAGAAGTATTCAATCAGAAATGGTAATTGACTTATCGAGAGGCATCCGACTTTAATTCAGCGACGTTTCGACGGATTTTAATCACTGCTTTAACAATGTCTTCTATGTCCTCTTCGCTTGCCATTAGGACGTTTTGGCTTAGGGAGAGACCTGTCTGACATATTTTTTCTGTCTCAGGACAATGTACATCATCATAATTGAGGTTATGTCCGAAAAGGTTAGAGGCAAGGAACGCGGCACGATACATAGGCGTGGAATACCAATATCCCATAGGTATTCCTTCGGCTCGCATCGCACGGAGGAAGGTCTCACGTGAGATGCCTTCAAACTCTTCGGCATCGAAAATAGCCTTATAGCCGTGGCAGCCGCCGCGCGTTGCTCGCGGATCAAGTGGTGCGACTTTAATGCCTGGCACCTCACCGAGCCAACCGTCTAACCATCGCATATTCTTATGTCGGTAGTTGGTTTCAGCCTCAAGCCGAGTTAGGCGGGAGAGGAGGAGACCGCCCTGCCATTCTGTCATGCGGAAGTTGCCACCGAAGGGTTCCGCGTCTCCGAATTCAGCGTCGGGTAGTGTGCGACCACAGTTATGCAATGCGTAAGCGCGTTCATAGAGTTCGCGATCGTTTATTAGGACAATGCCACCTTCACCTGCACAAAGGTTTTTCGAGGACTGGAAACTGAAACATCCAAAGTGTCCCCAACTGCCGACACCTCGTCCGCGCCATTCTGCACCGTGTGCTTGTGCACAGTCCTCCACAATCTTGAGATTATGTCGATTCGCGATGTCAACAAGTGCGTCTAAGTCTGCTGGATATCCTGCGATATGGACCGGTAAGATGACTTTTGTCTTATCCGTTATTGCGGCTTCAACTTTTGAAGGGTCCAATAGGAAACTGTCTGGTGCGGTATCTACGAAAACTGGCGCGGCATGCGTCATGAGGATCGCAACGACTGTTGCTTGAAAGGTGTAGGATGTTGTAATGACTTCATCACCGGGGCAGACACCCGCTGCTTTTAGGGCGATATAGAGTGCCGAAGTGCCACTATTGACGCAGACACCGTAGTTCGCACCTTGGAATTCAGCGAACTGTTGTGCGAATTCTGGAACTTTCGGTCCGCCAACGCCCCATTGTCCGCTTTTGTAAATAGTTTCAAATGCTTCGATATCGGCAGGATCCTGCGTGGGCCATGTAGGGAAACCAGCAGTTCGGACAGGTTCACCGCCGTTTATTGCCAATGTTGCCATCTTTCTATCCCCCTTCAATTCCTAAGGTAGTTTTGCTACATAATCCTGCAAATCAGGAAGCTGCGCGCTGTTAAATACCGCTTGCAAGCGAGGTTCCAAACGACCCTCTTCAACTTCAGCGATTAATGCTGTTAGGACACTTTGTGCTTTTCTTTTTAATTCAGCGTCAATTGCGCCATTTTGAATGGCTTCCTCAAATTCGTCCTCATCCTGAATTTGATATGTGCCGTCTGGGTTTATCCAGAGATCTAAAAACAGATCGGTTATTTCAAAGCAATCGAGTTTCCCTGCTACATTTACGCGCCGCTTGACGGGTTTCATAATATCGCAATAATAACCGGTCCATTCGTTATCGAGATTGTAAACTTTACCGACATCATACCAAAGTCCTGTGAACACGAACCAGACGACGGCGAAGTTATCACCTAAAACTGTCTTGCCATTCTGAACTATCGGTGAGGACGGTTTAACTCGCTGAGATGTGACAATCACATCGTCGTCCAGATAAAGCAACTCTTGTTGGAAGTGATTAACTCGGTCCGGAGGTCTTTTATAGGTAAGTGTTACAGTTTCCAATTTTTTATATTTCCTTGCGAACAAATTCGGGGTTACAAACCCCTCCTACATTTATGTCGAATGGTAGGACAAAATCGCCTCACGGAAGGCTTTTATATGTTTTGGTGTTGTACCACAACAGCCGCCTATTAAGTAAGCACCGGTTTCAATGAGCGTAGGCACATGACTTGCCATATCTGATGGTGTCTGCGTATAGACAGTGTTATGGTTTTCGTCAAGCTTCGGCATGCCAGCATTTGGATATGCCATCATCCGTTTTCCGTCGATTCTGGTTTCAGCAAGTGCCGTACGGAGTTGCTGGATACCATTAATCGCGTAAGGCATCCCTGTATGTTCATCACGTCTGGATTCAGCACCGCAGTTCACACCGATGATATTAACAGATTCTAACAGCGAATCTCCACGTGAAAAATCGTTGTTCATTAGGATGTCAAGTAAATCAGTGGGGGAATTACCCCAATCCGTCCGATAAATGATATTACCTGTCCGCCGTTCCTTTGTCCATTTGTACGTCAAATTTACTGCAATAGGCAGACCAGCTTCACGTGCGACATCTACAGCGATCGCTGCCTCTTTTGCTGAAAACATCGTCTCAAGGCACAGGAAATCGACGCCTTCTTCTGCTAAGGTGTGGATCACTAATTTATGTGCTTCCCTTGCGTCATCATTTGGAATCCCGAAAGTGGTATCTCCGCTATCGGCTTCTATTGCGCCGGGAGAGGGGCCGACGGAGCCTGCTATGTACACTTCTTTGCCACTTCGCGCGACGGCTGCTTTTGCGTGTTGAACAGCGCGTCGTGTGAGCCGTTGTGCACCCAATGCGTCTTGTCCAGCCATTTCCAAGTGAAGTGGAGATGCTACAAACGTATTTGTTCCAATCACCTCAGCACCTGCATTGATATAGTCCGAATGAATGTCAATAACAGTATCGGGATGCAATTCATTAGCGAGTGCGCTGTTTGCGAGTTCTATACTGCGTGCAAATAATTGCGAACCGAATCCACCATCGTATAGAATCGGTTTATCAGATTTTAATCGTTCTCGAAAGTTTTTAATTTTACCTTGCGGTTCGGTGAGGTGTACTAACGGTTTTACGTTCCTCTCCGTATACCCGCCCTCCATTACATTACGGGCTATGCGCTTAGGATTATCCTGAAAACCTATAATCCTGTAAATCTCTAAATCTTATAAATCATAGTTCAGGCTTTTGCCTTCCTTACAACGTTACGGGCATCCGTTTGAATTGACACCCTTCCACGAAGATGTCAAAGAAGTCCGGCGTGGTCTCCAATTCAATATGTTCAATGTTGTTGACGAATGCTTCAACATCTGCGCGTTTTTTGTCGGAAAGGAGTACAGTGGTCGCGCCTGCTACTGCGGCGTTGCCGATTTTGACGATATTTGTTTCTGGGACAGGTGCGAGAAATCCGATTTCGATTGCATCCTGTAGGTTAACATAATTAGCAAAACCGCCCGCCAGAAAGAGTTTTGTGATGTCTTCGGGCGCACAACCGAAATGTCGGAGGACGATATACTGTCCACAATAGTTTGCAGCCTTCGCTTGTGCCAGATTGCTTGCGTCCTCGCGTGAAAAGGTAATCCCGTGTTCGGGTAAAAGCGGTATAATGCGTTGCTTCCTATCTGCAAAAACGCCTTTTGGACTCATCTGATCGTTTCGACGCAACTCGGCAAGCAGCGAAATCAATCCGGAACCGCACAGACCTTGTGGTGTTTCTCCATCAATCGTCGTATAATCGAAATGGCTGTCATGCCATTTCACAGCCTCAATGGCACCGGGATAGGCGGGCATTCCGTATTCAATACCGCCACCTTCAAATGCTGGACCGGCGGGACACGATGCGGCTACCATTCGCTTCGCATTTCCGACAATCACCTCTGTGTTCGTTCCGACATCAACTAACATGATGACCTCCTCCTGTGAGGCGATGTCAATTGCGACTAAATCCGCTGCGACATCTGCACCGACATGACTGGCGATCAACGGTAGGCTGTACACCATCGCTTTCGGATTCGCACGGATCCCTAAGCGGCGCGTCTTTTCTGTAAGCGAAGTGGTTGAACGGATGCCATCCCGATATTCATGCTCAATCAGGGATTTATAGGGTTTCTGCCCGATGCTTTGGACATCCTGTTTGAAGAAAATATCGCGCATCGTCGTGTTTCCTACAACGACAATCTCATAAATTTCCTGTCGGACGAAATTGTGTCGGGTACACATCTCCATGATTTCGCTGTTTAATGCGGCGATAAGCGAACGGCGTAGTTCACCGTGGAATTCACCGTCGTAGGTGATGCGGTTCATGATATCACTGCCACCGAAACGTTGTGGGTTTTCAAAGGAACTGACGGAGACCGTCTTTCCGTTCTCCAAATCCACCAGATTTGCTACGACTGTGGTTGTTCCGATATCAATTGCTAACCCATAAAGATGCCCTCGGTAACGATCAATAGGTTCGTCGTTGTAATAGACAACTCCATCGCTATGGGTAACCTTTGGGCTTAATTCCAGTGCTTTGTTGTCATCTATCCGGGTATGCGTTAGGATCCTCGGCGTGCGGCGGAGCGGTGTGAATTCAATGTCTGCATCAACATCAAGCACAACTGCTTGGCAGGCGAGGCGGTAGTTATCTCGTAGGAAAGCTTCTGCTTCGTTAGGCGGTTGGAGGCTGTCCATCCCACGTTTAATCTCAACGATACATTCGTGGCACTGTCCGGTTCGGAAGCAAGAGGTGGGTACTTGGACAGTTAAATCGTCTGCATAGTCAAAAATGGTTTTCCCGGGTGTGAGTTGATAGGTTTCTCCGTCACATGTGATTGTGCCTTGTGATTTCGCTGTTCCATCAGGCGCATCGGTTTCCCAAGCACTCCGATAATCTAATTTATCGTCCCCGACACAGAGGAGCCCTGTCCCTTCATCAATTTTCCGTTGGTTTCGGCACCCGAATTTCGCGGTGCAGTGGTCAAATCGATTTTTGTAGGGACATCGATAAGTTGCTTGTTCATCCGCATGGACGACCAAACCTTCAAAAATCTGTGTAATCTTGTTGAGGCGTTTCTCATACTCTGCTTTATCTATTTTTTTCATATTTTTAACTATTAAATCTGGTCACCGTTCCCTGTGCAAGCCTATAAAGGCTTGCAGGACAATGTTTTGCGGTGGTTTTCGGTGGATTCCAATGGCTTCTGGATTATAAAAGGTTTATTAATCGTTTGAAATCTGCGAAGCGTTACCACTCTTCGTCTGGTGCTTCGAGGAAGTGCTTGGCGAGTGCGACGCATGCGAGCGCGTCTTTTCCGTATCCATCAGCCCCCATGTCGTCTGCGAATGTCTGCGTGACAGGCGCGCCACCCACCATAATCTTTACCTCTTCCCGCAAATCCTCATCAATAAAGGCATCAATGGTTTTTCCCATGTTCGGCATTGTTGTCGTCAGGAGTGCTGACATCCCCAAAATCGGTGCCTCATATTCTTCAACGGCTTCAATGAAGTCATCTTCGGAAGTATCGACACCGAGATCGTGTACGACGAAACCTGCGCCGCGCAGCATCATAATGCAAAGGTTTTTGCCGATGTCGTGCAGGTCACCTTTGACGGTTCCCATAATTACTGTGCCGATGGGTTCGATGCCTGAATCCGAGAGAATCGGTTCGATATGCGTCATCCCCGCTTTCATTGCGCGGGCGCATGCAAGGACTTCTGGCACGAAAATGAAGTTTTCCCGGAACTTGATGCCGACGATGCCCATCCCTGCGATGAGACCGTCATCCATAATTTCTAACGCTTCTGTGCCTGCTTCGAGTGCTGCTTCTGTCAACTCATCGACAGCGTAATGGTCGCCATCAATAAGCGCAGCGGCGATGTCTTGCATAGCGGGTGTCGCTTGTGCGAATATATCAATCGTCCGTTCTATTTCATCGGGTTCTTCTAAGAACTCTTCAATTTCTTCCTGGATAAATTCATTTGCGATGTCATTAATAGATGCCACTATCTCGAATTCCTCCTTGAAAATAGAATGATACCACACATAGGGAAAAATGGCAAATGAATTTCACATCCAGTTAGAGGCATTTATGATAGATTTTAGAATTACTTATACACTCTTAATGCAAAGTCAACCCCCTAAAGAATCAGAATCAACGGTATGAATGCCTTATGGGCATTCACCGGGTATGAATGCCTTATGGGCATTCACCGCCCCTTATCAGGGGGACTTTAAGAAGCAGTGCGTAAGTCCTAAAATTGATAGGCGCGCTTTGAGAGCGCGCCATTTGAGAAAGGTTACTAACGCATCGCGTCAGTTTCATCTATTTGCCTTCTCGGTACTCTTCTAAGAGGGTGTTAATCTTATCAAGAAAGGCTTGTGAGTAAATCTCACCGACGAGTTCTTTGTGGGTTTGCATGGCAATTATATCCCACGCTTCTCGGGAATCACCCTCGAATTCAACTACCTGAATGCCCGCCTTCTTTTGGAGTGCCTTAAGTGCCCTTTCATTGTCCTTACGAATGTTCTGAATGAGATCGTCCTGATACGCGTCGACAGTTTCACGCAAAACCTTCTGCTGTTCTGGGGAAAGTTGATCAAATTTCTCCTTTGTTATAACTGTTGCGCCTACGCCAACATTAACCGGAAGGTCTGTCATGTATTTGAATTTATCGTACCATTGGAGCGCGATAGTGACATAAGGAGACGCCGCTAAGGTGTTAAGCTGCCCGGAGTAGAGCGAAGCTAAGACTTGCGTTACTTCTCTGGGTACAGTTGCGATTTCGGCGTTTTCATAGAATGTGAGGGCAATTTTATCGGTCGGCCGCGCCCACATCTTGACGCTTGGGGACTGAAGGTCGGCAATAGTGCGGATGGGTTGATTGCTGAATAGATAATAATATCCGATGTCCCCCATACCGAGCAGGATATACCCGGCATCCACAAAAGCTTTGTCGAGATCTTCTCGGAGGTAGTCCCGAACGTAATCAAGCTCCTCATAAGTTTTGAACAGCCGAGGCAGTTGAAAAATTAAGACCTCTTCCTGTATCTCACCGAGTCCAGTGGCAGTCATAGCCCCTGCGTGAAGCAGTCCAGCCCGCATTTTGCGGATGACATCAAGTTCATCGCCTTGGACACCGTTCGGATAGAATCGGAATTGGAGTTCACCATCGGTTTTGGAACGGAGTGCTTTCCCCATTGCATCAAAGTTATTCATCCATGTGGAACCTTTTGGAGCGAGGGTCGCGAACTTAATGGATTCGGCGGCAATGGACGTTAACGGTAAGCATAGTATCCCTAAAATAATCAGAAACATACACGCGAATTTAAGGTAGTCAAGGTTGAAAACCCTTCCTACAAGATTTCCTTTTTTTACTTTCATTACTCAGTGCCTCCTTCTTCGAGTTCTGGATCAAACAACATATCGGCTTGGTCAAGCCAGCGTTTGGCGCGTGATTTTGCGAGCGATGTCGCAGCCTCTTCCCCTGGATAAATATCCTGTGGGGCATCAACGACTTCTTGTAACGCTTGCTTGTAGAGTTTTAGGTCCTGTTTAGGATAGGCGTAGTACCGTGCGAGATAGAATTTGCTCATCAGGAACTTGCCATCGTTCATTTCATCGACAATATCAATGTGCTCTTTGGCTTTCTCTGGGTCACCACCGATTGCTGGTGATCGGTCCCCGTAGTAGACAGCGTAGAAAAGGTGCGCACTGCCGAAGTAGAAGGTTTCGTCCAATTCAAGTACGCGCGCCATCATTAACTCGACACGGACCAGGTCAATGACTTGCATTGGGTCATCTTTCTGGAGGCTGATACCACGTCCCATAGCGTAAGCAGCCCAAAAGAGGGGTTCGACCTGTTTTTTCTTGAGTTTCTGGAGTGCCTTTTCAAACGCGGCGAGTTCGACAGTTCTTGGTTGCTCAAAGGTTTTATCGGATTTCGCGAGTGCCTTAAAGGCGTATTTTTCAGCAGTTACATAGTGTGCGATGGCTTGTGAACGCATTTCGTCTGCTGTCTCGGAGTCTCCAGCAATTTCTGCGTCTTCCATCTTATCTTCCAAAAAACCGCTGTAAGATGAATGGGCGCGTGCGGTCTTGACGATGAGGCCTGTATTTCCAGTCTTCGCCAAACGCTCAAGCGTCTTAAGATTATTCGCGAGGGTGGTTTCTACGACAACTAAATTGCCCTCCTTTTGAATCCGAGATAGCTTGGCAAGCCCACAGCCACCTAAGAGCATAGGTAAGAGCAGTAACAATAACGTTTGGATTCTAAAATATTTATGTATCATGATGAATGTCCCTTATGGTTGAGTCGTTCAGGATTTACGCGAATTTAGCGGGTTAGGCAAGATTTCTTGATTTTTAACCCCCTAAAGAATCAGAATCAACGGTATGAATGCCTTATGGGCATTCACCGGGTATGAATGCCTTATGGGCATTCACCGCCCCTTATCAGGGGACTTTAAGAAGCAGTGCGTAAGTCCTATTTCTTTTTTAGTTCCTCAATTCTGTATTAATTAATGGTAAAGGAAAAGCGGAATTTCTGTTTCGTGAATCAGATGATAGGTGACGCTACCGACGAAAAATTCGCGGACACTCTTTCTCCCATACGCCCCCATCACCAACATGTCGATGTCATTCTCTGCGATATAGGATTTGACGACGGTATCGGGATGTCCGCTTCGTGTGACGAGGCTCGGTTTAATCCCGTAGCTTTCAAAGAAGCCCCCAAGATTGCCCAATAGTTCCTGTGCAGCTGCGGCATCATCGTTAACAGTCAGAAGCGTTATGTCGCAAGCTCTCCATATACCGAGGAGGAGAAACATGTGGACGGCTTTAGAAGCCGGGATGCTATTGTCATAAGCAACGAGTACTTTCTTAATCTCCCGTACGGCATCTGGGACAGCCAGTACGGGGATAAGTCCATTCTTTAAAACACGTTCAAGCGTTCCATAAGTTTCATTGGCATTATATTCAAAGGATGACCGCTTCCCGATAACAATGAAATCGTGAAATTTGGATTCCTCAATAAGTTCGGAAACCGGGCTGCCGGTATCGGCGTGTAAAACGGCATTTATTTCCCGTGCATCGCAGATATGCGCAAAATCGTTGAGTATTGCTTTCGCTTGTGCTTGCGTTTCTTCTAACAACTGGTCTTCAAGTTTTACGTCATAATGTGTGCCACCGATTGGCACCGGTCCACTCGAAGATTGAATGCCGGGTTGGTCGATAATAGCGACCCCTGTAATGGTTGCGTTGTAGTTAAGTGCGATTTGACATGCGTATTCGGTCGCTGCTTCGGCATAAGGAGAGCCGTCGAGACCGAGTAGAATTTGGGAAAAGCTTGAATGTTCCATAGTAAGATTCCTCCACAGTTTGCCTGCGCGCTTGTAGCGCGAAATCTGAAGATTCCTGAAGATTGATATTAAACAGCGCGCTAATAAAAAGTTTATCGTGATACTTCAGTGTAGCAAGTATCAATTTATGCGTTACGCCAAAAAGGGCAGCAGTACGACTGTAGCATCAACACGTCTATCCGATGTTTCAATTTGGACGCGACTGCCTGCTTCTGTGACTGCGATGCGGACGTACCCCAGGGCGATCTTTTTTCCGAGTGTTGGCGCGAAGGTAGCACTTGTAACCCACCCGACTTCTTTGTCACCGTTGAAAATCGGTGCGCCTGAACGAAGTTCGGAATTGTCTTGTGATGTTGGGTTATCGTCGATTTCCATACCACGCAGGAGCCGATTTGGATGTCCGCGATATTTCATCCGCGCGACGATCTCTTGTCCAATATAACATCCCTTCTCAAAATCGATGGCGTGTTCTAATTCCGCTTCAAGCGGGATAACAGCGTCGGTCAATTCTGTTCCATATCTGGGTATACCCGCCTCAATTCGCAGTGACTCAAGTGCATTCCAGCCGATAGGTTGTACGTTAAATTGTGAACCTTCAGTTATCAGTGCTTCCCACAGTGATGTCAACACCTCGGCAGACGTATAAAGCATGTAGCCGACTTCGCCAGTGGTATCTGTTCTCATACAGACAATGGGATGTGCAAAAGATGCATCTGCTTTGCGAACGCAGCTATGACGTTCTGGTAAAGTCGCGAGGTTGCTCACGCTTAGCACGGATTGAACAAGCTCCGATGATTTAGGACCGTGAACAGCGATTCCGCCAGTTTCAGCGGTTAAGTCAGAAAGTTCAACATCGTCAGCGATAATATACTTGTCGAGTTCACTGAAGAGATTTTCTGCGGTTTCGGGAGCAGAATCAATAACGATTGCATCTTCAAGGGCATAGATATTTAAATCTGCGATAATTTTGCCGCGATGCGTTAAAAGTGTGGCGTAGGTGCCTTGTCCCGCTGAAAGGGTCTCAATATCGTTAGAGATGATGCGGTGTAAAAATTTTGCGCGATCATCGCCAGTTAACTGATGCCTGCTCCGGTAAGATACATCAGCCACACCCACACCATTTCTCACGGCGTGATGTTCGGAAACGGGATCGGTAAAATGGGCAGCGATGTTCCAACCTTGATGTTTTTCAGCAAAGGTCGCTCCGAGGAGCTCATGAATGTGATGAAACGGTGTTGTTTTCATAGTTAGCAGTTGTCAGTTCGGTTTTTCTGCGAAAAACCTTTTAGTTATCAGTTGTCAGTGGCCAGTCGCCAGTTGCCAGTTAAAGAAAGGAAACCTGATGAACCAGACTCTCACTGCGAGGCACTCTTAACTGGAAACTCGTAACTGGAAACTATTCCCTCTGATAACCGATAACTGACAACTATTCTCCTAAAAAATACGTGAAAAGCGTAAAATAAGTTTTGGATTTCTTAAGGAAAACGATGAATCGAGCGGTTCTGCGACTTCAATAGCGAGGCTCCATGGGTTCGGGTTACCGAGCGGATCTATGAAAACGGAACATCCAATACCGATTGAGGTTTTAATCCGCCCTGCGAAAGTTTCAAGATTAGAAAAAGGCGTGTCGCCATGCCACCAGACGCTCCCTGTATCCAAAAAACAGCTGAGTGTCCACCCAATTGCAGCATCGGGATCCCTGCGGATTGTCTCTCTGATAAGCTGATACTCCAGATTGAGCAGCAGCCGATTATCCCCTGCAAACCTGTTGAAATCATGACCACGCACGGTGTTCCCACCGCCAAGGTGAAGGAGCCGTTGTCTGGGCAATGGCGCGTCAGAAAAATCGCCAGTGACTCTGATGTTTAAGTTGTGTGGGCCGGACAGCGGTGTGTAGCGTGCGATTTCAAATCGGTAGAAGTTGAAGTGGTAATCACCGCCGAAATCTTGTCCTGTCATCTCAAAGGCAAACTGTGCGCGCCACCCGCGCCGAGTTCGCTCATTTGCAGAAAACAGCGTATGGAAATTTTGTATGGTTGTTGACCTATGGTCCCGTGTATCAAATGCGAAAACGAGGGCAAGGTTTCTCAATTGTCCACGATCAATCCGAGAATTACCGCGCTTGAATTGGTTGCGGCTAAAATAACTCCAATCCGTCGATTTGGAGAGGTTCCCGTGACTTTCTCCTGTGAGTTCGAGTCTAAGATAACTCCATTCAGTGGGTGCGTAGGTTATCCATCCTTGGGTCCCCCAACGTTCATAATAATCTTGAAGAGCAGAACCATAGACGGAGGCACTCAGGGTAGCATCACCGTGATGTAGATAGATATTAGAGCTGACATCAGTAAGTTTGTAGAAACTTCCACCGATTTTAAGAGGTTGCTGTTTAAAGAATCCTTTCTCGATACCGGCTTGATAGTTCCAAATCTTGCTTGAAAATCCACGACTGATTGATCCGAAAACTTTCTCTGCGCCTGTAAGTCGAGTTGCGACTGTTCCACCAGCCCCGAGCATCAAACCGTGAACACGATTGAATTGGACAATTGGAAAGCCTCCGGGTTTAGCGAAGGGTTGTTCTTCAATCTCAACAATCATGACGTTTTTTCCACCTTCGCGTTGAACACGCCAATCCTGTACTGATTTAAAGTGCTCATTGTTTTCACGGAGTTCCCTGCGCATGCGGTTTATCTTTGTTTGCCCGAGCGTATGGTGATAAATATCGGGTGTTTGCGAACTCTGTTTTCCAGCATTGTTCTCAGTTTTGAGGTCAAGTGCCGATAATAGTTCTGCGCGTGAAATCCGAGTGTTCCCTGTGAAACGGATTTCGTGTAACGTGCCTTCGTTAATACTAAATTCAAGAACACCATTCACCATTCGATAATTAACGGTGGCGAATTCATATCCACGGTTGACATAGAAATTGGCGATTAGTTGCTGTTTAAGTCTCGCAGCGGCGATAGCGAGATAGCCGGGTTTTAATTGGAACCACTCCTTGATGAATTGGGAGGGGAAACTTCTATTCCCATTGATCCTAATCTCGCGCGCCTGCACCACGGGGGCTTCTGTAACTTGGATATGCAGACTGGCAACCGGAAAAAATTGAGGGTCTCCGGGTACGAATTGCCCCTGCCTTGTCTCTAAACGGACATCTTGAAACAGATCATGTGCTCGTAATTCAGCGATTAGCCACGAGAGTTGGGAAAGTGTGATGACCTCCTTCGGTTGAATTGGAATGTTTTGCTGTATAACCTCAGTCGGAATGGTGGTATTACCTTCAATTTCAATTTCAGTAATCTGAAATTTTTCCTCAGATGTAAAGGCTTCCGAGGCGGTTGGCGGTACTGTTACGAGGTTCAACACACCCATCGCAGGTGCGCGGCGTTCGGAAAGTACACCGGTATACTGTTGTGGCGAATGGATCCACCACGGATGTTCATTATCGTAAGTTGGTAGCCAATAACTATATTCTCTCTGTGTTGTAGACACAAGGTTGTCTGTGCTGCCAGTGCTGCTGTATGCTTTACGATGGATGTTAAAAAGCCATCTGTTTTCAGAAGCAGGTTCCGGTTGTGCGTCTGACTTAGCAGGTTTTTCCAACATTTTACGCGGGAGGACAATTTCAATGCTCCAAAAAGAGGTATTAATCTGGGTTGCGACCTTTGCCTCTGCATTCCATTTGCTATCTGCCTCAAATGATGTTTGCATAGTCCTCTGATTCAAAGTGAGTTGGACATCATGCGGGGCAAATTGGAAACTGGGTTCGCTTGGGACATTAACCCGCTGGTCAAAGAGGGCACCAATCGGATTGATAACGAGATGGTAATAGATATCGGTTTGAAGGTTGGGATCAATCAGGATTTCAATGCATTCATCATCCCAAATAGGGGAATCGTGTTGTGTCAGTGAGATATGTGGGAAATGCGATTCGGAAATGTGTGCTTTTACACCGATATAAAAATTTTCTGAATCCCAGAGCAGAAAGGTTTCTGTGGGGGTATCTGCTTCCTCAGTTCCTTCTGAATTCTGAAACGGAGAAAGCACTTGAGCCGTCTGCCACACTATTTCAGATAAATTGCCATCAATAATGGGAGATTGTGTTGTCTTCGGGACAGGCAGGATATAATCAGTCAAAGGGTCTGCCTCAGCCTCTGAAGGTGTGTTTTCCGTGTCTGGTGAACTCCGTAGTAGCGAAATTGTGTTGGTTGCTTTTAAACGAAATAAGGGGCCCCCGTCGTTAATAATGGTTAACGATGTTTCATTATCAATTTGCGCGGGAAGATTGATAACGACCTGCTGTTTTTCGCTCTCAAGTTCGGCATCAATGGCGTAATTTTCAGGCAGTTTCAATTGGATGTTGCCGCCTTGTGCAGTTACATCCATGGATGCTGCGACGGTGTCAAGCATAACTAACTCGATTGAACCGTCTTGTGTCTCTACTTTATTCTGTCCATGTGTTAGCAAGATTTTTCCGTAGATGTGTCCTTTTTTTACTGTAACGTTGTAGTTTCCCAAGGTTTCATCTAACTGGACATTCCCCGTTTCGGTTGCGATTTCTATCTTTCCCCGGATACGCTTGAGATGTATATTTCCGTTTTTTACGCCGAGCTTGACAGAGACATCTGCGGGTGTTTTAATGGTCCATTTCAATTGGAGCTGCTTGCGGAGCCTTGCTTGCAGCTCCGTCATTTTAGAAAAAGGATTAGGTTTTGCTTTTGGTGCATCACCTCCGGGCAATTGGGGATTCAATTGCAGGGTACCGTCGTCCTGTGTTCCTGTTAAGGAGATGTTATCGAGGTAGGCGCGAGTGAGCGCATCATCTGCCGTGTCTGTTGGCTGTATCTGTTTTTCAAGTGTGACACTGATATTTCCGCCCTCTGTGGCGATCATTTCAATGCTCCCCGATACATTTAAATTAAGTTCTATCCGATAAATATCTTCAAAATTGAATGTTTCTTCCGATGTTGTTCCCAATATCGGGGTCTGTTTTTGTCCTGGAATAGGTTCATCCACTGCTGCTTTGGGATCTACCGCATCTGCCGATAAGACAAATAGGTTCAGCACGAGTACGAACGAGCAAAATAGGCATAGAGAGCGTAGGATTGTACGATACATGGGCAACATTTCAGGAAAATTTATTTATAGTTAGGACCTACGCAATGTTTCTGTGGAATTCTATGTATTGTGCACGGCTGACGAGGTGTCTTGCTGGGATGTTTCTTCAAGGAAACCTTGCCAGCGCGGGGCTGCGTAAGTTCAGTTAATTTCATTATGTGTGGTGGTGCAATACGGATTTGAGGGTTGTACCTACAGAATTGCTTGACACATTTTAAATAATACTTTATACTTATTAGAAAAGTCAAGCAGTTTTTCGTACCCTTCATGGCTATTGGAACGTTTTTATTAATTTAAAATAAAGAGAAGAAGCGTAAAATGCTGCGTACGGGAGAAAGAAGATGAGCGAATCTTTTGAAGGAGCAACAGAATATTGTTTCTCCTTCGGACCATGGAACATACACGAAGGGGCAGATCCTTTCGGCCCACCTGTTCGGGAGCCATTTAGTTTTGATGAGAAGGTCGGATTTTATAGAGACCTCGGTTTTGTCGGTATTCAATTTCATGACGATGACATTGTCCCCGATATTGACGAGAAAACGCATGTCCAGTTGATGGCTGAGACAAAAACAGTAAAAGCACAACTGGATGACCAGGGTTTAACAGCGGAAGTGGTTGCGCCACGTCTGTGGGAATCTCCAGAGACGATTGATGGGGCTTACACGTCTAATTCTCGGAAAGAACGGGAATATGCGTTGGAACGTTCAAAACGGTGCGTGGACATTTCCAACGAAATTGGGTGCCGAAACCTTGTATTGTGGCTTGCCCGCGAAGGCACTTATATCCGAGAAACGAAATCATCGTCAGACGCGGTTGGTCAGATTCTGGATGCTATTAACGCCTTACTCGAATATGATCCAGAAATTCGTATTCTGATTGAACCCAAACCGAACGAACCGATGGATATCGCCTACATCCCAACGATCGGACATGCGATTGGTTTGGCTTATGCGAGCGATGAACCGGAGCGGGTTGGTGGTTTAATCGAGAGTGCCCATGCGATCCTTGCTGGATTAGAGCCGTCCGATGAAATGGGGTACGCGCTTTATCATAAGAAACTTTGGAGTGTACATCTCAACGACCAAAACGGACTAAAATTCGACCAGGATAAGGCATTCGGTTCTGTCAATTTGCGGCGTGCTTTTAATCAGGTGCGGGTCCTTGAAGAGAATGGATACGGTAGAAACGGTGAGTTCATTGGATTAGATGTGAAAGTAATGCGGACACAACCCCGCGATATCTCAACAAAACATTTATTGAGCAGCCGCCGTACCTTTCTTAATCTGCTGGAGAAGGTTCGGACATTTGATAAAAAAGTGGAACAGGAGTTTATTGCAGCCCGAGACTATGAAGGCTTAGATTTCTATATTCTTGAGCACCTTCTCGGCACATAAATTCTATTATAGGCGTGCTTGAATCTGCTTTACATAGTGCGTCAACTCAACGGAGAGTTATAAAGCGGCAGAGGACAAAAACAGACATGACAACGGATAAGAGCCCTCTACATGAAGCGGATGGACCTCGTTACCATGCAGTGATGCTTGTTGGTCCCCCCGGTGTAGGCAAGGGAACACAAGGGAAGATGCTGGCGCAGATCCCTGGTATTTTCCATGTCTCCAGTGGGGATATGTTCCGAGAACTTAATACCAATTCCAAATTCGGACAAATCTTCCAACAATACGCGGGTGTCGGCAAGTTAGTCCCAGACGATATTACAATCAAAATCTGGCAGGAGTACATGGCGAGGAAGGTCCGTGAGGGACTTTATACGCCAGAACGCGACTTGCTCATTCTTGATGGTATTCCACGGAACATTACGCAAGCGACTTTGATAGCACCTTGTGTAAAAATCTTCAAAATCATCTTTATGGTTTGCGAAGATAGAGAAGTAATGTTTCAACGTATCCGTGGACGTTCTCTGAAAGAGAATCGGATTGATGATGCCGAAGAAGTGGTAGTTCGCTATCGATGGGACCTTTACAAACGGTACACCGAACCGCTGATTGACCATTACCCACAAGATCTCATTCGGATTATTGATGCCGACAACATCGCATCAGATGTACTTCACCAGATATTATCTGTAATAGTGCCCATTCAGAAAAAACATTTCATACCACCGCTGATGTAGATGAGCGGACAATCCGAGACATTTTACTTTACTTAGGACTTACGGAAAAAAACAGTAATTTCGGTATTTTAACCCCCTAAATCCCCCTTATCAGGGGGACTTTAAGACGGAACTGCGTAAGTTCTACCTACTGTTTAATCAGTGTGCCGATAGAGCTGGAATTCAGGATGCGCGAGTGCTCGTATCGGGAATGGTGCTCCATTATCTGAGACCCGGATGCCGAGGAACCGCGGTGTCCGTCGGAACGTCTTGTGCAGTTCATATTGACTTCCTTCCTCTAAGATTCGATCATAAAACGTCAGCGTCTCCTCCAATTTAATCTCGGTGAGCGGGTACCAATCTTCATTTTGATAATGCTGAGGCTGTTTTCGGTATTTTTGGAACACCTCAAGATCGGGTCCAAGGATAAGGACCCATTTTGCTGCTTCATCTGCTTCTTCTAATTCCAATTCGGGGAGCAGCCAGTTGAACAAAACTTCTGGTGCGCGGGAAATAGGTTCCGCCTGTGGAATGTTCATAGACAGCCACTCGGTTGCTTCCAACTTTGTCGGTTCTGTAAGCAGGATACCCGCAAAAGCAGCTGTATAAACCAACGAATAAAGTACAACAACGCTTCCCACGATGCCCCCAATCCATTTTTCAAACAACACACGGCGAGCCATACGGACTTCTTCTCTAAGATGCAGGGTATCTTTAACGTCCGGTGAACGTGAGAACTTAAAAAGAAATTTGGCAGGATTTGGAAAGTGTGTGAGGGCAATAGCGGCAAGCAACGTAAGTGCGGGATAGAGTATGAGTAGATGACGCGCAAATTTGACTTTGTGTATCCCGATAAACAGTAGATACGGGATAACGAAAGCGATCAGAAGTGTCTCCGTGCTAACTTTGTTTTTAAACGAAACGAGTGCACGTATCACTCCAAAACCGACGAGGAGTGTGAGTGGCAACCCCATTCCCCATTTCAGTAACACCCACAGGTAGACCAACCGTTGTAACCCTCCTGATTCTGCCGTGGAAATGAGACCAAAATGTCCTTGGTGGTAGTGGGTGGCTTCATACCAGAAGTCTGAAAAGAAAAGATTCCACTCTGGTGAAATTAGATCAATGAACCAGTAAGGACAGAGGAGCGTGAAGGTTAAGACTAAAACACCGATAATTGTTGCAAACCTTCTATAAAAGTGCTTGGTACTGATGAAGGTTAAGAGAGAAAAACAGACAAAGACAGTCGTGAATTTGACTGCGAAGCCGACACCTGCAACGATCCCCAGCCACACTGCAGTCCGAAATGTAAGCACAGATGAAGAAAAGCGAGCACGTAGAGCGATCCAGAGAAACAGTGTTACACAGAAAGTGGCGGGGATGTCCACAAGTGCAAAACGCGATTCGTTGGTGGCATGTAACATCGCCACAGCGAGCAATCCGGCTGCAATTTGCCCGACACGCCTGTTATAAGCATGCTGTCCAATAGCATAGGTGAACCAAAGCGTTGCAGTGGACAAGAGAACATTGATGCAGCGCGCCAATAGAATAACGCGGGCTTCCGTCAGAGGTAAGCCGGTAAAGGACAGCAGTTTGCCGACCGCAGCAACGATGTAAAACCATGCTGTTCCTGGCCAGTTGTAGGTTTGTGGAGGTGCCGTGAGATAGATGAGATTCAGCACATCTTGTGCGATAATTGCTTCACGAGGATCCGGTGCTTCAGGCAGTCCAACGTTTATACCAACGACACGCAGACCGAAACCGGCGATAAGAATCACCGATATAACGAAGTTGCTGGGTAAACTAAAAAAGTTTCTCACCGCGAGAAGCAATCTCATTTTTTGAGAAGACCGAGTTTTTCAAAAATATTTTCCCAACGTCGCACATGATTGTGATACTCACAACGGCTAAGGTTTCCGTGTGCTTCTTTGCTTCCTTGTAGGAGGCTTACTTGATTTGAGCCCCGAAAACGGTGACCACTTATCAAGTCTACGCAAGTGTGGATTATATCGCACACCTGTGGGGGATACCACCGCCCCGACTACAGGGTTAAAAAGAAAACCCTGATACGCTGTGAGAATGTTACTCGCACCTACTACATCTCGGTGTCCTTGCCACTCACATTTTGAGCAATGGTATGTTCTGCGACTCGGTTTTTTCCTATGTCCGCAGGAAGGGCAGGTTTGAGAGGTATAGGCTTCGTCTTGGGTAGCAACTTCGATACCAATTGCTTTTGCTTTGTAGGTGATCATTTCTCTAATTTTAGAGAACGCCCATTGGTGTAACTTCTCATTCGCTTTTTTACCGTAGTTGATAGATTGTCGGATGTGCTTTATGTCGCCAATGACAATCGTTTCTATCTTTCGCTCATGGCAAGTAGAAACAAAGCGTGACGTTATTTTATGACGCATATCACGCAACTGTGCTGTAAGTGCAGCGAGGGTTTTATTTTTAGCACGTTTGAGTTTTTTCCAACGGCTGCTACCTCGCTTGCACCTTGAAAGTTTTCGGTTAATACTGACTTTTGATTTTTCGCGATACCGCACTTTGCTTCGGTGTTCGCGACCATTGTAGATTTCGGAGTTGATACCGTCAAAGGTAACGATTGGGTGTATTTCGCCCATATCCACTGCAACTGCCGAACCTGACTTTGCTTTTAACTTTTTCGGTGTTGTATCATAAGTAGCGTGGAACTCGTATTGGTGTGTGGTTCGGTTATAGACAAGTGAAACTTCGGCAGGCACGACCTTATAGAACTTTTTATCAATCTTGATATAAAGCGGGTCTCGGTCTAATCCCATAGAAAGCCGAAGTTTGCCACGCTTATACGAAATACCTGTAGCACGCCACGTAAATGTGTGGAACTTTCGGGTCTTGTGTGGCGGTTTGGCATTCGGATTCGTTTTTCGGTTTTCAAAGAAAGAACGCCTTGCACCACAATAGTCGTCTATAATCGCTTGCACAGAATGGGCTTGGCAAGGATACCTTTTGAATTTGAGATATGCCTTGAGTCCACCGTCTGAAATCCAAAAACCTTTTTGCCTGTGTGTTTTGAACGCAAGTGAGACTGTTTTGGAATAGATACGTCCACCAAGCCGGGTTATCGCGTCAAGGTGTTCTGCCGGCTTGGCTGTCGCTATAATATAGGTGCGGTATTCCTTATCTGTTTTTCGCATGGTATCACATATCACGCTTTTATCCCCTAACGAGTGGGAGGCAAGCACGCCACCGAGAGATGACGCTCGTTATGCTTGCCAACGTGATACTATCATTGTACCACTTTCTTACAAAAAATGTCAAACCTTTTTTGACTGCGGAAGATAATAAACCCATTGGACCCAAGCCTAAAGACTTCGGATTGTGAGACAATGCCCTTCACAAAGATAAGTCGGGACAAAACCGAGGTTAATATAATTTTTGATTGCAGGCAGGCGAAAATCGTCGGTGTCTAACATCACATGCTCCATGTTTCTCGCTTTAAAATAGTGTAGGACAGACAGTGTTAACCACTTTCCGAGTTTGTGTCCAGTATGTTCTGGGAGTACCGCGAGCATATCAATATAGCCACTCGGTTTATTGCCGGTCCATCGCTTCCACGCGCATGCTGTGCCGATTTGTACGCCTTTGTGAATAACGAAAAAGAATCCATTTGGATCGAAATCGGGTTGGTTGATAACGTCAGCGTAGGTATCTTGATCGGTTCTACCTTTATCTACGAAGGCTTTATCCATTATTCGCGCCCAATGTGCTTCATCTCCTTTTTGATAGGCGCGGATGTAATAGCCATCAGGACACTGGAGCCGCGGCAGATGCTTCAAACCGTGTCGGGTCATTCTGAGTTGATCTTCCACTGTATTTTTAGCCTGAGACTTTCGTCCATAACTCCTCAGAAAGTATTTCTCTAACGTTCGCGATTTGTGTTGACGGCTGTGCCAATTCCAGTTTTTTGAAGATATTTCGCCATCGCTCTGGTTGTCCTTCCTCAACATAGACAGGTATGAACCCTAAATTAAGATAGGTTTTGATGGCGGGGATGCGAAAATCGTCGGTGTCCAACATCGAACATTTGAAGTTATTGTCCCGAAAGTAGCAGAGGACGGCGAGTGAAACCCATTTTCCGAGTTTGTGTCCGGTGTGTTCGGCGACAACACCTACCATGTGTACATATCCGACCTCCTTTTCATCTACAGATTGCCGCCAGGCGCAGGCAGTTCCGACAGGGACACCGTGATGCGTTGCGAAGTAGAGTCCATCAGGCAGAAACACATCCCTACCCGTAATTTCATTTTCTGTATCTTGTGCGGTACGTTCTCTACCACCAAACGAGTCACTAATGATGCGTGCCCAGTGTTCTTCATCCCCTGTGCGATAGGTGCGCATACCGTAACCTACAGGAAGTTCAAGTTCGGGTAAATCTTCTAAATTGGGACGTACCATTCTTAGCTGTCGCGCCATCTACTTTCTCCTTCTGGTGTGCAATAGAGTTGCCAGTTAACTGTGATTATACCATACCTCAAAAATTCATGCAAAACCCTTTACAATATTCTCCAAAAACAGTATAATAGTTATCAGTTGTCAGAGGGAATAGTTATAAGTTATAAGTTATAAGTTATAAGTTATAAGTTATAAGTTATAAGTTAAGAGGCATGCTGTGACAAGTACAACAAAAGCAACTGGCACAAGAAGTTAACTGAAAACTATTAAGGAAAACAGGTGAAACGGCAGAAGAAAAAAACGCCCAACATTGTGCTTGTCGGTTTTATGGGAACCGGGAAAACCTCCATAGGCAGGAGGCTTTCCACGCAACTTCGGATGCGCTACGTGGATACGGACGACATCATTGAGCGTGATAGTGGGCGCCGTATCAGTGCTATCTTTTCGGAAGATGGAGAACCCGCCTTTCGAGAACTTGAAAGCGAAGCGGTTCGTAAAGTATCAAAACTGGACAACCACATTATCTCCACTGGTGGCGGTGTTGTCTTGAAAGAAGCCAATATGGTAGAACTAAAGCGTAACGGTATCATTTTTTGCCTAACAGCGACAGCGGAAGAGATCTATCAACGGGTTCGACACCAGTCGCACCGCCCCCTGCTTCAGACCCCCGATGCCCTCACGAAGATCCGTTCTATGCTGGAAGAACGACACTCCTACTATGCAAAAGCCGATTATATGGTGGAAACGACGGGACGCTCGTTCGGAGAGGTTATGGCGTATATCAAACGGGTGTTTGCGAAAAGTATTAGAGATCCAAGATGACAAAAACTTTACATGTGGCACTCGGATCGGATAGTTATCCGATTGTTGTAGGAACAGCGCTTCTGAACCGAGTTGGAGAATATCTCACGCCGTATATAAAATCAAATAAGGTGCTTATCGTTACAGACTCGTTTGTTAGCGCGCGGTATATGCCTGTCGTTCGCCAGAGCCTTGTGGATTCCGAGCTTGATGTAAATACAATTGAAGTCCGTGCTGGCGAAGAAAGCAAGTCGATAGCACAATTCTCCCAGATACAGGATAGTTTAGTTGCGCACCAACTCGATCGTGGTTCAACGCTTATCGCGCTCGGTGGTGGTGTTATCGGTGACTTAGGCGGTTTTGCGGCGGCGGTGTATATGCGGGGTATCTCTTACGTCCAGATTCCAACGACGCTACAAGCACAAGTCGATGCAAGCGTTGGCGGCAAGACAGCGATTAATCACCCGAAGGGCAAGAATCTCATTGGCGCGTTTCATCAACCGAAATTGGTTCTCATTGACGTAGATACCCTCAAAACTTTACCACAACGCGATATTCGTTCAGGACTTATCGAAGTTATCAAGATGGGGGTTATTCGAGATGAACCGCTGTTTAAAATGGTTGAAGAGCACTTGGAGGCTATTCTAAATTTAGAAGACACAACGCTTATTGAGATGGTTGCGAGTGCGTGCGTTAACAAGGCGGAAGTCGTCGCGAAAGATGAAAAAGAGAGCAGGCTGCGGATGGTGCTTAACTACGGACATACCTTTGGACACGCGCTTGAGGCAGTGACGCATTATAGCAGATATCGACACGGTGAAGCGGTCTCTATCGGTATGAATTGTGCGGCGCAATTGGCGGTTAATTTGGGGATGTTCTCTGAAGCCGACTTCCAACGGCAACGGACACTCCTAAACCGCGCGAAATTGCCCATCACTTTTCCACCTGATCTTTCCGCTGAAGCCTTATGTGATGCGATGTATTTAGACAAAAAGACGCTTGGCGGTAAACTCCGACTTATCTTACCGAGGCGTATTGGAGAAGTTGTCATCCGAGATGACGTAGAGGATCAGCACGTTTTAGAAGCTATATCGCAGTGTTTTTAATGGCTGTCAGCTATCGGCTTTCGGCAGTCAGTTAAGAGATGTGTTGTGGAAGCAACAGTTAACTGAACTGCCACAACACAGCAACTGACCGCTGATAGCCAAAAGCCGACAGCCACAAACGAGGAATGTAACATTTATGATAAAAATAACGCAATGGATCGTCGTTACCTTGGTGTTGTGCCTAAGTGTTAGCGTGGCATTTAGCCAAGGCCTTGCGCCTCCATCAAACGTCACGGCGGTGGATACGCCCAATGATGACGGGTCCAGTATTACCATTAAATGGGACACGGCAGCTGAGGATAGCGGTGTCAGCGGATATCAAATTCTGCGACAGATTGCCGATGGTGAGCTTGAAGCGATCGGAGACTTATTGCCTGTAGAAGCAACAAGTTACGTTGATTCAGCCATCGAACAGGGGACTGCTTACAGCTATGTTGTGCGTGCCGTTGACGAGACAGAGGCGACTGTAGATTCTGATCAGACTGCCCCTGTTGAAGGGAAAGACCAATGGTTTCATACTGGCAAAGTCCCGTTGCTTATTACCATGCTCCTTTTTTCTGCTGCAATACTTTGGAATATTTATGACGCCCGAAGGGGTAAAGATATATTTGTTCGACGCATCCCTGGTCTTGAGGCGGTCGATGAAGCGATCGGCAGAGCGACAGAAATGGGGCGTTCCATTCTATACAGTACAGGATTGGGTGGTGTCAGTGGTGTCGCTACGATTGCGAGTATGACGATTTTGGCGCAGGTCGCCCGGCGTACAGCCGACTATGAGACCGCCTTGCGTGTTCCGTGCCGAGATCCAATTGTTCTAAATGTCGTGCGTGAAATGGTAAAAACTGCTTATCTTGAAGAAGGTCGTCCGGATGCTTACAATGAAGATGACATCTTTTTTGTCACGAATAGCCAATTCGCGTACGCTGCGGGTGTAGAAGGCATGATGCTACGTGAGAGACCGGCGGCGATATTTCTACAAGGGACATTCTATGCAGAATCTCTCATCCTTGCCGAAACTGGTAATTCTGTTGGTGCTATCCAGATCGCTGGAACGGATTCAGAACACCAACTCCCATTTTTTATTGCCGCGTGCGACTACACCTTAATTGGCGAAGAACTTTATGCTGCGAGTGCTTACCTTTCCAGGGAACCGATGTTACTCGGAAGCCTGAGAGGCCAAGATTGGGGCAAGCTTCTTATTTTTTCTGCTATCATATTGGGTGTGGCACTTGAATTATCTGGCATTAGTTGGATCACAACACTCTTACAGCGGGTAAATTAGGAGGTTTTATGAAGCGACAAGTCCCCTTAGTTCTCTGCTTTGTTTTCGGGATTGCGATGATCTTCACACGATTCAGCCCGCACTCAGTTTCGCAATGGATTTACGAGGAAGTTATCAGTTGGATACTTATTATTGGTCCCTTTGCGTTAGTGTTAGCAACGGTAACGCTAATTCAGACGCATACAACGCGAATTCGTCGCCGAACAGAACATTGGCAGTACAGT
This sequence comes from Candidatus Poribacteria bacterium, assembly GCA_022827185.1. Lineage (GTDB taxonomy): Bacteria > Poribacteria > WGA-4E > WGA-4E > WGA-3G > WGA-3G. The sequence goes on from JAJDTM010000031.1 coordinate 115,364, forward strand.
CTTGTTGTATTTGCGGGTCTTATTATAATGGTCCTGATCGGTGTTCCGTTTGGCCCCCAGAATTCTATATTTGAGTGGTTATACAACAACGTCCAGTTACCGATGGATGCGACCATGTTTTCGCTGCTTGCGTTCTTCATTGCTTCAGCAGCCTATCGTGCTTTCCGCGCTCGAACGTTTGAAGCTTCCCTGTTGCTGCTAACTGCGGTGGTAGTAATGATGGGGAACGTCCCGATAGGCGATTTCATCTGGAACACAATTATGTCTTGGAGTCCTTGGACGGATAAAGTATCAGAGGCGCGCCAGTGGATTTTGGATAACCCTAATCTTTCGGCAAGACGTGGCATTATTCTCGGGGTCAGTTTAGGCGTAATCTCACAGTCTATCCGGATTATACTGGGAATTGAGCGTTCATACTTAGGCGGAGGAGATTAACACATAATGAATATGGATCGACGAATTGTTTTTATTTTGGTAGCGTTGGCGGTTATTATTCCGATGCTGTTATCCGTCAATTTACCTGTCTCAGTATCTGAACCGACGCAGAAATTTTATGATTATGTTGAATCACTTCCTGCTGGATCAACGATCATGATTGGCTTTGATTATGGTCCCTCCTCTTTAGCCGAGCTGAATCCTATGGCAAAAGCGTTGTTGAAACAGTGTTTCGATAAAGACATACGTGTTATCGGCATGACCCTGGTTGTAGATGCGCCTACCTTAGTAAGTGCCCTTATACAAGAAGTCGCTGCAGAAAAAGGGGCAGTGGAGGGTGAAGATTATGTCTTTTTGGGCTATCGTCCGGGAGAGATCCAAGTGATGCTTGGCATAGGGACTGACATCGCCAGCGTATATGATACAGATTACAACGGTACGGCTATTAGTGAGATCCCGATGATGCAAAACATTACGAACTATGACCAAATTGACCTTCTGGTTGATTTCGCCTCCAGCGATACGGTAGAGTCATGGATTATCTACGCTAACGTGCAGTACAACCAAAAGATCGCCGCTGGGGTTACAGGTGTTATTATCGCTCAGATGTTTCCGTATTTGCAGACCGGACAGTTAGTTGGCTTGCTATCTGGCATTTTGGGAGCGGCTGAGTACGAGAACCTTGTAGGTGCCCCTGCAAAGGGGATGCAATGGATAAATGTAGAATCGTTTGTCCATCTGTTGATTGTGGTATTGGTGATCGTTGGCAACATAACTTATTTTATTCATAGGTCACGGGAGGCATAGTTCGATGGATTTGTGGAGTTCAATTGGGATTTGGGTTGCAGCGTTTCTGACACTTTCCATCTACAGCGTTCTTTATCGGGACAACCCGTTCTACCGATTTGCCGAACACCTCTTTGTAGGTGTATCTGTCGGATACGGGATTGTCCTTTCGATTTATCAAGGCTTTATTCCGTTCGCTTGGAAACCTTTCACGGCGGCGATGACGGGAGAATCGCTTACGGGTTTTATCAAACTAATTCCGATCGGCATCGGTCTGCTGTTTTTTGCGCGCTTGTCGCCTCGGCACACATGGTTAATCCGCTACCCGATTGCTATCCTTATTGGATTTGGTTCAGGAATTGCGATTCCGAATGTGCTGCGCGCGAACATATTTGAACAGACGCGGGGAACGATTGAACCGTTCGCTGCCATTTACGCTGGCACACTCGCGGGTTGGGGCATTTTCGAGGCGGTCCTTATGGTTGTTGGGGTCGTTTGCACACTCATCTATTTCTTCTTTTCTACGGAGCATCGAGGGCCCGTCAAGTGGCTTTCAAAGGTCGGTATCGCCTTTCTCATGATCGGGTTCGGTTCAGCTTTTGGTAACACCGTTATGGGACGTGTCGCGTTACTTATTCAACGGGTCGACTTTTTATTAAGCGATTGGTTGCATATAATACAGTAGAGCGTTTACACAGTTAATGCCGATCTGCCTTTTATCTTGGTAAACATCAGGAGAAAATCACATGAAAATTGGATACAGCACATGGGGAATGCCTACTGTCCCTATAGATACTGCGATCTCTCACATCGCGGGTCTCGGTTACGATGGTCTTGAACTGACTATCATTCCTCGGTTTACGACTGAACTCAGTACGCTTGATGCCGCGGAACGGAAACGGATTGCGTCCCTGTTAGCACAGCATAACTTGGCACTGCCAGCAATCGCAGCGCATTCAAGTTTATTGGAGACGGATGCTGAGGCACATGCGAAAAATATGTGGCGGCTAAAGGGAGGCGTTGATCTTGCGGTGGAACTCGCACAAGGCGATGAACTGCCTGCGGTTAATACGACCCCCGGCGGTAAACCGGAGGATTGGGATCGAAACAAAGATTTTCTCGCGGAACGGTTGGGAGAACTCGTTGATTACGGTGCATCGCGCGGCGTTACGATTGCTATGGAACCGCATATCGGTGCTATCATCGACACACCGAAGAAGGTGCTTGAACTACTTGAAATAGTCAATTCGCCTTATCTCAAAGTCAACTTCGACATCAGTCATTTTGATATTGTCGGTATGCCGACAGAAGAGACAGTGGCAGCGTTAGCCCCCGTTTCGGCACACACACATGTGAAAGACCAACGCGGTATCGCACCCGATTTTGAGTTTCTTATCCCCGGTGAAGGCACTTTCGATTATGTCGGTTACCTTAAGGAGATGGAAGCACACGGTTATGATGGGTTTATTACTGCGGAAGTGAGTTTCATGGTGCAAGCACGCGAAGACTATGACCCGCTTGCTGCTGCTACGCTCTCTTATGAGACACTATCAAAAGCCTTTATGGAGGCAGGCATCAAACGAGGATAGCGATGGGAACCCCGAACGTCCTTTTATTAATGACAGATCAGCAACGCTGGGATGCGATGGGTTGCAGTGGCGATTGGGTAGAGACCCCGAACCTGGATCGCATCGCGAGCGAAGGTGTGCAATTTACTAATTGCGTCACGACATCGCCGGTCTGTATTCCGACGCGACTGAGTTTAGCAACAGGCTTATATCCGCATAACACCGGTGTTTGGAATAACATGCAACATACGATGCCAGCAGAAACGCCGACATGGATGCAGGCGATGCGTGATGCAGGCTACCGAACGAGTCTTTTCGGCAAAACACATCTCCATCCGCATAATGGTGACCTACGCGAACGTGAAGGTTTAATGCGTGCTTATGGATTGGACGATGTGAACGAAATCGGAGGCCCGCGTGCGAGTGCGAATGTTCTATCGCACATGACGGCGGCGTGGGAAGAAAAGGGGTTATGGGATGCCTACCGCGCCGACTACCGTGAGCGATTCAGCACGAAACCGCATCTTGTGCGTCCGTCAACGTTAGGACTCGATAACTACGCTGATGTCTATGTCGGGCAACAGGCGAAGCAGTACCTCCAGAATTATGATCGGCAGGAGCCTTGGTGCTGTTGGGTGAGTTTCGGGGGCCCGCATGAGCCGTGGGATACACCGGAACCTTACGCCAGTATGTATGATCCGGAAGAGATGCTGCCAGCGATACCGCGTCCGCCTGCTGGAGAACGTCCGCGTGGACACTTAGATCGGCTTATAGAGCGGATGAGCCCTGCGTTTGAACCCGGTGAAATCGGTAGACTCCGCGCAAATTATGCTGGCAACGTCACGCTTATTGATGCGCAAATCGGTGAGATCCTTGATGCAATTGCGGCACGCGGTGAACTTGAAAACACCGTCATTGTGCATACCTCCGATCACGGTGAGATGAACGGCGATTACGGACTCATCTATAAAGGCAATTTTTTGAATGGCGCGGTTCGGATCCCGTTACTTGTGCGAACGCCTGACAACGCGAACGCGGGGAGCATCTGTGACAGCCCCGTGGAATGGATTGATATTGGTCCAACCCTTGTTGAAATGGTGGGGGGTGAACTGGCGCATCGTCAGTTCGGGAAATCGTTGTGTCCGGTGCTAACGCACTCGGAAGTAACCCACCGCGATTTTGCGATCTCGGAGATAGATGGTGAGATTATGTTGCTCAATCAAGAATGGAAAGCTGCGCTTAACACAGATGGCGAAGTCTATCTGTTGTTTGATGTGCAAAACGATCCGAGTGAGACGAATAATCTCGCTGGTAAGCCTGAAGTTGCGGATGTTGAAACGGCGTTGCGCCTGCAAATTTTAGAGCGACTCATGCAGACGCAACTGCGAAAGCCGTTTCGTCAGTGAAGATAGACCTCCCATAGGGGCATTTATGGTGGCCCCTAAAAATAAATAGACACTTTCAGTTTACGTTTCATAGGCGAAAACTGAAGATTTTACCCTACGAGAAAAGTATGGCAAACATTACCGAAATTGTAAACGACTTTGGTGAAAGCATTGTTCAGGTAGATGGAGACATTCCTGTCGACCTATTAACAAAGAATGGCGACAGATTCTTATTTATCAGTCACGACCAGAGTTTCCTAACGCATGGCTTGCACAAGTATCCTGCCAAATTTTTCCCAGAGTTACCGCGTTGGCTCATCAAACGGTATTCTCAAGAAAATGACCAGATTCTCGATCCGTTTGCAGGCAGCGGCACCACAAACGTTGAGGCACTTCTCTCAAGACGGAACTCTGTCGGAATTGATGTTGATCCATTTTCGCGTTTCATTTCAAGAGTGAAAGTAACACCTTTGGTGGAAACAGAACTCAAGCCTGCACAAAAAGCACTTCTGGAGGCTATTCTCAATTACCGCCCTTCGCTTGTCGCTGAATCCGATCTACCGGACTTCCCCTATAGAGACAATTGGTTCAACAAAGAGATTCTGTTGGAGTTAACTTATTTAAAAAAGCAGATCAAATTCCTGGACACTGACGATAGCGTTAAAGACTTCTTCAAGGTTTGCCTCTCGTCTATCATTCGCGCTGTCTCCAACGCCGATGACAACTGCACCCGTACTGTGATTCGGAAGAAATTGAACAAATTGGTTCGTCCTTCCGATGCCCTGAACCGATTCGTTAAGGCACTCCACGTTAAAGTCCCCAAAATGGTAGCATTCTCTCAAAACTATCCAAAAGGAATAATCACTGATTTTCCAGAGGATATGGACGCACGGAACATCAAATACGAGGCAAATTATTTCGATCTCGCGGTGACCTCACCACCTTATGTCAATGCCGTTGACTATCCGAGAACCCATCAATTGGAGATGTATTGGTTAGGCTTTGCCCAAGACTCATTAACCGATCTGAAAAAACAGAACGTTGGCACAGAAAGTGTTTCAGCGAGTCATTACAAACTTCGACACGAAATAGGAATTCCAGAGGCAGATAGAGTCATGGCTAATATTTTTGAAGCAGATCCGAGACGGGCATTTATCGCCTTCAAATATTTAGATGACATGCGGAAAAACCTTATCGAAGTCTATAAAGTCTTGCGCGAAGGGGGCAGATACATCATTGTCGTAGGTAATAACCGTATCCGAGGTCAGTTATTCGAGAATTGGAAATATCTCATGCCAATCGCCGAAGATATTGGATTCGAGATTGAAACCTACTTTGGTTCGGAGATCATCAAACATTTTATTAAGGTTCCCAGGGGGGAACGTATCAATACTGATTGGATTTTGGTTTTGAAAAAATAACAGAACAGAGGCGGAAGCATGCACAACATTGCAGAGAGAGGCAAACAAGCATCAGTAGATGGATTTGCTCATGAGCACATTGCTGCGGGGATCTTGATGAAGAAATACCAAAACGTTTCATTGGTTGATTTACCATTATCCCCTTATGACATTATTATCGTTCGTAAAACAGCAGATAATAGTGAAGACATTATCCGTGCGCAAGTAAAAACAGCGACTCAATCAGTTCCCTTTACTGGAGGAGGCAGAGGTGGAGTTGATAGAACGTACAGATCAGACGTTAAGACTTATACGCAATCTACGGCAACTTCAGATGTTGTCATTGGGGTTCACCCAATAGGCAATAACGCTTTTGAACTCTATTTTGTTCCAACCATACTCATTGAAGAACTCAATCAGAAGAGTATTTCAATTAACAAGATTAAAGATCTGAAAGAAAACTATACCATTTTAGAAAACTGTAAAAACAGGAAAGTGGTTATTGATAAATGTAGAGAATATGGTATTCTATCATCAAAATCCGATTACTTGTTTTAGTGCTTTGTCACATCTAAACTGATAAGCGGTTCGTAGTGGCATCGCACGACTACGAACCGGGTTTACCTTTCATTTGAAGGTTAACAGACTACTTGCTTGCTTGTTCCTGTTCTTTAATTCGCCCTACGTTATGCACGAGTGCTAACAATTCCTCGCCGCGCTTCTCGGCTTGCGCTTCATCTTCCGAAATCGCTCTGTTACAAACAGCCTATCCTTCTTTTTCCTCTTTAAGGCGGTGCGCTTTATGGACAAGGCTGAGCAGTTCTTCGTTCCTTAGACTGTGTTGGCGAGTTTTCGCCTCAAAATGCGGTAAGATACCTTCAAGCGTCTGGCGGACATTTTTTAAAGAACCCTTCTGTGCCCAAAAGCTGCCGCGTAGGATTTCAGCGAACTCGGCGATAGAAGCGGCAAGTTGGAACGTCGGAGTTGCCTCTTCAAATGTCCCCTTCAAAGCATCTGTAGCAATAGATTCATTGACCTCCGTCACGTGTCCTGTATCTGGGTTTTCATGTCGGATAGAGACCGTTGCGAGCTTGCCGACTGCATTATTGTGGAGTTTAATTTCATAGATCGCGGTGACACTATGTCCAGCACCGACTTCGCCAGCGTCTACAGTGTCATTACGGAAGTCTTCATGTGCGAGTCGGCGGTTTTCGTATCCGAGCAGTCGAAACCGGCTGACAGTTTCTGGGTTAAACTGGACCTGTATTTTGGCATCCTTCGCGATGACTTGTAGCGTGCCTGTCAGGTTTTCCACAAAGATCCGTTTCGCTTCGTCGAGTGTATCAACGTAGGCATAACTACCGTTGCCGTTGTTTGCGAGCTGCTCCATAAGGACATCGTTGTAATTGCCCATCCCGAAGCCGACTGTTGTTAGTGTTACACCTTCCTTAAGATATGTGCGAATTTCTTTGAGAATTGCATCGGGTCCGGTTTGTCCGACGTTCGCAACGCCATCTGAACATAGGATTACACGATTGATATAATCGGATTTTGCGTTCTGGATTGCGAGTTTATATCCCATCTGCAGTCCTGCCTCAGCATTCGTCGCGCCTTCTGGGGCGAGCGCGCGGATTGTGGTTAAGATATGCTCTCGATTTACAATGCTGGTATGTGGCAGGACGACCCGTGCGTCGGAACCGTAGACGACGATACCGACTTTGTCGCTCGGACGGAGTTGTTCAAGCAAAAGTGTCAGTGCCTGTTTTACCAATCCCAATCTGTTTTCCCGTTCCATGGATCCAGAGACATCAACCACAAAAGTGAGTATTGCGTCTTTCCTGTCAGTGTCTGGAATCAGACGACCTTGAATACCGATGTGTAGCAATTGGAGTCGTTTGCCTTCACCAAACTTTGAAGGCGCGCCCTCAAGATGGATGGCGAACGCCTCGTCTGTTGGCGGAGCATAATTGTAATCCAAAGCGTTCACAAACTCTTCAACGCGTATGGCTTCTGATGGTGGCAGGTAACCATCTCGGAGGTAACGCCGCATGACAGTATATGAAGCGGTATCTACATCCATCCCAAATGTCGAAAATTGGTCGTCCTCCGTATCAATGAACGGATTGGTGCCAGCATCTTTAAAGTAGACATCCCCATAGGCAGCACCGTTTGGAGGATTCAATACTTGGGACTGAAGCACTTTGGCACTATGGAGATTTCTGCCTGTAACGACAACTGCTGTAGCGGCTTCACCGCTCGCTGGTTGGCGTAGTGGTACCTCAACACTACCGAGCACCCTGACGTACTCAGTGACCGTTTCGAGTCGATCGCGTGCCTCCCCAACGTTCTGAACCGGTGCTAAACCGGGTGGTCGTTTAAACATAACTTTCTTAGTGGTTGCTGCACTTTCCGGTGTGTTAACATGAACGCGATTGTTTGATAAATCAGGTACTGGTAAACTTTCCGGCGTGCCAATGCGGGTGTTAGATAGGTCAGCGGATGGAGTACTCTTCAGTGCCTCTGCCGTTCTACTTACGTCGGTTGTTGTTAACTTTTGTGCCTCGTGGCGCAGTGGAAGAAATTGACCTCGGCCATGAAGATCCTTATAATTCACAGGATTGAAAGTTGGTTTACGCATGGACGGTTTCGGTGGTTCTTGAACTGGAAATAAAACGACTTCTTCTTCTAAATCAAAACTATTAAGATGGTAGCTTGGACCCATTAAATCAAGTCCAGCGATGAATATAACAGTAATGTGACACACGACTGAGATCACGAGTGCACCTGACAGTCTTTTGATACGCATCATCTTATACCTCCAAAAGTCTCCATAACAGATTAAAAATCTTACTACGCTTCACAACTTTTGTACGGTATAAGCAATTTGCGTGCCATTCTCCGAGATAACCAATATGAACGAATTTTCAGGAGATCCCGCGGTAAACTGCACAAAATCGGGCAAACCGATTCGGACACTGCACAAAATGGGACAGGGCGGCGGGAGATAAACAGGTATGCGCGAGCGAACCTTAAAGTCAGTCTGTTCGGTCATGAGAATCGCAATACTGTTGCTTAGCGTGTGCTCCATATCGCGGGTGGAAAGACGGCATGGCTAAGTAGGTAGAGACACGGTGAATTTCGCTTTACGAAAAGCGGGCGGATACTGTAGTCCGCCCGTGCAAAGTGTCAGTAGATTAGGCTCTGCCGTAAACAGGGATGGCAGCACCGTTGATGATGGTTGCGTCGTCGGAAGTAAGGAAGCAGATGACTTTGGCAACATCTGCCGGTGCCACCCATCGGTCGTGCTCTTCGTCTGGCATGGCTTCCCGATTCATGGGTGTGTCCATAATGCTGGGCATAATGGCGTTGACATTCACACCTGAATCCATTACCTCTGCGGCTAACGACTCGGTTAAAGTGCGGACACCGCCTTTTGAGACACAATAGGCACTTAAACCGGCTTCGCCTTTTAAACCTGCGCGTGCGGAGACGTTGATAATCTTCCCGTAACTTTGTGCTGTCATGTGTGGAATTGCGGTCTTGCAGCAGAGGAAAACGGATTTGAGGTTGAGGTTCATCATGAAGTCCCATCTATCCTCTTCAAGTTCCGCCGCCGGGATTCCGCCGACAAATCCGCCAACGATGTTGATCAAGATGTCCAAGGCACCGAATTTGGATACGAATTCCGCAACAGTCTTCTGGACTTCGGCTTCCTCGGTAACATTTGCGAAGAGGAAGGTAACGTCTTCAGTGAGTTCAGGGTTGTATTGTTTGAAGCGTTCGACCTCTTCTTCAAAGAGATAGGTAACAGCAACGGTATCGCCTTGGGCGAGGTAGGCTTTGGTGACGGCACTGCCTAATATACCGGTGCCGCCGGTGATGAGGACGTTTCGGTTTGATTTCGTCATTTTTAAATTTCTCCATTTGGTTTAGCGGTTGTATATATCCCGAAAATAACATTTTGCGAGTATTCTTTACGTAACGCCAATACCGGGGTGTTTTGGTAGGATGAGTTTACCGTTATCAAGGGTTACGCCGGTGTACGGGTCGTTTGTGATGAGTAGGTTGCCGTCCAGATCTGCGTAGTCTACGAGCGGCGTTAGGTGTGCGGCGGCGGTGATGCCGAGGGAACTCTCTATCATACAACCGATCATCACAAGCAAACCGTGTGTGCGAGCGATGTGTATCATTCGGTGTGCTTCAAGTAGCCCGCCACACTTGACGAGTTTGATGTTGATGCCGTCAACACACTCAGCAAGTGCCGGAATATCACTTGCGCGCTTGACACTCTCATCGGCAATGATTGGTAATTCCGAGTTTTCTCGGACAAACTTGAGACCCGCCAGATCATTAGGTTTTGTCGGTTGTTCGATGAGCTCAACACCATACCGCGCAAGTTCACGAATCTTTTGGATTGCCTCTTTTGGTGTCCATGCTGTATTTGCATCGACGTAGATAGATTTATCAGTTACATCTCGGAGTGCTTCGATTATTTCAATATCGCGAGGTGTACCGAGTTTGACTTTTAGAATCGGATATGCATCGGCGTGTCGGGTTTTCTCCGCCATTACCTTGGGTTCATCAAGCCCGATGGTAAACGACGTACGAGGGGTTTTCTGGGAGTTGAGTCCCCAGAGTTTGTAGAGTGGAACGCCGAGTTTTTTACCGAGTCGGTCGTGTAGTGCCATATCAATGGCAGATTTTGCGGCGTAATTGCCGCCGAGTGTTGTCTCAACTGTCGCCATTACATCGTAGATCGCATCGAGATTGTCCGGAAGTACTGGCGCAATAGTTTCTAATGCAATGCTCACTGTCTCGACGGTTTCACCGTAAAACCGAGCGGGTGCTGTTTCACCGATACCGCCATCAATGTCTACCGAGATCACTTGTCGGTATGCATCTGTTGCGCGACGGGCAATTTTGAACGGATGCTTGAGTTGTAGATTTGTAATTCGAGAGACAATACTCATTTTTTTAATTTTCCTTGCGATTCGTTCAGGTAGGTCGTGCCTTTGACATGTCTTTCCGTAGACCCGCTTTCCACTACGTTCCAAGCTACGCGCTTTTGCCTAATCATTTTTTTATTTTTCCTTGCGGTTCGTTCAGGTAGATAGTGCCTTTGACATGTCTTTCTGTAGACCCGCTTTCCACTACGTTCCAAGCTACACGCTTTTGTTTAATCAGAAGAATACGCTCGCGTTTCTTTTAAGTATGCCATAAAACGTTTCCGTTCTTCCACCTCAATATCTCCATCGGCTTTCAGGAAAGCCCATGCACCGAAGAAGATAGCGTGCGCTTCCTCTACAGCAGATGTGTTTTGCTGATTTAAGGATCGGATTTCGAGCGTCATCGCCATTTTGTTTGTCTGTTGGATTTCGGGGGTTGTTCGGTCTTGAACTGTGACAATTGGTGTTTTAAAAAGTGTTTCGTTGAATTGTTCAAGTATTCGCTTTAGAAATGTTTCCGTTACTTGATTGCCTCGATAGTGCGCTGCCACAACGGGTTCGTCTCTGTTCTGTGGGGCGTGATTAATTTGCAGATAATACCCTCTCCCCTGAATAGCGTTAATTGTCTTTATCCGTTCCTCAATAGTCAACTCTTGTCTGGGCGTATGAATATTATAGACCTCCGCGCCAGCAAGTTTGAGCAGTTCTTTCAAGGTTTCGATCAATTTTTTTGTGGTAGGTGTATCGCTTCGTGAATCGAGAATGATAACAGTTGATGCGAACGCGCCGCCTGCAATAGGCTGAAGTTTGGAACGGACAATGGTTGCTTGATTTGGGGTGATATTGACCTTGTGTTTGTCAGGATAGTAGCCTACCTTAGAAATGTGTAGCATTGTTTCAACCGGAACTTTTGATGTGGGATCGGTTGTAATGAAGAAGTGTCCTTGCGCGTCCGTAATTGTGGTTAAGTTTGGATCCATCTGTAACTGTACATCTTGCAGCGGTTTTCCGGCGTCTGCGTCAGAGACTTGTCCTTGCACAATGGCGTTGTCAATATCTGCAAAATGGATTGTCAACGATTCGCGCTTTTCTCCGTAAGTGGCTTCTACGGTCGCCGTGCCGGGTGCGTTAGGTGCGTATAGATAAAAATGCGATGTGCCGTGTTTTGAGGGTTGGTGGGTTTCTGTCAGCGTTCCATTTGAGGTTTGGGCATAGATAGGTTCACCGTCAGCAATCGGTGTTCCTTCAGCGTCACGTGCGTTTACGGAGATACCGACGTAACTTTTTCCATCAGCCGGAAGTGTATCAGTCCACGCGCTGAGGTAGAGTGTTGTTGCTGGGGGTGCCACCTTGAACCATTGGGATGAAGGCAGACTGTGATTTCCATAGTAGTTCACGAGTTCGGTTTGGACAAAATGGACCCCGTTTGCGAGCGGTTCTTCAATCGCAACAGTAATCAGATCCGTATCGGGATTGTAATGATGTGGTACCCTCACGCCATCAACTTTGACTCGGATAGAATTTGTGAAGACCTGCTGTCGTTTGAGCATCCACGCGCCGCGTTGATGGAGTCCATCCATGACTCGAATCTGTAGTCGTGGCGTTCTGGTCTGGATAATAGTTTCAGGTTGTGGTTCTACCAGAACGCCTTTCGGAAATCCTGCGGCGACATAGCGTGCGATACCGAGGAAATATCCGTAAGCCTCGTTTCTGAGGTAGTCGTCTTTTTTTAACCTCGCCTCTTCCTCTGGGTTTGAGAGAAAAGATGCCTCGCATAAAACCGCTGGACATTCAGTCAATCTCAAAACTCCAAAACCAGAAGCGGTTACCAACTTATCCGAATAGAGACCTGTTGCTGGGGAACTCGGCAATCGCAGTGCGTCTGAGACTTCGTGTTGAATATACCGAGCGAGATCGAGGCTCTGGCGTGAGTCGTCTGCATCGCCGTGATACCACGTAGAAGTATAGTTCGTCTTTGGGTTATCAATGCCGTTATGGTGAAGCGAGATGAAGAAATGCGCACCACTTTCATTGGCGATTTGACTTCGCGTTGCGAGACTCACATAGGAATCATCAATACGGGTCATAACGACGGTAGCACCAGCTTTTTGTAGGATGTCGCGTAAGTGGAGCGCAACCTGTAGGTTGACATCCGCCTCACGGACACCTGTGGGACCTCGCTTGTAATCGGAGATGTGGCCTTGTCCACCGTGCCCTGGGTCAAGGCAGATTTTGAAATCTTTGAGATGCCGAGCATAGGCGGGAATCTCGACACGGGAAGGCATCTGTTGTTCTGAAATTTTTTGACGGCGGGAACAACTCGTAAACAGTAGGAAAAGTGAGGTGATAATAGCAGTTATGTAAAAGAGGCGGGTTTGCATTTGAAACCCCAAAGGTGCGTAATCAACAGGACTTACGCAAAAAGCAGTAATTTCAGTATTTTAACCCCCTAAAGAATCAACGGTATGAATGCCTTAGGGCATTCACCGCCCCTTAAGGGGGACTTTAAGAGGCAATCGACGGTTTTAACCCCCCTAAAGAATCAGAATCAGAATCAACGGTATGAATGCCTTATGGGCATTCACCGCCCCTGATCAGGGGGACTTTAAGAGGCAACGCGTAAGTCCTAATCAATTCAAACTTCTACCGTCTTGTTCGGCGAGACTTGGGACGCTCAAGAATCTCTTTGAGAATGATACCTTGACGGAATGTTTGTGGTGACAAATCCAACAGTGAGGTAGCGGGGACGGATCGAATTCCGGCTGGAGATTCTACAGGTACTGGTGGCGGTTGTGGTCCCGGCTCCTCAACAGGCTGCGTTGGCTCTTGTGGTGCCGGCGGCTCTGGTTCTTCGGCAGCTGCTGGCATTGCATCCGTTTCGTCTTCGTCCTGTTGCATCACCATCTGCTCTAACTCGGTCGCGAACGGAAAATCTTCCATGAAAGGGGGAGGTGCTGCGTCGCCATCACTCTCTGCGAGTGTACCCTCCCCCGCTTTTTTTTCTCTATCCATTTGTTGTGCTTTTCGCCGACGTGAATTGCTTAAAACGAGTGACAGAATTACGACAATCAGTCCCGCCACCAACTGGATAATACCTTCCATCATTTTCTCCTTCAGGACTTACGCAAACTGGGCAAATATTGGACATTTAGACGCAAAAAAGCGATATTTTCCATATTTTAAACCCCCTAAAGAATCAGAATCAGAATCAGAATCAACGGTATGAATGCCTTATGGGCATTCACCGACCCTTATCAGGAGGACTTTAAGAAGCAGTGCGTAAGTCCTATCCTTATTTTAAACCCTCTAAAGAATCAGAATCAACGGTATGAATGCCTTATGGGCATTCACCGGGTATGAATGCCGTATGGCATTCACCGCCCCTTATCAGGGGACTTTAAGAAGCAGGATGCTGCTATAGTTCCGCGATAGTGCTTACTATGAAAGTCCGAGTGAGTGTGATGAGCGAGTTGTATCTATGTCCTGTCCTTCAGTAGCAGGCGTTGCGATAGACTGCCGCATTTCAGTATCCGCGAGGATATTTCTGAGTTCATAATAATCCATGACGCTCATTCTTTCGGAGGTAAGTGTGTCAGCGATCGCGAGCGGTACTTCAGCGTCAGCCTCAATGAGTTTGATTGTCATCTCTTCGACGAGTGCCTTATTTTCTTCTTCTTCCGCTTGTGCGCGAGCGCGTTGCTCCTCAGCTTTGGCACGTGCTATCTTGAGTTCCGCTTCGGCTTGGTCGGTCTGTAATTTAGCACCGACGTTCTCGCCGACGTTTATATCGGCTATATCAATAGACAGAATTTCGAAGGCGGTTCCAGCGGCTAAGCCTTTTTCAAGGACTGTTTCTGAAATGCGGACAGGGTTTTCCAAAACTTCCTTGTGGCTTCCGGATGAGCCGATCGTAGTGATAATGCCTTCACCGACCCTTGCGCGGATGGTATCCTCGGTAGCCCCCCCGACGAGCCGGTCAATATCGGCTCGGACAGTGACGCGTGCCTTCACAATTAACTGGATACCGTCGCGGGCAACAGCAGTAATACCGCTGGTGGCATCGTCTTGACTGGGAATATCAATGATCTCTGGCGTAACACTGACTTGGACGGCTTGCAAGACATCTCTACCTGCGAGGTCAATAGCGGCGGCTTGTGCGAAGCCGAGATCAATATTCGCTTTGTCGGCTGCGATAAGTGCTGCGACAACACTTGCGACGCGTCCACCTGCAAGAAAGTGTGCTTCGAGATCGTCGAGAGATAGGGTTAATCCTGCCTTGGTTGCGTTAATTTGCGGTTCCACAATTGCAGTGGGTGGGACACGCCGCAAGCGCATTGCAACGAGATCGAAAATTCCTACTTTAACGCCTGCTGCGATAGCCGTAATCCACAGCCCGATTGGCACGAGCCAACTGATAATAATTAGGAATAGGACTATTACGACAGCGATAATTGCAACAATTGTTGGTGTCATATTTATGTTTCTCCATTGACGTAGTATTCCGTAGGCGCGGTTTCAAATTTCGCCTACAAGATGAAGATGGCTATAGTCGCGCGATAATGTGCCCGCGCCCATAGTAGCAGGATTACTGCTCCCCAATGTTTAAGTTGCCTTCACGGAACGCACCTGCGAGGGAGCGAGGGACCTCTGCTTCAGCCTCAACCACCTTTGCGCGCATCTCTTGAACGTTCGCAGTCATCTGTTGTTTTCGAGCGACCGCCATCGCGCGACGTTCTTCCGCCTTGGCTTGTGCGACAACGAGATCTGCCTCGGCTTGCTCTGCTTGGAGTTCTGCCCCGATATTTTTTCCAACATTGACATCAGCAATATCGATAGAAAGGATTTCAAAAGCGGTTCCAGCATCAAGCCCACGATCAAGTACTGTCTTGGTGATGATGTCAGGATTTTCAAGTACATCTTCGTAGGTTTCAGAGGCACCGATTGCGCTGATAATGCCTTCGCCGACCCGTGCGATGATCGTCTCTTCACCTGCACCGCCGACAAGCCGATTGATATTGGTTCGGACTGTGATACGGACGGTCGTTATCAACTCAACCCCATCTAAAGCGAGTGCGCTGATGCGAGTCGTGGTAATCACACGCGGATTGACACTGATCTGGACGGCTTCAAACACATCCCGTCCAGCCAAGTCGATAGCGGCGGAGCGTTGAAAACTGAGGTCAATTCTCGCTTTATCGGCCGCGATGAGTGCACTAACGACATTGAGGACATTCCCGCTAGCGAGGTAATGTGCCTCTAATTCGGAAGTTGTCACCTTCAACCCTGCTTTATGTGCGCTGATTAAACCTTTCACAATAATATTCGGATTCACTCGCCTGAGACGCATTCCGATGAGGTCAAAGATTCGGAGCGGAACGCCGGCTGCGATAGCGGCGATCCAAAGTCCAACAGGGACGAACCAAAAAAACACGATGATAACAATTAGGACAACAAGGGCTATCCCGCCTGTAAATAGATCTATCATTATCTGTCTCCTAATGAATAGTTATAAGTTATTAGTTGTTAGTTATAAGGCGGGTCTCTGATGTTTGATCATCTCTTTGTGCCTGTTGTTACCCAACTGAAACACTGACGGTTACCAAGAGGTGGACAACCATAAGTTATCTCTTAACTACGTAGTGTTTACATTTTTTTTAGTGGTAATAAGCATAGCGGCAAAATAGACGAATCCGAGGTATCGGACAGCGTATTTATCATAGCGCGTGGCGACCCGACGATACTGTTTCAAACGATGAAAAAAACGTTCTATC
>JAJDTM010000010.1 GCA_022827185.1 Candidatus Poribacteria bacterium
TTTTTACCGCCGTATTCTCCAGAGTTGAATCCGATTGAAAAGGATTTCGCTAACATCAAGCGGAGGCGTCAATATAACGCTGAGGCATCTATTGATGATATTATAAAAGTGTATAATTAATTACGGGATTCACTATAATAATGACCAAGGTGTTTATTATCGAAGTGTTGAAGCCGAGGGGTCGGCAAGAATATCCATGGTGCGCCGTATGCGTGAGGTTATTGGTGACGATTTTCTGATTATCGTCGAAACGCACCCGCATAAAGCACCACTTTCTGCGCCCTACGTTAATGGGATGTTCATGGAAGCGATTCTGGACGAACAGGACACAGGTTACACGCATGCTGGACTCCGTGAAATTGAAAGCACGTTGTTATGGTCGGAGCAGAATTTTCGTGAACCGAGAATAAATGCGCTTGAAGGGCGTGGCATATCGCTTGAGCCGGCAGATTCCCCGCGTAACCAGCAAATGATGCGTGTCATTACAACCCTGAGCCTCACACATTCCGATGGCTACGTCTGCTACGACATAGGGGTAAAGGGCACAATCCATGAACATGAATACGAGATCTGGCCAGGACATGAGAAGGCGCATATAGAAGGTAAATCGCATGATCACAACCACCAACACTATTGGTATCGGTTCTGGGATGCCCCGCTGGGTCATCCTGTGGGCAAGAAGGCACAACTTTATCATAATAGTAGTAAGGGACATGCGGTTGAGGGGTTATTTATTCGTGAGTTCACCAATGGTTGGGCGGTCTACAATCGCAGCGGAAAGGAACAGAGGATCCGTCTACCGGAGCAAGCATCCGGTGTTACAAGTGGGATTATTGGGGTTAATCACACCCTCTCTGATTTAGACGGTGAGATTTATCTGAAATAGAAAACGGTTCATCTGTTACGTATTACAACTTGTCAATCAAAGCCTTAGTAAAAGGAGAAAAATACATGAAAAATTGGAAGAAATTTATTATATGCGTTTGCTTGCTAACCTCCATTTTGGTCAACGCTCACAGTGCTGATGCGCAACAAAACCTCGCACAACAGGCGTATGCGATTTTTGAGCAAAGTTGTCTCAACTGCCATGGCGCGGATGGCGCGTTTACTGAAGAAATCATCATTGCGTACACCGCTCTCATTGAAACTGGTGCAGTCGTTTCGGGCAAACCGGATGCATCTGAGTTGTATAAACGGCTGGTTGAAGAACGTGTTGAAAAACGGATGCCTCTCGGACAACCTCCACTGACACCTGCTGCGATTGATACCATTCGCCAATGGATTCTCGCGGGAGCACCGAACTGGGAGGATACCTCCCAGGCAGCCGACACTTTCATTACACCTAAGAAGATGCTTGAAACTATTGAGGACCATGTTAACTCGCTCGCGCCGTTTGATCGGGTTTTCGCTCGCTATTTTACGATGACGCATCTGTATAATGCTGGCGAAACCACGGAGGCACTCCATGCTTATCGACGGGCACTCTCAAAACTCGTGAACAGTCTCTCTTGGGGACGCGAGGTTATCAAACCGGAGCCCATTGATCCAGAAGCAACGATTTTCTATATTGACCTCCGGGATTATGAATGGGAGATCGGAGTCAATCGATGGACTCAGATTGAGCAGGTCTATCCGTACGAGATTCAGTTTCTGGCACCAGCACAGAAGCATTTGCGTGAAAAACTGATAACGTTACGCGAAAAAATGGACTGCGAAGTGCCGTTTGTTCATGTGGATTGGTTTATTGCCAATGCTTCACTGCCACCGCTCTACCATAACATTTTGGACCTCCCAGAGACGGATCAAGCGTTAGAGGCACGGCTTGAGGTGAATGTTGTTGAAAATATACGAAATGCAGCGGGTAAGCGCGTTTGGCGTGCGGGTTTCAGCAATTCAGGTGTATCCAATCACAACCGGGTTGTTGAACGACATACTTCGCGTTATGGTGCGTACTGGAAAAGCTACGACTTTGCTGGGAGTGTGGGGAAACAGGATATCTTTAAACATCCGCTTTCTTTTGAACACGATGGCGGCGAGATAATTTTCAACCTGCCGAACGGTTTACAGGCATACTATCTCGCAGATGCCGGCGGCAGACGGCTTAATGAAGCACCCATACAGATTGTTTCTAACCCGGCTGCGAGTGATCCGACCGTCCGCAATGGACTTTCCTGCATCGGTTGCCATACCGAAGGGATGAAGACGTTTGAAGACGAGGTGCGTGGTGTTGTTGAGAAAAATCCGGATCCACCTTTTAACAAAGACCGAGCGTTGCGGTTATATGTGGAGCGAGAGACGATGGATGGGCTCGTGGACGAGGACACTGATCTTTACCGTCAGGCACTCGAAGCCGCTGGGGGTGTATTCGGTGGGATTGAACCGATTCAGCGATTCCATGAGGCGTTTCAAGGTCCAGTGGATGCGGCGCACGCTGCAGCGGCGGTAGGCTTAGGAACTGAGACGTTTCTACAGGAGATCCGTGAGAATGTGGGTTTACAGAATTTAGGCTTATTGGTGTTAGAGAACAACACTATGAAACGCGATACGTGGACAAATCAGTTTAGTGAAATCGTTTTTGCGCTGGATTTCCCAGCGAAAAGTGCTGTAACGCCAGTTGATCCTCAGACGGAACGCATCCCCGGGGCATCCGTCTATATGCCCGATCCGAACTTGCGTGCAGCGATCGCGGAAGCTTTAGGAAAAACACCAAACGTTCCAATTACAGTGGAAGACATGGCGACTTTGGATCGGATTTTTCCTGAAGAAAAGGGCATCAGCGATTTGACGGGACTTGAGTTTGCAACGAATTTGGAATGGTTAAAAATTCAGGGGAACCAAATATCTGACCTATCCCCACTAAAGGGATTAACAAAATTGGATCTCTTAGATATCAGTGGCAATGAAGTAATTGACTTATCACCTCTGGCGGAATTAAAAAATCTCAGACATGTAAAGGTTAGCCATAACAACATATCAGATCTCTCACCTCTGGCGGGTTTATCGAACCTGAAAAGGTTTGATTCTTGGGGCAACCCCTTGTCCGACCTATCGTCACTCGTTGGGCTTGAAATCATAGATATTTGTGGTGGGGAGCCAGACATATCAACACTGGAGGGCGCAAGAAATTTAAAAGAACTGTATTTGCTCGGGTGCGGGGTGTCGGATGTCTCACCTGTGGCGAAATTAACGGGGTTAACACGCTTAGGTCTTGCAGGCAACCGTATATCGGATATATCGCTCTTAGCAAAGTTAACCAACCTGAAATGGTTAGAGCTCGCAGATAACAAAATATTGGACGTATCGCCTTTGGCACAGTTGAAAAACTTGACATGGCTGCACGTTGGTGGAAATATGGTATCTGACTTTTCGCCTTTAGATGGATTACGCGAGAATATAAAGCTCATCTGGTCCAACAATCCTGCTTTTCCTCAGGGGGGGCTAAAATAGAAGGTCCCTGGTTATGGGTGCTGCTGCCTGGGATAAATTTTAATCCTAAAGGTCGCATAGATTACCTGGCAGAAGCGAGTGGGGGCGCGGTGACAGAAGTAAAGGTTTCAACCCATGGCGCGACCGAAGGCAACCCTGTTGGAGATAGCGTCTGGTATTCCGACCAAATATCGCCTACCGGGCGGAATAACATTGCGGAGGTGTTAATGCCTCCTATTCGGCA
Source organism: Candidatus Poribacteria bacterium (assembly GCA_022827185.1). Taxonomy (GTDB): domain Bacteria; phylum Poribacteria; class WGA-4E; order WGA-4E; family WGA-3G; genus WGA-3G. The sequence continues at coordinate 3,671 of JAJDTM010000010.1, forward strand.
TGGTGTTATTTATGGATGTGTTGTTCTGTATGCACCCCGGCAACAAGAGGTAACGCTGTTTGTTGGTAATGACGGTGGCGGTAAAGTGTGGCTCAACGGTGCTTTGGTTCATGAGGAACGGGGTGCACGTGGTGCGGATTACCAACATTTTGTTCCTGTTACACTCAAAGACGGGGCAAATGTTCTGTTAGTTGCAACAATGACGGGTGGTAACGGTTTTTGGGGATTTGAGCCCGACGCAGAATATACGGTGTTAAACCCGCGTGTCGGATACGCTTTTTCCCAACCTATTATCGATGCCGGGGATACGTTTACGCTTGAAATTCGAGCAGAAGATATCTACAATTTAGCAGGGTGGCAATTTGATATTGTTTTTGATCCCGCAATGCTTGAAGTGGTTGAAGTGAGCGAAGGCGATTTCCTGAATCCCGAGGGCGGTGCAACTTTCTTCCAGGAAGGTAGTATTGATAACGCGACCGGCAAAATTACCAAACTTAGTGCAGTGAGACTCAGCGAAGAAGGGGTCAGCGGCAGCGGCACCCTGTTATCAGTGACATTCACAGCAAAAACAGTTGGACAAACCCAATTGAGGCTCGATAGATTTCAATTCGCTGCTGTCACGGGTACGCCCATCACTGCAGGACCGCATGAGATCGTCATCACTATAGAGGAGCGGCTCACTACCGGTGATGTGAATCGGGACGGTCAGGTAAGCATTCTGGATATGGTGCTTGTTGCCAGGCAACTCGGGGAAACTGTACCTGCGAACTCAGCAGTTGACGTAAATGGTGATGGTGTTATCAGTATCTTGGACCTTATCATTGTGGCAGCACATTTAGGCGAAGTGATTGACGCGGCTGCCCCTTCGGTTCTTGCCGTGGACGGTATACACGGATTGGATACCGCGATGATACAGGCGTGGATCACACAAGCGCAACTTGAAAATGACGGTTCTATCGCCTTCCAACGGGGTATCGCTAACCTTCAACGCCTTTTAGCATCGCTGATTCCAGAAAAAACAGTGTTACTTGCCAACTATCCCAACCCATTCAACCCAGAGACGTGGATTCCCTATCATTTAGCAAATCCGAGTGATGTGCAGATTACCATCTATAACACACGCGGTTCTGTCGTCCGCCAACTGAATCTCGGACATCAACGGGCAGGCTATTACACCAACAGGAGTCGTGCCGCCTATTGGGATGGCAGGAACAATGTCGGGGAACACGTTGCCAGTGGCATCTATTTCTACCAACTTCAGGCAGATCAGTTGTCCTTCCTGCGCAAAATGATAATCCTCAAATAGTAGAAGCAAAAATCCTAATTCACCTATCTAAACTTGGACACTCATCCTGACCGTAGGCTTCTTGCTGAAGGTGCTGCTTGACGAGGCGGTATCCCTAAGATGTAGGGGCAGGTTTCGTACCTGCCCTTCAAAAATATGAATCTATGAGGATAGTATGTATAGAAGACTTTTTTGGGTTGTTATTATCTTGTTTATAGGCATTAACATCGTTTATGCACGGGGGTTGGAGTGGATGCCCGATCCCAATCTCCGAAAAGTTGTCCGAGAAGAGATCGGTGTTCCAGAGGGTGTGCCTATTGCACCAGAGGATATAGCGAAAATATAAGCCAACAAAACTCCCTTGGCTATACGCATGTGGACATTTTTGAGATTGAACAGACCCTAATTTGGTCAGAAGCACATTTCCGTGAACCGCGTATCAATGTAGTCAGTGCGGAAGGGCTGACCAAAGAACCGCCAGAATTCCCTGAAAACAAGCAGTGGATGCGGCTTTTCACAACGATGAGCCTGACGCTCTCAGATGGCTATGTGGACTTTGATAGCCCCACGGATAGTGGTGGTGATGTTTATTGGTATGATTTTTGGGATGCTGACCTCGGTACACCTGTCGGCGAGAAAGCACAACCTTACGACAACCGAGACGGGGTCTACATTCGCGAGTATACCAACGGCTGGGCAGTGTATAACCGCAGTGGCAAAGCACAAGAAATTAGCCTCCCGATACAAGCGACGGGTGTCGAAAGTCGTATCACAAGCAGAATCCACACCCTCCCCGATTTAGATGGTGAGATGTATCTGAAACAGGAAACTGGCACCTCTGTGGATGTCAACGGCGGCGGGGTTGTGAATATCCAGGACCTTGTAATAGTTGCGAATGCGCTTAGCGAAGCAGAACCCGATCTCAATGGTGATGGTGTTGTGAATATCCAAGACTTAGTGGTTGTCGCCAATGCTTTTGAATAAGGAGATTAGCCTATGACAATTAGAGGTATATTTCGTTTACATAAAATCTTATGGTTTCGGTTGCTGCTTTTATCCGTTATAGGTGTGCTTGTACCTAATGTTTTTGCCTATGCAGAAGATGCCGAGACGTGGATGCCAGATGCGAACCTGCGGCAAGCAGTGCGAGAGGCTTTAGAACTACCAGCAGACGAACCCTTGACGAAAGATCAGATGCAAACATTGGATTTCCTTGATGCCCATGGCAGAGATATTATGGACATCACAGGTTTAGAGTTTGCGACGAATCTTGAAGTATCGCACCTCAGCAAGAATCCGATAACAGACTTGCGCCCACTTTCCCACTTGACGAGTCTTGAAAAATTACATCTCTGGAGTGTCTCTCCAAATACGCCAACACTTGACATCCGTCCGCTGTCGACGCTGATCAACTTAGAGGTGCTTTCTTTGTGGAAGACCAAGATTTCGACGGATATAAGTCCGCTGGCGGTGTTGAAGAAACTCCGCACCTTGGATATTTCGCATAACGAAATTGAGGACATCCGTCCGCTTGCAGTGCTTACAGAATTGCAGACATTGGCGATTGAGGTGAATCTGATAACAGATTTGATGCCACTCTCTGAACTCAATCTTATAAAACTTATCATGGGCAACAATCCGATAACAGACATCCGTCCGCTGTCGAATTTGATCAATTTAGAGATGCTCACCCTAGAGAATTGTGAGGTTTTTGATATAAGTCCGCTTTCGGCGTTGAAGAAACTTCGTATTCTGTATCTTACCAATAACCAAGTTGAAGACATCCGTCCATTAGCAGGATTGACTGAACTGCGGACGTTATGGATCAAAGGAAATCCAATAAAAGACTTGAACCCACTGTCTGGGTTGAATCTCACAGACCTTAAATATGATGCCATACCAGACCCAACTGGGCAAACCGATCCCGCGCAGTCTTGGATGCCGGATGCAGCGTTACGTGCTGCGATCCGGGGTGCAATCGGGGTACTACCGGGTGTTCCGTTAACAAAGGAGAAGCTGCAAGAGGTCATCTCCCTTAACGTTGAGAATAAAGGCGTTTATGACATCACAGGTCTGGAATTCGCAACGAATCTTACAGAACTTACCATTAGTCAGAATCCGATAACAGACTTACGTCCACTGTCGAATTTGACGCAATTGGTGAAACTATATTTTGAGCATGTCCCCGAAAATTCGATGAACCTGGATTTACGTCCATTGTCCACGTTGATCAACTTAGAGGTACTCTCTTTGTGGAATACCTGGATTTCGGCGGATGTAAGCGCGCTGGCGGGACTGAAGAAACTTCGTATCTTGGAACTCTCAAGTAATCAAATAGAGGATATAAGTCTACTTGAGGGGTTAACTGAACTGCGGATATTGCAGATCAAAGGGAGCCCGATAAAAGACCTGCAACCGCTTGCCAATTTGACGAACCTTAGACATTTGCATCTCTCAGATGTTTCTCCAATTACACTCAATCTTGACATCAGTCCGTTGGCGAATCTTATCCACTTAGAGGCACTCTTTTTGGAAAATTGCAGGGTCTCGGATATACGCTTGTTGGTAGGGTTGAAGAAACTTCGTATCCTGGATCTTACAAACAACCAGATTTTGGACTTCAGTCCACTTGCGGCACTGACGGAATTACAGACGTTACTTATCCGGGGGAATTGGACACATGATATAAGTTCACTAATAGGATTGATGCTCACAGATTTTGAGTATGATGAGATTTGTGAAATCTTACCACCAGAACCGCTTATTATTGAACGCATTCTGACCAAAAATTATCCTGCTATTTTTCAAGGGTTTAACAGTAACTTTGCTGAAACCGCAGAAGAGCTTGCGCGTTACTACCCTGGGACCGATCCGGAGGTTTACCATCAACGCGCTGCTAAAAACGATCTTTATTTTTCCGCTTGGTTACACTTAAATTTTATTTCAGACACACCGCCATACGAAAGAATTGCCACACGGATCGGTGGAAACTTAGACCGCGCACGCGCAGTGCGAGAAAAACAACTGGCACTCAATCCCAATCTTGTGTTTATCGTTCAACCCTTTGTCGTTCCCTTCTTAGAGGAATTTCCCCCAGACACTGACTTATTTCTCAAAGACGCTAACGGACAATTAGTCTATTGGAGCGGTAAACCCTATCTTAATATTGTACGTCCAGAAGCACAACAACTTTGGATAAATTGGATTGTTGCCATCGCAGGATGTGGACTACTTGATGGGGTAGTATTGGATGGTTTCTTACTGAATAGGACCGCTGAATGGAGACCGCTTCACAAAGAGTTAAGTGCATCTGCCGGTAGAGAAATTACGGATGAAGACATTATCGAGATACATAGGCATATATTCAGAAGCGTGCGCGAAAGAGTTCATCCAAATTTCTTGATTCTCGTGAATGCGAATGTGACGCGACCTGATAGGTACGCTGATCTTATCAACGGATCCTTTATGGAATCAGACAGATGGCATCTCAGTCGCGATGGGCTTTTGGAAATGGAGGCAGTCCTGTCTTGGAACGAGAAAAACTTACGCGCACCACAAGTCAACTGCTTAGAGGGACGAGCATTAGAGGGACCCAGCCATAGTCTTGAGAACCTACGCCGGATGCGACTTGTCACAACATTGAGCCTCACACACTCCGATGGGTATGTGGATTATACAACACACGTGTCTGCAGAGGCTGGCGGGCATCGCTTAGCTCCCTGGTATGATTTTTGGGATGCGAATCTCGGACAGCCTATCGGTAAAAAAGCACAACTCTGTGACAATTGTGAAGGACTCTTTATCCGAGAATTCACTAACGGATGGGCAATCTATAACCGCAGTGGGAAGGTGGCAAAGATTCAACTCCCCATGCAAACCACCGGTGTCGCAAGTGGTATCACAAGCACAATACACATTGTTCCCGATTTAGATGGTGAGATGTTTCTGAAACAGGAAACCGGCACCATCAGCAATGGCACCGTCAAAGTATTAGAACTTACAACAGAGACCTTACAAGATTCGGTGCCAGATTGGATGCCGGACGCTGCCTTGTGGGCAGCGGTTCGGGAGAATCTCGGACTGTCCGCATCGACACCTTTGACGAAAGAGAAAATGCTATTACTGACTTCTCTGGAGGTAAACAACAGAGGTGTTGTTGATATAACGGGTTTAGAGCTTGCTACGCACCTAAAGCTCCTGCACATTGGTGGTAATCGTATCACAGACCTCCGTCCACTCTCTAACTTAACGCGTCTCACCCAATTACACATCTGGCAGCACGATACGGACGATATGCCTCCAGTTACAAATCTTGATATTAGTCTGCTATCAAAACTTATCAACTTAGAGGGCTTATCCCTTGAAAACAGCGGCATTTCGGATATTAGTCCACTCGCTGGATTAAAAAAACTTCAACGTTTGCATCTTTCAAATAACAAAATTAAAGACTTTAGCCCGCTTGCAGGGCTTACAAATCTGTGGCAGTTGTGGATTAAGCGCAATCCGGCAACTGATTTTAGTCCACTTGCTGCTTTGAATCTCAAAGACTTCCGGTCTGATGCGGATGTGAATGACGATGGCGTAATAAATATTCAGGATTTAGTGATTGTAGCGAATGCGCTTGGCAAAGCGGAACCTGATCTCAATGGTGATGGTATGGTGAATATCCAAGATTTAGTGCTTGTCGCCAATGCATTTTAAGTAAGGAGACTCTTCTATGAGAATAAGAAAGATATTTTGTAAATCGTTAGGGTTTCAGTTGCTACTTTTATCCGTTATGTGTGTACTTGGATATAATGTGATCGTATCTGCGGAAGATACTGAAGAGTGGATGCCGGATCCGAATCTACGAATGGCTGTTCGTCAGGAACTGAAAATAGATACAGACACACCCTTGACGCAAGGGGATATGCATCGCTTGCTGGTGTTGGCATCAAATCGAGTGAATATATCCGAAGAGTTCAGTGACTTGACAGGTTTGGAATATGCTGTGAATCTTCACTCTCTCCTTCTTGAGAAACACCGTGTGCAGGATCTGCGTCCGATTGCGAATTTGGTGGAACTCAGATACCTAAGTTTTGGAGGAGGTCCGATTTCGGATCTAACACCGCTTTCCGGCCTTGTAAATCTTGAAACGTTAAGTATGTGGAACAACCAAATTGTTGATGTCTCGCCGCTTGCGAACTTGGTAAACCTAAGAGTGCTTCTGCTTCCCAATAATCGGATTGAAGATTTCTCTCCGCTTGCAGGGTTGGTGAACCTCGAGTGGCTTGAAATCCATCGCAATAGGAGTAGCGATATTTCCGCGATTCCAACATCGAAGTTGACAGAGTTCGTATACGACGAAACTTGTAATGTCCCAGGTATCCCTTTTTCTGACCGTATTCAAGGGCGTGAATATCCGTCCATCTTCGGATCATGGGCTTACGTTCCTAATAAACCGCCAGTCATTCCAACGCCAGAGACCTCCGAGATTAAACCTAACGCTTATTTTGACCTCCATTTCTGTTGTCCTTCAACGCTTCAGCTTCAATGGGCGTTTGGTGAACCTGGTAATGACGAACGAGTCCGATTAATATCTGGCGTAGGTAATATTGAGGAAGCCAAGCGACGCCGCGAGGCGATTTTAGCGTTCAATCCAAACGCAATATTGCTTGTGCCAATTCGATATTACAGTGGGCTGCCTGCTCGGCTATATCCTGAAGATGGTGTTCTGCGAGACCTCTATCTTCGAGACAAAAATGGAAATCGTATTATAGGTGGTAGTGAGGTTGCGTTTTTAGATTTCACACTCCCTGAGACCCAAGCGTTTGTTTTTGACCAAGTCCGAGCGGTCGCCGCCTGTGGTCTGTTTGATGGTATCTTTTTTGATCATTGGGGTGGCGGTGCATTACTCTGGGAAGGACGGACAGGTCGCACACAAGCAGAGGAATATATCGCACGAGATCGTATTATACAAGGTGCCCGTGCCATCGCAGGCGACGATATGTTGATCATAGTAAACACCGGTGAAAACAAGATCCCGAGATGGGCGGAATATATCAACGGCACTTTCATGGAAACACACCCTATGCGGGTGGAGGAGGTTGAGGGAATGCCGATTCATCTCGGTTATACGCGCGCAGACCTTTTGGATATTGAAGATACTTTGATGTGGTCGGAATCTAATTTTCGCGAGCCTCGCATCAATTGTTTAAACGCGTTCACTATTGATACAGAACCTCCGGATTCTCTTCGAAACAAGCAGTGGATGCGCACTTTCACAACCATGAGTCTCACACTTTCTGATGGCTATGTGGAGTATGTCAGGCTATCCGGCAAGTATGGCCCTGAGGTTTACTGGTACCCGTTCTATGACGCACCCTTGGGTCGTCCGATTGGTGAAAAAGGACAACGCTACAAAAACAAAGAAGACGTTGCTATCGAAGGCGTATTTATTCGTGAGTATACCAACGGTTGGGCGGTCTATAACCGCTCCGGCAAGGAGCAGAACATCTATTTGCCAGAGAGGGTGTCCGGTGTCGCCAGCGGTATGGAGAATAAACATTCGCACACGCTCCCCGACCTTGACGGCGAGATTTACCTCCGGAATCCCAATGTTCCAAGGGAAGTTGCCAGGAACGCTCCTGCTGACATCAATAATGACGATGTGATTAACATTCTTGATCTCGTCATCGTAGCAAACGCCTTTGGCGAATCTGAACCTGATTTAAATGGAGATGGGGTCGTCAACATCCTTGATCTCGTAATTGTTGCAAATGCTTTTGAATAGAAAACACGAAATAATGCAAGATGAAGATGAATTTATGAGAAATATCTGGATGAAATGTGCTTATATCTTGATATTGCAGTTTGTTTTAGTCTCTGTTGCGTTGGCGAACACTCTGATGGTCAATGAACAAGGCAAAGTTGTTGCGGAAACGGATCGTTATACCGCACACTTTGAGGGCGGACGACTCACCCATTTTCACAACAAACTTACGCAAGAAACCTATACGCAAGGCAAGAGTGAAGCGATCGCGCGGCTTATATTAAGAAGAGGTGGAATAGAAATTACAGCAGATACCGCACCAGAAATAAAAAGGGAACCTTCACCACTTAAATGCGAATTAATTTATCACAATGATGAGGCAATTCTCCACCTGTTTATCGGTATAGATGCAGATACCGGGGATCTCTTGGTTCGTCAAAAAGGGTTATCAGTAGTGGAGGGTATTGAACACATTATGTGGGGGTTCGCAAATCTCTCTAACGCAGTTGTAGATGTTATCGCTCCCATTGAGGGCGGTCAAATCCTTGAATTCTCTGATCAATATGAGTATCCGGGATACTGGCAGGCACAACTTGCTATTCTTCAAGGAGAACGTGGGGGTGTTTTCGTCCGTAGCGACGATACGCAATACCACTTTAAAACACTTCAATATACTATCGAACGCGGGAGTTTTGCCCTCAATTTTGGACAACATCCACCCGCACCTATTGACCAACAGAAACAGATCACGACTGCGACATGGCGATTGAACGCCTATCAGGGCGACTGGCAAGTGCCCGCCCTTCACCATAGACAATGGATGCACGAGGCACTCGGTCCCGCTGACCGCTCCGAGATGCCCGCATGGGTCAATGATATTGAATTGGTGATAAGTTGTCCCTTTTATAACAGTGATATGGAGGCAGGAATTTTACGAAAACTTTCTCAACTCGTAGACCCTGAAAAAACACTATTATACGCGCAGGACTGGCGAGAATCCGGCTGGGCTCTAAATTATCCTGATTATACACCTGTAACGAGTTTCGCAAATTTCGGAGATTTTCTGAGAGAAGCAAAACGCTACGGATTCAGGGTAATTCCACATGCGAATATGGTAGCCGTTTCACTTTTAAATCCGCTTTATGCAGAATTTGAAAAATATCAAATGCGCCATCCCTGGACAGGTGAAAAGATAGGATCGAGATGGTTGAATAATAGATACCCATTGCGTGTGCAATACGCTTGGATTAATCCCGCTTCAAGCGAATTTAGAAAGATGCTGGTGGATCGATTAAAAAACGTATGGGAAATCTACCAAGTCGATGCCTTTCATCTCGACATCAGTTCGTACATCGTGAACAATGCTCCAATTGACGGTTTGACAATGGCAGAAGGGAATATCTTACTCCATCAAGAACTCAGAGAAGCGATGCCCGGTATCATTCTCAGCGGTGAGGGTATCAATGAAGTCACCTTTTTACATGAAAGGTTGGCAAAGCGGGGGGATGTGCCACCTGTACATCAACCCCATCCAATTAGTTCCTTCCTGTTTTCGCCTTATGCACTGCACTATGGACATCTCGAAACCCCTAACCCTGATAGAAATCCTGAAAAATTCCATGTGTATGAAAAAGTATATGAAGTCTGGGATGTCGTACCTATACTTAAACTTCACGGAATATCTGCTTTAGACTCTGCTTTCATCGAAACACACAAACTGCTGGAACTCGCAAGAGAGCGACAAAATTGGGTATTCGGAGACGTAAACAGTGATGGTGTCGTCAATATCCTTGACCTCACACTCGTCGCACAGCAGATCGGAACGCTGAATCCGAACAATCGACGCGTAGATGTGAACAAGGATGGTGTTGTCAACATCCTCGATCTTGTTATTGTTGCAAACGCTTTTGAGTGAAAACAACAGCTGATTATCCACAAGGAGATGGTATGTATAAAAGACTTTTTTCGCTTATTGTTGCTTTGTTGATAGGCATTAACATCGTTTATGCACAAGAAACACATTGGATGCCGGATCCGATTCTTCAAAAAGCGGTTCGTCAGCAACTTGGAATGGATGCTGACTCCCCTTTGACGAAAGCGGATATGCTGCGGTTGGCTTCGTTAAATACATTGGAACTTCAGATAACTGAAAAGATCAGCGATCTCACAGGTTTGGAGTATGCTGTAAACCTTGAGTTTCTGGCTGTTGTGGGCAATCATGTCCAAGACCTCCATCCACTCGCGAATTTGGCGAAACTTACATTCTTAGATTTGGGGGGCAACGCCATTTCAGATGTTTCGCCACTCGTGGGGCTTGTCCACCTTGAAGTGCTACGGTTGTGGCGCAACCAGATTGTCGATGTCTCGCCGCTTACGGGGTTGGTGAATCTAAAAGAACTTTGGCTTAACAGCAATCAGATCGAAGATTTTTCGCCGCTTGCAGGATTGGTGAATCTGGAAAAGCTCATCATTAATGGCAATCTGGCTGGCGATTTTTCCGCTATCCCAACATCCAGGTTGATAGAATTCGTGCATGATGAATCTTGTAACTTAGAGAGCGTCCCTGTTTCTGATCGAATTGAGAATCGTGACTATCCTTCAATTTTTTCAGCATGGCAGAATATTATCAACTTGCCAAGTCTATCTTGGGATGAACGCTTAGCATATCATGACTTACGCTTCTCTGGGCTGAGATTTGGGGTACAGTGGCGTGCGACATCTGACGGTGTAGGACTTTTTGGGGCATTTGAACCCGCAAAGGAACAGCGAGATGCAATGCTCTCTCGGAATCCAAATATGATTTTTCTTGTTACGTTAGGTTATTACGCGGCACATCCGAGTGAATATCCAGAGGATTGGCCGTATTGGTTGAGAGATGAATCAGGAAACAGGATTGAAGATGTTGGATGGGGTGTGTTTCTTATCGACTTCACACTACCGGAAGTGCAAGATTATTTCGTCGAACAAGCAATTCAAATTGCGAAATGCGGTCTCTTTGACGGCATTTTCTTAGATTGGTGGCGGGATGATTGGCGCGACAGTAGCGAGGCGCGATATTACGCCTCTGATGTTAGCGAAGCGGCGATTACAATGCTTCGGCGTATGCGTGAGGGCAGCGATGCAGTCAGAGACGATTTTCTTATCATCGTTAACACGAATCGAACCAAGATCCCGCGTTCTGCCTCTTATGTGAACGGCACTTTTATGGAAACAATTGATGGTCGCGATTACGCAGGACTCGCTGAAATGGAAAGCACTTTGCTATGGTCAGAGCAGAACTTTCAATACCCTCAAATCAATTGCTTAGAAGGTTGGGCAGATAAAAGGGAACCGCTTGACAGCCCCACAAATCAGCGTTGGATGCGTGTCTTTACGACATTGAGTCTTACCCACTCAAATGGTTATGTCAACCTTGTGAGTGGAATTGTCTCTCGAAATCATACGCATCTCTATGAGATCTGGGAGGGGCATTCCGCTGAACACGCGCGTGGCGAACCGGGTGACCATACGCACCAGCACTACTGGTATCCGTTCTGGGATGCCCCGCTCGGTCGTCCGGTCGGAGAAAAAGCGCAGTTGTATAATAAAAATGTTGAGGGTTTATTTATCCGTGAGTTCACCAACGGCTGGGCAGTCTATAACCGGAGCGGAAAGGAACAGACGATCACTTTGCCGATGGAAACGACAGGGGTCGCCAGTGGAATTACTGCCACACAACACACCCTCCCCGATTTAGATGGTGAGATGTATCTGAAACAGGGAACCGGCACATCTGTGGATGTCAACAGTGATGGTGTTGTGAATGTGCTGGACCTTGTGATTGTAGCGAATGCGCTTGGCGAAGCAGAACCGGACCTCAATGGCGATGGTGTTGTGAATATCCAAGACCTCGTTATCGTAGCAAATGCCTTTTAAGGAAGGAGACTCTTCTGTGAGAATAGGAAAGATATTTTGCAAATCGTTACGGTTTCAGTAACTTTACACACCCAATTTCTGACAACTGATAATTGATAACTTCTTACGATTTCTCCGAAATTATGCACCCTTTTCGCTAATAAATTGTGTCATTAATAACAGGACTTATACAAATCCCTTGTGGGTGTCAATTTAAAAAACTTCATCGCAGGGGAAATCAACGCTAAATGCGTGTCAGCATTAGTTTCTAACTACAGAGGAGCGTCCGATGCATAATAACAAATTCTTCATTTTCAGTGTATTCAGCCTAATCGTGTTATGTGCAAACCTTTCTCTACTTTTCGCAAAGGCACCAACGACCCCCAAAATCCTGTTTACCTCCACACGGGACGGCAATCGCGAAATCTACGTCATGAATCCAGATGGCTCTAAACAGGTGAACCTCACACAACATCGTGCAGAGGATCTTCAGGCTGTCTGGTCCTCAACCGGTGAGCAGATTCTTTTCGTCTCCGATCGCGATGGCATCCGAGACCTCTATCTGATGGATCCAGATGGGTCTAACGTCCGACGCGTCTTCAAAAAAGTCGTTTATAGATACCATCCGACGTGGGCACCGGATGGTAAACAGATCGCTCACATGCACAAGGTTCAGAACCTTCGCGCATCCATTATCTACACTGCGACCTTGGGTAAACAGAAAGAGGAATCCCTCGTGAATGCGCTGTATCCGGCATGGTCACCAGATGGAACAGAGATCGCCTGTTCAGTCGGTGGCCCTGGTCAAGAGTCACGACTTGCACTTATCAACATCCGCACAGGAGAACGGGAACATCTTCTGCCTTTGACGGAAAGGGGTGGACAATCCTTTCCATCTTGGTCTGCTGTGGGGGACAAACTTGCCTTTTCTTGGAATAACAATCCACTGCCGCCGCTCGCAGTTGGTGAACGTGTGCCCGACGCGTGGATAGACAAGTTGACAATCTACATCGTTAACCGTGATGGTACCGGTCTCCGGCAAATTGTTGATGAAGCGGGGCCTAGGGCAATGGTTCCCGCATTATCGCCAAATGGAGCAGAAGTCCTTTATACACAGGAAATTAATGGGAATCTACAAATCTTCAAAGTTGATGTGGACAGCGGTGTTCAGACGCAATTAACACACATTAAGCGGAATTCTGGAGGCGATTGGTTCGATCCCGCGTATACCTTGCCTGTCTCACCACAACCCCGTTCACTCACTACTACATGGGGAGCAGTGAAAACGCACAAACTTCATTCCCTGGTTCCCCAACCGCATTAATGCTTAAAAACGCCGAGCTATTTCCAGACTCCAAAACCGCGGTTCATTGACATAGCCTGTCAGATTGTTGAAATCAATGCCACCGGTAGGGGACGTATCGTTGAGGATATTGCGCCCTGCAATTGCGACTTCTACGTCGGCATGAGGCAATAGGCAGGCAAGCCGGACACCACCGACCAAGAGCCAATCATCGGCGAATTCCACAGAATCGTAGAGAAAGAACCGCACTCGGCTGCGATACGCCCAATCCGTGGAAACGACAAGCCGGACACCCGCCGGAAGCGAGAGCGCGTAGCTCAGTGCCACATCTGCAATCCATCCCGGAGCCTGCGGCAGGCTGTTCCCATCAATGGAATAAATGCCATCACTAACAGTCGGATCCAGCATTGTACACGGCGCGCCACACCCCTGTATCGCCAAATTCGGATCGTCAATCCGTGTCTGATTGTAACTGAGTCCTCCCGAAACCTCAAGTGCAGTGATCGGCATAAAAATCAACTCCGCTTCAACGCCTCGCCCAATCGTACGATCAGCGTTCACTAACCGATTGAAATTCGTCTCACCACCGACCGCTGTCAATTGTTGATCTTGCATAAAGTATTGGAACGCCGCCATATTCAGATGCAACCGCTGTTCCCACAAACGCAGCTTCGTGCCGCCCTCGAAAGAGTGAATCGTCTCAGTATCGGCGACTGTGACGACATCACCAAATAGCAAACGTCCTTGAATGCTCGGGGCACGAAATCCGCGCGCTGCACGTAAATACGTCTGCACATTTTGCGACACTTGGTAACGAAGACTCAGATCCCCGCTCCACACTGTGTCCTGCGGATTCTGGTGGATAGGAGCCAACGGACCCGCACCGGTAACAGCAGGTGCTTGATCTCGCCACGCCGTATAGTCCTTGACATCATGGGACAATCGTAATCCAGCACCGAGTTCCAAATTCTCAAGCATTTGGAAAGTCAACGCTCCGAACACTGCCCGGGCTGTAGATGTCTGCTCTTGTCGTGCTACACCATCCAAGGCACCGCCAGATAGTGTGTCGTAGTTGAAATCCTCCATTTCCACAAACTCACGGAAATAGTACAACCCAAACTGATAGGCAAGACGGCGCGCTGCGGGACTCATCAATCGGACTTCTTGGCTAAACTGTTGCAGGTTCGGAATACCGGACGCGGTTTCAGACGGAAAGGGAATCACACCGGGACCACTCGTCGGAAGAAACGCAGCCCCGTATCCGCCGTCAATGTCACCACGCGAAAAATTAATCAACCGTTCAAATCCGGTTAGTGAAACGAGTTGGAAGTCCCCAATATCATAACGTACCTCAACTCCCAAACCTTGCGTGCTTAGGGTCTGCTCATTACGTCCGTCGTGTGCAATACTGTCCCGGGAAAAATCCTGCCCCAGTCCACCCTCACCCTTTGCTAAGATATTGGCGCGGAACAGGCGTGCAGTGCCGTCAAGATCACGCGCATGGAACTTGAGTCGTGCTTCCAATTCCGGCATAGGCGTCCACAACAATTGGACGCGCCCTGCCAAGTCCTGATGCCCACCTAAGACATCAGCTTCGCTTGTATGTTCATTATCTACCCAGTCGTCCCGCCACTGCGCGAGCAGCGAGAGCCGTGCCGACAGCACAGATGGAACAATCGGTCCCGATACCGCTCCCTCAAAATTACTGCTGTTGAATCGCCCGTAATTCAACCGTCCGTACCCTTCCAAAGTCTGTGTTGGGCGCGCCGATTCAAACTTCACAATACCCGCAGGTGTATTGCGTCCGAACAGTGTTCCTTGTGGGCCTCGAAGCACTTCTACCCGATCCAAGTCAAAGGCGGGGAATCCCTTTAGCAAGGCGTTTTCAAGCACAACGCCGTCGTAGAGCAGCGAAACCGGCTGCGAAGCGTTGAGGTCGAAGTCCGTATTGCCGAGGCCGCGGATATAAAAGCGTGGAAAGATGCGTCCAAACGACGACTCTATCTGCAAACTCGGCGTGCGATTTGACAAAAAACGGACATCCATCCCCGACGAGCGTATAGTATCGAATCGCTCCCCTCGGAGCGTCGAAAGGGAGAGTGGTACTTCAAAAGAGCTTTGCTCACGTTTACGCGCGGTAACCACGACCTCTTCCATTCTAACAGCTTCTTCGGTCTCCTCATCGGCAATAACCGTTAGAGGTAGAGACAACATCATCAAGAAAGCCAAAGCATAAAACCGTTTGCTAAAATTCATCTAATCTTCGGGCAGGAGACCCAATGCTTTAGCGTTGGGAGGAATGCCCGCTCCTGTAATTGAAATTAAGACGCGTGAGCACCCTAAAATCACGGGCTTTCGCATTTTGGCAGAAGCGTTGACCTTCCAAGGCATACAACGCTATCCCCTGTTTACCAAAGCCACTGATACGCGTTAGACCATACTTGATGTGTCTCACTAAGGTGTTCTTTACCAAGTCATGCCAAGTCGCGCCACCGTAGCGGGGTCTTTTCCCGCCTTTCTGTGGGTTCTGCCTATGGAGTTCACGCCGGCGTATCGGGATAGGCGATATACAGAATATATCTGTGTTATCTATAACACCATTACCGCCAACGACATGGTAAGCGAGACACCAAGCATCGACGCAATGTGCGTCAAAGGTTTCAGCGAGTTTCTTTGAAGACTTCTTCAGCCCTAACCTATTCCGAATCTCTTGGGTTTCCCACCCTTGAAGTGTTAGCAGTTTCCACCGTTTTTCTATTTGAGTATAGAACCATTGCTTACCGACTTCCAAAGGACTAAATGACTGATTCCACTTCTTCGCACGTTCTATGCTGCGTGCCTTAATATCTTCAACACAGACGTGCGTAATTCGATAGAGTTTAGACAACCAGTCAAGGATGCGCAGTTTCCAGTCCCAACGCGCACGCGTGCCAGCAGGCATACGCTCTTTATTTGCGAGACGATTCGTCCTGTGCTTGCGATTCGGGCACTTCCGTGAACGCCTGCCTCTACGTAACTCACGCCGCTTTTCAACTTTCTTACCGACTTTGCTGTGAGCATCGGCTTGGATGTTCAGATAGGTGTGTACCTCTGATTTGACTGTAAAGCCTTCCTTCTTACTGCCGGGGTCTATGCCGACAGCAATCTCTTGGAACTCGGTATCTGATGGGTCAACGTTTAGACGGACGCAGAAGATGCCGTTCTTCCAAAATGGCGTCGCCTTCCCTGATCGTATCCACCGTTTTGCCCGCGAAGGCTTCGTCGGCATTAAGGGATTTTGATTTTTATCGACAACCGGCACTAACATGACGTAAACCCCTTTCGGGTATATATTGCCCCATCCAGATCACAGTATCCAAGAGGCATCAGACTTGGGGAGCATCCGAAACATTGTTCGTGTTGCCACACACAGATACGGCGATATATGACTGTAGAAAACTGTTTAACTTGTGGGTCCCCGTGTGGCTACGGATGTTCACAAGCCCAAGTCTTTAGACTTGGGTAGTTGACGTTTCCCTCAAAAATAATATGTAAAAGATTGGCGTAAAATAGCGATGCGATAGTAAAAATTCCACATCTTACATATAATGGACAAACAGTATTTTAACATACCGAACAAAAAAGTCAACCAATGTCTGATGCGTTCAGAAGTACTCAGTTATCGGTTGTCAGTTGTCAGAAAACCGAACACACCATTGAAAAAGAAAAAATTACTTGACATCCGATGCGAATTCGTGCCAAAATCCAAAGCAAACAATCTTGGGGGTGAGCGGAAATGAGACGCAAATGTGGCAAATTGATGATTTTCGGGTCTGTTATCAGTGCGATAATACTAATGTCTGCCACACAAGGATTCAGCGTAGTTGATCCTGAAACCGCAGTGGGTGTTTGGCTCTTTAATGAAGAAAAAGGGGATGTCGCTAAAGATTTGACGGAAAACGCACTTGATGCGAAGTTCTTGGACCCCGTGAAATGGACTGATGGTAAATTTGATGGCGGATTGGAATTCAAGAGCGGCAGTTTGGCTAACGCTGGCACCTCACAACTTTTGAATGTAGGAAGATCAAATTTTTCTATGGCTGCATGGTTCAAATATTCAAAGACCCCCGATGGATGGCATGCAAGCCTCATCTCAAAGGCTGACCTCGCTATGCCGAGACACGGCTATATCTTGTGCGTTCGCGGAAACCTTGACCCGAATAACAAAGGGAAACCGCTGTTCTGGTTCGGATTGGCGCAGGGTGCAGGCGTTCACCTTTTTGGTACATCACCCATCAATGATGGAAAGTGGCACCATCTCGCCGCAACTGCTGACCGAAAAGGCGCGATGAAACTATACCGTGACGGCAAACTGGAGGCTGAAAAAGATATTTCCGCGCAGCAAAAAGAGAACGAAGATAACCATAAGCCTTTCACGATTGGTGGTGAAGTCGGTGTCGCAGTCCGGACCCTTGTGGATGGTGCAATGGACGAAGTCGCACTCTTCAACATTGTACTCACAGAAGATCAGATAACGGAAATCGCCGAGAAAGGGCTGGCGCGGACGTTGGGGGCGGAGGCTGTTTCGCCAAATGATAAACTGGCTACCGCTTGGGGAAAAATTAAAACAGAATAAACGCTCTCTTAGGATCGTTTTGGATTCTTGGATAAAACAGTAGAACCCACAACCAACGAAGCACTGTTGCTGATGGCGTTTGAAACGCCGCCAGCGATGGATCGAAATTTTAGAGAAATAGGTGACACATGGATTGGCAACTCGAAACGACTGTCTCTGATGAGCAGGTCAAATTTTACAAAGAAAACGGGTATCTCACGTATGGACGCATCTTCACGAAACCTGAGTTAGACGAACTTCGGGATTATGTGGACGATATGATTGAGAATTTGCCGGACGGCAGACGTCCAGAGCAGATGGATGTGCCGCATTTTGAGCATCCCTATCTATTCAAATACCTGACGCACCCACGCGTGTTGAAGGTAATAGAGCGATTTATCGGACCGGATATCGTTCTCTGGTCGAGCCACTTTATTAGCAAACGCGAACACGACGGCATGGCAGTCCCGTGGCACCAAGACGGTGTCTATTGGGGTGAGTCTCTCGATCCGATGCACGTTATCACGATGTGGCTGGCGGTTGATGAATCGAAGGTCGAAAACGGATGTATGCGCGTCATCTCTGGCAGCCACAGATTGCGCGATCGTCGCTATGAATCTGTTGATCGGAAAAACAACTTGTTCGGCAGCGAAGTCGTGGAAGATGACCTTGACACATCCAAGGCGGTCAACTTGGAATTAGAGGTCGGCGAATGCCATTTCCACGATGCGTGGACAATCCACAACTCAAGTCCGAACGTCTCACAGAAACGCCGGTGCGGTTACACAATGCGCTACATGCCAGCGGATGTCCGGTACCCCGGTGCAGAGTGGCGGCGCGCACACTACATCTATCTATTGCAAGGCAAAGATAGAACAGACGGCTTTAATACCTACACACCTGTTCCAGAATTTTAGCACCTTTAGGACTTACGCATTTTTCCATGAGAACGAACGTATTACACACTGCAGGCGGGGTTTTAAACCCCGCCTGCAAAGCGGGCTGCGTAAGTCCTAAAGAATATTAGCCAGAACGCGTAGCCCGTAGTGGAATGGAGGGCGACTCTACGGAAAAGCACGCAATTGCTAAACTCGCCTAACCGAACCGCAAGGAATAATTAAAAAATGCGTCCCTATTTTGATGTACATTGCCATATTGGTATGACGGTATCGCGCGCTCCAACTATAGGACAGAGCGTTGGACGATGCCTCGCAAGGATGGCTTCAGCAAACGTTATCGGTGCAATTCCGTGTCCAACAGGCGGCGGACCGCAGGCACGCGGTGTATTGGATACGCGTGCCCAACACGAGACAGTTGCCAATGCCTGCAGGCTGCACCCCGAACGCTTTCCGATTGGGATCGGTAACGTGGAAGTGCGACACGAACAGGCTGGGGTGGATGAACTCGACAGAGCAATGCAGGAAGACGGTTTAGTCGGATTTATGTGCCACCCAGGACTGTCAGGACATTCACTCGGTGGTGAACTTTACGCATTCCTCGAAGTGGTGGCGATGCACAACGGACTGTGTCTATTACATCAGGCAGGTTCCACGCAAAATATCGCCGCTTATGCAAGGCGATTCCCATCGGTAACGTTTATCATTGGACATGTTTCAATGACCAAAGCCGGACATCTTGATGCTATTGAGCAGTGCGGAAAGCAGGAGAATATCTGGTTCGATGTCGCACAAAAGCCGGACGGTACAGATGAGAGTTGGGACCTGGTACATCTCGTCAATCACCTCGGCAGCGATAGAATTATGTTCGGTAGCGATCTACCGTACTACGATTTTCGCTTAGTCCAAGCACAGATTGAAGCGGCACGCCTTGACGATGAAACAAAAGAACGGATCGCCTATCAGAATGCAGTGCGATTGGTTCAACGGTTCCGTGAAGATTGGCTACCAACACTGACACCGATAACACCGCCGCAGGTCTATTCGGAGAGTGAGATGTGGGACGCAAACGGTGCAAGATTACGCTAACAGTTACTTAACAATTTCAACTGCCCGAATCCGGCGATGAAGCACGAAGAGGCAGAGGACTATCAGTGCCAGTACAGTAAGGAACGACCAAACCCAATGTACAGCATGGCTGTGTGAACCGTCAAAGAGTACTGAACCGAGAATGTCATAATTTGCCCAAAGCGAGACGACAGCCGTTTTACTGGTGCGGGTAATTGCTTTAAGCAGTTGTTGGATGACAGGCGAACCAAACCACACAGCACAGAAACCGATCGTGGCATAGCGAGGGTTTGAGGTGAGTGATGAAAAGAGTAGTATTAATAAGCCGGCAGAGAGGACAATTAGCACCGAATAGGCGATGATCGAGAAAGGCAGCCAATAGTTCTCTTTAAGAAAGGATATATCGGCTAACAGTGCCTGCTCAAGGAATAGCAAAAGTCCGGGAACCACCGTGAGACAGCCAAGTAAAATCCCAATGACTGCAAATTTTCCGATGAGATAATCTATCCATGAAATAGGCTTGGATAGATAAAGGGAAAGCGCGTTGTTCTTTAGGTCTGTAGCGATTAACCCGGAACCGCCAAAAATGGCTATCAGGGCAATTAACATCGCTGATGGCGGCACAAGTCGAAATAGGAATTTCTGAAAAAAATCAGCGTTCACTTCAAATGGAAGCGTCGCAGCTGGTACTTGGTTAATGATATAGATGAGTATCGCGTGAACGAAAATGTAGATTATAGGTGGAATTGCAACAATTAATCGAACAATCTTGCGTTGCGCAAGCAGTTTAAGTTCAGCCTTGGCAATGATCCACCACCTTGTGTAATGACGTGGTTTCAGGGTGCCTTCCCAATGACGGTAGTCCTGTGTGTGAATAGGCATATTTTTCAGTAGTTTTCAGTTATCAGTAAAAAGCGGTTAGGTTCTTTAATAACAAATGATCGTTCAAGCGGATGCGTTGGGTGACGGGACACGGCGTGTGCCTTCTATCATCATAAAATTGGTTTAGAACTTATAGATTTCAGCTTTCTCTAACGTATCCGTGAACGGACCCTGTTTCTCCGTCTGGACTTCAACGATGATGATCCCTAACGGTGTATCACGTTCTGGGTCTTCTTCAATGAAAGCACGTGGGATCTCCGCAGTCATAAGTCGATCGAGCCTATTGAGTTCTTGTGACCAGCGCAGGTCAACCAACCTTCCCTCATAAACTTTCTTATGTTTTTCGCCATTACGCATGGAGTAGACTTTGGCGTTGGTGGTAAAATCGGCTTCGGAGATGGTACTCACACCGACGCTTGGGCTGAGAATGCTCTGGTTCCATATTAACGGCGTGCCATTTCTGTCAACTAAATAGATTCTCAAATCAATCCTGTCAACACGCGGATCTGCGTGGATTGCGATGCCTTCAAAATTCTGAATCTCTCCACTTCCACATGAAAGCATTACAAGCACACAGATCCCAACAATAGCGACTTTTCCTAATTGGAAATTGAAACAAAGCATATCAACTCTCCTGTTGTGCATTTTAAATGCGGCTTACGGACCTTGCGTATCAAGAAGTCCATCTAATCTATTATATCTTTTTTAGGTGATGAATGTCAATTTTAAATCTTGCTTTGTATTTCCTTTCAGAAGTGCTATAATACTGCTCATGAAAATTACTAAAGTTTTGATTGGCTCGGAAAACCGCGTCAAAATTGAGAGTGTCCGACAAAGTTTCTCAAGATTTTTCAAATCCGTCGGCGTTAAAGGATTACGCGTTGATTCGGGTGTTCCCGACCAACCCTTGAATGATGATATATTCGTAGGTGCTAAGAACCGTGCTGAACACGTAAAGTGCATCAACGATGAACAGCAACTCAATGCTGACTTTTTTGTCGGTATTGAAGGTGGAATTCTTCAACTGCACAACAGATGGTTTCAATGCTCTGTTGTCTGTATGTTAGATCAGCACCGAGAAAGTTTCGGCACGACCGGATTGTATGAATTGCCGAATTGGATCATCGAAAAACTTTTGGCGGGAAGCGAATTAAAACACATCATTGATGAACTTGTTCAGCATCCTAATACAAATGCGAAACAAAGCACTCTCGGTTTTTTGACAAACGGGGAAGTGGATAGATTACAAAATAACACGCAAGCGATAACGTTTGCCTTAGTTCCTTTTCTTCAGGATAACCTCTATTTTCAACCAAAATAGACTGAATTTTGCTATATCGTACTTCGGAGGGGTCTCATGAAAGCTGCAGTATTGTACGAAATCGACACGCACTTAAAAATTGAAGAGTTCGACTTACCGCGCCCAGGACCGAACCACGTACGGGTGCGACTGGTTGCCAGTGGGGTCTGCCACTCCGATTGGCATGTCGTTAAAGGCGACTGGCCCTTCGTCAGGCTGCCTGTCATCCTTGGACATGAGGGTGCTGGAATTGTAGAGGAGATCGGTAGCGATGTAACCCAAGTCCAAGTCGGTGACCACGTTATCCTCTCATGGAAACGGAACTGTGGATTTTGCGAGATGTGCCAGAAGGGGTATCCGAACCTATGCGCGCTTCCGACTGATGCCTCAGGTAGACCCACTACAAAAACGGACGGAAGTGAAATTGACCAGATGGCAGGGTTAGGGACCTTCGGTACCGAAACTCTCGTCCCTCAAGACGCTGTTGTTCCCATTGATAAAGACATGCCGTTGGCACAGGCAGCACTCATCGGATGTGGTGTGATGACAGGTGTCGGTGCTGCTATCAACACGGCGCAAGTTTCACCCGGCAGTTCAGTGGCAGTTTTTGGGTGTGGTGGCGTCGGGTTAAATTGTATCCAAGGTGCAGCCCTCTCTGGTGGCGAACCCATTATTGCTGTTGATGTGCTGGATAATAAGTTGGAACTCGGCAGGCAATTCGGTGCCACGCATACCGTCAATGCCTCTGAAGCAGATCCAGTAGAACAGATTAAGGAGATTACCGGCGGACACGGTGTCCACTACGCATTTGAGGCGATCGGGTTGATCGGTGAAACGTTTCGGCAAGCGATCCTCTGTACGCGAAGCAGAGGTGTGACGGTCTTCGTCGGACATGCCCCAGAGAACACGCCTGTCGAATTTGACGCACGGATGCTGATGCCAGAGAAAATGGTTATCGGTTCAATGTACGGGACTGCGCGCCCGCATGTGGACTTCCCACGGTTGGTTTCACTCTATAAATCTGGGCAACTCAAACTCGACGAACTCGTCACGCGCACCTATCCGTTAGAGGGAATCAACGATGCATTTGAGGCATTGGCAAAAGGTGAAGTCGCACGGAGTGTGCTGGATTTGACTTAAAAAATGTGTGCAGGGCAAGTCACACTGGCTCCATCACGAAGCGAACTTCTTGTCCATCAAGCATGAGAAAAATATCGAACTCCAATTCAGTACCCAAGGACTGTTTCACTGCTTCGACAGCCTCGCGAACGAGCGGTGCAACTTTCGACGCGAGTTCCAAGGGCGATAAATCTGTGATAAAATCTAATTCTACTTCCAATCTGCGTTTCATTTGCTCCTGTTAACCTCGCTGTTATGATTTTCCATTGTCTTCTCAGGTTTACACTTTTAGACGCATTTCTCTGATAAAAATTTCCATTTGTTAAATCTTAAGGCAGCAGCTATTCAAGAATCCGCTCCATACGTTCGCGAACCCACGCTTTGTGCTCAGGATGTGTGTGAATATAGAAGGTTCCCGTCTGGATAGCGTTATAGACATGCGCTGCTACTTCCGCAGGCGACATCCCGGCTTCCATCTCGGCGCGAACATTCCGAGACCCACCGATATTCTCTTGACGCGACGGTGTTTTTACTTCTGGATTTTGCAATGTGTCTGGACGGTTTCGGGCAGAGTCCAGAATCCCCGTGCGAACCCAACCGGGACAAAGCACATGCACCTGAATATTCGCCGCCTTTTGTGCCAATTCATCGGCGAGTGTCTCCGAAAGCACGACGACCCCGTGTTTGCTCACTTTATAGATGCCTTCGCCACCACCACCAACTAAACCCAAGATGGAGGCAGTGTTAACAATGTGACACCTGTCCCCTTGTGCAAGCATGCGCGGCACAAACGCTCGGATACCGTGGATTACGCCCCACAGGTTAACACCCAACACCCACTCCCAATCGGCAAGGGTATGTTCCCAGATAGGACGACTACACACAACACCAGCATTATTACAGAGGATATGCACCGCGCCGAACGTATCCAGCGTCTGCCCCGCAAGGTTCTCAACTTCGCCTGCGTTTGAGACATCTGTCTTGACAACCAGAACAGTCGCACCTTTAGCACTTAAGTCGGACTCAAGTTTAGCTAACGGTGCTTCCTCAACATCAGCAAGGACAACTTGCATACCTTCAGCTGCGAACCGTTCCGCTAAGCCTCTTCCAATCCCACTCGCTGCACCCGTAATAACGGCAACCTTTTGCATGACATTCAGTTCTCCGCATTAAATTAGCAACGAAACCTAAGCCTGAAACGAAGTGGAAGGGTTTTACTTGGGTGTTTCTTCAACTCTTTGGTAGAAACTATTCAATGCCCAGTCCACGTTGTTTCTCCGCAAGGTAAGTTTAAAAATCCGCTTGACGTTGCTGGTGATATTCCGCTAACGCCTGATTCGCATCCACAATCGTCGCTAACTTTTCGACAAGCGCGTCAATGTGTTCACCCGGGAAAGCGAAGTAGAAATCGTCGTCGGAAAGCGCAGTATACACACGGTTACCAATACACCCCAAGCTGCTCACGCTCCGTCCACCTTGTATCACAGCCGGAACAACAGCACACGTCGGTCGTCCCATAACACCGTTCTCAGTACCGATACCAGCAGCGGTCGCGGCTTCCATCAAGAGCATCATCTGTCTCGGCGTGCCAGAGATGATAACAACATCAGGCGTGTCAGTGGCATCTGTCAGCGGAGAGTAGACTGCAGTTTTGAACGGATTTTCGCGCCGTGGAATACCGGGAACCTCCTCCATAGAAATATAGCCGAGTTCTCCCATCAGTCCGAGCGTATTTTCGAGTTCCACCATCTGTGCGTCTGGCAATTCAACGTTATGTGTATAACACCCGATGGGGCAGTTGTAATGGTCAGCGGCTTCGGTATAGAAAGTTTTGCCCTCTGCTGCGCGTCGCCAATAGGTGCAACCGGAGGCTTCCGTTTTCTCTACATGGGAAACGTCGTCAGGTTTCGCATCGTGAAACGTTACAGCAACGGGAGCGGTTTCTAAATTAAGCAGTTGTTGGATTTGTTCTGACATCTTTTTAATTTTCCTTACGGTTCGGTTAGATGAAGCTTAGTATGAAAGTCATTTTAAACATGTATCGGGACGAACTGCCCTTCGGTAGGTTCTGCTCAGCAGAACCACGCTTCAGTAATCCGTGGTGCGGGTTGATGCGCCTCTTTGCTACGGAAACCCAACGGCGTGTGCCTGCTACCATGCATATCCGCAGCGAGTGTCCATATCCGATAAAAAGTTTCCAACGTATCCACACCCGATCGCGCATCATTTTCGACGAGGGTATTCACCGTTTTATGAAGTTCATCCATCCGGACATCCGGGTGTACCCATGCGTAACTGAAGGCGGCTTCATCGAGCGTGAGTGAGAGTGCTTGCGTCTCAGAACGGTTGAGTAGATACGAACCCGGCGGAATTAATAGCCGAACGGCATACTGCACCGGATCCACGTGATAGATAAGGCGATGTGTATCAACAAACTGGAGGATCTCAAGATAGTCGTCTAAGGTCGTCCACGGTGTAAATGGTACCCATGTTGGGCGGAGTGCGATCCCGGCACCGTGAACAATGTCAAGCGCGGTTTCTACGTCGACCCGCGTGTGGTGTTTCTCCAAAATCGTCAATACTGTATCGCTGAGTGATTCCACAGCAGAAATGACAAACCGACATCCGAGTTGCGCGAATTCCGGGAAATGCTTTCTATGTTTCAGGATATGCTCAACCTTCGCCGTAAAATCGAAAGTGAGATTTGGATACATTTCATGCATTGCACGGAGAATACGGAGTCCGTGCATCGGACCGTTGAGAAAATCTGGATCGCCGAACGTAATATGCGTAGCACCTTCAATAACTTGTTCCTGAATTTCATCCAGCACTGTCTCCTTGTTCACAGCAAAGAACTTACCTTTATAAACGGGCGGTATAGGACAGTGCGTGCAGAGATGTTTGCAACCATGCGTCGTCTCGGTATAACCGACGGTCCGTACCTCATCTTTGTCCTCGAATTGGGCATAAACCTCCAGAGATGGTAATTTCCCAATTGGCAAACCATCTCTATATGCCTCAGGCAGTTCTTCTTTTACAAAGGATTCTACCAACTCGACGAGTTGCGTTGACGCTTCACTACCAAGGCAAAAATCGACACCCTGCGAAAGCAGATACTCCGCGTTGAGCGTCGCGTAAAGTCCGTACATACATATAGAGACATCAGGATTGGTTTCTCGAATCCGGTGTAGGAGATGAACACCGAGACGCAATGCCGTATGCATGGGAACGGAGATACCGATAAATCGTGCACGAGCAACTTTTTCAACGTCCAACGGTTCGACAGCAATATCAATTACGTCAGGCGCGAATCCTGCTGCTTCAAGCGCGCGGAGCGGACGGGTAAGTCCTGCCGGTCGGTGTCCAAGTTCATAGCAGGATATCAACAGAACTGTCCCTGGAGCATGCATGGTTGAGGGGGTTGGCATCTCTATTTTCATATTGAGTAGCATAACACATCATCGCGGGATTTACAACATAATTTATAGGTTTCTTCTAAATAGGACCTAACCTCGGTAAAACCAAAATTTTTTGTGAAAGCAAAAAATTTAGCAAGCGTCACAAAAATTTTTACGTCTTTACACAGTTTAGCGAAAAGGGATCTTATTGGGTTTAGAATCAGGACGATGTTGAAACCCCTGATTTTACAAGGGTGTATCGTCTGTTGACCCGTAGAGCATGCGATGACAAATCAGAAAATTGCGAGAGTTGGCACGGTTTTTGCAAATTACGCTAACGAAGTGCCATCGCAGGAAATACGCGAAGGATCTTGGCTACGTTTCAAAATTTGTTGGATGGCGACTTGGATTCACACAAAAATTGGATTAAAATAAAAGAATTGTTGTATTTATGCTTTTTTATGATATAATACCTCTCGGCATCCGTAAATCCAATATGGAGTGGTTCGGCAACAGTTGCAGCTGTCCCGAACCGCGGCACTGCCAAGAGTGAGTTGTCAGTGCATGTTTAAGTATATCACATATCCGACTTGATGTGTTTGATATTTTAGACAAGCGTCGTAATTTTTACGTGTTTTTCTTCGGAGAATTATGTATCTTTACGAATGGACATTGGAGACGGATTGCCGGGGTAGTTCCCGCTATCTCCCGTCTCCGCCCATCTGGCAATTGGGTATGCTTCTGAGAAACCAACGTCCACATACCCCGATTCTTTCAAAACAAGCGCGTCGCAGCTTAAAAGGAGAAATAAAGTGAGAACACGTCCAACTTTTCATGTTCCAGTTCTTTTGATAGCCCTACTGGTCTTCAGCATGCCTTTTGTTGCCCTTGCCCAACAAAATTCAGAGCTGGCAGATGCCGTGGCTGCCGCTGAACAAGATGCCAAAGCCGATGTCAAGCAAGGTACGTGGGGTGTTGTTGGATTCCTATGTAGTTCCCCCGCGGTTATTGTGGCTTTTACCATGCAACCACCTCCACCTGCGTCACGATTCGTTGGTAAATCGCCAGAATATATCCGTGTTTATACACAAACTTACAAAGCAAAGGTCCGGAACCGTCAAGCAGGGCCTGCTACTCTGGGCTGTTTGGCTGGATGGGTTGCTTTATTCTTAGTTAGTCTTGTATCTGGACAATGAAGATTATAGAATTTCTCCTACCGCATCGTCCCCCGTTTCTAATGGTTGAAGCGATCATTGATTACGTAGGTGGTGATGCGCCTATTCTCAATGCTGAGCGGACCATTCGCCGTTCTGAACCTGTGTTTTCCGGTGCTGAACCCCCCTTGCACTGGCCATCGGTATACATCATTGAAGGTCTTGGACAATGCTGCAGCCTCTTGCGTCTCATTTGGACGTGTGAACGTAGATATGCGGCGAACACATCGGGTGCGGAAAATATTAGTAATCTCTTAACGAATACAGACGGTGCTGAGGACAATTATTATGCATTAGAGCGATTATTCGAGATTTTTGGAAACAGGACAATGAACACCGCTTCCAGAATAGGTATGTTGGCTTCGGTAGATGTTGAGGTCGTTAGTCGAGTTCGGGTTGGTGAATTGCTTGAATACAAAGTGGAACAGACCCATGTGCTTGAAAATTTGTCCCGTTTTGCGGTACAAGCATCTGTTGACACCCAGGTTGTCGCCCACGGTACAATAGTGGGTGCACAATTGGAGAATTATTTATGACGCGCTCTTCCGATGTAGTAATCATTGGCGGCGGCCTCACAGGATTGACTTTGGCACTTCAACTGCGGCAGGTGCTTCCGACACTCAGTGTGACAGTGCTTGAGCGGCACCGGTACCCTGTCCCTGAAACAACTTTCAAGGTTGGCGAGTCAATGGTTGAGGTCTCTTCTTGGTATCTTCGAGAAGTGCTTGGGTTAGGTAATCATCTGATTGAATCCCACTTACCCAAGTTTGGGTTGCGCTTTTTTATGAGCAACTCGGACAACACGGATCTGGGGTGCCGTCCGGAATATGGTCTGCTCAGAATTCCAGAAGATATGCCCACTCAACCAAAGATGAACCTTCCCGGAATTCATCTACCGACGTACAACATTGACCGGGGTCGTTTAGAGAACTATCTTCTGGAGTGCTGTCGCAAGATTGGTGCTGAAGTTATAGAAGCATGCAAAGTTAAAAGTTTGGATCTCGGTGATCCGCACGAACTTGTTACTGAGGCAAGTATCTCCGATTTGAAGATTAACGCGCGTTGGGTTATTGACGCAACCGGTCGTGCAGGGTTCCTCGCGCGTCGCTTGAAACTCAGACAGACGCAAGAACATGCGGTCAATGCTGCATGGTTTCGGATCGCTGAACGAATAGACCCGGATCGTTGGACGGAAGATGCAGCGTATCATAGTAGAACACGTCCAGGGCTGCGTTGGCTTAGTACGAACCATTTAATGGGAGACGGCTATTGGATCTGGCTGATTCCGCTGCCAAGTGGTGCCACGAGTGTTGGTATTATGGCAGATCCTAATCAGCACCCGCTTGAGCAACTCAACCAATTTGAAAAAGTGTTGACTTGGCTCCGGTCTCGAGAACCGCAACTGGCTGAGGTTGTCAGTTCTGTGGAGTCTCTGGACTTTCACGCAATGAAAGCGAGATCTTATCTCAGTCGCCGGACACTTTCGGCGGATCGTTGGGCACTCTGCGGTGAATCCGCCTTTTTTGTGGATGCGCTCTATTCACCGGGCGGGGATTTCATCGCTGTGGGGAACACCCTCATCACACAGATGATTGCGGCAGATTACGCTGCAGATCGGCTCCAATTGTCAATTCTTGCCAGATTTGGTGAGGAGTTGCTAAATGGTATGTACCGGCAGTATTTTGGGTTGTATCACGGAAATTACGCGTTGATGGGTAGCCCTGGTGCTATGCTACAGAAGGTGGCGTGGGACACCGCGGTTTACTTTGCCTATAATGTTCTACTTTTCTGTAATGATCGTTTCTGCAATGTTAGATTTCATCGGATGATTAAGAAGGAAAACGCGTTATTAGAGAACTTGCAACAACGCATGATATATCGTTTCAAGAGGTACGAGGCACAGAGAAACTCTTATGCCGGTCATTTTATTGATCAAGCTTGTGTTGATGCTGTTCAGTCGCTTTATTTATCCAGTGAAAACCGTTTGGAGGATGCTGATGTGCTCAAAGTTCGGTTAGAAGAAAACATAGATATTTTAGAGCGTTTTAGCAACACGATAGAGGAAATTGTGAAGTGAGTACACATGCTGATCGCGTGCGGATGCGGTTATCTCGATTGTTCCGTGATATACCACAGCCTTCGCCTATTGATGTCCATCGAGAAATATATGGGCGGGTATCCGATGCGCGTGCATACTTTTTGCGTGGATTCAGTGAAGCACTAAAGGTTCCACCGGAAGCACTGCCTAAACTTTTGCAGGCTACGCCATTTCAAGGGCGTGGTTTCGCAATTGAAGGCGCAGCTATGGCACTTACCTTAATGGATGAATTAAGTCCAGGACCACATAGCAGGCTCTGTGTCTTATTTGACGGTAGATCTACTGAAGAACAGACACTTGGTGCGATGGGTATCGGATGGGCAAGTGCGCGCTTGGGCAAGCCGCTTGGCTGGTCACCGACAGTGTTAGGTTCACATTATATGTCCGCAGTTGTAGACGGGTACAGCTTTCACCAAGGATTCTTCCATCCGTCCCGGTTCACAGGCAGAGGATTTCCTGTGAGAGAGAACGAATTGAGCCCTTTTTATGATATTGGTCTCGGACGGGCGTTGTGGTTCGTTCACATCGGGCGCGTTGAACCTATTGTACACACTATTGACGGATTTTTACCGGACCGACGCAAACAACTTTGGCGTGGTGTTGGTACTGCTTGTGCTTTTACGGGTAATACAAAATATGCAGCGGCACAGATGGGTAAAGCCGCTGCAAAGTTTATGTCTAATTTCCAAACAGGATTAGAAACTGGCACGCAATTGCTACATAATCTCGCTAAACAAACGGAGAAGATAAAATGAAGAGAAGAGATTTCTTGGTGGGTGGTATGGGTGCACTGGCTGCTGGTGTTACCGGTTGCGCAAGTATCAATCAGGTGATTGCTCCCAATTGGCCCAATATTACGCCTCTGCAGATGAATCGTTTTTTGACAAGTCTGGATGGTTCCATGAATCAAATTACAGAGAATCCGGAGGGGGGACGTTTTCTCAGTGAATTTCGAGGGCAGCCCCCCAGCGAAAAAGACGCACAGTTTTTTCGCCAAGGTATGCGTTCGCTCCTGCTCACTGGCAATTTTGGTGATCTATCGGTAGCGGGACAGGTGCATCCCGGTGTGCAAAAACGGCTGCAATACTCTGCACCGGAGATGGATGCAGCGGTCTCTGGCGCGACGGATCAGATAAAATCACTGTCTCCAACGGAACGTGCCGATATACAGTCGGCACTGCGTGAGGATTCCACACTTGGGGATCGTGTGCTTGAAGTGATTAACCTTGAAGCGGCTGCCGTTGGCGCGTCTAACCGTCGCCTGATGCAATTGCACGTCATGGGTAAACACATCATTGAGCGTTTGAAACATTCCTCAGATATGTTCATTAGCGAATATGTCACTAAATGCGAAAAACTTACCGCTGTGCCGGGTTCGGTTGCTGAAACGCAGCGATTCATGGCGGCGCGTATGGGTAAAACCGCTTTTAAAGTTCGGCTCAAGGAAGCAGAAAACGCAGCACAGTACTGGCAAAGGCAGGACCTTGAGGATATCCCTATCGGTTATCAACTCGTGGCGCGAGAGGATACAAACGCCAAAAATGGATTAGGCAATTCTGGCAAGGAGAAGCCGCAGTTACAAGAGTTACCGAAAAAAGAAAATATAGCCACGCATGGTAGTACACATGTAAGGGATTATTGGTACAGAGTCGGTGCTCGTACGCTTGGAATTGGTGCTTTTATCACTGGGGTCGGTTGGCTGCTGATTGCAATTGATAGTGAAGGAGCGTGGGGAGAAGATCCCGGAACTACCTTTGGAGTCATCCTCGGAGTAACCGTTGGACCTATTGTCTTATCTACGGGACTTGTTACCCTCCTCATCGGGGTATTATCCTGATAATGAAGGTCCATGAAAATCGTAGTTGCTGCCCTCGGCGCACACTTGCAATCTATACTATTTCTGAAAGGGTGCTGGTGGCACAAACTAAAAGTTTATGCTACATGTGCATTGAAACGTATTCAATTAAAAATGGTATTACATTTACTTAGTGCAGGAGGATATAATGAAGAGAAGAGATTTCTTGATCGGTGGTATAGGGGCACTGGCGACTGGTGTCGCGGGCTGCGCAGGTATCAATCAGGTGATTGCTCCGAATTGGCCCAATATTACCCCTTTACAGATGAATCGTTTTTTGACGGATCTGGATACCTCAATGAATCATATTGTAGAGAATCCAGAGGGTGGGCAATTTATCAGTCAACTGCAACAGAGCGAACCGAGTGAGAAAGATGCCCAATTTTTCCGTCAAGGGATGCGCTCTCTGTTACTCGTCGGTAATTTCGGTGATCTATCAATAGCAGGACAAGTGCATCCGGGTGTGCAAAAACGGCTTCACTACTCTGCTCCAGAGATGGATGTAGCGGTTTCCGGCACAACAGATCACATGAGATCACTGTCTCCGACTGCGCGCGCTGATATACAATCGGCCCTTCGTAAGGACGCTACGCTTGGTGATCGTGTGCTTGAGGCGATAGACCTTGAGACCGCTGCCGTTGGCGCATCTAACCGTCGCCGGATGCAATTACACATCATGGGCAAGCAGATTATTGGGCGTTTGAAGCATTCTTCAGACATATTTATCAACGAATATGTTACCAAATGTGAAAAACTAACGGCTACACCCGGTTCTGTTGCTGAAACCCAACGATTCATGGCAGCGCGTATGGGGGAATCGGTTTTTAAGGCACGGATTCGGGAAGCAGAAAACGCAGCTCGATACTGGCAAAGGCAGGACCTTGAGAATATTCCTATTGGTTATCAATTGGTGGCAAATGAAGATATAAATAATGGATCAGGCAACTCTACCCAAGAGTTATCCCAGCCACAAGGGCTGCCCGAAAAAGAAAATATGAGCCAGAAAACTGGTAGTGATCCGAGTGAGGACTGGTACAGAATGGGTCGCAAGACGCTTGGAATCGGTCTTGTAACCACTGCGGTAGGTTGGCTGCTGATTGGTGTAGCACTTAATGCCGACTCCGACAATGATGGTTTAGCCGTGTTTGGGGGTATCGGCGTAGTCGCTGGAGTAACCGTTGGCCCCGCAGCTATACTTGCGGGTCTTATTACCCTCGCCATCGGAAGCTCTCAGTGAATAGCAGCCTATGAAAATTGTGATTGTTAGTTTTGGAGATACATTGTGTCTTAGGGCGAAAGTAAGGAGCGTAAAATGAAAATAGGTTCTACCTTTCATATTGTGTTTTTTTTTATAGCAGTATTGGGCTTCAGCATGTCTTCTGTTCCCTTTGCACAACAGAACTCAGAACGCGTCGAAGCCATAATTGCTGCGGAACAAGATGCTAAAGCCACAGTTAATCAAGATCAGTGGTGGGCTTATGGTTGTTTTTTAATTGGAGTTATTGCTGCTGATAAGACCCCCCAACTGCCTGCAGCAAGACTTGTTGGAAAATCACCAGAATATGTTGAGGCTTACACACAAGCTTACGAAGAAAAAGTTCGGAACCTTCAAAGAAGTGCTGCTACTCCGGGGTGTCTTACAACGGTTTTCTCAGCTGGAATTCTTGTTATAATTCTTTCATCACTTGATTGATATTCCATGAAAATCGTAGTTACTGGGCTCGGCGCACACTGTGCCTTGGGCGAAAATATTAAAACATTATGGGATGCTATAGAGCGAGGTCATAGCGGTATTACACCTATCAATCGCTTTAACGTTGGTACGTTTGATACCCAGTTAGGGGCGGTGGTGTCTTGTGGCGATTACTACGGTACTGAAGCACAACGTCTCTTGGCTTACGGATGTGCTGCAGCCAATGAAGCACTCCAATATGCCAAAATTGTCAATCGGGATCGAGTTGCCTTAGTGCTTGGGACTTGTAACGGATTGTTGGGGGGAGAGTTACACAGTGTAACCACCGATCTCGCGAACGCCCTGAAACTTGGCGGCCCCGCTATCACTGTTTCTACTGCCTGTGCATCGTCCGCGCATGCGATAGGGTTCGCAGCAGATCTGATACGACGGGGTGTTGTTGCGTTTGTTCTTGCAGGTGGTGTGGATATTCTCAGCGCGGAGGTTTTCGCTGGCTTTCACAGTCTCGGATTGCTCTCTAAACACCCCTGCGCGCCCTTCAGCACGAATATGGGAACTACCCTCGGTGAAGGGGCTGCGTTTATACTACTTGAATCTGAAGGCTCTGCGAAAGCACGGGGTGCCGCACCGTTAGCAGAATTCATGGGATATGGGTTTTCTGCCGATGCTTACCACGATACAACGCCTATCCCGTCAGGTTCAGGGATGGCGAAAGCCCTCACCGCCGCAGTAGGAAATGCTGGTCTTGAACCTGAGGCGATTGACTATCTCAATGCTCACGGCACAGGCACTGCGGCGAACGATGCGGCTGAGTGGCGTGCGATCCAGCAGGTCTTCGGCGATGCTGCTAACCAATTACCTGTCAGTTCGAGTAAGAGTTTCCTCGGCCATGCACAAGGTGCTGCGGGTGTGCTTGAGGCAGTGGTTACTTTAATGGCTATGACACACAAAGTTGTGCCGCCCACTATCAATTTTACGCAACCCCGCCGCAACGCTCCGACGGATCCCGTTGCAGAGCCAAAGCCGAGACCTCATGCGATACAGTATGCGGTATGTGCCAATGCCGCGTTTGGAGGGGTCAATACTGCCTTAGTTTTTGGGCAAGCAGATGGAACGCTACGAGACAAGAGAGAAGTCCCACGTTCCATTAGCCTCACCGGCACGGGTATAGTTCAGGATGGTCATCAAGTTAACCAGTTTGCACCTCGCGCCGAACTACGGGGGATAGATATGTCAGCCCGTCTACTCGCCAGCGCGACCGCCGTTGCCTTAACAGATGCCGGCGTTCGGATGCAAACACCAGATTGTGAAGGCATCGGTCTCTTCGTCGGTCAGACACGGGTTTCTCCAGAAAGTGCCGAAGCTTTTGACAAAAGTATTCGAGCGCGCGGATTAGCACATCTTTCGGCATCTGCTTTCGCGCGAATGGTCTGTAACTATGCGACCGGTGTTTGTTGTAGACTGTTCGGATTAAAGGGGCCCACAGCGACGCTCTCAACGGGCCCGGACAGTGGACTGACGGCTCTTGTTTTAGCAGCAGACCACCTCGCCTGGCGTGATGATGTTAATCATCTATTGGCTGCAGCAGTTGACGAATCGGATGCATCGGATCATTATGAAAATGGAGCTGCAAGCGTTCTTCTCAAAGCAGGGGAAGGGTCGGCTTCTATTAACCTTACCGGATGGGCACTTGCAACAAATTGTGAATTAGCTGCTGAGCAGGCATTGGCGAAAGCATCTCTCAACCGCGAAGAGGTTGTACCGATGGCTATGCCGGGACCACCTACCGTTGCTGGACTTTGGGCAGTTATCGCTGCTATGGATGCCTTAAAAGCAGGGATAAAAAGTCCTTTTCTTATTAGCAACCGAGGTGAGGGATCTGTAGGCGCAGCTGTCATTCTGGGAACTGGGAGCAAAGCATGCGACCTGAACTAAAAGAAAAAATTGAACAACGCGAAAACACGCTCAATCGTGTGATTGAGCTGTTAATTTCCAGTTTGCAACTCGATCATTCGAGTGAAGAACTGGACCCAGATACGCCGCTTTTCGGTACAGGTCTCGGACTGGACTCCGTAGACGCTGTCGAGATCGTTGTGGCATTGGAATCGGAATTCGGAATTTCACTGGAGGAAGGTGATAGCATGTTCGCCCTACGAACAATTAATTCCCTCGTGGATGTGGTACTGCGTCAAAGTGAGGATAATCTTGATGACAGAAACTGAAGTAGGTTATCACGCCATTCGTAACTCGGTGGCTTTCGCTGAAGAACCTGAGCTGCGTTGCCTGCAGTTAACTGGCAGCCAGGCCTTTGATGCGCTTGATACCGTATGTCCATGCGATATCTTTCTTCAAGACGGACAGATGAAGCACACATTGTTGCTGGACGATACGGGTATCCCTTTTGCCGATGTCTATGTTTGCCGAGAAGGCGAAAATGCGTATCTGCTTGGCTATGGACCCAGTGCTGATGAGATTATAAACTGGATTACTGATCACGCTGCCGATGTCTCCGATTTTTCGATGACCGATCTCAGTAAATCGCACGATAGTTTAGCACTTGATGGACCTTATGCTTGGGAATTGTGTGCTGAAGTGTTCGGTTCTGATGTGCTGGGTTTGCCCTATTTGGGAATGCGGATCCTTGATAAATTACTTGTGTTTCGTGCAGGCAGAACTGGAGAATATGGGTATCACTTGCTGCTACCAATTCACGAAAAAGACGTTTACCTTGAAAAATTGCTTGATATTGGCAGGACATTTGAGATGGCGTGTGCCGATATGGCTGTTCGTGATCAGTGCGTTTTGGAAAATTTTTTCTTTGATATCAATAGGGAGGGGCAGCACGGTCTTACACCCTTGGAATTGCAGCTGCAGTGGCGATTGTCCTCCCAGAAGACTACATATCCGGGTGCCCAAGCAATATCTGCCCTTCGGGAATCTGGGTGGACACGTAGACTCACCTGCTTCACCACACCGGAACTTGTAAACGCTGATGCGGAAATTACCTGTGATGATGAAATCGTGGGGCATGTTTTAGTGGCAGGATATTCGCCGGCGCGCGGCGATTACGTCGGTAAAGCGTTGCTTTGCCAACCCTATTGGCACGCTGGATTAGATGCTTTTCAAGTTGGTGGCATTCCTTTAAAGACCATCTCGGCACCAGCAGTCGATAACCTGAGTTTAAAAGTTAGCCCCTATCGCCACAGTTTTCACACGCGAACGGAGGACCTAATCTGATGCGTTGGGAGGGTTCAACTGTGTTAGTCACGGGTGCCTCACGCGGGTTGGGAAGGAGTATTGCCAAAGCCTTTGCCACCGAGGGGGCTTTTATCGGTTTAGGCTATCACCGTTTCGACCAAAGGGCAGAACAAACACTCGCTGAAATCCATAATATGGGTGGCAGTGCTACACTGGTGAAGGCAGACGTGAGGGACTCCGAGGCAGTTGACCGGGCGATTAAAGCCTTCCTTGCTCAGCGTGGTGGTATTGATGTTCTGGTAAACAACGCTGCTATCGTAGATGATAAACCTTTCGCGCTCATGTCTGCAGACAGCTGGACAGCAGTCCTGCAAACCAATCTCGGTGGTGTTTACAATTGCTCAAGGGCTGTGGTCCGTTCAATGATGGCGAAAGGCAAAGGTGCCATTGTAAACATCGGCTCTGTGGCGGGACTTATTGCCAGCCCTGGCCAAGCCAATTACGCTGCATCCAAAGCCGGAATTATGGCGTTGACCCGTACTTTAGCCGTCGAACTTGCCCCTAAAGGTATCCGTGTTAATACTGTTGTACCCGGTTTTCTAACGGAAGGGATGGCGCAGCGGATGGATAGACAACTTGCTGAGGATCGACGAAGGCTTATTCCTTTAGCCCGTTTTGGTAACCCTGAAGAGGTTACGCGTGCTGTGCTTTTTCTCGCTTCGGATGATGCGAGTTATATCACAGGGCAGCAGTTAATTGTGGATGGCGGACTGTCATTATGAAAACAGCACTTCTCTTTAGCGGGTTGGGGGACCCCACCACTCACGCTGTTGCGCAGCGGATGATAGTACAGGATCCTCCATTGATTGAATGTGCCCTTAACGCAAGCAATTGTACCGCTGACCCGCTTTTTCGTGATGGCGGACGAATG
Source organism: Candidatus Poribacteria bacterium (assembly GCA_022827185.1). GTDB lineage: Bacteria > Poribacteria > WGA-4E > WGA-4E > WGA-3G > WGA-3G. The sequence continues at coordinate 41,150 of JAJDTM010000010.1, forward strand.
CTACAGTTAAGCCACGTAATTCAACCCTTGCATACTGCTTTGGCATTGACACAAGCACTCAGGGCGCAGGAGAAGGGCTTTGAAGCGGATTTCTTTGCTGGTCATTCTTTAGGAGAAGTCGCAGCATGGGCATTCGCGGGCGCGATGTCCCTTGAAGATGCCGTGGAAATTGCTGCAGTTCGAGGGCGATCAATGGAGGCTGCTGCCCGTATCTGTGAAGGCGATATGCTCGCGCTGACAAATGCTGATGAAGTTGAAGTCCAACGAATGCTGACTATCGGACGGGAACATGGACAAATAACTGTGGGAGCATACAATGCCCCTCGAGAAATCGTCCTTACTGGAACGCTTCCGGCACTACAAGCCGTTGCCCCTCTCTGTCAATCCCGTCGTTTGAACGTCGGAGGGCCTTGGCACAGTCCACTCATGGAAGAAGCAAAACCTAAACTCGCTGCCGCGTTAGGCAGACTGTGCATCAGACAACATATCCGTCCTGTCATCTCTGGGATTGATGGGGTCTGCATCAATGATACAAAAGATATAGTACCTCAATTCCTCGCGCAGCTGACGGAACCATTACGTTGGACAACAACGCTTTCTACTTTAGCTGCGTTAGGGGTTAAACGCTTCGTGATAGCGGGCCCAGGCAGGGCACTACGCTATTTGGTACGTCGAAATCTCCCCGAAGCAGCGGTAGAATTAATATGAAAGCCGCTGGGAAATGTTCTGTTCTGATACCGTTCAAGGGGACGCCTTTTGAAAAATAGTGAAAAATTTCACATTGGTGCCGATGTCATAAAATATCTGATACCCGAACGGTACCCGATGATTATGGTTGATCGGGTTATTGACTATCAGAACTCACCCCGGCGGCAACTCTCTGCCGAACGTTATGTATCTGCTAACGCACCTGTATTTGTTGGACATTTTCCAGATTTAAAATTGTGGCCCGGTGTCCATACCATTGAAGGACTCCGACAATGCTGCGTACTCCTTAATGTACTTCATCAATTGGAAGATGCTAATCTCCTTGATGGACTCCTCGAACTTCAAAGGTCCCAGATGCTACAACCGCACGTGGATAAAGAATTGTGTCAACGTGTGCTTGACACCCTGCCGAGGATACGCCAGTTAGAACAGTCACCGCTTAGGCTACACGTAAAACTGATCGCGCCCGTCTTCGCCGGATGTACGATTGTGTATCAGGTTTATCAAAATACCGCTAATATGCATAGTTGGTCAGTACAGGCTGAAGTCAATGGACAAACGGTTGCGAAAGGAGAGATTTCATGTCCATCTTTCGCTGGATAACCTTTTTATTTCTGCTGCTGGTTTGCGGCTGTAGTAAAGAATATCTCGTTTGGTATGGACATAGTCCTGACCGCCGCCAGCGAGTAGAGGTCATTGAGAAAGACAACCGTCAGCAGCTGAAGATAGGCGCAATACTATCGCAGCCTTACCTTGGTGTGGCACTTAAAACCATTGTTTTCAGCAAAGATTCGCAACGTTTTGCCTACGCCGCTGAGACAGATGCGGGTTGGATTGTAGTTGTTGACGGAGCACATAGCCGCCCATGGGTAGGCATCGGAGAAGTTCTGTTTGGTCCAGGGCAGCAGTTTGTATATGCCGCCACTGATTCAGAACATTGGTATGTCATACGCGAAAACGCACCGAGTCCGCCGTTTGAGGCTATCATGCGAGGATCGTTCACTTTTTCACCTCGTGGAGACCGCATCGCTTTCGTGGTTGCTGAGGGAGATAGGTTCCGGGTTGTTGTGGATGGAGAGTCTGGACCTCTCTACAACGCTATTGGTACGCTTCGCTTCGGACCGAGGAATGAACGGTTTGCCTATGTTGCCAGAATCGGTGATCAACAATATCTCGCATTGGGGAACAAGTTACTGGGTCCGTTTGATCTATTAGCCGATTTCACCCTCGGCCCCAACGACAGGTTAGGTATGCTGGCTCGAAAGGGTGCTGGGTGGCGGGCAGTAATAGACGGACAAAAGAGTGAAGTTTTTGATAATTTAGGCAGCATCCACTTTTCGCAAGGTGGACAGTACGCTTACGCCGCGGAACGCGATGGCAGTTGGTTCATTATTCGGAATGGTACACGTAGTTTAGCCTACAGCAGCGTTGGACAACTTATTTTCGCTGGAGAGCAGCTATTCTACGAGGCAAGTTGGGACGGGGACACCTTTGTGGTTGCAGATACGATTCGCGGACCGTCATTGAAATGGGTGGGACGGTTGATTGTCAGTCCTGACGGTCTCCATCTCGCGTACTTAGGGCAGCCTTGGCGTGAAAGCACCTCAGTCTTTCACAATGGAACTGTGAGTGCTGTCCCTCACGCGCTAAGTGGAACGCTCGTTTTGAGTAACGACTATCAACACTGGGCATGCTTGGCACAAAACGAAGTTGATGGAGACATTGATATTGTTATTGACGGTCAATTTCGGTCCGCTTTTGATTTAGAAGAGATGATGGCACTGATCATGCTAACACCAGATGCTTCAAGTATCCAACACGAAAAAATGCTGCGCTATTGGGTTAAAGCAGAACTGGAACGCCATTACGCCAAAGCAGCATCAACGCAATCGTCTGAAATGTCTAAGAATTCCACACGAAAGCAAATGGCTTACTCCGAGTAAAGTTTCATGCGATAACTACAACTTCATTCATTTCTACCTTAATTTCTGCTTACTGCCTCGTTCTTAATGTGAAGACCGTTGAAATAGGATCGATCTCTGGATCGTGACCTTCTACCTATACATCCTCGATCAACATCAACCCGCTAAATCCCTATTATCCTAAGTAAATGTCTACATATTTTGATAATTCGCCATAAATAGTCTTGTATTTCAATTGAGATGCCCTGCTGCAAGACCCTATAATCCTGCTAAACGCTTGGAAAGTGCATCCAAGTCCGTATATAGGTGAAGGTTGTATTGACGGAGATGCTGATTCACAATGCTTTGGACGCTGATTCGACATGAACTCTTAATGAATTTAATGACGTTCCGCTTTTTGGTTACGGTTATTGCGTCTATGGCACTTGTCCTTGCGGGGAGCATCGTCTTAACGGACAATTATGAGCGGAGACTCGCGAGTTACAATGAAGATTTCCAGAGACACCAAGAAGGGAACTTTAGCGGAAAAACGTATTCATCTTTCATGCCGCGTCTTGACAGAGCGCCCAATCCATTGAGTGTCTTTAATCAAGGACTTGACAAGCGCGCGAAGAACTCCCTCCAAATCAAGATTGGAGAGGTCCCTTTCTTATGGGGTGATGTCAACCGTAACACAGGTTTCAGTAATCCTTTTCGCTATCTGCTCGCCGATATAGATTTGGTATCTGTCTTCCAAATCCTTTTCAGCCTCCTCGCTCTGGTTTTCGCTTACGATGCAATAGCCGGCGACCGCGAGAATGGTACATTACGCCTAATTCTTGTCAATCCTGTCGGACGCGGGTTGGTTGTATTGACAAAGTATTTGGGTGCCATGTTATGCCTTACCCTCCCATTACTGATGAGTTTCCTGTTGGCTTTGCTGCTGCAACTACAATCTAATGCCATCCATTATGGTGCCGACGGCTTCCTCCGGGTTGGTGGTATCTTTCTCACAACAGTCATCTATACCTCTACATTTTATCTCATCGGATTGTTTATCTCCAGCGTGATTCACCGTCCAGCAACATCCCTTATCGTTTCAATGTTTATTTGGGTGACGTTGACATTGCTCTATCCGAACGTGAGCCTATTCCTCGTCAACCGTTTCATTGATACAGAAGAAAGGGTAACACAAGCGAATCAAGCAATTGACCAAATCTTGGAACAATTCTATTGGGCTGAAGAAGCCCCTGGGGATCCGTTTGAGAACCCGCCATTACTAAAGGGCAGCAAATCAGGTGGTGGGAGTTCCAGTTACACGCATCTAAAGAAAAATATTACATTCATTCCAGACGCGTCGGAAATCCATGTCCCAACGGTTAAAGCCTATTTCCAAGAACTAACGTCTGGACGGCTTCGGACCGCTGGTACAGTCTGGCGGATACGCGAGGAGGCCTTTTCTGAAACCTATATTCGTAAATCAAATATCGCCCGAAACGCACTCCGATTCTCACCCACAGGCTTATATCATCTCTCAACAGAAGCGTGGGCAGGGACGGGGCTCGCGAGAGTGGAAGACTTTTTTAAAGCGGGACGACAGTATAGGGAAACAATATTGGACTATTTCTACGATAAAAAGGCATTCAGTTCACGGCAATGGTTTGCGAGTGATAAAGGGGCCGTCCGATGGGATGATATTCCACGATTCTCTTATCAACCACCGAGTGTCCTTGAAGATGCCAGTAACCGCGCGCTCCGCGACCTACTTCTACTTTTCCTTTTCAGTCCAATACTACTTATGATTACCTTCGCAGTTTTCAGTCGGCAGGAGGTCTGAGATGCTTTGGCATATTGTGAAACGAGAATTGTTTGAGCAAGTCAATAGTCTCCGTTTCGCACTCGCGATGCTGCTCACTGTTTTTTTAATGCTTGTCAACGCCGTAGGGCACATTGATGAATATAAAGTACGACAAGCAGAATATGGAAAGCAGGTTTCAGCGTACTCGGCAAGACTCGAACAGAATAGTAATAATCTTTATAAACTCGTTTTAGGCGGTCCTGGGGAACTTTATAAGAAACCTTCACCACTCTCTTTCTGTGCGTACGGCAGTGAAAATAATCTGCCGAAATTTGCATCAGGGAAGCAAGCAGGATGGGGATGGAACGCGGGCATAATAGACGGCAACACTTATAACGTCTCCGGTATCTGGCGGCTGAAATATAGCGGATTTCCACCCATAAAAGCGAAAGATATGTTCCCAGTCTTCTTAAAAATTGACTGGATTCTCATTATCTCCAGTGTCCTTAGTTTTCTCGCGCTCGTGTTTACGTTTGACGCGATTTCTGGTGAAGTGGAACATGGCACCCTCCGATTGACGTTATCCAATGCTGTTGCGCGTCGGACAGTACTCACCGGTAAATTCTTAAGCTGTCTGATCAGTCTTGGTACTGTTTTTATGAGCGGTGTGCTGGTTAACCTTCTGTTACTCTATCTCTCTGGAGTGCTTCAACTCAATGCCCAAGAATGGAGCAGAATCGGTGGTATTTTCGTTGTGGGTTTAATGTATCTCTCTGTCTTTATCGCCTTAGGGTTTCTTATATCCACGCTTGTTAACAACGCTTCAACGAGTCTTGTAATTCTGCTGCTGATATGGGTAATTTGGGTTGTTCTTGTGCCGTCAATGCTTGGAACAATTATGAGTGGGTTGAACCAGCCATCAATCCGTCGGGGTCCGAGTCCAGTATATTTCAGTCGTAGTGGACTCAAGGAACGCTACATAGCACGCGGATTAGAAGCCGAAGCCCCAACTCGTGAACGTCCACCGACACCGGCAACACGACTCTGGGCTGAGTTTCTAAACGAGGAGACAAGAGAAAGCGCGAGGTTACACAGAGCATACTTAAACGCACAAATAGACCAGATTCAGATTGCGAGAGAGTTCAACCGTATCTCACCGACAGCGATTGTGCAGTACGCCATTGAATCTCTCGCCGGGACGGGGTTTCAAAGACATCTGAATTTCTTAAAAAACACCGAAAACTATGGAGATGCCTTCAACGATTTCCTCATCTCCGCTGACCGAGCGGATCCCGACAGTCCACACGTCCCTTTCGTTAGGGAAGGTATGTCGGATAAACCTGTTTCTTTTGAGAGTATTCCCAAATTTCAGGATCGAGTGCGGTTAGGAGAGGCATTCAAAGGCGCGATACTCGATATAGCACTGTTGGTACTCTTCTTCGCTGTGCTATTCGCGACGGCGCACGTCTCCTTCCAGCGCAAGGAGATATAATCACATGCGTTTATTCTGAAAGTCGGCGCAGAACGTTATGCGTAATCCGTTCAACGACAGCATCGCCACCCGCTAACCCGTGCGACCAGTCGGTTGTGGCGGCAGTAAAGACCGTTCCGCCTTGTGTATAGATACCCATCGTTGCGGCACCCGTTCTGCCTCTTTCCCAACGCTCATACCATTCACAATCATCAGGGTGCCAACGGACAGGTGCAGTCGCAAGGATTGTGAAACTTTCAGGCGTGCCGTCTTGATAGGTCGGTACTGGCAAACCGTTCTCAAGGGTCCACTCGCATCCGTCACATTCATAGCCGACAATGGTGTTTGCGCCACCAAAAGTATCATCTCGCGCGAGATCTGTCCCTTCAAACACCCAATGTTCCGGACGATGGGCTGTGTATTCGCCTGCACCATCCATAAACTGACCGTGGCTTAAGTGATAACCGCCTTGCAGGAAACCTACGCCAGTCAACTGGTTTTCAGGACGATCCACCAGATAGTGGCTCCAGAGGGTGCTGAGGGTACTGTGGTCATCAGTTTTGTAGACTGGATCTTGATTGTAGGTTTGCTTCCAGCAGACGAGAGCTCTACCATCGTCTTCAGAACGCACCTGCCAGCAGACGGAATTCCCGCTGAAGAAGGCAGCGTTTCCGCCATTCGCGATAAACGCCTCAAGATTATCGCGCATCGGCGCGGACCAGTATTCATCGTGTCCGACGCTTAGCACAAGTTTGTAATGTTCCAACATCTCAGGATGGAATTCCAGATCGCTATTTGCGGCATAATCCAGCGTATATCCATTCTGTTCCGCCCAAACAACAAAAGCCGCCTCCCAGTTACTGAAGATGCCGCGAGTGGGTCGGTTAAACGAGACGCGGTTCCCCTGTATCTTACTTGCGCCGTGATACCCGTAGAGACTAAAACCGCCCCAATTGTTGTAAGCGTTATAGGTATTGGTAGAAAGTTGAAGCAGCATCGGGGTGTTTGCCCCCGGCTTCGCAGGACGCACAATGAAAAACAGCGTGCTTTCGGCAGTCCGGTGGTTTCTATAGATGGTATCACCGCCGCCGTCTGCAGTGCGGAATGTGCCTTCATAATAGCCGCTCTGCCACGTTTCAGGCACTTCAAGTGTGAAAGAAGCGGGCCACCCACATCCCTGCGATGACGCATCTGCCGGAATTGGATGCGCTTCACCGGGCAGATCCGCTTGGCTCCAAACAACCTCGCGCGTCGCACCGATACGCGCAATCTCGAGCGAGTAGCTGCCTGCACTCGTTGAAACGTTGAATGCTATTTCTTCACCGGGTGCGTAACTGAGTTGATCTGTGTATCCGTCAATATAGAGCGGTCTAATACGGTTTTCGGTCTGTGTTAAAGTTGCCATCGTGCCTTCTCCTTTGATGTATGGCGGATCATCTACCAAACGAAATCCCAACGCGATCGTGGCTATTTTCTTTGACTCTTTTTGCCAGATATGCTATTATTTTACAATCTTTTCTACTTTTGTCATCTTAATTCTCAAAATTGTCTAAATGTTAGAGCCGAAAACATGAAAAATGATCAAAAACAGGTAACCCCACTATCGCCTGAACAGATGGATCAGTGGGAAAACGATGGATATTTATTGCTAAAAAACGTTGTCCCGGAGTCTGCTATCAACGGGGTGCGCGACAGTTTCGCCCGTGTCGTGGACGGTATAATTCGCGAGTTGAAAGAAGACGGGATTATTGAAGATGAAGGGTTAGAACTTCCCTTTGAAACACGATTTTCACAAGTCGCTGGTGAGCATGCCAACCGTTTTGGTCGTTCTTGGCGTAACCAAGTTGCGACCCCTGAAATCTTCGAGATACATCACGCGCCGCCACTTGTCGACGCAATCGGCCAACTCACAGGTACAGATGTCATCGGGCACCCTGTCTTCAACGCACGTCCGAAACTTCCCGGTCAACAATTGACTGTTGTCCCGTGGCATCAAGATAGCGGTTATTTCGGCACGGTCAGCGAAAGTTCGCTCATCCCGACTGCATGGATACCGCTGGTACCGGTAGACGAGGCCAATGGGTGTCTACAAGTGGTTGCGGGTTCACATCGGTTAGGTGTGGTCAATCATCACACAGAAGAACGGGAAGGTAAGTTTCTTGAGGTGATGGACGAACTTATTGAAGATTCCCGCATTGTGACGTGCCCAATGGAATTAGGGGATGCGTTAGTATTCCACAATCTGACGTTCCACCGATCACTACCGCATACCACAAGTGAAGTCGTCCGTTGGGCGATTGACATCCGCTATCTCCGTGACGGTGACCATCCTGGCACAATCTACTGGGGAGATCCCGATTTTAAGTGGGTCATCCGTAGTGAGACGCAACCGGTAACACCTGTAGAGCAGTGGCTCGAAATGTGGTAGAACTATGATACGTGTGCCTTTTGAAACTTTACGAGACGAATTTTATCGTGTACTCGCTTCGGTCGGTTTTGCTGATGAGCGAGCGGTGTTATGTGCGCGACTTTTCGCCGAAAATCAGCGCGATGGTGTGTATTCACATGGACTTAACCGCTTCCCCGGATTCGTCGCTGGATTGGAAAGCAAACAGATTAAGTTCCGAGCGCAACCGGAGAAAATCGAGGGTTTCGGTGCATTAGAACGGTGGGACGGTAAGATGGGGGTAGGTCTCGTCAACGCCTACATTTGTATGCAGCGTGCAACGGAACTCGCCAAAGTACACGGCATCGGATGCATTGGACTTTCAAACACAAACCACTGGATGCGCGGCGGTGCCTACGCCTTACAAGCCGCGGAAGCCGGATATATCGGTATCTGCTGGACGAATACGACTCGGCTCATGCCGCCGTGGGGTTCCGTGGAAAAAAAGATCGGGAACAATCCGATGGCGATTGCCGTGCCACGGGAAGAGGGGCACATTCTGCTTGACATGGCGATGAGTCAGTACTCGAACGGGAAATTAGAAGTCCTAAAGCTGCAGGAAAAAGAATTGCCACTACCCGGTGGATATGACACGAATGGAGAACTAACGGTTGACCCCGGCGAGATCCTTGATTCCAAAAGAGCACTTCCAATCGGCTATTGGAAAGGATCCGGGTTAGCATTGGTGCTTGACACGATGGCATCCGTGATTTCGGGTGGACAAGCCACACACGAAATCGGAAAGCAGAATTCAGAATACGCGGTTTCTCAAGTATATATTGCTATTAATGCCACAGGTTTAATGGGACAAGCGATATTGGATGAAACAGTCGCAGCGATTATCAACGATTTCCATACCGCTACGCCCTTAGATGAAAAGGAAAGCGTCAGGTATCCGGGGGAAGGCATGCTAAGGACACGACAGGAAAGTCTTGAAAAAGGGGTACTTGTGGACGAGACGCAATGGCAGGCGTTATTGGAGATGCGTTAAATATGTGTAGACCGAATTTGGGGGATAATTAATGACATTACGGACAGGGATTGTCGGTTGCGGGGGGATTAGTAAAAGCCACGCCACAGCACACGCGAATCTTGAGAATGTTGACCTCGTCGCAATGTGCGACATCAATCGCGATGCCCTCAATAACCGTGCCGATGAATACGGTGTTTCAAAACGATACACTGACTATGCGGAAATGTTCGCACGCGAAGCACTTGATCTCGTAAGTGTATGTACGCATGCCCCGCTACACGCACCCATTGCGATTGCTGCCGCACAAGCGGGTATCCATGTTTTATCTGAGAAACCGTTGTCTGTTGATTTGGAAACAGCAGACCAGATGCTTGCCGCATGTCGTGAGGCGGGGGTGCATTTGGCAGTCAGCCATCAATTCCGATTTACACCGCTTTTCCGGCGCGCGAAAGCCTTGATTGATGAAGGCAAAATTGGTGAACTCCGTTCAATTCGAGAAGTCGGTAAAGGACGCGAAGCCGGATTTGAACTGATGGAAATGGGGGTTCACTACTTTGACGAGATGGATTTCTTCTTAGATGGCGTCTCTTGGATTCAAGCGCATATTACCTATCAGGGACACGATGTGGCGGAAGCAGATATTATGCACAGCAGTGAATTGTGCAAAACCGACCGACGCGATAACGGCATCGTCGCTGGAGATACAATGCTTGTGCATATCGGTGGGGCACAGGGTGCTTACGGTATTATGGAACTTTATTGCCGCGAACCCAGGCACGGGTGGATGATGGGACCACATCTGCTCGGATCAGAAGGACAATTAATGATAAAACCGAACCCAGATACAGGTATAGATGAAATGTGGTACTGTCCCTTTGATGTTTCGTTTGCAGCACATACACCCGCGTGGGAACGGATAGAACTTGACGCGTCAGCATTTTTTATCTCTGGAAAAGCGTGGCACTCTCGCCATACGATCTGGAGTGCGAAAAATATGCGAGACGCAATTCTTAATGGAAATCAACCAGAACTCGGCGGTCGCAATGCACTTACATCGCTTGAGTGTGTAAGCGCAACCTACGCTTCTCATTTCAGTGGACAAAAGGTGCAACTGCCGTTAAAGGAGCGGAGCCATCCGCTTGCAAAACGTCTTAATACAGGAGCAAAAACTGGATGAAATTTGCATTCTTTAATGACTACCAACTCGGTGTAATCACAGAGGGTGGGATTGTTGACATCAGCGATGCACTCAGTGGTATTTCATATCATACGCCGCAAGAACAGATACGAATGGTGATTGAAGACTTTGATGATCTGCGTTCAGCAATAGCGGATGCCGCTGAAAACGGAACTGCTACACCTTTAGACAGTGTGAGTTTCAAAGCACCATTACCGCGTCCAGGTCAATTGGTATGTCTTGCGGGCAATTACATTGAGCCGGACAGCCCGTCCCGCGGCGAGTTCAATGCCTTTCTGAAGTCGCCAACCGGCATCGTTGCTACAAAAGATACAGTGGAACTGCCCGAGGCAGATGTCACTGTATTCCACTTTGAACCCGAATTAGCAATAGTTATCGGCAAAACGGCGAAGCATCTCTCCGAAGAAAATGCGCTTGACTGTGTATTCGGTTACACGCATTTCATTGACGTGTCTGCCCGAGGTTTACCCGGAGGGTTCTTCTTAGGAAAAAGTTGGCACACGTTTGCACCCATGGGACCTGCACTGGTCACCGCCGACGAGGTGACTGATGGGAACGCGCTTGGCGTGAAACTTTGGATTAATGATCGCTTACAACACGATTTCTCGACCAACTCTATGGCACGTTTTATCCCAGAGTTACTGGCAGAGGTGACGAATGTTGTAACGCTGGAACCGGGGGACGTTGTATCTACTGGCACACACCATGAAGCCCTTACCGCAGTTGGCGATGGGGATACGGTGAGATTGGCAATAGAAGGCTTCGGACCTGAACTCGCCGTTGCTGTCCGAGACCCATTAAAGCGGACAAGTTGGCGCGGTTAGGTCTTTATAGCGTGTGTTTGCTGGTAAATTCGCAAAAAATGTTGACAACTTTACCCGTTTGTGTGTATAATAATTTAAGGTGTAATTTAGAGGTATCCCTCTAATCCAGGAAATCCTAAAGTCCGTGAGATCTAATGAGACCCTTTCCGATGATAAGGAGATCGAATTAATGAGAAAACCCAGAAACATAGCCGTGCTGGCTATCCTTACGATTGTCTGCGCGTGGATGGTAGGCTGCGGCGGCTGTAATCCAGAACCGGTGCCGAGCGGGATGAGTCCTACGCAGGGACCCGAAACCGGCGGAACAACTGTCCAGATTACCGGCGAAAAATTTGATATGAAAAACGGAGTAACCGTGATGTTTGGCGGCAAAAACGCCACGAGCGTGGCAGTTCCCAGTGAAACTCAAATTACGGCAGTGACACCCGGGGGCATGGCGGGAGAATCCGTCTCTGTTGTCATCACCAACAAAGGGAAACCCGAAGTACCGGTCACGCTCTCACAGCAGTTTACCTACACCGACGCAACACCACCAACCGTGACGATGACCGAACCAACGGATGGTACAGTCATCTCCGAATATGAAGATTCGCTAAATGTAATGAATAGTCTGACCGTCTCGTTTAGTGAACCCGTAGACAGCAACACCGTTTCGGTGAGTGTGGCGATCGCGAAAACCGAAGATTCGATGAGCGAACCGATGGACGCAATGCTCTCAGGCACAGTGAGCGGAACTGGCGATTCTGTGACGTTTACATCCGATATGCCGATGCGTGCAGGACGTATGTACACCGTTACTGTTTCTGGTGCCGCTGATATGGCAGGAAATGCGCTCGCAAGTCCACACAGTTTCAGTTTCAGTGTAACCAGTCCTGAAAAACTCGACAGATACCATGTACAGGAAGAGGACATTCAGGAAGAAAATGGCGAAGCAGCCCTCAAGCGCATCGCTGCACGTCCGGAAATCTACGATGATCCAGAGAAATGGGAACGGTTAGTTGCCGGCAATCAGGACGACTACATCTTTGACCGGACGAAATTGAGCGTCGGGCAATTTTTATGGATAAAACGTGGACCTGCCTGGGGCGATAAGTAAGCATATTCGTAATTAAAATAGAAAAGCCGTGTACGCGTGACACGGCTTTTTTATTGTCAAAACGCACACCACGAAACGGTAGAGGGACATCATGTTTGGGACACAAAGGGATTTTGATAATCGTCTCATGGCATATCGCAACAGTTTAACAGGTATTAAGCACCTGCATCGATTGAAAACACCGTCTGCTTATGCATCGCGCCCGCAATCGAATGAACCGATCGGGCTTCACGTGACAACCTCCGGTGGTATTGCTTACGATTCGGTTTGCTGTTGGATGAATGTAGATGGTAGAGAGTCCACATTTGAATTGGTGCCAGGAGAATCCGTATGGAATGCCCTTGAATGGCGGTATGTTCGCCGCTGGGTTGGACAGATTCCACCGCAAACGAGAGGAGCAATCGTGTACTACAAAATTGGTGGACGCGTCGTGGGTTCGGACAGATGGGTCTTTGCGGACAACCAAGCGCGCGTGTTATCGGAGGCAACCGAATTTGCTATCTTAGTCGACGATTACGATATACCGATGTGGGCACGCGATGCCTTTATCTATCATATTTTCTTAGATCGGTTCTATCCGGGAGACGGTGTGCCGTGGAAAAAACCGACAAACCTCTCTGGTTTTTTCGGTGGAACACTCCGCGGTGTGATTCAGAAACTTGACTACATTCAATCGCTCGGATGTAATGCGGTCTGGCTCTCACCACTCTTCGCAAGTCCATCGCATCATGGGTACGATACGACAGACTATTACACCGTTGAGCCCCGATTCGGTACGAACGCAGAACTGATTGAACTGATTGAAAAAGCACATCAGCGCGATGTCCGGGTTATCTTGGATTTCGTCGCAAATCACTGGTCCAACCACCATCCAACATTTCAAGAGGCGCGACGTGACAAAAACAGCGAGTATCGGTCGTGGTACACGTGGCAGCGGTGGCCCGATGAATACACCAGTTTTTTCGACGTAAAGGGGATGCCACAACTCAACCTAAAACATAAACCCGCAAGCGACTATCTTTTAAAATGTGCGCAATATTGGTTAGAGAATGGCGTTGACGGTTACCGGCTTGACTATGCACCAGGTCCACCGCATACGTTCTGGGCAGATTTTCGCCAAGCCTGTAAAGCAGTAAATCCTGACGCTTTTCTTTTCGGTGAGGTGGTCAGTCATTCGGAAACGATAGCGTCTTACATCCCGCATTTTGATGGATGCCTCGATTTTCTACTCGCGGACGCACTCAGAAAAACTTTTGTCCTCGAAACTGCGACGCTGCTGGAATTTGAAGCGTTTTTAGCAGCGCATGAGGCATACTTTCCACAGGATTTTTCGCTCCCCGCGTTTTTAGACAACCACGATATGACGCGTATCCTCTACTTGGCAGATGAAGATAAGGCGAAGGTCAAGTTAGCGGCACTGGTGCTTTTCACACTCTCCGCGCCGCCTGTGATTTATAACGGCACCGAAGTCGGCGTTTCACAACGGAATCCGCTTGGACGTTTTGAGGAAGCGCGTTTACCGATGCTATGGGGAGATGAACAGGATGAAGATTTATTGACTTATTTTCGACGTTTGGGAGCATTAAGGAAGCAGTTTCCGCTACTCGCTTCGGGTGAACGAGAGATTGTTCATCTAAATGTTCAAAATGGCACTTATGCGTATCTACGCACTTTAGAAACTAATTCTGTCTTGATTGCACTAAATACAGGTAGACGTTCTGCAACAATTGATATTCCGATTCCGTCATTTCAGCATTCCGCTGAAGACATGCTCAATGGAAACCGAGTGGTAGTATCAGAGGGTTCAGTAGAGGTTTCGCTTGCGGCACAGAGTGGGGCGTTCATTGCTTAAGAAATAAAAAAAGAAGAAGGGGATCGGCAACTATAGGATATTGTTACCGGTCCCCTGCTTATAGGTATCGTGAGACGTGACTACTGGGCACTATCGTCATCACCGGTACCATCGTCATCACCGGTACCATCGCCATCACCAGCATCACTGCCGGCCATGGCATCGTCAGTCGTCATGGCGTCATCGGTGACCGGCATGATCATTAGTTTTGCTACGGGGCCTTCCCATGCGAATGCCTCACTGACATCGGCACCGCCTTGGATACCGGGGTGCATCATAATCACGCCGCCTTCAGTCGGTACGCGTGCGTTGCTACCCGCCGGATCCATATCAGCATCCAAACCGAGGGGGCCCGGAATGTCGGAAGCCATCTCTGTATTATCCTCGCTACCTGCATCGTAAGCCATCAGTTCAATGGTTTTCGTAACAGGCATCCCTGCTTCGTCAAAGAGCGGCACATCAAACACGCCGATGAACGCATCGTTCGTTGAGACCAACATTGTGCTGACAGACAACGAAGAGTTCATCATATCGGCAGTTACGGTAACCATCGTAGATTGCCCCGGCATCGTATACCGACGGGTCATATCCATATTCATAGCGATCTTGTAGTTTGCACCAGCAGCCATTGCGGCTTCTTCGAGAAGATTGGTTTTTCCACCTTCAGCTTGCGCGATGAGTGCCTCAGATGCGGGTTGCCCTTCTTCAGCAAGCTTAATACCGGCAGGATGTGTTACGAAGATCGCGGGGGATAACGTTTGTCCGCTCATCCCGTGTTCGCCCATGGTGAGGTTCATGAGTGTAACCTCGAACATCTGGCTCTTAGGCATGTCATCGGCGGTCATGTCATCGCCGGTTGTCATACCATCATCTGCCATGCCACTGTCTGTGTCTATCATCACATTTCTTGCCCGTTCACAGGATACAAAGGCAACACAAGTGATCAAAATAAGCATCAGAGTTATCTGCAATTTAGCCATTATAGTTGTTCCTTCCTCTATATTTGAAGTAAAGCTGACAAAAAGTTGTAAATCTATTTGAGAGGGTTTGACTGATTCGTGAAGCGATATTAGAACATAGCATCGGTAACCCTTTAACCGCTTGCTACTGCAATCTTGTTGTTAAAATAATAAAACATTTAACAAAAAAAGTCAAAGTTATTTTTCTTGAGAGGGCAATTTAGGGCGAGATAAGCGTTCAATAGGTGTAGTTTCCTAAAAATCTCAGATGGGCTTTACGATAAGACTCGTGCGTCAGAAACTTTACACACCTTCTGCTGGAAAAAAAGGACTGGGCACCCTATCGTATGGTATCCAATCCTTTTCTGATAGTTGTCGGCTAAGCGTTGCGAGATGAACTATTGATCACCGTCGTTTGCGTCGGCATCATCGGCGACGTTGTCGGTGCTGCCAGCAGTATCGTTATACATGTCGGTGACCGGCATAATCATTAGTTTTGCTACGGGGCCTTCCCATGCGAATGCCTCACTGACATCAGCACCGCCTTGGATACCGGGGTGCATCATAATCACGCCGTCTTCGGTCGGGACTCGTGCGTTGCTACCCGCCGGATCAACCTCAGGATCTAAACCGAGCGGACCCGGAATGTCGGTATGCATCTCTGTGTTATCTTCACTACCTGCATCGTAAGCCATCAGTTCAATGGTTTTCGTAATAGGCATACCTTCTTCGTCAAAGAGTGGCACATCGAACACGCCGATGAACGCATCGTTCGTTGAGACCAACATTGTGCTGACAGACAACGAAGAGTTCATCATATCGGCAGTTACGGTAACCGTCGCCGTTTCGCCCGGCTTCGTATACTGACGTGCCATATCCTTCATAGCGATCTTGTAGTTTGCACCAGCAGCCTCTGCAAGCGCGACGAGCCCATCAATGTTTCCACCTTCAGCTTGCGCGATGAGTGCCTCAGATGCGGGTTGCCCTTCTTCAGCAAGCTTAAGACCGGCAGGATGTGTTACGAAAAGCGCGGGAGATAACGTTTGTCCGCTCATCCCGTGTTCGCCCATGGTGAGGTTCATGAGTGTAACCTCGAACATCTGGCTCTTAGGCATTTCATCGGTGGTCTCCTCCATCATCTGATCTTTGGAGAGCACGACGAAAACGCTGTCATTCTTAGCAGCTGTATGGCATCCGTGGCATCCCATACTGTTTTCTACGCTCCCGCCACCGACCATAGCATATTCACCATCGGCTGATTGACGTGCGTATTTGACGTATTTCCAACCGTTGTGGGCGGCGTACATCGGGTCATCGGTTTTTTCCATTATAGCCTTTTTAGCGACGAAAGTGTTTGCGTCGTCCATGATTTCTTTGACGATCATGGTACCTGCGGGGTAAGCTGTTCCTGCTTTGTTTGCCATAGCACCGGCTTCGTTGAAATATACGGTGCGGGATCCTTCACCGTGAACAGTGCCGCTATCCACGGGTACTGGAAGCATAACATGTGCCCACGCTTTATACGCGTCTGCAGCCATCATCATATCCGTCAGGTCCGTGGGCATTTCCTCGGGGACCACATCTTCTAACATCTCCTGTCCCCGTTCACAAGATAGGAGAGCCGTAAAACTAACTAAAATGATAGCCAAGGCTATCTGAAATCTAAGCATTATAGTGTTCCTTCTTCTATATTTGAATAAAATTGATGAAGAGTTGCGAACTTTATGCGACAAAGCTCGTAATTATACCTAAGTTGCCACCTTGTAGCATAGGAAACTGTTGGTCTCCTGTGCCGCTTTGGGTTCTCCGAAAATGGCAAGAAACACACCAAAGTTTTCGCAAAAATGACCGCTTTTCACTGAAAAACGGGGTTTGTGCGTCTAAAATCACATAGGTAGCAAGTTGGGTTAATTATAGAATTTAACGCTTCAGGTTCATGTATAAACAACCTACTTAAATGATACAATATTTTCGCATAATTTACAACAAAAAAATTAGAAGCAATTATAACAGGGTTTACGCAATTCTGATCGTAGCACGTGCTATAATACCATTTCTGATTGAAAATACTTCAATAAACGAGATCTTTTGTAGCACAGGAAACCGTTGGTTTCCTGTGCAGTTTTGTGGGATCTTTGAGACGATCTGTCAATGTAATATAATCTTTTAGAAATGGTATAAGATGGAGAGCCTTGTAAAAAACGTCGTCTCTTTCGGAGCACAGCCTAACAGTCTATGCTACAAAAGAGACACATGCATAAGTCCTGAAGAAGTTTACCGCTATCTATCGGTTTTCAGGATTTGTGACCGAATTTTTAGGATATAAGGATGTTCGGGTGCTTCCGCGAAAGCGACTTCGATTTCACGTCGCGCGTCGGAGATACGGTTGAGGCGGTAATAGACAAAGGCAAGCGTAGCACGGTGTGTGGGTCGGCTATCACTTTTAACGACAGCCTCAGCAAGCGTCCGTGCTTCAGCAAGTTGTCTGTTTTCTGTCGCAAGTAAGGCTGCCAATGCCTCTTTCGGAAATGGCACATTTGGCGCGAGTTGGATCGCACGACGGAAATCGGTCTCTGCCATATCAGACAAGCCCTGTTTCTGATAAATTTTGCCACGCCATAAATAACCGGGTGCCCATCTCGGTTCGTGTTGTATCCCCATTGTAAATGTCTGCTCGGCAGCTGCCAAGTCGCCTGACCTTTCGTGCAAATTGGCGAGTTGCACATAGGCATCCATAAAGTCTGGGTCGTGTTTGATGAGCGTGAGATAGTGCGCTGCGGCATTCGGAGCGTTTCCGAGTTTGGCTTCTATCATACCAAGATGTAAAAGTGCCTGACGGGAGGTGGGTTCCACGGTCAGAACGCGCTGATACGTCTGTTTCGCGGTTGCTAATTCGCCGAGTTGCATCTGAAGGTATGCATAATCTTTCAGTGCCGGTATAAACATATCATGCATTTCAAGTGCCTTTTGCAGCGGTTCTAACGCCTGCTGTAGCTGCTTTTTTTCTATGAACCAATGGGCTTGATGGAGATAGCGTTCCGCAAGCGTTCGGCGGTAACGCGCTTCGGCTCTTTCGGCTGCTTCACTATTTCCCATACCGCGGAGAGCTTCTGCAAGCGATTTGTGAAATGTCGGTTCGTGTGGCGCGTGTTGGATGGCATCTTGATAAAAACGTTGGGCAGCAGTAAGTTGTCCGCGCCTCACGCCCACCTCGCCGCGCCCGAACGCTGCACTGGCAAGCGTTTCGTCTTGGACGAGTGCCTCCCTAAAAACGGCATCGGCTTCATCAATACGGTTGAGTTTGAGAAGCACATGTCCAAGATTGTTGTAAGCAGCGGTTGTTTCTGGGTGTAGTTGCACGGCGACAATATAGTATCTGCGCGCCTGTTCTAAATTTCCACGCTCGGTTTCAATCTGTCCTAAAGCAACGTACCATGCAGCCGGTGCATCTTCACCGGCACCTTTGATGGCTTTTTGGAACCATATATCTGCTGCGTCAAGTTGTTTGTTGCGGTGATATGCGGTGGCGAGTTTCGCTTGCACGATGGATTGCAGGCGTGCGATCGAAATATCGGTCTGCTGTTCTGTTGAGAGGCGTTTCAAGGCATGCTTGAAGGCAGTAATAGCAGCCGGATAGTCCTTCAATTTTGCGGCGGCATCCCCTTCACCGATATAAACAAGGGCTAATTCAGGTGCCTCTTTGGCGAGGGCGCGGTATAAACGCAGGGCATCTTCCCATTGTTCTGCTTGAAATGCTTGTTGTGCCGCTTTCAACCGTTTCTGAAACGTTTTAGGATAGTTGCTTACATCCGTCTGTAAAATGTCTCCAGATACCGATGCAGCAACCACAAACAGAAGCATTCCAATGACAAAATACTCCCATTTTACCAGTGGAACGGTCCTGTATGATCGTCCATTTTCACGATGCTTCAACTCCCGATAATCCCACATCTGTTTACCTCATCTCATTTGCCGGTTGCGTGAGCGCATCATCTAAAATGTGCCATACTCCCTCTTCTTTTCTTTTCTCCAACCACGCTTTGAACTGCTGTTCCGCTTGCTCCTGTCGAATCCGTTCTGTGATTTCCTCATTGACCTCTGAATACGCCTTTTGGCGAGCTGGGTTATTCCGAATGCGTTCAACAATCTGGTAACCTGCCTCAACAACGAGCGGCTTGCTTCGCTCGGATGTTTGCAATTCGGTTACAAGGGTTCCCAACGGTGTAGCTGTTTCAACTGTCAGGATATTAAACTGAAGTGACAATTGCGTCTCATAAGCCTCGCGTACTGTCCTAAATGTTTCGCCCTTCTGTAAACGCTCACTGAGTTTCTGTACCAAGTTCTCTGTGTTCTGCTTTTCCGTTTTTGATATAGCATCTGGAACGACTATCAGCAGTGCGTTGCAGGTAACTGTGGGTGGTACAACAAATTCTGCTTTATTTTTATCATAATACGATTGGGTCAATCTTTCGACCTCCGCACTATTGACGGCGTTGAAAAATTTACGTCGGAAAAATTCACCGTAAATGAGCTGCTCATAGACCCACATCTTCAAGGTTTCGGTTTCCAATTGGTGCTGCTGCATGGCGTTTTGGAAATCTGTCTCGGAAGTATACCTGGCACGAATCTCTGCAATCTGTTCTGCAATCTGAGCATCGCGTTCTGCGACTACAACGCCAATCTGATCCGATTCCTGTAAGACGAATTTGCGGTTAATGATAGTCTCTAATACAGCCTGTTTTTCAGCAGCGGTTGGTGTTTCGGCAGTGGGTTTGCCCATAATCGCAGCGATTCGGAACTCATTTTCGAGTTCACTGCGTGTAATAGCATCCGTATTGACAACTGCGATGACAGAGTCAATAAGCACTTGCGCGGACGTGTTACCGCTGATACAGAATAAGAGGAAAAGGATGATACAGCGTTGCATGTTATCTCGGGTTTCTCGGTGTCAGCCACTCCTCTTCAATATGTAAACCGAGGCCAGGTCCGTCGTTTGGAGAAATGTAACTGTCTTTCGGGAGGGATTCGCCTTCAAATAATTTCGTCTCCGCTAACGGTACACCGGGTGGGGTGCCAAGGTAATACTCTACCCAGGGTGTATTCGGCATCGCAGCAGAGAGATGGAGTCCAGATTGACGGAGACCGCCACCGTGAAAAATAACGGTAAGCCCTGCCGCATCCGCGAGATGACAGATCTTAACGCATTCGGTGATACCACCGACCCAGAACGTATCGGGTTGCAAGATATCCAGGCACCGTCTCTCGATAATCTGCTGAAATGGGAAACGTGTGTAGTGATGCTCACCACTCGCCAGACTTATCCAATCGACGGCCTCTTTGACCTTCACCAAACCGTCAATATCTTCTGGGATGAGAAATTCTTCTATCCACTTGAGACGATACGGACGGAGCCGGTGTGCCAAGCGGATGGTATAATCGACATCGAACGCCATGTAGCAGTCAAGCATAATTTCGACATCATCACCGACTGTCTCTCTGGTTTTTGCGACGAGTTTTTCGTTCTCTTTTAATCCCCATTCACCGTCTACGGGTCCGTACGGACATGCCAATTTCACTGCCTTAAATCCGAGTTCTAACTGCCAATCGGTATCGTTACCTGTAGCGTAAGCGAACATCTTCTCACGCAGTGGACCCCCGAGCAGTTCATAGACGGGTTGGTTCTTGATTTTGCCGTTCAGATCCCATAAAGCGATGTCGATGCCGCTGATCGCGCAGCTCGTTAAACCTTGCGAACCGTAAGGTTTGGACATACGGAACATCATATCCCAAATCTTCTCAACAGCGAAGCAGTTTTCGCCAATCAGCATCGGTGCGAAGTGTTCATCAATGATTGCCGCGACTGGCGTGCCAAACGAGGTCTCACCTATCCCCCAAGTGCCATCTTCAGCAGTTACTTTAACGTAGACTTGATCCCATTTCGGCATCCAACTCGAACGGTGGCGTTTGTATTGCGGGTAGCGCGACATCGGATTCGCGACTTCGGCGTGAACATTCCACGGTTCGCGTCGAGGTTCTGTGCGTTTGATGTCTCGCGGTGGTACATTGATTCGGACTGTCTGTATGTCTCTGATTTTCATGCGCTCGCTCCGTTGAAGGTTTTTTCGCATGATACCATGATTTGGCGTTTAATGCAAGAGATTTGATTGGAGCGATCTCGGTTATTTCATCATTGGCGTTTCGTCTAACTCAATCACACCGCAACCGATGCGCGCACCGCCGCCTGCTCTCACAGGCACCTCTTTAAGACCCCCAACAATCCATTCGCCAAACGCTGTATCGTCCCCTTGGAAATAGCCTAACATCCACGCAGTCGTTCGAGCATCCAGAAACGTGATAAGGAGTTAGTTGTAGCCAACTAAGTCAGCGGGATTTTCAAAATCTATGCCCGATGCGATGTAGAGATGCGTTAACCGCATCCGCATCTCCTGCTCAAATGCTTCAGGGGTACTGGTGGGGAAGGTCTGCAGATATTGGTTTGTGAAGAAATCGGGATCGATAGGTGCCCCGTTAGACAGAAAAAAATCGTGATAGGCCGCTAAACTATCGGGTTCACTTTCCAAAAACGCTTGGTATTCCGGCGATTCTGTAAGTTGGATCACAGATAGGAATGCAAGATCCAGCGGCACACTGATATAAAATGAGAGGGTTTTGCGTAAATAAGGGCATAGGAATTAACGGTCTCCTCTTGACCGATAGTAAGTCCAACAGTAATTATAAATATGGTAGCATATTTGAAAAAAACAGTCAAAAAAATGCTATGCTGCAATTTGCTTTATAGAACGACCTATGCTAAAATATGCGAAGATTTAACCAAAATACCCCTATATCTTTAGCAAAGAGTGAGGCGCGATTATTATGAAGGTAGCAGCGATTTTAGGTGAACGGCAAGCAGGTCTGGTTGATGTACCAGATCCAACACCAAAAGAGGATTGGGTTGTTGTGAAAATTCACGCATCCCCGATGTGTACCGAATACCACGCTTTTGAGCATGGAAGCGAAACTGATCGGATGGGGCATGAAGCAGCTGGTGAGGTTGTCGATGTCGCACAACCCGGAAAGGTGGAGATAGGCGATCGGGTAGTCGTGATGCCGCAATATCCTTGTGGGAAATGCGTGCTTTGCACGGATGGTGACTATATCCACTGCGAGAACAATTACAATTTTGAGGAATTCGTCGGATCCCCTTACGGCAGTGCGACAATGGCACAGTATATCCTGAAACCGTCTTGGTTGCTCCCGAAGATTCCAGATAATGTCTCCTACGAGCACGCCTCACTTGCGTGTTGTGCTTTGGGGCCATCGTACCGTGCCTTTGACGAGATGGGGCTCAATGCAACGCATACTGTGCTGATCACTGGCATTGGTCCTGTCGGTTTCGGTGCGATTACCAACGCTCGGTTCCGAGGTGCGAAGGTTATCGCAGCAGAACTGATTCCGTGGCGTGCTGAACGTGCGAAACAGATGGGTGTTGAGGCGGTCATCAATCCGACCGATGAAGATGCTGTCGACCAGATTCGTGACCTTACAACAGATGGACGCGGTGTCGACTTTGCGCTCGATTGTTCAGGAAGCGTCCAGGCACACCGACTCTGCATCGATGCGACGCGTCGGCGCGGCACAATTGCGTTCGTCGGACAGAGCGGCAGAAACGATACCGTTATCCACGTCAGTCCGGATCTTATCGGCAAAGGCTTACGCCTCGCTGGTGCCTGGCACTATAACCTGAACCAATTCCCCGGATTGATGAAGGTCATCGAAGGTTCCACGCTCCTCGACTTGCTCATCAGCAATGTTTACCCGATGAGTGAGATTCAGGAAGCATTTGAAACTTCTGCTTCTCACGAAAGCTCTAAGATTATCCTCAAACCTTGGGAATAGATGCACCTCGCGCATTTCAATATCCCGGCGCATTACGGTGTGCGGACGGAACGCTATAAACTCATCTACTATTATGGTGAAGCATTGGGATCAGGAGGTGCAATTGACCGTTCTACACCGCCGGAGTGGGAGTTATTCGATTTAGAGAAGGATCCATACGAGATGCATAATATCTACATGGATCCGGCGTATTCGGGAGTTGTTGTGGAATTGAAGGCGGAATTGGAACGACTACGGGATGCGTTAGGGGATCACGAGTAGAGTTAGAAAAATGATTCGACTTCGGCTGCCCTCTCTTGACGCAATAACGCTTCAAGAAGGATATTGGTATCTACAAGATACACTAATCTCTCCATTCCAATGTTTTCTTTTGAAGTTCAAGTGCTGTATATTGGTCACGATATTCTTCCAAACCGCCAATCCAATCTAATTTTGGTTTCTTTTTTGGAGTTACAACCTTTTTAGTTAGAAGGGAATCAATGAAGTCAATGACTTCTTTATGGTATTCAGGTGGAAGCTGCTTGAGCTTTTCAATAATGATAGATTCCATTGCTACACATCCTTCCTTTTTTCGATTCTATTCGCTTGCATGACAATCCTTAGCGTAAGCATCGGTTTTTTGGTCTATCAAAATTGATTGAACATTCTAATGAATAAAAAACTTGTCAAATATGCGCGCTGTCTGATTCTCAATGGCGCGGAAATGCAGTTCCCTTCATTCATCTAAATCAATACCCAACTGGGCAAACGCCTCTTTAATCTTATCCTCGTAATCCTGCTCTGACATTTTTCCATCGGTTGCCCGCAGGTCAATTCGCAGGTTATCGAAATTTGCTTGAAGCAGATTCATTACTCCCATGAGTCCAGCCACCTTTCCCTTTGGTACAGTGAATTGCAAGTGAATCTCTTTACGTCCGCTTGACTCCGGAGGAGACGAATCACTGTCTGATTGGTCAGCATTATCTTCACCTTCTACAATATCTGGTGTAGGATCGCTTCCGGGTGGATAAGTAACATCACCGTCTTTTTTTTGTTCTTCTGCTTCTTCTTTCTTTTGGGCGATACAAATATCTTCTCGGATTATCACTTCGCTTCCAACAAGGGTTATCGATGGTGGATTTTCCTTGAAGTACCGGCAGACGGGCTCCCCATTTTCCAATTCACCTAATCCAAACAATCCCTGTGCCACCCCTTCACAAATGCCCGATTCCCAAGCATCCCGACCGATGATTCGCGCCTCTCCTGGTGTCTTTGTGCTGGATTGATGGAGCTGCTCAGTAGATACAGACTCGTTGGTTTTAAGGTAACGCTCTTTAATTGCCAATGGATGGATTCTTTCAAGAATCTCCCCATCTGATTTCAGTTTGTCATAGACAACTTCGTCGAGTTTCTTCGTGTCGCCGTAGGTTGGAACACCCAAATCACCTTCCTTCAATCCTTCTTTGGTAGGAATAAACAAGGTTCGATAGTAGCGACGCAGCATATCGCCTATTCCATCTTCAGCCTTCTTTCGTTCCGCCCGAACTTCTTTTTTTTGTCCATCAGAGAGTGCAAGCGTTCTATCGTTCTCAATAGTCTGATACGCAATAACCTTGCGGAGTTGATTGTAAAATCCACTTCTCTCCCGTTCAAGAGGAACAAGAAAGAATACCGTATTTCGGTTCGCCCTGGGTGTATTTCCCTTCATTTCCAATGTGTTTTTCATCAAAACATCATCACGCGTTTTAAGGATCACCAGTTTCAGTTCCGTGTCATCGCGGATGCCTGAACCGTCCTTTTGCCAGATATAAGTATTGAGTCTCTTGCCTGAGAGGCTGCCTTTCAGCACTGTTTCCTCAAGTTCACCAACTTTGGAGTCAGTAATATTCTCCATCCGGGTTTGTAGTATACGATTTAGATTGGGCTGGTTAGCAAAATAAGTACGTTCACTGTCATGTTGAAGATAAAACAGTTTACTTCGCAGCTGTTCGCTGGCTTCAGCAACGACGCTGGAGGGGTTTCCGGTTGTAGTGGCATTCCGTTTAATCTCTCGCAGATCTGCACCTTTTTTCTCTGGATTTGGTTTACCTGAAAATGAGTACAGAAAAACAGTCGTCGCGGAACGGCTACCGAATCTGAATCCCTTGTGGGCATCCCCAAGTCCGACATCGACCTGTTTTGCGCCAGCAACATCACTCGTAATGTCGGAGGCAATGATGCTGTCATATTCTTGACCGGTGTGCTTTAGTAATTCCTGCCGAATTTCCTGAACACTGAGATCGAAATCCGCCAGCGTGATATAAGGGAGAGTTTTCTCTCTAAGGGAGTAAAGGACGAGCGACAACAAACGTAATACTCCTCGCGTGCGTTGAAAATTTGGGAAACTCCCCCACCGTTGGTACAGCACTTCAATCACTTCGGGCAGAAATGGATAATCGGTTTCAAATCGCCTTCGATATTCTGAAGGTTCGGTTCCAGGTGGCAGCATGGATTCATTAATCGCGTAATCCATAAAATCTTGGATTATTTCACCGGCGGCATCAGCATCAATTGACGAGAAAAGCCTACGTCTGATGACTTCGCTGATCTCATGCTCTTGCACTGGTGTATAGATCCTCTCCACCCGTCCTGAAACATGGCTAAATTGCTCAAATAGGCGTTGGGCTTTTTCATCATAATGTTCCATGGTGCCTGATGGAAGTGTGATAACCAATGCTACCCTTTCTAAAATACCAGCCGCCTCGGTTAGCTCTTGCATAAAGGCTGTGGTTTGGGCTGCAAGCGTACTGTCCGCCACCCGAACACCAGCAGCTTTGGTTACATATTCCAATACTTCGTCCATCAGGATAAGCACGGGTTGTTTTTCCGACAGCAGCTCGTAGATGGCATCACGCCCTGGTGAAGTCAATCCATCAAAACGCTCTATCTTGCCGGTTAATTGCTTTTCTAACACGCCCCATAATGTATCATCGGCACGCATCGGTGTGCCGACAATCACCGCCTTTTGTGCCTTCCACTCACTTGCTTTGTGATACATCGCAATCAACGCATGGGTTTTACCACCGCCGAAAGGGGTCTGTAGTTGAATGACAGGATCGCCGCTCTGTCCCTTAAGCCTCCCCTCAATAATTGCAAGCAGATGCTTGAGTCCGGCAGTTTCGTGCGTTTTCTGGGAAAACTGCATAGGATCTCTGTATTCATCCGGTGCTGTCCCTCTGAAGACCTCCCACAGATCTGCAGCGAATACATCCAATGTAAGTCTACCCTCCAATATATCGGGGTGCGCAACAGCGATTGCGTGAAATGGCATCATTCGCTTCTCTCCTTAAGGATTTGTTGAATTTGTGTCCTCAGCGGCGGAAGTTTGGATTGGACTACATCCCAAATAATATTCATATCAACATTAAAGTATACATGGGTCACTCTGTTTCTTAACCCTGCAATATTATGCCATGGAATGCTTGGATACTTCTCTCGGATGGAATCCGGTATCTTCTTGACAGCCTCACCAATAATTCCAAGGTTTCGGATAACCGCGTCAATCCGCATCTGATCCGCCTCAAACGCACTGCGAGTCATACCTTCAACGTATGATGCAATACGGTCAGCTGCCTCCACGATGTCTTGGAGGTATAGGTTATAGTTCCGTGACATATTCTATCTCTTTTTCAATATAAGGTTTGTACCCCGGTTTGATAGATGTAGGGGTCACAAGGTCAACGTCCTTCTTAAATAGATCTTCCAGAAAAACAGCCAACCCCATGTAATCGTCAAAAGTCAGTCTTTCGAGTTCAACGAGGAAATCGATGTCGCTTGCGGCAGTTGCTGTCCCGCGCACATAAGATCCGAACAAACCAATCCGTTTGACCCCGTATTTCCGCAGGGTTTTTCGATTGTCCACAAGGGTCTGCTTGATAAACGCCTTGCTAAGAATTGTTTGATCTTCCACAACTTAAATCCTCCACTAAGGCACTTTCTAATACGTCTAAAAAAGCTGTCCTTGTCGTATGTCCTCTCTGACCTTTTCACGTCCGGCAAGGAAACCGTCTAACAACTTCTTCTCCCTGTTTTCAATAGGTAGCGTTTCGGAGACCGCTTGAGCGACGCGATAGAACGCCTCGCTGTCTCCGAATCCACTGTCCCTAAGAATGTGAAGCATTTCATCCCGCTGACTCTTTTCCCAGAGTAATAAGACATGATGAAGCACGTCAATCAACTCATCAGTATCAGAAAGATCGTTAAGCGTCCGTGTTTGCGGTCCGAGAACTCGAATAAACTGTTTTTCTTTTTTTACAAAACTGTTCCCACTCCATTCTTGTGAGATGTCAATACCGCACGATTGTGCTAACTTCCGTGCTTCGTCAAACGGAACTCGCGCTTCGCCGTATTCCCATCGCCAGAGGACATAGAAACGGGTAAGGTCAGAAATTTCACCAGCAAACCCGTTGTGCAGAATCTGTTTCACGGCGTAATCGGTGGCGATCTCCCGCACATCGTCAAGCAGGCGATCAGCGCGAATTACCTCTCCTTCAAAATCAATTACCTTCTCGTATTTACCGAATACCTCAACAGCAGAACCGATAGCTGCGATAAAGAAGTCCGCTCCGCTTAGACCCTCCTCCCAAAGACGGTGGAGCTTAGCATTAAGATGCGTTGTCATTTTTTCTTTAACTTCATTGTAGAAACCTGTCGGTTCGCGTTCCATCTTCCGGGCAACAATATAGATGGAGGAAGCAAGAGCAGCAGATTCATTAGCTCGCAAACGTGTTTGCAGTTCTGTATGCAACGGCCATGCGCCTGTTATGATCAGGCCCGAATCAAGAAGTGAATTAATCAAGGTCTCCCAACCCTCAGTGGATTTGTGAGCGTACACAACAATAGCAATACCGTTTGGTTTTAAGACACGATAAATTTCTTGGAAAGACAGTTTAAGCGACTCTTCAAAAAACTGTTTCCCCTCCTCAAAACCGCCTAGGCCATGTGAATAGGCGACTATTTCGTTTCGCTTAGGTGTCAGAGGCGTAGAGAAGAGTTCGGGATAAACATCACCTAATGTTCGTTTCAGCCAGACGTAAAAGAAATCCGAGAGATAGGAATACGGGACGTTATCATAGTACGGTGGATCGGTAAAAACGGCATCGAAGAATTCATTAGCATACGGAATAGCAGTGGCAGAAGACTGGTTGATTGTGGCACTTTGTGGAAAAAGTGTTGAACTTAAATGTGAGAGAATTTCGGAAGTAATCTCAACTTGACTTAACCAATTTCCTGTCAAAATACTGTAAGGATTTTGCTCTGCATAATCAAAAACCATAGGGAGGGTTTGTCGCCCAAAAACATTGAAAATGTTTTCTGCTGAAGTATACCACCAACACAAATTTGCATTATAGCTTGAATGCCGGCTTAGAATTAATGCCAAGTAACTTACCACTGTCCGTGCATACTCCACATCGATCCCTTCCGCCACCATCCGTTGATACGATGCCTTTATCTTTTCCACAAAGGTAATTATTGCTATTTTTTGCCTTGCGTTAAAGATATCCGCCCATGTGTCCATTCCGTAGTTGCGAATAGAAAATGCTCTTTCCGCTCCCCTTCCTTTTCCTTCTGGAGTAGGCTCATCTGGTACCGCATCCATGCCCCATTTTAGCGTTAGTTCTTTCCTTTTTTCTGCAAGATAGATTTCGGCGGATACGAAGGCAGCAATATCTGCATCCGTCGCCACGCGATAATGCTTAGCCCTCGTCCCTGGCTTGTGCATGACAACAGCAATCATTCGCTGGCCTGCTTTCCCTTGTTGAAATAGTTTTCGTGTTGTTTTCGCCTCTATTGGCCTACCACAGATAGCACAAACTGCCACAGCGCGTGAGATACTGCCTATCTTCGGGTCAAAATCATCAGGTATCCGTTCGTACCCGTCGCCAACAATCTTGAACTTGATATCCTTGTTTTGAGGATAAGGGTAAAGTGCAACCTTCTTTCGTGTCTTGTTTGCCAGCCAGAATTGTTTCATCAGCGGAATTTCTGCCCCACATGAAGGGTTTTGGCACGGAATTGTTCTGGCCCAAATATAACCGGTTGGGATTGAACCGTCTTTCTCCTCACGATAAAATTTGCCTAATTCTTTTTTCGCTTCTACAAGTACCCAGTTTCCCCATTTTTTAACATCTTCCGATAAAGTTGTTTCCGTTGTTCCGTTAAGTGAACTACCGCACTTTTGCGGGTATTCCAATGTACATTTCTGAATTAGAACAGCTACGGGATTGAGATCGTTGGAATAAGTTTCGCACCCAAGCCGAAGTGTCTCCAGAGGAATTGCACCGCCTCCACCAAAAGGATCTAGAACTTTCGGTGGGATACTGCCGTTCGCTTCAAGGATCTCCCTCTGTGCTTTTTTAATCAGATGGGGATTTAGGGAATTTTCCCATTTTGAAAGGTTTATGATAAACTCTCGTTTCCGACTCCATTCATCAGTATCTTGTGAAGGCGGAACCAAGGCAGCATAAGCAGTTGCGCGTGATGCAGCAAGTGGACGCCGCGCCCACCAGATATGGAGCGTAGAGATATGTCCACGCCGTATGTTTTTCTCATGAGTAGATTCAGCTGAGACTTCTTTGACAGGAAAGGTCTCTTCAATGAGGCGTTTGTCTTGGTTCATTCAGTATCCTTTTCGCGAAGGTTTATTCATTTTCTTGACTCGCTTATTCGATATCCATAGGCTTGTAACTCGGCAATACAACTTAGGACTTTCAGCATATCAAAGACACATAAAAATTGCAATGCAATTGTCGGAGAACGCATATAATGTTGCATTCTTAACGTGCGATAAATCTCACTACTACGAACCGATAAGCGCGTTATTCCAAGCCTATTTTTGTGAAGGCCTGGTTTATGCTCTATCAAAAGCCGCGCGAATTTTTTGGAAAAGTTTGATGGCCTTCTCCTTCGTCTCATCGGGTAGCTCGCTGGTATTTTGCATATTGCTAAGCTTGTTTCGCCATCGCGTTGCTATTGCCCCCTTGGTGATTTTAATCCCTTGTGCTTCCATAAAACGCTCAATTCTTTTCCAGAGTATGTCCTCACCTTGCAATGTAATTTCATTTATCTCTGCGACAGCAAGCTGTTTGCTGTAGGCATCCTTAACAATATCTGTAATGAATTTCTCAGGAAAAAGATCTTCAAGAGCAAAATCGCCACCTGCTTCTACAGCGTCACCTAACAAAATAACTTCAGCGTTAGCTGTTGTATACCGTGTAATCCAATTCTTAATGAGTTCATCTCGGGCACCTCGCCCCGCGTTATCAGAGTCAAACAAGGCTACGACATCGAGCCCTTGTCCAATCATGAAAGTAGCAACATGAACGGCTTGAGAAGCACTGCCCCCCGGTGTAACGCGTACATCTTCAGGGAACCCCTCTTCACCTGCACGTCTCAATAGGTTTGATAACTCCGTTAGAATCCAATAGTCATTAACGCCTTCTACAACCAGGTTACGTTTAGCAATAAGAGAGCTTTGTGAGTACTTCATGCCTAATGCTGCCTGAAGTACAAGTGTGGCTTCTGGGGGACTTTCAACAAGATTAGTTGTAACAATGATACCTTCATCTGTCTCCTTTAGTACCCGGATTCGGTCTGGATGGTTCAAATCTATCATAAATGGAAGATGTGTCGTATAGAGCAGCGTATTTCCCTCAGCATAGTATTCAAGTCGATCAAGTAAGTCTTTCTGTGCTTCCGGATGAAGATGGAGCCCTGGTTCATCCAAAAGAACAACACAGCCTTCAAACGTCCCTTTACTTTCATGCATGAACATGAGGTCAAAGGAAAAAAACCATTGGAATCCTTTTGACCTTTCCTCTAATTCAATGAGAGAGGGATCTCGATCATCTTTTACAAAAGTCAAGAAACGCTGACCATCGGCTCGGTACTCAACGGCATAATTGCGCTGGCGAAGTCGCCCTGAAATTTCACTGGTTAAAGTCGCAGCACCATCGTCAATATCATATTGTCGCTGTTCAGCGTTTTCGGCATCGCCTTGTCCAAACCTAACCAATTCGTCTAGGTCAAGAGCAGATAGGTTAAGGATTGTGAGAAAAGTCTTATCTTCCTCTGTCAAACGGTTGTTATTTTGACGAGATTGAATTTCATCAAGTCGGGCAGTCCCCCTAAATGCCCTATAATCATCCATGTAGATAAACGTAGGTAAATGATTGATAACGTATTCATGTACTTTCGATTGAGTAGAGGGCAATTGTTCAAGTGCCTGAACAAGTTCTCTAAGACTTTCAGTGTACTGATTCATGAAGTTTCGTTCAATTTGGGGTGGGTAAGGTGATGGAGGTTGTAGTGCTTCTTGCAATAATGAATTATGCTTTTCTGGTAATTCTTTCAATTCACTGAATCGTCCCTCATGGGCCAAACGTCTTGCTTCTGCCAGACATTCATTAGCACGTTGTTTGAATTGGTCATTGAAGTCTTCTTGTACTTTTGGTAAGGCATTACACACTTGATCGACATCGTTGGGATGGAGTTCATCGGAGAAAATTTCCTTCCCGAAGTCTACCTCTAATTGTCCTGCATAATTCCGTGAGACTTCTATAGTATCTGGGAATGTTGCGTTCTCTGCAATTTTGGCGAGCGCAGATTTTTCTTCATTTGACAGTTGAAATTTTGCCCGGCAAACCTCTTGTTCTTCACTTCTCTCTTTCCGGCGGCCACGGGGCCATTCCTTCGCCATAACATAAAGATCGGGGGTGTAAGGATTAAGTTTATGAAGTGCCTTCAGAAGGGAGGTTTTTCCCGATTCATTTTTACCAACGAGCACCGTTAGTGGATTCACTTCAACCCACCCAGAGTCAAGGATCCCTTTGTACATAGTAACGCGAAAAGAAATCAAGTCCATAGTAAAGTACGAAACCTCTTAATCTTAAATTGATTAGTATTGTCTTAACACATCCTATATGATGTTACGGTATATTGCTTTCCCCAGAATACTTTACACTTTTTTCTCGAATTTCATTCAAAGAAATCTGATACCGAACCGCTTCAATCTTTTCCTCTGGTTGTGTGTGTTCAGCTGGATTCCGAATGATATGGAGTTCAGGCTTTTGGGTTGCAGCATTGAGTATAACATAGAGGAAATAGTCGGATTGAAACTGCTGTGCTTTGAACCACTCGTTTTGTGTCAGAACCACCGCGCCATATCCAGCCCGTGCTTTGACTTCAATATAGCGTTTGACCCCTGTCGAGTCGGTTGAACGGACATCAAAACCGAGATTTTCAGCAGCGACATCTTCAGGAACGCGTCCGTGTTCACACTCGTAACGCATTGTTACTTCCATACCAATCTGCTCAATCTGCGGGTTGCTTTTCATTGCTGTGTTGGTAACTGAACTCGGGATTACTCGAATTGCCGAAACAAAATTGGGCGTACTCATTGTGAGCAGGCGTTCTTGGGCGATAGTTTCCTCCAATTTTTTTAAAGCATCTTCATAACCCTGTTTCTGTTCCTCTTTGTTACGTATAGTCCGATCAACCTTGTCGCCTGCATCTCGGCGGGTATAGAGATGAATTAGATCGCTATCCAGTTCGAGGCAGAGATGCTCAAGAGAAGTGCGTCCGTATTTCTCTTTAATTTCTGTCTGCCGTTTGCGTTCAACCTCAAGTTCAGCTTTGTAACCTTCAAGCCCAGGCATCAATTTTGCCATGACAAGTCCTTTCAAGGTTTCAATATCTTCTGATGGGACCTGCTGTGTACTTTCTGCTATATCCCAGATTATCTTCGGATCTATGGGTTCAACTGTTCCTGTATCAGATTGCACGTAGAAGGCAAACAGACGCACGCCAGCAATCTGACCTAAACCGTCGCGGATCTCTCCTTCATAGAACAGAATCACACCATCCATTTTTCCATCCGGGTCTTCAAAGACTGCCCCCTGTTTTAGACAATCAGAAAGTTCGATCCCGACCCATTGGAGCACAGCTTCAAATAGCGGGTGACCAAAAGAGATGAATTCCGCATCGGGGTTTTTAAAGGCAAGTTCTTTGTCGAAAGTGGCTTTCGGGTAGGTTCTCAATATAGAACCGTGTTTCCGTTTAAATTCCACCACTTCAGCAATTCGTCGGATCTGGGTTGGGATCCTTTCAATCGTAAGAAACTTATCTCTACGGTCATGCAATCTACCTTTGAGCTCAGCAAAGGCTTTTCGGAAAAAGGCTTCGGTATATTCTGGGATGAGCCGCTGTTCGCGGGCGCGCTCCGCCATTTCGCGAATGCGGGTGTAATCAATATAATGGGTTGCAAGGCTTTCCGCTAAGTTCTCTTTGACTTGTGCAATGTACGCCTCATCTACCTCAATGTCAATTTCTGACAGAATTTCATCAATTCCTTTTGCAGAAGCTGCTGCTTGCAATAAAAGTTGAGAGAGATTCACACCATAGAGTACTTCGTTCAGGACATCAAAAACCTTATCGCTACCCAAAGCACTTTGAATCTCTTTAATTTTCTTGAAGAGCTCCGTTAATACCATCCCCTCCCGCGTGTCCTTAGCAACAAGGTTTACCACGAAGCATTCTTTAGTTTGTCCGTACCGATGGATACGGCCCATCCGTTGCTCCAACCGGTTAGGATTCCAAGGCAAGTCATAATTAATCATAAGGTGGCAGAATTGAAGGTTAATTCCTTCACCTGCAGCTTCGGTAGCGATTAAAATCCGCGTTCGATTTTTGAATTCGTTTTCAGCTGCAATCCGTTCCCCAAGTTTCATGCCCCCGTGAATGACGGTAACGGTATAACCCCAGGCCTCCATTTTATCCTGAAGGTATGACAACGTATCCCGCGATTCGGTGAAAATGAGAATTTTTTCACCAGAGAAATCTGCCTCGAGATCGTCAAGCGTTTTTCTCAACTCGCGCACCTTAATTTCGACTTCGCTTGTAATAATCTCCTGTGCTGCTTCTGAGAGTGCTTCAAGGGTTTCGATTTCACGTTCCAATTCCGCCCGATTCTCTGCCACGGAAAGTGTTTCCCAAATTTCTTCCTCTCTCCACCTTTCCTCTTCACTCAAATCGTCAATTGTCTCAAAATCAATCGTGCCAACGGGAGCTTTCCTCTCTGCCACACCCTCTAACAATTCCTGAAGACGGGCTTTTCGACGCATAAGTGAGTTGCGTAACGCATAAGTGCTGGATGCCAACCGCCTCTGTAAAATTACAAGAGCGAACGCTACATTATTCTTTTTATCTTTTGTCAAAGCCTTATTGTACTGGGTATTGACATAATCAGAGAGTTCGTTGTAGAGTTCTTTCTCTTTTGGTGAGTCAACACCGAGATCAAATGAGAGTGTATCAACATGTCGAGGGAGAAACAACGGTTTGCCTTCAAAATCTTTCAAATCTTCCTTGACACGTCGAAGAAAGAGCGGATTATCTCTTGCTGTAATAGATTCACTCAGCATCTGACTTGTTGCAAAAAAACCTGGCTCAAGAAGATCTAAAAATAACCTGAAATTCTCTGGGTCGCCCTTGTGGGGTGTTGCGGTAAGAAACAAAAGATGAGTTGAGATTCTGGATAGCGTTTCTCCCAATTCATACCGACTGGTTTTTTTCAGTTTATTTCCGTACTGGTAAGCTGCCATTTTGTGTGCTTCGTCCACAATGACCAGATCCCACTGAGACGATTCAATCAAGGCTTTAATATCATCCCGTTTGGCAAAATCAATCGACGTAATCAGGTGTGATTCACGTGTCCAGACGTTTTCCCCCGGTTGTGCAGCGAGAAGTGCTCGATCCATGATAATAAAATTTTCCTCAAATCGATCCTTCAATTCTCTCCGCCACTGGTCCTTGAGATGCCCTGGCACGACAATCAGTACGCGGTTAATGAGATGTCTGAGTTTGAGTTCCTTGATGATAAGCCCTGCCATGATGGTTTTCCCTGCCCCTGGATCGTCTGCGATTAGAAAACGGATGCGCGGCAGCTTGAGAACGTAACCATAAACCGCGTCTACTTGATGTGGCAAGGGATCCACTTTAGAAGCATTTACAGCGAAAAGTGAATCATAGAGCGCAGCATATCGGTATCGCAGTGCTTCAAGGCTGAGAAAAACGTGGCGTGCCTCTGCCGTGAAGTTCGGCGTGAGTTTTAACGATTCTAATGCATTTACTTCGTCTTTATGGAGAAGTTGGTCGATATGTGTTCGCGAATTGATGGTAGACCCGATTAGTTGGACATATTCGCCAATTTCTTTGAGAAGGTCAATTTTTACAGGTTCGGGCCATCGGTCAGACTTTATAGTGTCCCCACTTTTTATATTCATACGTATTTGTTCCTTACATAACTCCCTTAGTCCAGTTTTGATTCAGACACGTTTAACATTGTAAATTATCTTGAAATTTAAAGCAATTCTTTATACTATATCTCGTAAGCAAACGATACCTCTATTCCGCATGAGGAAAGGGCATGACACCGAAACAGAAATACCTCTTTGACCTGCGCGGCTACCTGCATTTAGAAAACGTCCTGACACCAGTAGAACTTAGGAATACACAGGCAGCGATTGAACGGCTTGTGCGAGCATCGCCAGATGAATTACCGCCCGGAATTAGTCGAGGTGGCGAAGGTTTTTCAAACGGGTTTTCAGCGGATAAATCGCTTGAGGCGTTGACGCTCCACCCCACCACATGGCCGATCATCAAGGAACTGACTTTCAATAAACCGCGTTTCAATCGTGGGTCGCTTGTTGTGAATACACACGAACGACAGGAGATGACACCGCTCCATTGTGCGGGCGAGGGGTTCCGCTGGACGCGACGGTATGATGTCAAAAACGATCAGATCTTCACAAACGACATCGTTGTTTTCTTCTATTTCACGGATGTCTATCCGGGGGATGGCGGTTTGATAGTTTTACCGGGTTCCCATAAACGCAATTTTAAGCGTCCAGAAAACCTATTTTTTCCTGAATCCGACGATCCAGACGTTCCGCTTCATCCGGCTATCGTCAATGTGACACCGAAAGCAGGTGATGTCGTGGTTATCACCGAAATGTTGACGCACGGTGTGTTGGTATGGAAACCGAAGAATCGGGATCGGCGATTCCTGATTTTGCGGTATAAAACGCAGTTTTTTCAGGATGAACGCGGGATCCGAGAACTTTTTCCACCAGAAGTGATGGAACGGTTGTCTCCAGAAACGAAAGCGTTAGCGGCTTACGCTTCAGAATGGGAAATAAAGGACCTTGTGAAACAGGATAATGTGACGTTAACCGTATAGACAAGAGGATTTCAAAATACCCAATGCTCAAAGAGTTAACGAAAAAGGAATGGTTGTCGCTTTTAAATATCCCTGAGAATAGGATTCCGACCATTTTAATACTCCGAGGTACACGCAACCTGAAATTCAATTACGCCAAGCATAGAAATTTTTTCACGGATATTTTTGAAGTCGGTTCACCAAATGGTATTTTCGAGGATGTGCTGATCGGAGGTTATGGAAATGTAGATGTTGGTTATGCTTCGGTTTACGGGGATGCGATGGCATCTGAAGTCACACACCTTTTTGATGTGTTGGGTACCTCCTTAGTAATACAGACAGGTTGTTGTGGCGCATTAACCGATAGTATTCAAGCAGGTGACCTCGTTTGTGTAACATCAGCACATTGCGGTGAAGGCGCAGCGCAGTATTATTTACCAGATGAACAGGAAATCCATGCCTCACCTGAACTTGTTGAAGGGACTTTCTCTTCACACACCGCGTCTGTTGCTACGCACAAAGGTCGAATCTGGACGACATCTGCATTACTTGCAGAGGGAAAAGCGGAGATTCAGAACTGGGCGCATCAGGGTTATATCGCCGTAGACATGGAAACGGCGACTACTTTCGCAGTTGCAGAATACTTCAAGATGCAGCGTCTGTCGTTGTTATTTGTTTTCGATAATCCTGCTCAAGGTGAACATATTCTCTTGAGCGATACCGAAAAGCAAAAACGCAGGGTGGATGGAGAACAAGCCGTCATTGATACGGTTTTCGCGATCATAGAAAACTACGAAAATGGAAATCATTAAAGCAGAACTCACCGATGCCGATGTCCTCGCCAAACTGAATAAACATCTTATTGAGGACGAACAGCATCCCAACCCGATGAACATAGCTGAACTCACCGAACGGATGAACGAGTGGTTGGCAACCGATTATATCTGCTATCTGGCGAAGCAGAACGAACATATCATCGCCTACTGCCTATACAGAGATGATGGGGGACACTATTATATGCGGCAATTGTATGTGGACAGAGTGCATCGACGAAAAGGCATCGCTACGCAGCTGCTTGACTGGTTGTACGAAAATGTATGGATAGATAAGAAAGTCAGATTGGACGTACTCGCTCATAACGAGGATGCCGTTGCGTTTTACAAGCGTTACGGCTTCAGGATCGGTGTCTATAGAATGGAAAAATAATCCATAATTCACTGTACATTTGACACAGATTCTTTATTAATGTTATTATATATCAAGGTAGTGTTGTTTGTTAACAGATAGTAAAACTCAGGACTGAATTAATTTGTCTCACAAGATTCTCTGTCTAAAATATTGAGATTACCGTCATGGCTGAATACATTAATGGGATTAACCCTGACATCCTCAAATGGGCGCGCGAACGTTCTGGTTATGCCGTGGAAGCGATTGCCGCGTTTTTGAAAAAAGATGCCTCAATCGTCAACGATTGGGAATCGGGGGAACGCGCGCCGACTTATATTCAACTTGAGAAATTAGCGGATAAGTACAAGCGTCCCGTCGCCCTTTTCTTCTTCCCAGAACCTCCCGACGAACCAAATATAGTTGAGAATCTTGCTTTACGAAGTTCTGATAATACCCCGTTGGAACCACGCATCCATATTTTGTTGCGACAGGCTTATGCCCGGCAGCTTTCCTTAATGGAATTAAACGCAGGCACAAATCCAGCAAAGACGAAAATATTTCGCGACCTTCAGGCACGATCCAATGATTCGGCAATGGCGTTAGCACAACAAGTCCGAGCATATCTAAACGTGGATGTTACCACGCAATCAGGTTGGAATACCCCTGTGACAGCACTTGAAAATTGGCGGGATTGTATTGAGGAAGCAGGTATTTTCGTTTTTAAGGAAGCGTTCCGAGATGATTCTGTTGTTGGATTTTGCCTTGTCCATGACGAATTTCCAGTAATTTACTTAAATAATAGTAGATCTCCCGTAAGACAGATTTTCTCACTTTTTCATGAATTGGGACATCTTTTGCTCGGAGAAAATGACATCACCCGTGGTATAAGCCGGAAAGGCGGGAAAGTTGAGATGTTTTGCGATCAATTCGCTGCTGAATTTCTGGTGCCATCTGATGACTTGGAAACTCACCTCAACTTTTCTATTTACGATGACAACGCAGTAGCAGAATTGGCAAAGTACTATAATGTGAGTCGTCCGGTCATTTTACTGAAGTTAGTCAACAAAGGTATCCTTACAAAAGAACACCATTGGCAAAAGATAGATCAGTGGACTGAGGAATACGAACGTCGCATTGAAAAAAAGGTAAGTGGCAAAACTTCAAGAGGTGGAAGTTATTATAACACGCTCACAGCATATTTAGGGCACAGATTCATGGAACTCGCGTTTGGAAAATATCGTGACGGACATTGTTCTATTGAGCAACTTGCGGAACATCTGAACGTGAAAGTTAAACACTTACCTCAGTTAGAGGATTGCCTATTGAGAAAGGCTCTCCGCTAATGGCTTACGTATTCGACACAAATTGTTTCATAGTAATAGGGCACTACTATCCAGAACAATTTCCACGTTTTTGGGAAAAATTCAATCAGGCGGTAGAAAATGGCAAAATAATTTCTGTGCGTGAAGTTCACAGAGAATTAGATAGAAATGCGGCTGAAGATCACTTAATCGAATGGATAGAACTCAATAGAAATATATTTGTCGCTCCAAGTCCTGCAGTAATGCAATTGGTCAACGAAATATTTTCAGTACCACATTTTGAAGCATCGCTACCGGATAGAACGCGGTTGGGCAACAACCCTTTCGCGGATCCGTTCGTTGTTGCTCAAGCAAAGGTCATGAACTATTGTGTTGTCACACAAGAAAGTGAAAGGCCGAATGCAGCAAAAATTCCAAACATTTGCGAGTATTTTGATGTCGACTGGACAAATCTGCAAGGATTTATGGAAAAAGAAAGTTGGACCTTCTAAATTTAAGTTCAGAATTTAAGGGAATCAATGATGAAATACAACGAAGTAAACCGGACCTTTGACTGTGAACCGACACTCACTGATTCACAGGTGCTGCAGTATTGCCGAGACGGCTATCTACAACTCCAAGGCGTTGTCCCGGATGAGATTAACCAGCGGACGTGTGATTATCTCAACGGCGACTTACCGATAAATCCGTGTTTTATGCCACCCGGTATGACGCACGCCGATTTAGAACGCATGCGGGATACGCATGAACCGAGTTCCATTATGTTAGAGGATTGGTATATTGAGCATGTGCTACTCAATCGTGAACTCGCCGGAGCATTGCGCTCACTGCTTGGTAAGAATGTCGGGTTACCTGTCCTGGTAAGCAACCATCGTGTTGAGTGCCCGATGCCTGCGCAGGGGTGGCATCACGATGCCGATCACGTCTTTGGACCCGAAACCAATTTCGTTGAAGTCTTCTACTTCCCACAGGATACACCGTTGGAAATGGGCCCGACGGAACTCCTCCCCGGTTCGCATATCCGCTCCACAAGTCGGGATATAGCTGAGAAAGGCGTTTCAAGCGATGGACCTGCGGGTTCCTTTGTTATCCATTCGCAAAGCATCCTCCATCGTCGGGGTGAATCCAGTGCGGAGGGATTGCGTCACATGCTGAAATATAGTTACTGGCGGACAGTCCCACCGACACGGGATTGGAAGGAAGAACCCGATTTCGATTTTCAGATGGCGGAATATGGTGGACACGGTGTCGCGAGATATGTGGCGCACATGTTCTATTGGCTGTGTGGCAGGGGTGACGAATTCCGTTTGATCGGCGGACAAGCGTGGCCCTGGTCAAGCGTGAACCAAATCGGACCTTCTTATGGTTTTGAACGCAAAGAAGGGTATCTCCCGAACTGGCGGAAGAACAACCCAGACGATTACGCAGTGCCGTAGGAAACACCCTATTCCTCCGAAATAACAAGCACCTGATTTGTTTCAACGTTCTGTAGCGTTTGGACGCTACCACAGAGCCATCGGACTGTTAGGGTATCAACCTGCGTTGCCGCACCCAGCCCGAAATGTAAGTGGAGATCGTTCTGGCTGATATACCCGGAACCGCTTTTGACTTCACGGATCTGCGTCAAGTCGCCTGAAACAACGGTTACCCGGGCACCAATCGCATCACGGTTACAGTGCCTGCCGATGAGTTTGACACGCAACCATCGTGCCGTGCTGTCACTGTCGTTCCGTAAAACAGTCGGTGCGTCTTTGAGGTTAGAGACAACAATATCTACGTCGCCATCGTTATCTATATCGCCGAATGCAGTGCCACGACTCACCTTCTGTCCTGCTATTGCCACATCAGGCTGCTCCGAAAAATTGAGACCTTGATTGCTCAGAAAAAGTTGATTCGGTTGTGCGTACGTCCCGATTGGATCAATCTCAGCAACATTGTCGTCCAAGTGTCCGTTGGCAACGAACAGATCCAGCCAACCGTCATTGTTAAAATCGACGAAATCGACACCCCACGCCAGATAAGGGAGACTCTTCTCACCGATGCCTCTGGCGAAGCTCACCTCGTTGAAAAACTCGCCTTGTGCGTTGTGATATAGGCTATTCGTCTGATCTTGAAAATTCGTAATGACGATGTCAAGGTAGCCGTCATTGTCGTAATCGCCGAGGTTCGCACCCATCCCGCTATAGGCACGGCCTTCCTCACTGAGTGCAACACCAGCGAAAAGCGCGCCTTCCGTCATCTGAATAGTAGTATCGCTATCATTTCGATAGAGGAAATTTGGGGTGGTATCGTTCGCAACAAAGATATCCAGATCGCCATCGTTATCTATATCACCGCAGACAACCCCCAACCCTTTTCCATTTGCGCCGCTTATACCGGATTTCGCCGTTATATCTGTAAAAGTGCCATCACCGTTGTTCCGGTAGAGGACATCCTCAGCACCTCGCAGTGCCTCCGGCGTACAATAGGTCCGAACACCCTGCCGAGTGCATTCTGGGTTTGTCTCCGGATCGAATTGAACGTAGTTGACGACATAGAGATCCAGGTAACCGTCGGCATCAAGGTCTACAAAAGCGCAACCGCTACTAAACTGATTCCCACTGACTCCGGCGGACTGGGTCATATCTGTAAAAGTGCCGTCGCCGTTGTTGCGATAGAGGATATTCGTGCCGTAGTTCGTCACATAGAGGTCGGTGAAACCGTCGTTGTTGTAATCACCGACGCAGCATCCCAATCCATAGCCTGTATCGCCGACGGATGCTTCCACTGTTACATCGGTAAAGGTGTCACCGTCGTTGCGATAGAGGTGGTTTGTGGGTAGGGTGGGTGAGGTGCGTCCGGGTAAGTTACTTCCGTTGACAAGGTAGAGATCTAAATCGTTGTCATTGTCAAAATCGAAGAGGGCAACCCCACTGCCGATAGGTTCAATAAAGTATTTCTGTCCACTCTCACCGTTAGTATGGGTGAAGTCGATACCTAAATGGGTCGTCACATCAGTAAACTGAACGGCTCGGTTTTGCGAAAGCGCGGGACGGGCAATGGAACTCCATATTACCACATGCAGGATAAACAGAAAAACGGTAAAACCGGTTGTCGGTATTTTTAATTTTTTGTAACGCATCATCTGTGTATATGCTATAATGGTTATTAGTTATCTGACGACTTATAAAAAAGGAGAAATTCTAATGGCTAATAATCTACGTTTTGGCGTTGTCGGTTTAGGTATGGGTATGAACCGTTCCGGTGTAATTCACAGTACAGACGGTGCAGAACTCGTCGCTGTGGCTGATCTCGTTGAAGAACGGCGCAAGACAGCCGAAGAACGTTTCGAGTGCGAAAGCCACGACGATGCACTTGAGATGTTTGATCGCGACGATATTGATGTCGCAATGATTATGACCCCGAGCGGTCTGCACGGCAAATTCGGAGAGGAAGCGGCACGTCGCGGCAAACACGTCATCACCACCAAACCGATGGATGTCAGCGTCGAAAATTGCAACGCTCTCATTAAAACATGCGAAGACAACGATGTCAAACTGCTTGTAGACTTCGGTGAACGCTACGGTACGCATAATCGCCGAATCCAGCAAGTACTCGAAACAGGTGCACTCGGTAGACCACTGCTCTGCGAACTCCGTATGAAATGGAAACGTCCAGATAGTTACTACGTCGGTTGGCACGGCACATGGGCACTTGACGGCGGTGGCTCCATTATGAACCAAGGTGTACATTACATCGACTTAATGCTCTGGTTTATGGGGCCCGTTAAACGGGTCATCGGTGCACATTTTGATGTCTACGATCACGAAAATTGTGAAACTGAGGACATGACCTCGGCGATCCTCGAATTTGAGAACGGCGCGTTGGGACACGTCCTGACAACGACAACATTCCCCGGCAGCAGCGTCTCAATGATCCACATCCACGGCGAAAAGGGCATCGTCGGTCTCGGACCCGAGATGTGGTCATTCGTCGATGACGATGAACCGGAAATTGAGTTGCCACCTTATCCGGGTAATGTGATTGAAGACGCACTCCGTGTTATCCACGATGGCGCATCACCGGCGGTTGACGGTTATGAGGGCAGACGTTCTGTTGCACTCAACATGGCTATCTATGAATGCGCTCGCACTGGCAAAGCCGTTGAATTATCATAATTTTCTCTTCAAGGCGGGTCTCTGTGCCCGCCCATCTGCCTGTCCTGTTCCACTTATCCACCTTACAAGTGCTTGTGTTTGTAGTAGTGCGATTCATCGCACGTTATAACACTATAAGAACGGGCAATCAATTGCCCTACTACGAACCAGCTAACATCTGCCTGTCCTGTTCCACTTATCCACCTTACAAGTGCTTGTGTTTGTAGTAGTGCGATTCATCGCACGTCATACAATTATGAGAACGGGCAATCAATTGCCCTGCTACGAACCAGTGAATTTTTATTACAAAAACCAATACTCTATTTGCAATCCAGCCAAAAACTGGGTATAATATTTACCGAGAAATCAGAGACTCACTTGATGGATACGCTAAAAAACAGACCCCCTCGCGAAACCGTACTGAGTGTAACAGGAAACCATTTTTTCACATCGTG
The DNA here is from genome assembly GCA_022827185.1 of Candidatus Poribacteria bacterium. Taxonomy (GTDB): domain Bacteria; phylum Poribacteria; class WGA-4E; order WGA-4E; family WGA-3G; genus WGA-3G. Next base: position 84,586 of record JAJDTM010000010.1, read on the forward strand.
AAAAAATGAGCGGAAAGGCCTATATTTAAAAACATGAAAACTGCGAAACTGATTACGATGGGATGTAAGGCAAACCAATACGATACGCAATCTATGCGTGAGACACTCCAGCGCAACGGATATACACTCGTTGACGAGGGGAGGTCGGGGCAGCAGACAGACCTCTATCTCATCAATACATGCACCGTAACGAACGTCGCCGATCAAAAAGCACGGCAAGCGATTCGGAGAGCAATTCGACAGCATCCGAACGCAAAAGTGCTTGTCACCGGCTGCTATGCTGAAAGCGACCGCGAGGCGATTGAAGAGATACCGGGTGTAACGTTCGTTTTCGGTAACCGAGAAAAGGCGGATTTTCAGGACTATCTGGACATACTGCGCGCCGAAACGCCATCATCCTCGGAAGAGGTGTCTCACCCACCGAACCCGCTGCTCTCCATAGAACCCGTACAACACGATGCTATCCGTGAGCACGCACGTTTTAGCAGAGGCGTTAGCGATGCTGGCAAACGTACCCGCGCGCTCATCAAGGTACAAGATGGCTGTAGTGCTTTCTGTACCTACTGTATTATCCCCTACGTTCGCGGTCGAATGACAAGTCGTCCGCTCGACGACATCGCCGATGAAGCGCGTCGTATTGCTGACAGCGGTATCAAAGAGGTCGTCATTACTGGTGTGCATCTGGGTGCCTACGGCATGGATACCAGTAGGGACAAAGACATTGCCGACATTTTAGAGCACATCCACGATATTGAAGGCATCGAACGGATCCGTTTCAGTTCGATTGAACCGATGTATTTTCCTGATGCGATCGGTGAACGAATGGCGGCACTGCCGAAATGTATGCCTCACTTTCATTTGCCACTCCAAGCCGGTTCGGATGCGGTGTTGCGGCGGATGCGTCGGCGTTATACCACGGCACAATTCGCACATCTCGTTGAGAACTTACGACGCGTCTTCGGCGACGATGTTGGAATTACTACCGATATTATGGTAGGATTCCCCGGCGAAACGGATGCACACTTTGAAGCATCGTGCCGATTCGTTGAAGAGATCGGTTTCAGCCAACTCCATGTATTCCGCTATTCTCCGCGTAAAGGCACACCTGCGGCGACCTACCCGGATCAGGTGTCGCCACACATCTCTGCTGCACGCAGCCAAGCAATGATCGCGCTCGGTGAACGCCTCAATACAGCATTTCGACAACGGATGCTTGGGAAACAGAAAGCGGTTCTCATTGAAGCAAGCAGAGAAGGCGAAAACAACCATCTCGCCGGTTTCACGGACAACTATCTCCGCGTCCTCGTAGATGCCCCTGAGAGTGCCATCAATCAGATTCAGCGCGTCACTTTGGGTGCGTTAGAAGGGGACTGCATCGCTGCTGCCTAACCTTCAGATCCTTCCGCCTTTGCCTTCAAATCGTAGAGAATGTTCACTGCATCTAAGGGTGTCACCTGTGTGAGTTCCAAACGTCGGATTTCTTCGACGAGTGGGTGCGTCTTCGGTGTAAAGAGTGCCATCTGGAGCGAATCGCTTTGCATTGTCTTTCGGGAGACGCGGCGACGGGGTTTCGGCATTGTCGGATGTGTTTTCGGCGGTTGTCCCGTTGCCCCGTCCGCCTCAACGCTGAGATTGTGTTGTTCCAGGACCTCAAGTATCTGCTGTGCGCGTGTAATCACGACTTGGGGTAACCCCGCGAGCCGTGCGACGTGGATGCCGTAACTCTGGTCTGCACCACCCGGAACAACTTTTCGGAGGAATGTCACCTTCTGCCCATCTTCATGAACAGCGACGTTGTAGTTCTTCACACGTTTATATTTACTGGCGAGTTCCACTAACTCGTGATAGTGTGTAGCGAATAGCGTTTTCGCACCCATCCGTTTCTCATCTAAAAGATACTCAGAAACCGCCCATGCGATACTAAGTCCATCAAAGGTACTCGTACCGCGCCCGACTTCATCAAAGATAACGAGGCTGTTGCGGGTGGCATTGTTGAGAATGTTCGCCGTTTCGTTCATCTCGACGAGGAATGTACTCTGTCCCATTACAAGGTTGTCTGAAGCACCGACGCGTGTGAAAATCCGATCTACCAAACCGATCTTCGCGGCGGAAGCAGGCACGAAACATCCGATCTGTGCCATCAAAACGATGAGTGCTGTTTGACGCAGATAAGTGCTTTTACCGCTCATGTTCGGTCCCGTGATGATATGTAATTGCTCGTCATCACAGTTGAGTAGCGTGTCGTTGGGAACGAACCCCTCTTGCGTAAATAGCTGCTCGACGACCGGATGCCTGCCGTCTCGGATAACGATCTCGTCTACGGATGCGACTGTCGGTTTCACGTAGTTGTATTTCGATGCGATGTATGCGAAATTAGCGAGAACATCGATCATTGCGAGCGCGGCTCCGATTTTTTGGACGGTTTCCGTGTATTTCGATATCTCATCCCGAATCTGACAAAAGAGTTCGTATTCCAAGGTCTGGATCCGATCTTCGGCGTTCAGAACCTTTGCCTCTTGCTCCTTGAGTTCAGGTGTGATGAACCGCTCAGAATTCCGAAGCGTCTGTTTACGGATATAGTGTTCAGGCACCATGTCAAGATTCGGTTTCGTTACGTCGATGTAATATCCGAAGACCTGATTGAATCCGATCTTCAGGGATTGAATACCGCTGCGTTTGCGTTCCTCTGCTTCCATAGCAGCGATCCAGTCCTTTCCTTCTCCGACAATCTGCCGAAGTTCGTCGAGTTCCTCGTTATAGCCGTCACAGATTACACCCCCTTCGCGAATCGTTACAGGTGGGTTCGGATGGATACCGTTTTCAATCAGTTCGACTAACGCGGGCAGCGGATCCAAGGTCCCATCAAGGGATACCAACAGTGGACTGCTACAATTTTGCAGCTGCGCTTTGACGTTGGGAATCAGGCACAATGAGTCCTTGAGCGAATGCAGATCGCGTCCGTTGACGGAACCGAGACTGATACGCGAAATGAGCCGCTCAATATCGTACATCTGTCCGAGTGCCTCGCGCAGTTCCTCTTGTAAGCTAATCTGGGTTTTGAGTTCATCAACCGCGCTAAGCCGTTCCTCAATTTCTTTTTCATCGAGCAAGGGTTGCAAGAGGCATTGGCGTATCCTTCTACCTCCCATTGATGTCACTGTCTGATCGAGGACTTCAAGGAGCGTGCCTTTTGTGGAACCGTCGCGAATGGAGGTTGTGAGTTCCAAGTTGCGCTGCGTATCGGCATCCAGTACCATAAAATCTGAGAGTGTGTAGGTGTGCAGCGAGACGATGTGTTCGACTTCCTGTTTCTGGGTCTCGTTGAGGTAGTAGATGAGCGCGCCGGCAGCAGCGATCGCAGTGGGAAGGTGTTCGCACCCGAATCCGTCGAGTGAAATCGTTTGGAAATGCTGGAGGAGTTCCGTTCGGGCGGTGTCGAGATCAAACCGCCAGTCGGGCAGATAATTGAGCGTCGCTTTGAGTTCGGTCTTGAGGCGATCAAACATCTCCGCATCTTCAAAGGATTCGGAAAAGAGGCACTCTTTTGGAGAAAAGCGGTGTATCTCTGCCCAGAGGCGTGAGGGATCCGTGAGTTCGGTTACCAGAAATTCGCCTGTGGAGAGATCCGCAACGGCGACACCGTAGACATCTTTGTTGGGATAAATGGAAATGAGGTAATTGTTCTGTTTATGCTCAAGCACTTTCGGATCGGTCACGGTGCCGGGTGTAACGATCCGGACGACATCGCGTTTGACGAGCCGGTTTTCATCGCGTGCGACTTTCGCATCCTCGGTCTGCTCCAGAATAGCGACTTTGTGTCCAGCTTTGACGAGTTTGTAGAGATAGGAGTCGAGTGCGTGGTGTGGGATACCTGCCATCGGTGGCGGTGGGGATTTCTGGTTTTTGTGGCTTCTTGTTGTCAAGGCGATCTCAAGGAGGCGTGCGATTAACTCGGCATCCTCAAAGAAGGCTTCATAAAAATCACCGACTCGGCACAGGAGTATAGCATCTTCATGCTGTTTTTTTACCTGTTTGTAGAGCTCCATCATCGATAGGTCTGACTGTTTCGTACGTGGCATAGCGTTTTCCTTGATATGATTGACGTGGTTGTCTTTTATTGAAAGGTTAACTTCTAATACCGTAGCACATCCTGCGTTTCATGTCAAACCTTTTTTAGCATTCAGTCAGACAAATACATCCTTATGCATTCTCTATTTCCTCTACGGTTCGGAATGCAGGTCGCAAATGTAAAGCTTTCTCACTGCGAAGCAAAATTTTGCCGAGTATGGGCAGAATTTGGGCGTGTACGCCCCAAAATCTCACCAGCGATGGGGATGGATCTATTGTAGTGAAAGTCAAATTATTGCATCGGTGAAAAAGGCGCAGGCAGCAGGAGTTTGCTCTCCTGTGTGATGGGTCTGACGGAACCTTTAGGGGGCCAGACACCTTTCTCTCGTGTCTCTGCTCGGATTCGGGCGCGTTCTTCAAAACTCTTATATGCCCATATATGGATAAAATTGTTGACACCGCCGTATTCCGAGTACCAACAGCCTGCTAATGGTGAGAATTCCACGCGTTCGGGGATAGCTGCACCCCACGCTTCTAAAACTTGTGGCATGCCTTCAGAGGGATAGGTGTACAGACGCATCTCGTATAGCGGTCCGATGTCTTTTTCCCCCAAGGGTTCCATAAAAGGAGCTGGCAGATAAATCTCGGATACCATTGATACGATGAGATCACTGGTATCGGGAGGCCATACCGGGTTGGGTTCGGCTTCCGCAGCGCGTCGGATTTCTGCCCGCTGTTCAAGGCTTTCGTAGGGCCAAATGGCGACCATTTGATTTAATGGTCCGACTTCCGTATACCAATGTCCGCCGAGTTTCGAGAGTTCTTGGCGACCCGGTAGTTTTTTGCCGAAACGTTTCCAGTATTCTTGGAGTTGACCGAGTTTCAAGTTGTAGGTTCTTATCTCGTGGATCACAACATACCTCCTGCGTTTGCCGCTGCATTCCGAGCGGAGTTACGGCACACGGAGTGTGCCTACTACTTTTCACCTTGCTTGCGAATTTCGACCAATTCTTCCAGAATACGCCTGTGAAGACGATGTAATTCAAGCCCTATTCCGATGCCGATGGCAGCGAAAACGCCTACTCCCAGAATAATCTTTGTTTTTAAGGACATGTGATGCTCCTCTGTTGGATATATGGTGAGGGTGTTTTCGCTAAAAGTTTTCGATGATCGCTGCACCGAATTCGGAGGTGCGGACCTTTGTCGCGCCTTCCATGAGACGCTCCAGATCGTAGGTGACCCGTTTTTGGAGGATGGTTTTCTCAAGTCCGTTGATAATCAGGTCAGCGGCTGCCTGCCAACCGATATGTTCCAGCATCATTACCGCGGAGAGGATGAGTGAACCTGGATTGACAACGTCTTGGTCGGTGTATTTTGGCGCGGTGCCGTGTGTCGCTTCAAAGAGAGCGACTTCGTCGCTGAGGTTACCGCCGGGTGCCATGCCGATACCGCCAACTTGTGCTGCCGCTGCGTCGGAGAGATAGTCGCCGTTCAAGTTCGGCGTGACGAGGACATCGTACTCGTCGGTTCGCGTTAAAATCTGCTGGAGCATGCTGTCGGCGATTCGGTCATTGACGATAATCTTGCCTTCAGGACACTTACCGTCATAATTGCTATAGAGTTCGTCTTCCGTGATGGTTTGCTCGGCGAATTCCGCTTTGGCGAGTTCATATCCCCAGGCACTGAACGCGCCTTCGGTAAACTTCATGATGTTACCTTTATGGACAAAAGTGACACTGCGTCTATCGTGGTCGATTGCGTACTGGATCGCCATGCGTGCTAAGCGTTTCGTGGCGAAAATGCTGATCGGTTTTATGCCGACACCCGAATCTTCGCGGATCTCTACACCCATTTCGGAGCGGAGCAGTTCAATAACTTTTTTGACTTCCGGTGTGCCTTGTTCCCATTCAATACCGGCGTAGACATCCTCAGTGTTCTCACGGAAGATAACGACATCCATCTTTTCGGGGTGCGTAACGGGGGCAGGGACACCTTGGAAGTAGCGGACGGGACGGACACATGCGTAGAGTTCAAGTACTTGACGCAAGGTCACGTTTAAACTCCGAAACCCACCACCGACAGGTGTCGTCAATGGTCCCTTTAAAGCGACACGGAAGTATTCGATTGCGTCAAAAGTATCTTGTGGCAGCCATTCGTTGTACTTTGCCATGGCGTTTTCGCCAGCATAGACATCAAACCAGACGATCCGTTTTTCACCGTTGTAAGCCGTCTGGACAGCTGTATCAACGACGCGGCGCGTCACTTTCATGATGTCTCGCCCGATGCCGTCCCCTTCAATGACGGGGATAATAGGTTCATTCGGTACGACGAGTTGCCCGTCAACGAATCCTATTCTTTCACCCTCTTTTGGTACTGTTAATTGCTCTAATTCAATCACTGGTATTCCTTTCTAAATAGTTATCGGTTTTTAGTTAAAGAGAGAATTCGTTAAACCGAGGTCTCTTTTAACTGATAACTGAGGACTGAAAACTGATAACCTCTAAAAGGCGTTCGCGCTTGCCATCCGTTTATGTAACGCCACGACTTCGTTTGCGATTGTCATATCGTCAGTCGGGGTTGGGATGACCTCTGGGGCTGGTGGTATAACGGGTCGGATAATCTTCAACGGGAGTTGTTCGCGGGCATCCATCATCCAACCGAAGCCTCGGAAGATGTAGGTTAATAGCGTTCTATCGCTTTCATAGATGTCCAATCCCTCTTGGACTGCCCATCCACCGAAATCGGTGTTCGGCGTTAATCGGAGAGGTGGTTCGTTTTCACGTCCCGGGCGGACGAAACCTTCAATGAAAGCGAGTTGATAAATCCGTTGGATAATACCCAACCGTTTTTTCTGGCTGTCGTTGAGTTGAATATCGCCGTTATCAACAGCCTCAAGAAACGGGTTAAAATAGATAGCGGGTCGAGGGTCTTGCTGGATTTCATCGGCGCGTCCGGCAGCGGCGATTTCTGGGTGTCCGAAAGTCGGTAGTGCGGATTGCATCCGTTCATAGATCGCGGTTTCAAGTGCATCGGCATCCAGTGGTTCGATTTGATTGATAAATGTCGTCATATCGTGGATAGCACCGAAATGCCGATCGCCATCCAAAGCCATCTGTGCAGCAACAAAAAAGTCGGAGACCGCACTGGTGTGCAAAGTCGCAAGATAGCGAGCAACGACGTTAGACCCTGCAGAACCGTGGTGTGTCTGTATAACCCCCATCCGTTCTAAGATATTCGCTTCAACAGTACTCGCTTCACGTCCCAAGAGGAGACTATAGCACGTTTGGAAGGCGGTCTTTTCACTTTTCTGGTGTGCGTTTATCAGGTCGGTGGCGCGCATCGCGAGGACCTGTGGATGGAGCGCGGTGTTCTCTCGGAGTTGATGCCGCATATACGCGGAAACTGTCCCTACAGCGACATTCTCCATGTGTGTTTCAATCAATTCGAGCAGGAGTGCATCGGGTTCTCGTGTACCGTTAATGCCTTTCTGATCTGGAATACTCAGTTTACGGAGTGTTGAGAAGTGTTGAATGGCAGCTTCGGGACCGGCGTTAGGGAAGGCTTTAGCAAATTCGGCGACCTGATTGACGAGGCGTTGTTCACCGGTTAGACTCGCTCTGCGATTTGTAATAAATTCATAAAATTTCGTATCTATTAAATCCGACAGTACCGCTGCCTCATCAAGTCCACTATCATCCGTTCCGGGTCGTCTGCCGAAAAGCCCGGCGAAGATAACAGCTGCGGGGCTGAGTTTATCTGCGACGATTTCACTTTCGGACACAATACCGCGGATCGCAAAACTGCGGATATTCAAAGTTATTTGTGTGCCGTCACAATCGACGACGGTTTTGTGTAGTACCGGATTCGCGAAAACGGTCGTAGATTGGGGCATCGAACTGAAACCGTTGAGTACCGCTGCAATTTTATCCTCTCCTAACTCAATTGCCCTATTCAAGGAATCTGTTACCGGTGTATGTGTCGAGGTTTCTGGCACCTCTGACAGGATTTCTCGGAGTGCGGCTTCCTGCGTTGCCTCCAAATTCTTGTTCAAAATGAGTTCTCCTTCGTTGGATATTTAATAATACGTTCCGTCTTGCAAACTTCACCGAAATTTTAATTCATCCGGATCCACACAACCATCTTTCACGCGACGAGCGGGTGAGGTGCTCCAATTTCCGTTTTCTGTTTAAAAAGGTTCTGATTAACGCGTGTCAAATCTATAATATTTTATCAGAATTCTGATTAAAAGTCAAGAGAAAATTGGAAAATGGTTATCAGTTATCAGTTATCGGTTATCAGTTGTCAGTCAAAGGGATAAATAGCTCCTTGATTGCTAAGGTTTCTGCAGGCGGGGTTTGAAACCCCGCCTGCAGTGGGGCATGGGTTATCCGATCCATAAACGTATCCTTTTAAAGGTTAATTTTGCGGAAACTGGTAATCTTGCATTAAAATTTGACTTGCAGAAATGCGGATTTTGTAGTATCATTATTAACGAACGTATTTGATTAAGGGGCGGCCGCGCGTACCAACACTACAGCAAGCTTACAACATATATCGGTGGCGCGCTGCACGGTACCCTGCATTCTATTTTTCTACAGATAAGGAGCTAACTACATGCGCAATGAAGCATTAGGAATGGTTGAAACACGCGGACTCGTCGGGGCAGTTGAGGCTGCCGACACTATGGTGAAAGCCGCAAACGTCAAGTTGGTTGGAAAAGAACAGGTCGGTGGTGGTTTTGTCACCGTCATGGTTCGCGGAGATGTTGGTGCGGTGCAAGCCGCGACGGATGCTGGAGCAGAAGCCGCGAAATCGGTCGGCGAATTAGTGTCGGTACACGTCATCCCTCGCCCACATTCAGATGTGGAGACTATTCTCGGCGGAAGCGGTGGCAGCAGCGCGAGCGCGGAAGAACCGAAGAGTAGTAGCAAATAAATCGGCTTTGTAGGGCGGGGATGACTTTCTCGCCTTTGCCCTACGCCGCTTTACCAGAGAACATGTTAGCATCGCCACGGGTTCTGTATCTAAGGTGCCGCCTCGTGGTTTTACTACGTTCTCCTTGAGGTACTGGAGGGCTGAATGGCACAAATTGACGAAAAACAGATTGAAGAAATTGTTTCTCAAGTCTTGAGAACGCTGCAACAAAATGGGGCGGCGACAGCACAACCTACGCCATCCGCTGGCGCGAGTTCCGGCCGGGCAGGAGTCTTTTCAACAGCGGAAGCGGCGATCACAGCCGCGAAAACAGCACAAGCAGCATTCGTTAAGCTTGGGTTTGCGAAAAGACGCGAAATTGTTGACGCGATCAAAGAGGTTTCGCTCGCGAATGCGAAACGGCTTGCTGATTTGGCAGTGCAAGATACGAATATGGGTAATGCGACGCACAAGGTGATGAAAAATGAGGGTGCCGTAACACTTTCACCCGGCGTTGAGGATCTGATCTCGGAATCGATATCGGGCGACGCAGGAACACTTCTCATTGAATATGTCCCTTTTGGCGTTATCAATTCAATCACACCCACCACGAATCCGACATCAACGGTGATCAACCACGCGATTATAATGCTATCGGCAGGCAACGCTGTTGTCTTCAGTCCGCACCCGAATGCGCGTGACTGCACCGAAGAGACGATGCATGTCATCAACGAGGCGATCGTTAAGGCAGGCGGTCCCGCGAATCTGCTCACCTCCGTTGAAAATGCGAGTCTACGGACCGCAAAAGAGATCATGGAGCATCCCGACATTTCTATGCTCGTCGCTACTGGTGGTGCATCCGTCGTGCGAACAGCATTATCAAGTGGCAAAAAGACAATCGCCGCCGGTCCTGGCAACCCTCCCGCGATTGTTGACGAAACCGCTGATCTTCAGCAAGCAGCAAAGCATGTCATCGCAGGCACCAGCTTCGATAACAACCTGCTCTGTATCGGTGAAAAGGCACTCTTTGTCATCGAGTCCGTTGCGAATGAGACGGTTCGAGAACTCACACAGAACGGCGGACATTTGTTGAATGCAAACCAACGCGAGGCATTGGAAGCGGTCGTCACTGAAAAAGGCGAATCAAACAAGGAATACATCGGCAAAGATGCGGCGACTATCTTGAACGCCGCTGGTATTACTGCCCCGGCACAGACAGTCGCTATTGTCGTAGAGGTTCCGGCAGACCACGACTTTGTGATCAACGAATACTTGATGCCGATCCTGCCAGTCGTTCGGTGCCGCGATTTCGACGAGGCGTTGGCAGGTGCAGTGAGAGCGGAGGGCGGACGCGGACATACCGCAGTGCTGCATACGAATAACACCGAGCGGATTACGCAATTCAACAAAGTGATGGATTGCAGCGTTGTGGTTATTAACGCACCTTCTTACGCGTCCTGTGGACTTGAAGGCGAAGGATTCTTGGCGATGACGATCGCGGGTCCAACAGGCGAAGGATATACCCGTCCACGCACTTTTACACGTCAGCGACGATTAACGATCGCAAACAATTTGTCAGCACATACACTGTGACGCAAATAGACTATTTGCGACTGGTCGAGGTCGTTTAAAATTCTTCCGTCAAATCCCCATGCTTTAGCTTGTGGGATGTAGACGGCGAAGCATCCGATTAAAAAATAAACTTGATACTCCCAGAAAAAATGTAGTATAATGATAGTATCATGTTGGAAACCAGCAGACTCTGCGTAGTCTCTCGGCTACGTGCTGGTTTCCTCCCACGTAGTAGCGAATAAAAGCGTGATACGTGATATACCATGAGAAAAGCCCGCAAATACAAACTTCAGGATCAATCTAATACGATCAAGCTTGGCAACATGCTTGACGATATGTGGGGTATCCATCTCCATATCATGCGTTTACAACGTAGGTATTACCGGATGTTTGGTAAGAACCTATCAGCGTTTCGCCTCAATGCCCATGTTGCGAAGCTCAAAAAGCGGACAAAACCGCACTGGGCAGCCTTGCCGAGTCAAGTTGTGCAGGACGTTGTTTTGCGCTATGGTAAATCGCAAGGTGCTTTTCTTGATAATATCAAAGACCGCAAAGCGGGTAAAACGACGCGTAAAGTCGGCAGACCGAAAATCCAACCGCGTCATAAATACAACTCTATGACCTTTACACAAGCGGGCTACGAACTTGAAGGAAATCGTATCAAAATCAACTGTATAGACACATGGTTTTCCTTTCACAAACACCGTGATTTGATAGGCACAATCAAGACGATTACAATCAAACGCGATAAGTGCGGCGACTACTGGCTCTGCTTTTCGTGCGAGAATGTTGACGATTCCGAACCGAAACCCAAGACGGGTAAGAGCGCAGGGTTTGATTACGGAAACAAAACATTCCTGACAAGCGACGCAGGCAATAAGATAAAATCCCCGCAGTTTTTCAAACAATCACTCAACACGTTGCGATCTCTCAGCAAAGCACTGAGTCGTAAAGTCAAAGGTTCTAACAATTGGTATCGTGCGTGTCGTGCTTTGGCAAGGCAACATAGAAAAGTTGCCAGACAAAGAGCAGATTGGCAATGGAAACTTGCCACCGAACTTTGCCAAGAGTTTGACACACTCATTTTTGAAACGCTGAACCTTGACGGTATGAAAAGGCTTTGGGGTCGTAAAGTCTCTGACCATGCCTTCTACCAGTTTCTTCAAATACTCGAACAAAAGTGTGCCAAGCACGGTAAAACCTTTGAAAAAATCAATCAATGGACAGCAACGACGAAACCTTGCAGTGATTGTGGCTACCATAACAAAGAACTCTCTCTTTCGGATAGACAGTGGACGTGTCCCGAATGTGGTTCACACCACGATAGAGACGTCAACGCTGCGATCAATATCAAACGGGCAGGCTTGGCTGCCTAAAGTGGAGCGACAGTCAGACGGTGGACTCTCTGAGAAAACCGCAGTTGCGAGGAAGCACAAGCCCCAACCTTTAGGTTGTGGGTACCTTGACAATTCTTCCCAAACCGGATAAAGTGTTATGCGAGCAGAAATTGACGATCTGAGGGCGTTAATACGCCAGCATGAGCGCAAATATTATATCGAAAACCAGCCGGAAATATCTGATGCTGAATTCGATGTGCTCATGAAGCAGCTTGAGGCACTCGAAGCAGCATCTGACGCGCCTATCCCGCCGGATTCACCGACGCAGCGGGTCGGTGGTGGTGCTGTATTAGGCACCCGCATACCGCATCGCAATCCTATGTTGAGCCTGAATAACAGTTACGACGAACAGGAACTGAAAGAATTCGGGGAACGTGTGCGGCGGTTATTGGAAGATGAACCTACCGAATATATTACAGAGTTAAAGATAGACGGCTTAGGCGTTTCGTTAATCTATGAAAACGGGGTATTCACTCGCGGTTTAACACGTGGAGATGGTGAGTACGGCGAGGATATAACAGACAACTTACGGACAATCCGTTCTGTACCGTTGCGGCTTACTGGAACGGACGCAGAGATACCTTCCGTGTTAGAAGCGCGCGGTGAGGTCTTCATCCCGAAGCATCGCCTCGACGACATTAACGTGCAACGCGAGGCGGAAGGCGAACCCCCTTTCGCGAACCCTCGGAACGCCGCTGCAGGATCGCTGCGGTTGCAAGATGCTTCTATCACTGCCTCACGTCCGTTAGATATTTTTGTGTATAACCTCAATTATGTGGAAGGGATAGAATTCTCAACGCATACAGAATCCCTTGAGAAGATGAAGCGTTGGGGGTTGAAGTGTAATCCGCATACTGACTGCCATAAATCAATAGAAGCGGTTCAGAACTATTACGAACGCTGGGTGGCAGAACGCGATGAACTCCCTTATGAAACTGACGGTGTCGTCGTAAAAGTCAACCGACTCTCCCAACAGCATGAACTTGGTTTCACCTCCAAATATCCGCGCTGGGCAATCGCCTACAAGTTCAATGCACAACAAGCCATCACGACCATTGAAACAATAGATGTCCAGGTTGGACGCACTGGGGTTCTGACACCTGTTGCGATTTTGGAACCTGTGACACTCGCGGGTGCGACAATTACGAATGCGACCTTACACAACGAGCAAGAAATCCAAACGAAAGACATTCGTATCGGTGATCGCATTGTGCTCGAACGCGCTGGGGATGTCATCCCTAAAATTGTTGAAGTGTTGACAGCAGATCGGACAGGTAATGAAAAGACTTTTGAATTTCCAGATCAGTGTCCGGTGTGTGATACGGCTGTCCAACGCACGGAAGGTGAGGTCGCCGTTCGGTGTGTCAATGTATCGTGCATCGCACAACTGAAACGGCGAATTGCGCACTATGCATCGCGCAACGCACTCCAGATTGAGGGTCTCGGTCCCGCCACAATTGACCAATTGGTGGATGAAGAACTCGTTCGCGATGTTGCCGATCTTTACGATTTGGAAATAAAGCCGCTAAGCAAATTAGAGCGAATGGGTGTCCCGTCTGCGCGTAACCTTGTCCATCAAATAGAACAGAGCAAGACGGCACCTGTAGAGAAAGTACTTTTCGGACTCAGCATCTTCCATGTCGGCGAGACTGTCGCCGAGCTGCTCATTGAACACTTTTTATCCTTAGATGCGCTCAGTAAAACGACACCCGAAGAGATTGAATCGGTGGATGGTATCGGTCCTCAGATTGCCGAAAGCGTCGTCAACTTCTTTTCACAAAACCAGCCGTTACTTGACAAATTGCGGAAAGCGGGCTTACACTGTTTCACGGTAGCGGCAGACACACCTCGTACGGCAGTGAACGCGGGGACTGATAGTTTCTTTAGTGGGAAAACATTTGTTGTTACGGGAAGTCTTGAAGGCATGACACGCACGGAGGCATCTAAGGAGATTAAAGCGCGAGGCGGTAAAGTCACATCAAGTGTGACGAGCAAAACGGACTACCTCATTGCTGGCGAAGGTGCGGGGAGCAAATACACGAAAGCCGTGGAACTGGATATCCCAATACTGACAGAAGCCGATTTTTTTGCTAAACTATAGCCGCACACCCATTGAAGTCAACTTTCTTCTTTGTCACTCAGACGAATTGTTGTAATATGCACACGATTCCCGCAAACGACATTCTTGACAGTTTGGCGTTTTCTTATGGCAGATTCTGGCACCGTGTCCAACAATTAATGCATGGTATTCGTTGAAGAGATCGACATCATGCGGGAGGTTGTCCATAAACAGGGCGCGGAGTTTGGCATAATTGTATCTCCCTTCAACCCATCCTAATCGCGAGAAGAGTCTATAGGTATAGGAATCGACGACAAAACTCGGTTTACCCGCAGCGTAGAGGATAATCGTATCCGCCGTTTCGGGACCGACACCGTAGATGGAGAGCAGCTCTTCACGTAATTCGGGGACATCTTGCTGAAACATTACGTGCATGGGACGCTCCGTAATATAATCCACAAACGCACGCACTTTCAGTGCCTTCATACGAAAATAGCGCGAGGGTCGGATCAGTCGCTCCAATGCGGCTTGGCTGATAGAGGCTATCTCTTCTGGTGTAAAGGCACCAGCGTTTTTGAGATTGTCCATCGCCTTTTCGACATTGCGCCACGATGTGGCTTGTGTTAGAATTGCACCGAGTGCTACCTCAAACGGTGTATCTGCGGGCCACCATTTACGATGTCCGTGTTGCGCGAGCAATTGATTATAGAGCGAAAATAGTTTTTCGGTTATATTATCTTCATATAGTATTTGCATGCGTAGATAATCCTCTAACAAAAAGGGAAAATTATGGATTTAAGTTTTAGCACCGGCGCGGGCAACGGCGGTTGGAGCCTTGCCGAATGCGCAGCGTGGGCAAAAGCGAACGGATTTGATGCAATCCGCCCGAATGCTAATGGTACTTTTGAACCGAGTGCCATTATACAATCCGGCGGCGAAGTAGTCAAGGAAATTTTGGATGCCAACGGTATCTATCTCGCCGCTTTGACTTCTCACTGTAACCTTCTTGACGACGACGCAGAAACACGGGAGCGTGCTCGCGATACACTGATGCAGGCAATCGAAGCGACACATATCCTCGGCGCGCCAGTGGTAGTGACGTATGCGGGGAGTCCCGTCAGTTGGCATTTCTATGGGCAATTCTCTTCGGAACCGGGGAACCCGGGTGATCGGTCGGTTGAACTCGTCGGACGCTTCAAAGAGATGTGGACACCCGTCGTCCGATTTGCGGAAGAGAAAGGCGTGCAGCTTGCGTTAGATTGTGCCGTGCGGATGGGGAATATCGCCTGTAACCCCGAAATGTGGGAACGGATCCTTGATGCGATTCCATCAGATTCGCTCGGCTTATCTTGTGATCCGTCGCATTGGCTCTGGATGGGTATCTTACCCGCTGAGGACGCTATCCGTATGTTCAACGGCAAGTGGTATTATGCGGATGTGAAGGATTGCGAAATCAGCCCGCAGATGAAGTTCCGACAGGGGATTATCGGGAACTGGTGGTGGCAATATCGGGTACCCGGACGCGGACAACTGAATTGGGGCACGATCACTGGCGCGCTACAAGAATCCGGCTATGACTACGTTCTCTGTGTCGAAAACGAGGACCGAGGGGCACCCGGATTAGACGGTTTCGCGCTCGGTGGTAGGTATCTCCGGCAATTTCTATAAGTGGCTGTCGGCAGTCAGCGATCAGCAATCAGAAGTTGGAATTTGAAGATTCATTCCACACAAAACTGAATGACTTGTATATCAATTTTCCCATTACTTGAAATTGATTGGGATTTGTGGTAATCTACGGGTATATTTATCCTGCCTGAAACGATGGACAAAAATGGAAAAGCAGTTACAACCGAAATCACATAGTATTGCGATTCTTGCGGAAGGTTCGTTTGGCGTCCTTGAATCGAAAACGGCTACGGTCTTGGTCCGCTATCTCCCAGACAATGTTGTCGCAGTCATTGATAGTGCCAATGCCGGACGAGATGTCAGCGAAGTTATTGAGATTGGGGAAGGGATTCCGATTGTCAGTAATCTCGCTGCGGCGATGCGATTCAATCCGACAATGCTTGCGATCGGCATTGCACCACCCGGTGGTGAGTTACCACATCCTTGGCGCGCAATCCTCCACGAAGCGATACACAACGGTTTGCACATCATGAGCGGTCTCCATCAATTCCTGAGTGAAGACGCAGAATTGTCCGAACTGGCAGCGGCAAACGATGTGGTTCTATGGGACGCCCGAAAACCGCCTGCCGATCTCCCTGTCGCGACGTGCAAAGCCGATGCGGTTGATGCCACAGTTATCCTGACTGTCGGTTCAGATTGTCGTGTTGGGAAGATGCTATCTGGCATAGAGGTGACGCGTGCTGCGCGCGCCCGTGGTGTGAATGCTGAATTCTGCCCAACAGGGCAGAATGGGATTATGGTTTGGGGTTGGGGGATTGCGATTGATGCTGTCGTCTCCGATTTTACTGCCGGTGCAGCGGAGCAAATTGTATTGCAAGGGGCGAAAAACCACGAGTTGCTTATCGTTGAAGGGCAAGGTTCGTTGGTGCATCCTGGGTATTCAGGTGTAACGTTAAGTCTACTCCACGGCAGTCTACCGGATGCGATGATATTCTGTCATCAGCCGTCACGGGATACGGTCGCGCGGTATACAGTCCCGTTGCCGTCGTTAACTGAGATGATTGCGCATTACGAGACATTGGCTGCACCGATAAAACCTGCCAAAGTGATTGGACTGGCGTTGAATTGTTTTGATCTCTCTGAAGATGAGGCACAAGCGGCGATAAAAGCAGCAGAGGCAGAGACAGGATTGCCAGCAACGGATGTCGTACGGTTCGGTGCAGATAAACTGGTTGATGCTGTTGAGAAAGCACATGCTGAAAAAATGTAGGAAAATATCAAAGTCGTAGTGCTAAAGGAGCTGTAAACTTATGACTGATGAAGAAAAATTTCGATTTGACTTGAGCGGATTCCTTGTGCGTCCTGCGATCCTTGAACGCGACGAAGTGGACGCAATCGTTGATCAGATTGAGCAGATACACCACAACCCAGAATCTTTACCGCCAGAACACCGCGCTGTACCGGGTGGTCCGGCAAGTGTCCTGATTGACCACCCGAAGGTGATTGATGTGTTGCATGAAATCATTGGACCCGATGTCCGATTGGAGAATTGCTCCTCTGTCTGGCGTGAAAAAGGGCAGGAACACGGTGGACTTCACGGGGGCGGACCGCAACAAGGCGATCCGATTTTCGGCTACCGGGTCAATAACGGACGGATACACGCAGGGATGGTGCGCGTCATTTTTGAACTCACGGATGTCACGAAAAAGGACGGTGCGACGCATTTTATAGCCGGTAGTCATAAATCTAACTTCCCGATGCACGCTGATCACATGTCATTAGAGGATGGAGAACGGAGTCCGTTCCTGATGTCGTATGATTGCCCGGCAGGAAGTGCTATCTTCTTTACGGAAAACCTCTGTCATGCGGGGCCTGTATGGCAACGAGAGACACCGCGCGTGGCAGTCCTAAACGCCTACGCGCATCTCGCGACACATTGGCATCGGCTGAAGACGCCACCTGAAGTGCTCGCTGCCTTACCGCGTGAGAAACAGGCATACTTCCGCGAACCGTGGGTCGCTGACTTCCGGACGAGTCCGGCAACGATTAACACAATCGAACGGTTCCTGAACAACGACGAACCCCCTGTTAATACCGATACCAAGCCGTGATTTAGAAGGCGAGGTTGTCGGTATTATACGTAGCCTCAACGGTTGCGAGATCCCAGATGAGGATTGTGCCGTCTGCACTACCGCTGGCAAATGTTCTGCCATCCGGACTGAATGCCAACGTGCGAACCCTGTAGTTTTTAATGATTGCGCGCTGCTGGTTGGTGACAGAGTCCCATAACCGGATCGTGTTGTCCTCAGCATCGCCGCCGCTTATAAGCGTGCGTCCATCTGGTGAAAACGCAACCGTCTCAACAGTATCGGTATGACCTGTAAGCGTAGCGATACACTGGCAACTGTTTACATCCCAGAGTCTGATGGTCCTGTCCGAACTCCCACTGGCAAGGATTCTACCATCGGGTGAAAACGCGAGTGTTTTAACAGCATCGGTATGACCTGTAAGCACAGTGAGATAATGACCTGTAGCAGCATTCCATAACCGAATTGTTCCATCTTCACCACCACTCGCCAGCGTTCTCCCATCTGAGGAAAATGCAACTGTGTTAACATCATCCGTATGACCTGTTAAAACCGCTAATTGGTTTCCTGTATCAATATCCCACAGTCGAACGCTGTTGTCTTCACCGCCACTCGCAAGTGTAGTGCCGTTCGGTGCAAACGCCAATGCCGCAACTATATCCGTATGCGTCAATATCGCCGTCTCGGTGCCGGTATCTACGTTCCACAAGAAAATCCTTTCATCCTGACTCGCGCTGGCGAGGATGGCACCGTCCGGTGAAAAGGCGACATCCTCAATCCGATATTCATGACCGTTGAAGGTTTGTGACTCAGTGTAGGTATATAGGTCCCACAATCGAAGCGTCTCGTCATCACTGCCGCTGGCAAGGCGGCTCCCGTCGGGTGAGAATGCTACGGTGTCAATCCATTCAATATGTCCGTCGATAATTGCCTTCTCTACACCGGTAACTGGATCCCAAAAACGGATCGTATGATCGCCACTTGCACTGGCAAGCGTTTTACCGTCTGAAGAGAAGGAGACAGCGGAAATAGCATCTTTATGCGCATTGAGGATTGCATGTTCAGTGCCTGTATCGGCGTTCCAGAGCCGAACGGTTTGGTCGCCACTCCCACTTGCAAGCAAGGTGCCATCCGGTGAAAACTCCAAATTACCGACAACCCCCATGTCGGTAGCGAAAGTTGCCAATTTCTCACCGGTAGTGGTATCCCACAAACGGAGCGTTTCATCCCGACTTCCGCTAACGAGATTCATGCCATTCGGAGAAAATGCCAACGCCATAACGCCATGCGTATGTCCTGTGAGTGTGGTGAGTTGTCTTCCAGTGTGTGCATCCCAGAGTTTGATTGTGAAATCATTACTGCCGCTGGCGAGGGTTTTGCCATCGGATGATAACGCTAAGGCATTGATCGGATATGCATGACCGATGACATCGAAAAGAAGGCGACCGGTGTGAATATCCCAAGATCGGATCTTCCCGTCCAATCCTGCGCTGATGAGCGTATGACCCTCCGGCGAGACGACGAATGCCCAGACCTCATCTTCAGCATCGCCGAGGGTCATTGTAGTGCGACGCTGTCCGGTGTGGACATCCCACAGCGAGATCGTATTATCCCAATTTCCGGTCACAAGGGTCGCGCCATCGCGCGAAAACGCAAGCGAAGTAGCACCCTGATCCAGTCGGTGTTTAAGGAGCGCGAGTTCAGTGCGGGTATGTGCATTATAGAGCCAAACGCCGATATAAGTGGCAACGGCGAGGCAGGTGCCATCGGGCGAATACTGAATATCCGCTATCGCGCCTTTGCCGAGACGCGCTAAGGCACCTTGGGGAAGTTCCCATTGTGTGTAGGGTTGTGGGTTTTGTATGTTCATTATCTCCTTTTAACCCAATCCATCACGTGAAAATTCAAAAAAATTGTCCTAAATTTAGTCTTCAGTTGTGTTAAAAACACCTTGCTTTTTCGCCCTAAATAAGGTATAATAACCGTGATTATTTAGCGTAATAGATTAGCACCATACTACACCTCCTGATGTAAATAAGACATCACACTGATTACAAGAAAGACGCAAATTTCTTCTGATCGCATGAACGGAGGAACCTGATGAATACTCTGCACGATTTAAATGAAAAACAGGTAGAAGCGGTAACCCACAAAGACGGGCCCCTACTTGTCATCGCAGGTCCCGGCACGGGGAAAACAAAAGTTATCACACACCGCATTGAGCATCTGATCCGCGAACACAATATCAGACCTGAAAAGATCCTGGCAATTACGTTTACCAATAAAGCCGCGGAAGAGATGCAGGAACGCATTAACAGTGAGATCGGCGAACCGCACGGATCCAGCGTTAAGGCTTGCACCTTCCATGCATTTTGTGTCAAGGTGCTAAGGAAACACGCGCTGAAGATCGGATTGAGTGAGAACTTCACTATTTTTGATCAGGAGCTTCAAGACGAGATACTAACAGAAAGCACCCGTGAGTTGAACCTCAACGCTGACGACTATCCACCATGGTTGCTGCGAAACATTATCAGCGATGCCAAATACACACTCCAGAATCCAGTTGAATCGGTAGATAACACGGATATTTATGATCCAGAGACCCTCGAAAATATCCGAAATGTACTGGAGAACTACCAGCATAAACTCAACGAATACGATGCCCTTGATTTTGATGATCTTCTGCTGAAAACTGTCGAATTGTTAGGTGTAGAAGAAGTCAAAGAAGCCTATCATCAGGAGATCTCCTATATTCTTGTTGACGAGTTTCACGATGTGAACCGCGTGCAGTATCATCTACTCCAACTGCTCTGTGCTGCACCAGCGCGTAATCTTATGGTCGTCGCTGATGAAGATCAGTCGATCTATAGCTGGCGCGGGTCAAACCCAGAGTATATTGACAATTTCAGAGCGGATTTCGATCCTCGAACCGTTGAATTGGATGATCATTACAGGTGTAGCGAAAAAATCTTGCGGGCTGCAGAGGAAGTTATCTCCAGAAATCCGGAGCGACAGAAACAGCATACCCTCAGAACCCACAAAGATGCCGGACGCGACATTTTTCATTACACTTTTGACACACCGATAGCAGAAGCACTCGGTATCATTCATGTTATCCAGAATTTAGTGACAAAACGCAACTACTCTTATCGCGATATTGCGGTCTTTTACCGAACCCATAAACTTGCAGATGTTTTGGCGGAACAGCTGCTACGCCAAAACATCAAATTCCAGCGGATTCTACCGACGAATTCCTTTGGCGAAAAACACAGCAAAGGCATTCTCGCGTATCTCCGACTCATCCAATGGCAACTTCCACAAGACCTTGAACACGCCCTTAATTTCCCTGAGACCTGTATTGACGATTTGACATGGGTGCGTCTGAAATGGCTCGCACAGCGTGAACATATTGCGTTTATAGAACTTCTGAGAAATATTGAGGCATACCCGAAAGATGTCGGTCCGTTAACACGTCGAAACGTCCGCCAATTCTGGACACAGCTTGAGAGATTATCAACTGAACTTGAAGGCGAGAAGATTGATAGAATTATCCCTAAGCTCTTTGATGTCTTGGAACTCTCTCGGTCACCTTACCGCGCCGAAGAACTGGAAGTCATCGAACAACAACCTGAGCTGCCGAACCTTGTGACGGCGCGAGATGTCCTCTACAGTGCACTTGACCTTGACGAACCGATTCAGATTACTGCGTGTCACGGCATTGACGCGTATTGTGCAGCGCACATCCTTCATCAGACGCTTGAAACGTTTCTGGATCAGTCTGCGGAGCTTCAATTTCTACCGCCTGATGAAAATAGACCGCCGCAACTTGACAACGGCGTGCATCTACTTATTGGTGATTTTGAAGCACTCGGAGAAACAGGGCGGGATGCGCGGACAATTCTCATCGGTACAGCAGGGACGGCAGATAGCGATGTCATCCATCTCGAAACCGAAGACGTTCGGAGCATTGCAGCACTCAAACTTTGTCAACGTCTTATTAACCGTTTTGAAAGTCCAAATATGGCGGATATGGTTGTCTATGACTTAGAAACCACTGGTATCAACCCAAAAACAGCAGAAATTGTTGAGATCGCCGCGCACCGCCTCAGCGCAATTGGGGATGAGGTTGAACGGTATCACTGCTTAGTAAAACCGCCGGGTGGACGCATTCCGCGTGCGGCCACGCGCATTCACCAAATTGATGAAGAGACCGTCAAAAACTCCCCCGGAATAGAGATGGTATTGCCTGAATTTTCCGGGTTTATCCAAGATCGGGTTTTGATTGGACACAATGTGGCGGAATATGATAACCCAATTCTTACGCGAGACCTCGGAAGGTATTTAAAAACGGGGTTATCGGCACCACATTACGATACCCTCACGACCGCGCGTAGGCTTTTCCCGCGACAACGGTGTAGCATCGGCGCACTTGCCGAAAAATTTGGTATTGAACACGGTCGTTTACACGGTGCCTTAGAGGACGTTAGGGTCAATAGAGAGATCTTCAAAGAACTCATCAAAATTGATGCTTACAAACGTGAAGTGAAATCCCTGACCGAACTACTACCGCTTGTGGGACTAGGTATCCTTGCCAAAACGGAGGCATCGCAACAAGAAGCAGCAGCTACAAAAGATACCTTAACCGAAACCGATGTGTACCTTAATGCCGCGAGGCGTTTTGTCCAGACACATAACGCTGTGCTGCCGGATCGTCTACCGCTTGAAGCATCGGAAGCAGCAGCAGCGGCAGCGTATATGGAAGCACTACAAGATACGGCGGTCCCAGAATTCCGAGAAGATATTGAATGGCGACAACGCCGTATTCAGTTCATGAACGCAGTGGTCCAGTTTGAATCCGTGAGCGACGAACATCAACTCACCAATTTTTTGGATTATCAGAAGTTACTCACCAATATTGATGAACTTGACGATAAAACCGAGCAATTGACCTTAATGACGTTACACGCAGCGAAAGGCACAGAATTTCCGGTCGTTATTATTCTCGGCATGGAGGAGGGAAGTTTCCCGATGTGGAAGCAGGATATCACGGAAGCAGAAATTGAAGAGGAGCGTCGCCTTTTCTATGTCGGCATGACCCGCGCCCAAAACCAACTCTATCTGTCGTCTACGACCTATCGCACTGGTGATCGGGAGCGTTCTGCGTCTATGTTCGTTCGTGAAGTGCCGTCTAACTATGTAATCAAATGGCCACAGCCTCGGCGCAGATAGGTGATCCATTGCGTGTCTGTGATGCAGGCTATAGATTGTCGTTAGCCATTATTGATTTGGACGGATCTTCTCCCAATCCCATAGCAGAATTGTGCCATCAGCATTCCAACTGGCGAGCGTCTTACCATCGGGTGAAAACGCAACTGCATTAACCGCCTCTGTATCATCTATGAGCGTTACGAGGGGGGTAGCAGTAGCGACATCCCACAACTGTACTTCGCCACTACTACACCCACTCACCAGCGTTTCCCCATCAAGCGAAAAGGCTAAGGTCTGTATTGAGTGATGGTCTCCTTGGGAAGTTGCCAACTTTCGCCGACGCCCCACATCCCACAGCAAAAATGCTTCCCATCCAGCACTTGCGAATAGACTGCCATCGGGTGAAAACGCGATTGCCCGCACAGCGCGTTTGTCACCAATGAAAGTGGATAACAACTTGCCATTAATCACATCCCACAACCGGATTACGTTATTCTGATCGACACTTGCGCGGATTGTACCGTCTGGCGAAAAGGCAACCATTTCGGGGATCGCTTCATCAATAATTCTAAGAGCACCGAGTACCTCACCACTTCGGACATCCCACCACCAAATTCTCTGAGATAATCCGGCACTGGCGAGTGTGGTGCCATCCGATGAAAATGCTAATGTCGTTGGGGTTTTCATATCCTCGCGGCGAATCAACAACGCTTTTCTGGTCCTCATGTTCCACAAATGGATTGTACCGTTGGCGTTCCCATTTGTGAGTGTGGTGCCATCTGGTGAAAATGCCAATGCGGTTGGAGTCCTCATATTTTCATGACGGATCGTTTCTACCTTTTCTCTTTCAATATCCCATAGATGGATTGTATCATCGGCGTTTCCAGTGGCAAGTGTCCGACTGTCCGGCGAAAACGCCAACACAGTTCCAACGCTCTTATGTGCTATGGCAGGAAAATGTTGCTCGCCGTTAGTCGTATCCCAAAACCGGATTGTGCCGTTTTGCGTCACTGTCGTAAGCGTTTTGCCATCTGGGGAGAATGCCAGTGCACTCACCCACCCCGGATGATCGGTTGGAAACATAGCGGTACCAGTGGCTCCCCGCTTCACATCTAACCATTCAACTGCATTTGAATCTCCACCTACAGCGAGTTTTGTCCCATCTGGAGAGAATGCTAACGCGTCAACCGACCAATTATGTGAATGATGCTCCTGCTGCACTTCACCGGTTTTTATCTCCCATACATAAAGCTCTGGCCACTCCGTCGCGCCGCTGGCAATCTTTTTTCCATCCGGTGAAAACGCCAATTCCGTAACAAAAATCTCGTTCTGATTGTTCATATATTCAAGGAAGGTATACCAAAGTTCACCGGTTTCTGCATTCCATAAACGCACCGTCCTATCTGAACTGCCGCTGGCGAGCGTTTTGCCATCGGGTGAGAACGCAACGATGTTAACAGCATCCGTATGTCCAGTGAGGTGTTTACGCAGTTTACCTGTCTCTGTATCCCAGATGCTGATTGCCCGATCACGACTTCCGCTGGCGATTATTTTACCATCCGGTGAAAATGCGACTGACAAAACATGTTGTGTATGTATCGGCGGAAAAGGCCTGATTCTGCCTGTATCTAAACGCCGCAACCAAATTGTTCCTTCGTCACTACCGCAGGCAATTGTTTTACCATCGGGTGAGAACGCTATCGCAGAAACACCAAACGGCGTTGCGGGTGCCAAGGCAGTTTCAGTACCGGTGGCAGCATCATAAAGCCAAATACCGACGCTACTTGCGACTGCGATTTGGGTTCTATCCGGTGAGAACGCTGTGTCGCTTATCACACCTTTATTGATACCGAATCGTGCTTTAGCACCGAAAGGGAGTTGCTGCTGCGCCTCAACATTTTGATGCTCCACGAAGAACATCAATAGACAGATAAGGGCAATGAGATGACTCCAAATCACTATGTCTCTCCTTCAACTTGATTGTCAGAGCCACCTTCCCTACTTCATGATAAGCATTTTTCGAGTGGCTTTGAATTCGCCTGCGGTGAGGGTGTAAAAATAGACACCACTTGCGACGGGTTCACCGATGTTGTTTCTACCGTCCCAATAGGCAGCACGAGTTCGGTTTTGATAGATGCCTGCCGGTTGATGTCCGAGTGTTAGCGTGCGAATCAGTTCGCCATTTACGGCGTAGATATGGAGCGTTACTTCAGCAGGTTCGGCGAGTTGATACGGTATCCATGTTTCTGGGTTGAATGGATTTGGATAATTCGGTAGCAGGGCAGTTTCTTCAGGGATGAAGAGGGCAAGGAGTGCTTGGAGATTGCGGAGACCGCGTGCGAATATCTGTGATCCGTCGTCCGCTGTGCGTAAGATGCCGAGAGCATTCTGAATTGTCTTGCGCGTGGTGTCGGTCATGCGTTTAGGGGCAGCGGGTGCTGTGGTGTCATTTTTTTCTCCGAGGTGTGCTGCCACGAGTGCCAGGTCTGCTCCGTCAACGGTGCCGTCGCCGTTGACATCTGTGCGTGGGTTTGTGGGTGGAGATTGCCCGAGCGCTGCTGTTACCAATTGCACGTCTGTGACATCCGTCACGCCATCTTCGTTGACATCCCATGCGGGTCTCGTCGTGGCGGTCTCGGTTTTTAGGCGGATGCGGAATTCGGGTGGAGTCATGTGGATGGGTTGGCCGTTGCTATCTCCGGCTTTGAAGTTTCGGAGTCGGACTCGGGTGTTCACCACTTTTTTGAGCGTGAAGTTGATTGCGAGAAGTGTTCCGTCTCCATCTACGCCGCCACTGGTGAGTCGTGCGGCACTTATCCCTGTAATTCTGCCGGTTGTGTTATCAATGGTGCCCCTGCGGAAGTAGGTCTGTACGTTTCCCTGTTTGAGGAGGCTGCCTTCGGTGATGCTGTTCGCTTTTAGGACAGCTGGATCGAAGAGTATATCTGTCTGCCATCCGGCTAAGTCTTCCATATTTGTGGCGTTGAGTCGGATGACGAATTTGGAGTCAGTTTGGAATTCCGTTGTATCTGAGGTGAGAGAAAAGCGGGCACCGGGGGCAAGGACAGTGTATTCGGCATCTGAAGTGAACCCGAAAAATCCGCTCCAACCGCCGCCACCTTCATAAACAGCGATCAGTAGCACATTTTTTCCTTCTGTTAGCGTGACAGAGGCCCGATCTTGATAACCGGAACTTCCTCTAGTGATAGGGTTGTAGTGGACTAATTCACCGTTGAGCCAGACTTTCACGGCATCGTCACTGCCGATAAGCATCGTTGTCTGTTGTTCTCTGGGTGATTCCAGGGTGAGGAACCCGTAAGCCACATGCTCGTTTATATCGCCTACTCCTAAGCCTGTGGCGTTTGCCATAGCGTTAAGGTTGTTGCCCCCTGTCGCGGACAATTCTCCGATTGTCCAGACTTTGCTCCCGACGGGATTTCCTTCGGTTGCGCCGTGCGTCGCGACTTTAATTTCGGTTACTTCCCCTTCACTGGCGCGTGCGAGGAAATCTACGCCAGATTTTGCCGCACTTGCCCCGCTATTATTGCCAGTGGAGACGATCATCCACAGCCACGGTCCCGTTATTTTCGGCGTGCTGTTGTCTATAAAAGTCCCTGGATTCTCTAGCGCGCGTATCGTTGTTGTTTCGGGTAGACTCTCCAGGGGCGAGAAGTCGGAGATAGCGTTGTTCCTTAGGTCCACTTCCTTTAGGTTTGTTAATCCTGAGAGTGGCGAGACGTCGGTAATCAGGTTGTTCTCTAATTTCAGTTCAATCAACTTTTTTAGGTTCGAGAGTGCCGATATATCTGATATCAAGTTTCCTTCCAGCTCAAGATGTGTGAGCAACGTCAGTTCTGCTAGACCGGAGATATCCGAGATATTTGTCTCAGTGATTTTTAAACGTCTGAGTGTTTTGATGCCTGTTAGCGAGGGCAGTGTTGATATGGTAGGATCATCACCGAATTCTATCCATTGGAGCCTCCGTAAGTTTGCCAAAGGTGAAAAATCGGTGATGCGTGTATTCCATGCGGCTATGCCTTCAAGACTAATCAGTCCGGCAAGGGGTGACACATCGGTCACTGGGTTCCCTGAAATACCGATGCCGTTCAACTTTTTGAGGTTTTGGAGGGGGGCAAGGTCGGTTATCTGGTTTTCTTCGAGTCCCATCCATTCTACGTTGAAAAGTTTAGCAAGTGGTGCTACGTCGGTTATTTGATTGCCACGGAGTTTGATGTTTTCCAATTTAGTAAGGTTTGTGAGAGCGGTTAGGTTGGCAATAGCGTTGTGTCGGAGTTCTATACGTTCGAGGTTGGTGGCGTATTCCAGCCCTGTGAGGTCTTGGATACCGTTTTCATCCGCCTCAATCCGGTTTAATCTTTCCATGTCTGCGGGTGTAATCGCGTCTCCTGGGTTCTTTCCGAGCTGACGTTCAATTACATCTTTCAGGTTCGGGTCAGGTATCAGCACGATTCCGCTTGGTGTGGGCTGAACTGGTCGGACGGTTTCCGGTGTGTTCCTAACTGGGGTCTCTGGGGACTGTAATGCGATTATAATTTCTGAGAACTGTGCTGTCCATGCGTCCCGTTTCACATTTCCGTTGCTTGTTAGTCCTGTGAGACCGAGGTTTTGAAGGCTCGGTTTTTCGCGAATCTCTTTGAGAAACGTTTCCGTTTGTAAGCCGACAGCAGCGGCGGCTTGCGGTGCCTCAAGTGGTGCCTGGAACGTTTCATAGAGCCGGTGTACAGGTTCTATCCCGCCAAATACACCGCCTGTTGCTTCCAGGGCAGTTTTGTACCGTTCTATATCCTGTGCCAATAGGTCTTCCATCACGGATTGTTCTACATAAAGCCGTAAGGCGTGATCTTTATTGTAAGCGGGGGTCTCTGTCTGTTCTATTACTGCGCGGACACCGTCTTGAAAATCCTTCATTCCCTCCGTATGACATCCGATACAGGAGAGCCCATTTCGGACGGCGGGGTCGCTCGCTGCGGGGTTCGACACAATCTCCGTTGGTGCGACATCTATACGGTTCCCTGCTCCATCCGCGACATAGTAGGCTTGTAACCCGTTTGGCAGATTGAAGATAACTTCGCCGCCGTCGCGTTGAAAAGAGAGCGGATGTGTGAAGATGTTCTGTGCGCCTGCGCTTCCGGCGAAGTCATGGCTTTTCCAATATGCACCGTAGGGCGAGGTGTGGCGTTCCACGACGCGGTTGTGATTTGACACCCCTGAATCATTGGTGCCGGCGCGCCAGACGCGGACCCCTGGTGCGCTTTGTAGGTTCCGGTTAACGTCTATCCGTAGTTCTCGTTCCAATTCTTGTTCTGTTTCAGGGAGCGCGAGGATATCGTGATAGAGCGGTGGCAGCGAGGCGGTGGCGAGGAACCAATCGACGTGCACAAACGGTATTTCGCAGCGCATTTCGCTGCGGAGGCTGTTGAGTTTTGAGAGTAGCCCTGCCTCTGTTTCAGAGTCAAACGCAACGGCGTAAGGATACTCGACTTCAATCTGTGTCCATGCATCTCGGGCATCCCATTCGTAGTTGCGCAGATCGATGTAAAAAAGCGTTTCTGCAACATCAATCGGTTCAGGGTTGATAATCTGAAAACCCCAGGAGAGGCTGTTGACGAGTTTTGCGAGTGCGGTGCGGTAGGCGTTGAGTGCTTCGGGGCCGACGCTAGCGTTATAGAGGTGTGTCATTGTAAAGTAGCGTGCGAACGGGCGGTCAAAGGTATCCAACGTTTCCAGGTGTCTCTGCATCGCAGTGAGCATAACGTCTGTTGCGATGAAAGTCACGTCGTGTTGTGTTTCCCAGTCGGGTGCGCCTGCTGCGATCCAGTCGCTAATCACCTGAAGGGATGCGTTGTCGAGTGCGGGTTGTCCGAGGGGCATCCGTTTTGTGTTATCTGTTGTGATGAGGCGTGCGTATAGGTTAGAGGTGAGGGGTTGTCCTGGGACGACGGCTCCGGTATCTACGAGTCCTGAAGCGGAGTCGATAACGAGATTTTCGGTGAAAGAGCCGTTGGGCCCGTGGCATGTGATACATTTGTTTTCCAAGATGAGATACGCCTGTTGTGCGAGTTCTTGTTGTGCGTTTGTTGTGAATGGGGTTGCTATTAGGAATAAAATGATGAAAACGGATATGATGTGTTTCATTGTTTGTCTCCTGTGTCTCAAACAGGCGAGGTTACCTCGCCTCTACACCTATTTTCTGTATAGTATTATTTCATGATAAGCATTTTTCGAGTGGCTTTGAATTCGCCTGCGGTGAGGGTGTAGAAATAGACACCGCTGGCGACGGGTTCGCCGAGTGCGTTTTTTCCGTCCCAATAGGCTGCCCAGGTTCGGTTTTGGTAGATGCCTGCTGGCTGATGTCCGAGTGTTAGTGTGCGAATCAGTTCGCCATTTATGGCGTAGATACGGAGCGTTACTTCAGCGGGTTCGGCGAGTTGATACGGTATCCACGTCTCTGGATTGAATGGGTTCGGATAATTCGGTAGCAACGCTGTTTTTTCGGGGGCCAATGCTGTTAGCAATTGTTGAAGGTTGGCGAGTCCTTTTTGGAAGGCATAGGAGCCGTCGTTTTCAGCGTGCGCTTGTGCGATCCATGCTTGTAGGATGGTTGGCGAAATTCGGTTTTGGGTTAGGATTTGGTTTAGCAGTGGTGCAGCGGCGGGACCGCTGAGTTCTCCGAGATGTGAGGCGACAAGGACGAGGTCTTGTATATTGCGTTTCCCGTCGCCGTTCACATCGGTTCGTGGATTGGTGCCACTGGTTTTTCCGATGTCTTGCCCGACGAGAATAAGGTCTAAGATATTGACTTCGCCGTCTCTATTGACATCCCATTTTGGGACAGCGATGACGAATTTTTTGTTGATGGGGTTAACGGTATAGTTGGTATCCTTTGCGAACCCGAAGAACCCGCTGAATCCGCCGTGTCCATGGTTATCAACGGCGACAAGGAGGACGTTTACCCCAGTTTTAAGTGTTACGGGGAAAGCGTCTTGAAAATCGCCTGCGCCGCGTTTTGTGGAATTGTAGTGTACCATTTCGCCATTGAGCCAGACCTTTACGGAGTCGTCGCTGCCAACGAGCATAGTTGTTTCCTGTTTTTGAGGAGAGTTGAGGGTAACCGTTCCGTAGACGACGTGGTCATATATATCGGAGCCGAATCCCCATCCGAGTGCGTCTGTCATTTCGTTGATGTTATCGCCGCCAGTAGGTGCAAGTGTATGTGCCTCCCATTCACTATCGCCGACAGTTTTCCCTTCGGTCGCCCCAAAGGTGGAAATTTTGATTTCAGTTGCTGCGCCGCCGGTTGCTTTCGCGATGAGGTCGGTATCCTTGTCAATTAGTAGGCCAGGGACGATCACCCAGAGCCAGGGCCCTTCGATTTTGGGACCGGCTTCTGGGAATGTGGTATTCACGAAATTAGTGTGTGTGATAGTTGTGCGTTCCGCGAACCTGTCGAAGACGGTTTCGTCCGGTATGGTATTGCCGGTAAGCCCGATCCAGTTGAGGTTGTCTAAATTCGCGAGGGGTAATGGGTCTATTATGAGGTTATCGGTGAGGTCTACCCATGTGAGTCCTTGGATGTCAGCGAGGGGTGAAACATCGGAGATAGTGTTTTCTGATAGGTCTGCCCACGTCAGGTTTGTTAAGTTTTTGAGGGGCGATATATCAGAGATTTCGTTGCTGTGGAAATTGATGCGTTTGAGGTTGGTTAACCCGGCTATCGGCGAAAGGTCTGTTACCTGGCTACCAACAATATAGAGTTCTGTTAAACCTTTTGCTTTTGCTAAAGGTGAGAGGTCTGATATTTCTGCGCCGCACACATTTATCTCTTGCAATTTGGGAAGTTCTGCAATTCCCTCAAGATTCACGACGGGTGTTCCCCATCCGTGAAAGTTTCGGAGGCTAATCAATCCTGAGAGCGGGGCGAGATCGGCAATTGGGTTGTCCGACATCCCAATCACTCGCAGTCTTATAAGTCCGGCGAGGGGTGATAAATCGGATACGAGGTTGTGATGGATCCGTATCTCTCTTAGGTTGCTAAGGGAAGCAACGGGTGATATGTCAAATATCACATTGTTATTTACATCGAGTTCTTCTAAACTGCTGAGCCCTTGCACCGGCGATAGGTCAGATATCAAGTTGTCTTTCAGTTTTAAATCTCGGAGGTTTGTTGCAGTTTCGAGACCAATCAGATCGATGATACCTCTGTTATTTGCTTCTAATTCGGTCAATGTCAGCATATCTTCTTGTGTGATGCGTGCATTTTCGGGATTGCCGAGGGCTTCGTTAATAGCGGCGCGTAGGTTGGCATCTGGAATGCTGACAACTTGTGCGGATGTACTGGGCACTACCCACAGGAGGGCGGTGCAGAGCGTGATTATACTTGAGAAGAAGATGTGTTGTTTTTTGGCACTTTGCATTGTGTTGTGTCTCCAGGTTCTGCGGATTTTTTCTCATAAACCTCGTATCGAGTGTGGAGTCTCTGTGTTCCGAATTTTTACAGATCTAACGCGAATTGTCAAGTGAAAAAAATTGCCTAGCCAGGGTCATTCAATTTTAAGAAGTTATTGGGTTTCACGTCTTTTTTCAAGGATCCGGTGCGGTTCGGAAACCGCACCTACCGGGTCTGGGGGTGAAAATTCGATTGAAAAATGGACAATTGAAT
The DNA here is from genome assembly GCA_022827185.1 of Candidatus Poribacteria bacterium. Classification (GTDB taxonomy): domain Bacteria; phylum Poribacteria; class WGA-4E; order WGA-4E; family WGA-3G; genus WGA-3G. Next base: position 116,197 of record JAJDTM010000010.1, read on the forward strand.
GACCCTGGTATACAAGCAAAAGTCGCGTGACTTTTCACGCGACTTCTGCTATACTTCACTGTAAAAATCTGCATATTTTTTGAGGTGAATCGTGACAAGATCGTCATCTTGATTGAAAAATTGAAAATATTGAAAAAGAAAGTCAGATATGGCATACTAAAAGGCCTAAAATCTATGGTGACTTTTTCGACAAAGGAGAAATTAACGATGATTGAATTTGCAGGTGAAACATTTGAAAGTGTTGAAGACATTCAAAAACGCTTTGAGTCTATTCGGGATACGGCTCCACTGAAAGAACCCTTACAAGGCACAGATCATAAGATGGTTATGAAGCTGCTGCAAGCACACCCACGCTACAAAGAGAAGATCGGAGCGGGCATCAGTGCTTTGACAGTTGACCTCCACCCTGAGTTCAAGGCGACGCGCGTTTTCACTATCGTCCGTATTGACAAGCACAAAGAGGATTTCAGTTTTCAGAAGCCGTGGAAGAGACTACGGGCGACGTTAGCGGCACCGGGAAATGGAAATCAACCGACGGGTGCTAACAAAACACCAGGCGCCGCATCAGTATCGGAAAAACAGGCAACGTTGTCTCCTGAAAAAGCGGCATGGATTGCCAAACTTGAATCTCGCGTAACCGCGGTAGAGAACGCCCTGATAGGTATACGCAAAGTTATCGCCGAATTTAAGGAATAAGCGTGTTCGGGTTAAATTGAGCCCCGGAAAAATGCGAATTGATTGCCAAAGCCACATATTTCCAAATGCCTATATAGAAATCCTTGCACAGAACCGACACCCGCCGCAAGTAATTCGCAGCGGCAGTGAGGCTGTCGTTACGTACGGCGATGTCCAGACATTTCGTCTGCAAGATGAGGCTTATGACCCGAAACGCAAACTCAAGGATATGGATGCGGCGGGTGTTGATATGGCGCTGCTCAGCACCAATATACCGCCGCCGTGTATGCTCACACCCGAATTAGGGAACAACGGCGCGCAAGCGATCAACGATGCCATTGTTGAACTCGTGGACACACATCCAGATCGGTTCGCAGGATTGGCATGCCTTCCGTGGCAAAATCCAGATGAAGCCATCACAGAGATGAATCGCGTGAAAGCACTCGGTTTTTGTGGGATCATGCTTTACTCCCATATCGGTGGGAAACCGGTCGATGCACCTCAGTTTGAACCTGTGTATGCGCACTCAGAAAAATTACGGATGCCGATTGTCATGCATCCCACCGTGCCGACGTGGGGAGAAGCGATCAAAGACCACTGGATGATTGGTATGATGGGGCTACAAGTAGATAACAGTTTCGCACTGTTACGACTGATTCTGAGCGGGATTCTTGAACGCTATCCACACCTCCAGCTCGTGATGCCCCATGTCGGAGGTATTTTACCTTATATGAGCGGCAGGATTGATCATCAGACCGAGGTATTGGGTAGAGCGAGAGATAACATAACACAACCACCGAGCGCGTATCTGCAACGTATCTATCTGGACACCGTGTCGCCATCAACACAGGCATTGCAGTATGCCTACGAGTATTCTGGTGCGGACCGTCTGTTGTTTGGAACAGATCATCCGTGGGTGGATATGCCCCGATTTGTCGGTTTAATTGAAGAATTGCCCATCTCTGAAGCAGATAAAGCAAAAATTTTTGGTGAAAACGCCATAGAACTGTTCGATTTATAGTGAATTTTGTAATGACTTATACATTTTGCTGAAGACCGAACCCCCCTAACCCCCCTTATCAGGGGGGAACTTGGAATTTACTATAAACTGAGAACCTCACCAGTGAAAGAAAAGAGGGTTTACGACATGCCACACGAACTGACTGATGCCGAAAAGTTTTTCTTTGAAAACAACGGTTATCTCGTCCTGGAGAATTTTCTTGAGTCTTCACACATTGAAACACTCAGGAGTGCTCTCGCTGAATCTATTGAGATGCGGCGGGAACGTGAGGAGAAAGGGTTACCACAAACCGGAATGACACACATTCACGGTGAGAAAAGCACCCGTATTTTCTATATCCTCGGTGATCATCCAGCGTTCTTGGAACTTCTGGATTGGCAGCCGATTCTGCCATACGTCACCGGGTTGCTGAATAAGATGCCGCATCACCACGCATCGGACGCTATCGTTGAAGAGGGTTCGGAACTTACGGAACGTCTGATGGGTTGGCACATTGATGGACACGATGAAGGCTATCGCAACTTACGTCCTATTCCGTTTCTACAACTCAAAATTGGCTATTATCTGACGGATATGACCGGCGGCGGACAGGGAAATCTGTGGCTCATACCGGGCAGCCACACGGCGATGTACGACCCGAACCATGAAGACTTGCGGCATCCATACCAATATCCGGGTGCACTTGAAGTGTGTGCCCCACCGGGGAGTGCGATTCTGTTCCATAACGCTGTCTGGCATTCCGCGGGTATCTTCACGAAACCGGAGGGTCGGCGTGAAATGCTCTATTACGCTTATGAACATCCGTGGATGATCGCCTCGCAGGAACATTGGGGGTATCCTGGAGACTTCTATAACAAGCAACTTTCTCCTGAACAGCGTAAATTTTTCCACGGGTTCGTCTTTGATCCACCCGAACAGCGGTGGGGGTAGTCCATTGGGACTTACGCAGCCCCCTTTGCAGGCGGGGTTTCAAACCCCGCCTGCAGTGCTTCGCTCCGCCTGAACAGCGGTGGGGGTAGTCCATAACGCAAGGAGGACGCAATTATGCGTTTAACCGAATCTCATGTTTCGTTTTTCCACGACAACGGGTATCTATTGCTTGAAGATGCGCTTGATGAGAACGATCTGGGGCCTGTGATTGCTGAATACGAGGGGATTATCGCAGAACGTGCCGAGAAATTGCACGCGGAAGGGAAAGTTACCGACACACACGCCGATAAACCGTTCACAGAACGATTGCTCCACCTCTCGAATGCGGCACCGGAAGTAACAGCAAACCTTGATATTATGCAGGCACGCGGTGAAGCGACGTTCAATTTCCTCAAGAACCCCAAGATCCTTGACATTGCAGAGTCTTTCGTCGGTTCTGAGATTATCTGTAACCCGATCCAACATATTCGCGCCGTCTTACCAAAAGAGAAATCACAACGTGCGCCGACACCTTGGCACCAAGACGCAGGTGTGTGTTGGCCCGATACAGATCCCTACTTCATGCTCACCGTCTGGATTCCGATTGTCGATGCGACATTGGAAAACGGATGCTTACAGGTCATGCCGGGCAGCCACAAGATGGGACTTTTCAGACACGATTGGAACGAGGCAGGATTGACAGTTCTACCGGAATATCAACCGACTCATCTCACACCGAAAGCGTTGCCGATCCGGGCAGGCGGCGTTATTCTGTTCCACAATTACACACTCCACAGTGCGAAACCGAACGAATCGGAGAGCGTCCGATGGAGTTTTGATCTACGGTATCACGATGTTTATCAGCCGACGGGTCGCCCTTTTTATCCTGCGTTTCTGATGCGGAGTCGCCTGCGACCGGAAGCCGGTAACACGCAATATGAGACGTGGTGTCAACGGTGGGAATTTGCGTTAGAGAATTCTAAAGGCGCGCAAGCCTATCGGTGGCCCCGTTAGAAAGTAGCAGGCACACGCCGTTGGGTTTCCGTAGCAAGGACATAGGAGGAGAACGTGCTTGAGATTTCAGATCTACCAACCGTCAATGCAACACTAAACACAATTAGCGGCATCCTGCTGATGACAGGGTATGTGTTCATTCGGCAGCGGAAGATTGACGCACATAAAAAATGTATGCTCGCGGCGTTTGGTGTCTCTGTGCTTTTTCTTGTCTCCTATGTTATTTATCACTACCACGCAGGATCAAAGCCGTTTACACAGCAGGGGTGGATTCGTCCTGTCTATTTTACCATCCTAATTTCACATATTATTCTGGCATTTGTCATCGTGCCGTTGGCGTTGCGTACGCTTTACTTAGCGTGGCGCGAACGGTTTGATGCACACCGCCGCATCGCGAAAATAACCTTTCCGATTTGGTTATATGTTTCGGTAACAGGTGTGATTATCTATCTGATGCTGTATCAGTTAGGTTAATCAATTTTTCCTCGTCTTTATGTTTCAAACGGTCGGAATCCGCGTAGCATCAAGCCCCGATCGCTATTGGCTTTCTTTGCTTCTTCGGCTGCAGCGGCGCGTTTCTCCGCTTCTGCACGGTTTGCTGTCGTTGTTCCGCCGATGATGACAAAGTCATCTGTCCGGCGATAGCGGTTGATGAAAATCGGACGTGGTTTGTCCGACATATTCTGTTTGGAACCGTGTACAGTCTTGACGTTAAAGAAGATAGAATCACCGGCGTCGCCTTCGACTGGGAGCGCGCTCTCCCAGGGCCACTCATCCTCCGCCAAACCGAGGTGCGAGAACGTATCAATATGCTTGAGTTGTCCGAGTTGGTGTGAACCCGGCACGACGTGTAACGCCCCATTTACCAAGTCCGTATCCACGACATAACTCAGAATGCCGACGGGGCCCTGATAGCGGTGTTCAAAGTAGGCAGAATCCTGATGGAGATGCTTCGGATGCCCGCCAACGGGTTCCTTATAGAGGCACTGCCCGTTGCCGAAGATTTCCACATTCGGTCCCAGGATCGCCTCAACGATATTGGCAGTATTTTCATCGAAAGCGGACTGGAAAAACGCCGCGCTCGTCTGATAACCCACCGATAGTACCATGATCTGTTTGTCGCGTTCGTAGCCTTCTGGTGCCGGTAAGAATAGCGTGCCGTTCGGCGTGCGCCAGCCCTCGACAATCCGTTCCGCCTTGTCAAGCAGCGATATGGATTCCGCTGCTGCCGCTTCAATATCCTTATGTATTGCTGCAATGTAGGGTGACATCAGACCGCGTACGACGAGACACCCGTGTTCTTCAAAGATGTCTGCGGCTTTTTGGATGTCTAAGGCATCCACGGACATCTCAATATCTTCAACTGTTACCTTCGGTTCTTGATTCACGAAAGCATCTCCTCAATTTGTTTTTTGCAGAATTCCAACATTATCAACTTTCTTGTTATTCAACTATGCTAAGAACAACTTTCTTATTTTCTTGCTTTATTAGAGAATTGTTAGACCTCATATCAGATTTCTCGATATAAGGCAATTGGATCAATAATGATTTTGTTCGTTAATTCTTCCGATAATTTGGATTCCGCTTCCGGAGGATGTTTGACAAGGGGTGAAGATCCTTCCTTAGACTGCTGAGATATATAATCCTTATTGTTTTCTTCATAATCAACGTGCTTGCTTGAACCTTGGGCAATAGTACCAACAAGAACAAATTCTTTTTCAGCAAGTCCATGGTATTTTTTTTGCAGCAGATGTTCATTTTCCCGAAGATATTCTCTGTTAAAGTTTGAGGAAAATATATAAGATTCTATAGGCATCTGAACTTCAAACTCATAACTCAGAGCAGAAATTAATTTTTCCCAGACAGCAGGATCATTATGTAGATTCTGACCTTTTGGAAAGTCTTCAATATTCGTGAAATCTTCAGTAGCATTAGAGAGTGCTACCTCTAATTCATTGAAATTCTCCATAGAGGATTCCATATAATTGAATACAGCATTAGCTCTCACTGCGACGAAACCTACATCGTCAATTTGCTTGATCTTTTCATCAATATTCTCTGCTGAGAGACTAAGGATTTTTTCTGATTTCTTAAGATAGTCTTCAAAGTACTTGTAGGAATAATCATGGAAATACTTCTTTTCTTCGGCGCTGGATCCGGATTTCAAGATATCTGCTATGGTCTGACCACTACGGATCAAAGCTTTCTGTATCTCTTTCTCCTCTTTTGTTGTCCCTTGATAATTTGCTAAATAGTCGGTAATTCCCTCAAAAATCTGAGACGAAATAGAATACATTTTATATTCATCCAGATAGATGAAACTTTTGATTACTCGTTCAGCAGCTTCTTCTGAAATTCTCACCATTATGTCCAGACGACGCTTTCTAGTAATTACGATGGACCAAACAGCAACACCAATGCCTACCACGGCAAGAATTGAACCTGTAACGATAATTGTTCCAGTCATTTAATTACCTCTCAAACAGATGGCAATTATTGCCTTTCGATTTCTCACGTTTCGTTGAAATTCTACCTAAACAATGATTTAGGAGTGCATCGGTAAATCCTTTGCAAAGGATCCCCTCCGCCGCTAACATGTCCATATTAACCATATAATAACACTATTGTCCAAAAAAATCAAACTTATTTTAATTTTTACGAGACTTACTCTAACTTCGAGATTCTATGATACACGGAGAAACTGATGCCAAGTGATACAAAACTCAAAACTATGGAAATGTTTGTTATAGCCCTCACATTAATTAATCCAGGATTCGACTGACCTAATAAAGAACAGGCAAACAAGACCCCATAGAATAATATAAAGACGATTGAAAGTCCATTCTGAATCGTTTTCCATGACCTCTCGCTATCATTGAAATGTTCTATTTCATTTATATTGGATATATGTAAAATTAATCCAAACGCTACAAAGTCTGGAGCATTGAGAATATCCATAGTTCGGCTCTGTGATATGAACCATGTTAAAATCCGTAAAAGAACGGGTATCAATCCTACGAGGACTGTGTATACAAGCCACTTAATTTTTATATTTGCCATATTGGATTTATTAATCTCCTAAGGATATCTGTATATGATTATCCTCGGCGAAAATCCTTCCAATTGCATGTTACCGGAACCAAAGGTCAACAAAATAATATCACATTTGCCCTCAAGGATCAAGGCGGAATGAGAATGATATAAACATGTCGTTCCTACAGGTCTAAAGAGAAAGGAGAATGCGCGTTTCTAACGGATCGTCCGTACCGGACTAAAGCGAGAGACAAACGTTTCTGATAATTTAGCGGGAAAAGATTAGAGATCCAGCGTGGCTGGAACCACACTTACCGCTTGGAGAGTTGGATACGGCACACGGAGTGCGCCTACTACTGTTCCTCTTTTTCACCCCACGAGGGGTGTCTGCCTGTTAGTTCTGCGAGATACTTGGCTGTTCGGTTTACCTCTGCTTTGAGTTTTCTACGTGACCTCTGTTTCGCAAAATCTTCGACCATGCATTTCACCCGGTATATGCCCTTTTGGATTTGACGGAGCACAAACACACCGGAAACATTCTGATTCACATACCGGAGCATATCATGCAGAAGCCAATAGACATCCGTGGACGAATATTGAAGTTTATTATGCTGGGACTGTTCGCTAACTTTGTCCAATGTCTGCTTAACAAAATCAATGACTTCGCTGAGCGTATAAGATTTATCTTCATCTATACAAATATCATTTGAAACATCAATCCGCCATTCCACCCGCCAGTCGTCCGGCAGGTGAGGAGAACAGGAGATACCGGCGGTTTTGAGAGTTTCCTTGTTCCGGTTCCATACCTCCCAAAACTCCGGGGTGGCAGGGGCGATGCGGAGGACCTGGGAACCGTTGGGAGTTTCAACAAATTCTGATGGCCCCCAATTGAGCTGGATGCCTTCCAGTTCGGCTGGTTGATCAATGGGGGTAACATCTTGATCTTGAATATCTTGATTTTGTACATAAGTATCATTCATTTTTTACGCCTCGGTTATTTTAACGGTGGGCATTCGTTCAGGTTGGGCATCAAAGGTATGGATAGTGTCGGCTGCATTTCGGATCTGGATCAATTGTGATGCGATGCTGACGGCAATCTCAGGTACGGTTTTCGAGTTAATATCTAACCCGATCGGTGCATAAACCCGTTGGAGATTTTCTTTGGAAATTCCAGCCTCCATTAAGTCGTCGAAGATCAGTTTAATTTTTCGGCGGCTGCCTATTAAACCGATGTAACGGGCATCTGATTCAACGACGCTGTGTAGTGCTGTTTCGTCGTGCTGATGTCCACGGGTAACAATCACGACGTATGTCAGTGGCGTAATCGGGTAATTTCGGAGTTCGGTGGCGATGTCACCGATGATGATCTCGTCTGCCTCTGGCAACCGTTCCGCGGAGGCAAAGTCAGCGCGGTCGTCAACAATAGCGATGTCAAAATCTAACCAGCTGCCGAGGTGACAGAGGGCTTGACCGACATGACCGGCACCAGCAATAAGCAACGTCGGACGCGGTTGCAACGGTTCCAAGAAAACTGCAGCTGTCTCGTCCTCACGGAACAGACTTGCTCGGTTTTTTTCAAGGACTTCGGCGGTTTCCGCTTCAATCGCGGCTTCTAAAACGGAATCGCCCAATGTCCCGATCCGTTCACCAGTAGTAGCGAAAATCATTTTCATGCCGACATCCACACCCTGCTTTGCACTCGTTACAACCGTTGCACAGACGAGCGGCGTTTTTTGAGCGTTCAGCGTTTGGAGCCGCTCAAACATTTCGGCTTCCGCTTCGGTCTTCGGCAGATCGATGAAGATTTTCATGTTCCCGCCACAGATGAGTCCATCGTCCCATCCATAGTCGCTATCCAATTGGAATTCGAGGAGTCGCGGCACGCCGCCTTGCATCAACCCAATCGCTTGTCGGCGTGCTTCTGCTTCAACACAACCACCGCCGAGCGTGCCGATGTTCCGCAAATTGGGGAGAATGAGTAGCTTCGACCCCGGTTTTTGTGGCGTAGAGCCTTTCGTTTCCACCACAGTACAGTAGGCACCGACTTGATCGGATTCTATGAGTTCTGGGATTTTTTGGTATATTTCTCGCATTTGATATCAACAATCCGTTAGGTTTGAAGTTACCAGTTACCAGTTACCAGTTACCAGAGAAGAGACCTCTTAACTGGCCACTGGTTACTGGTTACTGGTTACTGATTCAAACGTTCAAGTGCTGCGCGGAGTTCTGTGAGTTCAGCTTCGGCGTGTTCTGCACGGGATTCCGCCTCTTGTCGTGCACGGGATTCTGCGACCGCATGAGATTCCGCCTCTTGTCGTGCACGGGCTTCTTCATAAGCGCGGGTCTCCGCTTCAGCTGTACGCTCCCGACCCGGACCGAACCACATCCCCTTGACAGGATCATAGAGCCGAAGCACGCCATCACGCTCACCGAGTTCTAAACCTAACGTCTCACACGGAAGCCTACCCTCTACAAACGCTATTTCTTGATACGTATCCCCTACAAGCCGAAAGCCGACGAAGGACGGATCAATCTCATGGTATGGATCGTAGATGCAATACTCTTTGACCCGTAGAATCTGCTCATAAATCGCCTTCTTTTCGTTGAAGTCTTTCGTATACGTGCTTGGGCTGGCAAGTTCGAGGACGAAATCGAGATACGGTTGCTGCTCCCACGTCTTATAGGTTCGCAGGTCTTTCTTTGAAACACCACGCACCATGAACACGTCTGGTGAGATAACCTTCCGTGGATTGCCCTCTTCATAATAGAGGAACATGTTGCCGCAGACATGCACATCTGGTGCGTCCCGAAAATGCCAATCTATCATTTCTATCATATCCAAGAGGAGTCTGACGTGTCTTCCACTTTCTGCCATCGGTTCTCCGTCTGATTCGGGATAGACGAGTGTCGGGGCAGCGCCTATTCTTTTTTTCATCGTGCTATCTCCTTTGTGGGTTATTAGTTGCCGGTTGTCAGTTTTCGGTCACTCGTTTGTGGCGGGAAAACCTTCTCCCGATTCTGTGTATGCTCTTGAGTGAGGAGGTACACGCATCCAACTTATATCATAGAGTCTACCACGCTTCACCCGCCTTGTCAAAGAAAAATCACCCCTGATCCTATTTCCTTATCAGCATTTTCCGGGTGGCGTTAAAGTCGTTTGTTGTGAGCGTATAAAAGTAGACACCACTTGCGACGGGTTCGCCGAGATCGTTTTTGCCATCCCAATACGCTGCGCGGCTGCGGGTTTGGTAGATACCCGCAGGGGTTTGCCCCAATGCTAATGTCCGAACCAATTCGCCATTGACGGTATAGATACGCAACGTTACCGATGCAGGCTCAGCGAGTTGATACGGGATCCACGTTTCTGGGTTAAACGGGTTTGGGTAGTTGTGAAGTAAAGCCGTTTCTTCTGGGATGAACAGTGCTAAGAGTTGTTCGAGATTGGCAATGCCTTGTTGAAAGGCAGTGGAGCCATCGTCGGCAACCTGTGCCTGTGTGATCCACGCTTGGACCATCGCAGGCGTTAATTCTCCGTTGTTTATGGCTGCAATAACGGAGGGTGCTGCAGCGTCGGTTGATTCACCGAGGTGTTGTGCGACAACGATGAGGTCTTGGATGTTGATAATGCCATCTCGATTTACGTCTGCTTGTGGGTTGACAGACGCATCTTCTCCGAAGTGCCGAGAAACGCGGATCATATCCAGAACGTTGACCTGTCCGTCCCTGTTCACATCTCCAGTAACGAGTTGTCCTTCAATAGTGATGACAACCTCGTGGGGCCCTGCGGTAATGGGTTCACCTATGGTCGATCCGAATTGGAAGTTGTCAAGTGCCAATCGGGTCTCACCTTCTGCTTTCGCTAAAAACGTTACTGACAGCAATGTGCCTGACCCCGTGGCACCGTCCTCGTTGAAACGTGTTGCATTCAGACCTGTAATTTTGCCAGTCGTGTTATCAATCGCTCCCTCCTGAAAGAAGGTCGCACCACCTCCTGACTTCAGAAAATCGCCTTCGTTGACCTCAACAGCTTCAAGTGCTGCAGGATCAAACGAAATATCAAATTGCCATCCTGCTAAATCAATAACATTTCTTACGCTGAGGTCAAGGGTAAAAGTATCCCCAGCATGAATATTAGACTCGGAAAAGGTATAATCTACACTCGGATTTTCCACCATATATTCCGTGCCGGGGGCAAATCCAGCAAAGAAACTTATTTCCCTATAGTATTTATACACATGACGCACTAACAACACGTTTTTCCCTTTTTCCAATGTGATAGGGAAAAAATCCTGATAATCAGAATTCCATCTTTCACTATCAATATAGTGTGGATAATTGTAGACTAACGCTCCATTGAGCCAAACTTTGCGAGGGAACGCGCCTGCACCTATGAACATTTTCGTCTGCTGTATTTGTGGAGAATATAAGGTAATGGAAGCATAAATAACAACCAAATCTCGTTTATTTTCAATGGACATCGATCGCCGAAGGTTGTCAAGGTTACTATCAGATTCATTCGGATTATAATCATAAGGCTCAAGGGTACCTGATAACCATAGGTTATCACCAATGCCATCGCCCGCTGTTGCCCCGAGGGTAGCAATCTGTTGTTCTGTAACCTTCCCATCAGATGCTTCTGCCAAATAATCTACCAAATAATCTACATCTGTATCCCAGTCAGGTTTTGGTAACTGTAACCATAACCAGGGCCCCTCAATTTTGGGACCACCTTGTGGATAACCGGGGTTTTTATGCCATTTGAAGATCTTCAAGTTTTCGCGTATACCCTCTAAGGGCGAGATATCATCTATGTTATTGGCATGAAGGAGGAGCGTTTTCAAATTGTGTAAGGAGGCGAGTGGTGAGACATCTATAATATTATTTTCGTTTAGTATAAGCGTTTCTAAGTTCTGTAAGGAGGTGAGTGGTGAGACATCTACAATGTTGTTTTCGTTTAGTATGAGCGTTTCTAAGTTTATCAAGCCGGCGAGCATTGAGATATCCGAGGTTCTATTTCTGAAAAGGTCGAGGTGTTTCAAATTGGTAAGACCTGCCAGCGGTGAATAGTCTGATATCTCATCAACATATCGAAAACCGAGCCAGGTGAGTTTCGTTAAACTTCTTAAAGGTGAAATATCGGTTACACGGCTGCCATATAAGTTAAGGCGCGTTAAGTTTGTCAATCCTGCAAGGGGTGAAATATCGGATATATCAGTTTTTATGGTATCTAATTTTCTCAGTTTCTTGAGCCCAGCCAAGGGTGCAAGGTTTGATATATGAGCATCCTCAATCCACATCTCTTCTAAATTGACAGCGTGCTCCATGCCTGTTAAATCTTTAATGTCCCTATCACTTGTGCTTAGGGTTGTTAATGTTGCCATTTCCTGTACCGTAATCGGGACCCCAGACGCTTTGCCAAGTGCCTCATTGATTGCTGCCTGTAAGTTCGGGTCACGGATATAAACCGATGCCCCAGGGATCCGCTCTGGACGTTCCACAACCGGTGGCGGGATGCTATCAGGTGTATTCAACGCAGAAATCACATCGTCAAAGTTAGATGTCCATGCATCCCGTTTCATAGTCCCACTTTCTAACACCTGCAATCCTAAGTTTTGTAGACTCACATTCTCACGAATTTTTCCGAGGAATACCGCGGTCTCTAAACCGACAGCAGCGGCAGCGTGTGAAGCATCAAGTGGACCTTGAAACGCCTCATGGAATCGCTGAACCGGTTCAATACCACCAAATATATCGCCTGTCGCTTCAAGTGCCTGTCGGTAACGTTCGGTGTCCTCTTCGATAAGCCTGTCCATCGCTGTTTTTTCAACATAAAGTCGCAATGCGCGGTCTTTGTCAAATGGGGGATTCTCACTCTGTTCAACAATACCGCGCACTTGATCTTCAAACGTTTTCATCCCTTCCGTATGGCACCCGATACAGGAGAGTCCATTGCGGACAGTCGGGTCGCTCGCGGCAGGATTGCGAACAATCGCTATAGGTGCTTCATCAAGTCGGTTACCTCCGGCATCTGACAGATAGTAAGCTTGTAAACCGTTTGGAAGGTTGAAGATAATCTCGCCACCATCGTGTGTGAAGGACAGCGGATGTGTAAAGATATTCTGTGTGCCTACACTCCCCGCAAAGTCGTAACTTTTCCAATACGCGCCGTAGCGAGAGAGATGCCGTTCTACAATACGGTTGTGATTGGAGACACCGGAATCGTTGAATCCCGCACGCCAGACACGCCTGCCCGCAGCATTGCGGATATTTTCGCCGACATCTACATCAAGTTCTGCTTCCAACTCCCGATCCGTGAGCGGAAGGTCAAGGATATCGTGATAGAGCGGGGGTAAGGCTGCTGTTGCAAGAAACCAATCGACCTGAACAAACGGCACCTCACAGTTCATTTCTTGGCGAAGATTCATGAGTTTTTCGTGCAGATGTGTCTGTGTTGGAGACTCAAAATTATTTTTGTATGGATATGCTTGTTCAATCTGTGTCCAGCGGTTGGTCCCGAGTTCCCATTCGTAATCTCGGAGATCGATATAAAAGATCGTTTTTTCTGAATCAATGGGTTGCGGATTGGTAACTTCGCGTCCCCAAGAGAGACTGTTCACGAGTTTTGAGAGGGCGCGTTGGTAGGCACGCAAGGTTTCAGTCGTTTCGCCTGCGTTATAGAGGTGTGTTGATGTAAAATAACGTGCGAAGGCGCGGTCAAATGTATCGAGCGATTGGAGATGGTTCTCAATCGTCTCCAGCATTTCCTCGGTTGTGATGAAGTTGATGTCGGTTCTATCAAAAACGTTCCAATCCGGCGCGCCTGCTTGGATCCACTGCCGGATCGTCTGAATCGCTGCAGGCGGCAAAGGCGGCTGTCCGAGTGGCATCCGTTTTTCTGCAGCGGTTTCGATTAACCGCTGATAGAATATGGAGCTATCAGGGTTTCCGGGGATAACTTTGCCAGTATTAATCAATTCTTGGCTGCTTTGAATGACGAGTTTCTCGGTATAGGAACCGTGGGGGCCGTGGCAAATAAGACAGCTTTGTTCAAATACGGCATAAGCCTCTTGTGCAAGATTTTCTTGGGCATCTGCTGTTGCAAACGCTAATCCGACACATATTAGGATCACTATAGGTAGGTATCTGCCGATTTTCACGATCAATCTCCTATTCGGTTGTTTCCAAGCGTCGAAGGGCTGCACGTAGTTTTTCGAGTTCGGCTTCGGCGTGTTGCACACGAGATTCCGCCTCCTGTCGTGCACGGGCTTCTGCTACCGCATGAGATTCCGCCTCTTGCCGTGCACGGGATTCTTGTGCTATGCGGACTTCCGCTTGTGCTACGCGGACTTCCGCATCGCCTACGCGTTCTTGAGAAGTAAATAACCACGCAGACTGAACAGGATCATATAAACGCAGCACACCCTCATGCTCACCCAACTCCAAGCCTAACACTTCAAAAGGGATCCGTCCGTTCACAAACGGTATCTCCTCATACGCCTCACCGACAAGTCGGAACCCAACGAAATACGGATCGATCTCGTGATACGGGTCATAGATGCAATACGCTTTGACCCGCAGAATCTTCGCGTAAATCTCCATCTTCTCGTTGAAGTCTCGCGTGTATGTGCTCGGACTCGCAACTTCTAACACAAAATCAAGCGTCGGGGGTTGTTCCCACGTCTTATAGGTTCGCAGGGCTTTCTTTGAAACACCGCGTACCAGGAACACGTCCGGGGAGATGCTCTTCCGAGGATTCCCCTCCTCATAATACAGCATCATATTTCCGCCGATATACACATCTGTAAACCTGCGGAAATGGCTTCGTAGGACATCCATGCAATCTGTCATGGCTTGTAGGTGTTTCGGCGTTTCTGCCATCGGTTCTCCGTCTGATTCGGGATAGACGAGTGTCGGGGCAGCGCCTATTCTTTTTTTCATCGTGCTATCTCCTTTAGTGGTTACCAGTTACCAGTTATCAGTTGTCAGTTAATGTTTTGTGGTAGTGAAAGTATCTGTTCCTGCGACAATCCACCTCTTTACCTGAAAACTGACAGCCGGCTACTCATTCGTTCGTTCTATTTCCTTATTAACATTTTTCGGGTAGCGTTGAAATCGCCTGCAGTTAATGTGTAAAAATAGACACCACTCGCGACAGATTCACCCACTTCATTTTTTCCGTCCCAATACGCGGCACGGGTGCGGGTTTGGTAGATACCCGCAGGGGTTTGCCCCAATGCTAATGTCCGAACCAATTCGCCATTGACGGTATAGATACGCAACGTTACCGATGCAGGCTCAGCGAGTTGGTAGGGGATCCACGTCTCTGGGTTGAACGGGTTGGGATAGTTGTGAAGTAAAGCGGTTTCGTCCGGGATGAACAGTGTCAGAAGGCGTTCAAGCGTGGCGATGCCTTGTCGGAAGGCAATGGAGCCATCATCTTCAATTTGTGCTTGTTTTATCCATGCTTGGACCATCGCAGGCGTTAGTTCTCCGTTGTTTATGGCTGCGATAACGGAGGGTGCTGCAGCGTCGGTTGATTCACCGAGGTGTTGTGCGACAACGATGAGGTCTTGGATGTTGATAATGCCATCCTGATTTACGTCTGCTTGTGGGTTGGCGGACGCATCTTCTCCGAAGTGTCGAGAAACGCGGATCATATCCAGAACGTTGACCTGTCCGTCCCGGTTGACATCTCCAGTAACGAGTTGTCCTTCAATAGTGATGATAACCTCGGGAGGGGCTGCAGCAATCGGTTCACCTGCGGTCGATCCCAATTGGAAGTTGTTGAGTGTCAATTGGGTTTCACCTTCCGCTTTGGCTAAGAACGTTACTGACAGCAATGTGCCTGTCCCCGTGGCACCGTCCTCGTTGAACCGTGTTGCATTCAGACCTGTAATTTTGCCAGTCGTGTTATCAATCGTCCCTTCCTGAAAGAAGGTCGCACCACCTTCGGACTTCAGAAAATCGCCTTCGTTGACTTCAACAGCTTCGAGTGCAGCTGGATCGAAAGAAACATCAAATTGCCAGCCCGCTAAATCGTGAATATCCTCTGCATTGATGTCAAGCGTAAATGTATCTCCGGCATGGATGGTATCTTCTGAAAACGTGTAGTTGATACGTGGGTTTGAGATTGTATATTCGGTGCCAGGCTCAAATCCAAAAAAGAGAGACCATCGGCTATACCAATACTCACCTGCTACTAACACCACATTTTTTCCTTTTTTCAGCGTGACAGGGAAAAACTCCTGATAATCGAAATTACCTCGATCAATAATGTATCCTTGATGGACTAACTGTCCATTGAGCCAGACTTTCCGACCCAGGCTGGCACCTACGAATATCCTTGTCTGCTGTGTTCGCGGCGCATACAAAGTAATAGAACCGTAAACGATCAATTCCAAGTCCTGTTTCGGATAATGAAAGTCCAAAGGGTCTTCAATCGCACCTTGAGGATCCAATAATCGCCTAACATTGTTTGCGTTTCGCTCTAAGTCCCTCAAGTTATAAGGCTCAAGTGTCCCGACTGACCACACGCTGTTCCCTACCACATTACCATCTGATGCACCGAGGGTAGCGATCTGCTGTTCCTTAACTTCACCTCCAGAGGCTGCTGCCAAATAATCGGTAAGCAGTCCAATCCCACCCCAACCCTCTGCTTGAACAGGTAACATCAACCATTGCCAGGGTCCTTGAATCTTCGGACCGCCTTGAGGGAACCCCGGATTTTGGTGCCACGAGAACTCCACCAGACTTTTGCGAAGGTCCTCTAAGTCTAAGGGTGAGAAATCTGAGATGTTATTTGCATGAAGTGTTAACTTTTTCAAATTCCGCAACGATGTCAGTGGTGAGACATCCACGACTTCATTACTGGCAAGTATCAGAGTTTCTAAGTTCGTTAGTCCTGCAAGGAAAGAGATATCCGCTATTCCGGTGCCGTGCAGGTCGAGATGCTTCAGGTTTATCAATCCCGCAAGAGGTGAGAAATCCGAGATATTATCGGTATGCGTAAGACCAAACCATCTGAGTTTTGTTAAGCCTTTTAAGGGTGAAAGATCGGTTGCTTTGCAGTCATATAAAAGGAGTCTTGTGAGGTTAGTTAACCCTGCAAGCGGCGAGAGATCTGTGATGTCAGAATGGACAGTGTCTAACTTTCTCAGTTTTGTGAGTCCTGCCAAGGGAGCGAGACTGAATATACGGGTCTGTGAAGCATTTATTATCTCAAGATCGCGCAATCCTGAGAGGGGTGAAAGGTCCGCTACCTGTGTATCTTGAAACTCTATCTCTTGCAGCTTCGTCAAGCCCTCAACTGGCGAGAGATCGGAAAGTGGATTCCCGCGCAGATTCAGTCTTAGCAGATTTGATGCAAACTGCAGCCCCTCTAAATCCTGAATATCCATTCCTTCTACATCAAGGTGCGTCAAAGTTGCCATGTCCGCCATTGTAATCACGGCATCGGGGGCTTTACCAAGTGCCTCTGCAATTGCAGCGCGGAGGTTTGGATCGGGGATAGCCACTCCGCCCGTCAGTCCGCCCGTCAGTATATTTGTATTTTCGGAGAGTGCCTCTAAAGATGAGAAATCTGAGATCGGGTTGTCACTCAGATCTAATTCTCTTAAGTTGATGAGTTCCACTAACGGCGATATATCCGAAATTAAGTTGTCTTGCAGATTGAGTTCCTCCAAGTTGGTTAATCCTGCAAGGGGGGATAGGTCGAATATTTCATTCTTCTGAAGATGCAGCCGTCTCAAATGTGTTAACCCTGCCAAAGGCGTAAGGTCTGAGATATTGTTTTCGTCAAGCTCCATCTGTTCTAAATTTGATAATCCTGTCAAAGGCGCAAGATCTGATATGTTGTTTTGTCTGAGATGCAGATGTTCTAAACCCGTTAAATCCGCCAGAGGCGATATATCCGATAATAATTGTTCGTTGGCAATACGCAATGTTTTCAAGTTCGTTAATCCTGCTAAAGGCGTAAGGTCTGATACCTGTCCACCGCAAATCCCTATCCACTCCAGTTTTGTTAATCCTGCTAAAGGAGATAGATCGGATACTGCGTGCCCCCACATCCTAAACCATTCCAGATTGACTAATTCTACAAGGATTGAGAGATCGGATACCGAAGTCCAATTAAACTCCAATGCGGTGAGATTTGTTAATCCCTTTATGGGTGAGAGATCAGAAACGCTGTTGCTGGAAAAATGCAACTTCTCGAGATTAATTAATCCTGTGAGTGGCGACAGGTCAGCGACTTGCCGAGTTCCTTCAAACCACAGGAAAGTGAGATTTGTTAATCCCGCTATCGGTGAGAGGTCAGAGACCGTATTGTTACTGAAAGCCAACCAACGTAGGTTAGTCGCAAATTCAAGTCCTGTCAAGTCACTGATGTCCATGTTATTAGCGTCAAGACGTTCTAATGTAGTCATGTCCGCCATTGTAATCGTGTCACCAGGGGCTTTACCGAGCGTCTCTGAGATTATTGCACGTAGGTTTGCATCGGGGATGTGAACAGATTCTCCAGGGATACGCTCTGGACGTTCCACAACCGGCGGAAGAATGCTATCAGGTGTATTCAGTGCTGAAATCACATCGTCAAAGTTAGATGTCCACGCATCCCGTTTCACCGTGCCGTTCACAATTGTGAGCGTTTGTAATCCCAAGTTTTTTAGACGCTGTTTCTCACGTATCTGTGTGAGGAATTCGGCTGTTTCTAATCCCACAACGGCTGCAGCGTGTGATGCATCTAACGGTGCTTGAAACGCCTCATGAAACCGTTGAACCGGTTCATTTTCATGTCGCTTGAAGAATCGCTGTCTGGATGCGTCGTCTGTAAACGGACCCCCGATTTTTTCTAACGCCTGCTGGAACCTTTGTGTGTCTTTTTGTAGGAGTTCATCGAGTACTGACTGTTCTGGATAGAGGCGTAATGCTTGCTCCTTGTTATACGGTGGGTTTTCATCCTGTTCAATCGCCGCGCGGACGCTGTCTTCAAACTTCTTCATGCCTTGGGTATGGCACCCGATACAGGAGAGACCGTTCCGTACCGTTGGATCGCTGGCGGCTGGGTTAGAAACGATGTCAATTGGCGCGTCGTCCAATCGGTTACCGTTGGCATCAACGAGAAAATACGCCTGTAACCCGTTGGGTAGATTGAAAATAATTTCGCCACCATCGTGTGTAAAATCGAGTGGGTGTGTAAAGATATTCTGCGAACCTACGCTGCCAGCGAAGTCGTAGCTCTTCCAATACGCACCGTAGCGAGACGTGTGGCGTTCGACGACGCGATTGTTTGTTGAGACACCCGAATCGTTGAAACCCGCACGCCAAACATTTATCCCTGGCGCGTTTCTGATATTACTCGCGACATCTACCTCTAACTGTGTCTCTAACACACGGTCTGTTTGTGGCAATCCTAAAATGTCGTGGTAGAGTGGTGGCAACGAAGCGGTTGCGAGAAACCAATCGGCATGGACAAACGGCACTACACTGTCCGTGTCCGTCTGTAGTTGTGTCAGTTTTTCAAGGAGACCGACTTGTGTTTCTGGGTCAAACGCAATGTTGTAAGGATATACTTGCTCAATGTGTGTCCAGGCATCGGTTGTCGTATTCCATTCGTAACGCCGCAAGTCAATATAGAAGATTGTTTGTGCAGTATCAATAGGTGTTGGGTTTGTGATCTCGAATCTCCACGAGAGACTATTTACGAGTTTAGAGAGCGCTATCCGATAGTCGCTGAGTGTTTCAGGACTTTCACCCGCATTATGGAGATGCGTCATTGTAAAATAGCGTGCAGAGGGACGGTCAAACGGATCAAGTGAATTTAGATGCGTTCGCATGGTATCAAGCATCGCAGCTGTCGTAATGAAATTGATGTCGTACTGGACATCCCAATCTGGCGCGCCTGCGGCAATCCAATGGGCAATCGTTTCAACGGCTTCTTGTGAGAGTGGTGGTAGATTGAGTGGCATTTGTGCGCCGTTTTCAGTGGGGCCGAGGAGGCGTTTATAGAACTCTGAGTTTTCAGGGTCCCCTGGAATGACGACTTCGGTATCAACAAGCGCGGTGCGTTCAATCAGGAGTTCATCTTTAAAGGCACCGGATTCTCCATGACAATTCAAACAGTTTTGTTGAAAAATAGCGGACGCTTCCTGTGCAAGGTCTTCTTGCGCATCTGCTGTTGCAAATGCTAATCCGACACATATTAGGAGCATTAGAGCGGCGTATTTGCTGGTTTTCACGATCAATCTCCTTAATGGACGAACATATCGAACCAGTATGTCCTGAGAATAGTTGGAAGTCCGGCGAAAGTTAATTATCGAACCAGTATGCTAAGCACTAACGCAAGTTACCACGTTAACAGTCTTTATAGTTACCAGTTACCAGTCAGAGAAGAATCTTCCTCTCTTTAACTGGCTACTGGTAACTGGCTACTGGTAACTTCAGAATGGCACAACCTAACAGGTTATGCTACAAATATGTCTATCTGTCGTATGAGAACGCTATAGCGTTTGGTCTTCCGCGCTCTGAATGACTAACTTTCTGAATCGCTCGCGTTGTTGTTGATCCAACTCCAGTGGGACAATTGACGTTATGCCGTTGCTTCCGATCTGTGCAGGAACATTCAGGTAAACCGATGTTTCACCGGCTGATATATGCGTGCCGACACTCATCACCCGATTTTTATCAAGAGCAATGGCGGAAACCACTTGCAAGATATGACTGATCAAAGTCCATTCGGATTGCGTCGTATAAGGGCAACGTTTCGAGACCGCTTCACAAAGGCCATCAACTTCAGTGTTAGGCATCAGTTGTGCTAACGGAATCCCGTTGACTCGGCAGTATTGTGGAAGCGGATACGTCTCCCAATCACTCCCGATAGCCAAAGCCGTTACATCTTTTACTGAGACCTCAACACGTTTTGCAATTTCAGCGGTTAAGTGTGCTGTAGCCGCTCCATTTCCGAGACCGATAATTTTCCCGCCGTCAAGAGCTTGATGCATCCATGCAGCGATGTAATTTGCGGGTGATACTGCCACCAAAATATTCGCGTCCGATGCGTTCTGTTGGATTTCTGGAACAAAACGCCTTGCAAGGGCAATGCCTGTTGTTTTTGACGCTTGGGCGGATCGGAAACCGGATTGCCCCATCGGTGGTAACAGAATAATCACGTCCGCGCCAGACAAACCTTCCGGTGAATTGGAGAAAGAGATTTCGGTATCACTCGCACTTAACGCATTTGATTCCACGAGGTCTCGGAGTCTTCCTGAGGCATCTCCTTTCGACGGAACAAACCTATTTTTGTTTTTGCTTGATGTCGCATCCGACACAAAGACAATTTCACGTGCCGTCTCCGATTGACATAAACCCCAAGCGGTTGAAATGGCAAGTTGACTGTTGCCCAATAAAATTATTTTCATCTATTACCCTGTAGCGGACTTGCGGGAAGTCCATTCATAATTCGGGGTTAGAAACCCCTCCTACAAGCAGAATATATTCTTTAAAACCGGGACTTACGCAAACTGAGCAAATATTGGACATTTGGACGCAAGAAAGCGACATTCTCCATATTTTTAACCCCCTAAATCCCCCTTATCAGGGGGACTTTAAGAAGTAGTGCGTAAGTCCTAAAAACCTGAAACTATACTAAAAGCGTCTCAACGATTGCTTGAAATTGTTCCTCAATATATTGACGATGGTTGTCCATTTCGGAGTCTACTGACAGTTTTGTTGATACCAGTTCATCGTAACGTTCAACATATTCCAGCAAAGTATCAACCTCTTTTTCATAACAGACCGCTGATGCGAGTACCTTCTCCTTCAACAAGAGCGGGAGTTCGGCTTCTGTAATCTGGGTTAATTCCCATCGCCATACCTTTTCAGAGATATAAGTGACAAACTGATTAAGCAGATCGCCTTTGTAATCGGTGCTTTGAAGTGCTTTGACCTCTTGAATGAGCCCTAAGACGTGGTTGAAGAGTTCATCCGAGAAATGTTGTCTCAACTCCATTAGCAATCTGCCGGTTGTTGATATCGGCAGTTGATTTTGTAGGAGGAACACCCGCAGATTCGGATAATCTTCAACGCTCTTGCTCGCATCAAGCCATGTTTCACCTATTGCGGGCAAATCGCTGACATCGAAACTAAGGACCTGCTGTCTCCGAATTTCTTCAAGATTAGAAGCGCGCGGATCAAGCCCAGCAGTTGCTAAAGTGCTGATGACCTCTTCTTGGCGGTAAGGTTTCAGGAAAGTCATAAGTGCTTCGACTTTCTGCTGTTCCGCTGTAACTTCCTCAACGTTTGCTGTACTGCCATTTTGTGACCGCCCACGTTTTCGCTGTTTCCCTTTCGGAGGTGCGTTTGTGAGTCTGTTTGCACGCTTGGCTAAAGTCCCGTGATAGTCGAGCAGTTCCTCGTAGAGTATTGCAAGTAGGGTATCACCGTGGATAGCGAGCAACGCTTCCGTAGTGATATTTGCCAATTCGTGCCCGGTTTTTGAGAGGATTGCCCGATTTAGATTGCGTTCTATCAACTTCCGGTCCTTTTCGGCTTGAATAATGAGCGTACTGCCCAACATGAGGTTAATCAACCTTTTGGTCTGGTCTGGCACGCTGAGATTAATGTCACATGTGGGTTGGACATCAGCGAGGAGTTGCTCACGCAGTTTACCATCAAGCACTAACGTCCATAAGGTTGCGTAATGCTGTTGTGCGTCCGCCTTCGGTGGAAGGTTCGCTAACCAGTGCTCTACGGTCGGCAAGTGCAACTTCACATGGTCAAGCAGTTGTTTGAAAGTAGCATCAGGGATTTCAAACCCTGGAAAATTGGTAGCATTGCCGCGCTGCTGTGTCTGTTGTGCTCGGCGCTGCGTTTGTCCAGTTTTCGCTTTTAATAGGAGATCTGCTAAGGGTTGAACAACGGTTTCAAAGTCCTGCTTGTATTGACTTGCGAAGTTCGCGAGTTCCAGCAATTCCAGCCAGATCGTTGTCAAACGCTCGATTTGTGCAGCATGCAAAGTCGATCGGAGACTGATGCTTGCTATTTTTTCTCGGACTGTGCCACGCGTCCATTTCGGCAAGTAAATCTCATCCAAGAGTTCGTTATCTTCAAACGTTAGGAGTTCAACCTGTTTGACGAGACCTGTTTCGATGAAGTCTTGCTCAAAGACTAAATCGTGAAATAATCCGGCAGCTCGGTCCAGCACCTGATTCGCCAATCTGTAAGAGGATTGAATGAGGTGATTCAGGGTTAATTGTTGGTTATCTTGTAGCTGCCAAAATTCTATCATCGGGTCAATGCTTTCAGCGAGTGCTTCCGCTTTCGCTGCCGTAACTGCCTCCTCAAAATGTTCGGTAAGATGTTCCGCATAAAACTCGACGAAAGCGAGCATTGTACTCTGCAGTTCTCGAATCACCAGATCATCCCAGACCTTATTATGAACGCGTTGTCCGGGTCCAAGCACAAGAGCTCTCAAACGGGTCTCTACGCCTTGTTGGAATTGCGTCATGAGTTGGTGGGCGTGCTGGTTGGCTTTCACCGTATACGTTTCAATTTTCTTTGAGCTTTCACCAATCGCGGTTTCAATTTCTTCGGCAGGTGCGTTGAATGCGATAGGTACGAACTTGAGCGTTTCCGGTTCAAGCGGATTGTAAACTGCTGCTGTGGCGAGGACTTGAATAGGGTCACGCGCTTCGGTCGCGTCTGGTATCTCCGCGTCCTCATCAGTAGAGATACTGGACAACCGAGTATGAAGTGTTAGACTATACCCTAAATCAGCGAGGTCCGGGTACTGCTTTATATGCGTTCGAAGCACGACGAGGAGTACATTGTAGTCCTCTACGAGTATTCGGTCAAAAAGTGCGTCCTCATTGAGATGGACGCGATGGATGTGGGTTTGTTCTGGAATGACAACAGTCGCCGCGTGCATATTTTCAGCACGCGCCTCATCAATTTGCGCGAGAACGTACCCGCCGGTTTTGATGGTGGTCGGTATTGCCAAGCGTGCTTTCAAGACGTCCTGTGTGAGTTCGGAAAGCGTCAGGGATTTTCCCAAATTTTGGATAGTTATGTTCGAGACGATGCCATCGGCGAAGTCTGTAATTTGGCGTGCATTCCGTTCCAATTCCTGAATGCTTCTGTGGACCCGGTCATAATCGTCGTGTGTCTCAGCAGCAACTTTCGCTTCGTCAATCCAAGAGACCCACGCCCCTGGACGCGGTCGCATCTTCAGCGTAAGTTTGCCATCTTCTGAGTCAAAACCGGGTAGAATGTCGCCTTCTGTCGTTTCCTTCGGCGTCCAAACAATTAGATGTTTATCCGATTTGACACCGAGCCCCAAGCCAAAGGTGTCACCCCAAC
Organism: Candidatus Poribacteria bacterium; assembly: GCA_022827185.1. Taxonomy (GTDB): domain Bacteria; phylum Poribacteria; class WGA-4E; order WGA-4E; family WGA-3G; genus WGA-3G. The sequence continues at coordinate 140,201 of JAJDTM010000010.1, forward strand.
TCATCCGTCCCTCAATACTGGATTTAATTTTATCAGTTAACGCGAGAAGTGTTTCTGAACAAAAATTAAGCGATAATCCTTGCATTGGGTCGATTCGATATGTGCCTTTCAAATAAAGTTAGGCAAATAAATTTGCAATGACTGGTGTATACACAACGCTCTCGTTTCACTGAAAAGCGTTACGTTCAGTCAGTTAAATGAATTTTAGGTTGCGTATAAACAGAACACGCAACAGATATTTTCTGTATGGGTGCTGTGCTGAAAATTCTGGTAGTTTTAAAAAAGCATTAATATCAATGTAGCTTTAGCCAGAATGCACATTTTGTGCTTATATCAACCGAAATGATAACGAAAAAAATAAATGTGTTGCTCCCGCCTTATCGGCTCATCTGAAGTTCCAGAACAACACAACAGACTTCACGAAGGTACTTGGACCTCAAGTCCCCATGCGTCCCAACCTTGTGTCTGTTTGCGTGCGAACAATTCAATCTTACACTGGTGTGGAAACATTTCCTCGATCCGCTTGCGTACCGCATCCGGTTTTTCAGAGTGGCGTGTCCGTTTGATTTGAACAAGTTGCCGAATGTTCCGGGCACCTCGCGGTTGCGGAATTTTACCGCGTTTAAAAACGAGACACAATTCGCACTGGCTCATCGTATAGAACCCGGGGTTTACACGTTGCTTATCCCATACAAAGGCGACTGTTGCCCATCGAAACCCCCAAGCTTTACCGAGTCGAATTGCCTGGTCCAGATGTGGAGATGAGCTCCACATAAAAAGTAGGCAATCCTCTTCACTGATTGCGGCAATATCCCACGTCTCCATTTCTGAAACTGACACAGTCGGATAATGCCGAACTGCGCCGCCGCTATCTTTACCGCCAACACCTGTGTGTTGAAGTTGTCCCTTGTAATCCCACGGTGGGTCCGCATAGATGATACTGTACTTTTTGTTCGGGAAGGGAGCGTATGGTGCCATCAATTCCTACTTCGCTTCAACACTGAGTCCCTCTTGAGGAATGTCATTGTTAGCGACGAGCATGTCCCGATCAAAAATGAAGTCACTACGCGAGCTTCCAAGACTTTCTCCCTCTTTCTGATGCTCACGGAAGTATTGCGGAAGCGTTAAACCTGTCATCCGGATAGCGTCTTCGGGGCAAGCCTCAACACAATACCCGCAAAAGATACAACGGAGCATATTGATTTCAAAGACTTCGGGAAACTTTTCGCGCTGATAGCCTTCTTTAGTTGTCCAGCCTTCCGGTGCGGGTGCCGCCTGAATTGTGATACAGTCAGCGGGGCAGGCGGTAGCGCATAAGAAGCAGGCTACGCACTTGATCTCATCTTTCTCTGTTGTCGTGAGTTTGTGAATGCCGCGATACCGTTCGTTCCGCTCATCCACACTCCTCGGATCTTCAGGGTACTGATATGTCAGTTTTTTCTTTGGAATATGCTTCAGCGTGGTAAACAGTCCCTTAATCAGCGCTGGAATATAGAGCCTATCCCAAAACGACATCTCTTCGTTAACTTTCATAGAACACATCCTTTCTGTGTTCGTGCAAACCGCTGGCTATCAAAAACGTGGCGAAATGCACGACGAGATAATGTTGAATAATACCTACGAGTTGAGATTCGCAACCGTATAATTCGGTGCCTCCTCTGTAATATCAATATCGTGTGGATGGCTTTCTCGGTAACCGCTGCTGGTCATCCGGACGAATTGGCTATTCGTGCGTAATGTGTTAATATCCGGGGTTCCACAATACCCCATAGCGGATCGGATGCCACCGACTAATTGATAAACAAAATTGCTAAGTTTCCCTTTATGCGGGACACGTCCTTCAATGCCGCGAGGCACGATTTTCGAGAGATCCTCTGCGCTGTCTGCTGCGTGTTGGGTATTCCGCTTTCGTAATGCGCCGATTGACCCCATCCCGCGGTGAATTTTATAGGTGCGTCCTTGATAAATGACTGTATCTCCGGGGCTTTCATCTGTCCCCGCGAGTAAGCTGCCAATCATCACGGAACTCGCACCTGCCCCGATAGCTTTCGCGATGTCTCCAGAGTAGCGGATACCACCATCGGCGATAATTGGGACCTCTGTCTTATCGGCTTCCGCCGCACAATCGTGAATCGCTGTAATCTGGGGGATACTAACGCCTGCCACAACGCGTGTTGTGCAAATGGAACCCGGGCCGACACCGACCTTCACTGCATCAGCACCGGCATCAATAAGGCTTCGCGTGGCTTCCGGTGTGACGACATTGCCTGCGATGAGGTCAAGGTCCGGGAAATGAGATTTAAGATACTCCGTTGATCGGATGACGTTTTTGGAATGACCGTGTGCTGTATCTAACACAAGCACATCGACACCCGCCGCCACCAGTTGATCAACATTTTCCAGAGGCGTTGATGGCAGAACAGCAGCACCGACACGTAACCGTCCCGCACTGTCCTTACACGCTTGCGGAAACATCTGAACCTTATCGATATCTTTAATAGTAATCAACCCACAGAGCCGAAAATTTTTATCTACAATTGGCAGTTTTTCTTTACGAGATTTGTGGAGTATTTCTTTTGCTTTATCAAGTGTAATTCCGGGTGCCGCGGTAATCAGTTTATCTTTCGGTGTCATTCGTGCAGTTACGGGCAGTTCCAAGTTGTCTTCATATTTGAGATCACGATTGGTAATTAGACCGACGAGATACCCATCTTCGGTAACGATAGGCACGCCGCCGATGTGGTAGCGTTCTGTAACTTGGAGTGCGTCGCGAATCGTCTTATCTGCTGTGAGCGTAATCGGTGCGGTAATCATACCGCTCTCCGATCGTTTCACCCGGTCGACTTCAGATACCTGCTCATCAATGGAGCAGTTATAATGAATTATTCCGATGCCGCCTTCCCGCGCGAGTGCAATAGCAAGGGTAGATTCGGTGACAGTGTCCATAGGGGCACTACAGATAGGAATGTTTAGCCGGAGGTTACGCGTCAATTGTGTGCTCGTATCCACTTGCTCCGGTAGCACATCCGATTCAGCCGGAATCAGCAAAACGTCATCAAAAGTTAGCCCTTCTTTTGCAAATTTCGGGGGGAAGACTTCGGAAATTTTAGTCTCCATCGGAATCATCTCCTTCATCGCGAGTTGAAATGGACAAGATAGAGAAACGGCATTTAGCAACACTGTTTGCCGGATTTACACATGCACATTTACACCGAAAAAACGTTGCTTTCCAATTCTTTCTTGCACATTATAGAACATTTTCTTTTATCTGTCAAAGGCATTTGTTAATCATTTTTTAATGAAGGCAACATTTTTTCTTTTTAAATTATACCGTAAAACGAAAATTATATCAACCAATTTTTTCTCTTAAAAATCTATATCTGTGCTATAATACCTCCAACGTAAAATTCGCAATTATTGACGGGGTGTTGCTGCGGATATTAGGATACCCCACCATGGATAAGAGGAGCCGCAAAATGGATAACTTAAACGTTGGAATTGTCGGGCTTGGTTGGGTCGCCGGTGCTCATATTGAAGCCTTCAAAGCCGTTACAGGTTCGGATGTCACCGCTATCTGCTCACGGCGTGAACACGATGAATCTGTATTAGCAGAGACCTACGGGACACCCCTTAAAGCGTATACCGATTTTGATGAAATGCTTGCTGATCCAGACGTACATATTATTGATATTTGTACGCCACACCCGTTTCATGCTGAACAAGCCATCGCTGCTGCAGAGGCAGGAAAACATCTCATTATTGAGAAACCGATCTGCCTCACGTACGATGATGCGAAAGCCATTCGCGACGCAGTCAAAAGCACTGGTGTGAACGTCTGCGTCTGCTTTGAGTGCCGATATAGCGCGCATTTTACGATGATTCGTTCGGTAATTGATAATGGACTGTTGGGGGACCTCCACTACGCCGAAGTTGACTATTACCACGGTATCGGACCTTGGTATGGACAATACGAATGGAACATCAAAAAGGACTTCGGCGGTAGCACCTTACTCACTGCTGGATGCCATGCGCTTGATGCACTCCTCTTTTTTATGGACGGAAACGTTGAAGAGGTGACCAGTTATCACACACAATCTACAGGTGCTGATTTTCAACCTTACGAATATAAGACGACGAGTGTAAGCCTCCTTAAGTTTGAAGGCGGCGGGAAGATAGGGAAAGTTACCTCCTGCGTCGATTGCTTGCAGCCCTACTATTTCCACATCCACCTTGTCGGAAGCGAAGGAAGTTTGCTTGACAACCGCATCTATTCTGCGAAACTTAAAGGGATGGATAAGAGTCAATGGAGCACACTTGAGACTTCACTCATTGATTCGGGTGATGTCAGCGACCATCCGTATGAACCGCAGTTCCAAGCCTTTATAGACAGCATCAGGCGAAACGAACCGATGCCGTTGACCGATTTTGATACGGCGTTTGAAACGCATCGTGTTGTGTTTGCCGCCGATATGTCCGCGGAAGCGGCTGGTAGAACCGTCAAACTGTCCGAACTCGCTTAGGTTACCATCGCATTGCTGCCTCGCGATAGATTTGGATCTGTTCCATATTGCGAGGCACTGCTATTTGGATGGACTTGCGTTTCCGATTCGCATCTCTGATCACAATCGGTGCGCGAAGCATATTCGTCATTGTGACAATACCGGAGTGATAAAAGACCCACATACGTTGTTCGGTGTATGGGTTGAGAACGTACGCTGAAGTGTGGTCGGAAGGATGACCGCCTACGTCAGCGAAGAGATCGTGCTTTGGATACGCAAGGTCAACGCTTGTATCGTGTCCCTCTAAAAACAATTTTTCAGGAGGGGGTTTCGGTGAATATCCGCTTAATTTACAGTTCCGTATCCGAATAGGCGCGCTTGATTTGTTAATCAGATGCAGCGATACAACGATGGCGAGGCGATGGTTGTCGTCGCGGTTAATGAACCACGTATCTTCTGGGATAACTTCCACCGTTAATCCCGGAATCTGTCGTTTTTTGTGGTAAAGGATCGCCAATACGACAAAACTGATGACACCGAGGACAACCCAATTTCCGGTGGGAGTGGCTAAGAACTGCAGCAGCTGCTTTAAGGCTTGTTGTAACACCGGAACTCCTTGGCGAGGGTTTCTTCTGAAATCACACCGTGCCGTCGGATAATAGGCGGTGAAACAGAAATATCGTAGACTGTAGAGGGAATAGGTCCTGGGGTCTTGCCGCCATCGACGATTAAATCAATTCGCGATGCGAGTGTTTCACCAATTTCTTGCGGAGATGTGGCGGGGGGTTCGCCTGAGAGATTCGCGCTTGTTATCGCCGCCGGTCCACCAAATGCCTGAAGGATTTGTAGGAGTAGCGGATTGTCCGGGATGCGCACCCCAACAGTATTACCACCGGCTGTCAATACCGGCAGCAGCTCCTTTGCCTCAACAATAATTGTCAAACCGCCGGGCCAAAACCGATCTGTGAGGTGAAAGAAAAAATCAGACAAGTTTCGAGCGACGCGATGGACATCTGCGACTGAACTGAGCACAAGCGGGATCGGTTTGCCATCGGGTCGTCCTTTTATCGTATAGAGTTTTTGCACGGCATCTGCATTAAATGGGTCTGCCCCTAATCCGTAGACGGTATCGGTAGGAATAGCAATAATCCCGCCTGATTTCAGGCATTGGACGGCTTCAACACACACGTCTGCTTCCATTTTTTACTTTTCCTTGCGGTTCGGTGAGGTGATTTGAATAAACAACGCTCCTCTCCGTAGATCCGCCCTCCACTACGTTACGGGCTATAGTCTCTATTGAAAGTAGATGAGAGATCAGCGCAAGACTTCCACTTTCAGCAGACTTCCGAGTTTCCAAACAGGTTTCGGGTTAATTTGCAGCTGCATTGGCGCAGCGTGTACGATTTATTTCCTTTCCATAATAGAACCGTTCGCTGCGGCGTTGAGAGAGAGGTTGTCTCGGAGTCCCTGCTTATATTTTTCGTAAGCAATCCCGGCGATCATCGCACCGTTATCTGTACACAAGTTCATCGGCGGGTAGTAGACTTCGGCACCGATCTCCACACCAGCGGTTTTCAAGGAAGACCGGAGTTGGCTATTTGCGGCAACGCCGCCAGTCAACGTTATTGCTTTGGCACCGGTGGATTTCGCCGCGCGGATCGACTTGTAAGTTAGGACATCAACAACAGCAGCCTGAAAACTCGCTGCAATATCTTCGACGGTTATCGTATCAGGATTTGTGTCTTTGGCATCCTCTTGCCCGTTTTCCACGAGGACACCTGCGCGCCGCGCTTTTTCTACAAAATAGCGAACTGAGGTTTTGATACCGCTGAAACTGAACTGATAGTCCCCGCTATTTCGCATCGGTCTCGGAAATTTTATTGCTGTCGGGTCACCTGTTTGCGCGAGATCGTCAATAATCTTACCACCGGGAAAACCGAGTCCGAGGTACTTCGCAACTTTATCGTAGACCTCACCCGCGGCATCGTCTTGTGTGCTGCCTAAGACCTTGTATTGCCAACCTTCGTGAACCTCCACGAGTAAAGTATGTCCACCAGAGACTGTGAGACAGATGTGTGGGAACGTTAGGGCATCGTGTACCATATAATTGGCGTAGATATGTCCTTCAATATGATTAATACCGAGAAGCGGCAGCTTGTGGCAATAGGCGAGACTCTTTGCTGATGCGACACCGACCAACAACGCGCCGATTAAGCCGGGACGATTCGTCACTGCTATCGCTGTCAAATCTTTAAATGTGACATCCGCCTCCGCTAACGCCCTACTGACAATGTAGTTAATGGCTTCAATGTGTTTGCGAGATGCGAGTTCCGGTACAACGCCGCCGTATTCTTGGTGCACTTCAATCTGTGAGGCGACAACATTAGAAAGCACTTCTCTGCCATTCGCAACAACCGATGCAGCCGTTTCATCACATGAGGTATCAATGCCCAGTATTTTCATTAGTCTTTTTTATTGATTAACGCAAATCGCTAACATAGTGAGTTTTGCTTCCTGATCCGACCTAAGATCCTATCCACCAATCCCCTTCAAATCAATGTCATCAAAGGATGTGGCAGAAAGTATCTGATCAAAGAGTGTATCGAGTCGTGAGATTTCTTGTATTCCGCGTATCGCATTGACAATGGTATCGGAGACATCTGGAAACTGATGCGTTAGTAATTTGATAACATCTGCTTGTTTTGCGCGTGTTTCACCTTCTGCGATACCTTGTTCTTTCATAACATCTGCCATAGTCTTTGCCATTATTTCTACCTCCATTTCATTGGTCTGCTGATGAACAAAATCTACCAACTCGCTATGTTCTTCGGATGGGCGACGGTTCACTATCAATAAAACCAGATAGTGTATGGCGCGTTTTCGTTGTTCGGCTTGTTCTGGATCAAGCGTATTCAGATACGTTATCGCTTCTGTCAAGGTATCAATTATGGTTTGCTTATCTGCTTTCTCATTTTGAAGCACTTTGAGTAACCATCCAAACGGGTAGTCGGTTGCCGTTAGTGTCTCGGTTTCAGTCTCCTTTACACTAAGAAAAAGCGTATCAAAACTTGGAACAAACCGCTCAAGGATCGCTGGTATGTCCATAATTGCTGTTACGGACAACGGCACCTGCCACCGCCGGTCTCCACTATAAAACACGATAGGGAGGATCGGACGCAATTGCCACTCACTTTTCGGAACGTTATTTTTCATCCATTCTTGTCGTTGTGTGTCCCAAATGTGCATCATATAAAACAGCAAACGGAAACCCATTGACACATCTACCGTTGACTGATGCTCTATCAGTATATAGATAAAAAGTTCTTCGGTTTCAGAGCCAATTTTGAATGGCACACTGAAAAGTAAGTCTGATGTCTGTTCACGTAGTTTATCTGAGATGAAACTCCTATTTTGTAGTTCAAGTTGATTAAAATCAATGCGTTCTCCAACTTCACCTGCAACGATTTCAATTAGCCCCCGCACATTCTCTTTATCTTGTAGCAGCCATTTGATACTTCTGTCTTGGAAATGGGGTAATAGATATTCATATAATTCGCGAAATTCTTGTTCTCTAAATGTTGGGTCTTGTGGCATGCGTGCTCCTATCTGTGATCTGCATATAGGATAGCATATAGTGAATGCAAATGCAATGGAAATTGGAGGTGTGTAAAGCACATGAATAAAGGTAGCAACTTGGATTACTGATTAGACTGAGTGAACTGTTTCCCCGGCAATTGCTGAACGATGCCTTTGAGTTCCAACATCAGAAGTACGCTTGAAACCTGACCAATCGGGAGTTGGGTCGTCCGGACGATGGTGTCAATATGAGATGACGGGGTTTCAATGGCATCAAAGACGGTTTTTTCGTCCGGTGTTAAATCCGGTGGCGGCGTGCTTTGGACAGGCGGCGGTGCTTCACGCGGAGGTTGGACGGCCTCGGATTTAGTATTAGGTTTCTCAACGGGCGATTTTTGTGCAGATTCGGTTTCCGTGTCTGGTACCGATGCTGTTAATGACTCAGATTGGATCTGATTTAGCACGTAGGGTGGTAGTTCGTTGAGAAGATCATCCACAGTATTGATGAGTTTCGCACCGTTGTTAATCAACTTATGGGTCCCCGTTGAGAGTTCAGAAAAGATCTCTCCCGGCACGGCAAAGACTTCCCTGCCCTGTTCGCCAGCGAGGCGTGCGGTAATGAGTGCACCACTGCGGTTTGACGCTTCCACCACAACAGTTCCGAGCGTGAGGCCACTGATAATACGGTTACGGCGTGGAAAATTTCTCGGTTTCGGCTTGACCCCCATTGGGAATTCGGAAATTAGGGCACCGGATGCCGTAATTTTTTCAGCGAGATCACTATTCGTTGCGGGATAGATGAAACTCAATCCGCTTCCCATCACGGCGATTGTTCTACCGCCCGCCTCAAGTGCCCCGCGATGTGCTGAGGTATCAATGCCTCTCGCCAGACCACTAACAATCGTCAATCCGCGTTGTGCGAGTTGAAAGCTCAGTCGATAGCCGACCTTTCGTCCGTAATCCTTCGCGTCTCGCGAACCGACAAGCGAAATGCTAAGGGTATCTTCCGATGTTAACGCACCCCGAATATACAACACGAGGGGTGGGGTATCAATCTCCTTCAAGCGCGACGGGTATGCGTCATCATAAAGCGTCACAATCTGACAGCCATACTCGTGTATCAATTCCAATTCACGTTCTATTGGATACTGAACAGGTTTACGACTTAAGAGGTCGCGCATTGTAGGCGAAAGTCGTTCTATTTTACTGAGTTCTTCGGATGTTGCTTGGAGTGCTCGTTCTGCGCTCCCAAAAACATCGCGCAAGACTTGAACGGTCTTTAGTCCAACGCCTTGAATCATGTTTAAATGGATTAGACTGACTGTTTCGTTAGAAAGCATTTTTAATAGTGGTCAGTTATCGGTTATCAGTAAGAATGGCTTTCGGCTATCAGCCGTCGGCTTTCGGTTTCCAGAGAGACCTTGTAGCAGTAACTTACAGAGCGACAGCCACAAGTTGTTAACTGACTGCTGACTGCTGATGGCTGATGGCTATTTCACTGATAACCGACGCCTCTGAAAATTGACAGTGGCTTTGGTGCTATTGCGCTGTTCCGGCTTCGACAGGATCTGGCGGGAGTGCGTAATAGAGTTCAATCTCTTGAATTTTCTTGTACTCCTGCATACTCGGTGCGCCCGTTTCTCCGCGTGTTGAGCGTTTCTGCCCGCCGACCCGACGTGAATCCCAACGCCGTGGCACCTTCAAGCGGAACTTAGTTGTTACAACCGGTTCTCTCAAGGTGAACGTGTAAACAGGACGCATGTTGTCTTGGACATGTTTAACCGTGACCCATTCGCCATCTTCATTGGTGTACTGTACATAGAAGAATTCCAGTTGTCCTGGCTCGGCTTTCACGACAACCTGTTGAATCGTTTGGGGCTGTCGCCACTTGAGGACCGCTTCGGTGTAGTCATCAGACTCTTGTTGGGACGCTTCATCCTTCTCATCTTCGAGAATGGGCCCCGTTTCTCCGCGTGTATGGATATTGTCGTCATGGTACTTTGTATCCTCGCTCGTCGCGTCAAGTGCGATGTTCTTGCTCCGGTTAAACGATGGGTTTGACGCAAGAATACACCCCGATAGCCCAACTACCACACAGAGTGCTATCATCAATAATATAAAACGCATATATTGCCTCCTTATCGCTTGGAACGGCAGAGATGCTGTTCCGAACAGTATAAAGTTGAGGCGGCGTTGTAGCAACAACCGCCTTGATCTTCAACGCTCCATGTTACTCTAAGTCGAGCAAATCATCAAGCTCTTTTTCCCGTTTATCGGTAGCCTCCTCTGCTTCTACCTGACCAGCGGTTTTGTAGCCGTAGAGTTCGATTTCTCGGATCTTCGCAGCGGCGCGGCGATTAGTATCCCATCCTCGGAATCCACCGGACCTTGCGCGTCGCTGCCGATTCAGAAGCGCGTCATCTTTGGTGCCCAAAACGCGTAACCGAATCCGATCTGTTGGGAACGGAATCAACAGTGAGATCTGAATTGGGCTCTGTTTGACGCTTTTCACGTCTTTAATAAGCTGCCAATCCGCATCAACGGCAATACTGCCTTTATCTGCGTAAATATCAAATGATGACAAATTATCCGAGTGTATCACAATTCGGCGGATAACCTTTTTTTCTGGTAAAGTGACGATCACCTGCGATGCAGCATTCGCGCCCATGAACCCTTCCGTGCTTGCGGGGAACGTTGTTTCACCGACGGTGTTCAATTTGCCATCAATCATTTGTGGACTTGATGCTTGTACGCCTTCCATGAGGGCGTAATTTTCGCTCCACTCCTGCTCCGAAAAGAGTGCGCTGCACCCTATCAGTGTCGTAGAGAAACAGAGTAGGAAAAAGAGAACTGCGAATCTATAAATCATTTTTTACTCCTTTGATAAATACTCAGGCACAGGCTGTCACGCGAATGCCTTCAGTTAAGGGACGATTTTCCAAGTAGCACCTTCACGGGTGTCCTTAATTTCAATGTTCAGTTCTTGAAGCCGGTCCCGAATTTTATCGGATGTCTCCCAATCTTTTCGTTCACGCGCATCTTGTCTGATTTCCAAGAGAAGGTGAACGAGTCGGTCGCGTTGTTCCACGTTATTGTCATCACTTTTTTGGGGATCCGGACCATAGATTCCGAGGACTTGACAAGTTTCAATCAACGCTTGGTATGCTTGTGCAAATGCAGGATCAGTTTCTTCACTATCGGAGGTCAGTGATCTGTTAACCGCACTGACCAGTGTAAAAATAGCACCGAGTGCTTGTGCAGTATTGAAGTCTGTATCCATTGCTTGGGTAAACTGCGCCTTCATTTCCTGTACTGCTTGCTGCAAAGGTGTAGTTGTCGTCTGACTTGCTTCAACAGGTCCAGCGTATTTTTTCAGCGCGTCCAAACAATTGTTCAAACGTCTGAGCGCGCCTTCCGATTTTGTCAAACTTTCTTGGTTGTAGTCGAGCGGGTGACGGTAGTGTGCGGAGATAAGAAAATGACGAATGACTTCGGTCGGATAATTATCCAGCGCATCTCGGAGCAAGATAAAGTTCTGTTCCGATTTTCCCATCCGCGTGCCATCAATCTTTAGAAAAGCGACGTGCATCCAGTAGCGTGCGAAGGTTGCACCTGTCGCCAATTCGCTTTGTGCGATCTCATTTTCGTGGTGTGGAAACAGCAAATCTTCGCCACCGGCATGGATGTCAATGGTTTCACCGAGATGTTTCATAGCCATAGCGGAGCATTCTATATGCCATCCGGGTCTACCGCTGCCCCATGGACTCTCCCATGAGGGTTCGTCGGGTTTTGCGGCTTTCCACATATCAAAGTCGCGTGGGTCTTCCTTGCGTTCATCGACCTCGACGCGGGCACCCGCAAGTAAGTCCTCCGGTTTCCGATTAGAAAGTTTCCCGTACTCGGCGAACTGATTTACGCGATAATAGACGCTTCCATCAATGACATAAGCCGCACCCTTGTCAAGAAGGGTTTGAATCAAATCTATCATTTCTGGAATGTGTTCAGTTGCTTTCGGATGAACATCTGCGGGTTGGATGCCGAGGCGTTGCGAATCCTGAAAAAAATCTTCACATTTTTCGCACGCAAGCTGCTTCGCACTGACCCCTAATTCTGCGGCGCGGTTGATAATCTTGTCGTCAATATCCGTCAAGTTTTGAACAAGTTTGACGTTGTACCCTTTATACACGAGGTAGCGTCGAATAATATCTGTTACCAAAGCGGTGCGGGCATTGCCCATGTGAATGTAGTCATAAACAGTGGGGCCGCAACTGTAAATCGACACCTGCTCAGGATTTAGTGGCACAAAGTCCTCTAATTGCCTGCTCAGCGAGTTATAGATTTTCATACCCATTTTTTTCTACTTTGGACTCCTCCTGACATTACATATAAAAACACCTACAACCGAGAAAGACAGGCGATGGCGTGAGCGACAATCGCTTTACCCTCGCCGACAACGCCTAATTCCTCCGCTGTGGTGGCTTTAACGTTTATCCGCGCTACGGCAATATCAAGTATTTTAGCGAGCCTTGCGCGCATTTCCGAAATGTAAGGTGCCAATTTCGGGCGTTGCGCGATCACTGTACTATCTATATTTTCGATCTGGTAACCACACGCTTTCACTTTCAAGACCGTGTCACGGAGAAAAATAAAACTGTCCATTCCTTCGTAACGGTCATCGGTGTCTGGAAAATGCGTACCGATATCACCGAGTGCAGCTGCCCCTAAGATCGCGTCTATGATTGCATGTGTGAGGACATCCGCATCCGAATGCCCCAATAGTCCCAAATGATATGAGATCTCAACACCGCCCAAAATCAATCTTCGATTTTCGACTAACCGATGAACGTCGTAACCGATACCTACTCGCATTTTTTTTCTGTTCTGGTTGATATGATTTCCAATTAGGTAGCATCAAACAGAAGATACCTACCAAAGTGTAGGATCCGAAAGCAAGATTTCTGCGACCTGTAAATCCACCGGCGTGGTTATCTTCAAATTTGCGTAACTACCTTTTACCAATTTAACAGGAAAGCCGAGTTGTTCGACGAGCGCAGCATCATCTGTTCCGGCAAGTTGACGCTTTTGTGCTGTCCGATGCGCCGCTTCCAACAGGGATTTCCGAAAAACTTGTGGTGTTTGCACTGCCCAGAGTTGTTCTCGTGCTGGTGTTTCAACAATGAAACCGTTCGCGTCCGCGACTTTGATTGTGTCTTTAACTGGCATCGCGGCGGCAGCGGCGCCGCATTCATCCGCGGCGGTAAGACACGCAAAAATGGCCTCGTCCGTTACAAACGGACGTACGCCATCATGAACGATAACAAAATCGACATCTGCGGACAGTGCACGTATACCGTTATAGACAGACATTTGCCGAGTCTCGCCACCTGCGACGAGTGCTTGTACTTTTGTGAACGTATATGGTTCCAGCACCGTTTTGCGACATTCGTTAAAATCTGCTTCGTCAACGATGACGAAGATCGCATCTACAGCAGTATTTTGCTCAAACCGCTGGATGGTATGTGCCAAAATCGGCTTCCCTGCCAATTTTAGATACGGTTTTTTAACGGAACGCGCCATTCGGCTTCCCTTACCAGCTGCGGGAATAAGGGTGCATACCTTGCTGTTCATCAGTGTCCACTTCATCTTCCTTGATGCGCGTGAAGATCATCTGACCGGCACTCGTCCGTAACATCTGCGTGACCTCAACATTAAGCGTTTGCCCGATATATGGCTTTCCTTCTTCAACGATTACCATCGTGCCATCATCAAGGTAGCCGACACCTTGGTTAGGTTCTTTCCCTTCTTTAAGAAGCAGCACTTGAATGACTTCACCGGCGATGACGACAGGACGCACGGCATTTGATAATTCATTGATGTTAAGCACCTTTACACTTTGTAATTCTGCGACCTTGTTGAGGTTCAAATCGTTTGTAATGATTGTGGCATCTCGTTTTTGTGCGAGATGCACCAACTTGGCATCAACTTCTGGCAGATGTGGCACCTCTTCCTCGGAGATCTCGACAACAATCGCTGGATTGTTCTGGAGTGCGCGGAGGATATCAAAACCGCGTCGCCCTTTATTTCGGCGAAGGGGTTCTGTAGAATCTGCGATGTGTTGCAATTCATTGAGAACAAACCGTGGGATAACAAGCGTGCCTTCAATAAATTTCGTCTGACAGATTTCGAGAATTCTACCATCAATTATAACACTTGTGTCTAAAATTTTTAAATTATTTGTAGTCTTTCCCGCGCGTGATTCACCGGACCGGGTAGATGTGTCTGCGCTTAATAGCTGCGGTAAATTCGCTATTGTAGGGAACCGGTAACCACTCATCAGACCGACGTAACCTACACCGAGGGTAATCACTATCTTGAGTTTATCATCAGCCCCAGGAAGAAGGCGCAGCACACCGACGGCGATCAATAAACCCACAGAGAATCCTATTACACTGGCGATAATGCTGCGTGTGGTAGACACATGTAGGCAAAGTTCTGCCCCAACCAAGAGAAGTGCTGCAATAAGTCCAATAAGTACGAGTAGCGGGTCACGGTAGATGACGTAACAACTTGCAGTGCTTACGATTATAAAAAGAAGACGAACACCCCAAACTTGCATTTTTTGTCCTTTATGTTTTATCTAAGTACCCCTTTTACTTGCAAGCGAGATTCCATCAACGCTCACAAATCCCTCGGTTCTATGCATCTGTGCTTACATCTGCAGGTATACCTTATTAAACAGGTCAAGTCGAGAACGTTTACGTTATCTAACGACTCCTGATCAATTATGAACCGTATCAAGGTGAGTTCGACTTAAGAATTTAGAACCTGGGAACGGGTAACTCGGAAACTTTAAACCGAACTATAGTAGTTATATAGAGCAAGAGCAAGTTTTATGCCAATATATTTAATGACAGGCAATATTTGCGTTAAAATTCCAACTACACCTTTACTGCGGTGTGTTCCAGCAACAAGTATATACAGGTTTGCCAAGATCAACAGAAGTGTTAATTCTATTTAAAAAGGCGACTGTTGATGCTAAAAAGGCGACTGTTGATGCAGTATTGGTAATTGTTTGCAAACTTATTCTTTTTAAGTCTGCAAAAATTGCAGATAATTCCGCAAAGATTGTTAATTTGATAGAATCAGTATTTGCATACCTTGCAGCATCTACTATTAATATAGCACAAGTTCGGAATAAAAACACGGAGTCTTCGACGGTTTTCGGTTGCTATCCTCAACAGCAATAAGTAGGTTTAAAACCCAACATGTCTGCCTATTTTCAGGTTTGCTATAATAACCTAAGTTCCCATCTCAGCAAAGCAATACGGATCCAATGACTAAAACCGTATAAAGACAACATTATCATTAGTATCATATATTTTATAATACTATCTTTACATGATAATGATAACATAATCTAAGAAATAAACCAAGATGAAAACAAATTTTTAATAGAAGGAAGTAATATATGAACCTACTACGCTCTGTATGAACGGTTTCCATGCGTCACGGCGCGTACTTGCGCCCAAATGAATTGTGGTGATTCTTAAATCAGACCCGCGTACCTATAATAAAGCCCCGAGGCTGTCATATACATCACTCACACCTACCAGTTCAATATCTACATCAATATCCAAACCTTTACGGTTGTATTCAGGAAAAATTGCCCTTTTGAAACCGAGTTTTGCGGCTTCTCGGATTCGCCTCTCGACATGTGTCACAGGCCGAATCTCACCACCGAGTCCAACTTCCCCGATAATCACGGTTTGCCGATCTACAGGAATATCTCGATGACTTGAAGAAATCGCCATCAGCACGCCGAGGTCTATGCCGGGTTCATCAACATGTAACCCACCTGTAATGTTAACAAAAACATCGGCATCCCCGACATCGATCCCTACGCGTTTATTGAGTACTGCGATGAGCAGTGCGATCCGATGTCGGTCGACCCCCGCTGCTGTATTTCTCGGATTGCTGTAATTAGTAGGTACAACGAGTGCCTGGACCTCCATTAGTAACGGACGGGTTCCCTCCATACTTGAGACGATAACGGAGCCTGAAACCTGCTCTTCCCTATTGCTCAAAAAAATCTCTGACGGGTTCATTACATCCACAAGTCCTGTGTTTTGCATCTCAAATATTCCGATTTCGTTTGTTGAACCGAACCGATTTTTGATTGCTCGCAGGACCCGATAGATGTGATGGCGTTCGCCTTCAAAATAGAGTACCGTATCTACCATGTGTTCTAAAATGCGCGGACCGGCAATCGCACCCTCTTTTGTCACATGCCCGACAAGGAACACAGGAATATTCCGATTCTTTGCGCAAATCAGGAGATGTCCAGTACACTCACGCACTTGGGTAACGCTTCCCGGGGCAGATTGAATACTTGACAAATAGACCGCTTGGATAGAATCAATGATGACCACCTTCGGTTTCCGGGCTTCAATATGTTTTTCAATCTGTTCGAGGTTATTTTCACAGAGTACGTAGAGTGTATCAGACATAACACCGAGCCGAGTTGCTCTGAGTTTCGTCTGACTCACGGATTCCTCACCGGAGACATAAAGCACATCTCCATAATTCCGGCTTAGCGCATCGCTGGCTTGTAGCAGTAAAGTAGATTTTCCGATACCTGGGTCACCACCGATAAGGACGACCGAACCCGGCACAATTCCGCCACCGAGGACCCGGTCAAACTCCAACATTCCTGTTAAGTGGCGTTCCACTTCGCTTGCTGTAACTTGCGAGATGGGTTCAGGCTCACGGGATGTCTGTCCAATACCACGTTGCCTGGACGGCGTAATGAGGGTTTCCACCTCTTCGGCGAAACTCTGCCAACTTTTACAGCCTGGACACCTTCCGAGGGTCTTTGGTGTTGTGTATCCACACTCTTGACAGACAAATTTACGTTTCTCTCGTGCCATATTTAATGGTACCCATCGCTCTATACGTGTTCAATTACCAATGATTATTGAAAAAACGGAACCCCGTTGTCCAGCGTCGATCACCGGTTAAATTCTCTGCTCCCAGCAGAATTTGTCCGTACCGAAAAAACCGCAAGGCGATTTCTGTATTCAACTCAGGGTCTTTGCTTGTCAATCCCACGCCTTCGACACTGAATCCCAATCGCCGTGACCACAACCATAAATCGAGCCCTGCCCCGACGCGTGACCTCATGAAACCGGCCCGTGCTCGGAGGTGGTCTGTAAAATCGTATGCATACTGAATTTCAAATCGAACTTTTTCGTCGCGAACCCCTACACCGAGTCTATAACGTGCCTTTGATTGTGGCACAATTGAAAATGCCAATTCGTTGTAAAGTCGTTCCTCGAGACTGAGATAGCGGAGTTCATAATCCCAGCCGAACTGAGGTGACTCAAGGCGGCCGAGTCGCCTCTCGGTTCGTTGCGAGAGTTCTGCGACAGCGTTTACCGCTTTATCAACGTTTTTTAGGATATGCCGCGTCTCTTCAAGCGGTTCCGGTGAATTAAGCAATTGCGCGAAGGTACCTTTACCTTCACTGAGTTTGGTAAGGAGTTGACTGATATTTGTCTCTAAAGCGTTGATTGCATCGGTCGTCTTCTGTAAATTTTCTATAATAGGTGCGATGTTGGCTTCGCCGGTTTTAATGGCATCGCTCCCTTGCGAAACAAGTGTGGACACCTGATTCGCTAACGTGTTAAAGTCTGTACGGAAATCCTGTGTGATACGCCGGAATTCTGATGTGGTTGCGCGGACATCGGTAAAAATCGTGTTTAATTTTGGTGAATTTTGGTTCATCAATCTTAAGATTTCGCGCGTAATATCACTCACATGGCTACTGACCATGAGAGAATCGCCTTCCAACTGCATGATAAGATTGTTAACTTTTGAAAGAGTTTCTCCAAAGCGTTTGTCGTTTGCTTGTGCGAGTTCTGTTAAAGTTTTGACTGTTTCGCCAGAATCAACACTTAATTTCTCAATGGTTTTTCCGGTGAGTGCGACGACATCGCGAATCTCTTTGATAGCGAGTTGGATTGCTTCTTGGTTCGCCTGAAGGACTTCATTCGCAGCAGCCGTGAGTTCGATGGCTTGTGTCATGCCAGCACTGGTCTGTTCAAGAAGTTCTAAGGCATTAACGGGGTCTGTTCCGATAATAGGTAAGTTCGTTGGTTTCAGAGGTGGATTTCCGATGGGCCCATTGTCAAGTGCGATGTAGATTTCGCCGACGAATCCGTTCATAGAAATTCTGGCACCACAATCTTCTCGCAACCACTTAAATCCATTTTTGACTTTCGCTGTGATATAGACATCATTCGTATCCGGTCGGAGTTCAATGGCAGTTACCTTGCCGATTGATACGCCAGATAGGTAAACCCCTGCGCCGACGTAGAGGCCATTGACGGATCGGAATTGGAAAGTCAATTCATCACCGGCAGTTGCCCAGGGCCAATTCTCAGCATTTGTCAGCAGAATTGTTAGAAAAACGATTGCGATGAGAACCATCACACCGACTTTCACAGATGCTGTCCAAAAATTCATCAAGTTCTTCGGGTTGGAAACCCCCGAATTTCTTCGGGGCGGAAAACCCGCTCCTGTAGTTGAAATTCAGGCGCGTGCGCACCTTATTTTGCTGTAGCAGACTTACGCATTTTTCTATGATAACTATGTATTACGCACTGCCGTCGGGGTTTGAAACCCCGCCAGCAAGTGGGGATGCATAAGTCCTATGTAGAAAACCGTTCGGTTTTGTGAAGGGGTGCTTGGTAGGTACTTCGTACAGGTTTCCCCTGACTTCAATTGGGGTAGTTAACACTATCTGTTTAAGTACTCCTTCAAAATCGGGTTTTCCATATTGAGGATCTGGTCGGGAGCACCAAATAGGACGAATTGTTGTAAAATCGGGTCTTCAATGTTGATAATCTCGTCAGGGCTCCCATAAGCGATTTGTCTACCTTCATGGATCATAGCCATTCGCGTTGCGACACTAAAGGCACTGTGCATATCGTGTGTTACGACAACAGAGGTGACTTGCAGCTGCTCATGCAAATCGAGGATGAGTTGGTTAATTTCGTTACAGGTAACTGGGTCAAGTCCTGTTGTCGGTTCATCGTATAAGATAACTTCTGGGTTAAAAGCGAGTGCCCGGGCGAGACCGACCCGTTTCCGCATGCCGCCGCTCAATTCGGCAGGTCGTAAATCTTGAACACCTTCTAAATCAACAAGCGCAAGTTTCTCGTCAACGATCTTACGCATTTCCTGTTTGCTGTAGTCTGTGTGCTGATCGAGCATAAAGGCAACGTTTTCGGCGACAGTCATCGAATCGAACAGGGCGGCAGACTGGAATAACATTCCGACTTTTTGGCGAAGGAGATTCATCTTTTTGGCTTTCAGTTTCGAGATTTCAGTGCCATCAAACCAAATTTCACCGGAATCAGCAGGAATCAGTCCGGTGATGATTTTCAGGAGTACACTCTTACCACACCCACTGCGTCCCATAATAACGAGGGTTTCGCCACGTGGGATTTCAAGGTTTAGCCCGTTTAAAACATTTTTTCCGCCAAAATTTTTAGTAATATTTCTAACTGAAATCATATTTTTAGAGGGGTCAGTTATCAGTTCAGTTTTTCTGCGAAAAACCTTTCAGTTGTCAGTGGAACGTCCAAAATTTGTGAGTAGCAACTTGGATTATAATTAGATCAATCCCAAGATGTTAAAGAGGATATGGTTTAAAACGAAGTCTAAAATAAGAATAGTGATGAGCGAAATAACAGCAGAACCGGTTGTCGCGGTGCCGACACCTTCAGCCCCGCCAGCAGTTGAGATACTAAACCCTTTGTAGCAGCCGACTGCTGCAATCGCCATGCCGAAGGAGGTCGCTTTAATTAAACTAATGAGGACGCTACCGACGAAAAGATTTTTTTGCGCCTCCAGAAGGAAAAAGTAACCATTTACATCAAACAGGGTAACAACGGCGACAAACCCACCTGCGATGCCTGCGAACGTTGAGAAGATCGTCAACGTCGGTAACATGATAGAACATGCGAGAAAACGAGGCACAACGAGGTATTTGACGGGATTCGTCCCCATGACTTCAAGGGCGTCAATTTGCTCTGTGACCTTCATCGTTGAAAGTTCAGCGGTAATTGATGCCCCGATACGTCCGGCAAGCACAAACGCAGTAATCATCGGTCCCAATTCTTTAACAATGGATACACAGACAAACCTCGCAACTGAACCCTCCACTGCATACGGTTTAAGTTGAATGTAGCCTTGAACACCCAATACCATCCCTGTAAAGAACCCTGAAACGATAACAACAGCCAGAGAATTGAAGCCTACCAGTAATAATTGTTTAACAAGTAGATCGAATTGAAAGGGTGGACGGAAAATTTGAATAAGCGTTTGAAAAAAAAGTGTAAAGGCTTGTCCAAGCTCAGAAAGCACATTGTGGAGCCGAGTTGTGATACTTCTTAATATTCGGTGTGCCTGAAACCGACCGGAGGATTCAGGTGTAGCGGATTGCTGCTTCATTTTTTTTTAACTCGGATTTTCAAATCGCATCTGTTTTTTAGTAAAATAGAGAACGACAGTTCCGGTCGGTCCGTTACGCTGTTTTTTAATCATGAGGTTTGCTTCAACGCGGTCGTCAACCTCCTCATCTTCGTAGTAATCTTCTCGATATAAAAAGGCAACGAGATCTGCGTCTTGTTCAATTGCCCCAGATTCTCGTAAATCTGAGAGTTGTGGCTGTTTGTCAGGGCGGCGTTCAACTTCACGGCTCAATTGTGAGCATGCGATGATGGGTACATCAAGTTCCCATGCGAGGACTTTCAAGGCACGGGATATTTCGGAAATTTCTTGTTCACGCTGATTGTATCTGCCTGTCCCTCTGAGGAGTTGTAAATAATCAACGATAATGAGGGCGAGATCGCCGTGTTCACCTTTGAGCCGCCGCCCTTCGGCGCGTAGCCCCTGAACGGTAAGCCCGCGGTTGTCGTTGATGAGAATGGAGGCTTTGGACAACCTGCTGGCAGCTGCTGCCAAGGGGCTCCAGTAATCTTCGCTGAAGTTCCCGGTTCGGAGTCGCCCAAAGTCGATTTGGGATTCCGCCGATAACATCCGCATGACGATATCTTGTGCTGGCATCTCCAAACTAAAAATCGCAACCGGACGTTCTTGGTCGATTGCGATATTCTGTGCCATATTCAGGACCAAGGTCGTCTTTCCCATACTCGGGCGCGCGGCGATAATGATAAAGTTGCCGGGCTGCAACCCTGATGTCATGTGATCAAAATCCATAAAACCGGTGGGGACACCTAAGAACCGATCTTGCTTGTGAAATAATTTTTCTATCGCATCGATACTGGATGTGACAATCGTATTAATAGGTTGAAACCCGCGCTGGGCATCGTTTTGTCCGAGTCCAAAGACGGCTTCCTGTGATTGATTGAGTACCTCAGTAAGTTCCACGCTTTCGTCTTGGGCGAGTTCGCGAATCGCGCCACCTGCTTGGATTAACTGGCGGCGTGTCGCTTTTTCATGCAGAATATCGGCATAAAACTCCGTACTTTCCGTTTCGACAATAGGTGCCTGAAGTTCATACAGATAGCCTGCACCACCTGCCCGATTGATCTGATCCGTGCGTTTCAGTTCATCGGCAACGAGAAGCGGGTCAGCGTTGCTAACGCGGTCGTATACAGCAAGGATCGCTGCGTAGATAAGTTGATGATCGGTTGTAAAAAAAGCATCAGAGGTATGCCCAAGCAGGGCAATTACCCGAGGAATAACCGACTTCTCGGTCATCATCGCGCCGAGTACGGCTTGTTCAGCTTCCTTGTCAGTGAGGGAATCAACCGCCTGTGCTTGCATAATTACGCTTCACGTTCAACGACAACGCGGAGTTCAACAACAACATCTGTATGCAATTTGACTGGTACCATGAACACACCGAGTTCACGAATAGGCTCTGCGAGTTCAAAGAACCGACGCTCTAATTCAAAGCCTTCAGCGCGGACAGCTTCTGCGACATCCATAGAGGTAACGGAGCCGAAGAGTCGGTCATTTTCGCCAGCACGCCTTTTGAGGGTGCAGGTAACACCGCTGATCTGCGCTGCGATTTCACGGGCGTGTTCTCTATTCTTTGATTCTTCTTGATCGATGACTCGTTTTTGATGTTCCAGATAGCGACGGTTTCGCTCTGTCGCATGCACAGCCAACTGCATCGGCAAGAGGTAGTTACGTGCGTATCCGTCCGCGACGTTTAACACATCGCCCGGCGCACCGAGTCCTTCAACGCTTTTCTTTAGAATTACTTCCATAATTGAAAACCTAAACTATCTTTTGTAGGCGTGCCAGTTGTACGTGGCTGAACCCTACTTCTATCGTGTAAACGGCAACAGTGCCATATGACGTGCGCGCTTTACAGCCCGCGTTACCATTCGCTGTTGTTTCGCCGTTAATCCTGTAACCCGGCGACTTACAATTTTCCCACGTTCGTTAATAAATTTTCGCAGCGTATCTATATCTTTGTAGTCGAAAGATTCAATCTTATGATAGCGCTGCCTGCGACGGAATGCCATGTTGATGTGTTCCTTCGTTTTTAACGTATTGCGCATCAAAACGTTTCTGACGCGCCATATCCATAGTATCCTACAATACACCCATTAGGAGGTTAGCACGCCGGAGAACCTCCATCCGATGGAGGTTCTCTCAGGATACGTTCACTTAAAATGGGATGTCGTCTTCTGTTCCGGAGGATGCATCACTTGCTTGCGGAGCCGGTGGTTCTGGGAAAGATTCGGATTGTGTCGGTGCAGCTGCGGGTTGCGCATCCGCGTAACCGCCATCCATTTCATCGCCATCGCGTCGCCCACCGATTAATTGGATCCGAAATGCTCTAACTCGAAGTTTGTTACGCTTTGAGCCATCCTCGGCTTCCCAAGAGTCAAATTTAAGAGATCCCTCAATAAAAATAGGACTCCCCTTCGTGAGGTATTCGTTCACAACTTCAGCTTGCCTGCCCCATGCCTCTACATCAACAAAACAGACATTCTCTTTTTGCTCGCCTGACTGTCGATCAGTGTAACGCTCACTCATCGCGATGCCAAAATTGGCGACTGAGGTTCCGCTGGGGAGGAATTTCAATTCTGGATCTCGAGTGAGATTCCCCATCAATATAACCCGGTTGTAACTTGCCATGGTTTTCCTCTCTATATGTACACTCGGAATTTTTGGCATCAATTAAAAACCAAAAATCTAAAAGCCAAAAATCCATTGTCTAAAATTCAAGTGATACTTAGTTTCAAGCAGACTCTGTTGTATCTTCAGCCTCTGTGTCATCATCTGTCGCATTTTCAGCTGCTACTTCTGCATCCACCTCCGGTGTTGATTCCGCTGCTTCGGATGTGGGCTGCTCTACTTCGGCGGCTAATTCGGATTTCAACTTGTCTATATCATCTTCGTATTGAACGATCATGTAGCGGAGAATCGATTCAATGACATGCAAAGCCTGATTTAATTGTGCGACAAAACTGGGGGCACTTTCAAAAATATAGAGCACATAATAGCCTTCATTCCGTTTTTGGATTGGATAGGCGAGTCGTTTCTTTCCCCAAGGATCAACCTTTAGGAGAGCTCCACCACTTTCGATGATGCCTTTTACCTGATTCGTAAGTGCTTCTGCTTCGTTTTCATCATGATCAGGCGTAATGATAAGCAAGAGTTCGTAAGGTTTCAAATTTTCATGCCTCTCTTCGGACTAATGGCTCCACTGCTGTTAGAATAAAAGCACGGAGCAGAGATTAATAAATATAACAGGACTTACGCAAATTTAGCACACGATAGTAGATTTTTTAGTTCCAAACCCCCTAAATCCCCCTTATCAGGGGGACTTTAAGAGCAAATGCGTAAGTTCTATATAAGTTAACGCCATCCGATGTCCGCACATTGAAAGTGCGATTACAGGTTCAGACGGAATTCTATGCGTCAATTTTAGTTTATATAATTATACCACATTTCGATGCGTATATCAACCAAAAATCGCGTTTTTTTTATGGTTATCAGTTTGCCTTGCAGTGAGAGTTATCAGTTGTCAGTCGACATAGATTCATGAGAATTTAGGTTGGCAGTGTTGCGTATGCTGTCACGTGTAAGGGTAGGAAGAAGGGACGCTTTGATGTGATAACCTCTTGCCGAATGCGTGCCGCTAATGTATCCACATCCACCTGCGCTGCTGTAGCAAGTTCGTACTTTTCGAGGAGCGGAAGGAGGCTCTGAAAGATAGTCGCCATGTATCGGTAACCTGCCCATGTTTTGGCAGCACCGATTGGAGACTCAAGATGCATCGCCGGTGGCGGTAAGCCTGCGTCCACAAAAGCCTGATAAAGCCCAATGCCCATATTAAGATGCGCATTGGAATGTTCAAACACATTCAAAATCCATGTGATCAGCTGATTGATAAGAGGGGTATCTGGGTGTAAAGCGGCAGGATAGAGCGTATACTCCGGTTCCTGAAACGCGGCGATACCGCCCGGTTTTAAGTGTGTTATGAGTTTGGTAAACGCCTCTCTTGGCTCCGCCATATACATCAACACGAATCGTCCGGCAATCGCGTCAAATTTCTCTGAAAATACGAGGGATCGCGCGTCACTTGCAATGAATTCGACGTTCTGCCTACCTGCATCGGTTGCCCGCTGGCGCGCTGTGTCAAGGATTTCCGCGTTGACATCCACGCCAACGATCTGCCCTGTTGGTCCGACGAGTTCAGCGAGCATGAGTGCCACATCACCTGCACCACTACCGATCTCAAGCACCCGCATTCCCTTTGAAATACCCGCCCGCTTACAAAGACGGCGTGTCGATTCTCCATAGATTCTCGACTGTTCTATGAGGCGGTTTGTTTCGTGGGAAGTGCGCCCTAACGTATAGGTGGCATCGCTCTTTGAGGCGTGCAAGTGTGCTGCGTAATCTTTCGCCATACATGGCCCCTTTTACGTCGGTAGGGAGGCATACGCAGTGATGTGCGGCGGCAATAGAAGCGGTCGTTTTGATGTCGTAACTTCCGCTTGAATCCGACCCGCGAGTGTGTCAATATCTACTTCTTCAGCCGTCGCAATGCCATACGCCTCCATGAGCGGAACGAGGCTCCGAAAACTGTTCGCAAGATACTCAAACCCAGGCCAGCCCTCAGGACCGCCCATGGGTGCCTCAAAGTGTAAGGTAGGTTCGGGCAAACCTGCATCAACGAATACCCGGTAAAGTTCCATACCCATGTTGAGATGGGCACCTGAACGTTCAAACACCGTGAGTCCCCATTCAACCAACTGGTTTATCAAAGGTGTATCCGGATGGATAACTGTCCGGTAGAGCGCGAGTTCGGTATCCTGAAAGGCGACAATTCCACCGGGACGTAGGCGCGTTGCCAAATGCCGCAGGGCATCTGCTGGATCCGCCATATAGAGCAGGACAAGTCTACCGACGATGGCATCAAAGTCGTCTGGGAGTTCAAGCGTTCGGACATCACCGGCGATGAATTCCATGTTCTCAAAACCGGCTGCCTCGGCGCGTTCTTGTGCGGTTTTGAGAACATCTGGGTTGACATCTACACCAACGACGTTTCCTTCGGGACCGACAAATTCGGCGAGCGTAAGCGCGACATCCCCTGCCCCACTGCCGACATCAAGTACTTTCATGCCTTTAGCGATACCGCTTCTAAGAAAAAAACGCCGTGTTACATCGTCATAAAGTTGCGATTGTTCGATTAAGCGTTGGGTCTCTTCCTCACTGCGTCCCATTGTATATTCTGCATCTCTGTTCTGATTGCTCATTATAATTTACCTCATTTCGGGAAAATTGCGATGTCCAGGGACCTCGCGTTTTATAATTGCTAAGTATTATGGGACTATCAATTGATGGAACTGTATCTTTCCATCTTTGATAGTATTGATAACTAAACTCTTGACTGCATGTCGATTTTCATCATAGTGGGATAATACCGTTGCGCCGCTGTAGTCCTGAGTCGCCTCAATTTGATCTCGAATTGCAGCGGGGGTTAGTTCGGTTGTCCGGCGCATCGCCTCAATGAGAATGGTAGCAGCATCGTATCCGAGTGCTGCGGGTCCATCGGGTGCGATGCCGTATTTTTCGGTGTAAGCGTCAACAAATTGACGTGCTGCTTCGCTTAATTGACCGTCCGATGCAAAATGGTTCGCGAAGAAACTACCTTCAAGTGCCATCCCACCGATTTCAACTAAATCGGGTCGATCCCAGCCATCACCACCGAGAAAGGTGGCAGAGATGCCTATATCGTCAGATTTTGCCTGCTTAACCGCCAGTGGGAACTCGGGCCCTAAACCTGGTAAAAAAACAACATCAACGGTTGGTTCAACGGCAGCAATTGCCAGCAACTGCTCAGTAAAATCTGTGGTGCCTGTCTCGTAAAATTGATGGATGGCAACCGTACCGCCTTGTGCAATAAAGTCCTCAACGAAAGTATTCGAGAGCCCTTCCGAATATGCGTTACCTGTTTCCGTGAGGACCGCGGCTGTTGTTGCTTGCAATTCTTGCCTGGCAAAACCCGTCATTATGCTCGCCTGATACGGATCAATGTAGGCACCCATAAATGAAAAGTCCCCATTTCGAGGAACATCTGGGTTCGTTGGGTAGGTTGTCACCATAGGTATGCCGTGTTGCTGGACAACCGCTCCGACCTCCACAGCCAACGTACTGTAATCAGGCCCCACAATTGCTGACACGCCTGCAGCAACCAACGCCTCGGCGTGTTGAACACTGAGTAAGGCATCTCGCTTGTCGTCTCTAATGAGAAGCTCTATCGGTAGACCGTTGATTCCTCCTGCCTCATTCGCGAGGGTAACCGCCAATTCAGCACCATTCCGAGTTGTTCCGGGGTCAGGTGGACTGTAAATGAAACCGATTTTGACCGTAACCGCGCCGTCAGCAGGCACTACCGCTTCGGGATCAACGACTCGTTGAATATGATCACAACTTAAAAAGAAGATACTTAGTAAGAAGAATGAGATGAAAATTCCGACGATAGTTATATATCTAAGCACTTGGCTGTTCCGTTGAAATAGCATGAAAATTCCTTTCACGTTAGGTAGCAGCTGGGCAGCTGCTTCCTAACCCAAACTAAAAACCACATGATTCCTAAAAACTATAACCAACTTTAGTATACCAGAACGCGCCGCCAAATCCATAAGGACTATACTCACCAAAGGGCCTGCCAACGATTTTGGCTGGAAATTCTTTAATATCAAAGGGCACGTCAGGTCCCTCTGCGGAAGTAATATTATCCGGTTCAACATTGAGAACATTATTCACACCAATCGTGATGCCTAAGTTTTCAATGACTGCGTAACTCACTTCAAGGTCCACGAGAAACGCGCCATCATAGGTTTGCGCACCTACGGCATTCTCGTACCAAGGACCGTAATAATTGACCCGTCCCAATACGCCTAAACTATCACCGATGGCTTGTGTTAACGTCACATTACCGCGATGACGAGGGACACCTTCCTCCAATAGCCGGACGCGTGTGTCATCAAGGATCTCAGAATTACGTTCGGTTACTGTAGTCCCCGTGTAGTTATAAGCGAGACTCAGCGCACCTTCGAGTATTGGTGCAGTGAGAATCACATCAATCCCTTGGGTGCTCGTCTCAAATTCATTGGTAAAGAACCGGAACTCTTGTAGGTTGCCTGCACTCGTAATACCTTCAGCCACGAGCTGCTGAATTTGTGCCTCCGTGATATCTTTACCGCGCTGGAAGTCTTTTGTCGGAGCCAACCGATCCTCTACCTTGATATTGAAATAGTCAACAGTGATACTCGCGATGGCGTGACTAATAACCGTTCCAACGGTGAAGTTCTTTGACTTTTCTGGTTCAAGTGCTTTGCCACCCACTAAACTTGCGGCAGCGTGCGTAGAAGGGATTGTCCCTTTATTGACCAATGTGTTGTTTTCACCGAATTCCGTTGTGACGTTAAAGGCATTTTGCTGTCCGGGTGTGGGTGCTCTGAAACCGGTGCTGTAACTGCCGCGCGCCCTTAAGTCAACAACGGGATCAATCGAAAGCAGTTCTTTGAGCGTATCAGCGATGCCGTAGTTTGTTGCGACTTTGTAGTTGATTGTGCTTCCAAAATCGTCAAAATACTCGCCACGGACCGCAGCACTAATCGTCCAAAAGTCTAAAGGTCTCAACTGGCTTTCCAAATAGCCCGCAAAGTTAGATCGGGTCCAACTCCCTTCGGCAATATCGCTGAAGCCGGGGAATCCGTTAGAACCTGAACTAAATCCTTGGCTTGCCAGCGGACCGATGTCCCAAGACTCAATCTGGCCCTGCACAATTTCAAAAGTCTCTGTTCGGTATTCCAAACCAGAAGCGAGGAACACTATATCGTGTAGCGGATAGGTTAAGTCAAAATTAATATTCGTATCTGCTTGGATATAATCACCGGGGTCAAATTCGGTCGGTGTCTCTGGTCCGAGGGAGGCATTGACCGTATTTTTGATAAAGAAGTCGGAGGCGTGCCGTCCATAGGAGGCACTTAAATCCCATTCCAAATCCTCAACGATTGTCCCTTTCAATCCAACGAGGAGCGAGGCATCCAGTGTGTCGGCACCGAAGCGAGGCGTAAACCCACCCGGAAAAAGTTCTTGGAATGTGAATAGATTCGGGTCATTCTTGACGGCTTGCAACCGTTCAGGATCAGGAACATGGTTGGTTATTGGAATATCGTCGGCATCGTGAGGCGACGGTTCAGGAAATGTCTCCCCGGCTTCCACTGCTGCCGCATTTTGAGCTTCCCACTCCGTCCTTCGGGCTTCCCAAGCTGCCATTTCCGCTGTTAAACCTCGCAAATTCCCAACAAGCAAAGTCGCTCCTTCATCGTTACTGAAGACTGCGGGTCGAGTATTGGGATTTCGGAAGTAGAAACCGCCTTCAACTTCCTTCTGAGCGTAGTTCGCATGCCCGTAAAACTTAATGTCATCGGTGATGCTTGCACCGTAGTTCGCAAAAAGTTTGATGTCGTTCCTAATAATAGGATGTCCCCACGGTTGGGCGGGGTCAGCGACATCCGTGTTTCCAGCACCGATGAGAGCAGTAGCATCATCTCGCTGTACAGAACGATCTGTCTCATTCATGCCGCCGTATTCTACACTGAGATTCGTCCAGAGGGCCTCATGTCCCAAACCGATATTACCCGCGAAAGAATATGTAAGCCCATCACCTGTTTGGAAAATACCGGGTTTGATTTCAAAAGAACCGCCTTTGTAACTGTCTTTGAGCTGCAGATTCATGACACCTGCAATCGCATCGGAACCGTACTGTGCCGATGCGCCGTCTCGTAGCACCTCCACCTGTTTTAGAGCGATGGAAGGGATAGGAGAAAGGTCAGCACCCTGTGCGCCATCAGACAACCCATTGCCGAGCCAAGCAATCACGGAGGCACGGTGACGACGTTTGCCATTAACCAGCAGTAACGTGTGGTCTGGTGCCAATCCTCGTAGGTTTGCTGGGCGGACAACAGTAGCCGCATCAGCAATCGGTTGTGCGTTGACATTGTAAGATGGCACTAAGTTTCTCAACAGGTCTGGTAAATCCGTGTTCCCTTGTTTGACGAAATCTTCGCTCGGTAAAACATCAATAGGCACCGCAGATTCAAGAAGCGAACGTGGTTTCGCACGCGTTCCTACGATGACTATACCTTCAAGCGTTACAATCTCTTCGCTACTTGATTCCGTTTCCGCTTCTGACCCTTCTTCACCACTTTCCTGTGCTATTGCCACTGGTGCTAAACCTATAAAAACGGCGATAACAATATGTCCCAGAAGCAGCAGCATCAGAAAATTAAGTGCGACTTTCATAAGTGAAACTCCTTATTTTCACAATGATAGATATGACTGTTTAAAGGAGGGTTGATGCAAATTGAGAAGGCACGGTTGAGAACCGTGCCTTCATGAATAGGTGTTAGAAACTGTATCCGACTTTGGCGTACCAGTACGCGCCATCAAACCCAAACGGACTGAACTGACCGTATTTGTTGCCGACAGAACCAGCACCATTCGGATTTTCATCGGGATAGGTATTCAGGATATTTCTTCCACCGAGCGTGAGTGCCAATCCGCCGCCCACGGTGTAAGTGGTTTCCAGGTCGAAAATAACCCTTCCAGTGTATTCTCCAGTGCCTTCCACACTTGGATTCTGTAAGTAATCTTCAGAATCGAACCAACCGCTGAAATAGCTGGCGCGCCCGAGCACTCCCCAGTCATCCGTTATGGAGTAAACGCCGGTCAGGCTGGCGCGGTGTTTGGGTAAATTCTCTTGCAGTTCTCTTCTTCGATGCGCGTCCAGTGTGGCACCATCCCAACCTGCATAATCAGGATCGTCAAATTCATCAGTTAATTCGACGAGTTCTCCGCCGACTACGATATGGGTAACCTTAGTTGACGTGAAGTTATACACGGCGATGAGGTTTCCGTTCGGTATAGGTATCGTAACGACGGTATCAATACCTTGGGTGCTGGTATTGAAGTCATTGATAAAGAACTGGAATGTTTCCAGATTCGCTGCACTGGTTACACCTTCAGCGATGAGCTGCGCCTTCTGCACGTCAGTCAATGTAAAGTGTTGTGACACCGATAACCGCTCTTTCAGCCGAATATCAAAAAAGTCCATCGTGAGATTTACGCCCAAAATATCGACGGTAAATCCACCTGTGAAGTTATTTGATTTTTCTGGGTTAAGCGAATTATCTTCCTTGCCTGTCACAACACCGACAGCGGGGTTGGTGGAAGGAATTGTGCCTTTATTAACGAGATCACCCTTCTCAAAATCGTATTCAGTGGTAATGTTGAACGTATTTTGCTGTCCGGGTGTCGGTGCGCGGAACCCGCTACTATAACTTCCCCGCAACCGCATCGTTTCCGTAACCTTGTAGTTTACAGCGGCTTTGTAGTTCAGGGTGCCACCGAAGATCTCAAATTGTTCACCGCGGACAGCCAGCGCGATCAGGAGCGGATCAATCGGTCTGATTTCAGTTTCCAGATATGCCGCAACGTTGTAACGGTGCCATTTGCCTGCCGCAACCGGGCTAAACCCCGAAAATCCGTTGGAGGCAGCCGTGAAGCCTTGCGCTGCAAGAGGTCCGATCTGATGCGACTCGCGTTCGCCCTCTATGATTTCAAATCCTTCGTCCCGATATTCCAAACCAGAAGCGAGGAACACCATGTCGCTGAGCGGATAGGTTACATCAAAGTTGAGGTTATAATCCGTCTGGATATAGTCGCCCGGATCAAAATACGTTGGTGTATCGGGGCCGAGCGAAGCATTGACAGTGTTAAAGATAAAGAAATCAGCATGGTTGCGTCCAAAAGAGCCACTCAAATCCCACGTTAAGGGTTTGCCTAACGCTTCTTCCAGAGCGGTGCCTTTAACGCCAACGACGACGGAACTATCCCACATGAATGCACCGAATCTGGGTGTGAATCCGCCTGGGAACATCTCTTGGAAATTGAATAGATTCGGGTCATTCTTGACGGCTTGCAACCGTTCGGGATCAGGAACGTGGTTGACTATCGGGATATCGTCAGCATCGTGAGGTGACGGTTCGAGAAACGTCGCCCCGGCTTCCACTGCTGCCGCATTTTCGGCTTCCCACGCCGCCTTTCGGGCTTCCCAGGCTGCCATCTCCGCTGACAAACCCCGCAAATCCCCAACGAGCAACGTATCATCCCTCCCGCTTGGGCTAAACACGCCATTGCGAGTGTTTGGATTTCGGAAATAGAACCCGCCTTCAACGCGCTTTCGGGCGTAGTTGGCGTGTCCATAGAAATTGATGGTATCTGTGAGGGTAGCACCGTAGTTGGCAAACAATTTGACATCATTCTCTATAATCGGCTGTCCCCAAATTTGCGCGGGGTCTTTCACACTGAAATTGCCTGCGTTAATCAAGTTTATGGCATCCGTACGTTGGATAGATCGGATGGTCGGATCTGCGCCACCGTATTCAAAACTGAGACTACTCCACGCGTCTGGATTCCCTAAACCGATATTGCCGGCGAGCGCAAATTGGCGACCATCGCCGAATTGATAGATACCGGGTTTAAATTCAAACGAACCGCCTTCATAGTTGTCTTTCAATCGAAAATTCATCACACCCGCAATAGCATCGGAACCGTATTGTGCGGACGCGCCATCACGGAGGACCTCTACCTGTTGCAAGGCAATTGCCGGAATAGGTGCCAGGTCAGGTCCCTGTGAGCCATCAGACAGACCATTTCCGAGCCAGTGAATCACTGCGGCACGGTGTCGCCGCTTGTTATTGACCAGCACGAGTGTATGGTCTGGGGCAAGTCCCCGTAAATTCGCCGGACGTACGACTGTTGACGCATCGCTAATCGGCTGTGTATTGACGTTATAAGATGGCACCAAAGTTCTCAGCAGATCCGGTAAGTCCGCGCCACCCTGCTTCTCAAAGGCTTCATTTGACACAATATCGATCGGTACTGCTGAATCTAAGACAGAACGTGGTTGCGCACGCGTCCCAACCACAACAAGACTCTCAAGCCTGACAGGCGCGTCCCCTTCAGACGCTTCTTCAGTTGCTTCTGCCTCACTCGTAGTTTCTTCTGCTTCCTCTGCCGGTTCGGCGTGTTGGTCCGCCATAACTGTCGTAAACGTGCACAGCAAAATGCCTATAACAATACCAAGCACGAAGAGGATCGGTTTAATATCGTTTTTGTATGTCATACAATTTTCCTTATGATTTTGGCGTAAACGCCAAGTTCTCACTACTGATTTCACAACTGGTGATAAATTAACACGGCTGTTTATGGAATGATATAGTTAGAAAACGTAGCGAATAATCTACGTCTGTTCCTAAAAACTCATGCTTTTCTGTGTATATCTATGAAAAGCAACAGATTTTTAGAGGGATCCTACCCCTGTTACGGACACCGTCGCGTCCTAAGCCTGTCCCTAACCCATGGTGAACTCTGCGACGTAGCAGGGGTTAGAGACGGAATGCACGCCACAAGGAACGCGTGACGTGGCCGAACCGTCAAAGTCAGCCCCGGAAGACTGACGCTTTATCACTTCCGAGTGTCCTCACAGGGTCAAGGTTCGTCTCACTCGTGTATGAACCTCTCACAGTAGACCCAACGTGGTTTTGTCAGGTGTGCTTGGTTGTTGCACAATACTACTGGATACGGTAGCCCGGAATTGAACCGTACAAAATGCCTACATTTACCGTTTTTCATAGAAATGAGAAGGAAAACATCTGAAAAGAACTATTTAGGAACGCCTCTTTTACAAGTTAATACTATAATTATACTGAATATAATGCCATTTTGCAAATTACGACGCAAAAATTGTAATATTACGGTGCCAAGGTTGTTGTATTCGGCGATTTGAGGCATCAACATTTGCAGGCTAATTCGTGAGTCAGGCGAGAAACCTGATTTAGACTTGACAACGAAAATATGTTGGTATATACTTAAATAATGTGCTAAACTAATGCCATATCCAGCTTCGGATACGAAAGCGTTGTCTGAGGCATCTATCAAATAACTCGTTAGTCGCAAAAATACCAGGACTTACACATTTTTCTATGATAACGGTTGTCCTACGCACTGCAGGCGGGGTTTGAAACCCCGCCTGCAAACGGGGTTGCGTAAGTCCTAAAATACATTACCATGGCAAAGAAAAAAGGGCGCCGCACCACAAATGTGGCACGGAAGCGTGAGAAACGAAATCGCGACCGGAAATCCAGACAAAAGCAGATTGCACTCGAAAAGCAACGTAAACTGCTTCATGAAAAATCGGAAGAAGAATATCTACATGCCTGTATCTCAGCGAGCCGGAAATTGCTCGACGAACCTGAGTTTGAGGGGATACTTTTCGACACCGAACTGATGCAGAAACGGGTCATGGAAGTCCTTGACCACATTGAAGCAGAGAATGAAGATACACCTATAGACGAACCAGAGCGTTTGCTTGCACCTGAAGGCGATCCTATCCATCTCACGGATATATATGTAGATGAAGCGCCCATCAATGCGGCGCGACCAACCGTCATGTCGGAAGCGGAAGAGGCATGCGATCATTTTCGTTTAGAGGTCCTTCCACATCTGGTCACACCGGACTTCATGGAACAATTAAAACGGGCACTCACCGCATGTGAAAGACGCCTCAAATTAATTGGCAACCGAGACCTCGCTGAGGTTGCTTTCGTTACCTCTTCACTTTTTGAAGCAGCACCACCGGAGATATTGGCGTTCCACCCGATGATTCAAACGATCGGTATCGAAAGCCTGCGGATGATTGTGGAACAACTCGACGTAGTTGTTGACGGTCGAGAAGACGTTAAAGAAATTCTCTCCGATGTCTTAGCACAGGAAGATTCGGAAACATATCCATCTCAACCCATTGCTGCTTTTTCAAACGCTGACTTAGACGAAGCAGTCGAAAGAAATGAGGATGTTGAATCCGCTGCTATGGAATTGATTTCTTTTGAAGTAGATGCGGAAGCCGTTGACCTTGAATCGGCTGTAGCCATTCCTGCAAAAACAGAAATAGAACCACCGGAACCCGTCCAACTCACGGAACCAGAGTTGGTTATTCCGCAAGAAACTGCGCCACCAGAGGTAGCATCCCCTCTACCGGCAGTGTCACCTGACGAACTTCCGGCTCGAGCACTCTATAAAAATTTCAACGGATTGGCTATAAAGGAGAGCTTCAAGGGGGCAACGGATGACGGGTCTTTACAAGACGGGCTTGCAAACTATACTTTGGTGAGCGAAAACGAAAGACAGATTGAATTTGTTGATGGAGAAAACGGACGTTACATTACGGTTACCGAAGACAGACTTCAGCTACATGCGCGTTCAGAGGCAGAACTTGCCACTGCAATGGCAGAAGTGGAATCCCATTGTACATCAGCAGTGATGTACCTTGCTAAAACGGTAGAGGAAAGGGGGTAAAATTATGCCAAGAAGTAAAAGCGGACAGGTCCGGCGACGGACACAAATCCGTCAACGCCAGTTACGGCGACTAAAAAGAAAGAAAGCAGCATTGAAAGAAATCTTGCAAAATCGAGAAGCTTAAACATCCCCCACTGCAGGCGGGGTTTCAAACTCCGCCTGCATTTTGAGTTGCGGCGGGTTGCCGTGCACGCCTGCGTCGCTATTAATATTATTTTTTCCCCACCTTTTCAAAATGCACAAATTCTGTGGTATCTAACCGCACAGCGTCCACACTGCTCTCCTCAACATACCCCATTCTGAGCAACGTAATTATCTCATGAGCAGTAGGCGCGTTAAGGTGTTGGCGGATCAGTTCACGATCTGCTGCACGCTCCAGCGGTGCACTGACAAACTGCACACCGATTTTTAGGGCGGTCGCAGCGAGGAGTACATTTTGGATCAACATCCCCATGCTCAACCACATCCACCGAGTCCCGCCTTCACCGGGTGGGTACCGCTTACAATTCATCGTCACCAGCATAAGCAGTGGTGCTTCTCGTACCTGTGTAGCAATCTCTTTGGCAGGTATTTTACCTGCGCCTAAATGCCCGAAAATTGTAAATGATTTCGCGTTTTTTAATAACCCTTGCAGTAGTTTTTCAGGGGCATCCTGGAGCGGTTTTGGTAGCGTGACGTGATCGGTCAGGAGAACACCATCACCGCGTTCCTGCCACTCCGCCTCCGTGAGACGCATCCACTGACTGTTGTCATCAAGAAATTTTGGATCCTTGAATTGTTCAACGACAGCACGTTCTGTTATATCGGCGAGAGCTGCTTTGCCTTCTGATTCCTGAATAAGCACGAGTTCCCAAGGTTGGACATTGAAGGGTGAGGGTGCCCATCGCGCAGTCTCGATGAGTTTCTCAAGGTCATCAGGTGCTATCGGGCGTTTTTGGAACGCGCCGCGATGGCTTCGGCGCTGCGTCATTGCGTCAAAAACGTTCATAGATTCGCAAGGCTCCGATGGCGTTTTAGGATTTCTGCGGGTGAAGCGGTGCCGGTAGTGCCGATTTTAGTGACAGTAATTGAAGCGACGAGATTCCCAACATAAGCCGCTTCGACAGCAGCATTGATCCCAAGGCTGCAGAGTGTCGTCACAAGTCCCGCCGAGACGCTATCGCCTGCCCCAACCGGATCGGTCTCATCATCAGTCGGGATACCGGGGATGTGTGTGAACGCATCGTTATGGTAGACGAGGATACCGTTTTCGCCGAGCGTGACGTACACTGTATTTTGGGTCTCTGCCGCGAGGGTAAGCGCGCACTGCTTCGCTTCTTCGATATCAACCTGATGTCCGCTCCATTCTGGCTGAATCGCACGTTTTGCCTCAAATCGGTTCGGTTTAATGATGACATTTTGATACGCACCAATCCGCGTGCGGGAGTCAGCAAAAAAGATTTTTTCAGGGAATGCCAATGCCGACTCACATAATACGTCTCTCACACGACTTGTCACGACCCCTAAGTTCTCAAATGGCATCTGATCACCGATGATTACGCCGTCAACAAGCGGAATGCACGCTTGAAGTGCGTCAATAACGGATGCTTCAACTTCTGGTCCCATTGGGGATTGATTCTCAATATCAAACCGCGGTCCCTCTGTTTCCACGCCTTCATAGCCGCGGTGAATCGGTTTGAGATAGGTAGGCGTGACCCATTTCGGCACCTGGACCATAAAATCCGTCAGGCATCCATTCGTTTGTAGGCAATTGAGCAGCGTCCCGCCAAATCCGTCTTCGCCAATGACACCTAACGTATAGACGGTCTTCACACCTAATGCTTTGAGATTGTTTGTGACCGTCCCTGCCGCACCGGGACTATAGCGTTGTTCAACAACAGGATTCGTGTGCCAAGGTGTTTCCAACGATAGCGTCGAACGGACTTTGTCTATGTACCAGTAGGCATCAAGATAAAAATCTCCGACGACCAGGATTCGCTGATCACCAAAACGATTGAGGATAGTTTTTAGGCGGGCTTCGCTAATCAAGATGTCCCTCCGATGTCTCGCGATCCACCGAGCATAGATGTTCATTATAACACACCCCACCTTTTTAGGGAAACCCCAATTTGCAATATCGCGCCAGATGTGGTAAAATATAAGGTATCCATTTTTCTATAGCAAATTTCAGCTTACAAGTTACGTTACGTCGAAATTCACATTAACGTTTGGAGAAAACCTATGTACAAAATCGGTCTCATCCCTGGCGATGGAATCGGCCCCGAAGTGACACGCGAAGCGATGAAAGTCTTCGGGGCAGCAGCCGCAGCAGCAGGAATACAATACGAAACAGTCGAATACGATGTCGGTGGCGATCGGTATCTCGCTACCGGCGAGGTGCTACCGGATTCCGTATTAGAGGAACTCCGAGGACTTGACGCTATCTATCTTGGTGCTATCGGACACCCCGATGTTAAACCCGGCATTTTAGAGAAAGGTATCCTGTTAAAAGTCCGGTTTGAACTCGATCTCTATATCAACTTGCGTCCCGTCAAACTCTACCCTGGCGTGCCAACCCCTGTGAAAGACAAAGGCCCTGAGGAAATTGATTTTATCATTGTCCGTGAAAACACCGAAGGCTTATACGCAGGTATCGGTGGTTTCCTGAAACGCGGCACGCGCGACGAAGTGGCTATTCAGGAGATGATCAACACCTACAAAGGCGTGGAACGTTGTGTCCGTTATGCGTATGAACTCACCCAAAAACGGAACAAGGAAAATACCTTGACGCTCTGCGATAAAGCAAACGTTCTCACCTACGCACACGACCTCTGGCGGCGCGTCTTTGACGAAGTGGGTGAAGATTATCCCGACATCAAAAAAGAATACGCATTTGTTGATGCGACAACGATGTGGATGGTGAAAAATCCGGAGTGGTTCGATGTTGTTGTGACGTGTAATATGTTCGGCGACATTATTACCGATCTCGGCGCGATGATTCAAGGGGGTATGGGTGTTGCTGCATCCGGTAATTTGAATCCAGAGAGCGTCGCCATGTTTGAACCGATCCACGGTTCCGCACCCCGTTACACCGGCAAAAACCAGATTAATCCAATCGCGGCAGTCGGTGCAGCAGGAATGATGCTGGATCACCTTGGGTATGCAGACGCAGCGGCAAAAGTCGAAAAATCCATCAGCAATCTACTCGCAAGCGGAAAAATCAAAGATCTGGGTGCGGGGCGGATGGGCTATACCACTGAAGAGGTTGGGGACCTCATAGCAGAAGGGCTGTAAGTGTTCACAGGTAAAGCCATTTCTAATCAGATGAGACGTGCCGTAAAATTAATCCGATCTGAATAACGGTTCCATCGCGTGAAGGTGTACATATCGTAAGCACTCAAGGGTTTATAACCCGCTTTTTTCAGTAGGTCATTGACAGTGCTGACTTCAAAGATACGCTGCTGATGTACCTCCTCATAGCGTCGAAATAACTCGCCTTCACGGATGAAAAAAGTTAGTAAAGTGCGGCACATTTTGGTGTGATGGATATAGGTATTTTTCCAGATATAGGTGTAGTCCTCATGATTTGAGGCGAACGTTTTGTTGTGGAAATGTTCAACGATGTTTCGTTCAGTTGTCACATCGAAAATAAATAAGCCGTCGGGTTCCAGATGTTTCGCGACGGATTCAAAAACATTGTGCAACTCGGTTTCATCGTGGGCATAGTTAATGCTATCATACGTGCAGAGAATTGCGTCAAACCGTTGGTTCAGCTGGAAATCGCGCATATCACCGTGATGTAACGCAATATCCACGTCATGCGCTGTCGCCTTCTCTGTCGCAATTTCCAACATACCGGTTGCGCGGTCGACACCCGTCATTTCATAGCCTTTCAGTGCGAGTTGTATTGTCAATGCACACGTACCGCACGCCAAATCGAGGACGCGGCGCGGTTTACAATCATATTTGTCAAAGAGTGACTCGATGTAGTGGGTCCAGCGCGTATAATTGACGTTTGTCATCATCCGGTCATAGGCGTAGGCAAATTTTTCATAAGGGGGCGTCAGGTTTGTTTGCATTGTTTAAGTGTCGCCTGCAACTGATGATGCAAGTCACTCAGTGCCTCCTTTAACTCCGACAGAAGCATTCATCATTCGGAGGAGTGTGTTAATTTCATCAGCGTCCCAAGCTTGATCATCGTTAGCTTCTATTGCATAACTACCAACGGCTCTAATCTTACGGAGGCTGATTTTCCCGGTAAGGAAACTGAACGGAAGCTGCATGCCAGCGGTTTTGACCCGATCAAACGTCGTTTCAATGTCGTATCGGTTGACCCCCTCAGGGGCTTGTCGAAGCAGTGCGTCCTTCACCATATCCGCTCCGAAACCGAATAATTCCTTGATGATAAACCATTGCAGAATGGCAAGGCATATTGTAAGGATTAGGAGAACCGTCAAACCTTTGACGATGTGGCGTTTCCACTTTCCGTTTTGGACACTCATGTTCAATTTACCTCCGAGTTGGATCCTATATCTGTTCCTTATGCTAACACTTTACGCGGATATTGTCAATAGATTTTCTATCGCGAATGGTTGCCGGTTATCAGAAAGATGGCTATCGGCTATCGGCAGTCAGAAAGATGACCCTCAGCGGTCAGCAGTCAGTGGAATGGTTGTCAGTAAAATACAGTGAGAGAGAAGAATGAGAATCGGTATTGTGGGCAGACCACAGGTCGGAAAAACGACAGTGTTTAATACCTTAGCCCAATCGAATGCAGAGATTGGGGGCTACACGAGTCGCGGTCAAATCAACCTCAGCACTGCCAATGTACCAGACGAGCGTCTGGAGCGTTTAGCAGAGATAGTTGGCTCCCAGAAAACAACACCTGCGACAATTGACTATGTGGATGTCGCTGGGGTGACCAAATCGGATGTGGAGCAAGCAGAATTGGATTCTGGGATGCTGGCGGAACTTCGCACCGTCGATGCCCTTGCGCATGTCGTTAGGCTGTTTGCAGATGAATCGGTGCCACATGTTGACGGCAGTGTTGATGCCGAACGCGACATCGAAAGTGTCTCCCTTGAATTTGCGCTGGCAGATCTGCAAATCGTTGAAAATAGGCTTGATCGACTCCGAAAGCAGTTTCAAAACCAAAAACTACCCGAACAGCAGAACGAAATTCGGCTTTTAGAGGCGTGTCAAGAGACTTTGGAAAAGGGAGAACCGCTTCGCACGCTTGATTTATCTGACAACGAAGAAAAGTTAATACGCGGCTACGGATTTTTGACGCAGAAACCGTTGTTGCTGGTCTGTAATATCAGCGAAACACAACTCGAAGCAGTTGATGAAATTCGTGAACGTTTCAGTAAATATGGGGCGGAGCCGCAAACAGCAGTGATTGTACTCGCCGCGCAATTAGAGATGGAACTCTCGCAACTTGATGCGGCTGACGCTGAGATTTTTATGGCAGAGATGGGGCTACGCGAATCCGCTTTAGAGCGATTTATTCAGACCTCATATAAGTTATTAGGGCTAATCACATTTTTTACAACCAACCCGACGGAGGCACGCGCATGGACGTTGCGTGAAGGACAAACTGCCGTTGACGCAGCGGGACGTATCCATACCGACTTTGCGGACGCGTTCATTCGTTCAGAAACGCTTAGCTGGGTTGACTTAGTCGAGTCTGGTAGTTATCCCGAAGCGCGAAGCAAAGGGTTGCTGAGAGCCGAAGGTAAAACGTATCAGGTTCAAGAGGGTGATGTGCTGCTCATTTTGGCGAACCCGAACTAAACATGCTGTCTCGTAGATCCGCAATCGCTTCCATTATCTGGTTGCCCATCTGCTGATACATTTCACGTCTCGTCTCGAATTCCTCGGCGATAAGTTCAAGCGGTTCACCAAAGGTGACCATCAACTTCGCTCGGCGCAGTCGTCTACTGCTGCGGGGTAACATCCGTTCTGCCCCACTATGAAAGACAGGAATTGTCGGTACACCCGCCCTATCAGCAATAAAACACGCCCCGTCGCGCGCCTTACCTAATGTCCCATCAACGCTTCGGGTGCCCTCTGGGAACATAAGTACGACGTTGCCTGCTTTTAAAAGCGAAATAGTCTTTCGCAACGCACCCAAGTCAGGCGCGCCTCTATTTACAGGGTAGGCGTTATACATTGAGATGAGTTTCCCGATACCGGGGATGTCGAACGCGGTGCTCCGTGCCATGAAATGAATTTCACGGTTTGCGGCGGAACCGACAATTACGGGATCAAGGA
This sequence comes from Candidatus Poribacteria bacterium, assembly GCA_022827185.1. Classification (GTDB taxonomy): domain Bacteria; phylum Poribacteria; class WGA-4E; order WGA-4E; family WGA-3G; genus WGA-3G. The sequence continues at coordinate 181,513 of JAJDTM010000010.1, forward strand.
AACTGACGTGGTTTGAGACAAGCAGCACGCCACCCTCTTTTGGAATGTGGTGAACACCCTGAACCTCAAGGTGTCCCATGGTTTTACAAAAGATGTTTGTGAGTCGATGTCCCCATCGGTAGAGTGAACGGGGGGTCCAAAATTGATTATTGGTATACCACATAACTTACTTTGAGCAGCCCTCGTCTTTGCTTATCTGTGCTGTAATAAAATCGACCACTTCATCAATCGTTTTATCGGTTGTATCGATGATAATCGCGTCGTCTGCGGCACGAAGCGGACTATGTGCCCGTGTTTTGTCTTTCTCATCGCGTGCACTAATTTCTGCTTCAACCGCTGCCAGTGTTATATCCACGTTTTGCGCTTGAAGTTCGGCGAGTCTCCGTTTTGCCCGCTCTGTTACAGAAGCATCGAGATAGAATTTAAAATCGGCATCTGGAAAAACAATAGTCGTCAAATCTCTGCCTTCAGCGATGATACTCCCCTCGGCACCGATCCGCTGTTGATGCTTGACAATCTCATGGCGAATCTCCGGTATTTTTGCAACGTCCGCAACAAATCTGTTAACTGCTGGGGTGCGGATCTGGACAGATACATTTTTGGTATTGAGCAAAATTGTCTTGCCGTTATCCGCGAATTCGATGTGGCACGCTTTCACCTGTTCAATGAGTTCAGGGCTATCTGCTGCAAGTTCATTCTGTATTGCCAACACGGTCACGGCTCGGTACATCGCGCCAGAATCAAGATAAAGGAGTCCGAGTGTTTCTGCGACGCGCCGCGCAACCGTGCTTTTTCCAGACCCGGCGGGGCCGTCTATCGCGATCGTTACCTGAGATCCAATCTTTTTCATGAGCCTCCCAATTTTTCCCTACGTTTTTTGACAGTAACTTGTGCTGTCAGAAGGACACGTTCGATCTCGGCGAGGTTATCTGTCTGAAGCAAAGTTTTGAATTCGGTTAAGTTTTCAGTGATGTCATCGATCAACGATACGAGGACATCTCTGTTCTGTGTGAAAATGCCGGTCCATAAGTCCGGCGATCCCGCTGCGATACGGGTAGAATCTCGAAAGCCGGTCGCTGTGAAATCCAGTGCTTTGCCCTCTTCGGTTTCCACATTCGCGACGGTGTTGGCGAGGATACTTGCAACAAGATGCGGGAGGTGGCTTGCACCACCGATGAGCAGATCATGGGTTTCAGGCGAAAGGAGATGTGGTACTGCGCCAACAAATTCCCACAAGTTTTTAATGAGTGCTAAGGCATCCGCGTCAGTGTTTTCTGTCGGCGTTAGGATACATGTCGCGTTTTCAAAAAGCGTTGCCTTCGCTGCCCCGACACCGGTTTCATGAGAACCTGCCATCGGATGTCCACCAACAAAAGAGAGGGCATCTGCCCTCTGTTCTTGTAGTTGCGCTTCAACTGTCTCTACTAACACTGATTTCGTGCTGCCCACATCCGTTAGCACGATCCGATGGTGTTGCGGGATAACAGATTCAGCGATGCGTTGCACTAACGTCGGAACTAACGCAACAGGCGTGCATAACACAACCAGATCGGTGTCTTGTAGTCCCTCCGATACCTCTGTTGTTATCACATCGACAGCATCGTGTTCAAGCGCATTTTCAAGTCTACCGATATTGCGTCCTAATCCGATGCGTTGTCCTTGAAATCCGTTCTTTTTTAGGGCAAGCCCAAGCGAACCGCCGATTAATCCGACTCCCCATATCGTGATTCGGTGAAGTTGTTGTATCTGTTCCATAGCCAGTCTCGGAAGCCTTTAATCCCCAAATATATTGCTGTGTACCTCATCAATAGAAGCCCATTATATTTTAAGGAATTCATCAATCTTTGTCAACGAAAAACGTCCGTTGCCTATTCCTTTACCAGATAAACCGATACATCGGTTTTTGTAGGAAGATGCCCAGAAGTCCCCAGACGCTTCCGACAAAGAATTCTCCTAAAATCAATCCGAGAAAGAATGGGGCAACCCGCCGAAACGTCCGCACGCCACCGAAACGCAGAATCGCTAACTTGATAAAGTAACTGATAAAAACCGAAAACCAGAAGAAATTGACTGCCCAGGTACCTGAGATCGCATATCCAATCGGATACAGGGGCCACCAGAAAAATCGGAGTCGAACCAACGTAAGACAAAACGCGAACAGCAGCCCGAAAACCGTAGCAATCAATGACGGAATATTGACAGGCATCGGATTCGTTAACCAACTCTGTGTGCGGTTAAATACGGAGCCTGACCAGACCTCGATCGCGCCGTGTTCATAACCGATATGGAGCGCGCCCCAAAAGGCAGCGAAAGGACTTATTACCATGGCAAGCAGCATTGCGATAGCCATCCGTCGCGAAGAACTGCGCGACCGCTCCGCCAGTTTCAAGCCCTCTAATTGATGCGGCATCGTATTGCCTCGGTAGGCGCGATTGAAGCAGAAAACAAGCGAGAACAGTGCCAAATTCTGCCCACCGAGCCTGCGCATCCCGAACATTTTGGGAAGTAGGACATCGGGTCCCATGGAACGCAAATCATGAATCGGTGGACCGAGTTCGGCACGGACACGGGTAATCACTGTCACTGTCGTCAGATGAATGGCAAGGACAAGCACCGCCACCCAGAAAGACATGCCAGCGACCCACCAAAAACCGGTCAGCAGTAAAAATCCGATGATCAGTCCTAACACTGCGAGGCGATAGGGCATCGGTTCGTTTGATGCCGATCCACTATTTGCGGACCACGCTTGCTGGAAGACACGCCGTAGATGGTGCCGCGCACTCCATAATGCCATCAACAAGACACCAACACAGACCCCAAACGACTGATCAAAGATGAACGGAAACCCGGGAATCCGCTGTAAGCCAGCAATGCTACCGAAAATCATCTCAAATTTCCAGAAGATATAGAAAAACCAGAATGTGAACGATAGATCAAGCGGGATAAAGTATGCCATCCCGACAGCGAAAGGGAAGAGAACGATGGGTGTCCACCCAATCGCATTCCACGGTTTTGTCGTGAACAGCGGACGCAAATCATAGAACTCGCCACCGAGTCCCGGAAAATTGGGGAACAGGAAATGCAGCCCGTTAATCACATCTATCCCACCCGCCAGAATTATCCCGATCCAGAGCGGTTTTGCGCGGAAGAAACGTGTCGTTGTCATCTGATACGGTAACTCAATAATCGGATAGCTGAGTCGTTCGATTTCAATCCACTGCTTCCGCAGAATAATGTTGATGCAAAACGTCGTGAAAAGTAGCGTAATAATAAACCCGCTCCACGCCAGCACAGGTTTCCACCACAGTTGGAGGTGCGGACGTAGGTAGAGACTGGATTCGCCTGTGAAATAGACGGTTAACTGATTTTTGTCTGTCAAGGCGAGCCACTCTGGGATATAGCGGTGGAAGAGTGTCGCCCATTCATTTTCTTCTGTTGCCAACCACCCGACCGTGGCGATATTCGTAATGATGACCTCAAACAGGTCGTGTCCACAGATAGCGGATGCTACAGATAGCATTGTGTAAAGTGTCAGCAATTCGCCTTGCGTGAATGCGGCGCGCGGTGTGAACCTGCGAAGCACCGTGTTCAGAGCGATCAGCACGACAAGCACGAAAATCGCATTGAAAAAGAGCGACATCGTCGTTGGGAACCCCTGATCCCAACGCAGCGATGCGAAGACCCAATAGTTATTGAACGGGATCAGCGCGAGACCGAGCCAAATAATCCACCAGCGGATCTTTTGGCGCGCAGGAGATGTAGGAAGGGCGGACGAGTGTTGCAGCATGGATAGTTCCAGTCAGGATGCGTATTCTTTTACCTATGAATTCACGATGCTATTATACCTTAGCATTGAAACGCACTCAAGAATTTTGCTTGCGAGATTAAAGCGAATCTGGTAGAATGGTACTAAAATTAAAACCACCTTACCCCCTCTCTAATAGAATTAAATAAAAGCACTGCAGGCGCGGTTTGAAACCCCGCCTGCAAAAGGGGCGCGTAAGTCCTATAAAATAAAATGAATGCTATAAAAGAGGCACACTATAATCTTGGCATCGCTTATCTGGAAGCGGGACAATACAACAGAGCCGTCCCTGAATTTGAGGCAGCTATAAAACTGGATCCAAATTTTGTAGGTGCGCATTGCGCGCTCTGTCGCGCGTACCTTGAACAGGATGAACTCGAAAAGGCAGGTACGGCGATTACTGAGGCATTGAAACTTGATGCTAACCATCAACCTGCATTGCTGCTGTCCGGCACGATAACAGAAGCGTACCAAGACAAGGGTAAAGCCTATCTCGATGACAAACGCTACACGGAAGCCGTCGCAGCGTTCCAGAAAGCCATAACGCTTGACGCAGACTTAGGTGATAGTTCCGATGCATCTGATGCCGGGAACACGTACGTTTATGTCCATCTCGGTGCTGCTTATATCGGCATGAAAGCATATCAGGAGGCAATTGCGGCGTTACAACACGCCATCGCACAGGATGCCGATCTCGTTGACGCGCACTATAATCTCGGCTACGCCTACGTGGAACAGGGCGCGTACGATCAAGCGATACCCCATCTTGAACGCGCCATCGCTATTGCCCCGCATCTCAAACGTGCACACTACAACGTTGCACGTGCCTATCGCGAAGCAGGAAATCTGGAGGCGGCGACAAATGCGGTCACAGAGACGTTAAGGCTGGATGCCAATTATCAACCCGCACACCAACTCGCAGATACAATAAAGCAGGCGCATTACAACAACGGTATTACCCACCTCAACGATGAACGCTATAGTGAAGCCGTTACAGCCTTCCAAAACGCTATAACCCTCGACACCGATTTTGTGACTGCACACTACAACTTGGGGTTGGCGTATCTCAAGATGGAGACATATCCGCGTGCCGTATCATCGCTCGAAAGAACAGTAACGCTTGATCCGAATCATAAAGCTGCACATCACGCGCTTGCGCTCGCTTATCTTGGGCAGCAGGAACTCGGAAAGGCGAGAGATGCAGCGAGAGAAGCGTTGAAACTTGATCCTAACTATCAACCTGTACGTTCGTTTTTGGAAGCCATTGATCCGAGTTACACACCGCTGCCAATTCCTTCAGTCTCAGAAACGCAGGACGCTACACCCTCAGCATCGGAGCGCCCCGTGGATCCGCAACCCGATGCAAAATCGAGACAGGAGATGCACTATGAACTCGGTACTGCTTACTTGGACTCGCAAATGTCCGCCGAAGCGATTGCTGAATTCCAAAAGGCGATTGATATAGACCCTGATTTTGTGCCAGCATACGTGAGTTTAGGTGCCATCTATCTTGAAATGGGGCAACTTGATGACGCAGAAAGTGCAGCGACAGCAGCGTTAAAGATTGATGCCGACTCCGAACCCGCACGTCAACTTTTGGAAAACATCGAACAGGCGCGTCCTGTGCCTCCCGAACCTGAGCCGACAGAGCCAACACCTACCCCTACAGACCCGCCTGATGCGAAACAAGACTTAGAACGCGGATTTGTTTTTCTTAACAATAGGCAGTATGATCAGGCCGCGGCAGCATTTAAACGGGTCATAAAGACAGATGCGAATTCCATAGAGGCGCACTACGGATTAGGACAAGCATATCTTGAGATAGGTGCGTTCGACGATGCTACAGTTGCAGCGGATGCAGTGTTAAGACTCAACCCAAACCATAATCAGGCGCGTGAACTGCTTCAAGTGGTGAAGTTCGCCAGAAACATAGAGAGAAATCGGAGAATTCGGAAGAAAGTTTTGTCCTATGCAGCGATCCTTGGTATCATTATAGTGGCAGTTTTTGTTGCTATTAGGTTAAACTTAATTCCGTGGTCAATTTCATCAGTCCCGCCGAATGCTTCAATAGCAGCCGCTTTAGAGGAACCTTCAGGAAACGGCTTCCTTGATGCTGGTGAAACGGGACGTATCAGATTAACTATTACTAATAGTGGCGGCACAGCGCGTAATATTCAAGTCAGGTTTGAGCCATCGTCTATAGCCGGATTACGTCTTAAGAAACCCGCGCCAATTCCAAAACTGAGCAGGAACAGCGAGGAAACGATTCGGATCTCTGTAACAGCCGATAAAAACGTGAAGGGCAGAAATCAAAAACTGCAAATCCAATTGTTTGGAAAGACCGGATTGCTCGGAAAGATGGAGCCGATTCTGACCCAAGACTTTTCTTTCAAAATTACACCGATACTACAAAAACCGACATCGCAACGACGGAAGTGATGCGGCGTAACCCCCAAATGCGATCTGCATTCCCAATCGCGCTAGTGAAGAGTGTCTAATTAATTCTAAACTTTACGATAAAAGACGATAGAGGAAAATATGAACTCTCGCACGGTTGAGAAATATTATGCCAAAAGACGTAGAGACCGAGCACTTTTACTCTCTTTGGTGGTGCACGCGATCGCGATTGTTCTTACTGCGGTATTGGTCCTGAAACCCAAAATAGAACAGATAATAGAAAATAGTATCACTGTGGAGTTTGTCCAACCGCAGCAGCAACCGCGGACCCATGTCCCGAAAAAGATCGTCCGGGTGGTGAAACGGAGACAGACTACAGCAGCTCCATCTATTAGTAGCACAGCGGCAAGGCACCCAACGGCATCAAGATCAGCAATCCCACAGATTACGGAGAAACCGACATTAGAGGCACCACCGCTCTCCACAATAACAGACCTCGCACCTTCGCCGGAGTCTATTCTCATACCTACCGATGTTAACTCACCTACAATAGAGAGGGGTAGTGGAGAAGTCGAGGGCGGCGATGCCGTACTCGGTTCAGGCAAAAGCGGTGAAATTGTGGGACAGCGAAGTGGCGGTTCAGGCGAAAGTTTCGGTGTTTTAACGGAATCCGGTGGTGGTGGAGAAGATGCATTCGGTGAGGGGGTCCCAGAAACGCTTGGCAGCTACAAGGCTGAGATTGGTGACGAACTCGGCAGCATTATTGACGAAGAGGACGGCATCGTGCGTGGGCATATCCGACTGATACGCCTAAAGCACGAAATGAGCGACTGGTGGCAGGATCCGACAGCAATTCCATCTCTCATCAAATGGCTGCGTGAGCATACGCCTGCGATTACCGCTGATATGAAGTATGCGGGTGGAGCGTTACCGCTAACGGATAAACGCATTATGGATGCGCCGCTCGTAATCATGACAGGACACGACCAATCGATGTCAGGAGGCTATCAACAACTAAAGGATCATAATTCGCAAGCAGCGGGGTTCACCGATGCAGAACGTGCAGCCCTTCGGAAATATATTCTTGACTGATATTTATCAAAGTTATCATGGAGGCAGTAATAATCAAGAGATAGCAGGTATAGCAAGGTGAAAATGCGATGGTTTTGAAAAGGTTGCTTGATTTTTAGCGCATGAAATGGCATTCTAATGATTCAAAAAACCACCT
>JAJDTM010000045.1 GCA_022827185.1 Candidatus Poribacteria bacterium
GGGTATCTTCTGTCGTTTTTCACGGATCCTCGGTGTAGAGCGGATACGCTCTTTGGTATTTATTAACATGGGTTTCTCATACCTATACCCTTTCACAAACCCTAATCTTACACTTGAGAAAAAAATGGGGGTAAGTGAGACTCACCTAAAGGATTGACAAAACAGAGGCGTTTTATGCTACAATTAGGTTAGTGCTGTCATAGTCCAATTATGGCAGTGCCGCGCCGAGCGGTGTCGTTACCACCATCGGCGCACCTATAAAAACATAGGAGACTACCAAGTACGAGAAACATTATAGAAAAAATACAAAAAAGAGTCAAGAGTTTTTTGATCTTTTTTGCCATGTTTCTCTCTTGACGTTCTTGGTAATCCTTCCTGCAAGATGCTAACCTAAAAGGTTCACAAATAGGTTCGCAGTGTCATAGTCCAATTAGAGCAGGTGTCTCCATGTTGATGGGTGTTTTCCAGCACCACCATAAGTCCAGCGAGGCAACTTTTCATTAGCAAACTTTCCGCACTCTTCCAGTAGAACGGATCTCCGAAGCCCGATCCCTCCTATAGAAACTGAAAACAGCATGCACCGAACAAATATGAATTCTCAGTTCACCATCTCTTAAAGACCAATTTTTTTAACCCTTTTCGTGCATAAAATGAAAAAAATGTCATAAAATCTGAAAAATTAATAGATTATCTTCATGTAACACCTCATAAAACAAAATAGAGGCTTCATATTATTATAACGCGTATGTTAGGACGAAAGGTTGCATTAAAATAAACATTAGACCTTAATAATGAAAAACTTGTTTTTATTCCGAAAATCCGGTATAATTCTGCCAAATTCTCTATTACACAGAAAGGGATATAATGTCTAACGAATACCGCACCGTGCGAATTAAGGACCTGCCCGAAAATGAACGCCCGCGTGAAAGGCTTCATAAACACGGACCAGAGATTCTGAAGGACTCAGAATTATTAGCGATTATTCTCAAGAGCGGCTTCCAAGGAACGAGTGCCATCCAACTCGGTGAACAGATTCTTATTGCACTTGAAGGTGATCTCAAACGGATGGCGGATTACAAATCCAAGCAATATGAGAAAATCAAAGGTGTCGGCGAAGCGAAAGCAGCACAGATCGTCGCAGCGTTTGAACTCGGCAAACGATTGGCACGGTTCCATGCCGACCGAGATAAGATTACCTCACCCAGCGATGTTGCCGACTTGATGATGTCTAAAATGCGTTATCTACAGAAAGAAATCGTTTGCGTCCTATGCCTCGATACCAAAGGCGGGGTTACAACCAAGGGGCTCAGCGGAGACGCTGAGGCTTTGGAGACAATAACTTGGGGCAAAAGGTTAGGAGAAACAACAGTCTTTGAAGGCACACTCAACGCCAGCGTTTTTCACCCACGCGAAATTTTTCGATTCGCCATCGAAGAATCCGCAAATTCAATCGTCCTCGCCCATAACCATCCGTCTGGCGATCCACAACCGAGTCAGGAAGACATCCGTGCAACAAAACAACTGATTGAAGCGGGGAATCAAATCGGGATTAAAGTATTGGATCACATCGTCATCGGTGACGGGATCTTCGTCAGTCTAAAGGAAGAGGGATTTATTTGAAGGGTTACTTCGCACCCCGTTGCCGAAGTGCCTCATATAGCAGGATACCGGCTGCAACTGAAACGTTGAGCGATTCAATGTTTCCTAACATCGGCAGATGCACGAGATAGTCACATTTCTCTTTGACGAGCCGTCGGATGCCTTCACCTTCGCTGCCTAACACGAGACACAACGGGATGTTAAAATCCGCATCAGTGTACAGACACGGCGCATCTCCAGTGGCACCAGCAACCCAGATGCCTGCCTTTTTAAGAGCGTCCACGGTGCGAGCAAGGTTTGTTACGCTAACAATAGGGATGTATGCAGATGCACCCGCTGACGCTTTATGAACAGCGGCGGTAATGCCGACAGCACTATTCTTTGGAATGATAACAGCATCGGCATTCGCAGCATCGGCAGTCCGAAGAATTGCCCCAAGATTTCTGGGGTCTTGAACACCATCTAACATGACCAACAGTGCTTTGTGTTCACTACACTGTATTTTCGCGAGTATTGACGACAGATCCGTATAATGCGGCGATCTAATGACGGCAACAACACCTTGGTGCGGAACGGATGGTTCAAATCTATCTAATTCGCGGCGTGTGCAGTGTTTTATAGGGATGCCTATCTGTTCTGCCATCGCGATAATTTGGCGGATACGCGAGTGTGTGCTACCTTTAGTGATACAAATCTTTTCTACATCCTGAGACGCACGCCGCAGACGTTCTATAACTGGGTTCCTACCAACAATGTATTCGGACATGTTTAAATATATAGGACTTACGCACAATTTCGTTGTATTTAACCCCCTAAATCCCCCTTATCAGGGGACTTTAAGAGGTAATGCGTAAGTCCTGAAATATAAAAAGGCGGATACGGATATCCGCCTTTTGAAGTTAACCACCACGGACGAATTTAATATCGGGTCCACGCGGTGTGATTTTGATATCTGGGTCCGCCGCTTGGCATTGGACACAAGTAATGGCACCGACGTTTACGTTTGCCATCCGCGGCGCGAGTTTTCCTAACTTAAATACAAATCCTAAAATGTCGGCTGCCGGGATTTTCTCATCACAGGCACCGCAAGGGATCGCCTCCCCTGACTTAACTTTCGCTAAAAGTTCTGAAGCCTTCATAATTTCCTTCCGTTTCAGATAGGACTTACGCAGCCCCCTTGCAGGCGGGGTTTCAAACCCCGCCTGCAGAGTGCATCGGACGTTCGTCAGCCCCCTTGCAGGCCGGGTTTCAAACCCCGCCTGCAGAGTGCATCGGACGTTCGTTATCATAGAAAAATGCGTAAGTCTTGTCAAAGTAACGCAATTGTCTACAGGAAGTAACGTTCCTTCTGCTTATCTGATTCGTATTCCTTGTACGCCTCCTGTGCGGAGTCCACTTCAGAGACTTCCGCAACAGGTACATCCCACCAAGATTCGTAGCGCGGAACCCCTTCGTAGTAATCTACATCAATCTTCACGACGGTCGTGTGTTCCGCTTCGCGTGCCTCATGCAAGGCAGCCTTCAGACTTTGCAACGTTGTCGCTTCAATCACTTTAGCACCGAGACTCGCGGCATTCGCTGCAAGATCCACCGGTAAAAAATCGCCTGAGAGTTCGCCGGTTTCTTCTTCACGGTAACGGAAACGGGTAGCAAATCCCTGGGCACCCGTTGCTCGCGATAACCCACCGATGCTACTATGCCCCTCATTATTGACGAGTACAATAATCAGTTTATAGCCTTCCTGGATGGATGTAATAATCTCCTGTGCCAACATCAGATATGAACCGTCACCTACCATAACATAGACATCACGACTCGGATCCGCCATTTTGATGCCTAACCCACCGGCGATTTCATATCCCATACAGGAATAGCCGTATTCTAAGTGGTACTGCTTCGGATTACGGGTTCGCCATAACTTATGCAGATCACCCGGCATGCTGCCCGCGGCACAAACCATAACATCTTCAGGACGTGAGAATTCATTAACCACGCCAATAACTTCGCTTTGGCTCGGCAAAGGACTATGACCGAGGTGGTAAAGCCGATCTACCTCCGATTCCCATTCGTCCCGATATTTCTCAATCTGTGCAGCATAAGATGCGTCAACGCGATAGTCGCCTATGGCGGTAGCGAGTTCCGTAAGCGTGACACGCGCGTCCGCAACCAACGGTAGTGCAGCATGTTTATAGGCATCAAATTCAGCGACATTGATATTGATAAAACGGACATCGGGGTTTTGGAAAGCAGTTTTGGAAGCAGTCGTGAAATCACTCAAGCGCGTCCCAATCGCAATAACCAAATCCGCCGCTCGCGCCGTGATATTCGCCCCGGGTGTACCCGTCGCGCCTATCGCGCCAAGATTCTGCGGATGATTATACGGTAGCGACCCTTTACCGGCGAAAGTTTCCCCGACAGGGATACCTGTCTGCTCCACAAATTCAGCGAGCTGCGCTGTGGCTTCGCTATAGATAACACCACCACCGGCGATAATTAAGGGACGCTCACTTTCGCGTATCCATGCCGTTGCTTGATTCAACAGACCTTCGTCTGCACGCGGACGCGATATAGTATAGACACGTTTCTCAAAAAGTTGTGAGGGATAATCGTACGCCTCGGCTTGAACATCTTGAGGGAGTGCTAAGGTTACGGCACCCGTTTCCGCTTGAGATGTCAGCACCCGCATCGCCTCCGGCAACGCCGTGATGATCTGTTCTGGACGGTTAATGCGGTCCCAGTAGCGTGAAATCGGTTTGAAGCAATCGTTCACCGAATAATCCTGTGAACTCGGTGATTCCAGCTGCTGTAAAACTGGAGCAACTAAACGTGTCGAAAAGATGTCACCCGGTAACAAGAGAACAGGTAATCGGTTAATTGTCGCACCCGCGGCACCGGTAATCATGTTCGTCGCACCCGGTCCGATAGAGGTCGTGCAAGCAAAGACACGCAAACGGTTGTTCATCTTCGCAAATGCAGCGGCAGTATGCACCATTGACTGTTCATTCCGGGTCTGATAGAAGCGAAAGGTATCAGCGTATTGGTGCAACGCTTGCCCGATCCCGGCAACATTGCCATGACCAAAGATGCCGAACATCCCAGCGAAAAATTGGATCTCGTTCCCATCTCTCTCAACGTACTGTTGTCGAAGAAACTGAACGATGGCTTGTCCCATCGTAAGTTTTTGTGTTTGCATAAAAATTAACCTCCAGGTCCCGTAGGTTCGGTTTCCTAGGGGAAATCCGCAGAAATACCCAAGCAAAGACCCCCAGCCAAAACACCAAACCGGATTTATCCAAAGAACAGCGAATAATCACATTACCAGCCGCCACGTTCAGCGACAAATTCATCAACTTCGGGCATTGTTGGCATAAAGTTAGCACAACCGTGCCGTGTTACAACAATCGCACCCGTTGCATTGCCAAGACGCGCAGATTTTTCCCAATCCCAACCGCTGAGATTCCCGTAAATAAAACCACTCGCGAAGGCATCTCCAGCACCGAGGGTGTTGTAGACTTCAACGGGAAAAGGTGCCGCGTGAATGACCTCACCACTCGCCAGATGGATGTCTGCCCCTTCAATACCACGCTTCACTATTAATGCCGCTGGCCCCGCACCTAAAAGCGTTTGGATAGCACCTGCCATATCTCCCTCAATCTCAGGATTTGAGATTTGGGAGTGTTCAATCGTAAGTTGCGAAAGGTCCGTAAGTGTGGCAGCTTTGATCTCCTCTTCCGTCCCGATAGCAATATCAATATAACGTAAGGCAGACCTAACGACAACACCGAATGCCCTCGGATCATGCCACTGATCTGCCCGGAAATCGAGGTCCAAAAAGACTTGGTTCCCAATGGACTGTGCCTTCTCAGCAGCATAGAGCGTTGCGCTACGGCTCGGTTCTTTGCTCAAGCCGGTGCCGGATATCAATACCGCCCGACTTTCAGCAATCGGTGCAGCGAGCGCATCATCAATAGTGAGTTCAATATCGGCGCAGTTATCACGGTAATAGATCAGAGGGAACCGATCTGGCGGCTCGATACCAAGTACCACAGCACTCGTTCGGTGATCGGGCTTATGCGGGATAAACTGGGTTTCAACGCCTTCATTCTTCAAAAACTTGAGTAGAAACTCGCCAACCGGATCCTCGCCGACAGCAGTCAGTAGCGCAGCCCGAAGTCCAAGTCGCTGGACACCGACGCTAATATTGGTAGGACACCCGCCGACGAAGGCACCGAAACTTTTAATGTCTGGAAACGCAGCACCGATGTCATTTGCGTAAAGATCTATAGAACTCCGTCCGATTGTGAGAATATCATATCTTTTCATCTTGAATTCGCAGCGTCTTTGAATTTCTGACGCTCCTCGGCAAACTTACGAGTTATAAGGAAAGCATCATTCCCGCACGCAATGAGTTGAACACCTAAATGCAACCACTGTTCACCGCTCTCAAAATCATTGACATAGCAACCTAAAGCGATATTGTGCATCTGTGCATGTCTAATAATTTTTTTGATAGCCTCTAAAAGTTGCGGATGATCAAGTTCACCAGAGATCCCCATCGACGTGGACAGATCGTACGGACCGACGAACACAACATCCAGTTCGCCAGTGGAGAGGATGTCATCAAGGTTCTCGACAGCCTTGACGGTCTCAATTTGCCCGATGGTGAGTATTTCCTGATTTGCGTTCCGCACATATTCTCTGGTATCAAGTTTTGTGAAATCCCCATAATCCGTGTGTCCAATCCCAAATGCGACACCCCGATCACCCTCTGGCGCGTATTTTGTCCATCTTTTAATTTTCTCAATATCTTTGTGAGATTCGATCCGGGGGATCATAACCCCAGTAGCCCCCGCGTCAAGCACCCGAGAAACAAAATGGCGTTCAAGTGCAGGCACCCGGACAATACACGGGAGATTTGCGCCGCGCGCATTCCGAATTATCCGTCCAACGGTCTCTATAGAAAAGGAGCTATGTTCCAAGTCAGCAATAATGAAGTCCGCACCAGCACTCGCGAGGAGTGTCGCAATCGCGGATCCACCGAATTCAAGTACGAAAGTCCCGATAAGTATCTCCCCACGCTTCAAAGATGTTTTCACCTAACACAGCCCCTTTAATTTGCAACCGGGATTTCCGAAATTAATTTTTGTGCTTCACTCACCATCTTCGTCGGTTTAGACATCTTCTCACCGATTGCCAAGATTAACATGTAAAAATCGTAAGCCGTTTGCAACTCGTTATTGAGGTGCGCACTTTCAGCAGCGTTGAAATAGCAGACAGTTGCCATCCGGTGACATTCTTCGACGTGGGAGGGGATATCTACGTACCCATGGTTGTAGGCGGCAAGGATATAAGATTTTCCTGCACTTTCCCATGAACGCTGGAGCTCAAATTGGCGTGCAAGGCGTGTATAGTAGACAGCTCCTTTTTTCGCATTCTTTCTGGCGAGACGCTGTTTCTCTGCAACCGTGTAAGCGAACCGAGCGCGCGTGTAGCAGTTGGCAGTGAGCTCTAAATTGTCATCCTTAACAAAATAGCCAGCCTGTTTCTGGTAGAACTTACCTAATTTCCTGTAGAGTGTAAGCCACTGCTGCGTACGTCCCTGTTGTTCATAAATCTGAATTTGTTGGAAGATGCGAAGTGCCTCCACTTCATGTGGATATTGGATATCGCTGTGAACTTGATCAAGCAGATATTCTGGAGAGGCTTCCTCAATGACGTGTCGATAACTGCTCGATACTCTAATCCGAGGCTGTATTGGCGTTATATCTGTCGGTGCCTCAGGAACAGATTTTTGATGATCAAGCCATGTGCGAAGGTCCGTACTGTCATCATCTGGCAATTTCTGAATGAGCGCAACGACCTCTTCCACAGTCGGACTCGCTGAGAGCGGCACATTTAAGGTGTTGAGTTTATGAAACAGGTCATCAACAGACTTGGTTAAACCGTGATCATTGATACAGAGACGGCTTGCCTTGTGGAGTTCAGCAAGTACCTCCGAATAGTCCCGATTCTCAGCGTAGCGTGCAGCGAGTGTATAATGTCTTTCGACTTGCGCTAACTGTTTTTCGCGTTTGGCGTTTTCCTCTTTCTGGCGGCGCTGGAAAAAAAGGTTTTGATTCATACGTTCCGCGTCCGCGAGCGACAGGCGAAACGTTTTTCGGTAGCGTTCAAGGGCTTCAGCCAATTTCGGGCTGCTGGAATTAACGCTTGCGTCAATAAGTTCAGAAACCTGTTTGACGTACTCGTCTTGACGGATGCGATCCAATTCTTCGTACATCTCGGTAGCAGTTTGATGACGCTTCGAGAGTTGCCGATGGAGGGCTTTCTGGACAAAGTTGCGGAGGACTTCTGGACATCTGTCAATTTCTTCTATCTCGCCAGCAGCTTTCTTTTTATCTATCTGCTTATTTTCGCCTGAGAATGGGAACCGTCCGGTTACGGACTGATACAAGATGAGCGCGGTGGAGTAAAGGTCAGCACGATAATCATAAGCTCCATAGTGTTGTTCAGGTGCCATGTAGCGTCGGGTGCCTGCCATGGTTTCAGCGAATTCGGTTGTCTCACCAAAGATACGCGCGATACTAAAGTCAGCAACCTTCGCCTCTTTTTCAGTCGTAAGCAAGATATTTTGCGGTTTGATGTCCCGGTGCATGATCTTGTGAGCATGCGCCTCCTTTAAGCCTCGGCAGATGTCTAAACCGATATTGAGCGTATCTGTTAGCCCAAGTGCCCCTTCCTGCATGAGTTCGTGAAGGCTTTTCCCTTCGACAAACTCCATGACTATCCACGCGACGTAATCATCTTCGCCGGGTTCGACCGTATGAATAGAGACGATATTTGGATGTCCCCAAATTTTTGACATCGCTTGAAATTCTGTTAACAAGAACTTCATTCTGCTCGCAGGGTAAGCGGTTTTTGCTAAAGCTTTAATGGCAACGTCTCGATTCGTCATCTCTTCGCGGGCGCGAAAAACCGAGGAGAATCCTCCTGAGTTCAGAAATTCAAGCAATCTATATTTACCTAAGATTAATTGATCAATCTGCATAGCGGTATCTGATAAGCGAAGAGTATACAATCCTTAGTAATAAGATTAACAAAATTAAGAACGATTGTCAACACAAAAACACGTTTTCAGCGGGTTTAAGCCGAATTGATACCCAAACGCGCGCGTTGTACTGCCTCAATAAGTTTCTCAGCTCTTTCAGTGAGAAGTGCAAATTCGCCAGCTTCAATTAATTGATTATTAACGAGTGCACTGCCAACTCCCAAAGAAGTAGCACCGGCAGCGATAAACTCAGCGGCGTTTTCAGCATTGATACCCCCCGTCGGAACAAGAGGTATATGCGGTAGTGGGGCTTTCACGTCTTTTATATAGGCAGCACCGACACCACTTGACGGAAATACCTTGACATAATCTGCCCCCATTTCCCAAGCTGCTAAAATCTCTGTCGGCGTAAAGGCACCAGGGATAACAACTTTCCCGTAGCGGTTACAGATTTCAATCACATCCGGTTTTGTAACCGGGCTGACGATGAACTCCGCACCTGCCAGCATTACGGCACGCGCTGTTTCGGCATCCAGCACCGATCCAGCACCCACAAGCACCGCATCTCCATACGCCGATGAAACATCGCTAATTACCTGTAACGCGTTCGGCGTTGTCATTGTGACTTCAATCACGCTAACGCCACCCGCATGAATCGCTTCAGCTGCCTTAATCAATTCATTTGCGCTGTTCGCACGAATGATAGCGACGATACCACACGCTTCAATTCGTTGCATCTGTGCTAACTTTGTCATGAACATCCTCAAAAATTGGTACGCTTAAAGCCTCCACTCAGGGACTTGAGGCGAAAGGCACTCAGTTTGCAGGTAGTGTGAGAAAAAAGGTCATATTTTTCTTGCGATTTTTCTGTAAATATGTTATAATTATAAACCATAGAATAAGGCGAACAGATCATACACTATCGCTAATTCAGTATAATTTATAGCAATCCCCGGTTCGCAAGTGAGCCAAAAGACTGCTTTCTAAAAAAGAATGGAAGTTGTTCCACTACTCCCACATCTGCCCGATCTGATCGGCTTGACAGGGTTACTTGTCTTCTCCGGCTTTTTCTCCGGCTCCGAGACAGCTTTATGTGCACTTACCCAAGTCCAAATCGAGCGGCTCCGTGTTGAAAAAGGCACCGCGTCTGCCATTGTCAACTTTGTTGATAACCCGCGTAGATTGTTTATTACCGTTCTGTTGGGTAATAACCTTGTCAACGTCACGTTCGCGATCCTCATGCTCTCATTTATCGGGAAAGCACTTCCGCAATACGCCGAATCCCTCCGTTTTGTCATCGCCTTAGCCCTGAATGTATCCCTCATGCTCATTTTCGGAGAGATGACCCCAAAGACCTTTGCTATCAAGCATGCCGAATCCTTCGCGAACATAACAGCACCGCTCCTCTGGGGATTTTCAGTGATTATCGCGCCGCTACGCGGATTGCTGCGCCGAATTATTGATCTTCTCATCCCGATATTTGGCGGACACCTACCGCCCGCAGAACATCTCACAGCGACAGATTTTCAAGAAATCCTCAATACCTACCACGATGAAGCACTTCCACCCGATGAACGGGAAATTGTGAGCAATATCCTTCAATTGCAGGACATTGATGCCAAAGAAATTATGGTGCCGCGAACCGAAGTCATTGCAGTCCCGACATCAAACACTATCCAAGAAACATTAAAGCAAGCAAAAGAATACGGATTTTCACGTATTCCAGTCTATGAAGATCAAATTGACAATATCTGTGGTATTTTCTATGTCAAAGACTTCGCGCTCTGGCGACACGCCGCAGTCAATGCCCTTACGATTGACACCTTTCTCGAAAAACGGGATCAGATTGCTGAAGTGTCGTCCACTGCTCCCCTTATTCGTGAACCTATCTTCGTCCTTGAAACCCGTAAAATCGGGATGCTATTACTACAACTCACACGCGAAAAAACCAAAACGGCAATTCTTCAAGACGAGTATGGCGGTGTTTCAGGAATCGTCACTACCGAAGACATCCTTGAACAGGTCGTCGGCGACATCGTTGATGAACATGACAGGGACGACGCGCCACCCGATTTTGTCAAACACTCTGAAGAACCGTTGTTACTTGAAATTTCCGGACGTATGAGCATCCGGGAACTGAATCAGCAATTTGAACTGAAACTCAGGGAAGACGACGCAGACACTATTGGCGGTTATGCCCTTGGACTCTTCGGACGAATTCCCTCCGTTGGTGAATCGTATATTGACGAGAACGGTATCAAATTTGAAATTATCGCTACAGAAGGTAACGTCATCACAAACCTATTTATTAAAGTACCGATTGCCGACGAAACTGCAACGGAAGTGCAACAATAACCGATACCGGATACCTAACAATTGAAAATTTTTTTATTATCCCTCTTCTTAATTGGTGCCAGTAGCACCGGACAGATTATCATACTCAGCTCACTCGTGGTGGCGGTCTTGATCTGCCTCGTACTATCAGCCTTTTACTCCGGTTCCGAAACAGCCCTCGTATCCGTTAATAAAATCCGAATCAACCAACTCGTCGAATCTAAGGACGCCAAAGCGAACATTATCCACCGTTTGGTTGAATCTCCAGATAGAATGCTCGCGCTTACGTTAGTTGGAACAAATTTGGCGAATATCCTAATTGCACAATTCGGTGACCGGTTGACTGCGAGAGTCTTCCCCAACGCAGAAAATCTACAAGAACCGATCGCTATCGTGTGGGTAACGACGCTACTCCTCATCTTCGGTGAGATTTTGCCAAAAACGATCTTTCGCGTCAAGGCAGATAGCCTCGCTTTGCGCTATGCCTATCCGTTACGATTTTCTGAATTAGTGTTAGCCCCTCTCATTTACCTCGTACAAACCCTAACAAAATTCATTATCAGGCTTGTAGATAGAGGTAGAAGTATCCCCAGTCCCGATGCCCAACGTGAAGAGTTACGACTCCTCGCAACGATGGGAGAACGTTCCGGTAACTTGGACACCGACCAGCGACGGATGATTCATAGTCTACTGAATCTACAAAATCGGACAGTCGCACAAGTTATGGTTCCGCTCGTCGATATCGTTGCGATCGAAAAAAACACAAGATGCGAAGACTTTTTGAAAATCGCTGCGGACTCCGGCTTTTCAAGGATTCCAGTCTACGAAGAACATATCTATAACATCATCGGCATCGTCAACCTATTAGATGTTATCTATGATGACGTTGAATCAGGAACCGCTTTGAACGCTCACGAAAAATCGGACCCCCTCCCCGAAACAGTCGAACCGTTTATCCGAACGGTGTTGCATGTACCTGAATCGAAAAATATTAACGCGCTCCTCAAAGAGATCCAGCACACTCGACACACGATGGTATTTGCTGTCGATGAATATGGAGGCACTGTCGGACTCGTTACTGTCGAAGATCTGGTTGAAGAAATCGTTGGCGAATTCGCCGATGAACGTGATGGACCCGACCTTGCCCGCCTCATCGCGCCACACATCCTTGAATGCGACGCGAGAACCGAAGTCGATCTGCTTGAAGAACACTATGGACTCCCCATCCCCGAAGGCGACTATGAGACAGTCGCGGGTTATATCCTCGATCGGACCGGAACCATTCCAGAAACTGGCACTGAACTGAGTTTAGGCGATGCCATCATCACAGTCACAGACGCTGATGCACGTGCCATTCGCAAAGTAAGTATCCGGCGAAGGCTTGGGCGTTTCAGCTCTTAATTAGACTTACGGATATATTGACTTAATTTCCCCACAACGCCAGTTGATATATAAACCTATTAGGACTTACGCACCCCCCACTGCAGGCGGGGTTTTAAACCCTGAAGAAATACTTTCTTCGCATTGGATTTTAGCGTTTGCAAAAACCCTGCAGTGCGTAGGGTGTCCGTTATCATGGGAAAATACGTAAGTCCTGCCTATCAGAGAATTCCGAGGGGTGGCATTACGACAACCTCTTCCGTCACCATGCCGGACGGTTGCCCGCAGACGGAAACAATCGTCCCTGCTACATGTTCAGGCTTAAGCATCTGTTCAAAGTCGGGGGGTTCTGGAACGCCATCCCAAAACGGCGTATGCACCGAACCCGGTAGCACAGCGGTAACGCGGATATTCTGCTGACGGACTTCGCTCGCTAAAACCTTTGTGAGTGCTAATGCACCCGCTTTCGCTGCGCAATAAGCGGCTGAGGCTTCAAACGCAACCTTCGCAGCGATCGAAAGCACATTGATAATCTGTCCACTGCCCTGTGCTAACATAGGCGGAAGTGCGTGCTTCGCGCAGAGATAAATCGCCTTTAAATTGGAATTAAGCACCATATCCCAATCGTCGGGTGCGAAATCAACAACCCGCCCGAAATATCCGACCCCTGCATTGTTGACGAGGATATCCACGCGCTGATAGACATCAAGCGTCCCTTCAATAAGCTGCTGCACGGCATCTACATCAGTCACATCCGTTGGAATAGCCACTGCCTCAGCACCACTTTCCGTGAGGTCCGCTGCGACCGCTTCAAGTGTCTCGCGCGTTCGGGCAGCGAGGACAACCTTCGCACCTGCCGCCGCGAAAGCCAATGCGGTTGCTTTACCGATCCCTTTTGACGCGCCGGTAATCACAGCAACCTTTCCATCAAGTTCCCCTGTCTCCACCGCATTCGGAGGGTTGGAAGCAACCATACTCACCTCTACATTTCCACTTGTACACCTGAATCTGTCTACAACGACAAAAAAGTTAGGACTCGCGCACACGCATCCAGTTTGCTGTTCTGGCTGTAAATCTCACCGTTTGTAAAGTCACCAGTCGGAGATTCGGGTGCGTAAGTCCTAAAAAGATGTATTAAGATATTTGAACGCACCTCAAAAACTCAGCACGTGTTGCACTATCTTCCCGGAACGCGCCGCGCATGACATTCGTCGCCATTTTCGGTGCCTGTTTCTCAACACCGCGCGCCATCATACACAAGTGTTGTCCCTCCATGACTACCGCAACACCGCGCGGCTCAAGGGCAGTCTCAAGTGCTTCAGCAATCTCACGTGTGAGCCGTTCTTGAACTTGCAACCGCCGGGAAAACATATCCACAATACGCGGGATTTTACTTAAACCGATAATTCGGTTCCGAGGGAGATACCCGACGTGACATTTACCCCAAAACGGAAGAATATGATGCTCACAAAGGCTATAAAATTCAATCTCCCTTACAATCACCATTTCGTCGTAATCTTCATCAAAGATGGCACCATTTAAAATCTCATCAATGTCTTGATGGTAGCCACTCGTCAAAAATTCCATGGCTTTCGCGGCACGGAGCGGCGTTTTTACCAAGCCTTGACGACTCGGATCTTCGCCTAAATTCTCAAGGATTTTGGTAAAAAGATCCTCTAATTTTAGGTTCGGAGGCTCCTGTTTAAGGTCCATTGTGTTAAGATGTGTCTCCCTTGCCTGATTTCTGATCGCGCTTACTGGAAAAGAGGTTACTCGCCGTAGTAATCGAAGTGATTTTTCGGCGTTTCTCTCAAACGAAGGCGATGTAAAATTACCGGACGTAAATTCGGCTCCAGTACATCCCATAGTACTTTGACGAAATTCTCCGAAGTCGGGTTAAGCATTTCAAATTCAGGCGTATCAACATTGAGATGCTTGTAATCGAAGCGTGTATAAACCTGCTTTTGAACGACTTCGTCGAGAAAATCCAAACCGGCAACCAACCCGGTTCTCTCATCTACGTCACCTTGCACGGTAACTTCAAGGACATAGTTATGTCCATGTCCTGCCGGATTGTTACACTTTCCGAAGATTTCCCGGTTCTCTTCGTCATTAAGCGCGTGGCTGTGCAAGCGGTGGGCTGCGCTAAACTCGTAAACCTTGGTCAGATAAACCATCTGCCCTTCCCCATAATAGTCGGCAAAGTTCGATGTGCTTTCGTAGAGACGTACTCTGTGCAACATGCCATCGGGTAGAGACGACACAAGCCGTTGCCAAATCTCTATAGCGATGTTCTCACATGTCGGTTGCAAGTGCGGGTTTTTGGCGAAGACCGGATGCTGACGATTCAGATGCTTGTGATCATAATTGGTAAGCACCTCCGTCTTCAACAAAGCATCTAACGTTACCAAATTGATGACCATGCCATCATCGGCATCTACACTGCCTTTGACCATCACCTCAAGCACATAGTTATGTCCATGGCTGTTAGGGTTTGCGGCGGCACCGAACAACGCAAAATTCTCGGCATCGCTCAATTCAGGGATACGGTTGTAATGTGATGCTTCAAACGCCATCTGCCGGGTTAAGTAATACATCGGTTTTCGCGCTACTATCTTGCTACCTGAGTACTTATAGGCTATCCCGCTGGGGTGTCACGAGTTCATCATCCACAGACGCATATTGAACTGCCATGAGCCATTCGCCTGTGCCGCGTATCTGGACGTTACACTTCTTCAGCCATTCGACCAAAACGACGCGATCGCGTGCTTCCCACTCGCAGACCATTCTGCCAGATAGTGTATCACACAAGACTCGGATATTACGAACATCGGTGTTTGCTTCTTCTTTGAACCGCTTCAGCAGTCGCGCCACATCTTGGCGCGTCATACAAGCAATAACATGGGCAGAAACGAATTTAGGCATATTTTTAATAGCCATTCCTTTAGTCACGTGCGATGGGTGCACCGACAAGATTGCCCCATTCTGTCCAACTGCCATCGTAGTTGCGAACTTTCTCATAACCGAGTAGGTATTTCAGCACAAACCATGTATGCGATGAACGTTCACCAATACGGCAATAGGCGATCGTCTCTTTACTATCGTCAACGCCTTCACCACCATAGATTGCTTCCAGTTCGTCGTGCGATTTAAAGGTGCCATCTTCAGCAACTGCGGTCGCCCACGGAATGTTCGCTGCACCGGGGATGTGTCCACCACGTTGTGCTGTCTCGCTCATACCGGGTGGTGCGATAACTTCGCCAGAGAATTCAGCAGGTGAACGGACATCCACGAGGTTAACAACGCCTTGTCCGAGTGTATCGCGGACGGTATCCGCTGTGGCACGGACGTTGTCATCAGGAAATTTCGCCTGATATCCGGTGCTGTCATGGCTTGGAACATCCGTAACAAGATCTCTGCCTTCATCAATCCATTTTTGGCGGCCCCCGTTCATCACCTTCAACAGGCTTTCATCGTGTCCGTAGTAGCGGAATTGCCATAAGGCATACGTCGCGAACCAGTTATTATTATCGCCATAAAAGATAACAGTAGTGTCATTAGCAATACCGCTGTCGTTGCAGAGTGCCTCAAATTGCTCTTTTGTGAGAATATCGCGCCGAACTTGATCGCAGAGTTGTGTCTGCCAATTCAGTCCGACAGCACCAGCGATATGCCCTTCTGCATAAGCCTCTGTATCAACATCAACTTCGAGGAGTCGGATACCAGCATCACCACCGTGTGCGGCTACCCATTCTGTACTTACCAAAACATCAGGATTAGCGTAATCAGCCATTTCTGTTTTATGCCCCCTTCTTCTTTTTCAGGCTTGCAATATAGGAAACTTGCAAGCTCCGTTCATTGAGAAATGAAATAGTCCTTTCTTATATTATACATTTCTAAAGGGAATTTGTCAAATAAAGGCACGATTTTACTGCTATCGTGCTTGTTTTGGGCGCAATTTGCCAAATTTTTTCTGATACGGTGTGCCTCACGAAAATCTCAAATCAAAAGTGAATATGGAGATTAAAAGCAAATAGGTGCGGTTGAAAACCGCACCTATCTTGTTTGAGTGAAGCAAGGTTAGAAGCCTTGCCACTGGAGGGTCTATCGGATTCGCGTGCGTTCTAACATAGCAGCACTATAACTGATCTGCAGCAGCCGGTGCCTTCTGTGGGACCCTGTCTGTCTCGCCATCCGCAAGTGCGGATTCAGGGATATAGTTGCTGTAATCCGAGATACTCCCGTGTGTTACCGCATAGACAACAATATTGACGAGTTGTCTCGCAGCAGCAGGCGCGAATTCCTCTAAAATCTTGTTCCGGTCTTGATAGTGACCGAAGAACGGTTTCTGTACTGCGCCATCCATCACATGTATCATTGCTTCCGTATCAACGAGAACAGCAAGCCGGCCGTCAATGAAAACACCCTTCAACTGACCGTAGGGACCGTGATGGAGAACCGTGCTCCCAATTTTCCGGACAGGAAAACGGAGCGGTCCGTTCAACTCATAGAAACTATTGTAAATCTCATGATCCCGGGGGACAATGGTGAGATGGTATTCAGGAAGAATTTGACGCAGAACGCGAAGCGCAGGCTGCATCGCCGCTTCCGTCCTTCCGTGCGTGGGCATATAGATAAACCCGCCGCGGTTTATAACATATTCGCGAATCCGTTGCGTTTCCCGATCGGTATAGCCGAAAGAAGGACGGCTCCCTTTCGTTTGCCAGATAGCCTTACCATTCAACAATCCGTTCTGGAGTTCCACTGCGGAACTCGAAATTGGTTCCATAAAGATAATCGGTGACTCAAAAAACGCCGCGTCCGTAATTTGGACTGCGTCAACCATTTGCGTTTGGATGCCTGTATCTGCATTCAGCGACTTGACTAAATAGGGCAGACCTGCCCCGAATCGGAGATGTCCGATGCCGCTTCCTCAGAAATCAAGGTTCGGATGTAACGGATCATCGAGACGGACGAGATTAAGTCTCCCAATAATCTCTTTGCCGCGTCCCTGAATAATAGCACCCGGGCTTCCCTTCGGAAGCTGGGGTACACCGTTACCCAGAACCATATTCTCTGTTACATCTGACAAGGAGGCATTGATATTCGCAACGCCTGCGCCTTCAACAAGTGAATCCAACCCAGCATGACTTTGTCCGCGTCCTTGCACGACCCCTGCTCCGGAACCGAAAGCACCGCGTCCAGCACCAGCACCTACGCTATCACCGATACCTGTGCCGACACTGCCTGTTGTTACGCCACCGTTACGCAATCCTGCCGTAGGGAGCGCATCCGATGTCGTGGGCAGCACGGCTGCAGTTGACAACGATTCTGTGGTGTGTTGCAGCACAGAAGGACTATTTGAGAGGTTAACGTGTTGCGTTTTCAGTGCAGCTGGTGAACCTGCTGTCAGTGGTGCAGTAGGTGCCGCAGTCATAGACGCTTTTGCCTGTCTTGTAAGCGTTGTGCGACGGGGTGTCGTCTCAGTTTGGGGTACGACCTGCAAATTAGGAGCTGGAGTCGCTACAACGACCGGTTTAGAAACAGGGTCTCTTTGTGCAACTTCTGGTGGTGAAACAATGAAAAAACTTACATCAATAGCATCTTGTATTTTCTGCTGATTCAGCGAGATAGCGAAATACCCTACAACGACTGCAAGGCAGAAGTGTAAGACAAATGAAACTACCCACGCGAGATGTGTCCGGCGCGATTTCATGATACGCCCCCTCCTATGTTAAATATTCGCACTTTAACGTTTGTTACATCTAATTTTATGCGTGATACTAATAATATTAACAATTCCTGCATTATTTGTCAAGAAAAATTCCATTTTTTCTTGCGTAATATAGTTATATCGTAGCAATTTTCATGCCAAAGTTAATTCAAACGTGAAATTACGCTAAAATAGGATTTTTCGCTAATTCTGCCTAACAAATTAGTTTTTAGCAGCTCAATTTCTGGACACTTCTGTCCAAAAACTAAGTATCAAAGGGCATAACTTCACCATTAATGTTGTGAGTGCTTGAGTCCAGCCCTACCGTTTTTTTAGCTCCGCCCAAGTTGTCGTTAAGCGATTCCGGGGATGCACAGCAAAACCCTCAATTTCACTCGGTAGTTTGGGGACAGCGTTGGGGTCTATTGCCATGTAAACGGCATCCAAACGGGTATCGCCTTCCCTAGACCAAAATGTAACGGTATGTTTCCCCGGTTTCAGATCAAAGGTCAACAGATTCTTTTCGCGCCATTTTACTTTTGCCCACGTCCACTCCTGATACTGACCTGTATCCCAGATCATGTTGGCATCACCCGGTTGTGGACTTTTCTTCTGATCGACTGTGACATGGAAAGAGTCCTTCGCCGTATCTTGGGCAATCACCCGCCCCCACATCGTGTACTGACCGGGTGTTCTAATGTTAATCACGAAATCGGCTTTACCGGGGTGGCGACCGCCCCCGCCCTTTCCCGCCGATATATACATACCGCCTGAAGCTTTCTTATCTTCATAAATTTCCATGATTTCTACAATTTCATCTGCGTCTTCGGCTTCAAAGCCAATCTCAGTAGCAATGCAATAACCGACCAATCCCAATACAAGCAGTACAAATTGAATCAATAACAACCGCATATATTTCATGCGTATATCCTCCTTAGGTTTGTAATAACGCAATTCATTGCGCGTGTTTCTCTCCTCGCTTTACCAATACAAAACACTGACTTTAACGTCTTAGATCTCAAAGCGCACTACTGTGGACTGAAGTATTTACAAGAAACATTAAAAAGGCTTCCACAAAAACCTGAACCTATTGTTATTGACCACCTCACTGAACATCTGACTTCTATTGGCTCTATTCATCAAACACCCGCTCAACTCAGGCCTGGGTGATAGCACCCACTACCTAAAAGCAGGGGCTTCGGTTTCATAGCGACTGCGGTTTTCTCAAAGAGTCCACCGTCTTATTTTCGCTCCACCTGCGGGCATTTCCCTGTAGTATCCTACAGGCATATTGTCAGGTGACAGCTATCCCTGCCCGCAAAATGTTTATCGCAGCGTTTATGTCTCTGTCGTGGTGTGAACCACATTCAGGGCATGTCCACTGCCTGTCCTTCAACGTTAGATTTTCGTTGTGAAAACCGCAATCGCTACAAGGTTTAGTTGTAGCGGTCCATTGTTCGACTTGTTTGAAATGACGTTTATGTTTTTGACACTTATACCGCAATATCTCAACAAACTGGTAGAAGGCAAGGTCGGAGACTTTACGACCCCACAGGCGTTTCATGCCGTCAAGGTTCAAGGTTTCAAGGACAATCGTATCAAACTTTTTACAGAGGTTAGAGGCGAGTTGCCAATGAAAGTCTTTGCGTTGGTTCGTAATTTTCTCATAGAGACGTGCGAGTTGCCTGACACACCGCCACCAGCCATTAGAACCTTTGACTTTACGAGAAAGTTCTTTGTTGAGAGATCGGAGTTTGTTCAAGGCATGTTTCAGAGGTTGAGGGTGCTGTATTTTCTCGCCTGTGCTAAGTGTCAAATATGCGTCTTTCATGCCGAAGTCTGCCCCTACACTTTTACCTGTAGTCGGCAGAGGTCTAAAATCTGTATAGGTCGTTGTAATACAAAGCCAATAGTTCCCGCAACTATCACGCTTGATTGTGATACGACTGATAGTTCCGTGCCACTGACGGTGCTTATGGAAAGTATATGGAACTTTATCAAATTGCCATTTACCTGTTTTAGGATTCCATTTACGGAATGTCAACGTGATACGATTATTTTTCAGGGACCACCCCGCTTCTCCCGGGTAAGTGATAGACTTAAACTTGTGACGCTTTTTGATTTTCGGTCTGCCACCAAGTTTCTTGAGAAAATTGTCGTATGCCTTATCAATCCGTTTCAGTTCCTGCTGGATTGCTTGAGACGGCAACGCTTGCCAATGCGGGTGTGTCGTCTGTTTCAATACCTTCACATGGCTATCCATAGCATAATAGTTCGCATAGGGCAATCCGTCTTTATACCGTTGACGCTGCCATTTATGGAAGTATTCATGCACTTGCCACATATCATCAAGAAGGTTGCCGATACGGATCGTATTAGACTGATCGTAAAATGGATATTTATAGGTTTTCATGGTATATCACACATCACACCTTTAACCCCTAACAAGTGGGTAGGCAGACACATTGCCGTGTGGCAACGCTTGTTATGTCTGCCAGTGTGATGTAAATATTATACCACATTCTTAGGTAAAAGTCAAATCTATTTTGACTGATAAATCTAAGGTTTCCCCCTACATCCCGCAAGCTAAAGCATCGGGTCTTGGCGGGAAGATTGATAAGTTGGCGAAGGTATTGTTGATACTAACAATATTAACAATATCTGCATTATTACACAAGAAAAATCCCATTTTTTCTTGCGTAATATAGTTATGTCGTGGCAATTTTCATGCCAAAGTTAACTCAAATGTGAAATCACTTGGCAAAGAAAGTTTCCCGATAATTCCGCTTCACAAAGTGAGGTCTTGCTGTCCAATTCTTGGACAACTTTGTTCAAAAGCCGAATCCGAAAGGTTTATACACCAAACCAATACCGACACTTAATCAGGAAGATATTCTTTCCAGGATCTGTGAAACTGCTTCGTAAGCGATGCACGGGTCGAAACTCAAGATCCGTTTCTCCAATATCTTCCAACGCAATCTCACGCGATTGAGACCAAACCAAAAACAGCGTACTGCCCGGACGGAATTCCCAGCGCAGGACCGTATTGCCACGTAAGGCACGCATGTGGAAATCAGGATTTCGCTTCAGCGGATACGGTTTGAACTGATAGGACCTCGGTTCAATCAATTCCTTGAAATTGGAAAAGTCTCCGATGGTAATAAAGGGTTGCACGTAGAATTGAAGGCTTAGTGTCGGTGTAAAACTGATATTCGCACGCGTCGTAAAGTCAAGCGTTTGCGCTGTTAATTCCCCATAGACGTAGTGTTTTTCGATGCGTCCGTTGATGTTCTCTTCAACTAACTCGACCCACTGTGCATCATAAATTCGGTAGCGATACATCGGTCCAATGCTTAATTCAACGTTCGACATAGGACGAATGTTCAGTCGGAGATTAACCTCTTTTTCAGAACTCTTGGTATCATCGTCCCATGCAAAGATAGGGTTCAGTTCAAGTTGCACCATTTTACGGCTATCCGTAGAAAGACGGCTAAAAATCCACCAACCCGCAGGATTCTTAATCAACGTCCCACCACGCCAGACATCTTCGTCGTTAAACGATTCCAAATTCCGTCCAACCCACAGGTCATATTCCCAATAGTTCTTCAGTCTGCCATCTGTCCATATCTCGGAGTAACGACCGATGCTAACACCATCATAATTCCATTCTCGCCAACCGTAGAAGCCTAAAGTCACTTCTCGGAAAATACTGAAGGGTTGTTCTTTCTTGAACATGAGGTCATAGAACCACCGCATCATATCGCCGCGTTGAACATAGCCTATGTCATTTATTTCAAAGTCTGGGGAAAGCACATTAAAACTGGTATCAAGCCGCCACCAGCCACCCTGTTTTTCAAATTCAATATTTGCAAGATACCCCGATTTGCGTGCCTCCAACTCTCCGTCTTGGCTTGCAGCGAGCATTCCGCTTATCTGGTACCGCTCTTTCGCAAGTTTCAAGTCCCAGTCAAGCCCACCGACATAAGCGGCGTTGGAAGTCTGTCGATTGACCGCTGTCGTTATCAGTCCGACGCGAGAATTCCCTTCCAAGACATCTTGTGTTACTCGCCCCACAAAGTAGTTCGTTAAAGGTTCAATCAAGTGATCGTGGTTCTCGCCTTTTTTCGCAATTTGCGCATACTCCGGTGCCGTGACAGCCTCCATGATACCGAAGGAGGTGTTGCTGTTGGTTCTTCCGACGACTTTGGCAGCCCCCAAAATCGTTGTCGCTTCCGGACGACTCAGTTCAGTGACACCATTTGGAATCTCAAAATGTCTGGGTTGCCGCCCGATGCGACGTGAGTAAAAGAATTGACTTTCTCCCGCTCCAAAGTTAAAAATGGATGAACCTTTGACGAAAAAGGGTCTACGTTCCTGAAAAAACTCCTCATAGGCAGAGAGATTCAAGGTAGCAGGGTCCGCCTCTACTTGTCCAAAGTCCGGGTTGATTGTAGCGTTAAGGGTTGTCCCCGTGGTAATCCCATACTGGACATCGCCACCAACGTTCCCCCACAAATCTGTCCCGTTATCCAAGGTTGTTCTGCCCATCGCGTAGGGTATCAACTCCAAATGCCGAGATGGATGAATGTTCTCTATTCCTACCAGATCACCAAAATGCGATAGCCATCCCGGTTCACCCTTCTTAATCAAACGCCAGTGGGCACGCTCTTTTCTACGGCTAATCTCTCGTTCTACCTGTAGTCCCCACGTGTATTTGTCTTTCGATGAAAAGCGGAACATGTAAAATGGGATTCTACATTCTACCGCCCACCCGTTTTCGTGGATACGGGTTTTTGCTTCCCACACGCCGTCCCACGCATTGTTCCAGCCGTTCCAACCCCCACCGCCGACAATACCATCTATGACAGAACCGGAAGGATAGACGGTAAAAGAAAAGCCGCGCTGTCGGTTGTAGTGCGGATCAAGGATAATCTGGATTTTATCCGAGTCAACGTATTCGTCGCGTCTGACGAGACGAGAAACGATTTTATCGGGTTCACTGTCATAACACATGACAGCGAAATAGATTGCCTCGTCATCATAGGCGATCTGGAATGTGGTGCGTTGGGAAGCGGGTTCTGCTTCATCGGGATCGCGTTGACGGAAGCCTTCGTGGAGGGGCGCGGTCTTCCAGATGTCATCATCTAAAACGCCGTCTAATTGGGGTGGTGTATCTTTGATTCGGATGGCAGTCGCAACTCTGTGTGCGGATTCAGTTTCTTTCTCAGCCGTTACTACATTTGGGAGTTGTAAAGCGAAAAATGTCGCGAATAACATCAAAGCGCGCCAAAACTCTGATTTAATTTTCAAGTGCTTTGTGCCTCGGTTTTCTATAGATTTGTCTATCTGTCCATTGAAACCCGATTCGGACAAAAAACTTCAAAACTTCTGCTGGTTATTCAGCGACTTCCGCCCCACATTGTGGGCAAGTATCACCCCACGTTGTGCGTCTACCTTCACCGCAAATATGACATTCGCCGAACGGATGTTCATCCGGTTTCGCGCGAGCACCGCCTTTCTTATAGGTAATGATACGCCACACCGTTTCACCATCTTCTTCGTAGCAGAGCCAGACTCCTTCTTTTCTACCATCTGCGGAGCTGCCATCATGTTCTCGGTAGGGACCGCCCCATTTGCGGTTTCCGTTCTCATAATAGCACATATAGTCGCCTTCGTTCTTGCCGTCACGAAAGGAGGCTTCGCTCGCTTTATTCCCGTTTTTATGGTACTGGATCCAGTGCCCATCTTTCTTGCCGTGAATGTAGTTCCCTTCGCTCCGCTTTAATCCGTTTGCGTAATAGGTAACCCAATACCCGTGCTTCTTGCCATCAACCATCTCACCTGTATCTCGTGAACTTGCCATAATTTTACCTCCTTCGCAGAGCAAAATGTCTATCCGTTTTTGGGATGTCCATTACAAATTTTCATTAAGGTATTTTTCAAAATTTTCTATCGTTTTCTTACCGATGCCTTTGATTCCTTTCAACTTACCTTCATCAATCGCTGTTCGGAGTGATAGGAGACTGTCAATGCCTGCCTCCTGATACAGAAGTTTAATTGTTTTAGGACCGAGTCCGGGGATAGGTATAAGTTCAACAATTGTCTGCGGTATACCACTTGCGTACTCCTGCAATTTCGAGCACGTTCCGGTTTCAACATATTCAGTGATGATCGTAGCGACTATATTTCCAACACCCGGAACTTCCTCCTTCAACCGTCCTTGAGCGACCAGTTCCGTCACAGATGCCTCCATGCGAGAAATTGTATACGCTAAACGCGGGTAGCGCGCTGCGTGGTCTTCTGGGTAGTCAGCAACAATGAGAATAGTGTGGAGTTCCATCAATTTCTGCGCGATTTCATCATTGGTCAGTCCCACAGTATCACCTCACTTCGCTGTTTCAATTAAAGAATTTTCGGGCATCCACAAGGGATGCCCTACAAACTTAGAAAGTCGCCGGAGATCGCTCCTACCTTTTTATTTCACCCCAAGTCGTC
Organism: Candidatus Poribacteria bacterium; assembly: GCA_022827185.1. GTDB lineage: Bacteria > Poribacteria > WGA-4E > WGA-4E > WGA-3G > WGA-3G. The sequence goes on from JAJDTM010000045.1 coordinate 24,567, forward strand.
GTTAATCTACCGACAGGTGAAACGTCAAGGGCTTTCTCAAGTCCCTTCTCCATAATAGTGGTCAGGTCATCTTCGCTGAGAGGGGCATTGAAGATAGCGATTTCGTCAAGGACACCCTTGAAATCCCATCCCGCACCACCTTTCCAGCGGGTTAACCAGATCGAACCGCCATCGTGTTGCTGACTGAAACTCGGTTCGCCTACGTCCAAATCCGCGACGACTTCGCCATTGACATAGAGGGCAAGCGTCTTACCGTCGTGGGTTAAGGCGACGAAACTCCACTCCTCCATCTCCCATTCCCCACCCCGGACTTGGCTGTTATCTATCCCACCGTTAAACAGAAAACTGCCGTAAAAGTCGGTTGGACCGATCAGAATGTTCGGGTTGTGCCAATCCCGTTCTATGAGTCGGACGTGGGGACCGGAAGGGTTGCCAAGCGGTTTCACCCAGAGCAGATACGTAAATCCGTCAAGGAAGTCGTCTGTAGTCTTGCTCGCAGGGATAACCACATGATTGCTCCCGTCGAATTCGATGCCCATGCCTTCTTTGCCTTCGACCCGTTTGGCATCAACAATTTTCCCATCATTACCGTTCGGAGAGGAATCTTTAACCGTCCCCCCTTTTCCTTGATCAAAGTGCCACATACCCATCAGAGATTCTGGATCGATTTCCGAGATGCTTTCCTGAATCCATATCCCTGAAATAAAGAGCACCGTCATAGCGATTAAAGCACTTATAACTCTCATCGTTTGTAACCTCCTATTCAAATCATGCATTCAGTTCAGATTCGCCATTTTTTCCGTTGTCAAGATTATACCGCAAAACCATCTACAGCGCAAGACTATCCAGTTCATTACCGCACTTCGGACAGGTATCGCCCCACGCCAAACGTCTGCCTTCACCGCAAACGCCGCAGACACCGAGTGGATATTCATCCGGTTTCGCGCGAGCACCGCCTTTTTTGTAGGTTACGATGAGCCACATCGTCTCGCCATCTTCTTCGTAACCATAAAAGGGCCCCTCCTTTTTGCCGTCGTAGGATTTACCCACATGTTTCGGATAAGCCCCCGTGGATCTAAGGTTCCCATTGTCATGATAGGTAATACAAGGTCCTTCGTATTTGTCATCGCGGAAGGAGGCTTCGCTTGCCTTGTTCCCATTCTTATGGTAAGTGATCCAAGGTCCGTCCTTCTTACCGTGAATGTAGTTCCCTTCGCTCCGCTTATTTCCGTTCGCGTAGTAGGTGATCCAATACCCGTGCTTCTTACCATCAACCATTTCGCCATCGGTGAGTGATCTTGCCATTCTTTTAATTTTCCTTGCGGTTAAACAACACGCATTTGAACTTTGATGTTCCGTTCTCAAATCCGCTCTCCATTTTGCGGCGTACTCGCCCATAAGCGATCTGCTTCATTACGAGCTACGCACTTGGACTTACTTTTTCCACAATCGGTTATACAAATTTAGGACGTTATACTGTTAAATATCACTCGTGAGGATGAACCCCCAATCCCACTGCTTCGTACGATGATGGACGACTGTGGCTTCTGACGACCGCAAACTGTACATCATTATCCGGCATGTGCTTCAACTCCGCAGATACCCGCTGCGTACATTCCCTTATAATACCGCATCAAGATAGGTCTCAATTTTCTCTAACGTTTTTTTCCCGATGCCTTTGAAACCCTTAAGTCTCCCTTCATCAATCGCGGCTCGGAGTGAGACGAGACTCTCTACACCGACTTCTTCGTATAACCGCTTAATTGTTTTGGCACCCATCCCAGGAATAGGCACAAGTTCCACGACCGTTCGCGGTGTATCACCTGCAAATTCTTCCAGTTTCTCGGTAGTACCCGTCTCCAGTAAGTCCTCAATGATTTTCGCCATTACTTCGCCAGCACCCGGAAGTTCTTCGATCAATCTGCCTTGGGCAATTAAATCCGACATCGGTTCAGGAAACCGGGAGATATAATGCGCCAACCACGGATAGCGCGTTGCGTGGTCTTCTGGATAGTCGGCAATAATCAGAAAAGTATGAAGTTCCAAGAGTTTTAGTGAGAGTTTATCGTTCTCATGCCAACGTGTGCGTCCTTTTGCGTCAATATAAGAACCTTCTTCTAAGTTTTTCTCATCGCTCATGATTTTTCCTCCAATATAGCACCTGAATTGTTGCATCCCACAGTGCGAGTGCCAAATATTTCCCGTTCGGCGAGAAGGCTAACGCTTGGATGCCTGTCGGATAGGTCTCCCAAATTACGGATTCACCTTTGGCGATGTCCCAGACCCGAAGATGACTCGCTTCATCGCCTGACACAAGATATTTGCCACTTGGTGAAAAGGCGAGTGCGCGTGTCCAGTATGCTTCAAACCCGGATTTGGTGAGAAGTTTTCTACCGGTTTCAATCTCCCAGACGCGAATTCCAGATTGCGCGTTCTTCTGTGTGTCAACAGCTAACATCGTTGCATCGGGTGAAAACAGTACATTCCAGACACCTAAAATCTCGCCAGTATTGAAAACGCGTATTGGGCGTTCGGCAATGGTATTCCAAATCTCAATAACGGTCCGATGTCCCTCCCCGTCTCTGTAACTTCCCTCGGCTGCCGCTATAAATTGACCGTCATTAGAAAGTGTAAGACCATTCCTGACGGGGAGATCTGTCAGAAGCGTTTTCATAGCCTTTCGGCTTTGCTTGGCGAGTTGCCAAATCTCAACTTCGTTATCACCTTTTGACAACACTGCGAGTGTACCATCCGCAGACAGGCTACCGCTTTCATATTGTCCATGCGTCAGCAATGTTTCACGGTTATTTTCCAGCGAAAGGAGCGTGATGCCGTCATCCGCTTTTCGGACCAATAACTGGTCTGTTTCAGTGGCATAAGCAAACCAACGGTTCGCGCGGATGTCGCCGATCTCGCGTTTTTGCCCACTCTGGATATCCCATTCCACTACAGTGCCGCCCATCCCTTTCGCTATTAACTTCGTGCCATCCCTGTTAAAAACCATTTGCCGCGCGACATCCGGGAGCAGTTTGTCAAATCGCGGCTGCTGCCTCTCACCAAGTTGAAACGCGAACTCCAAAGTCGCTCCTTGGACTGATAAACATAATAACAAATTAAACAGAAAAGAGATAAACAAATTTTTCATCTACAAGCAAGCCCCGTTTGTAGTAGGGTGATGAATTGCCCGTTAATTGCCGAAGTATTTTTAATCTACATATCACTTGAAAGGCCCACTTTTACTTGAAAACCCCATGTTCAAAGAAAAGTAAACATCAACAATAATAGGCATGATTAGAAACTGCATAAATTTTGGTTTTGAGGCAACTAAGACATTGCCGGCGAAAGAAGTACCTCGCCCCAATATTTTGTGTGCCATTGGTTGATTTGTGTGATCTATTACAAATCACCCTCAAAAATAACATCATATCCATTAGGGGATTTCACTGTAATTGTGCAGATATCCCCAAAATCATAGGTGTACTTTTTCAAACCTTGCACGACCTCCAGGTTTCTCTCATGGCAAATATCTAAAATGGTTTGGACACTGTTTACGGCAATCTGCCATGTAAAGTGTTGAGAGACTTTTTCGACGTTGACATCGGCTTTGTGACTAAGACCAAACTCAATGCTATCACCATACTGGATCGCCTTAAATTCTTCATCATCGTAGGAGAGTTCAAATCCTAACGACAGATAAAACGCTACTTCAGCATCTAAGTCTTTTACTTTCAGAATCGGCATCAGCATCGTGTAAAGTTTACTTTTCATCAATGTTTTCCGGTTAGAAACCCCTGAATTTACCCATAGGAGTAAAACCGTCTCCTTTTTAAAAATATAATAAAGCGTGCGATTGATAGGGTCATTCAGTTTTAAGAAAACATTGTGTTTCGCGCCTTTTTTTCAGGAGTAGGTGCGGTTAGGAAACCGCACCTACTGGGTCTGATTTCTAAAAGCGGATTAAAAATGGAAACTCAATGATCCTACAGTAAATCGTGCTATTCATAGAGTTCCGTCGCGGTTTCACCCCGAGCGAAACGGTGTGCAGTCTGGACAGCAGAATCGTTTCCAGCGTTTCTGCGGATATCCGTTGCCCAACGTGCTAACCCGACTATCAACTGATTTCTGGCGGGGTGCGTCTCACACGTTTTCCACTCATTAGACACAATGTAGATTGAACTGAGAAGCTCAGCGCCGTTATCATCCTTGAGGATACACAACCCTATCTCAGCCATTAATCGCTCTGCTGAATAGCCAGCATTCAAATACTCGCGAGTCCGTCGCCCAATTTCTTGGATGCGGACAGATTCAATTCCATCCAAAATTTCGGCGATTGCCGCATCTTCATCAAGTGCTATAGGCGTTGTAGATGTTCTCGATTCCGTAATCGGCTGATGCCGAATGTTGAGCCATCGGTTGTTGAAAAATCGCCACGCGGCATGGTAGAGTGCCTTCGCGGCAACCTGAGTGCCACCGTACCGAAGCACCTTTCTCACCGTCAATCCCAATTCCATCTCATCTTTTAGATCCCACCAACCCGGACTCATGTTCACAGGTGTCCGTGCCATCCGATCCGCTGCTGTCATGACCATAGTTGTCGCAAGCGTATCAATCGGGACACCAGCAGTGAGCGTTTCCGTTACAGCATCAAAAACTTCATCGAGATCACCACTCACAAGTGCTGCTGAAAATTTGTTTTCGTCGTAATTGACGGAAGTGTCGGTTGGTTTTTCCTGTGGAAGATCATCAAAGATATGCTCAATTTCTCTCATTTTTTGGATGGCTTCACGGTGGAGTTCACCCGGTCTCCCACGCCCTTGCCCAAGAATCTTTGCGCCGAGGCTACAGACTAATTCGCCAGTGAGTTCCCATCCGAATTGTTCCTGCAATTCAGCCAGATGTGATAGATGGATAAGGTTGTTTGAATGGTTAAGGAAGAAAGATTCAACCGCACATTCAAAGAAAAGCGGGATAATTTTCTCATCATGCCCGCCCAAATGCCTTGCAGTGATAAGACATTTTTCGATACCTTCCCACTCTTTATCGGCGGTGAACACTCGAATCCAGTTTTCGAGTTTCTCCCAGTCAACAGGTGGTGGCAGGGGTTGACGGTCAGGTCGATCACCGAGACTGCCCGCGGCACCTGACGCAGACATCATTAGCGGAATAAGCCGGTCTTCGGGCTGATACATGTGCGCGACCTTAAGCCCGTTCATCATCATTGCTAACTTTCTACCGCCATTGAAGGCATCCTCATCTGTAGAGATATGGCGACCCATGTGCCTCACCATAATTTCCAACGTCTCTTCTTCCGAAACACCCTTCGCTAACATAATAGCAATAGCTTTAGAAAGCGTCCAGTTGTCATGCGATAGTAAGCCCTCTTTCAACAAAAGAAAATGGGCATCGTCGCGTTTCTTTCCGCCACTGGCGACATCCACATAAATATCACCGTCGCGAACCTCAACAGGAAACGTGGCCAGGTCATCACAACCGCCGGTGAAACATCCGCCACCCTCCATGTCGTAACTCCAACCGTGCCAATCACACGATAAAACACCCTTCCTGACGCGCCCTCTCACCAACGGATACCCCATGTGCGGACACTGGTTATCTGTCGCGTAGACTGCACCTTCATGCTGAAAAAGCGCGATGCTATGGCCTTCAACCCTGACTGCCCTCGGTTTCCCTTCTGCTACATCGCTGAGAGCAGCGACTTTGACGAAATTTCCATTTTCGGATAACACGATATTTTTCTCCTATCATACTAATATTCTGTCCATCTTTAAATTGTGGATGGACTCGTTCGTAGTAGGGCGATTCATCACCCGTCATAATGTCAAATGAAACGAGCCTGAATTCTCATTCTCATATTGGATGTTCTTTAAGCAATATCGGTAATTCAGCGAGATTCTGAATAGTATCTTTCCACCTACCGATTTGGGTGCTATCCCGATCAATGAGTATTGGACGAATGCCCACATTTTTTGCTCCGATGACATCCGCTTCATAGGTATCCCCAACATGAACGGCTTCTTCCGCCGAAACACCGATCGCCGCGAGCGTGTAGTTGAAGATATGCGAATCTGGTTTTTCGGATTTGACGCGCACATCATGTGAGGCGACAATGGTGTCAAAATAGTCGGCAATGCCAAGCCGTTCGATAAGCGGATCCAATGGGGCATCCCAGTTTGAAACAATCGCTAACTGGAAACCCGCATCGCGCAAATGCTGAAGTGTTGGAACGACATCGTCATAGAGTTTAGCATTGACGGCAGCAAAGAGTGGATGTCCACATTGCAACAACTCCCATGCTACCTGTTCCACATGCTCCTGAATACCGAGTTCTCTAACAAATTCACATTCTCGTATCATCGCGGTTCCGACTGCTTCTCGCAAAGAATAGGTAGTGTTGGATCTCCATATATGGGTAAAGATATTTTCTTGTGCTGTTTCATAGCGGTCCCAATCGACTTCAACACGATACCGATCTGTGACTCTCTGAAAGCATGCTTTGAGGGAATAAAAACACAACGTCTTGTAAAAATCAAAGAAAACGGCTGTTATCATAATTTTTCGTTTTATACCTTAGTGCAAGTTGGATATTCTCAAGAGAAACCAATTCTAAACATTGTATATTTTTTTACTATAGGGAACATTGACAAAACCCGCTCTGCCTTTATTTTTTCCCTACTGCAAGAATATGCCTGCTCACACTTAGTAGTCTGTCCACCTTTGAATTGTGGGTGGACTCGTTCGTAGTAGGGCGATTCATCGCACTTCCTAAACGGGAGACCATGAATGGTTTCCCTACTACGAACCGGATGACCTTCAATTTAAAACCTGACAAAGCATTACAGGTAAGACACATCCGTTTCTACCGAACTAATTCTGTTAAAAATGTTGCGACCGTTTTCCGTTTCGCTTCCTTGGCGTAATCCAACGGTGTCTGTCCGGTATCATCCCGTGCGTTTAGATCCGCACCGTGTTCAATCAACAGTTCCACTTGATTTTTCCCGACCCCCTTCTGCGCAATGAGGTGTAGCGGCGTTTGCCCTTTATCATCGGTTACATTCGGATCAGCACCGTTCGCCAACAGACACGCAATACCGTTCGTCAAACCGCGTTGTGCAACCCAATGTAGAGGTGTCCACATCCCACGCCGATGCTTCTGACGCGCGTTGATGTCCCAACCTTTGGCAAGAAACCCTTTCACCAATGTATCAAACCGCTTCGGTCCCTGCCCAACAAGCACATACCAATCTCGCAAGTTGATCTCATAACCTGCGTCAATCAGCAGATCAACGATTGCGGGTTGTTTGGATTGAAGTGCTATCTCAAGCAGCGGCATGGTGGGTCCAACCTGATAGGCATAGACATGCCCACCGGGAACCTCCCCAATTTGAGGCGACTCCGACGTTGGTATCACATAGCCTTTAGCGGATTTCACATTAATCCTGAGATTGAGGAGTTCCGGATTCTTTTGGAATTCCGCCTTTGCGCGTTCAACATCACCCATCGCACAATAGAGCACAATATCTGCTTCGGCACCTTGGTCAAGGAGGTATTGGCACACTTCAGGTCGCCTTCTCATTGTCCACTGCGCTGCAGATCCGTAATGGTCGCTATCCCGTAGGTTTATGTCTGCACCGTGTGCGAGCAATAACTCAGCAATGCGCGGGGTCGCTGCAAAATGGAGCGGAGACATGCCATCGCATCCGGGTGCGTTCACAACATCCGGATTTTCACGAATCAACGTCTCAAGCGTTTCAATCATATCCAAACCCGCTGCAGCGTGTGCGTCAATTGTCGCACCGCGCTCAATGAGATACGCAGCCAACTCCCTGTCGTATCCGAGCATCGAACCCGTTGCGTGCTGGAGTGCTGAAGTGCCACCTGCCCACCAAGAACTCTTCGCATCAATCGCTGCCCCAGCATCAAGCAGTACTTCAATGAGTTCTCGGTTGCCAGATGCAGCGGCAAACACAATCGCTGGCGCATCAAAGGCAAACCAAGGTTCGTCAATGAACTCAAGAAGCTCACCGTTATCTGCTAACACGGTTTTGACCCGCTCTACGTCCCCATTACTCACAGCCTTAATATATTCTGCCCGTGGAAAGTACCAATCGTTTTGACGCATAAGGGACTACTCCTCAAAGACCTCAATGGTTGTTCTGCCTTCGGAAAAACGCATCGCGGTCGTCGCCGCAGATTTGTTATCCGTGTTTGATCGGATATCCGTGACGTAGCGTGCCAATCCAACCAGCAATTGGGGCTGTGCAGGATGCCCATCCGCACGCTTCCATTCTTCAAATACGGTGCGCAGTGTCGGCAGCACCTCACTTCCCGTATCATCCCACAGCACGGTATGACCGATCTCTTCCATCAGCCGCTCAGCAGAATAACCCGCATTAAGGTAACCCAGCACTTTTGGTCCGACACCCTGAACGTCGAGTGTCTCAATTGTATCAATAATAGCCTTGAGTCCGTCTGCTTCATTTGCGACATCCAGCTTTTCTTCAGGCAAGGGTTCGCTGAGAGTTCGCGAGGGAATGTTTATCCAGCGATCCGCAAAGATTTGCCACGCCACGTGGAAAACGCCTTTTGCTGCAACAAGAGTTCCACCCACCTGTTGTGCACTCCGCAATGATGCCGCGAGGTTGAGTTCCATCGTTAAATTTTCCCAACCCGCATCCACATTTACGGGTGTATTTGCCATACGATCAGCTGCAAGCAAAACAAGTGTTGTAATAACGCTGTCTAACTTTACACCATCAACCAAGACTGCCTGCACCGCCGCAAACGATCGTTGGAGATTGACGCTTGTGAGTGCCGCAACGAAACCATCTTCGTCAAATTCACTGTTCACATCTAAGGTTGCGCCTTCAACGGTAGGGAGCATCTCGCGCATCAGTTGAATCGCGTCTCTACGATACCGTTCTGGATCATCTGGACGATGCCCGACGAGTTCTGCACCGAGATAGAAGAACAACTCCGAGGCGTATTCCCACCCAAATGCATCAACGACTTCAGCGAGATAACTGACATAGAGCGGAATATCGGGGGCATCAATAAAATGCGGTTCAACTGCACATTCAAAGAGCAACGGACATAACTTATCCGCGTCACCCTTGTGATATGCAGTGAACAAGCATCGCTCAATGCGTCCCGACTGTCCCTCATAAGAGAAATTACGAACCCATCGACTGATCTTTTCCCACGCAACAGGCTCCGGCAACGGCACAACCTCAAGCCGTTCTGAAGCGGGACCTGCAGCGGAACACGCCGCAGTCGTAACAGCGATGAGTCTATCAGCACCATTGTACTTACGTCCGACTTTGAGTCCATTGATAAGCCTGGAGACATCACTCCCACCTTCTGCGCCGTGAGAGGTGGCAATATGCCGACTGACGTGCTCCAGAATTGAGCCCATAACCTCTTCCTCTGGCACACCGCCTTTGAGTAACAGCGCGATCGCTTTGGACATCGTCCATCGGTCTTCACTCAAAAGACCTTCTCGGAGCAGCTGCTTATGCTCATCTGCGCGGCGGTAGGTCATATCTCCGGGTTCGATCCAAATTTCGTCCCCTCGGACTTCTACCGGAAAGACGCGCAGATCATCGCATTCAACGTGGAAGCAGCCACCACCTTCCAAATCGAAACTGCGACGGTGCCAATCACACGTTAGGATACCATTTCGGACGGTTCCACGTGTGAGGGGATACCCCATGTGCGGACACTGGTTATCCGTCGCGTAAATCTTTCCATCAACATTAAAAAGCGCAATACTACGCCCTTCTCCCATCTGAATAGCTTTCGGTTGCCCTTCAGGAACCTCACTTAACTCGGCGACTTTCACCCAGTTTTGCGTTTGATGCCCCATGATATTATGTTCCTCCAAATTGTATTTCGATCGTCAAAACTTAACTACCACAAAGTAGTATACCAGAATAAAAAATTTCAATAGGAAATAGACAAGAATTAAAAATAAAGTAGTGTTTGAAAAGCGAATTTTGGGATGGCACTTTCCATTGAAATACACGAAAAAAATTAGGCAAGTGTTACAAAATATTCCATTAGAATTTGCACCTTAAAAACGCCAATCTATTGTCACAAACACCTTCTTTTCAGCATACATATTTTTGCTAAATCTGTATTAATTATTATACTACATATATTATTAAATGTCAAGTAAAATTAAGTTTCCACAGAGGCGTTTAATTTTTTATAAATTCCTTTCGCTTTTTTGCGGAATTATGCATCTATTTTGCCCGTAAGTCGCGTCACTATATGTTTGATTGCGAAATCGTGAAATTATCCCTTTCTGGAGGTAACTGATGAAAAACGACGATGTCGAACTGATCCAACGCGTCCTTGCAGGCGATGACAACGCGTTCTCTACGCTTGTGAAAAAATATCAGAAACCGGTGCACGCACTTGTGTGGCGGAAAGTCGGAGATTTCCATATTGCTGAAGAGATTACACAGGATGCCTTTCTGAAAGCCTATAAGGAGTTAGCAACGTTGAAGAAACCGCACCATTTTGCCCGTTGGTTGTCTGTGATAGCGACGCGGGGTTGTATTGCATGGCTCCGTAAAAAGCGTTTGTCCACACAGTCTCTTGAAGATACGAGCCATGCGCAATTAGAGAAAGCTACGTATTCGGGATATGTGATTCAGGAGAACGAGCGGACAGAGGCAGAAACACAGCGCGAAGTTGTCCAAAAGTTGCTTGCCAAATTACGCGAGAAGGAACGCATCGTCATTACGCTCCATTACTTTGGAGAAATGACACATGAAGAAATAAGCGAGTTTTTAGGGGCATCGGTGGGTACGATTAAGAGTCGCCTCCGTCGCGCCCAGCAGCGTTTAAAGAGAGAAGAACCGATGGTTCGAGAGGCTTTAAGCGGTTTCCAAATCGCGCCGAATTTCACAGAGAATGTCATGCGCGAGATCTCGCTTATTACACCTACGTCTTCCACCGGTGGAAGCCAAAGGTTCGTGCCGTGGGCAATTGCTGCATCTATTTTGGCTGTGGTGCTATTGGTATTGGGCATCGGGTATCATTACTCAGACCTTTTCGAGCTGTCCTTCGGCTCCAAAGCCCCTCGTGCAACAACGGCACCGAAAGTTGCCAAACTTGCAAAGACATTGGAAACTGCCAAGATCGCGTTTACTTCTTGGCGGGACGGCACTGAGGAAATTTATACAATGAACCCCGATGGCAGTAATCAAGTAAACTTAACCCGGCACTTTTCTCCAGCACTGAATCGGGAACCCGTCTGGTCACCAACCGGTGAGCGAATTCTCTTTGTCTCTAACCGAGACGGGACATTAGATCTCTACCTAATGGACGTAGATGGGCAAAATGTGAAAAGAGTGTTTGAAAACGTGCGGCATCGACAACACCCCGCGTGGCATCCTAATGGGAAAAGAATTGCTTACCTGGATTATGGAGAGCAGGCTATCTACACAGCCAATATAGACGGACGAGAAAGCAAACGTATCGCTATAGCAGGCAAGGATGGAGGCAAACCTGTCTGGTCTCCGGACGGGTCTGAGATAGCCTTTGTTTTTGTGGAGGACAGAAATTATCAAGTTCGGATTATAAATGTAAAAACCAGAATTCATAGAACACTAAAGCACCCTGAACCACAAGTTCGGATGATAGATCCTGCTTGGTCGCCTGAAGGGAACAGAATCGCCTATGCCTCTTTTCCATTTTTGTTTAGTCAAATAGATCACGGAACAATCTACGTTATGAATCGTGATGGCACTGAATTGCAGCAGGTTGTTGCGAAGGTCGGCCCCCGCGCTGCTCGTCCTACTTGGTCTCCACATGGAGATGAGATTCTCTATCAACAAAGAGTTGATGGCGATAAGCAAATCTTCAAATTCCACCTTAGTAGTCGCGAGACAACACAACTTACACATCAAAATTATAATTTCAACGCAGATTGGTTTGATCCCACCGAACCTTTTGAGAGGTCAAACCCATAACACTTTAAACCGCGTACATTGTAAATCAACATCGACATACTAGACACACTATTAAAATGAAGGTCTCGAATTCAGAAGGTAATATTATGAGATTTAGGCTTTTTGCATTGTTTTTCTCTATTAGTTTAGGGCTGTTCAGTTCCAGCGATTATCAAGTGGGAGCACAAACACCAAAAACTACCAGGATCGCGTTTACTTCTTGGCGGGACGGCACTGAGGAAATTTATACAATGAATCCCGATGGCAGTAATCAGGTAAACTTAACTCGGCACTTTTCTCCAGCACTGAATCGGGAACCCGTCTGGTCACCAACCGGTGAGCGAATTCTCTTTGTCTCTAACCGAGACGGGATATTAGATCTCTACCTGATGGACGTAGATGGGCAAAATGTGAAAAGAGTGTTTGAAAACGTGCGGCATCGACAACACCCCGCCTGGCATCCTAATGGGAAAAGAATTGCTTACCTGGATTATGGAGAGCAGGCTATCTACACAGCCAATATAGATGGACGAGAGAGCAAACGCATCGCTATAGCAGGCAAGGATGGAGGCAAGCCTGTCTGGTCTCCGGACGGATCTGAGATAGCCTTTGTTTTTGTGGAGGACAGAAATTACCACGTTCGGATTATAAATGTAAAAACCAGAATTCATAGAACACTAAAGCACCCTGAACCACAAGTTCGGATGATAGATCCTGCTTGGTCGCCTGAAGGGAACAGGATCGCCTACGCTTCGCATCCACTTCTTGTTAATCAGGAAGATCAGGGCACAATCTACATTGTAAATCGTGATGGTAGGAACTTGCAACAGGTGATTGCTAAAGCTGGACCCCGGGTAGCCCATCCTACTTGGTCTCCACATGGAGATGAGATTCTCTATCAACAAAGAGTTGATGGCGATAAACAAATCTTCAAATTCCACCTTAGCAGTCGCGAAACAACACAACTTACACACAAAGGATACAATTTCCAAGGGAATTGGTTTGATCCAGCGTTTGCCTTGTCTGTCCAACCACAACCGCAACTGCTAACAACATTATGGGGAAAATTGAAACAGAAATAGTCCGCTTTTAGAGACAAAAACAATCGGTGCCTTTTTCACGGTATTTCGGGGGACCGTCTCTATAGATGCCGCCCCTACGGGGCTTAGGTCTGTGAGGTTGCGTTTCTCTACAGAGATAGCATCCCTACGGGATTCAGGAGGTTTTTGAAGTCTTCAAGGTTTCCGCGTAGGATCCGGTTCGGTTGGAATGCACGTCGCATTTGGGTGAGTACACCGCAAAACCGAACCTACCGGGCCTGGGACGAATGCGGTTATTTTTTCTAAAATTGATACTTATGGTTCGGTTAGGAATGCGCGTCGCATTTGGGTGAGTACACCGCAAAACCGAACCTACGGGGCCTGGGGTAAAAATTTGATCGAAAAATGGACAATTGAATGTCTCTGGACTAATTTCTGTTTCCTCTTGACAGCCAATCTCCTGTGACATCTTCAAACGGCGCAACAGGTTCAAATGCCTCATCATAATCTCCACCGTTATGACTCACCTTACATGAGTGGAGCCATTGACGCAGGGACTTGCGAGTTTGTCCTAACCGCTCGCGTTGTTCGTCTGCCAAGTTGACGGTTTCTGCGCGGTCTTCAATCATATCAAAACACAAATCTTCGCTGCCATCATTTGATAGATTGGTCAAGCATTTATACCGGTTATCCATCATAGCGATGGTCGGTGCCTGAAACATCGCGTCTTTTCCACTATTGAACCGATACGGAATCGGGGTCGGACGTTCCGTCATGTTTCCTTCAATGGTCGGTAGTAGACTGATACCGTCAATGGGGCGATTATCGGGCATTTCAAATTGCAGGGTTTCGGCGATTGTTGGGAAATAATCCAGGGTGCTGCACGGCATTTCCACCACATGTCCGGGATCTGCATGACCCGGCCAGTGCAAGAGTGCAGGCACACCCACACCGCCGTCAAACAAAGAACGTTTTCGGCCGCGCAAGCCACCTGTTGAGCCCCGGTTACGCCCCTCCTGACCTGTGCGTCCTTCGGGTCCGTTGTCCGAACAGAACCAGATCATCGTGTTTTGGGATACGCCCCACGCTGCCAAAGTGTGATACAACCGTCCTACCTGATCGTCTATTGCGGTAATACAGCCGTAATAGTGTTGCTCATTTTCGCTGTATTCGGCGTACATTTTGCGGTATTCCGGTCCAGCAAAGACGGGGGTATGCGGCGCGTGAAACCAGATTGTCGTAAAGAACGGTTCACCTTTTTCAAGCGTTTGTTCAGTGATAGCACCCACAACCTAAAGGGTGGGCTTCGGTTTCATAGCGACTGCGGTTTTCTCAAAGAGTCCACCGTCTTATTTTCGCTCCACCAACGGGCGTTTCCCTGTAGTGTTCTACAGGCATATCGTTACGTAACGGCTATCCCTGCCCGCAATATGTTTATCGCAGCGTTAATGTCTCTATCATGGTAAGAACCACATTCGGGACATGTCCACTGCCGATCTTTCAATGTTAGGTTTTCGTTATGAAAACCGCAAGCACTACAAGGTTTTGTTGTCGCAGTCCATTGATCAATCTCTTTCAAAAGACGCTTATGTTTACCGCACTTATACCTCAATATCTCAACGAACTGGTAGAACGCAAGGTCGGAGACTTTACGTCCCCACAAACGTTTCATACCGTCAAGGTTCAGCGTTTCAAGGACAATCGTATCAAACTTCTTACAAAGTTTAGAGGCAAGTTGCCAGTGAAAGTCTTTGCGTTGGTTAGAAATCTTACGGTAAAGACGAGCGATTTGTCTGACACAACGCCACCAGCCGTTAGAACCTTTGACTTTACGACTCAATGCTTTGTTGAGAGACCGAAGTTCGTTCAAGGAGTGTTTTAAGGGTTGTGGGTGTTGTATCTTTTCACCCGTGCTAAGCGTCAAATACGCGTCTTTCATGCCGAAATCTGCCCCAACGCTTTTACCTGTTGTCGGCAGAGGTCTAAAATCTTTATAGGTTGTTGTAAGACAAAGCCAATAGTTTCCGCAACTATCACGCTTTATCGTAACTTGACTAATCGTCCCATGCCATTGACGGTGCTTATGAAAGGTGTAGGGTATCCTATCAAACTGCCATTTACGTGTTTTCGGATTCCATTTACGAAAAGTCAACGTAAGCCGATTGTTTTTCAGAGACCAACCCGCAGAACCCGGGTAAGTGATAGATTTAAACTTATGTTGCTTTTTAATTTTCGGTCTACCACCGAGTTTCTTAAAAAAACGATCATAAGCTTTATCAATACGCATCAGTTCTTGTTGAACTGCTTGACTCGGCAACAGATGCCAATGCGGGTGCGTCGTCCGTTTCAACACTTTGAAATGTGCATCCATAGCATTGTAATTCGCATAAAGCAAATCGTCTTTGTAACGTTGACGCTGCCACTCATGGAAATACTTATGCACTTGCCACATATCGTCAAGTAAGTTGCCTATACGGATACAATTAGACTGATCATAAAAAGGGTATTTGTAAGTTTTCATGGTATATCAAGTATCAAGTTTCCTTTAACCCCTAATCAGTGGGTAGGCAGACACGTTACCGGGGTCCCCACCCGTTACTGGGAAGGGGGCGGTAACGCTGATTATGTCTGCCAACTTGATACGTTAATTATACAATATTTTTAGGCAATTGTCAAGTTTTTTTGATACGACAAACGTAAGGTTTCCCCCTACATCCCGCAAGCTAAAGCATCGGGTCTTGGCGGGAAGAGGGATAAAAAAAGCATCGCTTATCTTGAGAGAGATCATCTATCTTGAAGCAATGATATTCCTCTGGCCGTCTGAAGGCACAAAGGAAGCATTAGAACACACGAAAAGAACGAAGCGACGCTTCTCAGTAGATATGGATAAACTCAGAGAGGAAGATCCCGAGTTATACGTCGAAATCGAGCGCGAGGGACTCATTGAGACGTTTGGGGATATTCCAGAGGTCCACACCTATACAAAGCTTCTACTGAAAATACTGCAGCAGGAACCTTTAACTGAGGAAGAAATACGTGATTTTGACGAGGCAATGGACCATCTCTGGCCAGACCGAAAACAGTAGCGCAGATACAACCCGATCGCAGTTTCTGTGGTTAGAGAGGGAACGATTTCTAATCGACAGTGAACTGGATTGTATCAAAACGACGCGCGACTTCTGCAACCTTCGGTTTGAGTGCTTCAGGCGTCCCACCAGAAAGTGCTGAAACAATACATTCCGCGATGTCCGGTGCATCCGCGGGTGTCATCCCCCATCGCGTAACCTCCTGAACACCGATCCGCAATCCAGATGTGCCGACTTCCGGTGCTAATCCTGCTGCGCCGGTAATAATATGGCACGCTTCGAGATGGTTCGCGAGCGCGCTGCCCTCTCCATACTTATCTACAATCAGTATCAAGGTATGTGAATCCGTGAAACCGAGATCCGCACCCAGCATCGGAACTCCGCGTTCCGCCAACGCTTGACCGAGTGCTTTTGCATTCGCAACAATCGCATCCGCTTGTGCTTCACCACATTCCATCCACTCTATAAACGTTCCTGCTAACGCCGGGAGCCGATTCAGGTGGTGGTTGCTCATCAGCAACGGATAGACACCCCTCGCGACCCGCTCAGCGATAGATGCATCGTTCATCAAAACCATCCCACCCTGCGGTCCCGCAAGGGTTTTATGCGTGCTGGAGATGATAACATCCGCGCCCTCTTCAAAGGGGGATTGAAACCGCCTACCGGCGATAAGTCCAATCACGTGTGAGGCATCGTAGATGAGATAGGAATCCGGATTCGCTTGGCGCATCGCCGCCTTCAACGCTCGGACAGGTTGTGGGAAGAGAAATATACCCGAACCGACGTTAATGATACTGGGTTTGTGTTTCGCAATCAGTTCAAGCGTTGCATCCAGATCAATGTTTGAACGCTGACCGTCCCACGGAATCGGAATGGATTGGAGTTCTATTTTGAGGGGTGAGGAGAGTAGTTTTTGGGCATAATGGTGTCCGTTATGAACCTCTAACGCCGTATCACCCGGCTTTGCTAATGCGAACGTCGTTGCAATCCCTGCAATGTTCCCTGATAACGGACGGAAATCGACGTGCGCTGCGCCGAAAAGTTCCTTTGCTAACGCCTGCGTGTACCCTTCTATTTCGGCAATATAGCGGTTGCCCTTGTAATTCCGTTGGTAAATGTCAACGCCAGAATAATTCCCATACCGCCGCGCCAACCGTTCGTCAAACAGTTCTTCTACCAACGGCGAAGGCGTGTTCTCCGAAGCGATGAGATTGAGACAGGTGTCCCGATACGTTTGATGTTTATCGAGGAGTGATGTGAGTTTTTGGACTTTTGCGTTATGCGTCATTGAAAGAAACCCTCCATTGACAAAGTAGTAGGCACACGCCGTGTGCCGTCCAGAAAAAGATAAATTGCTTGACGTGCCACAAGAAATCGGTTACGATGAAAGAAAACACACATTAGCAACGAGGACACCATGCCAAAACCGACAGATATCCGCATCCTTGACGTTCATTACAATTTTGAAGAACACCAATACCGAACCCCGCTCAAGTTCGGCGGCGTGCCGACAGATCATTGCGTCCTCTTTAACGTCCGTATGCAAGTTCAGACGCGCGACGGAAAAGAGGCAGAAGGTAAAGGTTCCATGCCGCTCGGTAACGTCTGGGCATTCCCACCGCGCTATGTGCCCTTCGACCAGAGCCTCGCAGCGATGAAAAAACTCGCTGAATTGGCAGTAGACGCAACCCAAGATTGCGAATTATGCGCGCATCCACTCGAACTCTCCGAAGTGCTTGAACCCGAATTTTTACGAATCGCCGATGCGTTGTCTGATACGATGCAACTCGCGTCGCCGATCCCAAAACTTTGCACCGTTGTTACAACGAGTCCGATTGATGCTGCGATCCACGACGCATTTGGAAAGGCAAATGGCATCAATAGTTACGACGGCTTAGGCAAAGCCTTCATTCAGGCAGACATATCACACTTTTTGAATGAACAGTTCACCAATAAATATCTGGACCAGTATACTTCACGCCAACCGAAGCCTAACATGCCGCTCTATCACCTCATCGGTGCATTGGATCCACTCACCGACGCGGATATTGCAGAACGTCTCAACGACGGGCTACCGGAAACACTCCCCGAATGGATTGTCGCTGATGGATTGACGCATCTAAAAATCAAACTCAACGGCGACGATCTCGACTGGGATGTCGCACGCGTCCTCGCAATTGATAAAGTCACAGCAGAAACACAGGCAGAACGCGGCGTTGATACATGGCACTACTCAGCAGATTTCAACGAGACCTGTCAAAACGTCGAATACCTACTGGAATTCCTCAATCAGATCCAAGAAACCGAACCTAACGCTTTCCAACGTCTCGCCTACATCGAACAACCGACCGACCGGGATTTGAAGGCACATCCCGAAAACAAAATGCACAAAGCCGCCGAGATAAAACCGGTGGTGATAGACGAATCGCTGACCGACTTTGAGACTTTCCTATTGGCACGCGAGCAAGGATATTCCGGAGTCGCACTCAAAGCATGTAAAGGGCAGTCTCAAGCGTTGTTAATGGGTGCCGCCGCCGCAGAATACGGTATGTTCCTCGCCGTACAGGACCTGACGTGTCCGGGGGCATCGTTCTTACACTCCGCTGGACTCGCTGCGCGTATCCCCGGTGTAACGGCTATTGAAGGCAACTCACGCCAATTCTGTCCGGGTGCCAACGACAGCTGGCGAGATGAATTTCCGTCAATTTTCGACATCACCGATGGTACAGTCGGAACGCAAGTTCTCACTGCACCGGGGCTTGGGCATTAGTCTCTGCTTCGCTGTCGGCGACAGTAATATTGGTGACAACGTTTCGCTGCTCAGGCAGTCGAACAGGGAAATCTTTAATCGCCTCATCAACCAATTCTTTCACGATCGCTTTAACCGAGTCAAACGGTATACATTCAAGGACGATAATGGCGCGGTGTTTTGATGGTGCGATGTTATAAGTCAGCCCATACTGGAGTCCCAATTGCATCAGTTCCGGTTCAATACTGATAGAAATCTGCCGACACTCCTCCGGCGTGATGTAAAAACTATCAACGATGAAGTGCGTGTGAATCCACGCCTCTTTTTCTTCAACAATCTTCATATTTTTAATTTTACCTTGCGGTTCGGTCAGGTAGGTTAGAAATTTCACGTTCCGTTTCGTATATCCGCCCTCCACTACGTTACGGGCTACGTGCCTTGGATCTTGAAAAAATAGCTATCTCTTAATTCTACCTTATCGTCCATTGTAGTATTAACAGCGAAAAGTGTCAATGCTGTGAAAATGTTACAAATTGCCGAATCGGTACTTCACCGAATTGTTGAACCTCGCCATTGTGCCAGCGAATCTTGAGACGCTCTACACGTGAGGCACTGCCCAACCCGAAGAAGAGGCGGAGGTCATTCCCTGAAAGATAACTCGCGCCACAGACGATCTCTCTTAAAAACGTCGTCCCGTCTGCCACTAATTGAACTCGCGCACCAATCGCATCGGTGTTGCCATCTGCGCCTACCAATTTTACCGTTAGCCACGCGTTCGTATTGCCGACCTCGTTACGCAAGATAACCGCTGGGCGGTTTGACTGACACAGCACAACATCAACATCGCCATCCATATCTATATCCCCAAAGAGCATGCCGCGCACTACGTAAGGCGTTTCATTCAAACCCGCTTCAGCAGTGATTTCAGTGAAGACCACGCTGCTTTCTGAGGTGCCACCTCGGTTATGAAAAAGCTGCACAGGCTGTGCGTAACGCATCTTCGCATCAATCTGCTCCACATTGTCCCAGATATGTCCATTCCCGACGAGTATATCTAACCAGCCGTCGTTATCGAAATCAATGAAACGGGTGCCGAAACCGAGTGAATAGAAGGACGGATCAGCGAGGTTTGTGTCGAATGTAACATCCTCAAAATAGCCATCGCCATCGTTCTGCATGAGGCAGTTCGCCTCCAACGAGAAATTCGATACCCAGAGATCAATATCACCGTCGTTATCATAATCCGCCGCGTCTATTCCCATAGAACCGTTTGCCAAGCCATCACCGTTGTATGCAACACCACGAAGGACACCTTCTTCTTGAAAAGTCCCGTCGCCCTGATTGATAAAAAGCGTATTCGGAGACATATCGTTTGCGACGTAGATGTCCAACCATCCGTCGTTGTTCACATCGGTAAAGACAACACCTAACCCACGCGTCGTTGGCTCATAGACCCCCGCGGATTCAGTAATATCTGTAAATGTGCCATCGCCGTTATTCCGGTAAAGCACATCGGCAATGCCGTGATATTCATTCGGACCGCAGTAGATACGCAAAGTGTTCTTGTAATAGCACGGGATGTCGGTTTCGAGTGCGTATTCAACATAGTTGCAGACATAGAGATCCAAATCCCCGTCCCTGTCAATGTCAGCAAACGCGGCACTCGCACTCAATAGCGGGCAACCTACCTGTGCCTGCTCGGTTACGTCGGTAAATGTGCCATCACCATTGTTGCGATAAAGCACATTTTTCCCCAAGTTCGTTACGTACAGGTCGCGATATCCATCAGAATTGTAATCCGCAGCGACAGCACCAAGTCCATAGCCGGTATCACCGACGTTCGCAGTTTCTGTGATGTCAACGAAGCCGCCAACATCGTTTCGATAGAGCCGATTTTGAGGTTGTGGTTCCGTTTTTAGAGAAAGGGAATTGCCTTGAACGAGATAGAGATCCAAGTCTTCGTCGTTATCGAAGTCAAAGAGTGCCCCGCCGCTGCCCATCGTTTCAACGAGTCGGCGTTCCGCAGAAAACCCGTTGACATGCTTGAAGTCAAGTCCCATGGCATCGGTCACATCGCGAAAATAAGGTTCAGCACTACCGTGCTGTGGAAGCATGAAGAGGAAAAGAGGGACCAACAGACAGAACCGGTAGTGTTTTCGTTGGAACATAGTAATAGGTAGGTTAGTTTTTGATTTCTGGGCGCGGACGCACTACCCGGAACCCAATCGTATGTGTTGAATCCAGCGGATAAAATTTGAACCGCAAACTTGAACGGAGGAACGCGCTGCCGACATCCCACGCGCCCCCTCGAATCACTCTTGCGCGCAGTACATCGCGGAAACGGAGATTCAGCGGATTGCGTGGCACACCTTCCCCGTTTCGCTGATAAGCTGTCGGATTGTATTCATCAAGGCACCATTCCCAAACGTTACCAGCGAGATCCGCGATACCGTCCGGCGATTCACCTTTCGGAAATTGACCCACCGGCATCGGGCGATTGTAGCGACGTGCAAAGTTGGCATGTTGACGTGTTTTCGGGGGTGTGTCTCCCCAGGGGTATCTTCGTGACGCTGTGCCGCGCGCGGCACGTTCCCACTGCGCTTCCGTCGGCAGACTGCCACCGATCCACTCCGCGAACGCTTGGGCATCGAACCAAGTCACCCCGACAACGGGTTGTGTATCGCCGTTAAGCGTCTCATCTTCCCACGTTTTTTCGCTGTTGTGTCCGCGCGGTGTAGGACGGTTCGTTGCTTGAATGAAGGCGCGGTATTGCGCGTTAGTAATCTCATACCGTGAGATTTCGTAAGCACTCAGATAGACCTGATGTTGTGGGAATTCAGCATCAAAGGTATGCTGCTCCAGCATAGAACTCCGCAATTTCGCATCTTCGTATGCAGCCTCCGCTTCTTCGGCTGTTGAACCCATCAGAAACGTGCTTTCCGGAATAGAGACCCATTCTATAGTAGTAAGAACCTGTTGAGCCTCCTTGCTAACTTCAGCAGCAAAACCACCACAGATGGCAAGGAAAAATCCAGCAACTATAAAACACGCGCATTTCATTTCCAAGTAAATCCTTTATGCCTCTCCGAACTTATGCAAAGTTAGCGACGACTCGGCACGCCATGCCGACGTTTTAGGTCGCCCCAAGCAATCGGCAATTTCGCACGCGGCGAGACATCAAATGGCACGAGAAGGTCTTCAAAGTACTCATACTGCGCAATCTGTTTGCCTTTACCGTCGCAGATACCGACGTAAATGCCGACCTCAAGCGGTTCATCGAACTCCTGTTCAGTTTCACCGACATCAATCCATTTGTCGTTGGCTTTCCGTTTCCACCACGCCGTAAAGGTGTCGTCCACACGGCGGAGCCGCATGTAAATATCCATCTCGCCTGCCGGGTCTTGGAAATTGGGAACCGTACCGACCAGCCCCTCACCGCCATCAAACTGCCGTTTCTGATACTGGATGACAGCATTGTTACCGTTTGCGGGCCCCCGTCCCCAGAGTTTAAGCGTCACCCATTCGCCTTCACGACCTTGACGGTCCTTCGTTGTTGGCGAGTAGGCAGCGATACCCGCGACGACGCAGGCATCTTCGTAATCCATATAGAGATGTGTCTCTACGTCAAAATCGCCTTCATGCTCCTGATAGAGCCGATTCGTTGTGTCCGAGGGCCAGAGATTCCGATTCAGTTCACCCGTGACGTGAAGCCATCCGGCTTTCGTTTTGCCCATATCCCACTTCTTCGGTTCAACGCCTGCTTCGTCAGAAGTCTTCCACTTCCAATTCGGGTTCTTCAAAGTGTTCCCATCAAACGGATCCCCCAGAGAAGGTGCTGCCGCAACAGAGAAAACACCGAAAACCGTAACAATGCCAATAAGCAATAAAGTAACTACTACTTTCAAATCCTATCTCCATAAAAATGCTGGCGGTATTTGGGACCGCCAGCGATTCAAAAAACTATGAACAGTACTTACTACTACCGATTTTTCAATTCACCCCACGTGACTGCAAGTCGACCGCGCGGATCAACAGGCGTTACGGGGCTTGAGGCTTCTCGGAAATAGTCAAACATGACCGTCATCCTGCCTGCGTCGCTTTGACCTTCACAGATGCCGACATAAAGACCGACCTCAAGAGGTTCAGCGAGTTCATTGGTCACTTTTCCGACGGAGACCCAGTCGCCTTCCGCATTCGGCTTGAACCAAGACTCATATTCGTCGCCATTACGCTGGACGCGTAATTCAACGGGAATAACGCCTTGATCAGGATTATAGTCTGGTTGTGTACCGACATATCCCAAATCAGCAGCATCATTTTGACGGCGCTGGTATTGGAGCACCGCATTATTACCTTGCGCAGCACCACGTCCCCACAACTTCAACGTCACCCACTGACCATCACGGTCTTGGTGATCCTTCGTCGTTGCAGAATACACGATGATGCCAGCAACAGTACAAGCGTCTCCATAATCGACCGTCATTGACGTTTCAATGTCAAACTGGTCTTGATCTGTGATCTGATAAAAACGTGTGCTGGTATCATCACCCCACACATTTTGATCGAAACCTGCTTCAGCAATAAGCATGCCACCCTTTAGTTCCCAAGGGCTTTTGTCGCCATCCTTGACTTGCCAGAAAGATTCAAGATCTTGACCGGCTCCAGCAAATTCGTCGCTCAGCAATGTCTGCGCGAAAACACCAGGGATGAAGCATGCAGATAGAAACAAAATTGCAACTATACAAGTAATCTGTTTCATTACATATCCTTTCCATTCTATTTTTTGTATAGAACAGCACCTTTCGATTTTGAGCGAGTGCTTTTTCTCTCACATAACCTTTGGTTCCGTTCGTACACATGAATTAGTTTAATATATTTTACCACATCAATTGGAAAAATTCAACTTTTTTCTTCCTATTTCGTAACTTAACAATGAATCTAAGAAAGATTGCAGATCTCCTTGCAATGCGTGTTACGAATATGTTAAAATTCAGAATTAATCGTGATTCAGTCTCAATTACATATTATTTCCTTTAGGAGGCAGATTATGAAGGTAGGTATTCGGGATGGAATGTTGCCCGGTTCGTTTGAAGAATCGTTTCAGAAAGCAAAAGATATTGGGTTTGATGGCATTGAGGTTTGTATGGGAGCCAATTACCGTGAACATCCGCTCTGGCAGGAAGGCGGGATTGATAAGGTGAACTCTTTAGCAGAAGCCGCAGGCATCGAGGTACCCTCACTGTCCCCGGGCGGTTTCACTGCTTTTTCGTTCATGCATCCGACGGACAGCACGCGGAGCGAAGGGATCGCGAAGTTGCAATATCTCGCGGAGACCTGTCCGCAACTCGGCGCGACGGTGATTTTAGTCCCTTTTTTCGGGGGCGGTCAGATCCAAAACGATCACATTAACGCATCGCGATTCATTGACGGTTTGAAAGCCGCAGCGGAAACCGCCGAAAAACACGGGGTCTCGCTCGCAATCGAATCGACTCTGAGTGGGGAACAACACCAACAGATCATTGATAACGTCGGCTCATCAGCCGTTGGTGTCTATTATGATATGGGCAACGCGACCGGGTTGGGCTACGATTCACCGTCTGAGATTCGGAACTTAGGCAGCGCGATTACACAGATGCACATTAAGGACACCGGGGGCAATCACGCTGGTGAAGGCGATGTCGATTTTCCCGCAGTCTTTGATGCTGCACACGCCGTCGGATACGACAGTTGGTTCGTCCTGGAGACACCGGGCAAGGATGATCCGGTTGCATCAGCGGCAAAGAATCTCAATTTCGTGAGGAACAACTTTTGAGGCAACGGCAAAGGTCTCATCTGTTATCGGAGATTTGTAGTTTCAATATGAGCACCCGTCCTATATGGAGGAGTTGGCATGAATAGCCCAAAAACGATAGTCCCCCGCTCCGAAAGCGAAAAACTGCTGTCCCTGCCGACGCGCGAAGCAGAGCAACTCTTTCAAAGCTATGAAAAACAACATCAATTGGAGATTCTCAGTGCAACCCGTAACCCAAAATCACGGGAGCAACTCTATTATCTTGTACCTGACTGCACGGAACTTATTCAGGAAAGTCCTACGGAGGATGTACTTCAGGTTTTGGATACAATGCTCGGCACTGGGCTTGCTTCAGTACTATTGCCCTGTCTTTCCAACGATCAATTTGAGGAACTGTTAGATATCGCTGTCTGGCGTAATGGGAAACTTGATGAAGCGTCATTGGACCTCTGGCTCTTTGAACTCTCTGAATGTGAACGTGACGAGCTCGGGCGGTTTCTTAGAGAACTTGACCTGCGGTTACTCGCGGCCCTCCTCCATGGACGCATCAAAATCCAAGATGAACACGTCGGCTTGCTGCTTGAAGCCGGGCTTTTGGATCCGACTTCATCAGTCCTTGATTATGCCGACGAACGCGCTCGCGCAATTTCCGACGCTATCTGGGAAGCGGACCATGAGATATTTGAGATGCTCATCAGCGAACTCTTCGCTATTGATACCGAAGGGAACGTGGATGAAGAACTTGCCGCTATTTTCGATGCCGCACAGGCAGACAGAGCCGAACGTGTCGTTGAACGCGATAAAGAGGCTGGCATCGACGTAACCGAAGCCGACCTCATGGAAAAGGTTGACTTAAATCTGATTACACTTGATGAGGACGAGGAAGCCGATGACGACGAATAAGTTTTCTCTCGTCGCTGAGGCGAGTCTTGATCGACGGCTATTCCTCGCGCGAGCATTAGCACACGGTGATACCCTTGATCGTATTCCGCGCGAGCAGGCAGATGCCCTTTACCAAAGTATTGCCGCCATTGCGCATAAACTCATCACAATGAAGACAGCAGATCTCTCCGACGCATCAGCACTCCGAACACACATCCAAACGGCCTTTACACTCACCAGTCTCGGATTGGAATATGGCAGTAAAGGTGATCTCGACAAAGCGGTTAACCTACTTCCGAAAAATAGGATCGTCAAGTTCTTCCAAATCGGCAATACATTAATGGAGAAATTGATCGATAGGGCACGCCATCTTTTAGAACATGCCGTGATCCGACCCCCCAGTAGAGAGACGCAGAGCCTCCTGGGTACCGACGACACAGATTTGGAGACCGAAGGTATCCAAATTTATACGCAAGCAGAACTCGAATTTCTAAAGGCATTGCTGATATATCGGATCTCCATTCGGACGCTGCAGGTGACAATCAGAGATACCGAGACCCCACGTCCACTCTTCCATCTGGCTGAAGTGGAGATGATTGACCAACAATTGGCATGCATCGAGCATCGATGCGATTATGTGAAAGCCTTGCCGTTAGAAAATCTGTTCACATTAGATCCGCCGCTGAGTATCTTTCCGAACCCGATTGAACACCTCACGATCGGACTGATAGCGAACCTCGTGCTTTATCGTCAAGCTGACTTCCAATTAGACGAGGATGCTCGGCAGGATTTTCACCAATTGGCTTATGTTGATGGTGAGGTCCGAGAATCATTCAGGCAGCAATTACTCGACTGGATCGCGCAGTATCTCGAACAAGCACAACAACCTGAACCTGTGAAAACGTACGCTGTTTCTTATTGGGATGATTGTCTTCAAATGGAGGGACGACAGGTTTCGCCTGAATAGTCTCAGCGATCCGCCAACGCCTTCTTCGCATCCACAATCGCTTTGCGTGCCTGTGGGGTACCAATATCGTTCAAGGCGCGTTCTGCCATACGCCGGAGATCGGAGTTTGGCGAGTTTAGTGCCTGAATTAGGGGTTCAACTGCTGGGGGACCTATTGTAACCAAAGCACGTACGACAAGGCGGCGGACGTTCCATTCCGGATCTGTAAGTGTGTTGATAAGCGCGGGCAGAATTGTATCAAGCGGTGCGCCGATTTCGCCCAAAACATAAGCGGCATTCAACCGAATCTCTGCTGCGTCTGCTGTTAGCGCATCAACGAGATACGGCACAGCAGGTCCACCTAAATTTCGCAGGGCAACAGAGCCGACAACGCGGATATTTTCGTCCGGATCGGCAAGCACCGAAATAAGCGCAGGTACAACGCGGGCAGTGGGTGTTTTGATTTCGCTAAGCACCCACGCAGACATTTCACGAATCTGTGGATTCTTATCAGATACCCCTCGGATGAGCGCATCAATCGCCTCGGGTCCCATTGCGACTAAAGCTTTAGCGGCTTCAGCACGGCGAGTTGCGTCCGTTGCACCGAATTGCGTAACAAGCGTTGTCGCCTTTTGTTCCGGCGACTGACACGCTACCAGACACAGAAGAATAGAAAGTAAAAGAAAGCGTTGCATAGAACCAAATATACCACAACTCACTGCTTTTGGCAAGTTACCGTGCTATTTCAAGGAACGCGAGGTTGCTAAACCGAGAGAAACGAAATCAGAAACTTCACCAGCAAATGCACGTTACACCCTAATAAAAGGAGAAGTACGGATTCGCCGTGATGCGAAAACCGTTAATAAAAAAATGCAATTAGAGACAGCGACATTCGGGGCAGGCTGTTTTTGGTGTGTTGAGGCAGTCTTTCAGCAATTAGAAGGCGTTCACGAGGTCATCTCAGGGTACACCGGTGGTACCACCGTCAACCCAACCTATCAAGCCGTGTGTATGGGGATGACAGGACACGCCGAAGTGGTTCAGATCCGATTCGATTCGACAGTTATCTCTTACGCGGAATTGTTGGAAGTGCTTTGGCACACACACGACGCGACAACCTTAAATCGGCAAGGGGCTGATGTCGGCACCCAGTACCGTTCCGCAATTTTCTATCATACAGAAGAACAACGGCACATTGCTGAACAATCTAAAGCAGAGATGGATACATCCGATATGTGGGACGATCCGATTGTCACAGAGATCACGCCAAGTGACACTTTCTATCCTGCTGAAGATTATCACCAAAACTATTTTCTATTAAATTCGAGGCAGCCGTACTGCCAATTTGTAATCCATCCGAAGATGCGAAAATTCACAAAGGATTTCAAGGATAAACTCAAAAATGATTAATAAACATATTTTAAAAACCCTGTCCCTATGGCTTTTCGTTATCATCTGTTGTTTCGGCACCAACACGGTGATCGCGCAAAAGGCAACATCACCCGTAACCGTATCGGTGACAACACCACGGCGTGGGACGTTTGTCTCAGCGAAGGAGTATACCGGATACCTACAACCCAACGCCGAGGTAAAGGTATTTGCCAACGTTTCGGGTAAAATTGTCTCCATTGACGCAAAAGTCGGACAAAGTGTCGCGAAAGGCGATGCACTTGCACAGAGCAGCGCAAAAGAAGCCTCGCTCGCTGTGATACGCGCCGAATCGGCATTAAGTAGGGCAGAATCACAACTCACAACGACGGAAGCAAGCGCGCAAGCACGTGTCGAATCTCAGTTAGCGGTCGCACAAGAAGCGTTGATGGCAGCACAAGGAAAACTTGTAGAGACAAAATCTCTTGCCGAAATACGTATCCGTAACCAACTTACACAGGCAGAAACAGCACATCAGGCAGCCTTAGCAACGATTGAACGCTCAAAAATAAATGCGCAACAGGCATTGGAACGGGCAAAGGTAGAACTCGATAAAAACAAATTGGAGTTCGAGCGAAATAAAACACTGCACGAGAAGCAACACATCAGCGATAGTAACTTTGAGGCGGTCGAACAACGCTTTAAAGTCTCACAAACCCGTTATGAAGAAGCGGTGGTCACTGCAGAACAGTTTAAAGAGGGCGCGATACACCCTTCCGTGGAAAAGGCGAAAGCAGATTTAGCGGTTGCTCAGAAAGTGGTGGAAAGTCGGGGTTGGGAACGCGAAATCGCTTCAGCAGAATCGCAGGTCACCCAAGCACAAGCCAGCCTCAACACGGCGCAGAAACTCGTCGAAGCGAAGTCTTGGGAACATGAGATTGCTATCGCCAAATCCGCAGTGACGCAAGCCTCAGAACAACTCAAACTGGCGCGCGAGCAGCTCAGTGATGCCACGATTAAATCTCCGATTAACGGCGTTGTCACAACGCAACATCTGAACATCGGAGATCACGCGTCACTCGCCGCGTCGCCTACAGGAAAACCGGTGTTCACAGTTGTCGCAGTAGATGTGCTCAAAGCGGTTTGGAATATGCCTATTGGAGATGCGCACCGAATTAATAACGGCGACCTCGTTCTAATCTCTACAGATGCGGGTATGCGGAATATTGTCGGCACGGTTACTTTTATCAGTCCGACAGTTAGCGACAACGCTGTACTTATTCACGCGACAGTACCGAATTCCAAAAACCACCTAAAACCTGGTACTGCTATCACTATTTCTATCAAAACAGGTGAACGCAAAAATGTACAACTGCTTCCGTTACGTTCGGTCGTGAACATCCAAAACGGGAGTGGCACTATTTTTGTTGTTGAGGGGAATGCGGCACGCACAAAACAGGTAAATGTTGGTGGCGTTTACAGCGGTGAAATTGAGGTCACCTCACAACTCACCAACGGAACACAAGTCATTGTAGATGAACAACACCGCTTACAGAACGAAACGCGGGTTTCTATTGCCCAAAATTAGTTTTAAGGAGGACGAACCTTGCCGAAGCATAATCAATCGAAAGCGTTAGGATCTCTGACTGACTTCTCCGGGAGTCCAAGCGCGCCAAAAGTGGACCCCTTAGAAACACGGGTCGCCAATTTAGAACGCGCCGTGAACGAAATCCTATTCCAACTCGCTGACATCTCTGAACGGCTCGATCAACCCGTCCGCAATCAGGATTCAGGGAAAGGCACGTCACAGAAGCCACCGAAGCCGCAGAAGTCGCAGCTGCCCGCACCCGAACCCGAAGAAATGACGGATGCTGAAGTCGCAGCACTCGCAGATCGCGTTTTTGACCTGCTATCAGATGGCACACCGCGATCGAAGAAGGCGATCATCAAAGCCGTGGAATGCCAGGCCTATCAATACCAGAAAGCACGTCTCCATCTCATTGACACAGGGCGGATGCCGACGGGGGACCTCAATGATATGATCCCGGGTCAAATATGCAATGTCCCCGGCGGTTTAGCGATTTGGACGCAGGAGCAGATAGACGCAGAACTTGCCAGACGGAAAGCGCGGGACGAAGCACGCGAAGCCGAAGCCACCGATGCAGACGAGCCGGAGGCGGGTAGTTAATGTTCGGGGACACCTTAGACCTAACGGAACACGAGTGTCCGCTGCACAGGATTAGATGTGTAGGTACAAATTCTATCCCGTAAAAAGCGTGTAATGACTTGGGAATGGTTTGTTCTCAGGCCAGGACTTCCTGAAAATTCTTATATCTACGTTGAGGGCTTCAGCGACTTCAGCATGGTTAGCATACAAGTAGGGTGCCCGGCAGTGAATATTCCATTCGATTCGCGGAAAGGTCATTCCGCCGAAATACGGACAGCCGTGATCGCCAGCCAGGCGCTGAGATAGCACTTTCAAAGCGAGATGGACAGCCCGCATCTGACCATTCAGTTCTTTGTTCCGCCATTCTGTACGTGAGAAATTCTCCCAAATGAAATGGTTGATTGGTTCTTTAAGAAGTCTTATGGTTTCGTCAATAGGAAACCGTTCGAGTTGGCGCGAAGGCTGTATAGATGTTCGAAGTGAATTGTTCGCCGCATTTTCATCATCTTCTGTACAATACGACAGCCAGTTCTCAAGCCGCACAAGAGAAATACGCAACTCTCTCGCGGCTCTTTCTCTGTCGCCACCATGTTCCTTGACGATTTCGTGCAGAATTGCAGTCAGGCTACCTTTGAGTGTTTTTCCTATTATACTCACTGGCTCAGTTTCCTCTACGAGTTCGGGATCCATTCTATGCCGGAGATTTGATAATAGAGAGATAGCATCGTCAATCACCACCTTAATACGTTCCGATAAGCGAGCAAACTCAAAATCAGGCTCGGTCCAGTCGAGATCCCAATCATTAATTTCACGTTTGGCCCTATAGGCACGGTCGCGCCCCTCATTAGAGAACTCTCGCCACCACCCGGCGATTTGGGTGTCAGAGACATCTGATCTCGCATCAGAGATAAACCGACAGAACACCGCGACCGGCAAATTAAGCAAGTTCCTATATCTCGGTGTGTCTGCCGTCGCCGCAGCTCGCATTTCCGGGGACCCTCCCTCGGAACCTTCATCTCCATTAACCATCTGTATGGCTTCCGGGAGGTCCTTCGGCAAAATTACATCGCCTTGGGAATTCATTGCCGCTCTTTTGAGGCAGTTATATAACTCGCGAACGTTGCCCGGCCAGCTATACGCTTGGAACAATGCTATCACTTCTTCAGATACACTGAGCCTCGGGATCCCATTTTCTTTCTCAATACGCCGCAGAAAGTGCGTGGTAAGTAACCCAATATCATTCTCCATCCGCTCTCGCAAAGGCGGCACGGAGATCTTATAGTCGCAGAGGCGGTAGTACAAATCCTTCCGAAAGTCACCTGCCTCCACCATTGCCTCCAAGTTCTGATTCGTGGCACTGATGACACGCACATCCACGCTACGTGCCCGAGACCCACCTACGCGTTGGAATTCCCTTTCTTGCAGCACATTCAGGAGTGTCCCTTGTAGGGCTGGTGTCATATTGCCGATTTCATCAAGGAAAAGGGTTCCACCATCAGCCTGTTCAAATGCGCCAAGACGATTTGAGATCGCACCCGTGAATGCCCCTCTTTCATGACCAAATAGATCACTGCCACGGAGCGGATCAATCACAGCCCCACAATCAATGGGGATAAACGGTACCTCTACACGTTCATTTTCTTCCTCATCTTCGTGAGTTAAGCGGTGAATTAAGCGCGCAACCACCCCTTTCCCCGTGCCGGTTTCACCCTCAAGCAGCACTGAAGCGTTAAAACTGGCTGCAAGTCCAATTTTTCTATTAAGTGCACGCATGGATATGCTCTTTCCAACGAGAGGAGACTGTTCCTCAAGTGTTTCTTCCTCAGGCGTCGAGAATGTATTGATTCGGTTAGATAACTGGACACATGCCCGATCAAGCACCTCATGGAGCTCTTCCATATCAAGGGGTTCCAGCAAAACCTCTAATGCCCCCAGACGCGTTGCCCGCCTTATCGTTTGAATGCCCGCTCTGATCACAATTACAATCACTTCTGGGTGTGCCTCTCTAATACGCAGCAACGCCTGTCGACCGTTCCTCCATGACAATGCCACACTGAGCAAGACAACTTCTACGTCCTCGGATGCACTAAGGTTTCGCAAACCTTCGTCAACAGTATCAACAATGATAGGACAATAGCCCCAATCCGTTAGGAAATCCGCCAATATAGAAGAATTTCGATTGTCGTCAATTATTAATACTTTTCTCATTAACTGACCCCCTATTGATAAAATGTCTTACATTCAACTTCCTCTGCAAAACCTATGCTGATTTTTACAAAAATTATACTGATTTTTACAAAAACTGTGCTGGAATCTCCGTTTTCGCGCCTAATATTGCCAAAATTTGCTTGGCATAAATCTTGCTACTATATCTTCTGCACGAGTTCGGTAACAAAACGTAAGACAGCATACAGAAAATGTGTAGGAAATATTCATGAACCCCCGAAATTTGTTAGATGGCAACTGGAGTTCGCACAAAAATTGGGTTAAAATCAAAAAATTGTTGTATTTTATTTTCTTTTTTGCTATAATATCTCTTGGCATCCGTAAAACCCATTATGGGTGGTTCGGCGAGAGGGCTAGTCTCCCGAACCACGGCACTGTCAAGCGTAGATTGCCAGTGCTTGTTTAAGTATATCATATATCATAATTGATAGGTATGATATTTTAAGCAGCGTCGTAATTTTACTCGTTTTTTTTCGGAAGGTCTTGTATCCTTACGAATGGACCTTGGAGGCGGATTATTGGGGTAGATCCCTCTACCTCCCGTCTCCACCCAACTGGCAATTGTTGGGTAGGCATCTGAAAATACAACGTCCAAGTCCAAATACCCCGATTTTTTCATTGACTAATGGTAATGGGTGTGCATCCATACTTTGCATCAAATCTCGTTAGTCACCATCTTTGTAGAATAACCTGTACGAAGATTAATTTTTTAGGTTCCTAAAGTATGTGCTATTTTTTTGAAGTTATACCAAATCTAAAAAATAAAGTTTCATTGATGATACCCCCCTGCCTTTTGACAAGGCAGCATAACCTTACAACAGCGTCCAAATTTTAGTATCTATCTATATAAACTATAGTTTGGACAATTTTTGCGCAATAAACATGCCGCCCCTACGGGGCTTAGATTCGTGGCGGATGCCGTTTCTATAGACATACCGCCCCTACGGGGCTGCGTATCGGTGCATCGGCATTTATTTTTCTACGAGTTGCGTTTATATCTGTAACACTCAGAAAATCCGAGAATGTGGTGGAAACAATGCCTGAGCTGGATAGAAACTGTCCAAACTTTAGTATATAAACCCAAGTTGCTACTAACAGATTTTGATGTTTTTGCTTGGGTATTTCTGCGTATTTCAATGAGGTTTTCAACCCCTTCCCCACCCCAGAGGGGTGATATATCTATAGAAAATGGTGTATTCAACCTCTTGCACTCCAGCGGAGTGCTATATCTATAAATAGGTGGCAACTTGCGTTATATAATAGGAGAAAAAAGATGAAAAATGTATTAAGAAAAATCGCCTACATGGTGATCGGCAGTCTACTTACAATTATTGGTTACCACTTTGGGAATATAGAAAACAACACCGCAGATGCACAAGAAAAGACAGACAACCCCATCGTTGACGAAATTCGGTGTCGGCATCTACTCATCGTTAATGAAGATGGCGAAAGGGTTGTCAGTATCACAACCGGCGATACCGCTGGTGGTATAGGCATCTACAACAATGAAGGAACAGAGGTTGTCGGTTTAGCCGCAGCCTCTCACGGTAGCGGGGGTATTGAACTCCACAACAAAGATAAAAAACGGGTTGTCCAGCTAGGCACATACGCCGACGGTCGCGGTGCTTTGGTCATCTCCGACAAAGATGGAAAGAGAAATTTTGCGCGATAAGTTTCCTATCTTCACCGAAATAGGGCCATCTACGACAAAGATGGAGAGAGAAAGAGGTAATAGGGAGCATAGCTTCTCAAGGAAGGCGATAAACTTCCACCTTAGTCCCATAGTGAGAGTTGTAACTGAGGCCTGAAATGTTTTTTGCAGAAAAATCGCACTGACAACTATTTCTGTAGCATAACCCGTTAGGTTGTGCCTCTTTCGGGCATCCTGCCCACAAAACAGCACAATTTAGGGTTGGCATTAAGTAGAACTTACGCACGCTGCTATTTTGTAGCACGAGGCACTTCGCATCTGGACGAGTACGCCGCAAAACTTCATAGTTTGTGACACAAGAACACTCTATTTTTCGAGAAATCTCATCTAACAAAACCACCTACAGTCAAAAGTGCGTAAGTCCTGCCAAACAAGGAGACACTATGCAATCCAGACACTTTTTCCTCACAATCCTGTTCTTTTGTAGTTGCTTACACCTCGGTTTCGCACAGCAATCGACCGTTTTAAATCATGGTCATGGTGTGACTGTCCTAACGGTAAAATTTTCGCCAGTGGATAACAACCTGGTCGCAAGTGTAGGAGCTGACAACACCATCAAGTTGTGGGATTTGCAGAACCGGACGACGCGCCCCTTTAGCGGACATACTGCGACAATCAATTCAATTGCATTTTCACCAACTGGCAATCTGCTTGCCAGCGGGAGCGCGGATCGGACAGTCAGGTTATGGGACGTGCATACACAACAGAATATTGCCACACTTGAACATATCACAGACAGGGGAATCCAAGCCGTCACATTTTCACCAGATGGCCAACGGCTCGCTATCGCGGATGGTGGGCATGATGTAATATTATGGAATATCCACACGCAAAGAGAGATAGCAACGCTGCCGAACGATAGTTCTGTCCGGTCATTAGCCTTCTCGCCCAATGGACAATTTCTCGCGGCTGGCGGCACGGTTTGGAACCTTGCGGAACGCAAAGTTATCACTGAGCTTGAGGGTAGAAGTAGCAGACCAGTTGTATTTTCGCCGGACGGTAAACTCCTCGCTAATTGTAGTGGCAATAGCGGAGTCAATTTATGGGATGTCCGGGATTGGACACTTACCGCTGTACTACCCCAAAATTCCGGATCCGAATGTCCCATTGATATAACGTCTGACAACAAGACCCTTGTAACGGGAAGATACCTCTGGTCCCTTGAAACAGGTCGGCGACTCGCTGACCTCGGCTGGGCTCGAACGGTCAGTCTCTCTCCGGATGGTAAAACCCTCGCCTGGGACGCTGTTGTTACTGGCACTGTGCGTGTTGACAACATAGAGGCATATCTACAGACAAAACTCCCAGACAGATTCACCCTTAAACTGTACTATTTCTTGCCAAATAACCGATCGCCTCAGCCCGATATTGACGCAACTATAGAGCAGGGGATAAAAGAGGCCCAACACGCATTCGCTGAACAGATGGCACATCACGGATTTGGAAGAAAAACATTTACTTACGAAACCGACGCATCCGGCAAAGCCGTCGTGCATCATATCAAGGGACAGCGCAATGCGGCATTTTATGTAAATAATCCCTATGCAAGTCAAGATTTTCTCGGTTGGCACCAACCACCATGGGCGAGCACGGAGCCTCTGCCCTATAAGCCCGATAGACCTGAAGACATCTACATCGTCTTTGTCGATGTAAGTTCGGAAGGGTGGGCTTCAAAGTGCAAAGCCTTTACAGCCTATTATAGTGAGAATGATGATCGTGGTGGCATCATCACTGCGCTTTCTCAAGACTTTTGTGTGGACCTCCTTAGTTTAACATGGATGCTCGGAAACGCTTTCGGGTTGTCACCCGATTCTATTAAGCGTTTTCGCGGCGCAACGGACAGCATCGAATTGTCTTATGCTGCTGCGGAGTGGTTAGATGCACATCGTTACTTCACTGCAAACCCAACTGATTTCAATGTACCACCAACGATTGAAATGTTGAAACCTCGCGCGGCTTTAACGGGCAGTCTCCATCTCAGCTTTAAAATTACCGATCCTGATGGTCTCCATCAAGCACAGTTGCGTATACCCGAACCAAACAATGAACTCTTGTATATGTTGGGCCAGATGATTGGCTACAAATCATTAAGTGGCGAAACCAAAAATGTGAGATTCGTTACGACAGAATTGACACCGGCAAATAGATCGGTCACCCTCCATCTGATGGATACTTATGGCAACGTCACTGTCCGGAAATTTTCAATTGATACGCGAACCATCAAGCGCGAACCTGTGCCTGTTACCTTATCGCGTTTCCGAGCGGATCGCACCGATAGCGGTGTTATTCTCAACTGGGCAACCGAATCGGAACTCAACAACGCAGGTTTCTATATTCTCCGCAGTGAAACAAAGAATGGACAATTCAAGAGCATCAACCCGACGTTAATACAAGGCGCAGGCACAACAAGTGACCGCAATACTTACACGTGGACAGATACGACCGCGAAACCGAATACCCGCTACTATTATCGGATAGAAGATATTTCGCATACCGGTACGCGTCAACAACTGGCAACCGTCCGCTTGAGAGGACTGGTATCGGCAACCGGTAAAATGTTAACACGTTGGGCTGATTTGAAAAGACAGACGATTTTTTAAATTATGATAGGATTTACACATCACCTCTTAAAGTCCCCCTGATAAGGGGGATTTAGGGGGTTTATAGTAACATCTAAAAATAATGAGACACCTCTTGAAAGACGGGCGAGGGGACCTCGCCCCTACGAACCGTCTTTTGTTAAAGGAAAAGTGTCTATTTAATTGTTGATTCTACTATAAAGGACAGAAATTACCGGTTTTTGCGTCTAAATGTCCAATATTTGTCCAATTTGCGTAAGTCCTGTATGAGATAACTGTTTAGGAGGTTCTCTTTAACATGCAAATCAAACTTACCGTGCAAATCAAACTGTTATTTTTCACGCTCACGGCTTTCATATTGTTACCGCCCGTTGCTTTCGCACAAGCACAACAAGGTGAGGGACCTATCGTCCGGCTCATCTACTTTCGCCCCAGTGACCGTGCCACCCACCCTGATATCGACGCAAAAGTGGATGCACTGATTCAGGACGTACAGCGGTTCTTCGCCGACCAAATGGAAACACACGGATTCAGCAGAAAGACATTCTTGTATGAGACCCACCCGAACGGAAAAGCGGTGGTACATCATGTGACTGGACGATACACGGACGCACATTATACAAGGTTTGCTTTCGGAACAGGCATGTGGGGTGAAATTGACTACGTACATAGGTTTAGCGAAACAAAAGACATTTATCTCGTTTTGACAGATATGAGCTCTGAAACGTATCCCAAGTACGTCTGCAGCCTTGACCCTGAAGTCATAAAAGCAGCGGGTCAGGTGTGCGGTGTCGCTGTGGGTGTCGAATCAGCAGATACATCCGGCCTTGCCCTCGTCCCGATTGGTCAATGTTTTAACATTCGGGTAATTGCGCATGAGTTGGGGCATGTCTTTGGATTGGTACACGATTTTCGCAATAATGCCTTCCTGATGTCTCACGGAACAGCCCCAAACGACGGATACCAATTGTCCTATTGTGCTGCAGAATGGTTGGATGTCCATCCGGCTTTTAACCCCGGTGGAATTTTCCTCCCGTCAAACACCACCGTAAAACTATCTGCCAGCCCTACTTCTGAAGGAGATGCGATTCATCTCCGCTTTGAAATAACTGACCCCGATGGACTACATCAAGTCCAATTAATACATTTCAGAGACCCGGATGTTGCACATGTGCTGCTTGATTTTAAGGGATTAAATGGTGCCACAAACAGCATCTTTGAATTCATCTCTACTGAAACTGCATTGGTAAATTCTCGTTCTGTTCAAATCCAGTGTGTTGATATCAACGGAAGTTACTTAAGAGGCTGGTATACAGATCCTACCGCTACTTGGTCTCCCCTAAATGACTTCGCGGAATGGGGTTTACAGTACGCTAAAACAGTGAACGTGCAGCAGCCGCAAAGTTTTGTTGATAAAATGAGTCTACCGGAAGGTGCCAAACTGCGCTTGGGTAAAGGCGTCTTAAGGGACGTAACATATTCCCCCGACGGCACCCGGCTGGCGGTTGTGAGTTCTATCGGTATCAGAATCTATGATGTGGATACTTATCAGGAGCTCTCTCTCCTTACTGGACATCAGTTCGATGCTGGACAAACAATGTTTAGTCCAGATGGAAAAATGCTCGTAACTGGAAGCAACTATTTTACCAATCGCCTCTATCTCTGGGATGTTGAGACGGAAAGCATCCTTCACACCTTCACCGGGCCCTATAATAGTAGGTCGCGGGCTATATACGTAGCGTTTGATGGTCAGACGCTCATCAGTGCATGGGCAGATGGCACCCTCCGTTTCTGGGATATCGGCACAGGCACGCTCACACACACTGTAAGTATCCCTAATATTGCGAATCACAGTGTTGTAACACTTATTCCAAATAAGCGGATACTCGCAAAGGCAGATACCCAATCAGATGAAATCACCCTCTATAATATTGACACAGGTGCGCTCATACGTTCTCTTAAGGGAACCAATCTTAGCAATGCAGGAGTATTTAGTGACGGGCAGATACTTGCCGTATGGGGTACGAAGCTGAACTATCTTAGTAGGATCAGTTACATCCAGGGGGCTAAAACGGGCAGTGTTGACTTATGGGATGTTGATACAGGTAACCTCATCCGCACGGTTCATCTAAATTCCGGGTCAAATACAATTGCCTTGAGTCCAGATAGGCAGATACTTGCAATTGGATATAGAAGGACCGTAGAGTTACGGGATATTGACACGGGGCGCGTTTTTCAGGCATTCCCCTTGCATAATAGGCTCTCGTATTCCGGTGGAATCCATATTGTTAAATTTAGTCCGGATGGCCAAAGAATCGTTTGTGGGGGGGTGAGTGATATCCTTA
This sequence comes from Candidatus Poribacteria bacterium, assembly GCA_022827185.1. Lineage (GTDB taxonomy): Bacteria > Poribacteria > WGA-4E > WGA-4E > WGA-3G > WGA-3G. Next base: position 63,432 of record JAJDTM010000045.1, read on the forward strand.
CTTCATGGGATGTTAGCACGGGCGACCACCTTCACACTTTTACAGGATATACGTCAGCGATCACAAGCCTCGCGTTTTCTCCCGATGGCAAGAAACTCGCAAGCACCAGCTTGGATAAGAATATCCGTTTATGGGATGCAAAGACAGGTCATCTCACCCGCGTCCTTGAAAACTACGCCCAAAGCATGGACATTGCCTTCAGTCCAGATGGGCAGATACTCGCAAGCCCGGGGGCAGTTGGCGATATCTATTTCTGGGATACCGAAACGGGGCAGCTTTCCGACGTGCTGAGAAAACACCGATCAGAGGTACGTAGCCTTGCGTTCAGTTCAGATGGACAAATGCTTGTAAGCGGGGATTACAGCGGTGCCATCGCCGTGTGGGATGTTAGGACCAAAACCTTTCGCTTAGGGATCGTAGCGCATCCAGGGGAAATTGAGAGCGTAGCATTTTCTCCAGATGGTAAAACAATCGCGAGCCAGATGGACCCTTGGAGTGAGGCATCTCCCATCCGTTTATATAACGCTGCGACGGGCCACCTCATCCAGGAATTGGAGAAGGTGGTGTTTGGTATCTCCTTCAGTCCGGTTGGAAATACGCTCCTCCTCGCGCAAGCACATATAACCCCTTTATGGGATATTGGAACAGATGGACACCTCACTCCAAGAAATACGGTGCAATTCGATGGCTCGCCGGAAGTCGCGAAATTCAGTCCGGATGGCAAAACAATAGCAACTATTGAACGTGGGTTCGATAACGAAGGCAGCACGATTGCTTTATGGGATGTTAACACGGGCAACCGCCTCCGCACATTCGCAGGGCATAGTAGTTCCGCCAGGGGTTACTATAATAGTCTCGCCTTCGGTCCGGATGGAAACACGCTCGCAAGTGCAAGTTGGGATGGCACGATCCTCCTGTGGGAACTTGCACCTTCTCCTGCTGGACCACCACACCTCATCGCAGATGTCAACGGGGATGGTGAAGTCAACATTCAAGACCTCGTTTGGGTATCGTCCAGCCTTGGTCAGGTAGACGAAAACGCTGCCGATGTTAACGGTGATGGGGAGGTCAATATTCAAGACCTCGTCGCCGTCGCAGCAGCAATCGGAGAAGTCGCAGCCGCACCTGCTGCTGTCCATCAACAAGGCGCAGCGCACTTGACACAAGAAGAAGTGCAGCACTGGCTCACGTTGGCAGAACAAGCAGCCCTCACAGATGCAACTTTTGTAAGAGGGATCCGATTCTTAGAGCAGCTCCTGTTAGCACTGATACCGAAAGAGACAACGTTGTTAGCCAACTACCCGAACCCGTTCAACCCGGAAACATGGATACCCTATCAACTTGCACAACCCGCAGCGGTCACGCTGAGCATCTATGCCGTAGATGGCAAGTTGGTTCGGACGCTTGACTTAGGATATCAACGGATGGGTAACTATCAAGACAAAAGCCGAGCGGCGTATTGGGATGGTAGAAACGCTGTCGGTGAACCCGTCGCAAGCGGCGTGTATTTCTACACATTCACCGCAGGCGAGTTCACCGCCACACGGAAGATGCTTATCCGGAAATAGTATTCTGTCAGATGTGTCTGCAGATTTTTACAAAATCTTTGCTGTTTTTTACAAAGTTTGTGCTGGAATCGCTATTTTCAGCCTAAAACTTGGCAAAATTTGCTTGGCATGAATCTTGCCAATATGCCAATAATTATAAATTTTATAAATTTTGGGTGGTTGCGGTATTTCATTATTCGCAGGCATTTCGTAGCATATAGTAATGTCAGCAATTAAAAAGCCATTTCAGTGATTGTGGAGACTATCCCCTCGTAGGGGACAGGTTTCCTGTCCCACTATGGCATGTCTCAAAGGAATCATTATGGAAAAAATAGCAGTTATCGCAGGCGTAGGGCCCGGTTTGGGGGCTGCCCTGGCTCGTAAATTTATGCAGGAAGGATGTCATGTAGCCCTGCTCTCTCGTTCATCCGCCTACATTACTAATCTTTCAAAAAAATTAAGAGAATCTGGACGCACAGTCGTCCCTATTCAGACAGATATTACCGAGGCTGAGCAGGTGGCACAAAGTTTCGCACGCATTCGAGAAACACTTGGGGATCCAGACATTCTTGTCCATAACGCTGGAAACCCCGCTTGGGGCAGCTTCGCCAACTTGACACCTCAAGCGTTTGAGAGGGCGTGGCGCGTCTGTGCCCTTGGCGGATTTCTCTGTTCACAACAAGTGGTTCCGGGAATGCTTAAGAAAGCCGGTGGGACTCTTCTGTTTACGGGTGCGACCTCTGCTGTCCGGGGTAGGGCAGACGCGCTCGCGTTTAGCAGTGCTAAGTTCGCGGTACGCGGTTTCGCAGCGTCACTCGCCCGCGAAATCGGACCCCACGGGATTCATGTTGCGCACGTTATTATTGACGGTATCATTGACACGCCGGGTATACATCAAAGGTATAAACTTGCCAAGGATGAGCCGCTCCTCCAGTCCGATGCCATCGCGGATACATACTGGGCGTTGATACAGCAGAAGCGAAGCGCATGGACTTTTGAGGTGGATATCCGTCCGCATAATGAGGAGTTTTTTACCTAATCATTTACACACCCGCGACTTGAAAATCTAATAACATAGTTTCTAAGGATATCTGCCGTGTTCAGTCCGGATAGTAAAACCCTCACAATATCGGCTGAACACAGTTACAAGTTGTGGGATGTTGCTACCAGCACCTTGAAAACCTCGTTCGGCGAAAGCGGCGGCGGAAGGGTTATTAATTTCAGTAACATTAATACGCAAATAAGGAGATAGAAAATGAAAAAGACACTTTTCAAGACGCTTTCACTACTGCTTTGGGTTTCAACGGTATATTTACCCTTGGGTTATGCCCAAGACTACCAAACGTGGGGATTGCCCGATGCGGCGAAACGGCGCCTCGGCAAAGGATCAATTAATGAAATAGCGTATTCCCCTGATGGCACTCGGCTTGCGGTGGCGGGTTCCATCGGTATCTGGATTTACGATGCACACACCGGCGAAGAACTGAACCTATTCACGAGGCATACGGATGATGTCTGGAGCGTATCATTTAGCCCAGATGGTGAGACACTCGCAACCGGGAGTTCGGACGACACCGTCCGTTTATGGGATGTTCACACAGGCGATATTCTCCGCACCCTCACCGGGCATACGGGGCATGTCTGGAGCGTATCATTTAGCCCGGATGGTGAGATGCTTGCAAGCGGGAGTCGGGACAATACCGTCCGTTTATGGGATGTTCACACAGGCGAGCTCCGCCGCACGCTCACGGGGCATACGGATTGGGTCAATAGCGTATCATTTAGCCCGGATGGGCAGACGCTCGCAAGTGGGAGTGGGGACAACACCGTCCATTTATGGGATGTTCGCACAGGTGATCTTCTCCGCATCTTTGAAGGGCATACGGGCAGGGTCACAAGTGTATCGTTTAGCCCGGATGGGCAGACACTCGCAAGTGGGAGTGGGGACGACACCGTCCATTTATGGGATGTTCGCACGGGCGATGTTGTCCACACCCTCATAGGGCATACGGGTGGGGTCACAAGCGTATCATTTAGTCCGGATGGGCAGACACTCGCAAGTACAAGTGGGGGGGACGATACCATCCGTTTATGGGATGTTCGCACGGGCGATGTTGTCCGCACCCTCACTGAGCATACGCATTGGGTCCGGAGCGTATCGTTTAGCCCGGATGGGCAGACGCTCGCAAGTGGGAGTAAGGATGACACCGTCCTTTTATGGGATGTTCGCACGGGCGATGTTGTCCGCACCCTCACTGAGCATACGGATTATGTCAATAGCGTATCGTTTAGCCCGGATGGGCAGACGCTCGCAACCGGCAGTTTGAGAAAAATCTATTTATGGGATGTTCGCACGGGCGATGTTGTCCGCACCCTCACTGAGGATAGGTATTGGGCCGCGATCGTATCATTTAGTCCAGATGGACAGACGCTCGCAACCGGCAGTTCGGACGATACCATCCGTTTATGGGATGTTCGCACGGGCGATGTTGTCCATACCCTCACTGGGCATACGGATGATGTCGAAACCCTATCGTTTAGCCCAGATGGGCAGACGCTCGCAAGTGGGAGTTGGGACGGGACCGTCCTTTTATGGGATGTTCGCACGGGCGATCTTCTTCATACCCTCATGGGGCATACGCGTGATGTCGATAGCGTATCGTTTAGCCCGGATGGACAGACGCTCGCAAGCGCAAGTACAAGTAAGAGAGAAATCCTTTTATGGGATGTTCGCACGGGCGATCTTCTCCGCACCCTCACAGGGCATACGCGTGATGTCGATAGCGTATCATTTAGCCCAGATGGGCAGACGCTCGCAAGTACAGGGGGGGACGATACCATCCGTTTATGGGATGTTCGCACGGGCGATGTTGTTCACACTGTCAAAGTGGATTCAAGAATTGCGTCGGCGTGGGATCCCCGCTGCGTATCATTTAGTCCGGATGGTGAGACGCTCGCACAATGTGACCTTCGGCACAACATCTCTTTATTGGATGTGAGCACGGGTGATCTTCTTCATACCCTCCTCACAGGGCATACGAGTTGGGTCTTAAGCGTATCATTTAGTCCGGATGGGCGGACACTCGCAACTGGGAGTTGGGACGGGAGTGTGCTTTTGTGGGAACTGACACCTGCTGCTACACCCGAACCTGAAAGACTCGCCGAAGATGTCAACGAAGACGGCACCGTCAACATCCAAGACCTCGTCGCCGTCGCAGCCGCATTGGGACAAATCGGCGAAAACGATGCCGATGTCAACGGCGATGGTGAAGTCAATATCCAAGATATCGTCGCCGTCGCAGCCGCATTGGGCGAGGTCGCAGCGGCACCTGCTGTTATCCGTCAACAGGTTCCAGGGTCCCTCACAACTGCAGACGTGCAGCACTGGATCACGCAAGCGCAGGCACTAAACCTCACAGACCCGACAGCGCTACGAGGCATCCATTTCCTTGAACAACTTTTGGCTGCGTTGACACCCAAAGAAACGGCTCTCTTGCCCAACTACCCGAACCCGTTCAACCCGGAGACATGGATACCCTATCAGTTGGCAGCACCTGCAGCCGTAACGTTGCGTATCTACGCAGTAGATGGCAGTTTGGTTCGGACGCTTGACTTAGGACATCAACCTGTGGGTATCTATCAAGAAAAGAGCCGTGCGGCATATTGGGACGGCAGAAACGCTGTCGGTGAACCCGTCGCAAGCGGCGTGTATTTCTACACATTCACCGCAGGCGATTTTACTGCTACGCGGAAAATGTTAATCCGCAAATAGGGCCTGTAAGGGGTAAGGAGATGTTTTAATGTTCCTTTTTTTTCTGCTACCAAAAGATTGGAAAGCAAGCCACAAGCGCGTTTCTGTGATACTGAGCCTTTTTCTTTTTCTCAGTATCACCGCGAACGTTTCAGCGATCACCGCGCAGGAAGTCATGGAGAACGCCTTAAAAGTTTACGAGGATATTGATAATTACAAGGCAGTTGTCCAGACGTATGAGACGGATTCAATGGAGGCATCAGGACGTATTTTTGAGGTCCAGCAGCCCATAATATCCTTCAATCTCTTTTTTCGGAAACCCAACGAACATGCCGTTGAACAGATCGGCAAATCTCGCCACGGGGTATTCCGTGTCGAGGTGTTAAGCGCGCTCGCACGCTTGCGTGAAATAGAATTGGCGTTGGAAGGACAGGAACACCTGCTTGGGCAGAACTGTTATGTGTTGGCGTGTACTTCGTCAGATGAGCCGGGAACCATCATAAAACTCTGGGTTTCTCCAAGGGATTGGACAGTTCAGCAATTTACACTCATTACGAAGTCTTTGACCTTGGCGAATACACAATTTAAATATCCACCTGGGGGAAATAGACGTGTCCGATTTCTCCCTATGGAAACGCGGAGTTTTTTTCCGCTCTCTAAAAAAGTGTTGATTAATCGTATTACAGATTACCAGGTTAACACCGGCGTTCCTTCGGAAATTTTTGAAAAACAAAAAAAACGAGAACAATCAAGGTAACAAACGGAGGCTAAAGAATGCGTAATTTCAAAAAGATCACTTTCGGAATTTTCATAGTACCTCTACTGTTGATTTTCCAGTCTATGAGTTACTCAGAAAAGATGACCGAACCCGAACCCGTAACTTATAAGTATAAATTGGCACCATTCGGCAAAGGTGTTGATTGGGAAAAGTACCTACCAAGTGAGGACGCAGCACTCAGCGTTTACCTTGAGTTTCAGGTGGCACCGCCGCAATTAGAAGGCGAGATCAATGGAGAGATAACCTTCGATCCAGAAAATCAGACGCTTAGTGTGCAACCTATGTCTGTAACGAAAAAGGATGAGGACAGGAACCAAGAAACGTTTGTCGGCAAGCTTAGCAGTAAAGGCGGTATAATAATTAGTGCGGATATAGTCCTTAATCTTGATTTTAACTTCCCTTTTCTCGAGCATATAATAAAAATAGAAACCTACCGGATACCGATTTTTGGGCATGACCTACTCGACCATGCCGATCTGATCCCGATAATTGGAAAGACAATCGCTACCTTAAACGAAACTTATAAGGACTGGAATGATAAGGGATGGAATGTGGAAGAACACTTTCAGACCTTACTCCTTGAGGAAAGTGAATCTATTCAATTAGAGGTAGGGATACGAAATCTTTTCTCAGCGGATCCTCTTAAGAAATTAAAAAAGAAAGAGGCAGATTCTATCCGAGACGGTGCTGATGACAATAATTCTGACGACGATGAAGGAGCCTTACTTGAGATTTCGCTGCAAGACGCGGTTGATGTTGCGATAACTGCTGCAGCAACAGCATCGACAGGCGGAGGGGGATTAGTACCAGCAAAAGCCCTTTCTGCAGAGGCATCAAAGAAGATCGCGGAGAATTTGGCGAATGCAGGACTTAAGCTCACAATGGGACTCATAAGTCCGTTGGAATTTTCTGGTGCTGGTGTCTATCTGGACAGCTTCCTTGCTACGGAGGAAGGTCAGCCCGTTAAAGCGTGTGGATTAGATCCAGAATTAGGTTATTATGGTTTAGACAGAGAGTCTGGGAGTTACGAGTTCACTACAAATTATATCGGAAACCTCACAATGGGACTTGATCTAATTTTTGCTTTGCACGCTTTCTTTGAATTCAACCCGCTCGGAATTAAGTTGTGGGATTATTCAAACGAAATTGCTGCACAATCAATCCCCATTATTGGCGATAGAGACTTCGTTTTGAATTTTGAAACAGACGCTCCGATTACATTTCCGGTAGATGTGGATAAGATTCTGGAAACAGATTCTGAATTTGCACGAGATTTTCCGCGGCTTCCACAATGGCACTTAACGAACGGTGCCAAAGCATGGCTCGGTGGCGGTGCAATATCTGCAATAGCATACTCTCCAGATGGTTGTCAACTTGCCGTTGCCAATTCGAGCGGGTCTCTCGCGTTATATAACAGCAATATCGGCTCTGGTGAAAGGCGGGAATTCCTCTCGGCAAACGTGGGAGGCTCCGATGCTCTCCACAGTTTAAGTTTCAGTCCGGATGGTAAAATCCTCGCAAGTGGTGGGGATGGTTTGATATTATGGGACATCGCCACGGGGTTAATAATAACCACACTACCTCACCGTGGTGTCCGGAGTGTGCGTTTCAGTCCGGATGGCAAAACCCTCGCAAGCGGCAGTGCCCGGGGAGACTTCCGCAGCAGCTTTGGACACGTGAAATTATGGGATGTCGCTACCAAAACAGAAATAGTCACAATGCCTGTCCATAATACTCGGAGTTTGTGTTTCAGTCCTGATAGCAAAATCCTCGCGACCGCCGCCAATTCCTCGTACGGTCACGGTAGCGTGACGTTATGGAATACCGCTACCGGAACAGAAATAACGACCTTACCTCTGGGCGAGGACGCTCGTGATGTAGATGTTGATTTTAGTCCGAAGGGCACAATTCTCGCTACTACCGACTTTTACCGTATGGGTGACGACGGAGGCGGGCGAGTGAGATTATGGAATGCCGACACCGGAACAGAAATCGCCACCTTGTTGCAGGACCAGGACCCTAATGACCAGAAGCGTAGTGGCACAGTTTTTAGTGTTGCTTTCAGTCCAGATGGCGATACACTCGCTGCTGGTGGGGATCATTTGTATTTGTGGAACGTCGCCAAGCGAAAAAAAATCGCCGAGCTGCCTATGATTGATGGCATGCCTTGGGATATTATTTTCAGTCCAGATGGTACAACCCTCTCTAGTATTACTGCTAATTCTTGGCGGATGCGTTCGTGGGGAATTCATAGGACATCGGAAGAAGCGATCCTCACAGAAATAGCCACCCTGGGACAGGCTATAGGTGATACCAAGCGTGTGCGTTTCGGTCCGGATAGCAAAACACTCGTAAGTTTCGATAACAACGGTGCACGTTTATGGGATACTGACGCGGGGAAAGAAATTGGGACACTATTTCACACCGAGAGTGATTCCCTGGCGGGGGATATTGGTGATTTTAGTCCAGATGGCAACACATTCGCCCTTGTTTTCTCAACGGACTCCTGGCGCGACCGTAACCCAGAAATTGGCAACTTGGAGTTATGGGATGTCAAGGCGCGGAAACGCAAACGGATCCTCGGCTCCCCCACGCTTCCTGTCGAAAGTGTGGCTTTCGGCCAGAATGGTAAAAGGATCGCTGGCAGTAGAGAAGACGGCGTAGTGGTATGGAATGTTGAAACAGGGGAAGAAATCGCCACACTCCCAAACGACGATCTTGTCTATAGTGTTGCTCTCAGCCCGAATGGTAAAATACTTGCTGGCGGTGATGGTAACGAAACAGTGAAGTTGTGGGATGTCGCCAAGCAAACAGAAATAGCCACGCTATCGCTTAAAGATCGTAGGTCCCCGTCACGCTATGGCTTTCCCATGAATTTGAGTTTCGATCCGGACAACAAAATGCTTGCTGTTGGTAGCATCCATTACGGTTTATCTTTGTGGGAGGCTGACACAGGGAAGTACATAACTACTTTGGAACAGCGTATCACTCGGAGTGTTGCTTTCAGTCCGGATGGCAAAACACTCGCAAGCAGTGACACAGACGGTGCTGTGGATTTATGGGATGTCGCTACGGGGACACGCAAAACGACGTTCTGGACCAATATCCGTGATGGTGTTGAGAGTGTACATTTCAGTCCGGATGGCAAAACACTTGCAACTGCAGCAGCAGGTGGCACCGTGCTGCTGTGGGATATCACGCTTATCAACACAGGCACAGAAATCGCTACACTTACATCACATACACCACAGGCAGATTGGATCGATGATGTTGATTTTAGTCCGGATGGCAAAACCCTCGCTGCTGCTGGGGACGACGATGTGTATTTGTGGAACATCGTTGATGAACCGACACTCGAAACCACAATAGGGGCCCACAGCTCTGTTAGTGTCCGTTTCAGTCCAGATGGTGAAACACTCGCCATTGGCCGGTCTGACCTGCTGATGTTGTGGGACATCACGACAGAAACAGAAATCGCCACTCTCACAGGGGATACGGGTTATATTTACAGTGTTGCTTTTAGTCCACCAGATGGCAAAACCCTCGCAAGCGGTGCTTATAATGGCACGGTGCGGTTGTGGGATGTCGAATCCCGAACCCTCAAAGTCACCCTCACAGGACACACCAGTAGTGTCACTGATGTTGCTTTCAGTCCGGATGGTAAAACTCTCGCAAGCAGCAGTTCTGACGGCACTGTCCGCTTGTGGAATATCGCCAGAGAAACAGAAATCGCTACGCTAACAGAAATCCCTACGGTTTACAACACTATCAGAACAGTCTGGAGTGTTGATTTTAGTCCGGATGGCAAAACCCTCGCAAGCGGCAGTGAGGACGGCAATGTACGCTTGTGGGATGTTGACAGCGGGACACTCAAAGTTAGATTAAAGCATAATTATAGTGGGATCCGCACCGCTGTCCGGTTCAGCCCGGATGGCAAAACCCTCGCAAGTAGTCATGAGCGGAATGTGGTTTTGTGGGATGTCGCTACGGGTGCAGTCAAAGCTAAACTCACAGCGGATGCAGCTATATTGCACAGTATCTGTTTCAGTCCGGATGGTAAAATGCTCGCAAGTGGTGGGCAAGGCACTACAGGAGGTGGCCAGAACAACTATATAAAGTTGTGGGACATCACGTCGGCAGTGGGATCCACGAGTGGGGCACCACACCTCACCGCGGATGTCAACGGTGATGGTGTGGTTGACATTGCCGATCTCGTCGCCGTTAATAGCGCATTATTGACTGACGCAAGCGAGAACAACGCCGATGTCAATCAAGACGGCATCATCAACATTGCCGATCTCATATTAGTCGCAGCAGCAATAGCCACTTCCGAAGCAGCTGTAGCCGCTGCACCCGCCGTTATCGCAGCGCAAGCCGCAAAGCAACTGACTCCTGCAGACGTGCAGCAGTGGCTTACGCAAGCACACGCAGCGAAACTCACCACTCCGACTGCCAAACGCGGCATGCTGTTTTTACAACACCTTTTGTCAGTGCTAACGCCGCAAAAAACCGCACTGCTACCGAATTATCCAAACCCGTTCAACCCGGAGACCTGGATACCGTATCAGTTGGCAGCACCTGCAGCCGTAACGTTGTGTATCTACGCAGTAGATGGCAGTTTGGTTCGGACGCTTGACTTAGGACATCAACCTGTGGGCATCTATGAAAGTAAAAACCGTGCTGCATATTGGGATGGCAGAAACGCTGTCGGTGAACCCGTCGCAAGCGGCGTGTATTTCTATACGCTCACCGCAGGCGATTTTATGGCTACGCGGAAAATGCTAATCCGCAAATAGGTTTTTGGGGTCTGTTGTAACGTATGCTTTGATGAAGTTACGGTACTACGAAGGATACATCTTTTTATTGAAATTTACAGGAGGTATTTATATGCGTTATTTACGCGCAGTTGTGAATCGCATTGATTCGTTGGAATCTGACGATACATTCCGAAGATATTTTTCATTCGGGCTCAAATGTTCTGGCGTGTTAACTTTAAGTGTTAGCATTCTCGTAGGATTTGTGCTTCTTTATTGGGTTAGAGAAACTCCGAGTCTCATCACTGGTGCTATTCTAAGCGCCGCAATCATCATTCACTTTGGTATAGCAGCCGCTATGCTGTATTGGCACCGCGCCCGTAAAATCACCGGGCTTGGTCAGGAATCACATCTTACGTTTGGACCCATTTTAGGTGTCACAGGTCGACTTACGGGTGAAATTTTCTGCATCTTCTTCATCACGCTGGGAATTTTAGCCTTGATCTGTTCAATATTTATGCCCTCTTCACTTGGATTCCTTTTCCCGGTGTCCGGAATTCCTGGGGGTTTCGCCTTTTTTATTTTTATTCTGACGGGGTTGATTTTATGTTTTCTCTGCGTTCTGATTGCGATGTTTTTATTGGTACTCTTTTATATCATGGCGGAGTACTCCAGTTTGATCGGCGACATCGCAACGAACATCAAGGGTATTGAGACGATATTGTTGAAAGCACAAACGACCTCGGCATCACATGAGGAAATCCCATCAAATGAACCCAAAACCTAAATTCTCAAACACCAAAAGCCACGTATGACTTTCAAAATATAAATTCCTAAGGAACGTGAGCTTGAAAAAAAGTATTAGAAGTCAGAATAGGGGCAATTGGTCAAAATAAGGAACAATTTTAGCGATTAAACCCCCTAAATCCCCCTTATCAGGGGGACTTTAAGAGAAGATGTGTCCATTCTAAGTGTTTATCAAACTCACGTTAAGGAGGAATTCGCGATGAAACGCAGTTCATTCAGATACTTCATAACAGTCATTTGCGGATGTCAATGGTGATGGTGAGGTCAACATTCAAGACCACGTCGCCGTCGCAGCCGCATTGGGGCAAACCGGCGAAAACACTGCGGATGTCAACGGAGATGGTGAGGTCAACATCCAAGACCTCGTCGCCGTCGCAGCTGCACTCGGACAAGATGCAGCCGCACCTGCCGCCCTCCGCCAACAAGCCACATCAGAACTGACAGCAGCAGACGTGCAGCACTGGATCACACAAGCACAGCAGGCAGACCTCACAGATGCAACTTCCGTAAGAGGGATCCGTTTTCTGGAGCAGCTCCTGTTAGCACTGATCCCCAAAGAGACGGCGTTGTTACCAAACTACCCGAACCCGTTCAACCCGGAGACCTGGATACCGTATCAACTCGCACAACCCGCGGAGGTCACGCTGACGATCTATGCCGTGGATGGAAAGTTGGTTCGGAGGCTTGACTTAGGACATCAACCTATCGGTATCTATCATAGCAAAAGCCGTGCGGCGTATTGGGATGGCAGAAACACTGTCGGTGAACCCGTCGCAAGCGGCGTGTATTTCTATACGCTGAAAGCTGGCGAGTTTACCGCAACACGCAAAATGTTAATCGTAAAATAAGGAAACAATAGGACTTACACAACAGCACCATTTAACCCGGAACATTTCAAACATTTCAAGGAGTATCAACGCATGAAAAAGAGACTCGTCCTTTCACTATTAAGTATATTGTTGGTTTCGTTACTTTTTTCACCAGATATGTTCTCACAAGAGACACCGGCGACAGTTGTGCGTGTCGCACCGCATCCGTTGTCGCCTTATTACGATTTACATCCCGTAGATATTGTTATTGAAAACGGGCAAGCCGTTACGGGGTATCAAGTCATGCTTCAGTATGACAGTGATTATATTGAATATGTTTCTATCGATCATGGAAACTATTTGCCGGACGATTTGCCGGACGATCCGTTTTTCGGAGACGCTCAAATTAGAGATACCGATCCGGACGATCCGCTTAAAGCGATACTTTTCGCGGCTACCGCTTTCCCAAACCGAAGCGAAGGTGATGGCGTTCTGGCGACACTTACGTTTAAGACGATACGCGACGAACCTTCTGACCTGACCTTACTTGACGTAACGCTTCTGTCTCATGGTGTGGACGATGATAAGGTTGTCCTATCGTCTCCGCAGCTTAAAAATTCAAGCACACACGTAGTAGTAGAGTCGTCGGACATAGAGAAGATTGTTCAGGCGACTTATTCTCATGAAGGGGTTTTTCTATTTCTTGGGGATCCTGAACCGATTACGACACTCGAAGAGATGGTTGAAATCAAAGAGCCGGACAACTTGCGCTACGATCTTAATCGAGATGAAGACATCACAGTGACTGACCTCGCATGGATGCATTTTGCGGTGAGGTTAGATGTCAATGATGATAAAAAAATCGATACGAAAGACAGAAGGGTTGTCACGGCAGCTATCGGTAAAACTGGCATCCGGCCAGAGGATGTCAATAGTGATGAGGTCGTGAACATTCAAGATATAACCTTAGTCAATACAGCGATATTGGCAGTTGAAAACTTACCACGACTATGGAGCGACCTTCCTGTGAAGGAAGTTGTTCAGGCGACTTATTCTCATGAAGGTGTTTTTCTATTTAGTAAGGATCCTGAAACGGCAGTTGTCACACTCGAAGAGATGGTCAGACGCAACGAGTCGGGCCTACGCTACGATCTTGATAAGGATGGAAAAATCACATCAACGGACCTCGAATGGATGCGTTTTGCGGTGAAGTTAGATGTCAATAATGATGAAAAAATCGATACGCAAGACAAAGAGGCCGTCAAGGCAGCTATCGGTAAAACTGGCATCCGGCCAGAGGATGTCAATGGTGATGAGGTCGTGAGCAATGATGATGAATTCTTAGTCAATACAGCGATATTGGCAATTGAAAACTTATCACTACTTCCTCAGAACAACGTTCGTCGGGTTGTTCAGGCGACTTATTCTTATGAAGGTGTTTTTCTATTTGGTGAGGATCCTGAAACGGCGGTTGTCACACTCGAAGAGATGGTCAGACGCGACGAGTGGGCCCCGGACTACGATCTTGATGGGGATGGAAAAATCACATCAACGGACCTCGAATGGATGCGTTTTGCGGTGAGGTTAGATGTCAACGGTGATGGAAAAATCGATTGGCAAGACCAAAGCACTGTCCAGGCTGTCCAGAAAGGGTGGCGGCCTGCCAAAGGTTATAATGCGGATGTCAATGGTGATGGGGTTGTGACCAATTACGATATGAACTTAGTCAATAACGCGATAAAGGCAGTTAACCGCATGGCAAAACCTGCTGTGCAGGTGATTTGGTATCATCCATCTAATGTGAAAGCCTATATCCCGGGTGATGGTTGGGATATAAATATAAATACTATTATGCCGGATATATTGGAGCCTGTACAAGAGTTTTATAAGAATCAGTTGAACGAAACTTTTGATCTTCTAGAGCTCAAAATCATACAGAGCTCCTATGACGAGGAATACTTGGGTGAACTCGCTACAGATGCGGAACTTGATTTGTTTCAAGAGGCATTTGAAGATATAAGACTTAGACTGCTGAATCAATCCGCCCCGGACATACTCCTAACAAAGGACATTTATCTTGTTGTCGTTCAATCACAAGAGACAAACGTAAGCGATCAGCCTGGAAATGTAGGAGCCGCGTACTGCTATGATAACGTTAACGCTGGATATGGAAGTGTCCTGAAGACGTGTCCCTACCCCTTCACGCGACTACCATTCACCATAGTATCTACAGGGAATACTGGGTGGGGATGGCTGAAGACACAGGCTACAACAATTGAGAAGATGAAAATTAGAATCGCACATGAACTCGGACACAACTTCGGGCTATACCACACATTTTCTCCTGATCTCATCATGGGATATAGCCCTGCAGACGAATTGAACCTCAATTACTTTACGAAGATCCAAAAGGAGTGGCTACACCATCACCCTGTCTTTAACAATCCCGGGAGATCGCGAGGAAAAGACGCATTGTTTTCTGTTGGGAATCTTGACACAAGTCTCAAGACCTTAGAAATAAAAGTAACAACTCAGAGTGGTCTCGTAGGTCAGAGTGTCAGTCAATTTGTTGTTACCACAAATGGGTATGAGGTTGTGGAAATGTGGAAAGGCAAGACTTCAGATCCGATTCCTTATGACGGCCGGAATCGCGACACAGAAATCTTAATAAGTACCATTGATACGGATGGACATATCTCAAGCTGGGGTGTCACGCTCCCCAAACTAATCCCAACCGCTTTTCCCGCGCCTCTCCACGTCTCCCTACTCCCAGAACGGACGGGGCTTTTACCGAACTATCCGAACCCGTTCAACCCAGAAACATGGATACCCTATCAACTCGCAAACCCTGCAGATGTAGCACTGACCATCTATGACATCCAAGGGCGTGTCGTCCGGGATTTGGATTTGGGACATCAGCACGCAGGGACGTATCACAGCCGCGCGCGTGCGGCGTATTGGGACGGTAGAAACGCTGTCGGTGAAGCCGTCGCCAGCGGCGTGTATTTTTATACACTCAAAGCAGGTGATTTTACTGCTACGCGGAAAATGCTAATCCGAAAATAGTATCAAATGACCTTATGATAGCTGGAATGCTGATGCTTATTAGCTTCCCACCGTCCTTGTAGGAGCGAGTTTTACTCGCGATCCCTGATTTATACCCGAAAACACTCGCGAGCACAGCTCGCTCCTACAAAAAGTACACCACGCCGTTCGGTGCCAAGAATTCTCTTTGCTCCAGCGGAGCAATATGTCTATAGAAAAGCGTCCCTGAAGTGCCTGCACTCCAGCGGAGTGCTATGTAAACATACCTAACAGCGGCATCCTTCTGGCGTTTCGTAGTAACCTTCATGAGGAGAGTATCGGTGATGTTAATACATCTACTTGTTAGTTTAACTCATACTGTGTGTATAACTCATGGGGGCATTTGATACCAACTATAAGTAATACCGTTCCTATTTGAATAGTTGACATAATGTGTGTTCTTAGTTCCCCTGATAAGGGTTTTCTTCAATCAGCAATGAGCAATCATCATTTTACTGTTTCGATAATATCGTTGGGGCACACTTAAAAGAGAGGAAAGATTAATGCTACACAATGTATTTGCATTGTTTCTTGTTTTATTGATGGTTACGTGCACGTTTCCAAGTTGGGCAGAATTAGGTGATGTCGCTATTTTCAGTGAAGCCACTGCTTGGATATCTAAAGACGACGCGGATATCCAACGCGCAATCGTCTTTGATAACCTTAAAAACGATGTTCCTGCTGTTGGTGATGTCGTGTACGCAACAGATGCAGAAATCGGTACCTGGGCAGAGGAACGCATTGATGATGGCAAGGCAGATATCCTCATCATCTTCGGTTGGTTCCCGACAACCCTCTATACCCCCGGAAACCTACAGGTAGATGACTCCATCGCCGAACGATTCCTCTACGGTGGGAATATCATCCTTAATTGTGCCGATTATGTCTTCTATGTTACTGAAGGAGGCGGTGCTAATGGGGAAAACGGGCTGAAGACTATCATCAACATCAACGCCGATATGTGGAGCGACGGCACAGCCATTACACCGACAGATGATGGAAAGAAATATACCCCAGCATTGGTGGATTTTACATCTCACCGGACATTTAAGGCTGCTCAGATTGTTGATCCATGGAGTGTTGAAGTGAAATTCGGTGATAACGGTGCTGGCTTCTTCGATCCAGGTATCATTAAGTTGAAAGATAGCAGTGGTCGTGTTGGAATCTGTATGCAAAATACCAAAGGTGATCTTCCCCGTGGACAGGTACTTATCGAAATGATTGATTTCATTTCGCAACAACCGGATATTCTCAAAAATAACAACCATACCATTGGTCCCAACGAAGTGCCTAACGAGAATGTAAACCATGATGGTTTAGTGGTTGAAGAAATACCCGTCCCTGCAAGTAGAGATGAATCTCTTATGAAGATGTATTGGACAAGCGTTTTTGAAATCCGGCGTGCGAACTTGGATGGAACCGATGTGGAAGACATCCTCACATTCACACTAGGATTTGAAGCACCACATAGCATAGCATTAGATGTTGAGGGGGGCAAGATATATTGGACAGATCTTCTCACGCATAAAATCCATCGTGCGAACTTGGATGGATCCGATGTGGAAGACATCATACAAGGAGTTAGATCATATAGCATAGCATTAGATGTTGAGGGAGGCAAGATATATTGGGTAGAGCGTCATGATGGTAAAATCCGGCGTGCGAACTTAGATGGATCCGATGTGGAAGACATCCTCACACAAAGATTCGGAAGTCTAAGTGGCATAGCATTAGATGTTGGGGCGGGCAAGATGTATTGGACAGATTTTCAAACGAGCAAAATCCGGCGTGCGAACTTGGATGGATCCGATGTGGAAGACATCCTCACATTCACGCCAGGATTTGAAAACCCAGTAAGCATAACATTAGATGTTGGGGCGGGCAAGATGTATTGGACAGCTCTTCCAACGGGGAAAATCCGGCGTGCGAACTTGGATGGATCCGATGTGGAAGACATCTTCACACAAAGATTCGGAGATACAAGTCGCATCGCGATTGGAATGATTACCCCAGTTAATCCCACAACAAGAAAAGAGGATGTCAACGGTGATGGTGTGGTTGACATTGCCGATCTCGTCGCCGTTAATAGCGCATTATTGACTGACGCAAGCGGGAACAACGCGGATGTCAATCAAGACGGCATCATCAACATTGCCGATCTCATATGGGTCGCAGCAGCAATAGCCACTTCCGAAGCAGCTGTAGCGGCTGCACCCGCCGTTATCGCAGCGCAAGCCGCAAAGCAGCTGACCCCCGCAGACGTGCAACGATGGATCGCAGAAGCACGACACGCGAACCTCGCTGACCCGACATCGTTACAAGGTATTCGTTTGCTTGAGCAGCTCCTATCAGTGTTGATACCCAAAGAGACAGCATTGCTTGCGAACTACCCGAACCCGTTCAACCCAGAGACGTGGATACCCTATCAACTCGCAAAACCCGCAGCGGTCACGCTGAACATCTATGCCGTGGACGGCAAGTTGGTTCGGAGGCTTGACTTAGGACATCAACCTATCGGTATCTATCATGGCAAAAACCGGGCGGCGTATTGGGACGGCAGAAACGCTGTCGGTGAACCTGTCGCAAGCGGCGTGTATTTCTATACCCTCAAAGCAGGCGAGTTTACCGCCACGCGCAAAATGCTAATACGGAAGTAGCGATATTTATTGGAAATGTAAAGGCAGGGAACTTTCATGGATCCCTGCCTTATTAATTACGACTGGATTTTGCTATTTCTTCCGCATCGCTTAGCATAGAAAGTGCTTCGATTTCAAGATCAAGACATTCACCGGGCACCGGAAGCATATCCTCAGAGATCTGATCCGGTTGGATCGGTTCCATCCGGGGTTGGATTTGGTCGTCGTATGGAATTATTTCCTGGAGCAAAAAACCATCTTCAGGCTCAGCAAATGCGTCGTGGAGATCAATTGCACCAGATCGGATGAGGTTGAGGCGTTCAGCGGAGACCCCAACATAGAGCCAAGTTTCACGTTCATCGTTTTTATCAGTAGCCACAACAAGGTAAAGATGACCTGCCGCACTTTGGCAAGAGAAGAGGACCGGCTGATCGTAGTATACGTAGGTTTCTATAATTTCGAGTCTGCCTAAACCTGTAATATTGAGTATATCAGCCATCATTTGCCTCCTTGCTGAATTATCTTACTCTCAGTTGCGGCTCATGTCAAGAGTAAGTGCTTTTTACATGAGCGAATGCCAACAGCACCTATAGGTCAGACGCGTCAATTTTGTTGTAGATGTCGGTGCCCATAGCGACTAATTTCTCTCGAATTTCGTCCCAGTCGTCTTGGTCCTTTCTGCCTTTGTCAAGGACAGGAAATTGTACTTTTGTTTCTTTCGATGAATCTCTATACACGTAAGTGTATTCCGGTTTTGGAAATAAGGTCATGATTTTCTCTCTGCGTTCCGATCCGTTTGCTCCGTGGAAGTATATTTGGACATAGCATCGATGGTTGTTAAGATAGAGGCATACGCCGATGTTACGGATGGACTTGCTTATCCAACCTTCGTTGCTAACAGACACGGGTTTCCCCGCAAATAATTCGCCGAATTCACCATCGCGAATGGGCTGCCAGAATTCACTCTGTTTAACTTCAGGTTTCTTTTCGCTGTCTTCCTCAGCAAGTTCACTGGTTGACTCACCCGCTGCACTCCGAGAGCGGATTTCCCTAACCTGTTCCTCGGTCCCTTTAGCAGTAGCGGGTGTGGGTTTAGGTGCCTGACTTGCCTCTGTATCTCCGTTGTCCGCTGTGCTTTCACTTTCAACCACCTCTGTAGATTGTTCAGATTGTGTTTCTGAATCTTCGGGAGTATCTGGAAAAGCGTGACGCATGCTTACTTCATCCTTCGTTCCGTAATTATGCGCGTTACTTTCGCGTAATATTTGTTCACTGTCCACATTCAGTTTTTCCAGTATCTCTTCCCAAATTTGCTCAATAGAACGCTCAAGTTGAAAGGCTTGAAAATCCGCCGTTTCCTCTTTCAACTTCTCTCCTCTACAATAGATAGTAGATTTATTCAAATCCGTATTAACACTCGGTAAAAACTTTATAATTTCCCCATTTCGTTCAAGTAATTGTAACTCTGCAAAAATGGCGAGACCCGTCTCAATGCTCGGTTTTTCCATGTCCAATTCGCTATAGGCGTTTTCAGTCTTAATGAAATCCCCGTTTGCTCCCGCGAGTTTTTTCAATTCCCGGTACATCTCTACTAACGCCTCTCTATCCGGATACTTTTGAGCCAATCCCTTAGTATCTTGTTCGCTATTGTAGATGAGATGCAGATAAGCATGTTTTTCTGACGCAAAGGCAGGCCCACATTGCTTGAAGAATTCATCTAAACCCGCGACAAGATGACAGAAAACAAAGTGCTCAATACAATGTGGTGATGCTAATGTGGAAAAAGCAGTATTTGAGACAACTGCAATTAGCTCCCCGTTCTCAAGTTTTTCCAAAATCTCCGCTTCTTCTGCTTCAGAGGTTCGCGCATTACACTTTCCGATAACATCTGCTTTCTCCGGTCCAACAAATGCTAATAACTGATCAATCCTCTCTTCACTTTGAACATAGATGACAGTGGGTTGTTTTTGTTCCAGCAGATTTAAAAGATAATTTTGCTTGTCTACACCTCGCCGATCAAGTATTCGGACAGTGGAATCCGTTTCAAAGGGAGGAAATACCATGTTTCCGATTGTCGATACTGTGAAAAGGGTTCGCATAGCAGCGAGACTATCCTCACACGCTTGCCATTCCGTTTCCGCTTCCTTTAGTTCTTTCGATGTGGTTTCAAGACGTTCCTTATAGTCGTCCCTCTCTGCTTCTGTTGATGTGAGATGTTCCTTACACGTACTATGTGCTGCTTGCGCCTTTTCCAACTGTTTTGATTTAGAATTGAGCTGTGTTTTATATTTCTTTTCCCTTAATTTCACACCTACAAGTTGCTCTGATAATTTCTCAAGATCTTCTTCCTTTTTCTTTAACTTAGCAGTGTTATCAGTCTTCTGTTTCGACAGTTTATCGTTCTTTTTCTCCTCGGCTGTTAAGCGTTCCTTTACTTCTGCGATAGACTTCTTATGTTGAGCCTTCTCCTCTTTCACTGCTATTTCTACAAGCTGCTGTGTGGTATTTTCAAAGAGGTCATTGCGGATGGTCTCAACCTCACGTTGCGCATCCGGTCTGTTAATTTTTTCCAAAACCTCAGCAATAAGAAACAATTGAGTCCGGGTGAACTCAAGATCTAAATCCCACGGTGGATGTGACGCGCGATTTCGGCCCTCTACTATCAGACCTATTGCGCTCCGAGCCTCGTAATGGGGATCAATAGCCTCAAACCGATCTTGAAAATAATCGTACCAGTATGTCCTAACAAGATGTGCAATATTACTGATCTCTATCTTTTTTTCAACCACCGTTGTATCCTGAAGTTCATCCAAACACTTGCTAATAAACGGGGATATAGCATCCAAGTATATATCATGTGCTTCACGAAGTGCATTTCGGTTGGGGTATTCTGCTTTGCTCAAGTCTACAACCTCCACGTAGATATTTTCCTTAGCATACCATTTTCTGGGTTGCTTGTCAATCAAAAAGGGCAAAGCATCCAGAGCCATTCAATTGTCCAATAATTTCAATCTGATATTTAAGAGATCTTCGCTGTAGGAGCGAGTGTTTTTGCTGGGGTGTTTCTTGTCGCTCGCGATATCTTCACAAAAATGACAAAAATGCTGAAAAACCGAAAACTGAATTGCTCTGACAAAGCATCAGAGCCATTCAATTTTAAGAAATTATTGGGTTTCACGTCTTTTTTTAAGGATCCGGTTCGGTTAGGAAACCGAACCTACCGGGCCTGGGGGTGAAATCTCGATTGAAAGATGGACAATTGAATGACTCTGGCAAAGCATAAAACCTTTTTCTACAAAGTCAAACAGGAAATTTGATGCCGCTACTTCTGGCGCAAAACAGACACCCGAATCTGCTCCCACTTCCGTTTCGACCGATGCGTCGCAACCCGCCTTTTAAAGACCGCATCCATTCTAAAATCGGCTTCTGCGATGATCGCCTCCAGATTCTCAATCGCCTTCGGACCGGAGGCATCCGCATATCCCAACAAAACAGCACCATCAGGCTTCAAGAAATCTGAGACCTGCGCAAAAAACCGTTTTACTGTCTCCTGTTTCTCGTCGTGGATAGCGAGTTCGGCGCGGTTGCGGACGCGGGCAACAACCCACGGGGCATTGAAGATAATCACATCAAATTGATGGGAAGTAAAGGGATCAAACAGATCACCAGCGGGCAGAACTGTTATACTGTCTGGATTTGGAAGGAGTCGTTGGATGTTCAGTTTCGTTGTCGCCACCGCTTCAGGCAGCAGATCGGACGCATACACCTCAGTCTGCTCACCTAATTCTTGACGTGCTAACAGGGTCAAGCATCCACTGCCACACCCGATATCCGCAACCTTAGAAGGAACATCGCTGCGGACATGTTGTAACGCTTCCTGAAAGCATTCAATTGTTTCTTGTGAACGCGGGGCAAGAACGTTTTCCGAAGCGACAAGGGAGGCATTAAGCGCACGGATCGGGTAAGTCTCAGCGAGTGCATCTTGAATCTTTTGAATTTTTATGAGCGGCAGGAGAAAAGGTTTGCCTTCATTCACACCAGTCGGCTCACCGGCAAACTCCAATAGGTAAGGAAGGGTGGGCGCGGGGTCAACCTGTAAGACCCCATCAGCGTCTGCCCAACACATGAGTCTCGCTAAGGCTTCTTTCAGCGCGCCGCTTGCAGATCTCCGATGTGAATCTCTCCGATCCCGTCGTTTGGCGTTACGATCAGGTTGTTGGACCAAATCCTGTTTGTGGCGTTGGATATATTCCATCAGCACCAAGATTTGTTCCCATTCACCTTCTACAACAGCAACGCCACCGTGCCGAATATGGGTAAAAATCCGGTTGAGGTGTCCCAACTCCTGATGCGCAAACAACTTAACGCGTGGGCGCGCAAAAACTATATCCCGATATTCAGCTGGGACATAAAGTTCACCGATGTTACTAACGAAGTAGAAAGGATTCATTTAAAAGTAGTAGGCACGCGCCGCGTGCCGAAACAAAAACACCAAAGTAGTAGGAACACTCCGCGTGCCGAAACAAAAACACATCCTAACGAACTGGTACAACCTCACCCGTTCTAACGGATTCCGCTTCTTTATAGCAGAGTAGCAGCGCATCTCTTGCACCGATACCAGACAACGCCGTCGGTTCGCTCTCCCAATCAATCGCTTCAACAGCGTACTGGAGTTCACCCACGAAAGCATCAATCGGATCGACATCGCCTAAATCAACTTCCTCGACTTCACCTTCGTCATTCAGAAGTGTTAACGGCACCGCGGTGGACGGTTCACCGGCTAACGTCGAAAAGTCGAAGAGCAACGTACCTTTCTCAAGAAAGATTTCAAATCCGTGTGAGAAAGCGCGTCCGCGTTGTGAAATGCCTCCAGAAGAACAGCTGACAGCGATCTGCTTATCGTTGTAGATGTATTGCGTTGTCAGATAATCCACATAGTGACCACCAGCGATTTTGCCCTGTGAGAACACGGCATCGGGAACACCACAGAGGAGTTGAATGAAATGCGTATCGTGAATGTGTAAATCAATACCGGGACCGCCACTTTTGTCAAGATCCGCGACATCCCGTGACCAACTCGGTCTGGAGATAATCCGCTTAAAATGCGCGCCGAGGAGTTCACCGTATTCTCCAGATTCAACGATCCTTTTCGCATAAGCGTATTCCGCAAAGAAGGGAAGTACATGTGCCACCATTAGATAACACGGACCTTGATTTGCTGCCGCTCGCTCCGCACCGATACGCTTCTCAAGTTCAACGAGTTCGTTGGCATCGTCAATCGAGATGGAAATCGGTTTTTCGACGAGGGTATGTTTTCCCGCTTTCAAGGATGCCATGCTAACGGACTTGTGTAGATGTGTCGGCAGACAGATATCAACGAGCTCCACCTCTTCATCGGCGAGAAGTTCGTCAATTTCACTATATGTTCGGACATTTGAAAGGTCTTCCATGCCGCCCCGGGGTCCGAAATTCCCTTGAATACCGGTCCAATCGCCTGCGAGTTTCTTTGGATCTCGTGTGCATATAGCAACGACCTCAGCACCCGTAATACGTTGAATCGCGTAGTAGTGAATCATGCCCATAAATCCGATGCCGATAATTCCGATTTTTGTCATTCTCTCCACCCTTATATTAAGAAGGCACAGATGCTTAAGTAACACCTGTGCCGTTTAATGTTTGTGCTGGACCGTAATTAGTAAGCGCCCGTTCTCGACTTGATACTGCCCCAAGTTGTTGCGGCTTTATCAAGCGGTGAAACTGCAAGGAAGCCTTCGTTCATTATTTCATTGATTTCATCTTCACTGAGCGCACGCCGCCAGACTGCAGCTTCATCAATAGAACCGTTTTCAAAGGTATACCGTCCGCGGTCCTTGGAACATCCGATCCGCAAGTCCTGATCATTGGTCCCTTTGAAATCAAACTTCTCGTCTTTTTCAGCTGCAACTTCGCCGTCAACGTAGACTTTCATAGTTGACCCGTCATAAGTTCCAACAACGTGTTGCCATTTTTTTGTATCCAGTGCATGCGGTTGGCTCAGGGTCGGTCTACTATTGCCAGTTCCCAAGAACATATTAAAATTCTTACCGCCATTGAAAGCACCGATGCCGTAGGAGGAATGCTCACCTCCGTTATGGCAGTTTTTGTCAAACCACTGCGCATCAGTGTTCCAATCGTCCTGATTGATCCAAGCCGCCATCGTGATCTCACCGGTGATTTTCAGTTCATCGGAGGCGGGTACATTCACACAATCCGGACCCTCTTCCGTAATGCGAATCGCATCGCCATATTTACCTTTCACAATTTCGGTATTGGCAATGATATCAGCATCAAGCCCGTTACCGGAGTCGTCAACAATCGTCTTCCCTTTCACATTGTCAAACGTGAAGTAAACAACGAGTCCTTCAGCGAGATCTGCTGATGCGTATCCCGCTGTGATAAGCATCAGCGCAATAAGCACAGCACAACTAAATAACTGTTTCATCTATCTGTCCTCCTGTGGAATCCTCTTACATCAAAGATATAAACTTGTTTGGAAACAATTAGAGTGTACAACGAAACTTAGAAGAATACAATATATTTTCTTACCATCGCGAATAACTATAACTTCGGCACCTGCGTTTCTTTTACGATTAAAACGCCTTCCGCTTAATATTGCCCCACGTCGTCGCGGCTTTATCAAGCGGCGAAACTGCGGTGATGCCTGTATTCATTATCGCTTGGATTTCATTTTGGCTGAGTGCGCGCCGCCAGACTGCCGCGTCATCAATAGAGCCGTTCTCAAAGGTATACCGTGCGCGGTCCTTGGAGCATCCGATCCGCAAGTCCTGGTCATTGGTGCCTTTGAAGTCAAACACTTGGTCTTGCTCAGCTGCAACCTCGCCATCAACATAGACTTTCATGGTTGTTCCGTCATAAGTGCCAACGACGTGATGCCAAGTTTTTTCTTTCAGGGAGTGCGGTTTGTTTAACGTAGGTCTACCGCTGCCTGTACCCAAAAACATGTTGAAATTCGCACCATCACCGAAAACGCCAATGCCGTAAGAACTATGTTCACCGCCATTATGGCAATTTTTATCGAACCATTGGGCGTTCCTATCCCAAGCGTCCCGATAGATCCAAGCCGCCATGGTGATTTCACCCTCGATTTTCAGTTCCTCGGCGGCTGGCACATTCACACAATCCGGTCCCTCTTTTGTAATCCGAATTGCATCCCCATATTTGCCATCCACAAATTCGGTATTGGCGATGATATCAGCGTCAAGCCCGTTACCGGAATCGTCAACAATCGTCTTCCCTTTCACATTGTCAAACGTGAAGTAAACAACAAGTCCTTCAAAGATATCCGCTGTGGCGTATCCGGCCGTGATCAGCATCAGCGCAATAAGCACAGCACAACTAAATAACTGTTTCATCGGGTCTATCCTCCTGTAGGATCCTTTTACATTGAAAACAAAAGCCCATTTATACGTGAGGTAATTAGATTATATCACAAAACTGCGTCGCGTGCAATATGTTTTCTTTCGCTGCGCAGGACGATTTAGTTTTCGGTTCCGGTCTTGGTTTTGGTTGACATAAGATAACGTTTTTTCGCAAGATCGCGAGCACAGCTCGCTCCTACAGGGGAATCATATTCATACATATAAAGTGAATATGTAAAACTAAATACCCTGTTTCGCCGCGCAAATAGACACATTCAAAACGCCTTTCGCTTAATATTGCCCCACGTCGTAGTGACCTTGTCTTTCGGTGAAACTGATAGCAGAGGGCCTCGCATCGCCGTTTTAATTTCAGCTTCACTCAAGGCACGATTCCATATCGCAACTTCGTCAATAGCGCCATCTTTAAAGGCATACCCCGGTTTATTTTCAGCGCACCCAATCCGCAAATCTTGCGCATTGGCACCATTGAAGCGAGGACGGTTTCTCGCATCAAAATCAAGGACGTTTTCTCCATCAAGGTAGATTTCCACAGAGGTGTCGGTACATATCCCAACAATGTGATGCCACGTGTCATTCTCCATCTTGTTATCGATTAAATGTATTGCCCGGAATTCACCCCTTCCTAATATAATCCCGATACCATCAGCACCATCAACACCAAAATCCTTTTCATGGTAGACTGCCATCCCATATTGGCTGTGAGATCGGTTATAACTTCCTTTATCGAGCCATTGGAAAGTACCCTCTGTCCAATTGTCGTGATACACCCACGCCATCATCGTGATCTCCTCACTGATTTCTAAAGCCCGCACAGTGGGGACATTCACGCAATCTTCTGTTTCACCAGTGATATGAATGGCGTTTCCGTACTTGCCTTTGACAAATTTGGTATCTTTGACAACTTCGGCATCAAGACCATTGCCCGATTCATCAAAAATCCGCTTGCCTTTGACACTGTCAAACGTCAAGTAAACGACAAGGTCATCAGTAATATCCGCCTTGACGTATCCGACTGTGATCAGGATCAGTACAAGGAGTGCCGTGCATTTCAATAGCTGCTTCATTGTGTCGATCCTCTTGATGGAAAAGTCAAGACGTGCTTATGCCAGAAGGTCGCTCCTATGCATCAGAGGCAAGCACATCATTCATGATCTCTTCCCATCTACCTTCAAACTTCTCGCCGAACTCGGTTTCGCCACCAGTCGCAAGCGGCCCCCGGAGCATCGGTTTGGTTGTATTATTCCGCTCCCAAATTTCTCTACCGCCGAAATCGTTGTGTAGGAAGTGCAGCGCGACACCCGCACGTTCCTTATCAGAAAGATTCGACCGCGTGCAGTGCGCAACACCGTAGCAGAAGAAAAGCACGCCACCTGTCTTCAATTCGATCGGTACGGCGCGTTCTTCCGGCGGATCACACCGAATGTGATGATCGCTCAGCGGATCGCGGTAGTGTTCATAACTTTCTCGGTGGCTACCGGGTATGACGTGTATACATCCGTTCCCAACGTTTGCATCGTGGATTGCGATCCACATCGCTGTCCCGCGCAACGGGTCCGCAATCTTGAAATAAGCGTTGTCTTGGTGCCAACTCGTGCCGATACCGACCTTCGGCGGTTTCCAAAACGCCTGATCCAACTCCAACATAAATTCATCACCGATGAGTTGCTCGACAGCAGAGACGACATTCGGATGAAACGGCAGGGCTTTGTGCAGGTTGCTACGGTTGTTAAGCGGAATTACCTGAAGGTTTTGTCGCTCGCCTTCATTGTCCCGCTTAGTGCCATCATCTTGCACCGCACAATTAATACCGGTCCCATTTTCGAGTTCAGTGTTGTAAATCCGTTCCAATTCCAATCGGAGGGCTTTCGCTTCAGTCGGGTTAAAAAACCCTTCAATCGCAAGGTATCCCTTATCTCGGAAATGCGCGAGTTGCTTATCACTTAATTGCATTATCAATCACCTTCCTTATTGCCTCTGTGCGCACGGCACAATAATAGAATCCACCATGCCGTGTAGAATTTTCTTATCAGCAGGGCAGACTGCGGCTTGCATACCGCCAAGTTTAACGGTATCCCCGACGACAAAATAGTATGGACGGAGCAGTGGGCGGCACGCCATCTCCTGCATATCGCCTGCGTCAAAATCGTAATACTGCATCCGCACCCGTTCAGCCGTGTGAAATCGCTGTAAAACGTGTGGCGATTTTTCAAAATTCTCAAGACTGTTTTCAATAACGGCTTCCCACTCCTCCGTAGGTAGATCGTGTCCGATTGCTACGCCGCGGCTCCCCCACGCGAGTTCAGAAAAACCGGACGGTTTGATAACCAACTCGCGTTGCTTTTGCGTCACAGCACCGAGTTGCCGCCAGTCTGTCACCGCGCCGCTTTCTACCTCCAAATCAGGAATCACAGCGTGCGGTGGTAGTGGACGGGCATCCATAACCCACGTCTGTGGGATCACTTCTTGTAAGAACGGGTATGTTTTCTTTCCGAGTTGGCGTTTCCAAAACGGTTGGAGTGTCGGATGATGAAAAAGGGCGAGGTATAATTTTTCTTCAAGGTAGGATTTCGGTGGCGGTGTCATGACGACAGTACGTTTCTTCGCACTATAAAACATGAGTTCCGATTTCGGGATATTCGGCAAATCAAACAACTCATAGAACCGATATAACACATCAACCGCCAATTGCGTGTCGCCGTGTTCAACAAGCAGCCCGTCTTCAGAAAAAATGACTTCGTGCGGCTTAACAGCGCGCGCTTTCACCCCGACTTCACACAACGCATCAGCGAGCCATACCATCTCCGCCCAATAGTCTTCTGATTCATCTGAGACGACAATTGCAAGCGTCGGATCCTCTTTCTTCGCCAACGCACGAATCATCTCGGCATATCCGTTGCGCATCCCGTCGCTGCCACCGATAATAGCATAACCGAGTTGTGCATAAAGGCTTGCCAGACAACCCGTCGCACCAATGAAACCCGGAATCGAATCGAGCTCCGTAATTGCCATACCGTCAACCGTAGGGAGGATGTCAGGACGGAGTACGCCGGGTAATTGCGTCTTAAAACGGTTCATCCGTCCATACTGGATAACCGTCTCCGGTTTCCCGATTTCCAAGTACTCCGCCACCCAAGCAGGCTGAATGCCGCGGACACTCTGTGAATAGAGCAAATTACACGCACGATAGAAATTTAAAAGATGCGGACCGAGTGCCTCAAACCATCTCAAGTCTGCCTCGGAAACCCAGAACGGTTCCGGCGAGATACGCCAAGAGGCATTACTATCGGGATGCACATCCCGTTTCTCGCTTTCAAATAACTTTGCCTTCGGAATTTCATCATTAATAAATAGACATTTCTGTTTAGCATCCAAATTTCTTGTCCTTTTTCCCGTCAGGGAACCTAACCCCGTTCTTCCGTGTCAGCGTTAGCGAAGTCTTCAATCTCGCCTGCTTGCGGCGGAAGGAAAACCTGCTTAACGAAGTCGATCTTCTTTTGTGAAGCGATCGTTTGCAAAACGTGTCGAGGGACAGGACTATCCACGTTGATAAGCGTCACAGCGAGATCCCATAATCGTGAACGTCCGACAGTCATATCGGCGATGTTAATATTGTGTTCTCCCAAAATCGTCCCCATTAACCCTATCATTCCGGGTTGATCGCTATTATAGATGAGGAGGATATATCCCGTTGGTCTGACGTTTATATGCAGTTGATTGATACGAACAATGCGGATATCCTTTTTACCGAAAGCGGTGCCTTCTATAACCGACTCACCCGTGTCGGTCACAACTGTAATCGCGATGGAGTTCGCAAAATTGGCTTCCGATTCGCTCTTCGTCTCTGTAACGGAAATCCCGCGTTGCTTAATCAGAAAAGGTGCGTTGACATAGTTCACATCCGCGAGTACAGGTGCCAAAAGTCCTTTCTGTAACGCCACAGTTATCGGTGTGACATCCTCTTCCTGGAACAGTGTCCCGTTATAATGGATCTTAATCGCTGATATTTGTCCCTCAACAATTTGTGCGTGGAAACTGCCAATCTTTTCGGTAAGTCTCAGATAGGGACCCAGGATATCGAGTGTCCTCGGATCAATGTTCGGTTGATTGACAGCATTAGCGACAGGTTCACCACGGAGCGCGTTTCTGACCTGCTGTGCGACCTCAATTGCGACGTGTTCCTGTGCCTCTGATGTCGATGCGCCGAGATGCGGAAGCGCGAGCACATTTTCCAAATCCAATAGCGGTGTATCCGTCGCAGGTTCGCTTTCAAAGACATCCAATGCAGCACCCGCAAGTTGTCCCGATGTCAAGGCGTGATAGAGCGCGGCCTCGTCGATGATACCCCCCCGAGCGCAGTTAATCAGACGACAACTCGGTTTCATCAATGAGAACTCCGATTCACCGATACTATGGTAGGTTTCAGCGTTGAGGTGGGTATGGACAGAGATATAATCCGACTCCTGAAAAAGTGTCTCCCGATCAACAAGCCGGATACCGATTTTTTCAGCGGCGTTCGCTGAGATATATGGATCGTAGGCGATGACCTGCATCCCAAACGCTTGCGCGCGTCCCGCCACCTCTCGTCCGATGCGTCCCAATCCGACAGTCCCGAAAACCTTTCCATATAACTCGACACCAATGAAGTTGTTGCGTTGCCAGGTCCGGTTTCTCAGCGAAATGCCAGCAGGTACAATATTGCGCGCCAACGCTAACAACATCGCAACCGTATGCTCCGCTGCCGCTATCGTATTGCCGGTTGGGGTGTTGACAACCAAGATACCGTTTCGCGTTGCTGCTTGTACGTCAATGTTATCCACACCCACACCGGCGCGTCCAATGACCTTTAGTTGCGTCGCTGCGTTGATAACTTCAGCAGTTACCTTTGTCGCACTTCTGATCAGCAGCGCGTTGTAATCAGCAATTCGTTCCAGTAGTTCTTCAGGTGAGAGATCAAGGCTGACATCCACCTCAAAATCGCCACTTTCTGTCAGAACATCCAAGCCTTGCTGTGACAGCAGATCGCTGACCAGCACCCTATTCATAATCCAAACCCCTCCGCCGTTATCGTCCCAAACGATCCATTACATTAACCCCATCTGCTAAGACATCTTTAAATTATAGCATGTCCGAAGCTGCCTGTCAACAACATTTTATTTCTCGCCCAGAGCCATTCAGTTTTCGGTTTTTCGGACATTTTCGCGGACGGATCGCGAGCACAGCTCGCTCCTACAGTGAAGAGCATCAAGCAGAAAATTGAAATTATTGGACAATTGAATGCCTCTGGTTTCTCGCCAAGGGCATTATGCCGACTGTCAAATACCATTGGACATATTTTTCTCGATATGATAATATATACACCAATATCTACAGAGCCATTCAATTTTAAGAAATTATTGGGTTTCACGTCTTTTTTTCAAGGATCCGGTTCGGTTAGGAAACCGAACCTACCGGGCCTGGGGTGAAAATCCGATCGAAACATGGATAATTGAATGCCTCTGCAATATCTATCGTGCACCTTCCTGCGTGCACAAATTACGTCAAGACATGGAGGCACAGATATGTTAGGCCTTGGTCCCGTGGAATTAGCGATTCTATTGGCTATTGTGTTACTCATATTCGGTGGAAAGCGTCTGCCTGAGTTGGCACGCGGTCTCGGCAGAAGCATCACAAACTTTAAAGCCGGGCTCAATGAAGAACAAACGGATGAAACCGAAACGACAGCACAACAAGAAGCAGAACCACCACCGAAAGAGAAAACCGGATAGAGAAGCACCGGATTCTCCGCTGCGTTTTCATCTGCGCGTAGGAGCAAACACTCTTCGTGATTCCTATACTCTTAACTGACAACTGATAACTCTCACTGCGAGGCAAACTGGCAACTAACAATGAACGATAAATTACCCGATTTTCTTCAGGATGTGATTGATGAATACCCTGAAGTTTGGAAAGCGTATCAGGCATTGGGTGAGGCGTGCGGTACCGCCGGTCCCCTCGAACCTAAAACTGTGAGGCTTGTCAAACTCGCATTGGCGATCGGCGCGAAGTCTGAAGGTGCGGTGCATTCGCATACGCGGCGTGCGCTCCGAGAAGGGATCACACCCGCGGAACTACAACAAGTGGCACTGCTCGCGGTGACCTCTATCGGCTGGTCGTCGAGCATGGCGGCATTGTCATGGATTCAGGATGTCGTGAATAAACAATCGGAGTCTGATTGAGGAAATCAGCATGGCAGCAGGTTACAAACATCACCGGATGTATGCAAAACCCGCCTGCGGGATTTTATTAGTCCTTACAACGCTCCTATGGCTCGCTTCGGCTGTGAGTAGAACTGAAACAACCTCGCCATTTCAGGAAGGCGTGGAATATGTCAAATTGCGCCTCTACTCGCAGGCAGTAGCTACCTTTAAGTCCATTTTATCACAGCACCCAACAAATGTAGACGCACTTTTCCAACTCGCGAACGTCTACAAATTGCAAGATGAATTAGAATTAGCGATTGAGACTTTTAACCAAATCCTTATCATCGCAGATTCAAAAAATGCCGAGATACCGGAACGGCTTTACGGGTTAACGCACCTCGCGTTATCCGAAATTTATTGTAAGCAGAGCAAATTGGACACCGCAGAACAGCACGCCAAGGCAGCCGTTCAGAACCGTCCATCAGATGCGGACACACATTACCGACTCGGTTATATCTACACGCATCAGGCAAAATTTGACGAAGCACTCGCTGCATTCAAGCGGACCCTCGCACGTAACCCCGATTTTTCAGAAGTGTATGAATGGCTCGGCTTAATCGCACTCATGCAGAACCAACCGCAGCAAGCAATAACGCATTACCAGACTGCAATCAAGAAAAAGCCCTACGTCCAGAGTGCCTACTACAACCTTGCCAAGGCGTACCGACTTCTCGGCGATATGCCAGCAGCAACGGAACAACTTAAACGATTCCACCAGATGAAAGCCTACTATGACCGAACCTACGCCGTTGAAAGTGCTTTGGCAGAAGCACCGATGAACACCACACTTCGGCTGAAATTGGCAGAAATCCATCTGGAACACAAACACATTTCCGCAGCCGTCGCGACCTATCAAGGGCTGATTCGGTTGCATCCGAATCTTACAGTCGGATACGACAAATTGGGGCGGCTTTACATGAATCTCAACATGCCTCAGCACGCCATCCCATTTTTCCAGAAAGTGCTCGAATTGAACCCAGACACTGTAGAAGCACACGTCCGATTGGGGTGGCTCTATACCCAGTCAAAGACGTTTGACAAGGCAGAATCGCATCTACAAGCGGCTATAGAGAAAATGCCACAACTCAGCTTGGCATATCACGGGTTAGCTGAAGTTTACACGCAACAAGGACAACTTCAAAAGGCAATTGAGGTCTATCAACACATCACAAAAATCGAACCTAACGATGACGACGCTTGGAAAGCCTTGCACAACTTGGAACGTCTGAAGAAGGAATCGCGAACGACGCGATAAATCTATATGCCCAAAAATGCCCGTAATCATAATTTCCATCATATTTTCGGATTCGCATTCATAGCGACGTTTATAGGCCTCCTCTGTCCCACAGTCGCATCCACAGAACAAATTTTCATTGATGTTACGGAATCCGCAGGATTAACCTTTGAACATACCGACGGTAGGAGCGGTTTAAGACTCTTCAATGAATTCCTCGGATCCGGTGGCGGGTTTTTCGATTATGACGGCGACGGCGATCTCGACATCTATCTCGTCAACGGCGCGATTCAGACAGACAACGGAGAAGATAAAAAACCCCACAACGTTCTCTATCAAAATAACGGAAACAATACCTTTACCGATGTTACTGAAGCAGCAGGCATCGGAAGCACAAGTTACGGCACAGGTGCTACCGTCGGTGATTATGATAATGATGGCGATTTAGATCTTTACCTCACCAACTTCGGCACAGATGAACTTTATCAAAACAACGGAGACGGCACTTTTACAGACGTAACAGACCGTGCCAAAGTCGGCAACCCGAATTGGGGCACGAGTTGCGCCTTCGCTGATGTCAATAACGACGGACACTTAGATCTGTACGTAGCGAACTACGCCGAATATACACCGGAAAACGATAAACGCTGCGAAGAACGCGGTGTTCATGTCTATTGCGGTCCGCACGCATATCCCGCCGTCCACGATACATTTTACAAGAATAACGGGGATGGCACATTCACTGACGCGTCAACTTTATACCGTCCTACAGACCTGATCCCACAGCACGGATTAGGTGTAACCTTTGGTGATTATGATACCGATGGGAACATTGATCTCTACGTCGCTAACGACCAAGATCCGAATTTTTTATTTCAGAACAATGGCGACGGTAATTTTTTAGAGGTTGCATTAATCTCAGGCGTATGCTATAATGATATGGGGAAAGCAGAAGCCGGTATGGGGACTGATTTTGGTGATTATGACAACGACGGAAGACTTGACCTCACTGTCAGCAATTACCAGACAGAAACCAATACCGTTTATCGCAATCACGATAACGCCTTCTTTACCGACAATACCATTACGACAGGCATAGCCGAAGTAACACACGGTTATTTGGGATGGGGTATCCGATTCTTTGATTACGACAACGATGGATACCAAGACATCTTTGTCGCGAACGGACACCTGATGGATAACATCAACGTCCTTGAGAAACATGTAACCTATCCGCAAAAGAATCTGTTATTTAGAAATTTAGGCGACGGAACATTCGCCAATATCACATCGGAGACTGACGGTCTATCACTGAAAAAAGTCAGTCGCGGTGCTGCTATCGGCGATTACGACAACGACGGGGATCTCGATATCCTCGTCACCAATTGCAACCAACGTCCTGATCTGCTCCAAAACGCAGTCGGTAACCAGAACAATTGGATACAAATCCAAGTTGTCGGACAAAAAAGCAACCGTTCTGGAATTGGTGCGAGAATTAAAGTCGTAACCGGAACACATGTCCAATATCGGGAGGTGCATAGCGGTGGGAGTTATCTCTCCTTTCACGACTTGCGCGCCCATTTTGGCGTTGGCAAAGCGGAACAAATTGAACGCCTTGAAATTCGTTGGACCAGCGGACATATTGACCAAGGGACACATCTCCCTGTCAACCGAAGGTTTATCGCAGTTGAAGGTGAAGGAATTGTTCCGATAGATTAACAATGCACAGGCTAACAGCCTATGCTACATGGAGGTAAAAATGAGGAACGTATTTATCATACTAACCCTTATCACGTTTGCAGCATCTTTTGCATACTCAGCAAACGAACCGGAGGATTCGATGATCCTCTACTTCTCGTTTGATGAACTCGAGGGCAAGACCGTTATTGATCATTCACAGTATGGGAACGATGGAGACATCATTGGTTCTCCCAAGCATGTTGAGGGCAAATTCGGTAAGGCACTGGAACTCAATGGTAAAGATGACTGGGTTGTAGTCCCACACGACGAGATCCTCACCGTTGACAATAGTGTAACCGTCATGGCTTGGATTAATACCGAACGTCATCAAGGCCCTGCTGGGCAGCGGTGGCAAGGTATCGTTGCGAAAAGCAACAACCCGCGCTCCTATAGTTTCTACACCGAATTCCCGAGCGAATGTTTGCACCTTTCTGTCGGTGGCGGAAGCGTTTGTAACAAAAAGGTTCCGTTAGAGGAGTGGGTACATGTTGTCGCACAAGTAGATGATGGTACGACACATAAGTACTGGATAAACGGTGAATCTGGTGGCGAATTCGGTGGTAAAAACGCGCCCCCGGGTAAAGCCGATACAGCGGATGTCCTCGTTGGTAGAACGCACGAAGGCAACCGTGAATTCCTCGGTTTGATCGACGAAGTTCGTATTTGGAACCGAGCACTCGACGAAGATGAGGTCATCGACCAGATGGAAAAAGGGTATTTTGAGCTCTTTTCTGTGGACCCGCGTCAGAAACTCACAACGACTTGGGGACTTCTGAAGAAAACCTCACGCCGATAAGGTTCGTTGATATAATGCTTGTAGGCGCGCCTGGAAGCGCGCCTACACCGCGAATGAAAAAAGGAGGACACATAACATCGTGAACGGAAAATTTATTGCGTCCGCAGACGTAGAACGAGACGAACTCGACTGGGGCACCATCGGTTGGCTCAGCCGTCCAGAAAGCACAGGTGGGAAAGACATCGTCGCTATGGAAGTTAGCCTCTCCCCCGGTTACGGACACGACTTCCACAAACATCCAGACCAAGAAGAGGTTATCTACGTTATAGAGGGTAGCGTTGAACAGTGGCTCGAAGATAAGAAACAGATACTAAACGCAGGCGATTCTGTCTTTATCCCCGCGGATATGGTTCACGCCTCCTTTAACGTCTCCTCTGAGTCTGCAAAATTGTTTGTAACCTTGAGTCCTGCTAAAGGCGAAGAAGGGTACCAACTTATTGATGTTTATGACGAGGCACCCTGGAATACGCTCCGCTCGTAAAGGGCATATCTATGATCGAAACGCCAATGCCCGAAACATCACCATCAATTCGCCAACGGATGCGCGAATTCTATGAAACATCGGAAACCTATAAGACGCTTCTCGATGCACACGATGAAGCCTACCTCCGACACTACGTAGCATTGGTAACCCGCTACGCGCCCCCGCGTTCCAAGATACTCGACCTCGGGTGCGGGAACGGTATTTCGGCGCGGCTGCTCAATCAGTCAGATTTCGATGTTATCGGTACCGATATTTCTCCGCTCTTTCTTGAAGACGCGCGCACATGGGAAAATCCGAGGCTCCGATACCAAGTCTGTGACGTGATGGAGCTGCCGTTTGAAAACGATTCCTTCAACGTCATCTGCTCAAACGAACTGGTCGAACATCTACCCGACGTAGAGACAGCGTTAACCGAAATGATGCGGGTGGTGTGCAAAGGCGGACGCATCGTGATCTCTGGACCAAATCTCTGTTCACCGTTGATCCCGTTACTTGACTGGTTCAGCCTGATGTCCGGCAAATCCGGTAGACCCGTCTGGGGTGAGACGAAGTTGCAAGCGTTGCAGCAGTTCGCACGAAACTGTCGGCTCTATGTCCAAAAACGGTTCTTGCGGAAAACACCACACTTTATTTATCGTGAACCCGATTTACAGGCGGATGCAATCGGCGGCGATGCAGACAGTGCATACTACGCCAGCCCGATTGATCTCGCGCAATTTTTCCGATCACACGGGTTCACGATCATCAAGAAAGCGGTTGGATTTGGTATAAAGGGCAGAATCATCGCGGGCGCGTTTCCGTACCTGAGTCCTTATATCACCATGGTCGTCGCAAAATGAACATTCGTCCAGACGATTTTGTCTTAGAGATAGGGAGCGGTCATAATCCGAAGGCACGTTCGGATGTCTTGTGCGATAAATTCATAGGGGACGACGAACAGCGCGGCGGTGCAATCGTTACCGACCGTCCGATGGTGGAAGCGGATGGGCAATGCCTGCCGTTCGCAGATCGAGCGTTTGATTATGTCATCTGCTCACATGTGTTGGAACACGTCAAAGACCCTGCGCAATTCATCGCCGAATTAGAGCGCGTCGCATCCCGTGGCTACATTGAAACACCCTCTGAAATCGGTGAGCGGATCTACGGATGGCACTATCACAACTGGGTCGTCAACTTGGTCGATGGCTGTTTGATGCTACGAAAGAATGAAAAAAATTCCCAATTTGGACAACTTTTCCACAGATTGGCACTCACAGATAAGCATTGGAAACGGTTTCATATTACACATCATCACCTATTCCTTGTCCAATACGAATGGGAAGAGAAAATAGACTATAAAATACTGCTCGAACATGAGTCAGCACTGGATTTAGAATGCCACGATACGCTTGACAGGCTTGTTGCATCAGATGATAATGTTCAAAACGAGTGGGTACTGCTTCTTAAAAGCGCGGTGCCGCGGCGTATCGTTTCCCGTGCAAAATCACTCTTGAGAAAAAATAAAAGTCGTCAGACGAAAACATTGCAAGAAATTCTCGTCTGTCCGCAGTGTAAAGGTGAGATTACGTGGGAAGCACACAGTCTCCACTGCAAAACGTGCGAAAAATCTTACCGGATTGTTGATGGAATTCCGCGCTTTAGATAGCACCAAAAACGTAGCCTGTAATGGAATGGAAGGCGGTATATACGTAATAGCATTCCAAAGTATCAAACCCGCCTAATCGCTCCGCAAGGAAATTTAGAAAATTGAAAAATAGCACCAAAAACGTAGCCTGTAATGGAATGGAAGGCGGTATATACGTAATAGCATTTCAAAGCATCAAACCCGCCTAATCGCTCCGCAAGGAAATATAAAAACATGAATGTAGTACCGAAAGAATTTATCCGCGTGATGCCAGATGCAATCCGCGGCTTTGTCAGTGAGGCTTTCCAGAAAGCAGGGACCTCAGAAGAAGACGCTGCGCACATCGCGCACCTGTTAGTACTCACGGATCTGCGGGGCGTGTTCAGTCACGGCACCCAACAAACGCCCGGATATGTCGGGATGATGCTTGACGGCAAAGTAAACCCACGTCCAAACGTCCGCTGTATTGACGAATCCCCGACGACGGCAATTTACGACGGCGATGGCGGTATGGGGCATTTTGCCTCGTATCATGCGGCACAAGCAGCGGTCGAAAAAGCCAAAGAGATGGGACTCGGTGCCGCAACGAGTCGGAATCACTTCCATTTCGGGAGTGCTGGTAAGTATACACGACTCGCGATTGAAGCGGACTGCGCCGGGTTCGCCGTCTCGTGCCACCGTTTCCGACACGGCTCCGGCGGCTCGATTGCCACCGCAACGGGCGCTTCACCGATGAGTTTCGCGATTCCGGCGGGCAACCAGCCCCCTATCGTCGTCGATATGGCAACCGGCATTGATGCCAAGCTGCCGTTGGAAGAGGCATTCGCACAGAGTCCTGCTGCGTTTTTCAAGATGTTGGGTTTGAGTCATGTGAGCCATGCGCTCGGTGGGTTTATGGCAGGCATCTGGCTGTTCGATCAACCGCCGGATCCGCCAACAATCTGGGAAGGTGCCAATCAAGGTGCTTTCATTACAGCGATCGACATCTCCCGATTCCGACCGATTGACGAGTATAAAGCGGAGATCGACCAACACATCCACGATGCACGACAGATGCAACCGGCACCGGGTTATGACCGATCAGATCTACCCGGGGGTTTAGAATGGGAACGTGAACAGGAATGGGCTGAAATCGGCATCCCGATTGGCGAAGGACATCAGGCACAGTTGAAAACAGTCGCTGAACGCGTTGGGATTCCGCTTCCCTTCTAAATCGCACCGCCTCTTAAAGTCCCCCTGATAAGGGGCGGGGAATGCCCATAAGGCATTCATACCGTTGATTCTGATTCTTTAGGGGGTTAAAAACGTTTGAATATCTGCTTTTTAATAACATAAACACTCTTAAATTTTCTAAGAATGCTGTCAGCTTAACGCTTGGCGAACAATTAAAAATTATGGAAACCAATACAAACAACACAGAAGATCGAAATATCGTAATTATTGGCGGTGGCACTGCTGGATTTGCCGCGGGGGTCTATACATCTCGTGCAATGCTTGAACCTGTTCTGATTACAGGGGATGCACTCGGTGGTCAACTCTCCTTGACGCTCGACCTTGAAAACTACCCCGGCTTCTTTGGGAACGAGGCAGGTGTCTTTATACAAGGTATGCAGGAACAGGCGGAACGGTTCGGCACTGAAGTCAAATTTGATACCGTAACCGCCGTTGATTTCTCGCAACATCCGTTTGCTGTAACGACTTACGAGAAAGAATACCACGCGAAATCCGTGATTATATGCACAGGTGCCTCACCGCGCACACTTGACATCCCCGGCGAAGCGGAATACGGCGGACGCGGTGTCTCCTACTGTGCTACCTGCGACGGGTTCTTCTTCCAAGATCAGCGGCTTATCGTTGTCGGTGGCGGTGATGCAGCGTTAGAGGAAGGCATCTTCTTAACCAAATACGCCTCCGAGGTCTACATCGTCCACCGTCGCGATCAACTCCGCGCAAGCCAGATTATGCAGGAACGCGCCTTCAAAAACGACAAAATCAAGTTCATCTGGGATACTGTCGTCGAAGAAATCAATGGCGACGCAGACAAAGTGACAGGTGCGACCCTCAAAAACGTCAAGACCGGTGAGACGCAACTTTTCCCGATTGACGGTGTATTCATTTTTATTGGACATATCCCGAACACAGAACTCTTCACAGATGTCATACATACAGACGACCAAGGCTATATCATCGTAGACGAGATGCAACGCACGAACATAAATGGTGTCTATGCCGCTGGCGATGTTCACGATCACGTCTTCCGTCAAGCGATTACCGCTGCGGGTGCGGGTGCCGCAGCTGCCATCGCCGCTGAAAAATTCGTCGCAGAATTGGAAAACCGCGCTTATCCCGGGAATTGATCCACCTCGTATCACAGCAGGTCATGAGTGGGTTAATTCATCCACATCAAGCAATTAGCGGCTTTTTATCGGAGGCAGTTATGCAAGAATCCTCAGTTTACGAACACCTCTTACAAACAGCAGACGAAGAGCGTTACCAACAAGGAATTCAACACGGGGCAAGACAAACTGCTCTTGAATCTCTATTTGGTGTCTTAAAGTTTCGGTTTGATTCTAACACAGTGCGCGTGTTACAACCTACCTTAGAAACTATTGAGGATGTCCACCGTCTTAAGCAGTTGCATGATGCAGCACTACGGGCACAAAATCTTGAGGCGTTCATCCACATTTTGGACATGAACAACAACGAGTGATAGATTAAGGAGATCCTGACCCCTGAAGTTGTGGTTTAATCCATCCACATCAAGCAATTAGTGGCTTTTTATCGGAGGCAGTTATGCCAGAATGTCCAGCTTACCAACGTCTCATAGAGACAGCGAAAGCAAGTTACCAAAGGGGATTCCAACATGGGATTGAACTGGCATCGTGCCCAATTGTCCTTGAATTTCTCTTGGCTGTTCTTGAGTTTAGATTTGATAGGTACGCCGCTCAAGCTCTTAGACCGGCATTAGAAAACATCAAGGATCTTCAACAACTTCAAGAATTGTACAGCGAGGCTTTACAGGCAGAAAACTTTGAAGCCTTTGCTCGTACTTTGGGCATGAAAATTAATATGATCGGAGGAGAGGAACTGTTCCAGTGACAAACCACAAAAATTCACGACTCGCGCTCGGTTTAGATTCAAGCACACAAAGTCTATCTGCTGTCGTTATTGATATAGATACAGCGGAGAAATGCTTTGAGCACTCGCTCGATTATCGCGCCGATGCACGCCTCAATCAATTCGGTATCGGAGAGGACTATATCTTACCACCGAGAGAAGAAGGCGAAGCCGAACAACCACCGCTGATGTACCTCGCCTCGCTCGATGCAATGTTTACGGACATGCGCGAGGCAGGCGTGCCACTTGAATCTATCCGTCTCATCAACACGTCAGGACAACAACACGGACACGTCTATCTCAACAACGACGCAGCGGCACTTTTCGCACAACTCGCAAATGTTCAAACCACTGGAGAAGGGACACCGGATCTGCAAGCCCTACTCAAGGACGCGTTCGCATATCCCAACGCGCCCATCTGGATGACCGCGAATACCGTCGCACAAACCGATACCGTCCGAAACGGCGTCGGCGGGAAAGCAGAGATGATTAATCTCTCAGGTTCCGATGCCCCGCTCCGATTCACGGGTACTGTCGTCCGGCGCGTCGGGGAACAGTTCCCAGAACACTACGCCGCAACAGCAAAAGTCCAATTGATTAGCAGTTTTATCCCCGCCGTGCTAACCGGTAACGCAAACGTACCCATCGACTATGGAAATGGATGCGGAATGTCGCTCATGAACTACCGGTCAAGGACGTGGGATCCAGCGTTGTTAGGCGCGACGGCGCACGGACTATCTGGTGGCGTGGAAGCACTTCAGTCCAAATTGCCCGTGCTTGCGCGTCCAGATTCTGTTGTCGGGACCCTCGCCGCATATTACATAGAAAAATACGGTTTTGATGAACGCTGCGCCGTTATAGCAGGTTCTGGAGACAACCCACAGGCGAAAGTACCTGTCGCTGGAGATCTGCTCAGTCTCGGCACCAGTTTCGTCAACATGGTATCAACCGATGGCGATACACTCGATCCAGAGGGATTCGCCAACGCTATGTATGATGGCATCAATCGTCCTTTTATGTTCGGATGCCGTACAAACGGTGCTATGGTATGGGATGCGGTGAGAAATAACTACGGCTTAGCAAAAGAGGCATACGCACCCGCAGAGGCGGCGTTGAAACAGACCGCGCCAGGACAGTCTATGACGTTTTGGCAACCCAAGACCGAAT
Source organism: Candidatus Poribacteria bacterium (assembly GCA_022827185.1). Lineage (GTDB taxonomy): Bacteria > Poribacteria > WGA-4E > WGA-4E > WGA-3G > WGA-3G. The sequence continues at coordinate 105,438 of JAJDTM010000045.1, forward strand.
CTTTCCCTGTCTCCGGTGCGTTTGACCTAATCCGCTCCATTGGGGTGCCAACATTAGCAGAGGATTATACCGGTATTATTGAGACAAGCCTCGCTGCCGTTTATATCTATTCTGCCGTTTTCACGAAACAGACGCAAGCACCGTTGTTCGTAACCGGTGGCGCGACCGATAGCCCCGAAATTATGCGGAGGGTCGCTGGCATCTGGAATAGACCGACACTGCCGGTAGAAAAGGGTGGTGCAGCACTCGGGGCAGCCGTCGCAGGGGTCAAAGCACTCCACGACGCAGAAAACGAACCCTTTGACATTGAAACGTTCAGTGCTTCCGTCTTGAAACGCGGTGAACCGATTCAGCCGGATCCTCAAGATGTCGCAGCTTATCACGGTGAAGGGAAATATCTCCAGCAGTTCCGTGAAAAATACGAGCAAATCATGGCAGAACATCCGGTTTAAGAGTAGTAGGCAGACTCCGATCTGCCGTTCACAGAGTAGTAGGCAGACTCCGATCTGCCGTCCAGATAAAAAATGAAAAAACACTTGACGCATTTCGACGAAAAAGGCAATACGCGGATGGTGGATGTCGGCGGTAAGGAAGAAACATTACGTATCGCCATCGCCCGCGGGCACATTACCGCCCATCCCGAAACACTCCGACGCGTCGCTGAGCAAAAGATGAAAAAGGGCGATGTATTAGAGGTCGCACGACTGGCGGGTATCATGGCAGCGAAACGCACTGGTGAGTTAATTCCGCTGTGTCATCCGCTCGCCTTGACTTCAATCCGCGTTGAACTCACAATTTCAGATGACGATAGACCCCGAATAGAAATCGAAGCAGAAATTCAAACGATCGGTCGTACAGGTGTAGAGATGGAAGCCCTCACTGCTGTGTCAGTCGCAGCATTAACCGTCTACGATATGTGTAAAGCAGTAGACAGAGAAATGGTCATCGGTGATGTCAGGCTTGTCAAAAAGACAGGTGGTAAAAGCGGTGATTTCATATCCGATGCCGAGACGCAGCTACCTTAAAAAGGACATACGCATGAAGAAAAAAATGCACCAAATACCCATTGTAATTCTCACGACTCTTCTAATTTCCACAACAGCATTCGCGGCAGATTACGTGCTGATTATCGGTGGTGCCGCCGGTGAGAAATCCTTTTACGATGCATTCTGGAGTGCCACCTCGCGGTTCCACGAACTCCTCACCGATGAATATGGGTATACATCAGAGCAGATTACCTTTCTCTTTGAAGATATGGGTCCATCAGAAGAGACACAACTCGTTGATACTGAAGCCAAACGCGAGCAGGTCTTAGCTGCGTTCACCCGACTCGCTGAGACTGTTCAACCGTCAGATCAATTGGTGCTCTTCATGCTCGGACACGCATCCCGTACCGGTAGAGGCAGCGTGAAGTTCAATTTACCCAGACGGGATATTACTGAAGCAGAATATGTGACACTCATTAACAGCATCCCTGCCGAGCGTCAAATTTTAATCTTCGGGTTCCCTTATAGTGGTAAACTTGTGCCGCAACTCAGCAAGCCGGGACGCATTATTATCACCTCAAGCTCACCGAATGAGGGTTACTCGCTACAGGCAGGATTTGGTAATGTTTTCGTTGATGCCTTTTTTGCCGCAGCGAACGATAGCGACAGAAACGGCGACATCTCTCTGTTAGAAGCGTTTCTATCACTCCAAGCACGGACGAAGGATTTCTATGAAAAAGACGGCAATGTCCAATCTGAACACCCGCATCTTGATGATAACGGCGACGGAAACGCTACCCGAAACCTTACAATCGTCCAAGCAGAGACAGATGACGGCACACTCGCCGAAAAAACGTTCTTGGGAACACGACGCTCGGCTCTACAAAGTCCACCGCCCGAACCAGAGGTTTTAACTGACGCACAAAACCCACAGCCGCGCACGCCGCCAGCTTTCACCGATGCAGTGCCGACTGTGCCATCCGAAACCGACGCGCATAGTCATGAGGACGGTTCTATCGCTGCCCACAGCCATGAAAACCGTAGATCATCGCTGCCGTATAATTACATTAGCGAAGCAGACGAAGCAGCGATCCAAGCCGCTATTGACAAGCTGCCCTCTCAAGAAGCATTTCCTGATGATGGAGCCGTCATCCTTTGGGACAGTGTTGATATCAATATCGATGAAAAGAGTCGCTATATCTACTCTACACGACGGGTCGCCAAAATCTTTAATGAAGATGGCAGAGGCCTTGCTGAGATCAGCATCCCTTATATGCGGGGCAGAGACGATGTCACCATCCATCATGCCCGAACGTTGACTCCTGATGGCAAAATTGTCGAACTTGATACAGACAAAATTATACGCGATGTGCCACCACCGAGTGCCGTGGACGCGGGGTTGTACGTTGATGCACGCTTGATGTACTTCACACTCCCAGAAGTTAGCGACGGTTGTATCATAGACTACGCCTACTCCACGAATAACCTCGGACACATCATGCGCGGCGAATTTTGGCGGCAAGTCTATTTCCAAGGACAGCATCCCGTACAATATTACCGCTTCACTGTACATATCCCAAAGAAAAAGCAGCTCTATTATCAGGTTTCAGGAGCACCAGCGGCTTCTACAACTGCCCCATTAGATGACGCTTTCCTTGATATTAAACCCACAACGACAGAGAATAACTACACCCGCACGTATATCTTTGAAGCGCGAGATGTACCGCCATTAAAAGACGAATACCTGATGCCCGCACCGCAAGACCTCGCCTATAATATCAGCATCTCCTCCCTCGATTCTTGGGATAAACTGGCGACGTGGTATGCAACACTGATTCGCGAGCAGGATGAGATTACACCCAAAATCGAAGAAAGAACAAAGCAACTCCTCAGCGGCACCTGGTCCCGAAAGGAAAAAGTAAAACGGCTTTATGAATACGTCGCGACGAACATCCGGTACTACGGCTATGAACTTGGAATTTGGGCGATTAAGCCCTATCCAGCTGACTTTGTTCTGAAGCAAGGTGCGGGGGATTGTAAGGACAAAACAACGCTCCTTTCCACAATGCTCGCATCTGAAGGCATTAATTCCTACCCTGTTCTCATCTCCGCTGGGGATATGCGTGGTGTCAACGCCCATCTTCCGGATGGCGGCGCAGAGGTCGAAGCCGTCCCGTCGCTCGCCTATTTCAATCACATGATCCTTGTTGTTGAAGGCGACAAAGACGGCGAATTTATCTGGCTCGATCCGACAGCCGAGACGTGTGCATTCGGGGACCTACCCGCCGGTGATCAAGATAGATGGACACTGATTATCAATCCGCGTTTCTTGGAAACCGAAAGCGATTCAAAGTCCAAGGGTGCCGTCGGCGATCTACAGAATAGCCTCTACCGCTTTCAGAAGAGTCCCGCTCTGGAGGCTAAATCGAACCTCAAACGGGTCCACACGCACGTCAAGGTGAAAAAAGACTTGAGTGTCTCTGTCACACAAGAATTAACGGTTACAGGGCACTTCAATATGAAATTGCGGAGCCAACTCAGACACCTTCAGACCGCCGAAGAAAAATCGGAGTTCCTTCACAAAGCATTGGAGTTAGATGCCCGCGCCAAAATCGAGGATTTCACAGTCTCCGAGCTCTCGGAGTTGGCGGGCGAATTGAAGGTTGAACTGACGTGGAACTGTAAGGAATACCTCTATGCGATCGGCAGACAGTTTGTGCTTGAATTACCGCTCGTCAAGCATCCTTACGCCGAACTATTGAGCGAGGAACGCCGAATGTATCCTGCTGCTATCGGCAAAGCACTTACCCTTGAGGACAAAATCACTGTCAGTACGGAAGCACCCTTTAAGATAGATATTGTCCCTGAGGAGCAGACGCTAAAAACCGATGTTGCGGAAATTCAACTCCGATACTCAAAATCCAAACGCAAAGCCGAAATGCATCAGACAATCCGTTTCCTGATCCCAAGGGTCACACCGGATTACATCCTGCATCTCAAAGATGTCGTCAGAATCGCTTCAAACCGAGGCACAAAACGGTTTATACTAATACAAGAGTTTTAACAGTTGTCAGTTATCAATGTTAGAAAGTTATGAAAGTTTCAAAGTGTACGAAAGTGTGCGAAAGTTATGAAGTTATCAACTTTAGCTACATTTTACGAGACTTTACTGGACTTTACGAACTTCTTTAACTGAAAACCGATAACTGATAGCCAACAGCCATAAACGAGGTAACCAACAAAAAATGCCAGCAACAGAAGAAGTTCAAGCGATAGAAGAATTGATGGAGAGCCAAGAATTAATCTTGGCGCAACTGAAAAAAGTAATAGTTGGGCAAGAGGAAGTTGTCAATCAGATGTTGATGGCACTTTTTGCTGGAGGACACTGCCTATTAGAAGGCGTCCCCGGACTCGCCAAAACCCTTATGATTCGGACTTTGGCGCACATTCTGAACTTGAAATTCAAGCGAATCCAGTTCACCCCGGACCTGATGCCTGCCGACATCACTGGCACTGATGTGCTTGAGGAAGACCGAACAACCGGACACCGCACGATTCGGTTCATCCAAGGACCGATCTTCGCGAACATCCTGCTCGCCGATGAGATTAACCGGACGCCACCGAAAACGCAAGCGGCACTCTTAGAAGCCATGCAGGAGTATCACGTCACCGCTGGTGGCAACGAATTCCAATTAGAACAGCCGTTCTTTGTACTTGCGACACAAAACCCGATTGAGCAAGAGGGAACGTATCCGCTCCCAGAGGCACAGTTGGATCGGTTCATGTTCAAAATCGTCATCGACTACCCCACAGAGACAGAGGAGACAGACATCGTTTCGGCTACAACTGGCGCGGAGATCCCTGAACTTGACACCGCACTCTCCGGTGACGCTATCGTAGCACTCCATAATATTGTGAGGCGTGTGCCTGCAGCCGATAACGTCGTGCAATACGCCGTGAAAATCGCGCGTGCGACCCGTCCGAAAGAAGAAGATGCCCCCGATTTCGTCCAACAGTGGGTACGCTGGGGCGCGGGCCCCCGTGCCGGGCAGTATCTTATCTTAGGTGCGAAAGCCCGAGCCATCCTACGCGGACGGTACAACGCCTCTTGTGAAGACGTGAAATCCGTCGCACCTTCAGTGTTACGCCACCGTGTCTTAACCAATTTCCATGCTGAGGCTGAAGGCGTTGACTCCGACACCGTCATCCAACGCCTACTCGACACAGTGCAAGAACCCGCTGCAAGGTTGTAGCATTCACGGTGAACTATTCGCGAAACCTTCAAAGTCCCCCTGATAAGGGGGATTTAGGGGGTTAGAGGGGCAAGGATGACATCATGCCAACAGCTTCAGTCATCATCCCAGTCCTCAATGAAGAGGACGCCATCGCCAAAGTCATCGCCGATATTCCCAAAACATGGCACAACGGGGAAATCACAATCCAAGAAATCATCGTCGTTGACAACGGTTGTACGGACAACACCGCTGCAATCGCCGATCAGAACGGCGCGCGGGTTGTAACTGAACCGCGGCGCGGGTACGGATACGCCTGCCTCGCAGGCATCGCAACACTTGAGACGCAACCCCCTGATATCGTTGTCTTTCTCGATGGCGACTACAGCGACTATCCAACGGATATGCCACGTCTCTTGCAACCGATACGCAACGGCGACGCTGCACTCGTCATCGGCGCGAGGACACAAGGCGACGCAAAAGCGGCGTTACTCCCGCAAGCACGCTTCGGCAACTGGCTCGCCTGTTTTCTGATACGACACTTCTTCGGTGTCCGCTATACAGACTTAGGCCCCTTCCGCGCCATCCGCTACTCCGAACTACTGAGTCTAAACATGCAAGACAAAACCTTCGGTTGGACAGTCGAGATGCAGCTCAAAGCCGCGAAACAGGGTATCCCTTCATGCGAAGTTCCCGTCCGCTATCGCAAACGCATCGGCACCTCCAAAATCACCGGCACCCTCACCGGTACTCTCAAAGCCGGCTACAAAATCCTCACCACGCTCATCTACCATCGTTTCTTGGCATAGAATAGAAAACAAAATTCACGGCATCTTCAGCTACAGGGTCATTCAATTTTCAAATTGTCTGAATCGCGGATTATCGCGGAGGACGCGGAGGACACGGATTTTCGTGTTTAGGGATGCTAAAATCATAAGGGCATTTAGCTGTTTTCCAGAGAATTGAATGGCCCTATCTTCAGCGAATGGGTGTGTAAAGTTTTTGGCAGCATATTGATTTTTTCAAAGCGGACAGGTTGCTGACATAGCACTCCGCTGGAGTGCAAGAGAAGCGGGCTATCTTTTTCTATAGATATATTGCTCCGCTGGAGCAAAGAGACTTCTCGGAGGTCGGGGTTCTCCTCACGCCAGAGGCGTGATATATCTATAGGGGTAGATGTCAACGATAAAGGCACTCCAGCGGAGTGCTATGTCT
>JAJDTM010000026.1 GCA_022827185.1 Candidatus Poribacteria bacterium
AGGGAACCCTTGCCAGACAAGTATCAATAAGCCGAACAGCAACGACACCAAGAAGGGAACGACAAACACCACGTATCCGCCAATTAATTTACTCCATAAAAATAGGTCGCGCGGCAGGGCATTCGCTAAAGTGATCCGAAGCGTGCCCGCTTCTCGTTCCCCGGCAACCGCATCGAACGTAAACAGTAACGCGAGTAGACTGAAAACGGTACCGACGATGAATAGAAAATCGAGATGCCCTAACAGGTTGGAAAGAGAGGAAACCAGGGCGGGTGCGCCTTGTATAATCCCATTACGTGTCATGCCGAGATAGCTTGGCAATGTATCTGCTAACCCATTTGCGAAGACACTCATTGGTGTCGGTTTGAGGAAGAGTTTGGACACCTCCACATCCGGTTCTAATGGCATCTTCAAATTAATTGTCTTTTCTTTCGATATTCGTCAATTTAACGGCTTCTTGATAATCTACTAAGTTCTGACGATAATTTCGGTAATTGGTAGAAAGTGTGAGTGGGACGAGAAGGAGACACATCACAAGGAGCGCGACGAAACGGACGCTCAGAAGATGATGCATAATCTCTTTTTGAATCATGGTCATTAACATATTGAACTCCCTTTAATGCTATATTACAATACGGATGTTCTTTTATTTATTGTCCAGAGAATCAGGTTTTGCGCAACCAACTTTCGTGAAGGCGTATGTGGCACGCTTTTATAATTAATGATCCGATTTGAGAATGGAAAGGGTGCATAAAACAAAAATCTGTGGCGTGGAGATGGGGAGCACTATCCTTGATAACAGTATTGACGATTATACTTTGATAGAACACAATATGTATTGTATACTATAGTATCAGATTAGGTTTTGAAGAGACACCTGGATCAACAATTCACCCGCTATTTGCGGTAGGGGATAACCAAGGGAGGAAGAGATGTTTCTATCTGTTATGAACGTGAGAAAAAAGGTGGCTCTGAGTTTAGTTGCTGTTTTAATCACTGGATTGGGAATAGGAATTCCAGTGGCTGCCCGAACAGTCGTCATCGAAGATGGGTTAATCGGATATTGGAGTTTTGATAAAGATACTGTAAAAGGCAAAACGGTGGAAGATATCTGGGGCAACCAGGATGCTGAGATAATAGGGGACCTTCAAATCGCCCCCGGTAAGTTTGGGGAGGCAGTGCAATTGGGCGGTGGTGCAGGTGCCCGTGTCCAAATAACCGATGACATCAAAAAAGCCGAGCTCCCTACAGAGGAGATGACTATAGAATTGTGGGCGTGGGATGAGCAGTTTATCGAATGGGGTGGGTACGTTGTAGCAGTTCAGGACAATGGTGCTTTTGAAAAAGGTTGGCTGCTCGGCACCCGATGGAAAGCGTTCAGTTTCGCGCTCTCCTCGGAGGATGCTGATGATGGGGATGGTCTCTTAACCTACCTCAATGCCGCCAGCTCGTCCGAGATGAATAAATGGTACCATGTCGTCGGAACGTATGACAGTAAGGAGATGAAAATCTACGTGGATGGGAAACTTGAGGGCACTTCGGGTGTCCAATCGGGGGCGATTAACTATCCGGATCGCATTTTCTTCTCCATCGGTGCGTATAAAGATGACAATGAGGACTTTGTACACAAGGGGATGCTCGACGAAGTGCGTCTCTATGATCGGGCACTCAGCGAGAAAGAGATCTTGAACAACATGGAAGCGGAAGGGTTGGCGGTGGAACCTGCTGGGAAACTGAGTCTCACTTGGGGACAAATCAAGGCTGCTGCGGGCAGGTAACTCGCGGCGATTTCGGATAACGGAACTCCGCTGAGAGTGGTGATTGGATTAATTGTTTTTCGGAAATGAGTGGACAGTGTCTATTAGAAGAAGTTGAGAAAAAAGATAGAAATCTTTTTGGACTGCTTTTGCTAAATGTGTTATGATTGAGAAAAACACCGCCGAATGTGCTGGTGTTAAAAGGAGATTTGTATGGTTTACAAGAAATGGAATTTTGTGGTTTTAATCGTCATCTTGATTTTTTACGGGATTGGAAATGGTGTGGCAGAAAATTCAACCGCAACTGGCACTGTATTTCTGGATACAAACGAAAATCAGGTGAAGGACGACAACGAGAAGGGGTTGTCCGGGGTTCGCGTCTCTAATGGGCGGGATATTGTCCAAACCGATGCTAACGGACAATACGCGCTTGAAGTCAGTGACGACACCATTCTTTTTGTGATTAAGCCCCGTGGATTTATGACACCGATTAATGAAAATCGGCTCCCGAAGTTTTATTACATTCACAAACCGCACGGTTCGCCAGAAGGGCTGAAGTATGCGGGTGTCGCACCGACCGGTCCATTACCGGCATCAATTGATTTTCCGCTCACTGAACAGCCGGAAGCGGATACTTTTAAGGCACTCGTTTTCGGGGACACACAACCCTACAGTATGCAAGAGATTGAGTGGTTAGCGCACGATGTGGTTGAAGAAATTATTGGCACTGATGCGGTGTTCGGCATCAGTCTTGGCGATTTGGTGGGTGACGATTTAAATTTGTTCCATCCACTTAACGAAGTGATGGCGACTGTTGGGATACCGTGGTACAATGTCCACGGTAACCATGATATGAACTTTCTTGCGACGGATGACCGGTATGCCGATGAAACATTTGAACGGGTCTATGGTCCCGCGTGCTATTCATTTGATTGGGGCCCTGTGCATTTCATCAACATTGACAATGTGAACTTTTACCGTGATGAGGAGAACAACCCTCGTTACGCCAGTGAGGTGGGAGAGCAACAGTTAGCGTTCATTCGCAACGATCTCGCTTTTGTGCCGAAAGATCAGCTTGTTGTTATATCCTTTCATATTCCGTTGACCGAGATGCGTGATGTGAAGGAATTGATGAATCTACTCGGTGATCGTCCGCACACGTTATCGCTTTCAGCGCACACGCACGTCCAACGGGATGACTTCGTCGGACCGGAGCACGGTTGGCATGGCGACGATCCGCATCATCACCACAATCATGCGACGACATCAGGCTCTTGGTGGAAGGGCACGTTTGATGAAGTCGGTATTCCGCACACAACGATGCGAGATGGCGCGCCGAACGGATACGGTATCTTTACATTCAGCGGGAATCAATATTCAATTCGATTTAAAGCCGCCCGTCGTCCGGCGGATTATCAGATGAACATATTCGCACCTTGGGAAGTTGCGTCAACAGAAGCTGGCAACACAGATGTGATCGTTAACGTTTTTGGCGGCACCAAACGCTCAACAGTTGAAATCCGTCTGGGTGAAGACGCGGCATGGAGACCGATGACCTATACGCCTCAGCAAGATCCATACTATAAGGCACTCAAGGCACGGGACGATACAAACCAACTTGAGCGAAAATTGCACAGTGCCCTTCGAGAAACAATGAAGGCACAGTTGAAGGAAGACAGTGAACTGCCAAAAAGGGGACGAGGGATTAGCGGGATTGCAAAATCAACGCATATCTGGCAGGCTAAACTCCCAGCGGATGCTCCCAAAGGCACGCACGTTATCTACGTCCGGACGACGGATATGTTTGGTCAAACTTTCACGGGTCGTCGAATCATCCGGGTGCATTAGTCCGGCGATTCGCGTCCGGAATCTGTCATGACTTTTTTGCGATTTATAAAGATGTCTGCTTTTAGTGAGCCGATAACCATGTATGTGATAGGTTCAAGTGTGCGTTTCATACGATCAAATCTCCTATAATATCTTTTCGTGGATTTCCTTTATAGTAAAATCCGTAATTACCTATACACTCACAAAATGGCGAGGATACAATCCTCGCCAGCGGTGGTAGGGTGTTTGTTCCCTGACAAACTGTAAACTTATTTTCGGATTTTACTATAATATTCCCACTATGAGATGGGTTAACGTCCGTCAATGTTTAGGACGACGCAGGACAACGCCGCCTTGTCCAACGACCCACAACGTCTCACCATCTTTGACACGTGTGATAGTATACAGATCATTGTCAACGCCGGTATGTTCCTGTTTCCACGTTTCACCGCCATCTGTCGAGTGAATGATGGTCCCAGAGGTGCCGACGGCGTAGATTTCTTGTTCAGAGAGTGCCAAAATATCGTAAAGCGTTTCTGGCACTTTATTTAATTTTGATTCCCAAGTGAAGCCACCATCTGAAGTGGATAGGATAATCCCCGCGCGTCCGACTGCCCATCCTTTTCGTTTGGTAATGAACGATACGGCGTAAAGGTCGTACCCGGCGTGTGTCTCGTGGAACTTCCAATATTCGCCACCGTTGACGGTTCTCTGAATTACACCATTGCTCCCGACTGCCCAACCGAGCGGGGCAAATTGCATATCAACGCTCGTAAGGGTTTTACCGGTTGAGGTGCGCTGTAGCGTCCAAATCGGACCGCCATCCAGATTGTGGATAATTTCTCCATTCTCACCGACAGCCCATCCCTCAGAAAACTTGCCGAAGGCAACCTCATTTATCGAGAGGGGAGGTAATTCTGTGGAGAGATGAGGTAGGGCACGCTCTGGCAGCTCTTGTTTGTCGTCTATTGACCAGTTATTCCCGTCGGTGGTGTAAAGTAAGGTTCCGTTCCGTGTCATCGCCCATCCCCATTTCGGATCGAGACTGATGAAATGAACATCGACGATGCGGTCGGTAGTGCCGCTCTGCAACCGCTTCCAATTTTTCCCACCGTCCGTTGTTGATAGCAGAACCCCATTATCTCCAGCAATCCAACCGTTTTGCGCATCAAGAAATTGTACATCGCGGAAGTTATCAAGTTGTTCACCGAGTTGATGGTGCCACGTCTGTCCACCATCTGTCGTGGCGTAAATCTGACCGGTAGATGCGTCTGATTCGTTGGAGCCACCAATATCAGCCCTCGCCCAGTCTCTGTCGTAAATCTGTTCACCAGAGACTACCCAACCGTGCCCATTAGGTAGGAAATACGCGTTGGTAATTTGCATTGAGTATCCAAAGGGACGTTCTTCCATCATTTTCTCTATCCAGCTCTTCGCTTCACCGTCTATGGTTCCTTTGTCAAGCAAGAAATCCATTTTTTCCCAACGCTTACCTTGGTTTTGGGTCGTAAGAATTGTGTGTCCGCTATCGATTGCCCAGGCCTCAGTATGATTACGGAATCTCACAGTAAGCATCTGGATATCAAAATTCGTTTCTTTCATGTCTCGCTCTGCTTCCAGATCCCGTTTCCAGTTCTCACCACCATCTGTGGTAAGGAGTGAGGTTCCATCTTCCATCACCACCCATCCCGATGTGGCATCCAGGAAATGGACACCGATACAACGCTGATGGGGACTGGCTTGGATTTGCCAATAATCACCTCCGTCAACTGTGTGTAGAATAAATCCGCCGGTCCGTCGTTGTGGCGCGACTGCCCATCCCTCTTGGTTGTTGATAAAATGTAAATCTGTAATCGGTTGCTGGGTTGTCCCTGTTTGTTGAAGTGCCCAGGTTTTGCCGCCATCGCTTGTACGCAGGATTTGTCCTTTATCAACACCGATCCATCCCTCTTTCGGGTTGATGAAGTATATTGCGCGGATATTATGAAAGTTTTTCAAACCTTCACGGATGACTTGCCAAGTTTCACCTCTGTTTTCGGTTCGCAGCAGTATGCCTTGACCGGTAATCCAACCGTGGTTTTCATCAATGAAGACAATCCTTTGTAATGTCTCTGTCACACCGCTCTGCTGTGGCTGCCATGTAGTGCCACCGTCTGTGGTGTGTAAAATGGTGCCACCGCTGCCCACTGTCCATCCGTCTTGTGCGGATAGAAAATAGGTATCGGTGAATTCGGTTTGCCAACTCCCTCGCTGCACGATTTCCCAGTGATATTCAATCGTTTCAATCGGTTTCTCAGCTGTTTCCATCTCTTGTGCAGCAGGTGGTAATTCAACAATGAACTTCTCCGTGTCCACAGAATACCGCATCGCAATGCCGCCTTCACCGACAAGGAGGATACCGTCAGGAGAGAGCGAGAAACTGTAGAGATCGTTGGACGTGCCACTCTTCTGCGATTCCCACGTCGCTCCGCCGTTGGTAGTGGTCAAAATGACCCCTTCATCTCCGACAATTAACCCGTGATTTGCGTCGGCGAAGTAGACCTTGTTCAGATTTGCCTGCGTTCCACTCTGTTGAAATTTCCACGTTTTACCGCCATCAAGCGTGTGTATAATCTCGCCGAATTGCCCGACGACCCAGCCGGTATGCCTGTCAATGAAGTAAGCGGCGTAGAGTTCGTTGAAGCTGTTGCTGTTCTGTCGTTTCCACGTCAACCCACCGTCTTTGGTGTGAAAAACAATGCCGGGCCAACCGACGACCCATCCCTCTATCTCATTGACAAAAAAGATCCCTTTAATCATTTCGTGGAAGTAGCGGGGTGCTTGTTGTATCCACGTTTCACCACCGTCTGTTGTATGGAGCACAGTGCCCAAATCCCCAACGATCCAGCCCTTTTTTGAATTGATGAAATGGAGTGCATTGAGGGTATACCACCATCCGCTGGTTTGTTGTTCCCACGTCTGACCGGCATCGGTTGTGTGGAGGATAAGTCCACCGTCGCCTACTGCCCAACCTTCTCTGTCGGTGACAAAAGATAGATTACGGATACGGTGCCAAGTGTCCATTTCAATGTTGGTCCAGGTTTTACCACTGTCGTCACTCGTCGCAATTGTGCCCTTCTCTCCAACAGCAACCGCCCGGTCTGCATCCGCAAATGCGACGCTTTGGAGGTCATCGGCTGTCGTGCCGCTTCTCATGTTCCAGGTCACCCCGCCGTCGGTCGAGTGTAAGATCGTGCCGTTCCAACCGACTGCCCATGCCTCTTTAGGTGTCGCAAAATGAACACCCATCAGGTCGTTTTTGGTCTGGTTTTCTGTTAATTTCCAGTTTTCCCCACCATCTTCGGTTCGGATGATAAACCCACCTTGTGCGACCGCCACGCCATAGTCATCATTAATGAAATCGAAATCATAGACGGTTGGACGGATATGTCCGTAAATCATCGGGAGTCGACTGTATTGGGTCTGCCATTCTGTCCCGCCGTTAGTTGTGTGGAAAATGGTGCCATCCGTGCCACCGCTCCACCCTTTATAAGCGGTCGCAAAAAACACCGAGTGAAGGTTGCAAACCTCCGATGTGTCTTGTTCTGTTCTCACAAGCGCATCCTGCCTATGCCATGTTTGACTCCCGTCTCTGGAGACAAAAATTCTGTCGTAATCCCCGACGATCCACCCGCGCTGTTTGTCTACAAAGTGGATGCCGCCGAGTCCGAATTCGCTTGCTTCTTGATGATGCCATGTTTTTCCACCGTTTTTTGTGTATACCAGCCCATCTTGTCCAGCAATCCAGCCGGTCTTCGAGTTGAGGAAAAAGACATCTAAAAACAGCGTAGGCACCGCGCTTTTTTGTAAGCTCCAATGCCGTCCACCATCGTCAGTCGTCGCAATCAATCCCTTATCGCCGACTGCCCAACCGTTGCGGAGATTTGTGAAGTAGACGGCTTTGAAATCCTCATTTGTATTCACTGTCTGTTTTTCCCAGTTTTCCCCGCCGTCAGCAGTATGGAGGATCCATCCGTGATGCCCCACAATCCATCCGTGTTTGGCATCCGTAAAGTGGATGTCTGTAAAATGGGTTTGCCAATCTGCCATGCGAGTAATCTCTTTTTCCACACAACCGACTAACAAGAGAGGGATCCCAAAAAGGATCGTCATCCAAAAGCAAGTGATGTGTTGAAGAATCTTTTTCATCTGTTTTATCTCCTATGAAGTACTAAAAGGCTTTTGTGGTGTCGATTAATTATCCGAGTGGCGCCGCAGCACAACGCCGCCTTGCCCAACGACCCAGAATGTCTCACCATCTTTGACCCGTGTGATGGTATACAAATCGTTGTCAACACCGGTATGCTCCCGTTCCCACGTCTCACCGCCATCTGTTGAATGAATGATGGTTCCAGAGGCACCGACGGCGTAGATTTTCTGTTCAGAGAGTGCCAAAATATCGTAAAGCGTTTCCGACGTACCGCTCAACTTCGACTTCCAAGTAAATCCCCCGTCGGAGGTAGACAGGATAATTCCGGCACGTCCAATTGCCCATCCTTTCCGTTTCGTAATAAACGATACCCCGTAAAGATCGGAACCGGCGTGTGTCTCATGAAACTTCCAATATTCACCGCCATTGACGGTTCTCTGGATGACCCCGTTAGTTCCGACTGCCCATCCGAGCGGGGCAAATTTCATATCAACGCTTGTGAGATTTCTACCCGTTGAAGTCCGCTGCAACGTCCAAGTTGGACCGCCGTCCAGATTGTGGATAATATCTCCATTTTCACCGACAGCCCATCCTTCAGAAAACTTGGCAAAGGCAACCTCGTTTATGGATAACGCAACGCCTTGAGGAAGTTCGTGGTTGTTTTCTGTTGACCAATCTTCACCGTCGGTGGTATAAAGCAAGGTTCCGTCGCGTGTCATCGCCCACCCCCATTTCGGTTCAAGGCTGATGAAGTGGACATCGACGATGCGGTCGGTAGTGCCGCTCTGCAACCGCTTCCAATTTTTTCCGCCATCTTCCGTTGACAGTAGAATCCCGTTGTCTCCAGCGATCCAACCGTGTTGTTCGTCGAGAAACAGCACATCACGGAAGTTATTGGGGGGTTCACCGAGTTGATGGTGCCACGTCTGTCCACCATCTGTCGTGGCGTAAATCTGACCGGCGGATTTACGCGTTACCTCCGTCCCGCCAACGTCAGCACGATACATCTCCCTTTCATAAATTTTTTCCGCGCCGACAGCCCATCCGTGTCCATCCGGTAGGAAATGCGCGTTGGTGATTTGGGTTAAGTACGGGTTGGCCTGTTCTTTTGCCATTCTATCTACCCAATTTTTGGCTTCACTGTTTTCAGTTTCGTCTCTAAATGAGGCATGGAGCCACTTCCAGTCTTTGCCTTGGTTTTGTGTGATGAACATTGTCCCTCCTGCGTCAATTCCCCACGCTTCGGCGTGGTTGCGGAATTTCACAGTCCGGAGCCGAGTCCCAAAATCTATTTTTTCTATCTGTTTCCATGTTGCCCCGCCATCCGTTGTGAGGAGCGAACTGCTGTTTTCCATCACCACCCACCCTGATTTAGCGTTGAAAAAATGGACACCGATGCCGCGTTGATGCGTTTTGGCTTGAATCTCCCAATAATTACCCCCGTTAGTCGTGTGCAGAACCAACCCGCCATCTCGCCGTTGCGGTGCGATTGCCCACCCTTCTTTATTATTGATAAAATGTAGGTGCGTGATCGGCTGATGTGTTGTCCCAGTTTGCTGAAGCGTCCAGGTTTCACCGCCGTCAGTCGTGTGCAGAATTTGTCCCCTATCAATACCTAACCATCCCTCTTTCGGGTTAATGAAGTGGATAGCGTGAATACTGCCGTAGGGCCGTGTGCCCAAACGCGAGGGGCGCAAGCCTTCGCGAATAACCTGCCACGTCTTACCTCCGTTTTCGGTTCGTAGTAGCACCTCTTGTCCACCAATCCAGCCGTGATTTTTATCAATGAAAACAATCCGTTGCAATGTTTCTGTTACACCGCTCTGCTGAGGTTGCCATGTGGCACCACCATCTGTCGTCCGTAAGATGGTGCCATTGTCACCCACAGTCCATCCGTCCTGTGCAGAGAGAAAATAGATGTCAGAGAATTCGGCTTGCCGGTTCCCCTGACGAACGATTTCCCAGTGATATTCAATTGCTTCAATCGGTTTCTCAGCTGTTTCCATCTCTTGTGCAGCGGGTGGTAATTCAACAATAAACTTCTCGGTGTCCACAGAGTAGCGCATCGCAATGCCGCCTTCACCGACAAGGAGGATACCGTCAGGAGAAAGTGAGAAACTGTAGAGATCGTTGGACGTGCCACTTTTCTGCGATTCCCACGTCGCTCCGCCGTTGATGGTCGTCAAAATGACCCCTTCATCGCCAACAATTAGTCCGTGATTTGCGTCGGCGAAGTAGACCTTGTTCAGATTCGCCTGCGTCCCACTCTGTTGAAATTTCCACGTTTTACCGCCATCAAGGGTATGTATAATCTCGCCGAATTGTCCGACTATCCAACCGGTATGTTGGTCGATAAAATAAGCAGCGTAGAGTTCGTTGAAGCTGTTGCTGTTTTGTCGTTTCCACGTCAACCCACCGTCTTTGGTATGAAAAACAATCCCGGGCCAACCGACGACCCACCCTTCTATCTCATTGAGGAAGAATATCCCTTTAATCATTTCGTGAAAATAACGGGGTGCTTGTTGTGTCCACGTTTCGCCACCGTCTGCTGTATGGAGTACAGTGCCCAAATCCCCAACGATCCAACCCTTTTGTGGATTGATGAAATGGAGGGCATTGAGGGTATACCACCATCCGCTGGTTTGCCGTTCCCACGTCTGACCGGCATCGGTTGTATGGAGGATGAGTCCACCGTCGCCTACTGCCCAACCTTCTTTGTCAGTGACGAAAGATAGATTCCGTATGCGATGCCAAGTGTCCATCTCGATGTTAGTCCAGGTTTTACCACTGTCGTCACTGGTCGTGATTGTGCCTTTCTCTCCGACAGCAACTGCCCGGTCTGCATCCGCAAATGCGACACTCTGCAGATCATCGGCTGTCGTGCCGCTTCTCATATTCCATGTTATTCCGCCATCGTTAGAGTGCAGGAGGGTCCCGTTCCAACCGACTGCCCACGCTTCTTTAGGGCTTGTGAATTGCACACCCATTAGATCGTTCTTTGTAGGCGTCATGACTAATTGCCAGTTGTTGCCCCCATCTTCTGTTCGCGTGATAAACCCACCCTGTGCGACTGCCACACCGTAGTCGTCGTTAATAAAATCGAAACCGTTGACGGTTGGGCCGACATGCCCATAAATCGGTGGGAGCCGACTGTCCTGTGAACGCCATTCTGTGCCACCATTACTGGTATGAAAAATTGTCCCGTCTGTACCACCACTCCACCCTTTATAAGGTGTTGCAAAGAATACCGTGTGGAAGCTACAAACTGTCGTTGCCCTATTTTCTGTTGCGAGGTTATCCTGCAGGCGCCATGTTCGGCTGCCATCTGCGGTAACAAGGATTCGGTCGTAATCTCCGACTGTCCATCCGCGGTGCTTGTCTATAAACCAGATCCCACCGAGTCCGAATTCACTTATTGCTTCTTGACGGTGCCATGTTTTCCCACCGTTTTGTGTGTATACCAGCCCATCCTGTCCAGCAATCCAGCCGGTCTTTGAATTCGTGAAAAAGACATCCGTAAGCAGCGCATGCGTTTGACTCTTTTGAAGTGTCCAGTGTCGTCCACCATCGTCAGTTATGGCAATTAACCCCTTATCGCCAACCGCCCAACCGTTGCGAAGATTTGTGAAGTAGACGGCTTTGAAATCCTCATTTGTATGCACTGTCTGTTTTTCCCAGTTCGCACCGCCATCGGCGGTATGGAGAATCCATCCCTGATGCCCCACAATCCATCCGTGTTTGGCATCCACAAAATGGATGTCCGTAAAATGGGTTTGCCAGTCTGCTATGCGAGTAATCTCTTTTTTTACACAACCGATTAACAAGAGAGGGGTTGCAAAAAGGATTATCATCCAAGAACAGGTAATGCGTTGAAGAATCTTTTTCATTTGTTATATCTCCTGTATTGCTGTCTCTACATTAGGAAATATTAAAGGTTTTCTCTGGTATTGATTAATTGCCTGTGTTTTGCGCGGGTAGATAAACGCCTACCGCGGCACCAGCGTCCGTAGCGAACCAGAGTTTACCACTGCTGCCCTCAAATACGGACCAGACACGGTTACTCGGTAGACCGTCATCTGTGTTAAAGTTTTTGAAGGTCTCGCCGTTGTACACACTTACACCGGATTTGGCTTTGGGAAAAATCATACGAGCACTGTCGCCAGTTTCGTCGAGTTTCTGAGGTAGGTTCTTAATACCGGTAAACCACAGATTGCCGCTGCTATCGAGCATGATCTTGTCAACGCTATTCATCGGAAGTGCTTCACTTTGCGGAAAGATCGTCAACTTTTTGCCGTCGTATCTACGAATGCCGCTGTTTTCCTTGTCCAGACCATCCCGGCTAATCCAGAGGTTGTCTTTTGCATCGAACTGTAGGTCTGTTATGTGTGCAGTTCCCGATTTTCCCATCTCTTGGAAAGGTGTGAAGTCCTCGTCAATAGCAAAATGACGGAAACGGGTCGTTTGGAGGTTGTAGTAAGTAACGCCGGCAGTGCTTCCGAACCAAAAGTTTCCTGTCGTATCCTGTGCGATTGCCTTGATTTCGTTCCACCAATCGGGTAGTACATCCATCCCCATCGGTCCGTTTACAACGATATTGTTAAATTCTTCACCGTTATATTGACTCAGACCCGACCATGTTGCGAACCAAAGCGTGCCTGCCTTGTCCTGAAATATATCTTGGATGGTATCGTCTGCAAGCCCGTCAGCCGTCGTAAATATTTTGAATGCTTTTCCATCGTAGCGACTCACGCCTTTTAACGGAACAATTCTCCTTGTTTCTTCAGTTGTCTCCAGATGCGGTGTGAGATCGAGTTCGCTTAATGGCGTTTCCATCCATGACATATCTATAGGTTTCCCTCTTTCCAGAAAACTTGAAAGCACACCGTCCGCGAACCAGAGCATGCCGCGTTGGTCTTCAAAGATGAGACCTATCGTGTTCCGTACTAACCCATCTTCTGTCGTGAAAGTTTGGAAATTCTTTCCGTCATAACGGGTGAGTCCATCGGTCGTTCCAAACCAGATATTACCACGACTGTCCTCGAAAACGGTGAGTACCGTGTTGGATACCAAACCGTCTGCTTCGGTGAAGGTCTTTTCGATTTTGAGTTCTGCTGTGTGAGCAATGGATATTATCCAGTTTGATAATAAAAACACAATAAGTCCTATCAGATGAAATCGTTTACGCATTGGAAAAACTCCTTCTATCGGAAATATGAAAGCAATCTAATTGTTTAGATATGTTTTAATTTTCTTTCTCCGGCGCGGGCACATAAACCCCTGCGCCGACACCTTTATCAGTAGCAAACCAAAGTTTGCCATCACTCGCTTCAAGCACCAATCGAATTGAGCCACTGGGTAAACCGCTGGCAATGTTAAAGTTTTGGAAAGTATTACCGTTGTAGACGCTCACACCGGCTTCGGTGTTGCGCTGGCTCGCGTTCATGCCAGTTCCGTTTTCACGCAGCATTGCTGGCTGTTTGTTCGTCCCTGCAAACCAAAGGTTCCCTTTGCTATCTTGCATGACGCTGTGAATACCGTTCATCGGAAATTCCTGGCTCAGTGGGAATATAAATAACTGATTGCCATCGTATCTACGAATGCCGGAATTCTTACGCCAACTTTGCTCTTGACCTATCCACAGATTCCCCTTATCGTCAAACAGCAGATCTGTGAGATGCCCTGAACGGGTGTTTCCCATCTCCTGAAAGGTTGTGAGTTCTTCACCAACACCGAAATAGTGGAATCGAGACGTTGGCACATTATAGGAACTGAGACCAGCATCGGTCGCGAACCAAAAGTTTCCGGCGGTATCCTGTGAGATAGCTCTGACATCGTTCCACCATTCAGGTAATACGCCCATTCCGATGGGTCCATCAGCAATGAGATTGTTGAATTTCTGACCGTCATAGCGACTCACACCGTATCCTGTTGCGAACCAAAGCGTGCCGGTCTTATCCTGAAAGATGTCTCGGATGTTATTGTCAGGAAGCCCATCTGCTGTCGAAAAGGTTTGGAACATACTGCCATCATAGCGACTTACACCTCCGCTCCCAAAGTCTCGTCCTCCAGACCCAAACAAAAACTTCGGTGCTCCAGACGCAAACCAAAGCGCGCCTTGCTGGTCTTCAAAGATAAGACCTACGGCATCAGATGCTAACCCATCTTCTATCGTAAAAGTTTGGAAACTTCCTTGCGTATAGCGAGTGACCCCATTGACTGTTCCAAACCACATGACCCCTTGACTGTCCTCAAAAATAGTGAGGACGGTATCGGATGCCAAACCATCTGCTTGGGTAATCGTTTTTTCTATACGGAGTTCTGCCGCGCGGGCAAACGTGAGGGTATCCCCGGATGTAAGAGATGCTGAAGTCGTGTCGGAGATTTGGGGACTGACACCTCTGCTTTCTTGGGGGATATCAGCCCGTCCGCCTTGATTTCGCACAGATGGTTTTGCAGCAATATCAAGAACGATAAACGCGTCAATGATTTCGATAGTAGGTTCAGATGCTGCCTCAAAACTATACGGTTTCTGAAACCGAGTAAGATACTGGTTACTCACACCGAGCATTGACATAACCACAACTACAGCTGTGCCGAAAACTGCCCACGGTAGCAACGGTTTACCAACCGGCGGTTGTATGGGACCAATATCGGTGACTTGCTGCATGATCCGCTCGGTTATGTGTGCCGGGAATGGAATAGTTCCGAGTGTTTCAGAAACTAAAGGCTCTACCTGTTGTTCCTGTAAACGTTTTCGTCCGCGTCGGAGCCGAGTCTTAATCGTATCCACCGACACCCCGAGAAATTTACCAATCTCTTTAGTTGTCATCTCACCGAGATAGTAGAGCGTCACAACTGTGCGCTCACTCTCTGGCAGCTTTGCCAGAAGTTTTTTCACGATTTCACGGCGATGCTCGGTGGTCTCCATCTGTCGTTGCTCGGATATATGATGTGCATAAGAGACTTTGTTAATTTCTTCCATAGGTGTGTCCTCCAACGATTGCGGGATAAACTTTTGCTTTCGGAGCCAATCAATACAGAGTCGATTTGCGATGACATAGAGCCAGCCAGTAAACTGATTCGGGTCCTTGAGCGTTGAGAGTTTCTTGTAGGCTCGAAGGAAGGTGTCTTGTGTAATCTCTTCAGCGTAGTGAAAGTCCCCGATTTTCCGCCACACAAGCGCGTGAACACCCTTTTGGTGCTTTTCGACTAAAACGCGAAACGCTGCTGCGTCGCCCGATAATATTCTGTAAATCAATTGAACATCGTCTTCCTTTTTCATGGGATCTCCTCATCAAAGGCAAAGTCTCGCAAAACTAAGGAATGTATACGATTCAGACTCTCTATTATTTTAAGACGAGATCTTAGCATCGAAAAGGTTCAAAATGTGAAAAAAGGAAGAAATTCTGCAGACGGACTATCTTTTTTTGATATTTGCCCAGGTCGTTGCTACTTTATCGTTTGGTG
The DNA here is from genome assembly GCA_022827185.1 of Candidatus Poribacteria bacterium. Taxonomy (GTDB): domain Bacteria; phylum Poribacteria; class WGA-4E; order WGA-4E; family WGA-3G; genus WGA-3G. The sequence goes on from JAJDTM010000026.1 coordinate 15,241, forward strand.
AAACAGCGAGAAAATTTCCCGACATTGCTTGTTTGATTTCGGGGCCGCTAAGTGCCCGTTGCCAAACTGCAGCTTCGTCAATAGAGCCGTTGACAAATGCGTACTTGTTTTTTGCGCATCCTATCCAGGCGTTCGCTATATTGTCACCAGCGAAGTTGAATTCCCTCTTTTCTTCGCCCATGACTTCACCATCTAAATAGATTTTCATCGTTTTTCCGTCGTAACTTCCTGCGACATGATGCCACTTTTTTTCCTTCATTTCATGCGGAACGATGAACTCTTGCCGATCCGTATTCCCGTGGGCACCCCTTGAACCTAAAAACAACCAGATTTCCGGTCCCCTACCGATATCGATACTACCGATGCCATAAGAGGCACCCCAATCGACATCAAACCAATGACAGCCTTTATCAATCCAATGCACCTTCTTGCCTTTCCATGTTTCTTGATAATAGATCCATGCTGTCATTGTTATCTCATCTGTGACTTTTAACTTCTCCTGGGAAGGAATATTGACGCAATCCTGTCCATTATTTGTGATATGGATTGCATCCCCATATTTGCCCTTCACAATCTTGGTATTCTCAATGATCTCCGCGTCAAGACCATTGCCTGATTTATCAATAATTGTTTGCCCTTTAACGTCATCAAAGCTCAAGTAAAAAACGAGATTTTCATCAAGCCCCGCGTTCGCGTGAGCTGCCACTAATAGAATAACGACACCCCAAAAAATAGCACTGATGGATAGTCGAGTCATATTTTTCTCCTAATATAGTTTGTCAGGTTCCCTTGAAATAGTACACATAAGCAGTGATTTGCAATTTATGTGCCAATCCAAAATAGTGTGCTAAATGTAATTTTTAGGAGAAATACTTGGAAAATACTGCACAAAACGGGGCAAACACCAATGACGAATGCACAAATTTGTGCAATGACCTCGACGCTGTGTTTCTTTTATTTCCCAACACCAGACGGATTATCTCGTAATATATAATGACGCGAGTTGGAGGCGAAACGGTTGCCTAATTCTGCGAAAAAGATTAAAAAGGTAGTAGGCACGCTCCGCCGTGCCGTAACGATTGTCGGAAGGAATGTTCTTAGGGAATGCTAATGGGTAGGAAAACTATCTGCTGATCGCTTAGAGCGACAAAATACCGCCCTCGACGAGCATCGGTGCACCGGTCATGTATCTTGATTCATCGGAGGCTAAATAGACCGCTGCCCAAGCAATATCTTCCGGTTCACCGATGCCTAACGGGTGCATCTCTTTGATTTCTCTGTTTATGGCTTCCGGGTCTGGTTGCTTCGAGAGGAATTCTTGATAGAGTTCGGTGTTAATAGTGCCGGGGCAGAGGCTGTTGACACGGATATTGTCTTCGGCATACCGGACTGCCATGCTTCGTGAGAGGTGTACGACGGCGGCTTTGGAGGAGGTGTAAGCGGGGTGCATCGGAAACCCGACATAAGCGGATTCACTTGCCATGTTAATAATCGAACCGCCACCGGCTGCACGCATCAACGGAATTATCGCACGGGAGACGAGGTAGATACTCTTTACATTGACGGCGTATTGCCGATCCCAGTCTTCTTCGGAGATATCTTCTAATTCACCGACGACAGCGATACCGGCGTTGTTGAACAGGACATTTGGATTGCCAAGTTCAGATGTGACCTGATTGACAGCACCTTCAATCTGCGCAGCGTCGGTTATATCGCACTCACAGAAGAGGGCGGTTCCGCCGGAGTTTTGAATGTGTTGTGCGGTTTGTTCACCACGCTCAGCATTGAGGTCCCAGATAGCGACAGCTGCGCCTTCGCCTGCGAAAAGTTCTGCACTTTTCGCACCAATACCTCTTGCTGCACCCGTGATAACGGCGATCTTATCTTTCAGTCGGTTTGCCATGTAGTTCCTTCTTATATGGAGGTTGGTCCCATTTGCAAAGAAATTTCAGAAGGGCATTGAAATGCTAATCTCTGCGGCGGTGTTGTGCGCGGGTTTTCCGCTGACAACAATTTCTACCTTACAATCCAGTTTTCTAATCAGTGAGAACAGATGCTGAATGGAAAAATCATCAAGCAGACCATCTGAGAGGGCAGAGAGTTGGGACTTACTGAGACCCAGCATTTTTGCTGCTTCGCGTTGAGTGAGTTCGCTTTTGGATATGATGCTATTGATGATTAGGGCAAGGCGCGCTTTCGCAAGGTATTCCTCTGGGTTAGGAATTTCCAGATCTTTGAACACATTGCCGCTGCTTTTTTCTACTTCAATTTTTTCTTTCGTCATTTTATCTCTCCGTTTGTGCATGCTCTTTTGCCATGTTCAAGCGTCTACGGATTAAATCAATCTCCTTTTGGGGAGTCTTTATTCCTCGCGTCGACTTTTTCTGAAAGCAGTGCAGAACATAAATGAGTTCGTCCAAGTTCACGACGTAGACGGTACGATAGGTATCTCCAGCATGATCCCTGGCGATTTCATACACCCCCGAAAATCCTCGTAAGGGCTTGGTTTTACCAGGTGTTTCGCCAGCCTGTACCTCGGCCAGAGCATAGCCAATTTTTCTCCGGACATCAGTCGGAAATTCTAAAAGCCGTTTTTTGGAGTCTCCCATCCAAAAAATGTCTCGCATCCGTTTCTCTTGCCTGCACATACTTGCATGCACATATTCTAACAAATCAGATGCGATTTTTCAATACTTTTTCCAGCATCACAGGATCTACGCGAATTGGAGGAGATTCTGGAAGGAAGAAGAATAGCCTATAGTCCTTGCAGGAGGGATACCCAACGATCCCACGCGGCTTTGGTAGCAGCTTTCTGTGCGTCGTTCGCGTCTTCTGCCATACCGCGTCTCAAGAAAGCGTGACCAACACCTTTATAGATAACGGGTTCGTAGGTAACGTTTGCGGCATCCGCTGCTGCTTTTGTGGCATCAATTGTGGCATTGATACGGTTGTCGCTTTCGCCGTAAAAGCCGTACACGGGTGCTGATATTTTGGGGACATCTTCTGTGGATACAGCACGACCGTAGAATACGAAACCTGCAGCGATTGTATCGGAATGGACGGCGTAGCTGAACGTTTGACCGCCTCCCCAGCAAAATCCGGAAACAGCAACTTTTTCATTCGTTGAGGGCAGTTCGCGGACGTATTTCTGGACGGCGTCCAAATCCGATGCAACTTGTGCAGCAGGGAGTTCTCGGATAGCGCGTCGGACATCGTCCCCGGAGTCGAAACTCTCTGTACCACCACCGTCGGCTCCCATGCCGGAGAGCAGGTCTGGACAGATTGCGACGAAACCTTCAGCGGCAAGTCTATCTGCTACAAGACGAATCCAGTCGGTGAGTCCGAAAATTTCATGGATAACGATGATAGACGTTGCGGGTTCTTTTACCTCTGGATAAACAACGAATGAATTAATAACACGTCCATCAGCGGCTGTGATTTTCACCCATTCGCCATGGCGCGGTGATTTTTCGAGTTCAGTCTTTGCGTCGTTAGCACTTACATTGCTTACGAATAATGTGCCGGCAACAATGATACCCAACAGAATAGCGTGATATATCTGCATATCTTCTCCTTACTTCTTTTTTGTTTTGTGTATGATGGATTCCACGATTTTCTGCATTTCGGTGGTAGGTACTGCCCCAACCAGAGAGAAGCGGATTTTCGCACCTGACCATCTAAAGGCATCTGTTGATCCGAATTTATGTTGATACACAGTTGTGCCGCCAATTTCGATCTGAGTTCCTTCGCGTTCTCTGTCGCCCTGGCGGCGTGGTCTGTCTTCTTCTTCAAACAGTGTAAAATTTACCAATCCATCTGTATATTCAAGAAAGATTAAGTCGCGCCCCCTGTTTTTTAGGCTCCGAATATCCTTCAACTGGAACCCAGGCGGCAAGTGATCCGGTTGGAGGAGTTTCGTCTTAAGGATTTTTTCGGCTTCGGCAATTGGAACTGATCGACTGCGCCGCGGTTGGGGTTTGATCTCTTTTTCTAAGGCTTTCCATTTATTGTGGATAGTCTCAGGATCGAAACTAATTCGGGTATAAACAAACATATCCCGCAGAATGCCTTCAGCGTCCAGGTCTTCTACCCGTAAGATAATCCCGTTTTCGCGGGCAAAGAATATACGTTTTGTAGGTTTTCCGTCGAACTTGGGACTAATAGTTAATATATCGGCTTCATGATTCGCAATTTTTTCATCCGCGGGACGATGCTCAAGGTTATAGTTTTGTGCAATCAGTTTAATCTCTTTTTCGGAAAATAGGCTCCTCATCTGTCGCCAGTTTTCTCGTTCACGGTCCCTGCGACGATTGTCTCTGTTATTCTCGTCTCGATCTCTGCGTCTGTTATCTCTTCGGTTTTCGTCTCTGTTCCGCTGCCCAGCGAGTGGTTGGCGTTCACCCACGACGGATATGACCTTCCTATATGCGGCATCTTTGGGTGTGTGGATAACGTATTCTTCAAACGTTCGCACGCCTCTTGACGAAGTGAATGTTCTCAAACGGATTCCGACGTAACCGATTTTACGTTCGGCTTCTACAATGCGTTCAAGCGTACTAATGTCGGCAAAAAGTGTGGACGGTACCCACAGTAACAGTGCTAAAACTGTAGACCCGATAAGATTGCCTTTGGCGCGTCTGTTCTTATGAAGCATAAGATAGGTGTGGATTCGCATGGATTCACCTGTCAGTTTACTGCTGGAAGATTCAATTTCCTATATCTTCAAAATAGAGGTCGAGAACCGTTTCAGCATCGTCAGCGGTTTCTGTAGATGAGAGTTCCACTGTTGATGTTGTACTGATCGGTCTACCGACGTTTGACTTTAATGGATTATCTACCTGTTCAGCGTGAACCTCGAAGTAGAAATCAATTGGTTCTTCGTATTGGGCGCCATTCGGATAAAAGTAGAGTGCTCCCAAAATCAGGGCGAGTGTCAGGATACCCGTCGCGCCTGCTGTAACGGGACGGAAAAACCAGCGTCCGAGATCGGGCAACCATTTCCCGATATCCGGTAACCATCTCGTAGGTGTGGGTTCCTCTACATGTGTATCTGCTGTTTGTTGGCGTATTTGTGCCATCACTGTGTTATGAATAGACGCTGGTGCCGGATGCGCAAGTATTTTGATCCGCTGGCGATTTTCACGGAACGCTGCCAGCATTTCGGAACACTCGCTGCAGGCGTGAAGATGTGCTTCAACCCGTTGGTGCTCAGCAGGTGCTAATTCGTTGTCTAAATAGGCTGACAATTCATCTTGAAACTGCGTGTGTATTTCTGCCATTACAGTATCTTTGAGCGTCGATGGTGCCGGATGTGAGAGATCAGCGACCCTCTGACGGTTCTGCTGGAACGCCGATAGCATATCAGAACACTCTTGGCAGGAACGGAGGTGTGTTTCAACCTGTTTGTGCCTACTGGGTGTTAATTCATTATCTAAGTAAGCGGATAGATTGTCTTGAATGCGTTTGTGGTTCATTTTTTTAATCGAGGGCGGTGGTAAGAGACGTTTACCACTTGACTCGCTCCAGTTCTTTTTTCAACGCTTTCCGGGCTTCGTGTAAGCGGGATTTAACCCGTCCGAGTGTACATCCTAAGATTTCTGCTATTTCTTCGTAAGCCATATCTCGCAGTTCCCTGAGCACCAGAATCTCTCTATGGCTGTCTTTGAGTTTTGCGAGGGCGGCGTGGACGATTTCTTTCTCCTCAGTGCGGAGTGCTTCTTCTTCAGGGGTTACTGTGTCCAAAGGCACCCACGGTTGTGAATCATCGATCTCTGTGGGGTCAGTTTTTCGACGTTGGTACTGATCAATATGATTAAGACATTTATTTTTAACGATGCGGTAGAGCCATGTGGAAAATCGAGAACGGAATTGGAATTTCCCGATGTTTTCCCATGCAGAAAGGAAAGCATCTTGTGCTACGTCTTGCGCGTCTTGGTGATGACCGAGTATACCGTAAGCGATGTTGTAGACCCAATGTTGGTATTGAATTATAAGGGTTCCCATTGCGTCGGCATCGCCATTTTGACAGCGCAAAACAATCTCACGTTCCTGAGCGAGATCTAAATCTTCTGTTTTCCCCATCTCCGAATAGGTTTCCATAGTAGCTGTAAGGGTTGCAACGGACATATTTTTCTCCAAACTACAAGGATAAAGAGAGTGCTATTGTCCAATTAGACATACAGCAAAACAAAAGGTTCGTTTGTTTTATTGAAGCACATTTTCCTTACCCGGTGTGGTTTGGACCTGTTTAAGTTCACCACTACCGTTCGGCCATCTGCCGAGTGCAACATCCTTCTCCTGTTTTTCAAACGTCACTGTATCAAGTACTTGGTTGCCACGTGTATCGGTATCAACGAGCATGACTGTTTCACCGTTACGGGACAACTTGAAGTTGGCATGCAGTCCCACTTTGGCTTTACCATCTTCATCCAGCCACACAAGGAGGTACCCGTGTGCAGGAATCGTCGTGTTTTCTGGAAATTCCCATTTTTTCAGATTGTCCATCTTATCTGTAAGGTACATTCCAGAGAGGTTTACCACGTCGTTGGTGAGGTTGTGCAGCTCAAGCCAATCTTCGTGTTGTCCTTGTGGATCGGTAAGGCTTTTGGTATTGGCTGCCATCAGTTCGTTAATGACGATAGGCGTTTCTTTTGCGAGGGGAGCACTGACTCGGTAATGCGATGCCCTCTGCTCTGCACGTGCTGGTGAAAAGACAGTTGTACCGTGTGTTTTCACAGCGTTTGCCTCTACATAATAGTAGACTGTGGTGCCTGCTGGAAAAGCCGGAATATGTCCAACGTAGTTATCGCCTTCCTTCACCATCATCACCTGATTGAAAACGGCGTGGTGATCAGTACTATAATACAACAAAACCGTATCAGCGGCAATTGATTTACCAAGTGTTGCTTTGATTGAAACAGGTTGATTCGCTATGGGAGAGGTCTCCGATTCGATTTCAACGGAGAGAATCTGTGGGGTCGGTTTGCTGAGTTCTGGATGATTGTTCAGATGCTCACGGCGCAGGTTCACAAAACGCTTAAGGTCGCCGGGGACACCCGTCGCGAATTCTTCGTACCCATAAAGTTTCTTATCATCTTGCTGAACTTCTGTATCAATGAGTGCTTGGTATTCCTTGATAATTGGTTCCAACACTTCCCAAGCGAGCCATTCATCTACAACAGTCCGGACATGTGCAAGATACCGTGCCCGCCACTCTGGGTTTGAGAGCAATCGGTTGATAAGTGGGCGCGCAGCATTATCTTCGTGTGCGACGGGGGATACCATTCCATTTTCTAAATCTCCCCATGACCAGCCGCCGGGACCGCCACCGCCAGGTCCGCCTCGCCCTTCTCTCCCGAATCTGAGGCTTTCGTTGTTGTCGTGTGGTATCAGATGGAATCGACCGTTGACATCTTGATATAGGGCGTAATCGCCGCCTTTGTGGATATAGCCATCGTCGTCCATAAAGACGTTTGAGACAGCGAGCTGCCACAGCACTTGGTCGATATTAAGTAAGGATGGCAAGTTTTCTGTGCGTTCAGCATCGGGGGTTGTTTCGTCAAGCATTTTGCAGAGGGCGATGAGGTCTGTCCAAGGGTCTTCAACATTGTTAGTTTTGAGTTGATACGTTTCTTGGTATGGTGTCGGAGCGTCTCCTGCATAAGTGAGCGCGCCCCCTCTGCCGGGCCCTATTTTCCAACGCACACCGCCTTTTGTGCCGAACCATTCAGCGAGAAAATCTTTGTTATATTGTTGGAGGTTGATATAGACCCCCCAGTTTTCACCGTTGATAACAAGTTTTACAAGATTCGTTTTCATTGCTGGAATGAAGTCTCGTGAAATCTGGTTGTAGAGGATTTCACGCAGGAAAGAGGCATCGACGTGTCCGTTGAGCAGGTTGAGCGTTTTGTAATCGTAGAGGCGTTGTCCATCTTCACCATAGTCGACAGCAATGTTGAAGGACTTTTTTTCTGACCTGACCGTGAAGTAGGAAGAGGTGCCTCGAAAGTGGACACCGACATCAGAGTAAACCTTCCCATCAACAATAAGTTCCGCTGGCACCTCGATATCTGTGCGATAAAATGCGCTCATCTGTTCATACCAGTCTTCGTGGTGGAATCGGAGGTGGAGCGTGCGGAGTGTTTGGGGATCGTAGAGTGACGGGGAACCTTCTGGAGCAGATGCCAAGCTTGTTTGTACATCATTTTCAACGCCATCGCGTAGGCTTTCTGCCGATATTAGAGACGCATTCCCACCGCCACGCATCTGTAGTGCTGCCTCTCGCTCTGCGCCTGTTAGTTTTCCATCCTTGTCTGTATCGAATTGTTTGACCAGTTTTTCTGGCGGGCGGGGGCCACCGCGTCCACCACCAAAGCCGGGCATTCCACCGGGCCCCCTGGGATCTCTATCAGGAGCCGTATTACGTTGGACCTTCTCGATGTCTTCACGACTGAATTTATCGCCAGTGAATGCCTCTAAGCCTGTAACGCGAAGCATGAGTTCATCTTCTTCAGCACTCAGTTTACCATTTCCATTGAGGTCAAACCGCTTCTGTTCATCTGAGAGTTTTGGTGATTCCTGATCGTTTTGGGCGTTTGCGGACATTAACATCGTCCATCCCATAATTATTAGCGCAATAAATGCTATTGATTTAAGGTGTTTCATTGTATTCTCCTTTCAGTTTTAGACCTGTTCCATGATAACGGATGTCCGACGCACTGCAGTCGGGGTTTTAAACCCCGACTGCACGGGGGGCTGCGTAAGTTCTATCACTCTTTATCCATTTTGACCTCTGTAACATTTTCAATCCGTGAGAGTTCATTAAAAAAAACGAGCCATTCCTGTGGATTTGCCAATCTAACTCGAAATGTGAGTTCGACCTGCTGGGATTTCTTGATCCGTTTTTCAATTAAGCGTTCATAAACCAAGTGCTTGTCGAAAGCGGGTTGGTAAACGGTTTCCAAATTCTGATCAGGTGGCAGACAGAATTCTAAGCTAAATTCGTTATTATTCCCGAAACGTTGATGCCAGTAGTAGATACCGAGGATGATAATACCGATGAGAAAAGTTGCTAAGATTGCGACAGATGGATTCCCTGCCCCTACTGCCATACCGACGGCTAACGCATAGAAAACGAACCCGATGTCGCGGGGGTCTTGGATAGCAGTCCGAAACCGGATGATAGACAGCGCACCGACTAAACTAAACGCACGCGCAATGCTATCACCTATAATCACCATCACGACTGAAATCAGCATACAGAGGATGATGAGTGTGTCGGTAAACGACTTTTGCGGGACTTTGGTGTGTGTCCACTGGTAGATGTTAACGATAAAAATACTCAGCGCAAATGAGAGCAATAACCGAAGCGCATCGGTACTCAGTGCTACAAGCGGTGGCAGGGTTAAAAAATCGGACAATATATTCGTTCCAGTTTGTCAATTAGAGATTTGTATGATAGTCTACCACAATTAGACAAACTTGTGTATAAATTGTTGAAACATTATGTCATTTGACAGTTTTTGTGCCGATTTTCATGGTTGTGCTTCGTGGCGAGTTAGGACACCAACGAATATCCCGGAAAAAACCAGAATCGCAAGTGCATAAGGTGCAGCCTCAGCGAACATCGCTTCTGTGGTGTAACTCCAGACATTGAGTGCGAGGGTTTCATATCCAGCGGGGGATAAAAGAAAGGTGAGAGGAAGTTCTTTCATTGTTGCCAGGAAGACCAAGGCGGTAGCAGTGAGCATGCCGCGCATAAGAATCGGGAAAAGCGTTCTGAAAAACGCCTGTATGCGTGAATATCCAAGCGAGCGAGCTGCTTCCTCCAAGTTTGGTGAGGCTTGGTAGAGCGAGCTGCGTACCGGTCCGATCGCCTCTGCGAGGAAGTGTAGCGTACACGCGTAGATGAGGACAGGGAGCGTCTTGTAGATAAATGGCGCGGTGTTTAAAAGGAAAAAGATGAGTGATAGGGCGAATGCAAGCGGCGGTATAGCGTAAACAACGTAACCGATGCGTTCTAACGCGTTTGAGATGCGTGATGGGTAGCGAACACCTATGTACGCGAATGGTATCGCAAGCAGCGCGCATAGGACACCTGTGGGTATTGCCATTGACAGCGAACCGATCAGTGCCCCCAAGAGTCCTTCCAGAGCAGACATATTCAACCCTCTGAACATCCAGAGAATGACAGTAGAGGCAGGTATACCTACAGTTATGAACGTGAGTAGACTAAGATGGGTGTAGGCTGGGAAACGCCACGCACCAAGTTGCGTCTGTGGTAGTTGGCGAGAGGGGCCGCGACCGGTGCGGTGAAAGGTCGCATTATTTAGCAGTTTTGCCTCAAGATAGAGCAGACACGCCGTGAAAGTTAGAAGCATCAACGCGAGCCATGCCGCATAAATATGTTCAAAGGAGAGCATATATTCTGTGTAAAGTGCGTAACTAAAGGTCTCATAGCGCATCAATGACACGACACCAAAGTCTCCAAGCACGTGTAGACTAATGAGGAGTCCACTGGCATAAAAGGCGGGACGGAGTTGGGGAAGAACGACATAAAAGAAGGTTTCATAAGGCTTGTAGCCGAGACTGCGAGCGGATTCTTCAAGACTCGGATCAAGTCCTAACAAAGTGGTGCGTAGGTTTAAAAAGAGATAGGGACTTGTATAAGCACTGAGTGCGAGGAGTGCGCCTGGGTAACCGCTAAGGCGCGGGATGCTCGTGCCAAATAACTGTGCTACGATACCTGTGTTTCCACCGATTGCTAACAGGGCATACGCCATTACATAGCCCGGGATGGCAAGTGGTAACGCGCATAGCACCGTGAAAAAACGTCTACCCTTTAGGTTGACCCGGGTCGTTAACCATGCCGCTGGTGTGGCTAACAGCAGATTAAGGGCAAGGACACCTGCGGTCAGCAGCAGCGTATTCAGGAACAGCCTCGCATTTCGCCAGCGGAAGACAATCTGCACAAGTGCGGTACCTTCCGCTGAAAACGCTTTGGCAAGTAGATAGACCAGCGGGATGAGACCGCCGATGCCGACCATGACAATGGGAATAACTGCCACGACAGCAGAGGTAGAGAAATAACGGTGTGTTCTGACTGTTTCTGACTTTAACATCCAGTTTTTGCGGTTTCAGTTTCCCGAACGAGGTTCGGTGCTTCTATAGAATTTCAACGCGCCGTAGTAAATTAACTGTACCATCAAGATCATCCATCTCATTGAGATTGAATGTTGGCGCGAGTTGGAGCAGCTCTGACAGTGGCACCAGATTCGCATTTGGGATTACACCTTCAATGACAGGATATTCAAAAACGTCGCTGGTAAAGTATTGCTGCGCTTTGGCAGATAGCAGAAAATCTATAAACTTCAGGGCAGCGTCCTTATTTTTCCTACTCTTCAGAAGTCCGATACCGGCAACATTGACGAGGTTGCCTGGATCACTCGCTTTAAAGAAGGTTTGTGCGGCGGGGAACTTGGCGTTCCCTTTTTTGAAACGGAGTAGGTAGTAGTGGTTTGGCAAACCGAGATCGATTTCACCTGCGGCGAGTGCCTCTATGATAGGTGTATTTTTGGCGTATTTTTTGACCCCATTTGCTTTCATGCCGCGTAGCCATTCTTCCGTTTTTTCTTCACCGACTTGCACACGTAGGGCAGTGACAAATGCTTGAAAGGATGCATTTGTTGGTGCCCAACCGACTCTACCTTTCCACATCGGTTGTGTTAAATCGAAAACGCTTTGGGGAAGTTCTTCCATTTTAACGCGTTCTGGGGAATATGCGAGTACCCGTGCCCTACCACTTGTTGCTACCCAGAAACCGTCAGCATCGCGGAAAATTGAAGGCACTTTGGACAACACAGATTCCGGTAACTTATCGAACATCGCCTTTTTGCTCACAGCACCGAGTGCGCCGGCATCTTGTGCCCAAAAGAGTGCCGCGGGGCTTTTGTCGCCTTCTGTTAAAAGCGTGGCGGCTAACTGTGTCGTGTTGGCGTAGCTCACCTTCACTTGGATGCCGGTTTCTTTTTCAAACTGCTTGATAATCGGTTCAACGAGGCTCTTGCTGCGTCCAGAATAGACAGTCAGCGTTTCCGCGTGAACCGTCCCGATGAGGGTGAATAAAATTAAGATTGGCAAAACGTAATTAAACAAATGGGTTCTGTTGGTGAACATTGTGTCTCCTTTGATACATTTAGGACTTAAGCAAGCCCCTTGCAGGCGGGGTTTGATGGATTTTAAGAAAATAAATCGGTAATTGACGGGCAATAATGCACGTCGCATTTGGGCGTGTACGCCGCAAAATTGCCCTACTACAAACGGGCCGGTTCGTAGTAGTGCGATTTATCGCACGTTCTGATATTACCGAATTAGTAAATTAATCTTCATGAAACCCCGCCAGCAGTACGTAAGTCCTGACATTGATAAATTAAGTGTGTGTGCATCGGATCAAAACCAGCATAAATTTTGTCAGATACGGCAGCAAAAAGTTCGGGTTATTATCCAAGTGAATAGTGTGCTGTTCTGTCACCGTTTTGGCACGACTCGCCAGCGTGTATTCATACCTGCCGTGATATGATCTGCGACATGGCAATGATAGAGCCAGTTGCCGGGTGTTTTGGCTATCATATCTACCGTAACCATGGATCCGGGAAGTAGGTCTACCACATCAGTGCGTCTTCCAGCATTTAGCACTGTCTGACCGTGCCAGTGCGCGGTGTGCATATCGACTTCAGTGCCTAACCCGATAAGGTACCAGCGTACCTGGTCGTGCTGTTGGACTTCCAAACCTTGTAAGTTACCAAAGATAAATCCGTTAATGGCGTGCTTAAGGTTTCCTTCTTCGGCTTCTTCAGGCGATTCATAAGCCTCGCTTTGTCCGCTTTCGACGATTTTTCGGTCATTTTCGTTGAATATTAAGAACAGTGTCGTGAATGCTTTGTCAATATCTTTAGGGCGCGGATCATCCGGTGCGCGTTCCATCCCCTTTTTGGTGACGACAACGGTTCCGATTAAGCCGTCGTAAACCTCTGTAACGGCATCGACATGTGAGTGATAAAGCCAGACAATAGACGACGGATCGTTCGGCCCCGGGGCGGCATCGCTATCTGCTTCCCAATGGTAAGTAAAAGTACTACCCGGTTTTACGGCGGCACCGGAACCTTTCATATCTGCGCCTTCGTTTTCTTCGTCGTATTGTAACCCGTGAACGTGAATACTGAGCGGCTTATCCGCGCGATTGAGAAAATGTACCTTCACGCTATCGCCTTCGACGACGTGCAGTTGTGGTCCGAGAATACCCATCCACGCGGGTTGTTCGACTTGTGTCGTGTAGGTGTTATCGGTGTATTGAATGTAGCGGTATTTTTCATACACGAGTGCCTTACCCCAAACGTCCAATCCCATCTCTGGTCTGATGAGGTTTTGTCCACTCGGTGCGTAGTTCCATTCAACTTTCTCGGCGGCGATCCAGTATTCCCGTGTTGCAGCTTCAGCAGTGCCAAGGGAGAGATACAATATAGCACTGACGCAGATAAGAAAGCGGAGAGATGTAAAAAATTGTGAGTTTCTTGTATTAGGGAAGGTAAATAGCCTGCGAGTGCCCTCTGTTAAGTTTAAATTAGTGATATTGAGACTCATTTTCAAAACCTGAGACTGTAAAGCAAACCTCATAAAAGTATTAAACCTCAATAGGCTAAATTTGCATTCAATTATACCACGAAAAACAAGACGTGTCAAAAAAATCTGGTTGTGTAAGTCAAATTTCTGTTTTCGTGCTCAGCTTGAACGCGTTTTCTTCAATCTATTTGGGGATCAAGCGCGTCTCGGAGTGCATCGCCGAGGAGATTGAAGCCTAAGACGATCAAGAAAATGGCGACCCCCGGAGCGGTGACGGCTAAAGGCGCGCGACGGATGAGGTCCCTGTTTTCATTAAGCATCGCGCCCCATTCGGGTTCACCAATTTCTGCACCGAGTCCTAAGAAGCTAAGTCCTGCTGCATCTAAGATGGCTGCGCCGATCCCTAAGGTTGCTTGGACGATCAACGGCGCGATGCAATTCGGGAGAACGGTGGTAAGAAGAATACGACTGTTACTCGCACCGATCACCCTCGCGGCGGTGACATAGTCTAATTCTCGGACTTTAAGGACTGCAGCGCGCAAAATTCGGGCGTATTGCGGAATATAGACGATTGACACGGCGATAATCGCATTTGTGAGACTCTGACCGAGAATTGTCACGATAACCATCGCGAGGAGGATACTCGGCATCGCAAGCATCATGTCCATCACGCGCATAATCAGGTTGTCAAGTTTTCCACCGTAATAGCCAGCGATCGCGCCGAAGAGTGTACCGAACCCCACAGAAAAGGTCATTGCGATAAGCCCGACCTTTAGAGATATACGAGTGCCGTAGACAATCCTACTAAATATATCGCGTCCTACCTTATCGGTCCCGAGATAGTGTGAAGCCGATCCACCTTGGAGACGTTCAATGATATTGGCGTGTCTCGGATCGTGTGTTGCAATGAGCGGTGCGAAAATGGCAATCACAATAAAGAATAGGATAATTGATGCACCGATAGTAGCAGAGCGGTGTCTTAAAAGTTTCCGAAAGATATGTTGTTGGCTACTGGCGGTTGTTGGCGTATTCATTTGGTGTCGTCTCCTATTCGGATACGCGGGTCGAAGTAGGCGTATAACAGGTCCACAATAAGATTGACGAACATAAAGACTGTCGCGACGAAAAGCACACCACCTTGGACTGCCCGGATGTCACGAGCCTCGACTGCGGCGCGCAGCCATGAACCGAGTCCGGGCCAAGAGAAGATATGCTCAGTTAAAATCGCGCCACCCAGTAGGTAACCGAATTCTAAGCCGATAACTGTCAAGACTGGCACCATGCTATTCTTCATGGCGTGTTTGCTGATGACTTTCCAGCGAGTCAAGCCTTTCGCATAAGCCGTCGTAATATACGGCTGATTTAGCACTTCAAGGAGGCTGGAACGGGTCATCCGAGCAATAATCGCTAACGGGATGGTGCCTAATGTAATTGCGGGGAGGATTAGGTGGGCAACGGCACTTCGGAAGGCGGTAAAGTTTCCTGTAAGCAGTGTATCAATAAGATAAAAGCCGGTGCGTGTTTGGATGTCTAAGTCTAAGAGGGTATCCAACCGACCACTGCTTGGTAATATTGGAAGAAAATAGGAAAAAAGCAGAATGAGCATCAGTCCGAGCCAGAAGATCGGCATTGAGATTCCGGCGAGGGATACCGACATCGAAAAATAGTCCAAGAATTTTCCGCGAGAGATTGCGGCAATAACACCCGCAGCGATACCGAACAGCATTGAAAATGCCATCGCTGCGAGGGTTAATTCAGCCGTTGCTGGGAAATAGCGTCTGATTTCATCGACCACGGGTTGTTTCGTTTTGAAAGAGCGTCCGAAATCAAGATGCGCGGCATCCCACAGGAATTTGGCGTATTGGTGGTACAGCGGTTTATCAAGTCCCATCTCCTTTCGGAGTTCGGTAAGTGCAGCTTCGGTCGCGCGTTCTCCCAAGATAGCGACAGCGGCATCGCCCGGGATGAGATGCACCATGAGAAAAACAAGGAGCGACACCGCTAACAGAGATAAACCGATCGAAAGAAAACGCTGGAGGAGATAAGAGAGCAAAAGTCAACCTTCCGTGAAAAGCACTCTGTGGAGGCCCATGGTTTAAAAATTAGAAAAATGGGTTGTGCAGTTTTTCCTCACCGACGGTGGTGGAAGGACCGTGTCCAGGAAAGAGTCTAACCGAATCTGGAAGGGACAATAGATTGTCACGAACGCTTTCAATTTCATCCTGATAGGAGATGTTAGGTCCACCGACGGAACCCGCGAAGATCGCGTCGCCGACGAATGCTACATTCTGTGTGAGAAAACTGCATCCACCGGTTGTATGTCCGGGCGTATTGACAACGGTTACCATCAGTTCACCGACAGAGAGGACATCACCATGAATGACTTCACGCAATGTGTTGTGGCTCTGCGGTTTCGGTTCGTTTTTGTGGATGTAGGTCTCGCATCCTGTTTCGGTTTGAAGTTTCGGTAATCCATTGGTATGATCGCCATGGGCGTGCGTCAGCAGGATCGCAGTCGGATTCACAGGACGCGCATCGAGTTGTTCTAAGATGAGGTCTGGATGCGCAGCAGTATCAATAACTGCGGCATCGTCGGTCGCTTTGCAGATCAAGAGATAGGCATTGACGGGCCACCCGCCGACGGGCGCGCTAATTGTGATGACCTCAAGATTTGCGTCGCTACCTTGTGAGGGCGATTCGGGTGCCCACTGTTCTGTTGCAATATCGAGTAGCTTGGCACCGTCCAAATTCAGGACCTCTGCGAGCCGAAAAACTTGCGTTTCTGTCGGTTTTAAGGTATACTGTTCCATACGACCGAGTTCTGCCTCTGTAATACCCGCAGCAGCTGCGATTTCACTTTGAGACAGATTTTGCCCACGTCGGGCTTTGCCGATAATATCACCAAATTCATCTTCAAGTGCGTATGCCATGGTGGTGTTCTCCTTGCTGTGTTGATTTAAGGAACATTATAGCAAAAAACACAGTGTGATGCAATTGAAAATAGGTGGTATCGGAGAAGGAGAGGTTCTGATGGACATTCCGAAAAATGGATATGAACAAGCGGCAATATCCCTCGCGCCGCTGGAAACCGATATGACGTTGGAAGATTTTCTGGAAACCGATTTAGAGGGCTATGAATATGTGAAAGGAAAGTTAATACCGATGGCGCCTCCGACAATAGAACACGGTGAAATCAGTATGAATCTCAGTTTTCTTTTGGGTTTGCACGTTCGGGAGAATCAGCTGGGACGTTTGTATCCAGCTGATACAGACTTTAGATTAGGGGATCGATTGGTTAAACCGGATGTAGCGTTTGTTTCATCGGCGAGGCTTCCCGCTGACAGACGCAAAGCGTTTTCCATCCCACCGGATCTGGCGGTTGAAGTTCTCTCACCATCGGATATTCAGTATCGTGTGCTTGAAAAGGTTTTTGCCTATCTGGACGCGGGAACGCGTCTTGTTTGGGTGATTGAACCAGTCGGACAAACGGTGACGGTGTATCGTTCTAAAGCAGACATCAAAACCCTCACTTATGACGACACACTGACGGGTGAAGATGTCGTTGAAGGTTTTTCGTGTCAAGTCGCACAACTTTTTGAATAAGAAGGAGATTTTATGAAGCTTGGTTTAGTTACATATAATATGGCAAAAGATTGGGATGTTCCCACAATCATTGAACAGTGTGTGGAGACAGGATTTAAGGGCGTGGAATTGCGGACGACGCATGCCCACGGCGTTGAAGTTGAACTCTCCGCAAGCGAACGCGCAGCGGTAAAACAGCAATTTGACGATTCGCCGATTGAGATTGCTGGCTTAGGTTCAGCATTTGACTATCATGCCGTGGATCAAGCCGTTGTTCGGGAAAATATAGAAGGAACGAAGGTATACTCGCAACTCGCAGCGGATGTCGGGGCACCCGGTGTGAAAGTGCGTCCGAATGGACTTCCTGATGAAGTGCCTGTTGAAAAGACCCTTGAGCAAATTGGATTAGCGTTGCGCGAGTGTGGCGAATTCGCTGCCGACCTCGGCGTACAGATTCGGTTGGAAGTGCACGGCGGTGGCACCTCCGAACTCCGACATATCCGCACGATTATTGATGTCGCTGATCACGACAACGTCTATGTCTGCTGGAATTCCAACTTCGGTGAAGTGGAAAACGGGTCGATTCAAAAGAATTTTGATCTCGTGAAAGGCAGAATCGGTTTGGTGCATATCACGGAGCTGCATCGGCGCGAGTATCCGTGGCGGGAACTTTTTACGTCGTTGAAAGTGTCTGGATATACAGGTTACACCCTTGCGGAAATCGCGGGAAGCTCTGATCCCGTGCGCGTGATGAATTTTTATCGGGCATTGTGGGAAGAATTAGCAAGATAAAAGCTTTTCGTGTCAAGTTTCACAGCTTTTTGAATGAGGATAGATACTATTGCTCAGATCGCGAATTTACATTTTATCTATAGGGATACTTCTTTTGACCGCTATCAATATCGGTGCTGCGCCTGAAACGGTCTATCTTCGCAATGCTGTTTGGACAGTTGATATTGATCCCCAGTCGCTCGCTGTGGAGACATATCCGGCGGATTCGGAAATATCCTTGCCGATTTCATGGGAACAGACCGGTCTCGGCACTATAACGGAATTCTCTCAAGAAGGCAATACTGTCAGTTGGCGGATACCGGAGCGTTTTCTCACCGTCCGCTTTGAACTGATAGACGATACGTTATCCGTTGAATTTATTCAAGATAAACGGACAAATGACGCATTAAGTGTAACATGGCCCGTTATTGAAGATTTCGAGTCGCTCCGCGGTTATATTTTCCCCTTTTTTGAGGGGAGTTATGTTCCGAAAGATGATGTTATGTGGCGGGACTTCTTATGCGAACGGGGACCGATAAACACAACCGCGGGTCTCTCAATGCCGTTCTGGGGGTTGCATCTCGCTGATCGAACGCTTACCTACATTTTAACCAATCCTTTCAACAACCAAATCCATTTCAATAAGACGTTAACGCATGGGTTAGGCATGCAGGTATCGCATACCTTCACACCCAATTGGGAACAGAAAAGGTATGCGGTGCGTATCACTCTTGATGCAGCATCGCCGGTTGCCCCTGCCAAGCGTTACCGAAAATGGCTGAAACAGAATGCCGAATTTGTTTCTTTTACTGAAAAGATTCAAAAGACGCCTGCCGCGGAGAAGTTACTCGGTGCTGCACATATCTATCTCTGGGGGGGTAAACTCCTCAGCCAATACGATGTAACGGATTGGAAGGCGTTTGCAACAGGACTGAGTGGTGATACCAAGGTTACGAAGCGGATCTGGACGCAACTGAACGTAGAGGTGCGGAAAGCAATTCTTGAAATTGTTCAGGTGGACTATCCGTCCAAGTACAGTTTACGCGTTGTCAGTCGTGCGATAAGTGAGCAACTTGAAAAGCAGCGTTTTTACGAGCCAATCACTTGGACAGAGATTCCCCTTACGTCAGAAGCAGAAGCGTTAATCTCGCGAGACGTATCCATGTTATCGCTGCCTGAGCTTTATCGCCGCAACTGCCTTCTATTCTACGCCGCGTTTTCTGACACATTACGGCACCCAGACGAGTGGGGCGATGGACTCTCTGTGAAGTTGCTGGAGCAATTTGCTGAAAACGGATTGGATAGGCTCTGGCTCGGCGTGGATTCATGGCAAGAAGGGTTTCGGCATCCGAAGGCTGTAGCGAAGGCGAAAGCACTCGGTTATCTGATTGGACCGTATGACTCCTATCATAGTATCCATCATCCGAACGAAAAGGATACATGGGAGACTGCCCAGTTTGATCTGACGCTTTATGAGACCGGTGCGATTGTCAACGCCGACGGCACGAAGCGTCGGGGGTTTAAAAAGAAAGGGTACCACTTAAGCCCGATCATGGCGCAGCCTTATGTCGAAAAGCGCGTCAACGGTATTGTTGAACAGATGCCGATAGATTTCAATACATGGTTTATTGATTGTGATGCTTACGGTGAACTCTACGACGATTATT
Organism: Candidatus Poribacteria bacterium; assembly: GCA_022827185.1. Classification (GTDB taxonomy): domain Bacteria; phylum Poribacteria; class WGA-4E; order WGA-4E; family WGA-3G; genus WGA-3G. Next base: position 34,878 of record JAJDTM010000026.1, read on the forward strand.
CGGCATCCCATCCGGCAACACAGTTAGATGATATGAACGCACGACTTGCGCGGATCGTGTGGATTCGGGATACACACCATAAGGTTGTCGGTTCAGAGGGTGGTGCTGCCTATTCGGCATCGGTGCTTCATTTCGCACACGGGATGACGGTTCCTGTCATCGGGTGGGGTGATCCAGATATGAAGTCGAAGACCTCGCCTTATTATGTTGGTGGGTATTGGCCCCCGGAAGGGCCAGCGGTTCACATCAAGCAGGTGCCTCTCAAATCGAAATATCTGTATCACTACTACGATCCGCGTTTCCGATTACCGCTCTACCAGATTGTATTTCACGACTCGGTGATAACAACGCATCATTGGGGGGCTGGTAGTCTCAAGTTTGAGAATGCTATAGGAACGTTGGCATTGTTAGAGTTGCTCTACAATGTGCCACCGTTGTATCATCTGAACATAGCAGAATTTGAAAAGCATAAAGCGTGGATAAAGAAGTACTACGCATTCTTTTCCCCGTTGCATCGGCAGATCGGTGGACGGGCAATGACCGATTTTGCGTGGTTGAGTCATGACAAGCAAATCCAGCGCATTGAGTTTGGGAATATGGTTGAGATGTACGCGAACTTTGGAACGGATCGATTTAGGTATAAGGGCATGATAATTCCAGCGAGAAGCGTGGTTGCGAGATGGATTGACACCGGTAAAATTAAGGTGTTTTCTGTATTCTGATAATGAAGGAAAAGTTATGAATCAGATTGAATTTTATCAAGCTAAACTCAATTATGAAACAGATTCTTGGGATCTTTATGAGGCACTCAATAACGGAGAACCTATCGTCGTCATAGATGCGCGTTCTCCAGAGGCTTACGCACTTGAACACATACCTACATCCATAAATATACCGCATCGAACAATGTCTGAGACGACTACAAGTGAACTTGATAAATCAAAGGTGTATGTGACATACTGTGATGGTATCGGCTGTAATGCTTCTACCAAAGGTGCCTTGAATATGGCGAAGTTGGGGTTTCAGGTTAAGGAGCTGATGGGGGGTTTGGATTGGTGGAAGCGTGATGGCTATGAAACAAAAGGTAAGCAAGGCGTTTCGGGAACTGAAGTTGTGTGCGGATGCTAAAGACAGTAGTAAAAAATTTAATTTGCAACAGCAGACAAGATACGGTATAATTAACGTCAGTCTATTTCGCGTACAGCAAAAAAGTAGTATTTAACTTGCAATTGCTGACGGGATAGGGTATAATTAATATTAATATTCCCCCATAGCTCAGTCGGTAGAGCAGATGGCTGTTAACCATCGTGTCGGCGGTTCGAGTCCGTCTGGGGGAGTTTTCAATTTTGCTGGCGGGCTTTGGTGGTCAAGGTTCGTCAGCAAAAATTTTTTAACATGCCTTGTTCAAACTTGCTCTATTTCTCCAATGGAGGTCAACATGCCTAAGAAATTTACCGATGCACAGCTGGATGAACTCTTAGCGAAAGGCTACTTAATTGTACCCGACTACTATTCAGGTGAACAACTTGCGGAGATGCAAGCTGCTCAACGCCGTGTACTCCCGACATGGGAAGAAGTTAAGGATGACCCGCCCCCCGGTGGCGCGATTTTGACCGAATTCCCGCCCGCTGAAATGGCGTTACTGCGCGGCATCGTGGATCACGATGCATGGGAATTCGCACGTAAATTTCTGAAAACGGAGCATATTCATTTCCGTGCTGGGTGTATGATTGCACGCTATCCCGGATTTAAAGGCCCGGGTGTTGATAGCGATCCGAGCAATTTGCACATTGATAACGGCAACAACTCACTGCTACCACAATCTGAGAGTGCTCGTGAATTTGGGCAACTCGGCTTTTGGGTACACCTTGAGGATGTAGACAAAGACCAAGCACCGCTTAGACTTCTTGCGAAGGAATACGGACGGGATACCTCTAAATACGAACCTCTTGTTTGTAAAGGCGGAACTGTCTGTATTTTTAACAACTATACACTGCATTCAGCGAGCGATTATCTACGGGAAGACGGACAACGTTTCACGTGGGGATTCGGTCTGGGACGCGCAGACCACTATTGGGAAGGTTTTCGGCACTACACAGATAAAGGGCGAAACGCGACATTCTCAAAATTCATCGGCACGCTAACGGCAGCGGAGCGTGAGGTTTTTCGATTTCCACCCGCGGGGCACCCATACTACACACCGCAAACGCTTCAGGCGTTAGAAGAACAGTATCCCGGTTGGAACGCACGTGGAGAGTATTAGTCGTATATTTGTTAAATGCCCCAACTGATTACCTTTTCAGGCGTAAGTACCCTTAAAGCATATCAAGATTATTTTCGCACGCTTGAGCTCGTCCTCTCTGTTTTCCAATTCTACGTCTTTAGCTTGGAGTGTCGTGATGCTTCGTCATTGTGTAAGTCCTATTGAATATGAGGATTGTTTTTCATGAAAAACATGGTGTTAATACCCGCTGGCAATCTTGAGATCGGAAGCGTCAACGCTTTTTATATTGACACGTACCCCGTGAGAAATCTTGAATACCAGCAGTTTCTTGTTGAAAACCCCCAGTGGCGAAAATCGCATCTTAAAGATAGGTTTCACGACGGGGACTACCTAAAGCATTGGGATGGCAATACCTACCCCGAAGGAAAAGCGAATCACCCTGTTGTCTACATCAGTTGGTTTGCGGCGGTGGCTTACGCTTTGTGGGCAGGGAAGCGACTCCCTACAGAAGCTGAATGGGAATACGCTGCACGCGGCGGGCTTGCGAATCAGAACTATCCGTGGGGTGATACGAGCGATACTACCAAAGCGAACTATGATAGAAAAGTAGGAGATACCACCCCTGTGGGTAAGTATTCACCTAACGGCTACGGCTTGTATGATATAACTGGTAACGTTTGGGAATGGTGTCTTGATCTTTACGACGATGATTTTTTCTTCGCCACGCCTCGCAAGAATCCGCGCGCAGGAACGAATGAGATTGGTTGGTTGATAGCCAATTTCACAGACATTGAAACGATCCCCATAAGGGCGTTACGCGGTGGGGGTTGGAGTGCCACCGAAAAAGGTATCTGCGTCACCCATCGCTTATTGCTTTCACCGACAAACACAATCTACGATTACGGTTTCCGTTGTGCGCAGTCAACGTCAGGAACGACTACCCGGTAGGAACAAGACGCGCCATAGTGGCCGGCTTTTTCGGCAGCAATACCACAGTTCCGCTACACAGAAAGGACATAAGGGACGGACAGGCTCCAGATTACTTTCCGCTGCATAAAGGAGATTGCTTGTGAGATGCTTACTATATTTCTGTTGTTTGTCAATTGTTCTTATAGGCTGCGGTTCTAAACGTTATGAGAATATACCGCAGGATCCCATACATCTTCAGGCGAAAGTGGATGCTGAATCGGATGCCAAACACGATGTCAATTTACCGGCTTATTTTGGCGCAGGCATGAGTGTACCTCTCGCCGCAGGGATGTGCGCTTTGACGACTGGATGTATTGCTGACTTGCATTTTGGACATAGTCAGCCCGAACCTTCATACATAATTGCTGCAGTGAGTGCTGCAACGGTCTTCAGTCTGCTGACTCGATATTATACCCGTCTCCATCCACCGAATCCGCCACCTGAAAGATTGATCGGAAAATCGCCTGAATACGTCAAGTTTTACGCCGATGCTTATCGGGCGAAAATGCGATCGTATCAGATTAAATCAGGTGCCGCAGGATCCGTTTTCGGTTGCCTGACCCTAACCGGTGGGACCATTATTATTTTTTTCGGTGCGGTTGGTATAGATGAGTAAAGCGGCAAACGAAACGCTGTCCCTGAAGCTGGTACTTCGAGGTTACGAACTGACTAAGCTGTCCGACGACACACCAATCCGAGCGGAGATCATCAAGATTGGAGGATTCCATGGCTTTATTTAGGAGAAGGCAGAAAATGTGTGTGTTAGCCGTTTTTTGTTTGGCTATTACCATCTTATCTTCATGTGGCGATTTTCAAGACGAAACACCTGATCCCGAAACACTCGACCTCTTTGAGGTGTTTTTTCGCTATAAATTTGAAAATAATGCCTCCGCACAACAACAAGATGCCGAGGCGTATTTCTTGGAAATTGAGGGAGAAGACCCTTCGCCCGAATTTCTTGCGCGATTTAAGGGACACTCGCCACCTATAAAGAAAGGTTCGGAATTTGTAATGGGAGGCATCGTGGTTGAGGGAGAGGCTCCAACGGAGGAGAATGGTCTTCTCTTCCGAGAGGGGAACGGTCTTCTCTTCCGAATTGATAGTTATAGATGGGTTGGTGTGTTTGGAAATTGTGTTAAAATTTCTGGCGGATACTCTGAAGGCGATCTTAGCGCGTCTTGGGGTGCATACATTTGGATCCGAAGAAAAGGGAAGTGGGAATTGGAATTTATTGGTGCCAGAGCGATCGCATAGATTGGTGTCGTGAAATTGGAGGGAAATGTTAAAAACCGGTTTTTCGGAGCGGTTCGGACATCAACCATCCGATAGCGTTGATAATATCGTCTTGGCGTTCCTGCAGCATGACTTCAATGAGTGCAGGTTGCTCAGCGGCGAGTGCGTCGCGTAAGGTTTCCTTGAAATCACCTAAATCCTCAACCCGTTTGGCATACGCACCGAAAGATTTTGCGAATTCAACGAAATCAGGATTAACAAGGTCTGTATCAATCGTGCGTCCCTCACATCCCTTTACTTGAGACCCTTTAATCGCTGACAGCGCACCGTCATTCACCACAATCGCTACGACGTTGATACCGTATTTCATGGCGGTTGCCATCTCCACTGCCCCCATCAAAAACCCACCATCGCCGCTGAAACAGATAACCGGACGATCAGGGTAGGCGACTTTGGCACCGATGGCGGCTGGATAGGCGTGTCCTAACGCTACGCCGATATTCGGATAGAGGAAGGTTCTCGGATCGTAGATCGGAAATTCCGCAAAGGAAGCATAGCCGAGTGCGTGGACATCAATTGCGTAGATAGTATCTCGTGGAAGCACATCCTGTAATTCGTGGATGACCGGTAATGACGGTTGTGCATCAAATTTAGTGCGGAGTTCTGTCAGCACCTCGTTCCATCCATTTTGCCCGGGGACAACATCCTCAATGAGTGCCTGCAACGTCAATTTCATATCACCGACGACCCCCACATCACACGGGTATTCACGTCCAATCTCGTCTGCATCTTCGTCAATTTGGATGAAGGGTTGCGGCAGTTGGAGGCTCCAATTACGGGTATCAATAGAGGTAAAGCGTGGTCCGATGCCGATGAGACAGTCGGCGCGTTGGAGTGCCTCACGTCCGAGATAGCCGTAGCAGATTTGGAGTGCCAACGGATGGTCCTCAGACAATACACCCTTTCCATTGCGGGTAACAATGACAGGCGCGTTCAATTTTTCGGCAAGGAGACGTAACTCGTTTCGGGCATCTGCGTGGAAAACGGCAGATCCAGCGAAGATCAGCGGCATTTTGGCGTTGCGGATTGTTTCAACAGCGGTGCTGAGGTCTGTATCGTCGGGTGGCGGTAATTCCGCACGTTCCACACGCGGCGGGATTCGTACCTCTCCTTCTCCTGTAACGACATCCATCGGGAATTCCAGCACCGTCGGTCCGGGTCTCCCGTTCCGCATTGCTTTAAAGGCGTTTTCCACAACGACAGGAATCTCAGCGACGGTATGGGCGATGGCGCAGTACTTGGTGAGCGATTCAAAGAACCGCATCTGATCCAAGCCGTGGAACATCTTGCTTGGATGCTTGCTATAGAGGCTGGAATCGCTCTGTCCGGTGATTAGCATCACAGGCGCGCAATCGGTAAATGCCTCTAAAATTCCAGTTGATGCGTTACTGGCACCTGGTCCCGGGACGGTGATAGCGACACCCACTTCACCCGTCGCGCGGGCGAAACCGTCTGCCATCTGCGTTGCTGCGTATTCGTGTCGGACGAGGTAGTGGTCAATCGTGTCTTTCCCACGGCGCAGCAGGGCATCGTAGATCTGAATATTTTGGGTACCGGGCATTCCGAAAACCGCTGAGACGCCCTGTGCTTTCAAGCATTCGATGAGAATATCTCCGCCTCTCACGTGTTAGTCTCCTTTGTGTTTACTGAGAAAATTTTCTAACCATGCATCGGGATCGTAGCCGAGTCGGCGTAGCAATTGACATCCGATGCGTTTTAGAAAATTGGGCATGAGGTTAAAGAGTTTAAGTTGCCAATTCATAATTAGTTATGCGCTTAAGGCATCAGGATTACAAATCCCTCCTACAAGATAGCGTTGCCAAAGGCATCGGGATTACAAATCCTTCCTACAGGATAGCGTTGCCGGTGGTTTTGTCGAAAAAATGCATCCGGTCCTGGACAAACGACACATGAAGATGTTGTCCGATGTCTGCTTTAAAGTTCGGGGCTGTGCATGCCTTGAGAATCGTATGTGTGCCTGTGGCATCCGTGCCGAGTGTCAGTTCGACGATCGTTTCCGCACCAAGCGGTTCAGCGCTATAAACTTCAGCCTGAAATGCATTTGGGATAGACTGATGACTTACAAGGACATCCTCAGCGTGTGCACCAAAGATGGCGTCGCTGTTTGAGATGTTGTCGTTCAGTGCTTTAGCAATTCGTGCGTCTTGGATTGTCACGGAATTACTGTTTCCAGTGTCGCCTGCTAATTTCAATTGAAGTTCGCCATTGGCACTGGCGATGTCGCATGGGATGCAATTCATGCTCGGGTTACCTATGAAACCGGCGACAAATAAGTTGGCGGGGTGATTGTAGATTTCAGCGGGTGTCCCTAATTGTTGGATGCTGCCTGCTTCGAGGACGGCGATCCGATCCGCCATTGACATTGCTTCGATCTGGTCGTGTGTTACATAAAAGGTCGTTGTACCGAGTTCACGTTGCCGCCAGCGGATTTCAGCGCGCATTTCCGTACGGAGTTTCGCATCCAGATTCGATATCGGCTCGTCCATGAGAAAGACTTGCGGACGACGCACCATCGCTCGTCCAAGTCCGACACGTTGTGTTTCACCGCCGCTTAACTGATTCGGGGTACGCATGAGCAGATGTTCGATGTGGAGCATCTGGGCAATATCTCTAACGCGCCGGTCGATTTCCTCAGTAGAGAGTTTTCTCGGATGTAATGGAAACGCCATATTCTCGTAGACGCTCAGGTGCGGATAGAGGATATGGGATTGGAAGACGAAAGCGACATCCCGTTCTGCAGGGGTTTTATCGTTGACGCTGACCGCATCCAAATAGATTGTGCCTTCTTCCGGTTTGTCTAAGCCAGCGATACAGCGAAGTGTTGTCGTCTTTCCCGCACCTGTCTGACCAAGGAGCACGAAGAATTCTTGGTCTTGGATATCAAGGGTGATGTCGTCGAGCGCGATAAGATCGCCGAAGCGTTTTGTGATGTTTTCGAGTTTTACTGTTGCCATAAATAATGCTACGATTCTCTATTGTGGATATTGATTTAGTATAGCATGAATAGTGTTTAGCGGTCAATAAGAATTCGTTTTCAGTTTAAAAAAATATATGCAATTCGGTAGTGGATAGGGTATAATTAAGGAATAGCCTGCAAACCCGATGCCGTTGAAGGCACATAAAAGGTTGGAGAAAGAAAAGAGATGCTGAATCAGTCAGAGACAGAAAAGAATCCATATACGAATCTGTCTTTAATGGACAAAATTAAACGAAAATACGATTTAACACCCTCAATCACACTTGTGCTCGGATTGACGACCCTGTTTTTTGTTGTTTTCCTTATATACCCGCTTCTCTATGTCTTCAAAGAGGCGTTCTGGATTGAAAATAGGTTCACGCTTGCCTACTTTAAACTGATGGTGACCGATCCGAATATCCGGGAACTGGTTGTCAACAGTTTCAATATCGGTGTAATGGTCACCATAGTGACGAGCATCATCAGTCTTCCACTCGCATATTTCTTGACACGCTATCGGTATCCGGGACGGAATATGTTACGCTCTGTTATCCTAATCCCGATGATTATGCCACCTTTTGTCGGGGCGCTTGGCATGCAGAAGTTGTTCGGGTTATATGGAAGCGTCAATATGCTTCTCGTCAAACTTGGGCTGATTGATATGGCGGGAACTATTGACTGGTTCCGTGGCGGCTTTTGGGGTGTGGTGATGTTATCAACATTGCACCTGTATCCGATAATGTATCTCAATATCGTAGCGGCACTTTCAAACGTTGATCCGAGTCTGGAGGAAGCCGCGGAAAATATGGGGGCATCACGGTTCCAAGTTTTCCGTCAGATAACACTCCCCTTGATGATGCCCGGTTATTTCGCAGGCGCGATTCTCGTCTTTATCTGGGCGTTCACGGACCTCGGTACACCGCTAATCTTTAATTATAATGAAGTTGTAGCGGTGCAAATTTTTCGACAAGTGACTGAGGCGAACACAAACCCGATGGGATACGCGCTCGTTGTCCTAATTATCGTTCTAACAGCGCTCGCCTTTTATGTTTCTAAACGCTGGACAGGGAGTAAGCACTATGAGATGCTCGGTAGGGGGCATGTGACATCCCGTGAGACGGATGCAAGATGGGGTATGCGGACGATCATCTATCTGTTTATCGGTGGATTGACGTTTATGGCATTGTTACCACATATCAGTGTCATCCTTGTCTCCTTAACGCCGGATGCAAGCCAGTGGCGGTTGAGTATCTTACCGCAATCCTGGACCTTCGCACATTATATTGAGACCTTCACACATGACGATACACTGCCGAGTATCTTTAACAGTCTCAAATACAGTATTTTCAGCACGCTGTTGGCACTCTTGGTCGGTATCGTGATATCGTACCTATTAACCCGGAAACGTCTCCCGTTCCAAAACCTATTGGATGCTGTCGCAATGTTACCGTTAGCGTTACCGGGGGTTGCAATCGCGTTTGGGTATATGGGCAGCTTCGCAGATACGACGCTTCTACTGAGGTATTTCCCTGATGGGTTCGTTTCTGTCATAGACCCTCGGAAGAACCCGACGTTTCTTCTGATTATTAGTTATGCGGTACGACGGTTGCCATATATGTTGCGCTCTATCTACGCCGGACTCCAACAGACAAGTGTGAGTTACGAAGAAGCATCACAAAACATGGGGGCGACACCGATCCGAACTTTGTATAAGATAACCTTACCCTTGGTTATCGCGAATATCCTCGCGGGTGCGATTCTCGTTTTTTCCTTCTCTATGTTAGAAGTCAGTGATAGTTTAATTTTAGCGATGAAAGACGATTACTATCCGATTACAAAAGCGATTTGGTCACTCTCTCAACGTCCCGACCACGGTGCATATACGGCGAGTGCGCTCGGTGTGGTAGGGATGTTAATCTTAATTGCGTGTCTGCTCGGTGCCGGACGCGTGCTTGGCGGAAAGTTAGGCGAAATTTTCCGGATTTAAGAAAATTAAAATCATTAACACCTAACAGTTAAACCCAAGGGAGTCCTTCACTATGAAAATAATCTTGGCTTTATTACTTCTTTTAACTATTCTTTCACTAAACACCTTCGCCGAAGATTGGTCCTATATCACCCTTGAAGGGCATGAAGGCGATATCGGTACTATTGCCTACAGGCCTGATGGTGCAACACTTGCAAGTGGCAGTTCAGATGCTACAGTTCGCTTATGGGATGTGACAACCGGTGAACACAAAGAGACTCTCATGGGACACACGGGGCCGATTATGAAGGTTGTTTTTAGCCCGGATGGGTTGATACTCGCAAGCGGGAGTTGGGATGGCACAATCCGTTTATGGGATGCGATGACTGGTGAACACAGAGTGACCCTCACCGGACATACGGATGCTATCTTAAGGATCGTCTTTAGTCCAGATGGAACGATCCTCGCAAGTGCGGGGCGTAGGGATCAAACTATCCACTTGTGGGATGTTGAGACAGGCGAGAACAAGCACACACTCACGGAACATAAGGATCGGATCGGGGATATTGTTTTCAGTCCTGATGGATTGAAACTCGCAACGGGCAGTGGGGACGGGATTATCCACTTGTGGGACCCAATTACAGGCACGCTCCAGAAAACAATCATAGAGGATGTTGGAAGTTTCATGAGTATCAATAACGTTGAGTTCAGTCCTGATGGGCAGACACTTGCGAGTGGTGCAGGAGGGCTAGGTCCCAGCGATGTTCACCTGTGGGATGTGGGGACAGGAAATCTTAAAAAAGGACTCACAGGGCATTCGTGGTTTATTGCCAGTCTCGCGTTCAGTCCTGATGGGCGGACGCTCGTGAGTGGGAGTGCGGACAGTACAATCCGATTTTGGGATGCAAAGACAGGTACTCATAAAAGAACAATCGTTGCGCATCGAGAGAAGGACGGTAGCGATACAAGTATCTCTCATCTCGCGTTCAGTCCAAATGGACGTGCCCTCGTAAGCGAGACTTTTTTGGATATGCGCTTGTGGGATACGGTCACAGGTGAACACCAAAAAACATTCCGAGGGTATGGTGCTGCTATCTTTAGTCCGGATGGACGCACTCTCGCGAGTGTAGGTGATAGTTTCACGAAGGATGACAGGTTTATTAGATTGTGGCAATTACCATCGGCGTTACGCACTACTTCTATTCGTATGACTTCATCTACAGGCTCCGCTCTTTCTATTGGTGAGCAATTTATTATTAACATTAACATTGCCGATAGGCGAGAGACGCAAAACTATCAACTCGCTGTGGAATACGATAACGAGACGTTCCATTATGTCTCTCACAGCCCGGGCGATGATCTGTCTGGCGAGGCATTTATTAGTCCCAAGGTCAGTCCACCAGGACTTCTGTCTTTTGACCTAACTTCTCCTGCCGAAATTGGAACTGGAAAAGACACTGTTGTTAAGATAACATTTCAAGTTATTGCTCGGAATCCGTCCATTTTTACGCTGTCAGCAATTCTCTCTGATGCGAATGGTCAGTCTTTGTCCACTGCTATGAAAAGTGGAAGAGTAGTTGAACCCTTATTAGATGTAAATGGTGACGGTTCTGTAAACATTTTGGACTTGTCGTTTGTTGCCTTGCATTTTGGAGAAACCGGGCACACTGCGGCGGATATCAACAAAGATGGTATTGTTGACATCAGGGATCTTGTTTTAGTTGCTGGCGGATTAGATGTTGGAATAGCCGCACCTTCTACATGGTATCGTGACCTTGAGGCAGGACCTACAAAAACGGACGTTGAACATTGGCTCACTGAAGCACAACAACTAAACTTGGCAGATCCAACATCACAAAGGGGCATGCTTTTCTTAGAATATCTCTTAGCATCATTGACACCGAAAGAGACTGCACTTCTACCAAACTATCCGAATCCGTTTAACCCAGAGACATGGATACCATATCAGTTAGCGCAATCGGCAGATGTAACTATTTCCATTTATACGATAGACGGGGCTGTGATACGTACTCTTAATCTCGGACACAAACCATCTGGGGTCTATCAAGACAAAACCGTTGCTGCGTATTGGGATGGCAGAAATGAAGTCGGTGAATTTGTCGCAAGTGGTATCTATTTCTATACATTAACAGCAGGAACAGCAGGAAAATTCAAATCCACGCGGAAGATGTTAATTCTGAAATAATTACTTCTTCTATTTTTGCGCAGAGGATAAGAAATTATGGACATCGTACATAGCATTCGCGATGCGTTGTTGGAAGCGCAGGACGTACTTGATCGGTTTATCCGAAATCCTGAGAATATCGCAACCATCGCGGAGACGGCAGAGATGATGCGTGACGTATTTGAACAGCAAGGTAGGGTCTTCACGTGTGGAAATGGTGGAAGTCTGTGCGATGCTATTCATTTTGCTGAGGAATGCACCGGAAGGTTTCGGGACGATCGGAGACCGCTTCCCGCAATTGCACTCAGCGATGCTGGACATATCACTTGCACAGCAAACGATTTTGGATTTGCCGAGATTTTCGCACGTCCACTTTCGGCACTCGGCCACCCGGGGGATCTACTCGTAGTGCTTTCAACCAGCGGAAATTCTGAGAATGTTATTCGTGCGGCAGCGGTAGCGAAATCGCGTGGGGTGCGGGTGTTTGGGATGCTTGGTGGTGATGGCGGGAATCTTAAGCAACATTGCGATATTTATCTGATTGCACCCGGTAACACTGCAGACCGCATACAGGAGATCCATATTAAAGTGTTGCACATTTTGATTGAACATGTTGAGCGGTTGATGTTTCCAGAGAATTATTAGCCGCGTGCTTCATAAACTTGAAAAATTAACGATGGACTTTCACGGGATGATATGATAGAATAGGTGGCAGGGGAGGATTGGAAAATGAGAAGTTTTGGCACTACGGGCCGCGTGCGACCCGAGCAACACTATATTGTCCCCCGCACTAAGGAGATCGCGGATTTCATTCATCGCGTCGAAGATGGAAAGTACATCGTCCTTTTCGCACCACGGCAGACCGGCAAAACGACCTTCTTCCGATTGGCACTTGAAGCACTTAGCACGGAAGACCCGACCTATTTTCCGATTCAATTGGATTTCCAGACGATGCGCAACGCCGCACCTGTCACTTTTTATGAACAGCTCTATTACCAGATTAACAGGCAAATTAAGAGCGTGTTCCAAAAACGAGGCGAGGTGCCTTCTGAAGCATTGACACAATTTTTACAGAACACAACACTAACTGACCATTTTTCGATGGAAGCGTTCTTTGAAAACCTTAAAAGTTTTCTGGACAACGATTTTCGCAATCAAAGACTCGCTTCTACGAAGGTTGTGATCCTCATCGACGAGTTTGATGGTATTCCCCAAACAGTCGTCAGTGATTTTCTATACGCACTTCGGCAGATTTATCTCTCTGATGAATTGACCTGTCCGCACAGCGTCGGCATCGTGGGTGTCAAAAGCATCGCCCAGCTGGACTATGATAGGTCTGTCTCGCCGTTTAATATCCAAGACGAATTTCGTTTGCCGAACTTCACCTTTAAACAGATACAGGGGCTGTTGGGACAGTATACAGATGAAGTCGGACAAGCCTTTGCACCCGAAGTCGTTGAATCCATTCATAAACAGACAGCCGGTCAGCCGGTACTTGTCAATCGCTTCGCGCAGATACTCACGGAAGAGTTAGACATCCCGAAAACTCAGACGATTACCCCGGACCACTTTCTACAAGCACGTACGCAACTGCTACGCGAACGAAATATCAATATCCAGCATCTCACGACCAATATCCGCAGGAACTGGCGCTTTGAAAGAATACTAATAGACATTATGTCTTACGAGGAAGGAGTCCTCTTCAACCTCCGTGATCCCTTGATTGATGAACTCGCGACTTACGGTGTTATCGCCCGAGACAGCGACGGCATGTGCCAAATTGCCAATCCGATTTACCTCTATTGCATCTTGCAAGCGTTCAAACCGACAATGAACGGGCTTGAACGGGAATACTTCCACGAAGATAATGTTGAAGGCTTTCAGGGCTACCTTACCACTACCGGACACATAGATATGGAACGGCTGCTGGATAACTTCCGCGACTTTATCGCCCGCGCAGGTTTCAAAATTCTACAGGTACCGGATACACCACAAGAATCCGTCGGGCGGCACCTTCTGCTCACCTATCTCGACCTATTCGCGCGGAGTGTTGGTGGGGTCTTGTCTTTTGATGTCGAAACAGGACGCGGTAGGATGGATCTCCTCATTACGCGCGCGGGGCGAAAATATATTGTTGAGACAAAGATTTGGCGGGGCAACATCCGCTATCAGATGGGCAAAAAGCCGCTCGCCGCTTACCTCAAATTGGAAGGTGAGACACAAGGCTACTACGTCGTTTTCGATCATCGGAGGACGCCAGAACCGCGGGTAGAGACAGAAACAATAGAAGATGTAAGGCTTCGGAGTTACGTGATCCCTGTCGTACAAGAACAGCCTTCAACGCAATAAAGGAGGATAACCTATGGAAACATCGGAAAAAAATAAAGCATATTGGCGAAAGAATCTGCAATACCTCGCTATCTTATTAGGTATTTGGTTCGTCACTTCGTATCTCTGTTCAATTGTGTTCGTGGAACAACTCGATAAGATCCAATTCTGGGGATACCGACTCGGTTTCTATTTTGCGCAACAGGCATCCATCTGGATTTTTGTTGAGCTTATCTTTGTTTATGCGTGGTTGATGAACCGTTTGGAGAAAAAATATGCGCAAACCGAAGATGAGGAGGACCCTGAACAATCATGAGCGTACAAGCATGGACATTTGTGATGGTGGCACTCTCCTTCGCTTTATATATCGGTGTTGCGCTCTGGTCGAAAGCGCGTTCTACGGGTGATTTCTATGTTGCAGGAAGTAATGTGCATCCGGTTGTCAATGGCATGGCGACAGCGGCGGATTGGATGAGTGCCGCCTCTTTTATCTCGATGGCAGGACTTATATCGTTTATGGGGCGCGACGGTTCCGTTTATCTGCTCGGTTGGACGGGGGGGTACGTACTGCTGGCATTGTTGTTGGCACCGTATCTCCGAAAATTCGGTAAATACACTGTTCCTGATTTCGTAGGCGACCGGTATTATTCGCACTTGGCTCGAATCGTCGCCGTGGTGTGTGCAATTTTTGTCTCGTTTACTTACGTGGCGGGACAGATGCGCGGTGTCGGTATCGTCTTTTCCCGGTTTCTGAGCGTCAATGTTGAGACGGGGGTCCTTATCGGGATGGGAATTGTGTTCTTTTACGCCGTGCTTGGCGGTATGAAGGGGATTACCTACACACAGGTCGCACAATACTGTGTGCTGATTTTTGCGTTTCTCGTGCCTGCTATTTTTATCTCTATCCTGATTACAGGTAACGCTATTCCTCAACTTGGATTGATGGGAAAAGTTGCAGATGGCTCAGGGTTATATCTTCTGGATCGCCTTAACGGCTTGAGTGAAGAACTGGGATTTAACTTATATACGGACGGAAGTAAAAGCACTATTGATGTCTTTTTCATTACGGCGGCGTTGATGTTAGGAACAGCCGGACTTCCGCACGTGATTATTCGGTTTTATACTGTCCGAAAAGCTTCTGAAGCACGAATTTCTGCTGGATGGGCACTCCTGTTTATTGCGTTTCTCTATACCACAGCACCAGCAGTTGCAGTGTTTGCAAGGACGAATCTCCTTAAAACTGTCAGGTATGAACAGAATGGTGAGTTAACAGATGTCAGGTATGAGGATGTGCCGGAGTGGTTTAAGAATTGGGAGGCAACAGGTCTAATTGCGTTCGACGATTTGAATAGCGATGGGAAGATACAGTACCGAGGTCCGAAATCAGATATACCCAATGAACTCGAAATTGATCCGGACATCATGGTATTGGCGAATCCAGAGATCGCGAAACTCCCCAATTGGGTTGTCGGATTAGTTGCTGCTGGCGGATTGGCTGCTGCATTGTCAACGGCTGCGGGGTTGTTATTGGTAATTTCCACGGCGATTGCGCATGACTTACTCAAGGGTAGCATTGTGCCTGGGCTGTCAGAGAAACGCGAGTTAGCCGCTGCGCGCATTGCAGCCGGTGTTGCTGTCTGTATTGCGGGGTATTTCGGAATAAATCCACCCGGGTTTGTAGGGCAAGTCGTTGCATTCGCCTTCGGGCTTGCAGCGAGTTCATTCTTCCCTGCGATCGTCATGGGAATTTTCTCCAAACGGATGAACAAGGCAGGGGCGGTCAGCGGTATGATTGTCGGTATCACTTTTACTGCGGCGTATATTATCTATTTCAAATTTATCAATCCAGATCACAACACATCAGAGTACTGGTTATGGGGCATTTCACCTGAAGGGATTGGGACGCTCGGCATGGTGCTGAACTTTATTGTTGCTATTACTGTATCAGCATTGACGCCACCACCACCTGATGAGGTGCAGGCACTCGTTGAGGACATCCGGGTTCCATAAAAAACATTCGGCGTACTTTGGAGGCACACATAGAGGTATCTCATGAGACACACATTGAAAACAACCATTTTTGTTCTTTTTCTTATCGGTATTGCTTTTTCGGCGAATGCCGCGAGGGTTGAAGACTTCATGCCAGAGGAGAGTGTTCTGTATGTGCAACTCCAGCATATAGATGAGGTCTACGGCGAAATTGAGACTTCCGAAACTTGGCAAAAAGCGTTCGCCTTGTTGCCAAGCGAGTCAGAGGACATTCGGAACGGAATCAGGATGGCAGAAGCTTTTCTGAGTACAGATCTGCTAAGTGTACTTGAAACGATCGGATACCAGACCGCATTAGCCGTTTGGTTAGACGAAACGGGGGCTTCGCAAGTTGGATTCGTCGTCCATTCAGGTGGAAATCTCAGTGAACTCCAACGGTTTACCAAAATCGCAGAGGGTGCTATCGGATTGACTGGCGGAAATACTTTACGCTTAGATGCAGGTGTGTACCAGCGGGCTCGCTACAACGTTATGGAGATGAACCAAAATATTGCCAAGTACGGATTTGTTGGCGATTTTCTTGTGCTTGGTGTGGGTGAAGGTGCTTTCGAGAAATTGATGGATACCTATCGGAAAGACGCGCCATCTATTCGGCATAACGAGGAATTTGCCGGAATGGTAAAGAAAATAGAGTCAGGAGAGGTTATCATATTTGCTGACGTGGAACACGCATTATCTTTGGTAGAGATAGACGATTTAGACGAATGGAGACGGACACGATTTCCTATCTTTCAATCTGTATATGTACGGTTTAATTTGTTGGAACCCGGTCCTTTCTATCAGATGGCTGCGCAATTCAATCCTAATGCACCAGATTTTTCAGAAAACGAGATCGGTTTGTTTTTGGAGAAAGGTAAAGAACTCGAAATTTTAAACGCATTGTCGGGTGAAGAGGATCTGTTTGTTACTGTAGCCCCGAATGTCGTGAACGGTGTATGGAAAATCGTTCGGTCCGAGATGGAGAAAAATCTGACAGATGACGTAATCGAAGGTGTCTCTTATTTGGAGGGGTTGTTGAATCTTGACTTGGAAGATGACGTTATGACAGGACTCACTGGGGAGCTCGCTTTGTCGGTGTCTGATTTATCTCAATTTGACCCCACATCCTTTGAGGGGCTCGAGATTAACGCTGATAACTCGTTTACAATAGATGCCACTGCAGTAGAAACACACGGTGGTTTAATCTTCAAGCCTACCAGTCTCCTGAAATGGAATCAATTCATCAATAGTCTATCTAACTTACAAAATATTTCTGTCTCTCAAACGGTTTATAATGAGGTAATGCTGTCGACGTTCGCAACAAATATCTATTATGGTGAAGCAGCCGGGCTGTTTCTTTTAAGTTTTTCAGAGGAGCAGATGTACACACTCATAGATGGAATAAAGGAGAAAAAGAGACCCACCCATTTGAAGCAAGTACCAAAAAACCCAATAGTATTCGCACAAGTGAATTTAGCACGGGTTTTGGAGGCAGCAGGGGAAGAAATACCACCTGCTAACGAAGTGATTGTCAGTTCCGAAGAAATTGCACCATTGCTCGCGTGGATTTCGGTGGAAGATAATGAGGTATCGTTAGAAATGACCTTATTGGGAAAAGAGGCACCACTTGAAGTACTTGCGAAACTCGTTCCGTTCTACGTTTGGGCTATGGAGAATTAGTAGACGCTATCTTATTCGGTTAGGTTTAACCGATCAAGGGGGTAATAATGTTGATCCAGAAACGACTTATACAGAATGCAAACGCTAAACGATGGTTTTGGATAATAACAGTGGTTACTACGCTGTTGCTCGGTTTTGGAATTAGCCAGATGGTCCAGTTTCAGGAGGCGACGGCGCAAGCACAGGAGGATCCGTTTGCACAACTCACAGCGGAACTCGAGACACTCAAAGCGCAACATAGAATAATGCAGGCGAAGTGGCAATCCGAATTACTCGCACAGATCGCACCCACTTTAAAGAACGAGCCAGACGCTGTAAAGCGTCAATTTGTTGATTTCCTTGAAGAAATTGGAAGTCCGGGGACCGCTGCGCTTGTCTTCATGATGCATGATCCAGCGAAAAGTGTGCGCAGAAAGGCAGTTGAAGCGTTAGGTGAAATCGGTGAGGATGAGCGGAAAGCGGGTAAGAATTATGATGCTGCGGCGATCGCTTTGGCGGCGGCACTTCAAGACACCTCTGATGAAGTTTTTCGTGAGGCAGTTCAAGAATTAGATGATGTCGCTCCGACATCTGCAGAGTCCCTTTCCTTTGTTGTGCCTGCACTCATTGAGGTTAGGACCAGAGGTTCATCAAATACGCGTGACGACATCATTGATGCTTTAGGACGGATCGGCGAGGCACTCGCAAAAAATGGACAAGGGACTGACACCATCCGCGATGCTTTAATTCTGAGTATGGATGACGATTCAACAAAAGTCCGAACGAATGTAATCGTTGAGTTGTCTGATATACGAGCGGCTTCTCCTGAGACGTTCGCTGCGTTGATACCTGCACTGTCAGATGATGCTAAGTCCGTGCGGGCACGTGCTGAGGATGTGTTGATTAAACTCGGTAGAAACCACGCTCTGAGCATCACGCCTATGTTGGCAAATGCGCTGGCGAATAATCAATCAGCTACGACGCGTGGACGTATTGTTGATGTGCTCGGAGAAATCGGTAAAGCAGTCGTAAAGAAGGGTGAATCCGATGAGATGATTGTAAAACCGCTCCTTGTGGCATTGACGGATACCGACGCGGATGTCCGACGCAACGCCGCTGACGAATTAGGTGAGATGCGCACGAAATCAGCCGACGCGGTAACCGCATTGACACATGCACTGGAGGATAGTTCTAAAAACGTTCGTAGTGCTGCCCAAAAGGCGATTCGACGGATTGCGGCAGCAAAATAACGTATAGCGTAAATGTTGTAGCAGTGAAAACTAATTTTTTGTTCATATTTGTCGAACAAATAGGTTTTTTATACGTCTAATACTATTAATAAGTATTTTATAGTAGTATATGCTGGGATGTTTCTGAACAGAGGGTCAGACATAAATTGTTAGGTAATTTGTTAAACTTATTTGTGGTTGATGCGTCTTAATTAGCAACTGAGAGAAAAACTAAGACAGATTTATCAAAAAAACACCACAAAATTTACGGCTTGCGCGAGGACTAAACCTCCGCTGACAAAAGAGCAATTACACTATGCAACAGATACAAGATACGGTTTCGGTTGTTGAGGTGATGCGCCAGGCATCTCTCATCTCGGAACAGGACTATACGGATATTATTGCAGAATTAGAAGAGACCGGTGCCTCCGAAGCAGCTGTGCTTTCCAAGCATGGTGTGTCACCCAACCTCCTTGCACTTGCTACAAAGAGCGTCGAATCCGGGACCCCTCTTGTCCAATTGGAGGGGATTAATCCTGACGACGCCACACTTGAAAAGGTATCCCCAGGGTTCGCATATCGCAGCAAAATTGTTCCTATTGAATTAAACGGTGATGAACTCACGGTAGCAATGGCGGATGTCCTGGATGTCGTTCTCATAGACGAGATTGAGCTTATCACGGATTGTCGGGTAATCCCGATCCTTGCTGATGAGGCAGATATTGACGAAGCGATTATCCGTCTCTATGGACGTACTGCTGAAAGTCTTCTGAGTGCTGGTATCAAGGGCCCCGTCGGTGCGACTGAGACCCTTGAACGTGAAACCATTGAAGACTTCGGCATTGATGAGAAAGACCTCAGCCAAGATCCGACAGTCATCCACGCTGTTGATCAGATGATTATTGATGCTGTCCGGATGGGCGCAAGTGATATCCATATTGAACCGTATCCGACACAACTCAAGATCCGATTTCGTGTTGACGGCGTGCTTGAGGATCAACCACAGCCGCCCGCCTATTTGCAATCTGCAATCACCTCCCGTATCAAAATTATGGCGGAGATGGATGTCGCCGAGCGTAGACGTCCACAGGATGGAAAGATCAGTAGGCAAATTGGCAGCGTCGGAAACCGACAAATAGACCTTCGGGTTTCTACTGTCCCCACTGTTGCAACCCAGCATGGCGAGAGTGTTGTTCTGCGTATCCTTGACCGGCAATCTATTGAGTTTGGGCTTGCAGAACTCGGATTAACTGAAGACAACCTCGAACTCTTTCAGCGCATGATTCGCAAACCGCACGGTATTATCCTCGCGACCGGTCCCACAGGTAGTGGAAAGACGACATCACTTTATGCCTGTCTGAAAGAGATTAACTCGCCTGACGTTAAGATCATCACCCTTGAAGACCCCGTTGAGTATGAGTTAGAAGGGATCAACCAAATCCAGGTGAATTCCGACATTGAGTTCACCTTTGCGGTTGGGCTTCGTCATATTCTGCGTCAGGACCCGGATAAAGTTTTAGTCGGTGAGATTCGCGACTACGAAACCGCAGAGATGGCGGTTCATACGTCACTGACGGGGCACCTTGTCTTTAGTACGCTCCATACCAACGATGCCCCCGGTGCTATCACACGGCTGATTGATATGAACGTTGAACCGTATCTTGTCGCTTCCACGGTGGAAGGTATCATCGCACAAAGGCTTGCGCGTCGTGTTTGTCGGGCGTGTTGTGAGATGTATGCACCCAATATGCAAGAATTGGCTGGGTTGATAGGGAGCGGTAATGGCAATCATGTCGCGATTCCGTCCGACCTTGAAATTCCGCGGGCAGTCGGATGTAAGGAGTGTAGAGGGCGAGGTTACAAAGGTAGGATTGGTATCTTTGAAGTCTTGTTCATGACTGACGAGCTTCGGTCAATGACACTCAAACAGTCATCTACCAGTGAGATTCGCCGCCTTGCGGTCCAAATGGGCATGAAAGGCTTACGTGAAGATGGCTGGCGCAAAGTCGCTGCTGGATTGACAACTGTTGACGAAGTCGTCCGGTTGACTCAGGAAGATGAATTTGATTTCGGAGAAGCTATCTAAAGTATCTGCTGTTTTATAGGTTAATCTTGTGGGGCCGATTGTGGAGGCGAAGGAATGCCGTTATTCCGATATGAAGCACTCACGCATAGTGGCGGTAGTGTAAAAAATACACTGGAAGCAGATTCTAAAGCCGAACTCGTTTCTCGGTTACGGCAGATGGGTTATTGGCCTACAGACATTATTGAGGAGACGGAGGAAGATGCCGCAAACGATGTCCGTAAATGGCTTAAAATCGGTAGTGGCGGCGTTAAAGCGGCAGACGTTGAGTTTTTCACGTATCAATTAGCGACGTTGGTGAATGCACATGTTCCGTTACCTCGTGCCTTGGAGGTTACCCTCGGGCAGATCCAGAATCCAGCACTCAACCGTATCGTCTCACAAGTCAAATATGATGTTGAACATGGCGCGACTTTTAACGATGCCCTAACACAGCATCCAAAGGCATTTTCCGACCTCTACATTAATATGGTAAAAGCCGGAGAGAGTGGTGGTGTACTCGGTTTAGTCCTCGAACGGCTTGCCGAATTTGCAGAACGCCAAAGGCTCCTAAAAAACGATGTTATCTCAGCACTCTTTTATCCCATTATTCTGTTGACGCTCAGCATTTCTGCTGTAGCCGTACTCATGATTCTTGTGATACCAAAATTCACGGCAATGTTCAACGATCTCGGGGTCGTATTGCCGCTGCCAACACGCATCCTCATCGGGGCAACCGATGCCTTCCAAACCTACTGGTGGGTGGGACTTCTCATCATCATCTTAGGTGTGGCTGGGTTAAGGCAATATCTCCGGCTCGAAACTGGCAGAGTCTGGTTTGACCGGTTGAAACTCAAAATACCACTTATCGGACCAATAATCAGCACGTTTGCCATTGTCCGTTTTACCCGAACGATGGCGACACTTTTGGAAAATGGCGTACGTATGCTGCCTGCCCTCCAGGTCGTCAAAGACACGATTGGAAACAGGGTATACAGTAATGTTGTCGCCGAAGCAGAAATAGAGGTTGAGCAAGGTTCTACACTCTCTCGGGAACTCAACAAAAGTAAGGATTTTCCTGAATTCGTCACGCACATGGTGGCTGTCGGTGAGGAGTCTGGTGAACCTGTCCACATGCTCAGTAAACTCTCTGAATACTATGATGTAGAAATAAAAAAGAGCCTCGAACGCTTAACAAGTTCAATCGGACCTCTTGTCATTCTACTGATGGGGGTGATTATCGGTTTTATCGCTGTTGCGATGATACTTCCGATCTTTGAGGCGAACCAATTACTAAGTGGCTAATATGCATAGGTGCAAAACGCGCCTTATGATTTTATATACATAGGAGTAAAATTAAATGTTCAAGCAACTAAAATCCGATGAATCGGGATTAACGCTAATTGAGCTGACGATTGTTATTGTTATCTTAGGGATTTTAGCAGCCTTTATCGCACCACGGGTTATGAATGCGCCGCAGAAAGCCAATGTTGCGAAGGCTCAAACAGAAATTGGTGGTCTCAAAACCGCGTTAGAACAATATTACTTGGCAACAGGTGAATATCCGACAACCGAACAGGGGTTAAGTGCCTTGTGGCGTGCACCGAGTCCAGCACCAGCAAACTGGGATGGTCCGTATATTGATAGCCCGAATTTTGTGGATCCGTGGGGTAACGCATACGTCTACCGCCAACCGAGTACGCATTACGGCTACGAATATGATCTCTCTTCAATGGGGAAAGATGGCAAGGTTGGGGGTACCGAATTGGATGCGGACATCACCAATTGGGTTGAAGAATCAACCGCAGTATATTAAAAAACAGTGAAACAGATGACAGGTAGGCGAGGTGTTTTCATCTCGCCTATTTCTCAACCGCAAAGTGGTTTCACGATCACTGAATTACTGCTCGTCTTGGTGCTTATCGGCATATTATCCGCAATTTCGATGCCGACGCTGAAGGGATTTGCGACAACGCGTCGATTAAAAGCATCCGCCTCTACAATCCGCAATCTCCTCACGTTCGCACGGGATATGGCAATCACTGATCAAACGACACATTTGGTTGTCTTTGATATTGACAACGGTCGGTGTTGGCTTGCTTCCAGTGAAACGTTTAACCCAAGTACGCCACTTGCATCGGCACTGACTGCCCGAAATTCTACGGTCGGGGCGGCACCCCAGAATAATACAAACGTAAACCCACAGGCGACAACCAATTCTGTTCAACAGGGGACGTTAGGGCGCGCAAGCGGTATTTTGGGTGTACCTTATCCGATGGAGCAGGGCGTTACGTTAGCTGCGCTGGAGACCAACCACAACGGCCATACGCTTCAAAGTGATTCGGGCGCGGCGTACATCCACTTCTCACCGAATGCAACTTCCGGGGAGGCACTTGTGTACCTCCAAAACACGCGAAATCAGGTTATGTCTGTTTCTGTTGAAGCTGCGAGCGGTCGCGTTACTGTGCGACAACTCGCGTCTGAAGAGGTTGAAATATTAGGCTTTGAAATCGGACAAAATTAATTTGCTTAGGACTTACGCATCGCCTCTTGCAGGCGGGGTTTCTATGGGAAACACCCAAGCAAAAACACCCCGCCTGCAGTGCAACATAAAAGTATGAAATTACGAATTAAACACTCGGTATCAGCAGAAAAAAACGGTTTTACGCTCGTTGAGATACTCGTAACCTTAGCAATTTTGGCGGCGGTACTCCCCGCGCTTTTACACGCCTTTGCGTCTGCGGCACGGAATCAAGGGCTTTCAGACAACACTACCACTGCGCTCTATCTCCTCAAATTTCGGATGGCAGAAATTGAGATGGGCGGCTATCCGGATGTCGGTGAGGATAGCGGTGAATTCGGTAATAATACACGCTACCGCTGGAGTTCTATGGTTGAGGATATAGAATCTGAAGAGGTTGAAAACGTTCGGCGGGTTCAAGTGACCGTCACATGGCAACATAGAAATCGGGAACGTTCTATGTCTATGAGCACCTTTATGGCTGACCGACAAAATTCGCAAACGCAGCAAGGGCAACAGCCTGGTGGCGGTTGATAGCCGTTTCCACGGCATTCAACAAGCATTGCAGACATGAAAATTCAAAAAATATCCGCATATACAGCAAGCGAGAATGGGTTGACGCTCATTGAAATGCTTATGGCGGTTAGTATCCTCGTCATCATCGGTGGGTCAGCGTATTTTGCTTTCAAGACGGCTGTGGATGCATACCAACAGACTGAAGAAAAAATATTGTCTGCGCAGAGGAGTCGTTTCGCTATGGATCGCCTTGTAACGGACTTGGGGAACATGCAAATTTCACTTCAAGAGCCAGAACTTGCACTCTACACGCAAGATGAACCCAGCCAATTGGGCGATAGGGATATGCTCAGTTTTGTCACGCTCGTGAAGACAGATCCCGATCCTTTTATAGAGCAGCTTTCAAGTTTCCAATCTCAAAATGCTTCACAAGTGCCTTTGCCACTTTTAAGCGACGTTCAGCGTGTGGCGTACTTTGTCGCTGCAGAGCCTCAGCCTGGTGAATCGATTCTGAACTCCGGTAATTTCCGAGGTGCTTCTACAGAAGATATAGGTGCCGAAGAGAATAGTAGATACGCTCTCTTTCGTCTTACAACCACAACCCTCGATCCGGAAGCTGTGATCGGTCCGTTCTTACAAGGTGGAGCAGTCCCGGAGACAGACGAAAACGGGGCACCCATTTACGTTAATGTCGCGACACTCATTACGGGACTTGCTAATTTTGATCTGCAGTATTTTGACGGTGAGGCAGAAGTGTGGAACTCCTCTTGGGATGACCCTGAAAGTGTTCCAAGTGCTGTCCAAATCCTAATAACTGTCCAAGGGGGCGCGCAGAGAGCCGTAAATACAAATACCACACAGTTTGCGTCCCAAAATCAACCTATGGTGCCGTCAAATAGTATGACACAATCAACGATGGTGTATCTCCCAGGAAGTGCAACCGCTGGTGGCGGCGCGGAGGGTGGACAATAAATGATGCTATTTACAAAGCGGTTTACCTATCCATTCTACAAGGAACAGCGTGGGTTATCCCTCGTTTCAACGCTCTGGATACTCACGATTCTCTCTATTTTGGCGGCCCAACTGCTCTATTCGATCCATATAGAACAGCGTACGCAACGGAATTTCTTGGATAGAGGGAAGTATCACTACGCTGCAAAGGCAGGATTTGAGTGGGCACTCGCTGTCATGCGAACGGACCAGACACCCTTCGATTCGCTCGGTGAGAGTTGGGCAGCACCTATCACGGGGCAAGTTGAAGATGGGGTTCAAATCGGAAAATTCCTAAACTACAGTGTAACGGTCACCGATGAAGCATCGAGGGTTAATATCAATGTCGCTGATGTTGGACTCTTCACTAATTTGCTCGCACAGGTAGGGGCTTCACCGGATGATGCCCAGACAGAGGAACTCGCTAATGCAATCGTAGAAGGTCAACCGTACCGGACCGTTCGAGATCTTGCGAGAGTGGCGGGGATGACATCTGAACTCCTTTACGGGACCCAACAAATGGCGGCGTTTACACAGGGCATGGCAAATACACAAGGCGCGTCTACGAGCACAACCCCTGAGCTTTCAACAGCGAGTTTGGGAAGTCCACAGGGAACATCAATAGAGGCGCGACCCGGGCTTGTGGATTTAGCAACCATATATTCACTTGATGCGAGCACAGATCCAGACGGACAAGCACTCGTAAATGTCAATACAGCGGATGCAGATCAGTTGACGCAAATTGAGACGCAGTCCGGTCAAGGTGGGGGGCAATCTGTCTTTTCACAGGCTGAGGCGGAATCACTGATTCAGCAGCGTGAGTTTGACAGATTTTCTGACCTCATAGATGTAAAAGCCGTCTCTGATGAACTTTTTAACAACATCCGAGACCGAATTACGACTGAAGATTCCGGCGGAAATCAAGACGATGAAGACGGGGAAGACGATGAAGAATGGACCGGACCTCAACAGGGACAGGGCGAGGATGGACAGATCAATATCAATACTGCTGATGTTGAAACCTTGGAATCCCTGGACGGTATTGACCAAGGCATTGCCGAACGTATTGTCGACCATCGCGACTCACAAGGATTTTTTCAGAACATAGACGCTATTAAAGATGTCACACTGTTAACGCAGCAAGAATTCATCGGTATCGTTGACAAAATAACCCTTAAAGATGGAGATACCCGCAGCGGACTGATTAACATAAACACTGCGTCTGCTGAAATCTTAGCACTGCTACCGGGAATGGATGGAGAAAGGGCGCAAGCGATCGTCACGCGCCGCGAACAAGATCCGCCAGATGATGCGCCAGTACTGAGTTTTACCGAAGAGGAGATAACGGGTCATCCGTTCACCACCATCTCACAACTCTCAGAACTTGAGGAGATTGACTTTAATACGTTCCGTGAAGTTGTTGATTGGGTAACTTACCGTTCACACGGCTATCGTATCGAGGCAACCGGCGTTGATGCCACAGGTAAGGTTGTTTCAACCTGTATCGGTGTCATTGATCGGACGGGTGACCAAGTCATCGTTCAATATTGGAGACAGGATTAGAGGAGTGGCTTTCAGTTAGCTAGCGAAAAAATGGCAAAAAAACGAGTTGTAGCGATAGATATCGGCACGCATACAGCGAAAATGGTTCAGCTTGAACAGTCATCCGGGACTTTGCGTCTCACGAATGCGGGGGTCGTTACATACACTGACAAGGATGATAAGCAACAGGTCGCTGAATCGATAAGACACCTTTGGGCATCCTTAGGAAGTCCGGCACAGAAAGGAAATCTGCTTTCGCTATTCAATAGGAGTGACCTTGAGGTTGTTCTCGCGCTGCCGAGATCTTTGGTAAACACAAAACGTTTAGCCAACTTGCCTACCGCAACCGATGATCAACTCGCGAATATCGTCACAATTGCGGCGGAGTCGGAACTTCCCTTTCGGATTGAAGAAGCAATCTTTACTTACCACGATGTGAGACAAACAGCAGATGCCACTTCGGTGGAATTGATATCCACCCGACGCGCGTCCGTCACAAGTTATCTGGATTTCCTTGAACGGATCGGTGTGTCAGCTTCTGCTGTCACGCCTTCAATGATCGCTATTGCAGAGACAGTAGCAAATAGCGGATGTACCAAACCTACATTTGTTGTTGACATCGGTGCTTCGCAAACCGACTTTTGTTTTGTTGAGGGCGGTGTGCTACGGTTTTCTCGGAGTTTCCGTTTAGGGGGTGACAATCTATCTGCGCATATCAGCCAAGCCTTGAATGTTGATAGTGAGACAGCAGCGGAAGAAAAGCGACATATTCCGGCGGATGAAGCACCTACATCTACGTGGACAGCCGAGTTGATTGGTGAACTACAGCGTTCTATTGCTGCTGCAACTGCCCATCGAGCATCGGACGATTTTGACCCTACGGAAGAAACTGATGGGACGGAAAGTTTCACACCGACCGAAATAGAAACGGAACTCTGGTTATGTGGTGGTGGTGCACGTGTCCCTGACCTCGCAGCGGCTTTAGAACAAGAACTTGACATCCCGACATCCTTCTGGAATCCACTTCGTGCCATTGAGCAACAGTCAGATATTAAAATTGAGCCGCAACGGGCAGAAGTTAGTGCTGTACTTGCGGAATGGGGAGATACCCTTGCGGTGCCGCTCGGTGTTGGATTTAGTGCTTTGGACTCGACACCCCAACCTTCTTTGCTACCGAAAGAGGCTGCCGAGACGCTGACACAAACAACACGGCAACGCCAAATTTTTGCTACCGCGGGGTTGGGTGTTTTGATTGTTGGGGGTGTCCTCTTTGGGGGGTATACGCTTCAACGTTCGCAAAAGCACAGAACGGAAATGGTTGATGCGCGACTCGCGAGTTACGCGCAACCGGTGGCAGCCGCGCAAGCGCAGCTTGGACGTGAACTGGCACTCACAGAGATGTTAGCGCATAACATATCGCCGCTTGATATTTTGCATGCCCTCAGCGAGATGTTTCGCGATAGAACACAGGTCGCTTGGACCAATTTCAGTATTATCAATCTTCACGAGCCTGAGACGGCGAGAATTACTTTCAATTTGGAGGGCGCGTCCCATAACGCTATAAATACGCTTTTGCGCGCACTTGAACGGTCCGGGGTCTTTACAAATGTTCGACCGGGTGAGGTTACAACAATTTCTCAAAATAGAAAACAGATTTTCCAAGTACAGGTGCGGTGTAACTTAACGGCATCTGCTGTTCGGGCATTCGCTAAGAAACGCTATCCAATGCCTCAACCACAGATTGATAAATCGGCAACGGCGGCAGAATTACAACTTGATCCGCCTGCGTCTAAAATCCTTGAACTTGAAAATGAGGAAACCGAGAAAGACGAATAATATAATAGTTGTTAGTTAATAGTTGTTAGTTATAAGTTAAGAGGTTTCCGATGATTTAAGCCTCTTTTGATAACGGTCGGTACTTCAATTGGGTAACAACCTTTACAAAGCACCGTCAAACATCAGAAACAAAACGGTAATAGTTGTTAGTTCTTAGTACGCTTCGCTTTAGGTTATAAGTTAAGAGGTGTTGGGATTATCAAAAACCTTTTGTAACTTATAACTTATAACTTATAACTTATAACTATTTAGGACTTTTATAGAGGATGAATTCATGGAACTGGATCTTGAATTAACGCCCAGGAGCCGAGTTTTACTTGGCATTTTAGGTGCTGTGCTGCTGGTTTTGATCGCAGTACAGGGTGTCCCTGCCATTTATCGCTTATTTGTAAATCAAGGTGCCAAAGCTAAACAGGAACAGTTAATGCAAACTGAGAATTTGGTACATGCTGCAGAGGTGCTTAAACCGATTGAGTCCGAGATTTACAAAGCAACGGGATTGGCACAAGAAGAACAGCCAGTGCGAACGGGTGCTCAGGGTGCTGGAACACTTTTTGACACTGAACCTCCAGAGACGGTCATTCGGGCACGTGTTGATGCGCTCATAAGGCGTGCGGGTATCCAACAGAATTACCAACTTTTGACGAAGCCCGGTAGCGGAAAACAGACCCAAAAATTGACGATACAAAATCGGGAGAGACTGGTTCTCTATCTCTATTTCAAGCATATAGAAACAGAGGAAACGGAGCTTGCGGAGATAGCAGAACAGGCGGCTGAAGCTGAAACGTTTGACATGTTGATGGATGCTTGGCTGTCAGAAGATACAGAATCCGATACAGCTGAAAAAATGGAAGATACAGACGAGGCATCATCTGGTGCGGAACAGTCCATAGAAAAATCAGCATCTACGGACAAAGCGCAGTCAGCGGATTCAACAGCGACTGTGGAGGCGTGGAGATTCGCCTCACTTCCAGAAACGATACCTGTCACACACCGGGTTAAACTTGCTGCATATATCAAGGATATGGTGATACAACAGCTCCGCGGGGCAACAAATTTCAGACAAGGTTTCTTTGAATCTCAAGTTCACAGCGTTAAAACCGCTGCGACCCCTGGTATCTTCGGCATTGGTGCTAAACCTGCTACTGTCGAAATCCAGTTACGAAGAAATAGTGGGCTTTTGAGTATTCTCGCGCAATCAGAGGATGAATATGCTGAAGAGGTCCCAAACACTGGTGAACTTCAAGCGGCATTGATCAAGTACATTGAGGAGATTCAGGCGCAGCGTGCAACGCTTTTGGAGGAGCTCGCGTTGGCACCATCGACTTATGAAACGCAACTTTACACCGTTGAAATGAAATTCAAAACAGATCTTGAAAAACTTGTTAACTTAAACCATCTCATTGAAACAAACGCTAAATGGCTAACTGTCCGCGATTTGCGGATCTCGGCTGATAAGCAGGCGTCGCGTTCTGAAGGACAACGCGGTCGGAATCGCGAAGGAGCGGATGGGGCGAACTTGAACGTTGAAATACTTCTCCTCGCTCGAATCTTTTAACTTTATTGAGATCCGTGAATCG
Source organism: Candidatus Poribacteria bacterium (assembly GCA_022827185.1). Taxonomy (GTDB): domain Bacteria; phylum Poribacteria; class WGA-4E; order WGA-4E; family WGA-3G; genus WGA-3G. The sequence continues at coordinate 64,783 of JAJDTM010000026.1, forward strand.
GTTTCAGGGCTTAAAAAAACTGTCTAAACCTCGCTGAGGCCCCTCTGTGGAATTCGTACTTCAGAGAACTCTCGTGAGGTTTGCAGGAAAATGTGATTAAATCAAAAAGGATCGGATGTTATGCAAGGACGCAGACTCTTATTTTTTATTTTCTTCCTCTGTTTCGGATTGCTTGTTATGGGGCTTGTCGAGTTACAAGCACAGCAACAACCAACTATGCGTGTCGCACAGACCGACGAAGAAGGTCGCGCAATCCGTTTCGACTTTAACTTTACCAGCGAAGATCTGAAAGCGGTACTTGAATGGCTTTCGCGAGAAACAGATCTAACAATTATCGCGAGTGAAGAAGATACTCGAGATAAAAGGTTCGCGCTCATTAATCTGACGAATGTGACGATTGAAGAGGTTATCGAACAAATCAAAACTGTCCTCACACAATATGACCTCACGCTCATCCAAACCGATAGCACGCTCTTGGTTACAACCTTCTCGCGTGCTATGCGTACAAAAGGTATTGTCAAAAGCATTACACCGGATCCGGATCTTGTTGATATGACCGATGAGATTCAAACATATATTATTCGATTAACAAACGTTGTTGCCTCAGAACAGGTGGATCGTCTGAAACCGCTACTCAATTCACAGGCACATATTTTTGTGGATACGGCAACAAATTCACTGGTCATCACCGATGTCTCCTCCAATATACGCCGAATCGTCACAATTCTACAAGTCGCTGACGAAGGTGAAAGATTCCCATTAAAGATTCTCATTGTTCCACTCGCTTATGCGGATGCCAACAGCTTGGCACAAGCACTCACAAATATTTTTCAGCAAGGAGAAGGGCGTGACGAAAGGCGATCTGATGGCGGAGGTGGCCGTATTAGTGCGGAAGAGGCGAAAACCGCAGCAGAGCAGATGAAGGTGGACGGCACTGGCTATGAAGTCCTTGACGGGACCATCAAAATTATCGCTGAAACCAATTCAAATTCACTTGTCCTCAAAGCCTCTGAGGCAAATTTGGTTTTCCTACAAGAAATTATCAAAGACCTGGATGTCTCATCCACCGCACAAACCCAGATACGTACCTTCAAACTTAATTATGCCTCTGCCGAAGATGTCGCACAAACCCTACAGCAAGTACTCACCGGTGAAAGTGGAAATGACCGTCGCAGAATGGACGCTTGGGATCGAGCAAAATTAAGAAACTGGCAACGCGAACAGGGGCTCAACCAGGAGGGGATTGTCGGAACTATTAACGTCTCGCACAATGCTCGACTCAATGTCGTTGTCGTCTCCTCAGATCCACGTAACTTTTCCATTATTGAGAAAGTTATCCAAGAGCTTGATCAAGAAATAACGCAAGAAGAAATTAAACTCTATTTCCTCAAACATGCGGATGCTCAAACCCTTGTGCCGAGTCTACAGGACCTTTTTGAAGGCGGAAGTACCGGTCGCGACAGAAACCGTCCATGGTGGGATCGCAGATATAGGGAACCCTCTGAAGGTGGCGGTGGATTTGGTGTACAAGGTGAGGTTCACCTTGTCGCTGATGGACGCCTCAACGCCATCCTGATTTCAACAAGTTCACAGAATTTTGAAACGATTGATAGCCTCATCGAAAAGCTGGATGTCAACATGCCGGATCAAGAGTGGGGCACCCGCATGTATCACCTCAAGTACGCCGATGCTACAAATGTCGCCGCTGTTATTAATAATACGTATCAAGGCAGTTCTGGGAGTAGCAGAGATTTTTTCTATTATCTACCGCGTAGTAGTCTACGTAATCAGACCCAAGGTTCATTGGCAGGCAACGTTACTGCTGAAGCGTATCCTACGTTGAACGCTGTGATCATCTCAACGGCTACCCAACGGAACTTTGAACTCATCACACAGTTTATCAACTCTATGGATGTCCCTACACCCGAAGGGCAAAAAGAGATAACAAAAGCAATTCGGCTTGAGTATGCAGAGGCGACGCAACTTGAGCAAGTCCTTCAACAAGTTTGGGAAGGTGAAGATCAGGGGGGCTTTAGTAGTTTTAGATTCTTCGTTATGAATGCCGGCAGACAGCAGCAGCAAGATATTAACTCCTTGCGTGGTAAAGTCACTGTCTTCGCTGATGCGGATACCAACTCTCTGATTATCACGACACGCCAGCGATACCTTGGTGATGTGATGGCACTTATTAAAGAGTTAGATTTTGTGCGAGGGCAGGTCTGGATAGATATTCAGATTCTTGAAGTCACGCTTGATGAGACCACCAAACTCGGCATTGAACTTACCGCACAAGAAAATAAACTCTTCGGCGTATCCCCAGTTCCCGGCAACCCGCTTATCGGTAGTCTTGAGGGAAAACTCGGGCTCGAGCAGGAAATCTCTGGATTTAATCTCGGTTTAGCGACCAAGGAATATATGGCACTTCTTCACGCTCTGATGCGTGAAAACAAGGTCCAAACCCTTTCAACACCGTCGCTTTTAACAAGGGATTCCAGAACTGCCACATGGAGCAGTGGTCGTCGCATTCCATATCTCCAAAGCGTTGATACCACGAGTATTTTGGGCGAAGCCGTCTCACAACCGCTCTTTAACTACGATTTTATTGATCCACCGGTGGGCATCAATATTGATCTCACCCCTTACATCGCTAAATCGAAAGCAGGTGAGGACGGTAAGCGCACCATCGGCTTGGATATTAATAACATCAGTGCCAGCAATTTCATTGAGTTTACTGACTTCAATGCACCTATTACCGATGACAACTCGATCAGCGTCTATATTGATGTGGAGGACGGACAACGGATTGTTGTCGGTGGTATCATCCGTAAGAAACAGAAACAGGTAGAGAATAAACTCCCAATCTTAGGCGACATTCCGTTGCTTGGTAGGCTCTTCAAAAGCACCGAAACCGCTGTTGAAGATACTGAGATTGTGATCATTATTACGCCGCACATCGTCGATATTAAAAATCCTGACGACCTTGAGAAACTTAAGGAAAAGGCTGATAATTGGCAGAGCAACGGGAGCACCGAAATGGAGAAGGAAACGGAAACAGGAAAATAACGCATACTTGCCCCGCACAAAGCCCTAATTGAATTTTATGGGCTTTGTACGCGGGCAACGCCTCTCTAACTTTTCAGGATTCTATTGCTCAGGTCCTACCTACCATCTATTTGGCTGCTAAATCTCTTAATTTTCTCCATCCTGTTACAGACATTCCCATTTTTTTTCTAAAAAAGTCTTGACAAATTTTTAATAAATAGATACGATGCAAACAGACTCTCATTTAAACAGAGGTGGCTGCTATGCGAACAATCGTTATTCTCGGTGTTCTGATTATATCAGCACTGCTGTTATGTCAGATGAGTTATGCCGAACTTCTTGTAGCGGATGACTTTAAAGGCAAACTCAAAGATAAGTACTGGAAAGGGCAGAAAGAATCTTGGGATATCAAAAACGAACATTTGGAAATCCACCGCGTCGCTGGTGATGGGAATGGAGCGGTTGATTTTGGGTATGGCGTGGTAGAATTTGAAGATTTTGGGCTTCGTCTGGATTTCTACCTTTTTGCGGATCCGCAGCCGAGTAAGATGGAACTCCTGTTCCGGGCAAACGAAGATCTACATTTCTATCAGTTGATTATTACACCCGCTGATGGTTTTGGTCGCCCTAATTCTGCACGTTGGTACAAACGACAAGGTGAAGATCGGGGGACGTGGAATGAGTACATTGACTTCAGAGACGAATTTCCGATCCAGATTAATACAAAAGAGTGGTACACCCTTGCTTTGCTCGGTGATGGTAGTACTTTTAATCTCTACATCAAGAAGCAAGGCGAACTCTCCTTTGAAAAGGTTTCAGATTTGAGCGATGTCAAGAATCTGCATCCAAAGGGGGTCCTCGGTTTTCATACCAATCAGCTCCAACACTACTATATTGATAACCTTTTCCTTTACGACAATCCGCGTGAGGTGAGCCTTGCTGTTGAACCTCAAGGTAAACTTGCTGTAACGTGGGCGGCACTTAAACAGTAGTCGTTCTAAATGTTAGGCAAAGTATATTTGTGAATCACCGTGCGGCAGAGGTGACTTTTAATCTTTGCTAATCTTTGCGATTTTCAAAAAAAATATTGACTTCAATTTGCCTTTTAAGGTATATTTGTGTTAAATGTGTTGGAATGGTATTTTAACGTGCCATCCAGAAATAACTAACGTATTGATGGTAACTAAAAAGGAGAATTGCACATCATGAGAAAAACTTATTTTGTTATAGCCATCTTGGCACTTTTCAGTTTTGTGACGATGGTTTCAGCCAACGATTTGGCTTTTTATTCAGGTCCCACCAACCCTGGCTGGATTTCCGATAAGGCTGTCCAAGAGAACGTCAAGGTCATTAAAGATGATGCGGGTATCAAAAGTCTGTTTGAGAACATTGAAGATTTTGGCGATGGCGACGAAGTCGGTGACAATTCGCCACTCGCTAAGTGGACCAAGGAACATACCGGTAACGGGCAACAAGATGTTATTATTTTGGCTTGTGGAACGTGTCCAAGCGGACTTTACGAGTTCCCGAATAAAGACCCGGACGGTTCCAATGTTGAGAACTTCGTTGAAGCCGGTAATATCGTCATTAACGTTGCGGACTGGATTTTCTATATGAGTTACGAGGGCGGTGTCCGAAGCCCGAATAACGGTCCTACGGGGGCTGCCAATGTCTTTGATATTGACGGACTCAGTTTCGGGGCTCGGGTAGGTGCTATGAAACCGACGGACATCGGCAAAAGAATCATTCCGTCAATGAAGGCTTTCAACTCTGATCGTCCGTGGCACGTAGAGCAATTTGATGGTTCTGATTGGGACCTCGTCATTTTCGCAGAGGCTGACAAAAATAACGCCGATCCAGCCGTCGCTATTAGCAAGTCACCGGGTGACGATGGAACGGGTATGATCGCCGCTATGTGGCAGTCCGCCAGACCCGCATGGCCCGAAAAGCCTGACATTCGTGGTATCGGTGTTGTTGAATTCATCAACAACTGGCTCGCAGACGAAGCCGAATTCAATGTTGAAGCCAAGAACAAGTTAGCGACAACTTGGGGGACAATCAAGCAGACTCGCTAATTGCACAAGTTTTATCGTCGAAATAGCAATCAGTTATCTCGGCATCTTCATATAGGGAATTTTCTGTTGCTGTTTGAGGCAGCGCAGGAAGTTCCCTTTTTTATTTCGTTATCGGATATGTCGATAGAGTTTGGCAAGTTGTTCTGGTGAGAATTTCAAGAAATAGAGAAGTGTTATCAACCAGTTGTTTGCTGTCGTTCGGATAATGCCCTTCGTCTCCCAGCGCCGTGCAGAGATATGAATGTGAGGAGTAACCAGTGTCGTTTTGCCGAGTTGGCGTAACGCTTTTGAAAATTCCATTTCCTCCAGAATCGGCATCTCAGGAAAGCCTCCGATCTGCTCGAAAGCTGCGCGCGATAGAAAGATACCGCTATCTCCATAAAACACCTTCAGATATTTCCCGCGAATGTTCCCTGCGATCTCGATGGCTCGGTAGAGCATATTTTTTCCGTCAATTTTCTGTCGAAACCCACCGCCAACGTATCCTGAAGAGAGTGCCGTTTCTACCGCCGCCAATGCGCCCAGTTCAAGCCAAATGTCGGCGTGTAAGAAGATAAGGATATTGCCTGATGCAGCCGCTGCCCCGGCATTTAACTGCTTAGAGCGTCCGCGTTCTGATATAAGCACCTTCCCATACTTCTCCGCAATGCAAGTGGAACCATCGGTACTGCCACCGTCTACAATGATAAGTTCGTGGTGTCCAAGTTCGGAATGAAGTCGGGAAAGTGTCTGCTCCAGAATCTTTGCTTCGTTCAGCACCGGGATAATAATTGATACTTTATCCAACGTTGGCATCATGAACTTGAGAGAGTATTTGCGATAACTGATTCAGGGCAAGTATCGGAAACACAGATGCATAAATCGGATCTGCATATCCGCCGATGATTTCCCAGTATATACCGACACACGCTGCTTGCCATGAACCGTCTTCTCGCTGATGTTTGAGTAGGAACTTTATACCGTTTTGAGCCGCTCGGTTTTCAGGGTTTGCCAGTAGAAGGGCATAAGTACTCCATGCTGTCTGTTCCACTGTGCTTTCAGTCGGATTTCCGAACATATCTTCGCCCCAACCACCGTCTGTATTTTGGCTGCGTTCTAACCATGCGATGCCGCGATGGACTTCTGTTGTGTCTGCTAAACCTGCTTTCACCAGTGCAGCAATAGCACAAGCGGTGCCGTACGTATCTTTTGCCAACCAGAGGTCTCGCCAGTAACCCTCACGCTGAATTTGACGGCGAAGCCAATTGAGACCGCGTTGTATTTCGTTTTGGACATTCGGTTTATCAATAACATCACTTTTACCAAGCGCGAGTAGGGCTTCAATTGCATGTGCGGTGATACTGACGCATCCGACATCTCCTTGTCCGGGTTGATATGTGCTCCAGCTTCCATCGCGTACTTGTTGTGTCTTTAACCATGTAATCCCGCGAAGGATCGCTGCATCTAAAGTCGGTGGGTTAGCGGAGGTATCCGGACGGCGTGAACGTATGAGTGCGAGGGTGCCGAGTGCTGTATCGTCCGCGTCGCTTGGAAGGGTGCTATCGCCTAATCCTGAAAATGCCCAACCACCATCCGCGTTTTGATGTTCGACGAGCCATTGGGCTGCACGTTTCACCTTATCCGTGAGTTCATCGTTGGGCGGCGCGGTTTTCTCGTCTACGGAATATACTTCTGTCAGGGCAATGATGCTCAACGCAGTATCCCAGACATTGAGGTTTAATGCCTCTCGGCATCCGCCATCAGAATTGCGAGTCTTCTGGAGCCAGGCAATGCTGCCTTCAATGAGTCTACTGATCTCGTCGTTCGCTTCCCACTTTTCTTGGAGTTCAATGAGTGCCAAGACCGAAAGCGCAGTGATATAGTTCACCCGAAACCAACTGCCATCGCTGAGAACATGTGCTTTCAACCACGCAAATAGTGCCGCGATCATTTCAGGACGTTTTGCGGTGTTCAATTCAATCATAATGAAAACAGGGACAAGTGTATGTTGTTCGGCAATGAACAGCGCGTCAAACATAGATGTATTGAACAGCGCGACGGGCGGTAAACGGTGTCTCGGCGGTTTCAATCGACTGCCAAGTAGCGGTATCTTTGTCAATTGCCTCGCGAGTTTCATGAGTGGCAAGGCGTTTTCTGACAAGGTCAACTCGTTCCAGTCAAATTGGTTAAAAGCCGCGTAAGCCAATTTGACTAAGGCAAGATCGGGGGCTGATTTTGGAATAGATGCCAGTAGTTTTTGGAGGGATAGGTGTGGTGTTCGTTGGTGAACTTGATCCAGAATTAGATGGACAAATCGGGTCGCTTCTGCGTTTGATATGTTCGCAGTGTCTAATCCCCAGCCACCCTCTTCGTTCTGGTTTTCAATAAACCACTCGGTGAGTGTAGGTTCTGGAGTTTCGCCGCGTGCGAGTTGGATCCAGGCGTATGCACAACTCGGGAATGTACTTGAGGAGAGTTGTCCCTCAAAATTTCCGTCTTTGTGTTGTTGCGTAAGCAGAAACGCAGTACTGCGCGTTAATGCAGATGAAACTTCTTCTTTCATAGTACTTTGGAAATCTATGAGCTGCCCAAAAGCAGTCTGTTGGTTACTTTACTTATTCGTTTTAAGGTAACCCCATAGGGTTGGCAACGTGAATTCGGAATATTCAACTGCTTGTGGCGCGTCCAAATTTGGGCTCAGTACATCAGCCTCTCTGGCAATATTACTGATTCGGACTTCGTCGATTAATCCTTTCCACTTAAACTGGCGAGTGTTCTTGCTGCCGATGATGACATCAAATCCTGCTGCACCTGCGAGTTTACCGCCATGGTTCGTTGAACCGACCTCTTTTCCGTCAATATAGAGTTTGACCTGATTGGAATCGTAGGTGCCAGCGACGTGCTGCCACTGCTCTAATTCTAACGCGTCTGTCGCGCCAGCGAACGCAGTTCCTTTTTCCGTGTTAAGGTGAAATTTAGCGATGCCGTTCTGAACACCTAAATGGTAGGCACCCGGTGGTCCATCCCAGTTCGTGAAGATGAGTCGCCATCCAGTCAAATCTTCGGGATAGACCCAGGCTTCGATTGTAATTTCGAGTTTCGGTATAAGAATATCTGCTTCGCCGAGCGAGATCACCGTATTTCCGTCAAAGACAAACGATTTACCGGGTTTATTCTCTTTATTCCATGTTTGATTCGCGTCCCACGCCGCTTTTCCTTCCACCTCACCTTTGACTTTGTTATCGGAGGTATCTACGATATTACCCCCGTCAAAATGCCACAAACCGAGGGTTGATTCATCGGGTAGATACTCAAATCCACCAGCAGCGAAACTGATAATTGCTGGAAGGATGAGAAACACGTATAATAAAAACGTATATTGCCATTTTATCAGATCCATGTTTTACTCCTTCTGTATGACTCAATTTTGATGAATAGTTTAGCACACAAGAACCGCCGAAGTCAATGTTTTTAGTCGAGAATTCGTAAAGGGTCTCCGTCGCTCTACATTTAGTAACTACGCCTTTCACGAACTAAATGTTCTAAAGATTGTCCGATCTTACATAATTGACTGCAACTCCAAAATGTGCTATAATAACCATATAGAAGTGGATATATCATACTTTGAGGTGCATCTGAATGTTTAGTTCCAATTTTCGGAAGCTGGTATATCTAATTTTTTCCACGCTGTTTTTAGGATTAACGAGTCTGGTTGCGATTTTCGCTGAGGAGCGTACCACGCCTATAGAATTGGAAAAGATTGTTGTGACACCGGGGCGTTTTACAATTTATGAGGGAGCATCAGCGCGGATTTCCCTATCTAAGCAGGAGATTGAACGTTTTCCGTTGGTTGACAATGATGTGATGCGCGCGGGACATGTTTTTCCGGGCGTGATCTCAAGCGACTATAGCGCGCGATTCAGTGTGCGAGGGGGCGAGAAGGACGATATTTCAGTTAGATTGGATGGCATGGAACTCTACAATCCGTATCATCTACAGGACTTCGGCGGCGCGGTTTCACTTATCGGTTTGGATCTCGTTCAGGACACGCAATTATTGATGGGCGGATTTCCTGCCGCGTATGGGGAAAAGATGTCCGGCGTTTTTGACATCACAACAAGGGAACCGAATACTGAACAATTCTCCGCAAATTTTGGGCTAGATCTGGTTAACGCGACGGCAACTCTGGAGGGACCGCTCACGGAAAAAGGCAGTTGGATCCTATCTGCACGACGTGGGTATATTGATCTCATTCTCGCACTCATTGACCTTGATGAAGACTATAATCCGCAGTATGCCGATGTCTATGGGAAGTTCATATACCGACTGACCCCATCAGACACACTCACGCTTAATGGATTATACGGTTGGGACAAGAATCATCAACGTTTGGATGATGTAGACAGTAACTTGGATTCCCTGTATAACAATTCAACAGCTTGGGCAAAATGGCGACATGCCTTTAATGATTCATACTGGACAGATGTGTTTGTTTTCGGTGGTATTTCTGATCAGGATAGAATGAGCGGGAGGGCGGACTCTGACAATCGAAATTTCAGGTTTTTCGGCACAAAAACGGAATTTACAGCAAACTTTTTTGATGATCACACCGTTCGTACAGGTGTAACGTGGCGATGGTTGACAGCGCAATATCAATATAACGTCCAAGAACGGCAAGCGGGTATAAATGTATACAAACCGATTCTTGCGGATGTTGACGAGAGTGGCAGCGAATTCAGCGCGTTCCTACAAGATGAGTGGCAGCTTCACTCGAAACTTGCGCTCAATGTCGGCGGGCGTTACGTCTACCAGCAGTATCGAGAAGAAGGTATCCAGCGTTATGAAATTGGACCGCGAATCGCACTTGCAGTAAAACCGACGCGCAACTTTATCTTACGCGGGGCTTGGGGCATTTACCATCAGCCCGTTAGCCTCATGGGAGTCCCTGTGGAGGATGGTATCGAAACGGTGGGACGTGCCGAAAGTGCTGGACATTACGTCATTGGTGCTGAATATACGCCTACCGATAATTTCTTTATGCGTGTAGAAGGCTATTACAATACATTTGATAATCTTGTTGGACGGCTTCGCGAATTCGGACGGCAAAATCAGATTTTCGTCCCGCCGCAATCCGGGGATGCAAAAGGACTTGATGTGTTCATGACACATGCGGTTTCAAATCGTTTAACATGGACACTCGGTTATGCTTACGGCGTTGCCAAAGAGGTCGCTGGTGGCACAAATATCTTTCGCCAATATGACCGACGGCACTCCTTTGCTATTAGCAGTAACTATCAGTTTGCACCGATGTGGCATCTCTATCTCAGTTGGCGTTTTCATACTGGTCAGCCGAGAACACCTCTTATTCACACGGAAGTTCTGCAACCTGATGGGAGTATCCTTTGTGACCGGCAGTTTGGTGCTATCCACTCAGAACGGATGCCCGCTTATCATAGCCTCGATTTTCGCATTACAAAGCGGAGTTCGTATCAGCGATGGGAACTGTCTTGGTATTTCCAAATTTTAAACTTATATAACCGGAGGAACTTGGATCAATATGCCTTTAGTGAAGTCGAGGGATGCACTGTTGAAGGAGAACCCCTGTTACCAATCCTTCCGACCCTGGGAGTGACGATGCGTTTCTAACAACACGCAGTTCCTTTTCTGTAGGCGCGGATTGTACGTGCAGTTTCGGCGTGATGGTGTATTGTATTCGCGACCTCCAAACAATTTTTTCAAGTTTCAAGGTCCTCACTGGTTTGCAAGAGAGATGAAAAGATGTTTAGACATATCAAAAAACTTCTAAAAAAGATACGGCAGCAGTATATAAGAAATTTACAGGGACGGAATTTACCGAAGGCTGCGCCCAGTGTGTCGGAAGCGATTCTTCCGTTGGACGCGGACACTTACACGCTTACGCCGAATCAACTCAAAGAGATGATGGACGAAGGTAAACCGTTTATTTTGTTGGATGTACGAGAGAAATGGGAGTATGAAATGGTGCACCTTGAAGGCGCGATGTTGATCCCTTTGGGTGAGCTGCCGAGACGGTTTAGGGAAGTTACCCCAGCGGTTGAGGTTATCGTATATTGCCACTGGGGGATGCGAAGCCTTGATGCAGCATTTCTTTTACAACAACTCGGTTTTAAATCGGTGAAGAGTTTGGTCGGTGGTATTGATCGGTGGGCGCAGGAAATTGATGCGCGAATCCTTCGGTATTAGTCCGGAGCAGTAATTTCTGTTCTTTAAACCCCCTAAAGAATCAGAATCAGAATCAACGGTATGAATGCCTTATGGGCATTCCCCGCCCCTTATCAGGGGGACTTTAATGAGAAATATTTCCGGCTACGGTTCTGTTTTGAAGTCTTGGCTCTGGAGTTCATATTTCTGCATCCGGTGTTGGAGTTTACGACGCGAAATACCGAGCAGTTTTGCGGCTTGAATTTGGTTCCCATTGCTTTTCGTCAACGCGCTGCACACATATTCCTTAATAATATCGTCAAGCGAAACCCCTTCCTCTGGAATATCAAATTCAACGTCGGTGGTTGGCAGCGATGTATCTAAAATCTCCGGCGGCAATTCATCTTTATCTATCACCTCATTTTCTGAGAGCACAAAGATCCGGCGTAGATAGTTTTCTAATTGCCGAATGTTGCCGGGCCACTCGTAACGTCGGAGTGCTGACATTGCTTGCGGCGTAACCTGCTTCGGTAACGCCTCCGCATACTCGTTACTGAATTTCTGGATGAGGAAATTCACGAGCATGGGAATATCCTCAGGGTGTTCTCGAAGCGGTGGGACGTGAAGCGGAATCACATTCAAACGAAAATAGAGATCGTCTCGGAATGTTCCGTCTCGGACTGCCTGAATGAGGTCCTTGTTCGTGGCGGCAATTACACAAACATCAATTTTAATACTCTGAGTGCCGCCGACTCGGCGTATCTCGCGTTCTTCAAGGACTTGTAAGAGTTTGCTCTGTGTCTGCGTCGGAAGGTCGCCGATCTCATCAAGGAAGAGGATTCCTTCATTTGCGACTTCAAACAGCCCTTTCTTCTGCTGTGCAGCGTCTGTAAATGCTCCTTTTTCGTGTCCAAAGAGTTCGCTTTCAATCAGCGTATCTGGAATCGCACCACAGTTAACAGCGATGAAAGGTTTATCTTTTCTAAGTCCGTGTTTATGGAGTGCTCGTGCAACTAAACTTTTCCCGGAGCCTGTTTCTCCAGTGATGAGAACTTGCGTGACACCACGATGCAAGATCCGAGCCATCTTTTTGAAAAGTTCCTGCATCTGCTCACTTTCACCTACAATTTCATCAATCTGAATTTCAGGCGTTGGATCATCGGTCCCGCTTTCGGGTTCTCCGAGCGCGCCGCGCGTCTGCAAGGCGTGCTTTACTTCTCGTTTTAGAACATCAACTTGAATCGGTTTTTCGAGGTAATAGAACGCCCCTTCATGTGCCACAAGATTAACAGCATCGTTCAATTCGGCGTACGCTGTCATGATAAGGACCGGCAGGTCTGGATCGGTACGCTTTATTTCGCGAAGCAGATCTCGACCTTCAAACCGTGAAGACATCCACATGTCGCTGATAACGAGGTCAAACATTTGCTGCGCTAAGCTTTCAAGTGCGGCTTTGCTGTCTTCAACGATTTCAACCGAATAGCCTTCACGTTTTAAAATACGCTGTAAAATTGTCAGTTGTGCTTGGTCGTCGTCTACGATTAGTATTGATGCCATTTTTTTCTCCTTGTTGAGCCGTTGACTTGGTAAATTTATGCGAGTTTATTCACATTGCGTGGAAGACTGATTTTAAAAGCCGTTCCCATTCCCATTTTGCTTCTGACTTCGATCGTGCCTTTATGCGCAGTGATGATCTGGTGCGAAATGGCAAGTCCAAGTCCTATGCCGCCGGTAGCATCTTTTGTTGTAAAATATGCATCGTAAATCTGTTCCTGAATTTCCTCGGGGATGCCGATACCGGTATCCCGAATTTCGATCGCTGCACGATCCATCTCATCCGCTATCTCCTCAATTAAGGTGGTAATGTAAATGCTACCACCCTTCGGCATTGCTTGGATGCTGTTTTGCACAAAGTTGAAGAGGGTTTGCCGCATTAATGCTGTATCCAATGGGACATCCGGTAGATTTTCGTCATAATTTTTAATGACTTGCACCTTGGCTTCTTCGGTGACGAGTGCGAATTCCGATAAAACCTGCTCTACAAGCGCATTAAGGTTTACCGATTCTATATTCAATTTTCTCGGTCGGTTTAGGGTGAGGAACTGCTGTGAAGTCTGCTTTAATTCCCCTATTTTTTTATCAACGATCTCTAAAAGTTCTTTCGCTTCTTCAATATCGTCGGGACTCACCTTTCGTTGTGAGAAAACAGATTTTAGATGCTGGGCAGTCATTCCAATTGAATTAAGTGGATTCCGAATTTCGTGTGCCACGCCTGCAGCAAATTGCCCTAAGGCAGTGATCCTTTTTGAATGAGAATCTCGCAGTTGCCACAGCATCCGGACGAGGTTATGGGTTGCCCTTCCGATTTCATCCGAGGAATAAGTCTGATCGAGAGATAAATCGCCACTTTCTGCGCTCTGAATAATACGCGTCATGCGTTCTAACGGCTTCATAATCAGGTGATTCGTCGTTAGATCAATCAGAATTACGAGGAGTGCCCCGACAATCACGATCAGTATCGCGTGCATCAACAACGAGTTTCGGATTGACCTGTCAATATAAGGGACGTCGAAAAGCACTTGTATGTAGCCGGTGACTTCCCATCGAACATCAGGCAGTAGCAATCCTTCATCAAGGGTTGGTTCGTATGCAGGATCACTGGGTTCTAATCCGCTCGGCTTTGGCTCACTCAAGGGGACGGCGTATTTAATAACAATAGCCGTTGCGTTCTGACCCTCAACTGCGGCTATCGTTGCCCCTTTTGTCGCAATTTGCTCCAAGGCTGCTGCGTCAAGGTTTATATTGACAGTATCTTCACCGGCGAGTAGACTCGAACGGATGCGGGTATTACTTAAAGAGACATGAACATTTAACACATCCTGCATATCCGGGTGTTCCCGTTTGAGTTCATTGAGTACCTGATCCAGCCGGTCTGCGTCAAATACCTTTGTCGTTTCAATCTCTCTCACAATAGCATCAAGGATTGTGTTTTCAGTGATTTTCTTCAGTTCCGCACCGCGTTCTGCCCCCAAGGCATGAAGCGCGTTCATCTCACTTCGGACACGAATGCTGTCGAAAAAGTAGAATGCCACAAGGACGGCTATTACGGAGAGGTTGATAACGAGAGAATACTTCCATTGGAGTCGCATTTTAGCTCATAACCCGTTGCACTGCCGCTTTCCATTGCGAGAGTTTCTGATTCCGTTCGTTTGGGTCAATCTGTGGTGAAAAGACGCGAGCCGTAGAAACTTCATCTGCCGGTGCAGCTTGTGCAGAGCGATACGTCTCCAGTTCAGCAATGTCGTTCCACATTCCGGTTGTTATACCGGCAAGGTACGCTGCACCCAGTCCTGTTGACTCGATTTGCGCGGGACGTTCTACATCTATCCCCAGAATATCGGCTTGGAACTGCATGAGAAAGTCATTTGCGGTTGCCCCACCGTCAACACGCAACCGATCCATCGTCATTTCTGCATCTGTCAACATCGCAGTGACGACATCTGCGGATTGATAGGCGATTGATTCTAAAGTGGCACGGATAATCTGTGTGCGGGTACTTCCGCGTGTTAAACCGAGAATAGCACCGCGCGCCTCAGCGTCCCAATAGGGGGCACCAAGTCCAGTAAATGCAGGAACAACAAAGATACCGCCTGAATCTGGGATACTAGCTGCGATTTCTTCCGTTTCTGCTGCGTTCTCAATAATCTGGATACCATCACGAAGCCATTGGACAGCAGCACCTGCGACAAATACACTACCTTCCAGGGCATAAACGGGGTTTTCATCTAAACTACAAGCAAGCGTTGTCAGAAGACCTGTCTCCGTCTCTATTTTTTCATTCCCTGTATTTAGCATGAGGAAACAACCTGTCCCGTATGTGTTTTTCACCATGCCGGGTTTGGTACACAATTGCCCGAAAAGGGCTGCTTGCTGATCCCCCGCAATTCCCGCAATTGGAATGCCATCTAAACATATATTTTTCTCGAAGGTTTCAAGCCAAAAATTGCGGTAGAAACTCGCTGTACCGAAGTTGTTCGCTGACGGATACACTTCCGGTAATATTGCTTTTGGAACGTTGAAGATTTCCAAAAGCGTATCGTCCCATGAAAGGGTGTTGATATTAAAGAGTAACGTGCGCGATGCGTTTGTATAATCAGTTTTATGTACGGTACCGTCTGTTAATTTCCACAAGAGCCACGTGTCAACAGTTCCGAAGGCGAGTTCACCGCGTTCGGCTTGTTCCCTTGCCCCGTTAACATGATCAAGAATCCACGCCACCTTTGTTGCTGAAAAGTAGGCATCTAAGACAAGCCCTGTTTTCGCTGTTATCTCTTTCACAACCCCCTGTTTTTCAAGGGAAGTACATCTATCAGCAGTGCGCCGACACTGCCACACAATTGCAGGGTAGATCGGTTTTCCTGTTTTCCGATCCCAGACGAGCGTTGTTTCGCGTTGATTGGTAATTCCGAGTGCTATAATGTTTGGAGCGGTATCTCCAAAAAGTGCCTCTATTGCCTGTAGTGTAGCGTTCCAAATCTCTTCTGGATCATGTTCTACCCAACCGGGGTGTGGGTAATATTGTGTGAATTCTTGGTATCCCCGCGCAACGATGTTGCCGTGTACGTCAACGAGCAGAGTAGTGGTGCCTGTTGTCCCTTGATCGATTGCGAGGATACAAGCGGTATTCGACATATTAGGGGTGCTGCTCCTGGTTGTTTTATTTAAGCATAACATGGATGGGAAAAAATATCAATTGAAAATCAGGTCTTGGCTAACGAGAGAATTTTGAAATTTTTTATTAATTCGGGTTGACATCGGATTTGTTGTTTTGGTATAATATACCATTATGTCTTAACTGTATTGTACAGTGCTGCATTACGCAGAACCGCTTTCGTTTGCCTTCAGTGTCCTAATATATCTGCCCCGTTGGAACTGATAAATCAAAACTTGTATATGGCTCCTATCAGACAAAGACTTGGCTTCCAGAAAAAGGCTGCGGGTGGACGGATGAGATGGCTCTACATCTCAATCAATGTATGATTGAGATTGTTATCGCGAACATAAAACAGATTTCTGATAGTTCAGAGAGGAGTAAAGTTGTGAAAAAGGTTTGGATTTGCGCGCTGATCGTGTTCTGCTTGGCTGCATATCATAGCCATGCACAGATTAAGTGGGACGCTGAAAAGTTTATGCCGTTGTCCGAAGTGGAACCGGGCATGAAAGGGAAAGGTTACACTGTCTTCTCAGGAATAACGGTAGACGCGTTTGAATGTGAAGTTGTGAGTGTTGAATACAATTATTACCCGGGCTGGCACGTGGTATGGTTTGAAGGTCTCAGCGACAACTTTAAACGCAGCGGTCCTGCAGGCGGTATGAGCGGTAGCCCGGTATATATTAATGGACGGCTCCTGGGCGCACTCGCGCTTGGGTTTATCAATCAGCGTGAACATTCCAATCTCTTTGGTGTCACACCGTTGGAATTGATGGTTAAAGTGGCACAGCGTGGGATGGAGCCCAATTTAAGCTACCAAGGCACGCAACTCTTTAACCTTGGCACTGCAGCTGCGTCGCAGGAATCCGGTTTGGATATGGGACCGTCACTGCTTCGGGATGGTAAGGTCGGACAAATTCCCCGTAGTTTTGATGAAATATGGTTTGAGAGCATTTCCAGTACGCCTTCCCGAACGCGATCTGCACAGTTGTCTATACCGATTGCGCATCCACCACTGAGTCCTGAACTCATGCGTTTTGTCAAGCCGCTTTTTGACAAATACAATTATACGCCTGTTCAGGCTGCGGGCGGCGGCGGTCGTTTTAAAAAATCACCCGTTGAGGAGGGACAAATCATCGGGACGGAAGCCGTGCGTGGTGATGTCTCGTTTTTTGGCTATGGCACTATTACTTACGTGGATGGGAATGAGTTAGTCGCTTATGGGCATCCTGCTGGTGCAGCGGAAGGACACGTCAATCTGCCCCTTTCTGGTGGTTATGTCCATTTTATTTATCCGAGTCGATCCCGTTCCTCCAAAATCGCGGCACCGACACAACCGATCGGCACCTTAGTCCAAAATCGGGAGCCAGCAATCGCCGGTCTTATTGGAAAGCATCCGAGTTATATTCCCGTCAATGTCAATGTCCAAACAGTTGATGGGAAACGGCACCAAAAGTTCTATGAAGTCGTAAGAGACCGCGGAATATCTGGTGCCTATGTTGGGATAGGGGCATCCTTCATCCTTGATGCGCTTGAGTTTTATTTTCACGACCACACGGTCAACATGAACGCGACCATCACCTTAAAAGAACATGCCGACCTAAAAACCCAAGAATTGACGTACAAAAACGTCTTTTCCTCCAGCGGTTCACCCGCGTTTGGTATTATGCAAACGCTAAGTTTTCCAATGGCATTGTTAGATAGTAACCCTTACACAAGGGTTCAAGTTGAAGGCGTTGATCTTGACATCAAAGTTGAAGATAAACGGCGAACAGCAAGGATTCAGAGCCTTCGGGTAGATAAACTTCGATATCGCCCGGGCGATACCGTCGCCGTTGAAGTAACTTTGCAGCCTTATCTTGAGGCACCTATAGTCCAGACGGCAACGATTACGGTTCCCAACGATGCCCCAGATGGACTTGTTATGCTCCTCGCTTCTAACGCAGGTTTTTACGAGTCTTGGCAGCGTTCCCGCGCCCCCTTTAATTTTCGATATAAAGACATCAACCAGTTAGTTGAGCTCTTGAAACGGGAGGAGAATAATTCCAATATTATTTTGGAACTTTCTGTGCCTCAGCCGGGCCTCACCGTTCAGGGTCAAGAATTCTCAAATCTTCCGCCTTCGGTTATGTCTGTGATGAACACTGCAAAGCAGGTGGTCGGTAATAGTGGGTATACTTCGGGGACAGCCTTGCATGTTAACAAAATGTCCACGAACTATGTCGTTTCTGGCAGTGGCATCATTCGCTTTGTTGTTGATAGGAATGCCGAATAAAAAGTTGTCAGTTTTCAGTACGATTTTTTCTGCGAAAAAATCTTTCAGTTTTCAGAAAGAGACTTTCGGATTATTAGAAACCTCTTGTAACTGGTAACTGGTAACTGATAACTATTCTCTCTAAACAACCCTACAGGAGGGTATTTTCAATGCGCCGTGTCATCTCCTTTTGGAGTTTTATCTTAACCATCCTTATTTTCGCGGGTGTCGCATCTGCAGTAAAAACTTCGTTGTGGGAACAGCAACATCGTGCGGATTTCGAGTCTGGTAAGCCCAAGGACCTTTCACTGACAAGTACCGGAGACGTTATGCTGTCTCTGAAAATTGATGCCTTCACGAAAATGAAGGAGACCCAAGTCTGGGCACTTGCTGAGGATTCAGCAGGAAACCTTTACGCTGGTACTGGGAACGAAGGGAAAATCTATAAAATTAGTGCCGGTGGCGACACTGCTGAACTCTACTATAATTCACCCGAAGTCACCATTTACAGTCTCGCTATCGGCCCTGACGATGTCCTCTACGCTGGTACGGGACCCGACGGATTGATTTACAAGATCACTGATGCAACAACCCCCCCAACAACGCTTCTCAATGAGGGCGATAAATATGTGTGGGCATTGCAGTTTGATGATGCGGGTAATCTCTATGCTGCAACTGGCACCGATGGAAAGATTTACAAGATCACGCCAGAGGGTGAATCGAGTGTCCTCTTTGATGCCGAAGAAAAAAATATTATGACGCTCCTTCTGCACGAAAACAATTTCTATGCGGGAAGCGGTGACAACGGTATTATCTACCACATTATGGATGATGGCACTGCAAAGGTCGTTTATCAAGCCAAAGAGAAAGAAATCCGCGCCCTTAAGATGGATAGCAAAGGTAATCTTTACACTGCAGCCGTTACATCTCAACCTGCAGAACCTTCAAGAGGTCGACGCGGTGCAAGCAGCGGACCGCCTACGCCCAGTGGACCGCCGCCACCGGGTGGTGGACCGCCGCAAGAAAATAAATCCAATATCTACAAAATTCGACCGGATGGGACTGCCGTATCAATTTGGAATTCTCCAGAACCTCTTATCTTAGCAATTATGCTGGAAAGCGAATCCCAAATTCTTGTCGGTACCGGAAATGAAGGGAAAATTTACCGGGTTAACCCGATGAGTGGCGACTCTACTGAAATTGGGAAATGCTCAGCCGATCAGGTCGTCGCGATACATCAGAAAGCGGTCGATGGAAAAACCAAAACCTTCTTAGCAACTGGGAATCCGGGTAAACTTTTTACGCTTACGACCGATCATGTTGATGAAGGAACGCTTGAGTCGAAGGTTCACGACGCAAAGAGCCTTTCTCGTTGGGGGAAACTTTCCTGGGAAGGTGAGATGGAAGAAGGGACCGCCATCGCTTTCTCAACGCGTACCGGTAACACCAAAAAGCCTGATGATACATGGAACGACTGGTCAGAAGAACTCACCACTGCGGAAGGCTCCCAAGTTCCGAATGGAGACGCACAGTACATCCAGTGGCGCGCGAAATTCACAACCAGCGACGCAGCGAAAACACCTGTCTTGAAGAAGGTTACGCTCGCTTCTGTGCAGGCTAATGTTGAACCACGATTTACCAGTATTAACGTAGATGATGGCAGCGGCAGCGGTAATCAAGAAACACGGCGTCGTTCTTCTGGTGGAAACGTACCACCGCCAGGCGCGCGAAGTGGAAGTAGCGGCGGATCCGGGGGTGGAGACAGTGCACCCTCTAAAAAATGGAAGGTTACTTGGAAGGTTGAGGATGCAAATGCCGATACGCTCCAGTATACGCTCTACTATAAATCTGTAACGGAAGAAAACTGGCGGCTCCTGAAAAAGGAATTAACCAAAGCCGAATTTGAGTGGGATATCACTACCGTCGCAGATGGACGATATAAGGTAAAAGTTGTCGCTACTGACAAATTGAGCAATCCGGTCGGTTGGGCAAAATCCGCTGATAAAGTGAGTATGCCGTTTGATGTTGATAATACCCAACCTTCTGTCGGGGAAATTCAGGTCACTCCGAATGGCAATGGCACCTTCAAAATCGCTTGTGCCGTTACGGATATGGGCACGCCCATCCAGAAAGCCGTCTATAAAATTGACAACGATGAGAACTGGAAGGCTATCTTCCCCGAAGACGGTATCTTCGATTCTAAAAGCGAGCAGCTGCTCTTAGAAACCGGTGAACTTCCCGAAGGCGGACATGCCATTACCATTCAGGTAACAGATAGGGCACAAAATACGGCAGTCGGTCGTACGGGTTTCTAACCAAATCGGTTCAAGGGCGGGTTTAAATACCCGCCCTATTTTTTTGTAACCGTCTCAATTGAACTATAAACGATGTCCAACAGGGTGTCTAACTCTGAAATCGTGATTTGCAACGGCGGCATCAAGACAATAGTATTCACAAGAGGTCGGAGCATCGCTCCACGTGTGAGTGCCGCTTTGCAAACCCGGATACCTACCTTTTCTTCAAATGGATAAGGTGCGCGTGTGTCTGGGTTTTTCATGAGTTCAACACCGGCGGCGAGACCACACACCCGCACATCGCCAACGTGCGGTAGCGCGTAGAAATCCTGAAGCCGATTTCTGAAATGATCAATAGTGGGTTGAATTTGGGATAAGAGGTTCTCACGTTCAAAAATAGCGATATTTTCTAATGCAACGGCGCATGCTAACGGATTTCCTGTGAATGTATGACCGTGGAAGAAAGTTTTGAGGTCGCTATATTCGCCGAGGAAGGCGTCGTAGATGTCGTCAGTCGTTAGCGTTGCAGCAAGCGGAAGGTAGCCCGCGGCAAGTCCCTTTGCTGTGCATAAGATGTCGGGTGTAACGTCCTCGTGCTCACATGCCCACATTTTGCCGGTCCGCCCAAATCCAGTCATCACCTCATCGGCAATGAGAAGCACTTTCCACGCTTTCGCAAGCGTACTAAGTGCCTTCAGGAACCCTTTTGGCGCGACAAGCATCCCACCCGCGCCTTGAATTAACGGCTCTAAAATAATACCAGCAATCTGTCCGGCATTTTCGGAGAGTGCGGCTTCTACTGCACGAATCCAATCGGTTATTGTTGAAGCGTTGTTAGCAGACGTGTCAACATTGCGAGAGGGATGATAAGTTTCAGCAGTAGATACACGCACGCCCTTAAAAAGGAGAGAATCAAAAGTAGTGTGAAAACTATCAATACCACCGACACTCATAGCCCCTATCGTGTCTCCGTGGTATGCCTTATCGAAATGAATAAACAGTTTTCGGTGCGATTCTCCTTTGTGTTGCCAGTACTGGTACACCATCTTCAAGGCGATTTCGACAGCGGTTGAACCGTTATCAGAATAAAATACCTTGTTGAGTCCTACCGGCGTGGTTTCTACCAGTTTTTGTGCAAGTTGAATCGCAGGAATGTTGCTGTAGCCGAGCAGTGTCGTGTGTGCGATTTTACCCAGCTGCGTCTTGAGGGCTGTGTTCAGTTGTGGGTGATTGTGTCCGTGGACATTCGTCCACATGGAGGCGGTTCCGTCAATATACCGATTTCCGTCGATAGCAATGAGGTAGCATCCCTCACCACGTTCAATAATGACGGGATCTTCTGCCAACCAATCCTGCATTTGCGTGAACGGGTGCCAGAGGTAACGCTTATCCCAAGCCACAAGCGTCTCTTTATCCAACATGAGACTTACCCGCCATTATTGGACTTGCGCATTTTTCCATGATAACGAACGTCCTACGCGCTGCAGTCGGGGTTTGAAACCCCGCCAGCAAGAGGCTGCGTAAGTCCTATAATTGTAAGGACAACGTTTTTGCGTATCCATTGGACTTTGGTCACAGCGAACCGTTAAAACCTATCCCTTGAGTTTTGCATAGTGAACGGGCGGTTCCAAGGCAAGTGCCTCGTATGTCCCTATCTTCGGTACAATAATTTCAAGCACCCTGTTCCGATAAATTGTATGGAAATCCTCAGGTTGTGCTTGAATCGGGAAGATGCTTGTAAAGCCGTTAGGGAAGGAACTTGTACGTCCGACGACCTTTTCAAACCTCGGATCTTCCATTTGTCCAGTCTTAGGATCCACAGGGAGCTGTGTCTGAACCGTCACGGTGGTTTCGGGTGATGGTGTCGTATCTATAGCACATGGCGAACTTAGGCAAACTTCATAGTCATAGTGTGGCATTCTATCAGGAAGATCATACGTTTGCTTCGCAGCAGAGTTCGGTACCCATCGTGGGAATTCAATCTCGATTCGGTAATAATCCGCCATTTCTGAGACTTGATTGACCATTCCGTAGCGCCGGTATCGTTCTTTTATGTCATCGGCGTAAATCGCACCATCTGTCTCTACTGCTCCCGGCATCGTTGTCCGGTGTGCTGCAGTGGCATCAACCAGGGCGGGACGCAGACCAATAAGCAGTGGAGTCGCTACAAGTGACGCGAACCAACCGTAGAATGCCGCTCCGTAACGCGGTTGCTCAGTTGTTGAACTAAATTCGTCTTTAAACCGGTAGATACCTTCGGTTATCGCGATGACGATCCCGAGAAAAATCATCAAGTTGCCTCTACTTGAAAAAAGGTCGGGCGCTTGTCCTTGGAATCCGATAAAGAAAAGGATGAGCGGATAGAGGGTTAGATTGATTAGACTGTTGATGCCTGTAGATACGGCGGCACTAAAGACGCGCGTGTTCCCTGCCATCTCTTCAAGCCGTGTTTTAAAATTTGCTGAGAACGCACCGAGAATAGGTTGTCCAAGCATCACTAATAAGTTGTACGGTGTTCGCAGTCTTGAATCTGGTGCCTCTGGTATCTGTACAAATTCTTCCGGAATACCTTGTTGTTTTTTTTGTTTGGTTTTTCCGGCCTCGTCGGTTCCTTCAGCCGCAACTTCAGGTTTAACAAAGGTCTCAAAAAACTTGCTGTTTATTTCAATATATGATTCCCACTCACTTGGAACATCACTTTGCATAAAAATCGCGGTAACCGGACACTCGGGTTCACACGCGGCGCAATCTATACACACATCTGGGTCGATGTAAAGTTGATTTTCACCTTCGCTGGTATGTATGCAGTCCACGGGACAGACATCAACACATGCTGTGTCCTTTACGTCGACACACGGTTCACAAATTATATAAGCCATTTTTCCCTCCTTTTTATGGATGTTTCACTGTTAAGTATACCACAATTTTGTGTTGATGGCAAGCAATATTTCTATTTTTCACAGTTTGACAAATAGGCGGATCGTGCTTATAATAGCGTGATGACTAAGACACATCAGGAAGATCGAATGTTTAAGGAACCGGAAGATTTTATCGTTGAAGAACTACCGCTTTATGAACCCTCTGGAGCAGGGGCACATACCTATTTTGCTATTCGGAAACGGAATCTTAGCACGTTGGAGGCTATTAACCGTATTGCCCGGGAACTACAAGTGTCAACACGAGATTTCGGGTATGCGGGCTTAAAGGATAAACATGCCATTACAACACAGGTATTGTCTGTTGAAGGTGTAACACCGGAACGGGTTTTGGAGATTGAACAGCCGGGTGTTGAAGTCTTATGGGCAGAGAGGCACACACATAAATTGCGAGTGGGACACCTTCGCGGCAACCGCTTTGCGCTAACGCTGCACGATATGCCTCACGATACATTGTCTCTTGTTAAAGCGGTGATAGAGCGATTGGTAACTGAAGGTGTACCGAATCGGTTTGGCGCGCAACGGTTTGGGAACAAAAATGATTCACATCTGATCGGAAAAGCGTTGCTGAAAGCAGAATGGGAAACGGTGCTGCATTATATGCTCACAGCGGACGCACTGCAAGTGGACGCTGTCGCGCGGCGTATGCAGCGCGAATTAGCACGGAAGCCTGTTGAAAAGGTGATAACTTCTATTCCGCATCGGTTGCGCAAGTTATATCTGTCAGCGTATCAAGCGCATCTCTTCAACAGTATCTTGGAGAAGCGGATGCCGCATTTAGGCAAATTCCTTGAGGGTGACATTGCCGTGAAACATAGCAACGGTGCCCCCTTTCTTGTTCCGAATCCAACGATTGAACAACGGCGTGCAGATACGTTTGAGATTAGTCCTTCGGGACCGATCTTCGGGTACAAGATGCGGCTGCCGACGGGCGATGTACTAACTTTAGAGATGTCGCTTCTCGCAGATGAAGGCGTACGTTTTGAACAATTTCGTAAGGGCGTGGGGGTTCGGTTACCGGGGACGCGTAGACCGTTGCGGATGCCGATACAATCACATGAAGTGTCTGCTGTTGACAATGATTTGGGAATCCGTCTCGGTTTTACGCTTCCTGCAGGTGGATATGCGACAGTGGTTGTGGAGGAACTCTTGGCAGGAATACCGTCTTCGGAGAGGGTTAGCTCTTAAGTTTTATTTCCGATGCTATTCCGGCGCGAGAAGTCAATTTTGATGGTTTTAGTCTTCTTGTGCCGTTTGTCTGGATTTTCGGAATCTGTAAAACGTCCACGCTCCGGAGGCAAGTAACATAACTAACAGCACAACGAGACCGATATTGAGGAGATAACGACCCCGATTGAGGTGCAACAACCGTTGGTTTGCCAATTGCGCGGCAGGCGTTCCCTTTTCTGCCTTCGTTTTTACCTCTTCCCAATACTTTTTTGCGAGGGCAATCTGACCGAGCTGTTCCGCCAGTTTCGCTGTAACTACCAGATAGGTAACATCCTGAACGTCTTGTCTTTCTAACGCATCGGCGAACGAACTCAGGAGTAAGACTGTTAAATCTTGCGACATTTGCGGGAAATCGGTCGTGCGCTCAATTCCGTTCTGGAAAGCGGTGACAGCCCCTTGGTGGTTATTTC
Organism: Candidatus Poribacteria bacterium; assembly: GCA_022827185.1. Taxonomy (GTDB): domain Bacteria; phylum Poribacteria; class WGA-4E; order WGA-4E; family WGA-3G; genus WGA-3G. The sequence goes on from JAJDTM010000026.1 coordinate 89,894, forward strand.
GATCAAACTCAAGTTGCGACACCTCAAACCATGTCCGCTTAATAAGTTGGATCGGTTGTGCTATGTCGCTATAACCGTCAAAGGTGAAGGTCGCCGAACCGTAATTCAAGCTTTCCTGTTTCGCGTAGAGTGTATAGGTCTCACCGAGAGTCAGTGAATCTGAATCTTTCCACTCATCAAAGCGAAAAATCCCATTTGCGCCCACAGTCTGTTGGTGTGTTGTTCCATCGATCCAAACGATAGTACCGGCAGCCGATTCACCCGGAACCGCTGTAATAGTACCGTGAACAGCAATAGGATCAAGTACCCAACTCAGGTAAACGGACTCGCCAAGTATCAGTTGTAAATCAACGGTCTTGGAGGCAGGAATAATGTACCCAGTTTTCTTTACAGATATTATGGACGTACCTTGGTGGAGGTTCTCTGTGATGAGTCTGGGGGTATTTCCGACTTCTCTATCGTTGATAGAAATTTGCGCGCCTTCGGGAAGTGTTGTGATCTTAAGTGCTGGACTCAGTTTAAGCAGTGCTATTTCGACATCACCGGTTGGGGCGAGGATCCCGTCCACAAATTTGGCGTTCGTCCGCAACAATTCATAGGTTTCAAGGATGCTCAGCTGCCGATTATCGTCCGAATCGGTTGTATCTGTCGTGAGTGCAGCGTGGAGTTCTTGAAGGAGTGCTGTAGCGTCTGCTTTTTCTGCGGATTGAATCACGTTCAGTGCGGCGGTGCCGAGCGTCTCGCGGTTGGCATAGTAAGCACTTAAGTTTGTATCCTCTGTATAACCATCAACAATAACAACGGTTTGTTCTCTTTGCGTCTGTCTAAACCATTCATTGAGGGTAGCATCTTGAACGCCATCTTCATCTCCCTGCGTCAACAGGTGCATCGTCGGCATCCCCTTCGGTTTAGTGACCATCCCGTGATATAAAAAGATTAAAGTATCTTGTACCTGTGTCTGCCCTCCAATTTCTTGGAGAAGTGATTGAATCTCTTCGGTTGTTGCACGCTCGCCTTCAATATGATGGATTTGTGCACTCGGTACCTTTCCGCGTGATGTTAGGAGTTCGGTAAGCGAATTCAGTTGTTCATGTGCACGGGCATCCGGTGTTGCGTCTACAAGCAACCAATACGTCCCAGCGTCATCCGAAAACACCGGTGGCGAGGTGATGACAATAGATACGACACAGATAAAAATGGATATGAAAATGGAATTCCGAAGTGACATATTTCTACCCACAAATTATCTTCTACGACATTTTAAGAGAGTAGTTTAACATAAAACCTAAATATTTGCAAGAAAATGAACCAGTTTAGGGGTCAAAATGTCTAAACTTTTAATGAAGAATTGCGTCAAAATACATAAATGAGGTATTTTGGTGTTGCTTGCAAATTAAAATCTGCCCTTAAGAAATTAGGTGAATGTCTCTGGTTTAAAGCGTGTTTGGAAGTTGGGCTATCACCAGACGAAACTAAAGAGAGACATAGACTTTATAATCTATATAATAATGCGGTTTTGGTGAAATTTACAATTTCTCAAAACTGATTATCAGAACGTGTTGAACCGACATAAGGTGTATACATCGGAATTGGACAAGGAGATGTTAATGATTGACGGGAAAATAAAGTTAACTATTTTATCAAGACTCACGGCTTCGCCAAAAGCACGGCGTAAAAATTTTTCAAATGTGCTTTTAAAAACTGTTCTTATGCTTCAGTTCGCAGTGGTTCTTTGTGTCGGGGCACAAGAACCTGTCGGCGAAGTTGACTTATCGCAACCTTTAACGCTTGAACAGTGTATCCAGATAGGTTTAGAAAGATCAACAAGCATGCGAAATGCACGGCTGAATCTCGCTATACAGGAACTCCGCGTAAAAAATGCGCGCGCCCAGTATTTTCCACAAATTTTTTCAAACGGCAACTACGATTTTTCTGACCGCATTGACTTCGGTTTTGAACCGGAAAACTATAATTTAGGCCTACGTGGACAATATACAATTTGGGACAACGGGCAGCGAGAGGGAAGTTTCGCACAAGCGAAGGAGAGCCGGAGTGCTACCGTCAGCCGCAATGAGCGGACTAAACAAGACTTAATCCTTGACATTACGGTGGCGTACTACGATGTTCTTAAAAGGCAGGAACTCGTCAAAGTCAGTGAACAGATTCTCGCAAGATCGCAGGAGAACACACAGCGAACGAGGGACTACGTAGCGGCAGGGACACTGATTCCCGCGGATGTTGCGACTGCCGAACTCCGTGAAGCCAATGATGAATTATCACTGCTGAACAATCGCAACTCACTTCAAATCGCACAAGCGACGCTGCCGCGGCTCCTCGGATTGGATCCTGGCGTATTACTGACTGTTTCTGTTGATGAATCCTATCAGTTATACCAAGAGCGCGGCACTATTGAGCGAATAGAGATGTCGGTTGAGGAGGCGATCCAGATAGCCCTTAACAGCCGACCGGAGTTTCAAGAACGGCAAGCACAGATAAAATCACAAGAGTGGAGTCTAACCTTGGCAAGGTTGCAGCGCTGGCCCCGCCTGAACGCGGATGCGAACTACAACGTCAACCTTGATGATTACCTCCGCGAGCGTGAAAATTTCTCTGATTTCCGAAGTTGGAGTGCAGGCGTATCCCTGAATTTCACCCTTTTTGATGGCGGCATCTTAGGAAACCGTGTGAAAGAACTCAAAATGCAGTTAGAGCAGACCCGTGAAAATGCGAGCGACTTGGAGCGGAGTGTCGCTCTCGCTGTTAGACAAAACTATCTAAATCTCAAACGGAGTGAAAGTGCCGTTGATATTTCTAATAAACAGGTTATCAATGCCCAGCTCAGTTTAGATGTCATTCAAGGGCGTTTTGATGTGGGTAAGGCGATCTTGCTTGAGTTGCTTGATGCCCAAACGAGTTACGCACAAGCATTGACGAATGAAGTCAATGCGTTCTACGACTACAAAATTTCACAAACTCGTCTGCAGGATGCAATGGGAGTACTACAGTAGCATGAAGAATCGTAAAAAATGGGTTATCATCGGGGTAGTTGCTGTCATTGTTATTGCTGTCGGGGCAATCGGTGCTACCCGTATGAATTTCAGTTTCGGTCAAGATAAAAAGGAGAGCGAGACCAAACAGGAAGTTGTCCGCAGAGGCGAATTCGTTGTGCGTGTACGTGAGTCTGGTAACCTCCGTTCCTTTATAGAGGTGGATGTTCGTTCAAACGTGGAAGGCGAGATCGTTAAAATTCTCGTTGATGAGGGGGCAAAAGTTGAGGTGGATCAACCGCTGCTTCGCATTGATGAAAAGCAAATTCTGGAGCAAAAAAAGCAAGCGGAGGCGAACCTTAATGCACGCGAAGCAGAACTGAAGCGAGCACAACTCCGAATTAAGATTACTGAGAAACAACAGGAGAGTAGTCTCGCACAGTCACGAAATTCTGTCTTAAAAGCACAAGCGACCTTGGATTCCTTTGTTGCAAACACACAGCAACGGATAACCGAGGCGGAAACATTGGTCGCAACGACACAGAACTCTCTTGACCAAGACAATATCGCCTTGAAGCAGGCAGAAATTGCATTAGGGCAAGCAAAACTAACCCTTGAACGCTCACAAACAAATGTTGAATCCGCCAAGATCTCCTTTGAAACAGCAGAAGCCGAGCATAAACGCAACAAGGAACTGCATGCTAAAAATCTCATCTCAGAGAAAGCATTGGAAGATTCTCAGCGACAGCTTATAGTTGCTAAATCACAGTACGATTCTGCTGAGAAAGATGTTGAATCACAAAAAGAGACGATAAAATCTCAAGATGAGAACCTCAACGCACGAAAAACAGCCATCGACAGCCGGAAGTCGACACTCGAACTGAATAAGAAGAATGTTGATACGCTTAAAAAGTCTCTCGAAGCGCAGCAAAAACAGTACGAAGCAGAACTTGAGGACGCACAAACCCGACTCTTGCAGATAGAAGAGACAACAGAAGAAGAAAAAGAATTAACAATACATTCAGAAGTGAGTGCGCAGGCGAGTCTCCTCCAAGCGGAGAGCCAGCTTAAATCTCAGGAAGAACGCCACGATTGGACAACCGTTAGAGCGCCGATGGCAGGTACAATTACGCAGCTCATTGTGGAAGAGGGTGAGATTATCACCTCGGGGCGTTCAGCGTTTTCACGTGGCGAAGCGATCATGCGTATCGCTGACCTTGACCAGATGATTGTCAGAACCCAAATCAACCAGGTGGAGATCGGGAAGATAGACGAAGGACAACGTGCCGAAATCACCGTTGATAGTTACCCGGGTCGCGTCTTTCCGGGGAGGGTGAGCGAGATTTCACCGAGCGCGACGCGGCGGGGTCCCCAAAATCAGAGTTCTGTCATCACTTTTGAGGTAGATATAGAGGTCATCGGTTCACCGCCTGAGTTACTGCCCGGTATGTCCGCAGATGTTGATATTATTGTGTTTGAGGAATCAGATGTTCTTCAACTACCGATTCCAGCTGTGCTGAGTCCGGAGATCTTCACGGTAAAAGCCAACATAAAGTCAACAGACCTTGGGCAATTTCAGGAAGGTCAACGTCTCAAAATTCGGAATCTGATCGGAAAGGAATTCGCTGGACAGGTGGGTAAAATTGATCCGAAAAAGGCACGTGGTAACCTCGAAATTTTGCTTGAAGGCAATCAGAAGGGGTTGCGCAAAGGTCCAATAGAGATCAGCGTTGTTATTTCCGATCAAAACGTACTCCCCGATATAGAAGCGGAAGTTAGTAGTGAACGGCAATACTTCGTCAAATTAGATACAGGTAAACCCAGCAAGAACAAAGAAAAAGGCGTTAAAACCCATATTACAATCGGGCAGCGCAACAACACACACTTTCAAATCACAGGTGGTTTAAAGGAAAATGATCGTGTTTTCGTGCCTTCTATGCAGGAATTAACAAAAGGACAAAAAGAAGACGAGAACGAAAGTAAATAAGCGTGCCGTTTTGTTGGCATAGGTGTACTAATTTTTATATTCATCATTCACCAACTTAAGGTTGAGGAGGAGATGTTGTGTTAATAGATGTAAAAGATTTAACGAAAGTCTACGAGATGGGAGATGTGCAGGTACATGCCTTGCGGGGTGTGAGTTTCACCATAACGGAGGGTGAATTCCTGGCGATTATGGGACCGTCGGGTTCGGGTAAATCGACTATGATGGATATTCTGGGATGTCTCGCAACGCCGACCTCGGGTGAGTACTATCTTGAAGGCGAAGAGGTAGGTCAACTTTCTGATAATCGTCTTGCAGACATTCGCAATAAGAAGATCGGGTTCGTGTTTCAGTCGTTCAACCTCCTGCCTCGTACGAGTGCGCTCAACAACGTTGAGTTACCGCTTATTTACGCGGGTTTGGGTAGAAAAGAGCGGAAACGACGTGCCTTTGAGGCGCTGGAAGCCGTCGGTTTGGCGGATCGGGTTGATCACAAGTCAACCGAATTGTCTGGTGGTCAAATTCAGCGTGTCGCGATTGCTCGTGCCTTGGTTAATAGTCCTTCAATGATTTTTGCCGATGAACCGACCGGAAACTTAGATACGCGTTCCGGTGAAGAAATTATGGCAATTTTCAATCGATTGAACGATGAAGGAAATACTATCATCATGGTGACGCACGAAGCGGAAGTCGCTGAACATGCCAAGCGGGTACTCCATATTCGTGACGGTTTAATTGAACGGGATGTCAGACAGAATGGGCATGAGGAAGCCGCCGCTGACTAATCAAAAGGAATAGGACTTACGCAGCCCCCATTGCAGGCGGGGTTTCAAACCTCGCCTGCAGTACGTCGGACATTCGTTATTATGGAAAAATGCGTAAGTCCGAAGGAAATGTGAATGAAAAGGGTTTATCTTTTTGCCTGTGTCGTTTTCTGTTTTACGGTTTATCACGTCCAAGCGCAGATTGCGTGGGATGCCGAGAGGTTCATGCCGCTATCTGAAGTAAAGCCGGGTATGAAGGGTAAAGGTTACACCGTGTTCTCTGGGACAACGGTTGAGGCATTCGATTTCGAGGTTGTGAGCATCTACTATGATCGTTTCCCCGGTTTGCATATCGTATGGGCAAAAGGGATTAGCGATAACTTTAAAAGAACGGGTTCCGCCGGTGGGATGAGTGGAAGTCCAACGTATATTAATGGTAGGCTCATGGGTGCTCTCTCACGAAGTTATCGAAATCAGCGTGAGCATGCAAACCTGTTCGGTATAACACCTATCGAATTTATGGTTAAAGTTCCCGAATACGGCATGCAACCTAATTTAAGTTATCACGGGACGCAACTGTTTGATTTTGACGCAGCAACAGCGGCAGTGGGCATTAATGATAACATTTCTCTCTTTCCTAATAACAACAATGTATATCCGCGACACTCTTTTGAGGGTTTTCAAACGGATGGTCTGTCAGAACAACTAACAGTGCCGGTTGCGATGGCCGGGATTAATTCTGAGGCGATGCGGTTCTACAAACCGCTGTTTGACAAATTCAACCTGGTGCCGCTTGAAGCACCAGGCGGTGGAAGTCCGATTAAAAAATCACCTGTCGAGCAGGGACAGATCGTCGGTATTGCTTACGCGCGGGGTGATTATAGTGCTTTCGGCTATGGGACAATTACCTATATTGATGGAGATCAACTCCTTGCCTATGGACACTCAAGAAATGGAGAGGGTAATGTCAACCTGCCAATTTCTGGTGGTTATGTCCACTTTATCATGCCGGGTCGTTATAGATCTTCCAAGGTAGCCTCCGCAACCCAAATCATTGGCACCTTAGTGCAAGACCGGCAAGCCGCTATTGCAGGTATTACGGGGCCGCATCCATCCTATATTCCGGTAACCCTTAATATGGAAACCGCTGATGGGAAGCACCATCACAAGTCTTATGAAGTAATTCGGCATCGTAGTTTTACACCAACCTATATTGAGGTAGGGGCGGAGTCCCTCGTTCGAGCGTTAGCGTTTTCTGCGGCTGACCATACGCTTATGATTGACGCAACGATTACCTTGAAAGAACAACCGGGTCTCCTATCTCGTGAAATCGTTTATGAAAACGTTTATTCTTCTGGCGGTTCACCTACCTATGGTGTCACGAATGTCCTCAGACCTCCGCTTTTACGGTTGAGCAATAATTCCTATACGCCAATTGCGTTTGAAAAGATAGCGCTTAATCTGAAATTAGAGGATAAACGGCGAAGCGCATTGATTGAGAGCCTTTGGGTTGATAAACAACGCTATCGCCCGGGTGAGACGGTTGAAGTAATGGTAACCTTGCGACCCTACCTTGAAAACCCGATAACACAGGTGGGTACAATTACGATTCCGAACGACGCACCTGACGGGTTGACGACGCTTTTGGCAATGAACGCAACGGCTGACAAACAATGGCAGCGTTCACGTGCGCCGTTTAACTTTCGTCCCAAAAACATTAATCAACTTGTTAAGATCTTGCAGCAAAGTGAGAGTAATACAGATATTATTTTTGAACTTTTCCTTAGCCAACCTGGGTTGACGGTTCAGGGTGAGGAATTTTCGGACTTGCCAACCTCCGTAATGTCTGTGATGAACTCGGCGAAGCAGGTAGGTACAAGTGGATACACCAGAGGATCTACACTGCATCGCGACAGGGTATCAACAAATTACGTTATCTTCGGTAGCGGTGCACTTGAACTTGTTGTGGATAGGAATGCCGACTAAAAATTGTTAACCTGACATTTATCAAAGTTATCATGGAGGCAGTAATAATCAAGAGATAGCAGGTATAGCAAGGTGAAAATGCGATGGTTTTGAAAAGATTGCTTGATTTTTAGCGCATGAAATGGCATTCTAATGATTCAAAAAACCACCTT
>JAJDTM010000004.1 GCA_022827185.1 Candidatus Poribacteria bacterium
CTGTGGTTTCGACCATGATGTAGTCGAACTTATCGCGACGCTTCATCAGATTCCCCAAAATACGGATGAGATCACCGCGCACCGTGCAGCAGATGCACCCATTGTTCATCTCGAAAATCTCTTCTTCGGCACCGATGACCAAATCATTATCGACACCGATCTCGCCAAACTCGTTTTCGATGACGGCGATACGTTTGCCGTGGTTTTCGGTGAGAATACGGTTGAGAAGCGTGGTTTTACCAGACCCTAAAAAGCCCGTTAACACAGTGACGGGGACTTGATTGTCTAGCATGATTGTCTTCATCTTTCTCTCCTTGTTGAATTTAGCCAGCGGTCAAGCTAACAATGTCCGTCTGCTCGACCTCCGCCAGCGGTTTGTGAATCTTGTATTGCCGGGGTTTCCCCGGGGTCTCCATGATTGCAATGACCGTTTCAATAGGCGGGCAGCCTTCTTCAGTGCATTGCAACTGCGTAATCAGCACGGAGACATCTTCTGATAGATCAAAGGCTTCGGAGACCCACGATTTGACTGCGGCGAGTTGCCGTGGGTCACTCTCTTTTTGCGAATTGAAAAAATTCAGCTGCATCTGTAAGCTCCGTCGTATAAGAGGTTAGGATCCCCGATTCTCTTGTAGAAACGGTCTATAACTCCGATTTCCCAATCAAAGCATGTACAATCGTATCAATATTATATCGGATCATCCCGATGTAGGTCCCTTCAGGTGTCCCCTCTTTTCCCATAGCGTCTGTGAAGAGCACACCACCAATCTCTACATCAAATCCTTTTGACTGCACGGCGGCTTTCACCGCTTCGAGACTCCGTGGAGAGACGGATGACTCTACAAAAATAGCAGAGATACCCCGCTCCGCAATAAACGTCGCCAATTCCTGGACATCAGCGATACCGACTTCTGTCGCCGTGCTAATACCTTGTAATCCGCGTACCTCAAACCCGTACGCCTCTCCGAAGTAGTTAAAACAGTCGTGCGCCGTCACCAGGACGCGTTGCTCAGATGGCACGCGTTCCACTTGCGACTTTACGTATTCATCGAGTTCCACGAGTTTCGTGAGGTAGTGTTCGGCGTTACTTCGGTACAGGCCAGTATTATCGGCATCGAATTCAATCAGGGCATCGCGAACCTTCCCCACCGTTTGCATCCAAAGCTTCACGTCAAACCATAAGTGCGGATCGTAGAGTCCGTCGTATTCTGCGGGGGTTAGCAATAGATTCCGATCTACACCGTCTGTTACGGCGACCGTCAGCGTATCCGTTGACATCTTCGCAAGGATGTCCACCATTTTTGCTTCAAGGTACAGCCCGTTATAGAAGATGATGTGTGCTGAACCGAGCCTTTGAACATCTTTAGGAGTCGGGTTGTAAAAGTGTGGATCTACGCCAGGTGCCACCATCCCGGTCACCTCAACGCGCGGACCGCCAACATTTTTAACAACATCAGTAATCATACCGATCGTCGTAACAACGCGAAGTTTATCGTCTGTCGCAGCATCCGGTTGTCCCTTCGGATCACAGCCAGACCATACCAGTATGCCTATTAAACACACTGAAATGTATATTCTCTGCATAATTTTATACCTCTTCTGGTTCGCAGGCTGGACAGGTCTTACAGAGGTGCCGATTTACAAGGTGCGCGGAGGCGAGTAAAACCCCACCGATACTGTAGAAGACCACTTCAAAAGTGCCTTCAACGGCTGTCCGAGAGGTGGCGATGAAGGCCAACGCCACTATCAGTATCAACAAGGCTCGCCAGCTGCGGTGGAGTCGAACACTCCATGCTAAACTTCCAACTGCCAGTGCAATTGCGCCAGTGATAAGTACCAATTCAGCACGCTCAGTTGCAAAGAAACCCAATCCAATCAAAGGCAAAACTGCGATTAAAAGTGGCATCGAAAGGCAGTGGATCGCGCATGCGACAGAGAGACACGCGCCAGTCGTATCCACGAATTCGTGGTTAAAATTTCTTTTCAATTTTATCTCCTTATCCTTAAATTTGTGTAGGAGCGAGCTGTGCTCGCGATCTTACCGTAGGAGCGAGTGTTTTTGCTTGGGTATTTCTTGTCGCTCGCGATCCATTTCTTGATTTTACGGTAGGAGCGAGTGTTTTTGCTTGGGTATTTCTTGTCGCTCGCGATCCATTTCGGACTAAAAATTAAGTTTATACAAGAGTTTCACATTCCGTCCCGGTTCCGGCATCACTGCTTTGATACGGGACAGATGTTCGCGATAAGTTGTATCAAAGAGGTTTTCAACCCCGAAAACCACCATGTTCTCAAGCTGCCACCACGAAAAATTGAGATAACCGCCAATATCATAGACGAGATAGCCGTCTGTCGGTGCCTCAAATTCGCCGAGTCGGGTCTGGCTGCCTGAAAAACGGGATGCAACATGCAAATGCAACGGTGTCGGCGTGTAGCTGATGACGAATTTACCGTTGAGCGGTGGGATACGCTCCAGCGGTCGCCCACTGGTTTGAATAGTGCCGTGGATGTAACTCATATTCAACTGAAAATGGACCTGTGAGGTGACCTCACCCCCTATCTGGATTTCAGCTCCATCCATCACAACGTCGTGTCCCATGTATTGATAAATCCACAACCATCCCGCTGCCCCGCTGCCCCACTCTTTTTCACCGCTGTTCGTCGGAATGAGGTAGTTCTGTATCTGATTCCTGAAAAGTGCAAGATTGAGTCTGAACCTGTCATGAGCGTATTTGACGAAGAGTTCAGTGCCATATCCGTTCTCAGGTCCCAGTTCAGCATTACCAACTTCATAGGAATAGACAGCCAAGTGGGGGCCATCGCTGAAAAGTTCCTCAATACCCGGGGCGCGAAATGTTTTCATCAGGGTAGTCCCGGTACTCAACCGATCCGTCCAATGGTAAATTCCAGACGTAGCCCCGGAAACACCGTTGAAATCACGGCGTTGGACGCTTCCAGCTCGGACAACGGCTCCCGGTCTAAACGGTTCCGCACGCCTAACGTCGTAGCGGAGTGCCCCTTGTAAGGTGAGTTTGCCAAAGTTACGCTGGTTGAGATAAAATCCCGCCAACGCGAACTCACGGGTGTGCGGTGTCCAGTAAAACCCGCCTGTGGCATGGTCTCGGTACTCACCCCAAATACCCATAATAGCGTTATTAAACACGTGTGCCATTGCTGAGACATTGTAGGTTAGCACCCCGAATTCCACACCGAGTGTCCCGTTTGACTCCAACTCTTGATGCTGATAACGCGTATAGGCAGTCTGGAGTCTTACCTTTTCAAGCATCCTTGTATTGAAGCGGTATTCCATCTGTCCTTCATAGCGTTGCTTGTCAAGTGCGATGTTAACCCCACTCAGATGCCCTTCGGGGGAACCGGGGATACCGTAATCTGAACGATAACTGCTGCCAGAAGCACCAATGAAGCCCCACGGCTTAATCAGCGAGGCACCCCCTGAAAAATTGACGTTTGAAAGATCAGTGTTTTCGAGGACACCTACCGGCGTTTGTATGTCGGATGCACGCCGCCGATTCCATTCTACATTGCCCGCAAAGTCACCAATCGGGAACGTAAAACCTGTCGTTCCGGTCAAACCTGAGTTAACAGATTCACCTTGGAACGTTAGATGCATATCGAGCCGTCTCGGTAGAATTTGGGGAATGTGATTGCTTTTGACATTGATAACACCGCCCAGAGTGCTTGAACCGTAAATGAGCGATGCAGGACCGCGAGTGATTTCAACGCCCTCAGCAGTCGTTGGATCAATCGATACGGCGTGGTCGGCACTCGAGGCGGATTTATCGCCTGTCCGTTCGCCGTTTTCAAGAATGAGCAGCCTGTCACCGCCCAATCCACGAATCACTGGACGGGCGACCGCCCGTCCCATCGTTCGTTGTGAAACGCCGATCTCATTTGCCAACGTGTTCGCCAAGGTCATACCTAACCGTCTTTGGAGTTCTGCCTCATCCAAGGCTAAGTCGGTTGTTGCCTCAAACTGTGAAAGAGAGCGATTTGAACCGTATACCCTGATAGTTTGCAATTGAAATGACAACGCCGCCAGTTCAACCTTGAGATGAGGCGTGGAGGCATTGACATTAACAACCTGTTCAAACTGCTGATAACCAACCTTCAGGAACTGAAGCGTCTGCTGCCCTTCTGCCACTGCGTCAAACTTAAACTGACCGTTTGCATCGGTCCTCACACTTCTCTCAAGTCCCTTAATCTGGACTCTAACGCCACTAAGGCGGGCATGACTCCGTTCTTCAGTAACTTCTCCTTCCAAAGACTGCGTTGGGTCCGAAGCACTTTGGACATCCTTGAGATAGCAGAACAGGCATCCTACTATGCCAAATGCGAACACCAATAGGTGAGGACACTTTCTAAGCGTCCTCACCGTGGGAGACCTGTGCGAACAAGCACAAGTGCTTAACATGATGTCCCCCTTATTTTACTGTTACCGGTATCGGGAGTGCTGCTGTGAAGTCCGGATGATCCCCGTGAAGAAGTTGCAGTTTAATTGTCGTTGTTCCTGCTTTCAGGCCCTCGAGTCCAAACGGTAACGCGTCACCGTGTTCTTCATGGTCATCTTCATGGTCATCTTCATCGTCATGCTCTTCACCTTCCTGATCATGCTCTTCATCTTCATGGTCATGGTCGTCCAGATGAATCTTAATGATGGAGGAATCGTAACCCGTCAGACCCAAACTGAAGGATTCCAATCCGCCATGGTCATGGGCATCATCTGCATGGGCATCATCTTCACCCGGCGGGGGCGCGACTTCATCGAGATGGAGTTCCGCTTCATTCGCATCAAGAAAATGTACATGTATCTCAATTTCTTCACCAGCTTTAACGGTGAGACTGCCTTCATGGGCGCCTTGATGTTGATGATAGACCACTTTTCCATCGATTTCCAGGTTAAAGCCGTCGGCATCGGCGTGAAGGGGGGCATCCGCTTCGTGCTCGTGGTCATGTTCATCATCAACAATGGGGTTGTCATCTTCGCCGCAACCGCCAATAAAAGGGAGTAGTGCGACGAAGCTTAGTAACATTAATCGAGAAATGGCGACAGAAAAGTCGCGTCCAAGAAAATACGTAAACATTTATATTCTCCAATTTTAAAAAATTTTTTAATCTGATGACACAGAGTGTGTGCCTATCACTTCTAAAGTGAAATTACATTTAACAACGGACATGCCGCGCGAAAGATATGGAACGCGTGTTGACATGCCGTCAGTACTTCATGCTTTGTTAAAGTTAGGACTTACGCATACTGTTCTTTTACAGCATGATACCCTTCACATCTGGGGTTTTTGCAAACGCTAAAATCCAATGCGAAGAAAGGGCTTCTTCAAGTACACCGCAAAACTGTTAGTTTGTGCCAAGAGACCGTCTGCCTCTTTTCCAAGCACCCATTTACCAGTGTGTACCTAAAATCAAAATTGCGCGTAAATTCTATAGCGTAATAACTGTGCCTATAGACTTCCTGAAAGCGGACTATCAATACACACAATCAGGGGGTTGACTACAGAACACTGCTATCTGTTCAAAGCAAAATGTACAAAGCGCGGGGCGCGTATAGAGAACCCCGCGATCTTTGCACAATAGGAGTTATAGAGGAAAAACAAAATCCGCCTTTAAATGGCAAAATTTGCTGGTTTATTGGAGAATGCAGGTGGGGCACGACTTCGCGTGTTCGTGGTAAGTTTTAAAGGAAGAAAAACGGTTTCATAAAATGGGAGTGTAGCACTGAAAAGGAAAAGAAATATAAGTGCGGAGAATTCGATTTCGACACTGACGTGCTGGCAGCTAAAGAGACAGGCTGCGCAGGTATCCTCCGAATGGCAAGGTTCAGCCGAATGGCAAGGTTCGGCATGATCGTGTGTGAGTTCGATGACACCGAGCAGCACGATATAACAGCAGAGACCTATCGCAATGCAAATTTTCAAGCCACGTCCAAATGTTAGCACATTAGAGGAGATCATACCGCTTCTCACAAACAAACCAGGACCTGTGTTATGATTAAAAATAAAAAAGAGTGCCGATAAACTTGCGAGAAATTATATCATACTATTTGACCAATGTCAAATGAAACTGAAAAAGATGCTGCTGTTCCAAAGTCATGGAAGCCTATAAACACCGCGTTGAACCTTTACGATTTCACCGAGCGTCACGAGGCGCGTGAGTTCTGTATTGATTGCTTTTGGATGCCCTTGAATCGCTGCTGTGACTTCCGGTGTTGTTTTCTCGCCATCAGCGAGAAGCGCGAGAATTTGCGCGCGGAAAGTGACACGCGCGCTCCCACCCCTCAGTCTTTGCAACACCCGGTTTGCCTGCCGTGGGGAGTATCCGAGAATCGCCTCCACGTGTTTTCTGCTGGATTCAGATGTCAAGTTGTCGCGTTCGGTCTCAAAATGTTGACGGGTCGTTATCACCTCAGCGAGTTTATCTAACCCACCGGCAACATCGAAATCTTCCCAGTCAAAGAGGAGTGTTTCAGGTCTGTCAGTAATCTCAGGAATGCGCAAACTCGTAAGCAACATAACCTTCTTGTTTGGGAAACGGTTCAGCTGCGCAAAATCTATAGTCTCTCTGAATAGACGGAAAATCGTTATTTCATAAACGCTCTGGACGCGTTCGTCTTTGTAACGGTAAGTTTCAGGTTCCATTTCATAAGAGAGGGGTTCCTCGTCGTTTCCGAACAAAATCTGAGTGCGCTCCAAAATGTCGAGGGGTTTTATGTGGGGCATACCGACGATCCAGATGACTTGCGCTTCTTGGAAAGCCGTTTCTAATCCCTCCTTTTTTTGAAAAGTTGCCAAGAAACGGACGTTCTCATTTTTCGCAATATCCCCCAACTGTTCAAGTGCTTGGCGATGGGCGATGATCCCGTGTTTAATATCCGGGTCCCTTTCAATTTCGGCTTGGATCCGCCAAAAAAGGTGCTGCCCGGTTTTAGAGAGTCCGAAAACATCCCAGGTGTTGTTGACATCTATAATTGTGTGGTCCGGATGAATACCGGTGCGAATCTGAAAAACACGGTTTCCCGGAAGCCACGCCATCGGTTGGGTGGACAGCACCTCAACTTCCGTATCGGAGAACACCCGACGAAGATGTTCACTCGAGAGCACCGAGGCGGTGACCAAAAGGTGTTTGATGTTCGGATGGAGTACCGGCGGCACCGAAAACTGTAGGGTTTCGTCTACCCATCGCATCGGGGCATCAGCGTCCCGCGTGTAATGGGCAAAGAAACGCTTAAGTTGATGCCAAAACGTCCAATGGGGATCCCGACAGACCGTTGGGAACTCCAAAATGTTTTCAGGAGTCGCTGCATCCAAAAGTCCCAACCTAATCGCATCGGCTATCGGGATCGGGATTTTCATGTCTTCGTTAGGCACAAAAGTCTCGAGTTGAAAGACGGGCAACGCTTGTGCTACGAGCCTATCTGCGGCCGCATCGTCGAGAGGAATATAAGCAGAGCTTCCGCGCGCAAACTCGATTGTATAGCGTGCGAGTGCCGCACCGGTCTCTGTATCCGTTACACCACGGGTGACCACCCTGCCCCGCACGTTGATGTGGCACATCTGTTCGATGATTTCGTCTTCTAACCGTTCAAATGTCTGTAGGATTGTCCGGAGGCGTCTGATGGCATCGGCAGGCGATGTATCTCTGATTGCTGCTGCATTGCGTAAGGCTATGGCAAAGTTACCTAACGCACTGCCTTGCCAGTTGACGCTCCACGCCTCCAATGTAGTTTGTGAGAGTTCGCATTCAAGAAACAGTCTAAACTCTGTTTCTGTCGCAGCATTGATAATACAAAGCGGCTGCGTTCCATCGCCGGCTTCAAGCAGCGGTTCCACTATTTTTCTGTAGTGTGGGTCTAAAAATAGGTGAAGCCCTTCTATGATTTGGACTTGCGGCGTTTGTAATGTAGAAGGTTGGGAGAGATAGCCACGTTCCTGACATGCTGTATAAACGCGACACTGTGGACAGATACTTTCGCGCGGATCCCCACCCTTTTTCTCAAGTGCCTCGCACCGCTGAGGATCCTCGCAGACGTTGCCGCGTTGAAAGGGGGTTGACATGCGCACGTCAACCGGAATATCTTTCACCTGATCCCACAGGTACATCCGATCCCGCCAACGTGTGACCGACCCTGGATGTCGCTTTTCAAAAAATTGTTCTGCCGTTGCGGCGTATGCAGCATCTGGCACGTTTAAACAGATGGATCCACTATTCCGCAGAAAGGTTTCTATTTCACGGTTCCTCTCTAAGATTGTCTGCGGCGTAAATCCAATAACGCGCACGTTCCTATCGAAAGCACGCTGGCCCTGAACGCTAATTTCTTCGGGTGTTTCGGGAGCCTTTTCGGGCGGTTCGGATTTGTGTAATATCGGCCTCGGACGTTTGATTGATAGTGGGCTGAGTTCCCCCGCCTGCACGGTGCGGACCTTATTGTCTATCGGCGGCCCCGTTGCGGGGATCGGCGGCAGAATGCCCGTATCGTCCCAAATGTCTGTTATCAGCGTTGCCACCGTCGGCAGCCCTGTATCAGACGTAACGGCACGTACCCATACGCCCCCTTCGCGCTCCCACACTGATACTTCTGCGGTGCCAAGCCGATCCGCGTGCCGGCTCCAGTAGTGAACGCCGTCTTCTTGTCTGAGATAAGAAAACCCGTGCTTAGAAAATGCCTCTCTGGCGAGGTCAAGTTTACGGGAGCCGAGAGAGACGGGCGCATCCGGAATGTCCTCCTCGTCTGGTAAGTTTTGGTGCACAGGCGCATGCAGCGCAGCGCGAAGCACATCGATGGACGCGAAGAGGACCTCTTTCGGAATCACGGGCGGATCTAACAGATCGCCCATCAGGATTTCATGGCGGGCATCCCAACATGTGTATCCTTTCTCACCTGAAATTTCAAGATACGTCTCGTGTTGTTGGTTCGGATGCTCCGTTGGTAATGTCTGTTTATGGACGTACAAACGTGCCTGCTTGGTATTCGGGTGCAGATACCCCGGTATCCGGCAAGAAAATCGCAGCCCACCCGACTTTGAGATTGTCAATAACGGGTTTGCAACGGAGTCAACAAGGGCTTGAACGCAGGCAAGAACGGCATCCGGCGCGGCACAAATAGTTTCATATTTGAGGTCGATGTCATGCCATGCGGCACCGTCGCGTGCTGAACGCATACCCGTGGACACTTGAATGCCCCACGACCTGGGCCATCGAACAGCATCCCAGTCTGGCATCTGTTCGCGTTCCCAGAACGGTTTTCCGCCAAAATGACGCGGCGGACGGTCAGTTCCGGGGGCTTGCCCTATCGGCAGAAAAAAAATATTTGCTGCCTCCAAGTCTTGAATCGTCACACGGTATCTGTGAGCACAGTAGACTGTGACCTGATACGGAAGCCCTTTGTTAAGCGAAGGTCTTAAGAGCGTCCTTCGTTGCTTCAGTGGCTTCTCGTGCCGCTGGTGGCAGCGTGAAATAATATCTCGCAATACATTGGTTGTCATCGACACATTTCCTTATAAGTTCTGTGAAAAACTCACGCGGGGAAAATACCGTGATGAGGCATTCACAAACTCCACATTTTCACGGAAGCTAAGAATATAATATCACAAATTTTATTTTTAGTCAAATTTTAAATTGCTATAAAGTCAATAGTCATGAGGGTTTAAGTATCAGTTAGGTTAGGACATATTTTTTATTAAAAAATAAAAAAACATAAAAATATCCTGATAAAACCTTTTGTGATGCGTCGCTATTTGTTCACGGGAAACCATGAATTGCCCTACTCCGAAGCCCCCGGCCCGGTAGGTTCGGTTTGATGAAGATTAATTTATTA
Organism: Candidatus Poribacteria bacterium; assembly: GCA_022827185.1. GTDB lineage: Bacteria > Poribacteria > WGA-4E > WGA-4E > WGA-3G > WGA-3G. The sequence goes on from JAJDTM010000004.1 coordinate 9,842, forward strand.
CTTGGGTAATGTCAGAACGTGCGATGAATCGCACTACTACGAACCTGCCCGTTTGTAGTAGGGCAATTTATTGCCCGTAATTACCGATTTATTTTCTGAAACTTCATCTAACCGAACCGGATCCGACGCGGAAACCTTGAAGGCTTCAAAAACCTCTTGAATCCCGTAGGGTTTATTTGCTTGGGTATTTCTTCAGTATCTCTGTAGAAAAACTACAAAATGCTGGCAAAAACTCCTAAATTGACATCCATAGTGCGGTTACGAAAAAATATTACCACTTTTCAAGCCAAATGAACAATTTTTATTAAATTATTTGCTTTTTTTTTGAAAATATTCTATAATCTTAAGTTACATACAGGCTTTATAATGTAATTATTGAAATTAAAACGGAAATTGACTTATTATAACCCAAGTTGCCACTTTGTAGCATAGGAAACCGTTAGCGTGTGCCTCTTCGGGTTCTCCGAAATTCTCAAAAATGACCGCTGTTCACTGAAAAACGGTAAAACCGAATGTCCGAGGATAAAAATGCAAAGCAGATGCCTCAATACTAACATTGCAAAATCGACTTTCCCCACGTCCCGAATTGAGGATGTGCCCGGTGAGCGTATGCGCTGCTGCTCAGGATATTCGTTGGTTCTATGCATTAGTAACACGGAGTTAACTATGTTAGCTGCCCTGTTAACGCCCCCCCCCACTGAACAATTAATAAGTATTACATTTCACGAGATAGTATAACCTTCAAGGTCATTCTCCCTTCAAGGTCATTCTCTCTTTGTCATGCCCGCGCGCGTTCCGTCTCGCACGAAACGGTTCGTCGCGGGCTGTTTTTGTTGCATGCGGCTTTTCTGAAGCCAATCTTATCCGATAAGCCCTGCTGCAGACGAGGTTTTAAACCCCGCCTGCAGGGAGGCCGCGTAAGTCGCATTGAATACGGATAAAGGAGCTTATGATGAAACTACTATTTGAAAAGAAAAGAAATATTCTACCAATTTTCCTAACCGCTTTGATGGTTTTTTGCACATGTATGTCAGCGTATGCGGATATAACGCCTGTCCAGGATCGCACGCCACAGATCCGGGATGCGATTGTTGCCGCAGTGCCAGGTGTTAACAGTGCCAACGATGTCACTGCAGCACACCTCGCAGCGATTGCAACCTTGGAGGCTTCCAAGAAGTCCATCAGTGCCTTGAAAGCTGGCGATTTCGATGGTCTCACCGCGCTGACAACGCTCGATCTGTCTCACAACGCGATCACTGATATATCTACGCTTGGAAACTTGACTTCGCTGATAGAACTCCAACTGTCTCACAATGCCATCACTGATATATCTGTGCTTAAGAACTTGACGAAACTGAGATGGCTCTTTCTATCTCACAATACCATCAGCGATATATCTGCGCTTACAAACTTGACTGCGCTGAAACAGCTCTGGTTGGGTGGCAATGCCATCAGCGATATATCTGCACTTGCGAAATTGACGAAACTGAAAAAACTCTGGCTGTCTCGCAATGCGATCAGCGATATATCCGTGCTTGAGAAATTGACGCCACTGACAGCACTCTGGTTAGATGGCAATGCCATCAGCAATGTATCCGCGCTTGAAGGTCTGATCTCGTTAGTAAGTTTAAATCTCAGCGGCAATCCGATTTCAGATCTCGCGCCCCTCCGTAGACTCAAAGCCGCCAATCCGGATATGTCCATTGATATTACTATTGATGAGAATAATAATAACGCGCCTGTATTCACCGCTGGCACCAGCACGACTCGGTCTATTGCTGAAAACACCGCTTCTGGTGTTAATATCGGCAGTCCGATTGCTGCGACGGATGCGGATACCGGCGACACGTTAACCTATACGCTGGGTGGCACGGATGCGGCCTCATTTCGCATTGTTTCAACCTCCGGGCAGCTCCGCACCAATGCAGCCTTAGATTATGAAACGAAGTCGTCTTATTCTGTGTCGGTTTCTGTCTCTGATGGCAACGGTGGGAGTGATAGTATCGCCGTCACGATCAACGTTACAGATGTCAATGAGAACCGCGCACCCGCGTTCAACGATGGCACCAGCACGACCCGCTCCATCGCTGAAAATACCGATTCCGGCACAAACATCGGCAGCGCGATTGCTGCGACGGATGCCGATAATCATACCCTCACCTATACGTTGGGTGGCACGGATGCGAGTTCATTTAGCATTGTCGGCACATCGGGACAACTCCAAACCAACACTGCCCTAAATAATGAAAGCAAGTCGTCTTATTCTGTGTCAGTGTCTGTCTCTGATAACAACGGCGGCAGCGATAGCATCGATGTCACGATCAGTGTCACAAACGTCAACGAAGCACCGAGTTTCGCAAGCAGCACAGCAACCCGTTCCATAGCAGAGAACACGGTAGCGGGGCAAAACATCGGCAGTGCTGTATCTGCGACCGATGTCGATGCGAATACCACGCTCGCCTATACGCTCGGTGGCACGGATGCGAGTTCGTTTAGTATCGTTAGCACATCGGGACAACTTCAAACCAGTGCTGCCCTGGACCGTGAAACAAAAGCCTCCTATTCCGTGACAGTCACTGCCTCTGATGGGAGTCTGTCGGATACCATCACCGTCACAATCAGCGTCACAGATGTCAACGACGCGCCTGTGTTCACCGATGGTGCCACCACCACGCGGTCTATCGCAGAGAACTCTGTTGCGAACACAAACATCGGCACAGCAGTCACTGCAACCGATCAGGATAAGAAGCCGGACCCGGTGAACCCAACTCAGCTCATTGCTAAGGATACGCTCACCTATTCGATCCCTGCAACAGGCGATGCCGCAGCCTTCAGCATTGACGGCAATACAGGGCAACTGAAAACAAAGAATGCCCTGAACTATGAAAACGACAACTCTTATACGGTTGTTGTGACGGTTTCCGACGGAAGTTTGACCGATACGATCACCGTCACGATCAGTGTCACAAACGTCAATGAGGCACCGGCGTTCGCTACCGGAGCAACCATCAGTAATATTTCTGCCACCAACGGAACGGCAATCACCTCCGTGACCTTGCCAGAAGCAACGGATCCTGATGCGAACGCTACTATCACATACACGGTGACACCAACACTCCCTGCCGGGTTGACCTTTACGCCTTCAACGCGTATCCTCTCAGGCACGCCTACGGCTGTGTCGGCTTCAACGACTTATACCTATACGGCGAGTGATAGCAACCTTTCAGCCACCTTGACGTTCTCAATTCAAGTGAGCGCGCCTGCGAACCGCGCACCGACCTTCACCGCTGGCACCAGCACCACACGCTCCATCGCTGAAAATACGGCTTCCGGCACAAATATCGGGAGTGCGGTTGCTGCGACGGATGCCGATAATCATACTCTCACCTATACCCTCGGTGGCACGGATGCGAGTTCATTTAGCATTGTCGGCACATCGGGACAACTCCAAACCAGTGCAGCCCTAAACTATGAAAGCAAGTCGTCTTATTCTGTGTCAGTGTCTGTCTCTGATAACAACGGTGGTAGCGATAGCATCGATGTCACGATTAATGTGACGAACGTCAATGAGGCACCGAGTTTTGCAAGCACCACTGCGACGCGTTCCATCGCAGAGAACACGGTATCGGGACAAAACATCGGTAGTGCTGTATCTGCGACCGATGTGGATGCGAATACCACACTCACGTATACACTCGGTGGCGACGATGCCGCATCGTTTAGCATCGTCAGTACATCGGGACAACTCCAAACAAGCGCGGCGTTAGACTATGAAACAAAGAACGCCTATTCCGTGACGGTCACTGCCGCCGATGGCACTGGTGAGGGGAGCCTCAGCACCAGCATTCCCGTCACAATCAGTGTGACAGATGTCAACGACGCGCCTGTGTTCACAGATGGCGATAGCACCACGCGCACTATCGCAGAGAACACGGTTGCCAACACAAACATCGGCACAGTTGTCGCCGCAACCGATCAGGATAAGAAGCCGGACCCGGCGAACCCAGGGCAGCTCATCGCTAAGGATACGATTACCTATTCGATCCCGGCAACAGGGGATGCCGCAGCCTTCAGCATTGACAGCAATACAGGGCAACTGAAAACAAAGGATGCCCTGAACTATGAAAACGACAACTCCTATACGGTCGTT
>JAJDTM010000047.1 GCA_022827185.1 Candidatus Poribacteria bacterium
CAAACGTGTTCGGAGTGCTGTCAGAGATTGCCTATAAAACTGAAGTTGTCCGAGCGTGTGTTCCATTGTCCATCTTGTGGCTTGAAACTTGACCGCGACCACAACGCGGCTTTGAATATCTTACACAGGGCGGCTTGCGCCCTTCGTGGAGAGGTATGGGATACCATCCTCTATGAAACGAGAAATCCTTTGCTAAAAAAGGCTTGTTGGGATTAACCTCTTAACAAGCCCCGATGCTTTAGCACGGGGTACTTGACTCATAGCGAGTGTGCCTTTGAACAGAGAACTATTCCGACAGGTTACCAAATTCGGCTTACCAACGGTACTGGCAGTCATTATAGCGTACTTCCTCTTAAAAGAGATTGACCTCCAAGAGATACCGCAAACCCTCAGTCGATTATCCATAAAGGCACTCCTTATCGGGTTCACCTGCTACTGCGTGTTAGTGCTGGCGAAAGCGTTGCGTTTCCGAGCACTCCTTAATCTCGATAGCGGTGTCCATCAGGTCTTTCCTATTTTAGCGTTGCATACCTTTTGGGGCAATATCCTCCCGATGCGGACAGGCGATGTCTCTTATATCTACCTGATGCAACGCCGACAGAAAGTAGACGCAACACAGGGAATCGCTTCGCTGCTGGTGGCGAGTTTGATTGATCTGATATTGCTGATAGGTTTAGTGATTGCTACTGTTTGGCTCCTGCGGAATGAACTCCCGAATTCGCTCACAGTGACGCTCTTGTCCCTCTCGCTTCTTTTAATAGGAAGTGCCTTAATTACAGTTTTTGTCCTCGTTGCTGTCGCGCCAAACGTCTGTATGAAACTCGCCGACCGATGCGCGAGTCCGCTATTACGCCTTGAAAAGCGACCCGTTTCGTGGGTCGTCAATAAAGGCTTGCAAGTCCTTCAAGAACTAACGGCGTTCCGATCGAATCGGCGGTTTTTGGAAGTATGGGCATACTCGTTAATGTGTATCGTGATCCGATTCGGATTTCAGTGCTACCTCGTCGCCGAAATGGGTGTTGATGTTCCGATGCTTCAGGTATTATTCGCACTCGCATTTACCAACGTCTTTAACCTGTTACCTGTGCAAACGGTTCTTAACTTCGGGACGACAGAGTTTCCGTTTGTCTGGTTACTAACACATTTCGGGACATCGGTGGAGGTCGCAACTGTTACAGGGTTTAGCCTGCACATTCTGATTCTACTTTACTGTCTACCTTTAGGTCTGTACGGATTCTTCAAAAAGCCGAAGGAGGAATAAATACATGAGAATAATCGATCCGCATGTTCACGTTTGGAAAAACGATCCACAGTTTCCGTGGGCACCGGAGACAACAAACCCACCCGCAGAGGACGCTACCGCGGAGATGCTATTGGAATTGATGGCAGCAAACGATGTTGAAAAAACCGTCCTCGTTCAAGTCATCCACTACCGGTGGGATAATAGTTACGCTGCCGACGCAATGAAAAGGTATCCCGATAAATTCATGGGTGTTTGTCGGATCAACCCCGAAGACCCAGAGGCACCAGACCATCTCAGTCGCTGGACGGAAGAACACGGTTTCCACGGCGTGCGGTTGAGTCCTTCTGTCGGCCCCGCGGGCGATTGGTTTACAGGACCGCTGATGCCCCCTATCTTCAAGCGTGCCGAAACCCTCGGCGTACCGCTGCTGATGCTCACAGGTGCCGAACGATTGGTGGATCTCGTGCCGCTTTTGGAGCAGCACCCGGATCTGGATGTTGTGGTAGACCACATGGCGAGCTGCTCACCGGATGCCCCTGAAAAACTTGAATTACTCCTCAATCTCGCGAAATTTCCCCGCGTCTATGTTAAAATAAGCCATACTTGGTCAATCTCAAAGACGGGTTATCCGTGGGCGGACACGTTTGAACAGGTTAAGAAAGTATATCACGCCTTCGGTGGTTCGCGAATTATGTGGGGCACCGATTGGCCCGTCTGTCTCAGTCGGGCGAGTTATGCGGAAACCTTGGCAGTTGTCCGAGATGAGATGGACTTCTTTACACCGGAAGATCGAGAATGGGTATTAGGAAAAACAGCCCTACGTCTCTGGACATTCTAAACACCACATTAATCCCCACGTGCTGATGGCTGACTGCTGACAGCCATCTTTCTGACAACTGATAACTGATAACTGACAACTATTTTACCTTTGACAAATTTTCTGGCGTGTGTTACCATAATATCAGAAATGTACCGACGAGAATCCCCTTAACCTAAAAGCACCCTGGTGTGGTGCATTATAAAACCCTAACCCTTTTACCAGTGCGGTTTCTAACCTCGTCTGTTCGCAAGGAGAAAACATCATGCCGTTTTGTCCACAATGCAGCACTAAATATAAAGAAGCCATTTCAACATGTCCGGATTGTCAGGTGGATCTCGTGCCGCACGCCGCACAAACCGAAATCCCGGAATACGGAGACTGGTACACGATTGAATCCGTACCGAATGAATTGGTGGGAAATATCCTCCAAAGCATCTTAGAGGATGACGGTATCCCCGTCTATTTACGTTGTCATGATGTCCCTAATTACGGTGGCGTGAAAGGGAATGCCAACCAGTCTGAGTGGGGCGATGTCCTTGTACCGGTTAATTTAGTCCCCCGAGCGCGGGAATGCCTCAAGTCCTATTTCGATTCACTCAAAGAAGAATAACACACGCAGACACATCGCTATGAAAGCCAAGCAGCTCTATCTCATTAAGGAAGCAAGATCACATGTCCGCATGGCAGGAAAGATCCATGTGCGAGCACACCGCAGGCGCAACGGTAGTTACGTCAAAGAGCATTGGCGGCGACCCCCCAGCAGGAAGGTTGGCATCCACAAACGGTTTGATACAGCAGCGGAGCAACTCTCCTTCTTTGAAAACGACGAAACCTCAAGTTGACACAAGTCGAAAGGTTGATGTGAGAAGAAATTACATCGATGCTCTCAAACAATCCCAAATTATATCTTCTCAGAAAAACGCTATGACCTACTTCTTCCGAAACTTGCAAGCTGCTTCTATGACCCATTATCGCTTGCAAGCCTGTGTGCTTTTACTGTTTTTCATTGCAAGTCCTACACTTTTTAGCGATGTTTACCGTATCAAGAAAGGGGATACCCTTCTGATTGCCGTCGTCGGACAGCCGGAGTATACGCATTCTGTGCAGGTCCGTGAGGATGGTAAATTCAACTACTTTGGCGGTGAATTTGATGCTGCCGGTGTAACAGTAACAACAGTCAACCATCTGATTCGCGAGTTTCTCGTCCGAGATAATCACGTCAGCAACCCTGTTGTGATGGTATCGTTGGTGTTACAAGAAAACGGTGTCTTCGTCGGCGGTGCGGTAAAAACCCCGGGACGTTATGCCATTTCGCCGGAGACCGATATCGATTTATACCGTGCCATCGCACTTGCAGGCGGTATGGCAGAGAACGCCGATCGCCAAGGCGTACAATTAATTCGCACCGATCCCACCCAAAAAGTTGAAACCTACGACCTCTCAACGCACCGTCCTTACCGCGATATCCGCGTCAACATCAACGATTTGGTGTACATTATGCCGCTGGCGGTCGTTGAGGTGCAAGGACAGGTCCAAAACCCCGGAAAACTTTTTGTGCGTGGAGAGATTGGCATAAGACAAGCACTTGCACGTGCAGGCGGCCCCGATCGAGAGGCCGATCTGACCGCGATTGTGAAGGTCGCAAAAAGCGGAAAACTTTCCGAATTCAACCTCTCCGAACAGTTTTGGAAATCGCCACCAGACGGTGAACCTGCGCCATCTCTATTAGATGGTGATGTGCTGTTTGTACCCAATGTTTTCAAAGTTGAACTGATCTACGTGACCGGTTACGTGCGTACCCCCGGTGCCCAACGCGTTCGTGGACCGTTAAACCTCTCGCAAGCGGTCGCGCTTGCAGGTGGGTTTGAAACCTCGGCGAACCGTGAAGAAGTCCTCATCCACCGCCGTGACGGCACAACTGTAGAGATCGCTATTCCGTCCGGTACTACTGGTGAGGCACAACAACAGGTTTTACTCTATCCAGGCGACATTTTAGAAATCAAGAAAAAGTTTCAGGTGAATTGGGGTCTTGTAAGTACGCTCGCCTACATCCTCATCAGCGGGGTAGGCATTATAATCCAGTTGGCAAAGTAAATGCTAAGGATGAGACTTCATTAAACACTCCGCACGTAAAATTTCAACTTATCTTTTTTTTTTACCGTGTTATGCGCGTTACGGATTTGTAGCGTTTGTAACGGGCAACGCGTTTTCTAAAAGGAGAAATAAAAGTGCAGTTAAAAAAGGGACACCTCTACATTATCTTCTTTTTCGCTTTACTCCCGATTACTGCCTACTCTCAGACAAGTTTATACAAACTACCGAAAGGCAGAACGGGGCTCGGACTTGGGTTTAGTACAACTGAGAATATCAACACAATCAGTGGCAGCCTTGATTATGGGATTGATAAGGATTTAAGAGTTTCTTTCACAGCGGGAGTTGGACTTATTGAGGATGATGAGTATAATGAAACGTTAGAAATTCTGCCAGCCCCTGCAGGTGGTCTGGCAGTAGTCCGAATTGGTTCCTTGGGACAGACAGGTTTAGATTATTTTCTCAATGGGAGTTTTAGTGCCATGTTTTCTCGGGTTGTTGATGCTGCAACAAGTGAAACATTCGTCAAGACACGCACACTCGGGCTTACGGGCGGCGGTGGGGTCTTAAAACGGTTGAATACCAAATCAGGATGGGGCCTAACCCCATTTTTTGGCGTATATTATTCAAATGCTTGGGCGGTTACAGAGCGTCAATGGACCAGACTTGAAGAAACTGTCAGCGATAGTAGTATTTTAGGAGAAGCGGGGATAGAAATTCAGGTGTCACGGGCGACAAGCATCATCGGATCCCTTCTATTTTCTTTTGAGAGTTCTGATACCGTTTTTAGTATTGGGATAAATCTTCATTAAAAATGCCGATGAGAATTATTTAGAGAGATTTACCAATGTCACTCAAGAAGGGAGCCAGAATCCTGCAAATCCTCTAATCCTATAAATCCTGATTCAGACAATAGACGCAATATGCCAAATCTCAACATCAAACCTTCACATAAACCCATCAAAAACTACTACGCCGAACTCCAAGAATACGACAGCATCGGTGCAGCACACGAAGGCGCCGTCCGAACCGCATTCCAAAACCTACTCCAACACTACTCCCGACAAGCAGACCTCATCCTCGTCTGCGAGAAGACACGTTCTTTCCCCCCTGATAAGGGGGGCCAGGGGGGTTCAGGACGGACCGCGCCAAATAGACGTATCCGACCGGACGGCGAAATCGTTGATACTTTCGGCTTACCCTACGGCTACTGGGAAGCAAAAGATACGCAGGACGATCTCTATATCGAAGCAGATAAGAAGTTTGCCGCAGGCTACCCGTCCAAAAACATCGTCGTCCAGTCGCCGACACACGCACTCCTCTATCAACACGGGCAGCTCCAACTCGACTTAGACATCACCGAACCGAGAAACCTCGTCAACGTGCTCCAGACCTTCTTCGCCTATCAAGAGGAAAACATCGCGGCATGGCATACCGCAGTCGCAGAGTTTAAAGAGACTGTCCCTGAACTCGGTGAAAAGTTAGCGGTACTCATTGAGACCGAACGCCAAAACAACCCACAATTCCAAAAAGCGTTTATCAATTTTCATGAACAGTGCCAAACCTCCATCAACCCGAACCTGTCTATCGCTGCCGTTGAGGAGATGCTCATCCAGCATCTGTTGACCGAACGCATCTTCCGCACCGTCTTCAATAACCGCGACTTTACACGCCGCAATATCATCGCACGCGAAATCGAGAACGTCATTGACGCGCTCACTTCACAGACTTTTGATCGCAACCAGTTCCTCCAGAGTTTAGACCCGTTCTATGTAGCGATTGAGCGGACCGCCGCCACCATCACCGACTTCTCGCAAAAACAGGGATTCCTCAATACCGTCTACGAGCAGTTCTTTCAAGGCTTTTCCGTCAAGGTCGCAGACACGCACGGCATCGTCTACACACCACAACCTATCGTCGATTTCATGGTCAAAAGCGTTGAGCATATCCTACAGACCGAGTTTGATCGTTCCCTTTCAGATACCGGTGTGAATATCATTGACCCCTTCGTCGGCACCGGCAACTTCATCGTCCGCATCATGCAGGAATTGGAACCCATCGCGTTAGAACGTAAATACACCGCCGACCCGCCGGAACTCCAGTGCAACGAGGTGATGCTCCTACCCTACTACATCGCCAGTCTCAACATAGAGCATGAATTTTACACGGCGACGAACCGGTATATCCCCTACGAAGGTTTATGCTTGGTGGATACGTTTGAGATGGTAGAGGACCGGCAGCTACAGCTACTCACTCCCGCTAATACCGCACGTGTTGAAAAACAGAAAGCGTCCGAGATGTTTGTTGTGATTGGCAATCCACCCTACAATGTCGGACAGGTCAACGAGAACGATAACAACAAGAACCGGAAGTATGAGGCGATGGACAAATCAATTGCCGAGACGTATGCGAAAGACTCCAAAGCGACACTCAGGAGTCAGCTGTACGATCCGTATGTCAAGGCGATTCGGTGGGCATTGAATCGAATCGGAGCGGAAGGGATTGTCGCCTTTGTAACAAACAACAGTTTTCTCGAAGGTTTGGCGTTTGACGGGATGCGGAAACATCTGGCAGAAGATTGTGATGCTATCTATGTTTTGGACTTGGGAGGCAATGCACGAAAGGGATTAAAAGTTTCTGATGCGAATGTGTTCGGGATTCGGGTCGGTGTGAGTATCAACCTATTCGTGAAGAAAAAACAGAAGTCAGCGGAATCCCCACGTATTTTTTACTATCGCACGGATGATCTGTGGAACAGAGAACAGAAATTCAATTTTTTGAATGACCGCCAACACATAGGTGATGTTGCGTGGCAACCCATTCAACCAGATACACGACATACATGGCTCACCGAGGGACTCCACGCCGAATTTAACACCTTTATGCCGATGGGAAGTAAGGAAGCACGAGCAGCAAAAGAAGCGACAGTGGATGTGATTTTCAAAACCTACAGCAATGGTGTGAAGACCAATCGGGATGCATGGGTTTGTAACTTCAACCGAGGCACGCTTATCGGAAATATGAGCAATATGGTTGCAACTTACAATGCGGAAGCGGCTCGATGGATGCAACGGATGGATAGGGATACTAACCTTGATGATTTTGTGATGTCTGATGACACGAAGATCAAGTGGAGTCGCGACTTAAAGGCAAAATTGAAACGCGGACGAATAACTGAATATGCTGATGATAAAGTTAGACAATTATTTTATCGTCCGTTTACGAGATCCAACCTATACTTTGATCAAACAATGAACGATGTGGTATCTGTGTTTCCGTCTATTTTCCCTACATCTGAAACTGAAACGGAAAATCGAGTGATTTGCGCTGCTGGTATTGGTGATAGAAAAGGCTTTGGGTGTCTTGCTGTAAATAAGATTACCGCTTTTGATTTAGCATTTGAAAAGGCTTTATGTTTCCCTTTCTACACCTACGATGAGGATGGCACCAACCGTCAAGAGAACATCACCGATTGGGCATTAACAGAATTCCGATCCCACTACAAAGACGATACCATCACCAAATGGGACATCTTCCACTATAACTACGGACTCCTGCACCACCCTGACTATCGGGAAAAATACGAGGCGAACCTCAAACGCGACCTCCCGCACGTCCCCTTTGCCAAAGATTTCTGGGGATTCACAAAAGCAGGCGCGCGGTTAGCAGATCTCCACATCAACTACGAATCCCAACCCGAATACGATGAACTAAAACTGATCCAAAACCCCGATGTACCACTCGATTGGCGCGTCGAGAAAATGAAACTCTCCAAAGACAAAACCTCGCTCGTCTACAACGATTTCCTGACGATCAGCGGCATTCCTGAAAAGGTGTCCGACTATAGACTCGGCAACCGTTCCGCGTTGGAGTGGATAATAAATCAATATTGTGTTAAAATAGATAAACGCAGCGGCATTGTGAACGATCCAAACCGTGCGGACGACCCACAGTACATCGTCAAACTCATCGGAAAGGTGATTACAATCAGTTTAGAGACAGTGAAGGTCGTTGAAAGACTGCCAGATTTAGCGTAGAGAGGCATGGGGTCAAGGAGAAAATTATGGGAATCATAGATTGGTTAAATACAAATAGTGGCGCGATAATAGGGATTGCCATTGTTGTACTTGTGGGTGTCATTGGTTATTACACCTATCTGACGTGGCGACTCCTAAAAGCCAATAACACACCTGAAATTGCAATATCTCTCCGGTGCCATGAAGCACACGTTAGCCTTGTCATGCTCTGTGTGGAAAATATAGGGACAGGGGCAGCCCGGAATCTACAGTTTGTAACAAAACCTGCTTCTATACCGTGTCTTGACATACCATTCGAGAAAATCGGTTTTCTCAAGGGCGGAATTGCTTACTTTGAACCGAGGCGGAAAATTGAGCAGTTTTTGGTCAATGTAATGGATAAATATGATGAACTCAAGCAAACACAACTTGAGATTACCGTTAAATATAAGGATGCCGTGGATCACGAGCACGAGCGCACATTTCATCTCGATTTTAGCGAGAACGAAGGCTTCTCACATATTGACAGACCTCCGCTTTTTGAGATAGCGGAGGCCACTAAAAAGTTACAGGAAGATGTCAACAGCATTGCCACTGGATCTCGAAAACCGGTAATTCTGACTGAACCCGTATTTGAGCATAGGATACGGAGGCATACTGACTTTCTGGAGAGTCGCATAAGTCAATACCCGCATAATATTCAAAGCAAAATTTTACAGAAAGTAGACTTCCTTATTCAAGATCAAGATCGGGAAATACGTCAAAAATCGCAGAATGATGAGACAGCAACGGACGCGAATTCGTCATAAAAAGGAGATGAAACAGATGACGGTTACAGTTTATAGTTATCCGAATAATAATTTACATTTAGAAATCCTTGATAGTGTTGAGGATACGTCTTTCGGTAAAAAATCGAAGTTATCTCTTGAGGAACGTATGGCTCTACTTGACGAGATAGCGGATATGGCAATGAAATTTGCTGGTCCGGACCCTCAACCATTGTCTGATTATGCTATGAGTCGCGAAGGAATATACGAAGATCATCCATAGACATGATTTATCTGGTCGATACCAATATTTTATTACGTATTGCACGTCCTGTTGATCCACGTTATCGCGTTACTGAAAAAGCAGTACGTGAATTAGAAACGAGAGAACATCAGTTACAGACCACATTGCAAAATTTCTCGGAATTCTGGAACGTGTCGACTCGACCTACTGATCAAAACGGCTTTGGAAATACATTGCTGGAAACAAATAGACTTTTATCTCGCTTGGAAGAGTTTTTCTCTTTGCTACCCGATTCACCTGAGGTCTATCCGATATGGAGACGACTGGTCGTCGATTATGATGTGTCGGGTGTTCAGGTTCACGATGCTCGACTGGCCGCGTCAATGATAGTTCACAACGTAAAACATATCCTGACTTTCAACGGAACAGATTTTGAACGCTATAAATCCGAAGGAATTGTCGCTGTGGATCCAGCAACAGTTTAGCCATCAATTGAAATCATCTTGGAATTTTTTCAAGAGAAACAACACAATTCGCAACAAACTGAATATGTAAAACAAAGATGTCTCAAAACACTGAGGAAATGGTTTTCAATTTTACTAAATCAGGTAGAACACTTTATGAACCGATTTTTTACATATACCTTTATTGTAGGTCTCATTTTCGCATGTCTGCCCGCAGCAGCGGATAGCACAGATATTCACGAAAACGCCGGCACCCGCGCCATGACATTCCTAAAAATCGGGGTAGGTGCAAAGGCAATAGGGATGGGTGAATCCCAAGTCGCTGCGACCGATGACCTGTACGCCTCATTTTGGAACCCCGCGGGCCTCGCACGTCTTGAAGAAACACAACTCGCGCTCATGCACAACGAATGGTTCGCCGGCATCAATCACGAATTCGTCGGTGTCGCGCTTCCGATTAAAAGTATCGGCACCTTCGGTGTGAGTTCAAGTTTCCTATCTTTCGGTGAATTGCAAGGACGTGATCGGGAAGGGAACGAGACGACTATTTTTCGTCCCTATGATCTGGCATTAATCTTCTCGTATGCCCGAAGTTTGGGGAGTTCACTCGCCTTTGGTGTGAATGCAAAATTCTTGCGCGAACAGATCGCTGACGAAACCGGCACCGGCATCGCCTTTGATCTCGGCGGGTTATATACCTTCACCGGCGTACCGTTGTCGTTGGGGTTCAATGCACAGCACGTCGGACCGCGAGTGAAGTTTATCGAGGAGGCGTTCGGTTTACCTGTCACCATCAGGGTCGGCGCGGCATATAAACTCTGGGATGACGCGTTCATTCTAACAACGGACATCATCCGTCCCTCTGACAACGATATTGCTATAGGCATCGGAGCAGGCTACACGATAGGCAATATCTTACAACTCCGCACCGGCTACAAATACAGGATCGGCGGCAACGATTTAGGCGCGATTTCGGGGCTTAGAAGCGGTTTCGGACTCACACTTCGGCAGTTTCAGATCGATTACGCACTCGTACCGTTTGGTGTACTCGGATTGACACACCGCTTCTCATTGGTCGCCAGTTTTTAGTGGGACGCAGCCGCAATAAACGCTTCAAATAATTTACGCCTGTGTTCACGGAATTCATCGGTCTGGATCATCCGTTCCGGGTGATATTGCACGCCAAGTCCAAACTTCTTTGATGGATTTTCTATTGCTTCAATAACGCCATCTTCTGATCGCGCGGTAACAACAAACCCCTCACCAATTTCATCTACTGCTTGATGATGAGCGGAATTGACTTCATCTGCGCTTTTACCTACAATCTTGATTAACCGGCTGCCGTGTTCAATTTCAATCTCATGTTGGGAATCTTCTGTATTTTCTTTTGCAGGATGCGTCAAAGGGTCTATAATTTGAGAAGGCACATCTTGGTACAGGCTACCTCCCATTGCAACACTCATCACCTGAATCCCACGGCAAATGCCAAAGACGGGGAGGTCCGCCTCTATTTTTTCGCGACATAACGGCAGCTCCAGTTCATCGCGCGCTTCATTAACATACTTCAAGGATGGATGCCACGCTTGATCAAAATTATCCGGATGAATATCGCCACCACCCGTTAGCAAAAGTCCATCAATATCAGTGAATTCAGAATCCGATACACCGGGATATAGAATGCGAGGGATACCGCCAAATTCTTCAATCGCGCAGATATAGTTCTTAGAAGTCCCAGTAACACTATTAGATGAAAATGTAATTCCGATAATGGGTTTCATTAATATAATTGTCTCCTTTTAAGTCGTTTTCTTTCCTTAAATTATACCTTATTTTTCCAGCAAATAGCAACCGAATCTGATTCGCGTTTACGTTGTAAGAAACTGACAACTGACAACTGAGTACTGATAACTCCTAAATCGCGTTTGCATTGTACGGAGATGCATGGTATAATTTGCACATAGCATTTATGTTACACGAATTTAACGAAAAAGAATTATCCATCACAGAAGACGACGCACCGATACTCACTTGTTATCATGGCGGCGATGTGGCTCGTCCGCCATATCTACATCCGCTTTATACACCCAACGGACAGGTGGTAACGGATGACACGAGCATCGGGCATCAGCGTCCGCCGGGAATCTGTTTTATTCACGGGACCGTCAACGCTGCGCAGCTGAATCACGATGAAATTACGCGCGAAACAGAGGCAGCTTCAGCGAGATTTTCTATTGTCACGACGTGGAAAAATGCCAAGGAGCCGTTCCTGATAGAAACCTGCACAGTGGAAGTCCATCCGCGTCAAACTGAGGCGCAGGTCTTGGACATGCAAATCTCACTGCAGGCACCGAGTAGACCGATCGAATTTACAGGAGACATAGGACTCGGTTACCTCGCTGTTGAGATGGAGTACCGCAAAGCCGCAGACGCAGACGGACGGATCGGTGAATCAGAAGTGAATGGAAATCTGTCGGCGTGGGGAACACTCTGCGGACTCACGGCTGCCGAGCAAGAGGCGGTCGGTGTCGCTATCTTCCCGCATCCGTCAAACGGCGAGACGACGTTTCACGCAGAAGACGCATCATTCGGATACCTCTTCGCACAGGCAGCACCGTTCACAGTGGATGCAGGTTCAACGCACACGTTAAAATACCGAGTACTCGCATACACTGGAGACCTCTTCACAGTGGATGTGTGGGGCTATCATCAAGATTACACGGATATGTAAAGATTATGAAAGACCAGACGCTTTTCCCACTCTATAATAAAGGTGAGCACGTAGAAACACCCCAACCGCCGTCTCAAAAATCACAAAGTGTTCCGCACGCACACGCGCGCCATGTCTACATCGAAACTTACGGCTGCCAGATGAACGTGAGTGATAGCGAATTAATGGCAGGCATCTTAACGCAGAGCGGACACCAGACCGTGACGCATATTGACGACGCAGATGTTGTGCTTGTCAATACGTGCGCGATACGGGAAAACGCGGAAACGAAAGTCATCAATCGACTCAAGCATCTCAACCATCGCAAACGTCGGCAGCCGGAACTCATTATCGGGGTCTGTGGTTGTATGGCACAGCACCTCCGGGACAAACTTTTAGACGCAGCCCCCTATGTTGATCTCGTGATGGGACCGGATGCATATCGGAATCTGCCCGTAGCACTCGATTCTCTGATAGGTGGCGTAGAAGCACACGTCTCTTTGAAGGACCGAGACCCGTTCCTCGGATTACGGTTGGACAAAAGCGAGGATTACGCCGACGTCGCGCCTATCCGAAAAGAAGGGATTCGAGCGTGGCTCACGATTCAGCGCGGCTGTGATAAGATGTGTACCTTCTGCATCGTCCCCTTCGTCCGTGGCAGAGAACGGAGCCTGCCGTTGAAACTCCTCGTTGAAGATGTTGAAAAATTGGTAGACCAAGGCTTCAAAGAGGTCGTCTTGCTCGGTCAGACCGTAAACTCTTATCGCGACAACGGCTCCGATTTTGGCGATCTTCTCTACGCTGTCGGTGAAGTGAACGGTTTAGCGCGCCTCCGATTTACCTCACCACACCCCGCAGACGCAACTGAGAGTATGATTGACGCAATGGCAAGTTCTCCGACTGTCTGTAAGCATTTACATCTCCCGTTACAATCGGGTTCGACGCCAGTGCTTGAACGGATGCGCCGCACCTACACCGCAGAGGAATATCGTGATCTCGTCTCGAAACTCCGAGAACGCATTCCAAATATTTCCCTTTCCACCGATATTATCGTCGGTTTCTGTGGTGAAACCGACGCAGAGTTTAGGCAAACCTATCAGATGATGGCGGACATCCGGTACGATTCGGCGTTCATGTTCAAGTATTCCGAACGTGACGGAACACTCGCACACAAAGCCCTCCCTGATGATGTGCCAGAAGCAGAAAAAGGGGAACGCCTGAAACAGATTATTGAACTCCAAGAACAGATTTCAGCGGACATCAACACTGCCGCCGTCGGTGATACCGTCACAGTACTTGTGGAAGGTGAATCGCGTCGCGAAGCAGATAAATACCACGGAAAGACGGACGGTTTCAAAACGACTGTATTTCCGAAAGCCGATAGCGGAATCGGCGATGTTGTTAACGTTCATATTCACAGCACCACAGCACATACTTTGATTGGACAGATCGTCTGATGGACAAACTTAGGATTAAAAACAAGGTCGAAATCGAGAAGATGAAGCGGAGCGGCAAGGCAGCAGCGACCGTGCTAAGGCGTATCGGAGAGGCGATTGCTCCAGGCGTATCGACCGCCGACTTGGAACAGATCTCACGGGATACGATTGCTGAAGTCAACGCTGTCTCTTCTTTCTTAGGCTATCAGCTACCAGAACATGAGCCTTATCCCGCCACGATATGTACCTCCATTAACGATGTCGTCATCCACGGGATTCCTGATAAAAGTCAAGTTGTAAAAGAAGGCGATATTATCGGAATTGATACTGCTGTCAGTATTGACGGCTATCACGGTGATAACGCATACACTTTTCCGGTTGGGAATATCTCGCCAGTAGCGGAACGGCTGCTTGAAGCAACACGAAACTCCCTATATGATGCGATTGCTGAAGCAAAACCGGGGAACCGTATCGGTGACATCTCTTCCAAATTACAGAACGGCGCGGAGTCCAAAGGGTTCTCCGTACTCCAGAGTTTTGCTGGACACGGGATCGGGCGGAATCTCCATGAGGCACCGGAGATCCCCTGCATCGGCGTCGCCGGACGCGGGTTACGGCTAAGACCGGGCATGGTACTCGCCATTGAAACCATGGTGAACGTCGGACTCCCCGATGTACAGATGCTCGCAGACGGCTGGACGATTACGACAGCAGACGGTTCGTTGTCTGCACTCTTTGAACATACGGTAGTAATCCTTTCTGACGGCCCCGAAATTCTAACGGGGAGTACGCTCTGGGATTTTTAAAAGAAAAAATGAAAATTATAGCCGTTATCACCGCAATCCTCATCTTCATCTCACTCTATCTCATTTTCGGATACGCACGCATTGAAGGCACGATGCTTGAAGTGCAGAAGATTTTTTACTACCACGTTTCTGCGGCACTCACCGTTTTTGTCGCGTTTGGTGTTAACTGTGTATTCAGTCTCAAGTACCTCATCCAACGAAAACCTAACGATGATCTACTCGCAGTCGCTGCTGCCGAGCTCGGTCTCATTTTCTGCACTATCGCGCTCCTCTCCGGTCCCATTTGGGCGCGATATGCTTGGAATACGTGGTGGAACTGGGAGGCGCGCCTGACAAGCACGCTTGTGCTCTGGCTCATGTACATCGGTTATTTTATCCTCCGATCGGCGTTAGAGGACGATAAACGTGGTGTCTATTCTGCAGTACTCGGAATTATCGCCTATCTTGATGTACCGATTGTCTATTACGCCGTAGATATCTGGCAGGGTGGATTACATCCCGACCGTGGCACAAAATGGAGCCTTGAGACGACAATGCGACATACATGGATGATAGCACTGATTGCACTCATTATGCTCTTTACGCTGCTGCTAATCGTCCGGTATCAGATGAAAAAAGCACAAGCGCGCTATGAGATAATTCAACAGAAATACCTTGAGGAGGCATCTGGATGAAGATATTAGTCTTAGCAAGTTTTGTGATTGTTTTGGGTCTGTTTCTTTTCGTAACCCAAGTGCCGGTTGATATCACCCCTGAGAAAGTTTCAGCGGCTGTTTCGGAAGCAGTCTCGAAATCCGAAGTCCCTGTGGATGAAGAGGTGGTGGAACAGGTCGTACTAAGTTCAATCGAGGTCCTCGAAAAAGGACAAAGCACGCGCCTGAAATACCTTGCCTCCGCCTACCTTGTTATCTGGTTGGTTTTTATGCTATATGTGTTGCGTTTGGGACAGCAGCAACAGGAATTGGATAAACGACTCGCGCAGCTTGAACAGACACCCGAAGCCGAGGAGAACTGAAGGAAAAAATGAAAACGTTCCTTTTCAAAACAGAACGGACAGTTGAACAACCCATCACTGAAGTTTTTGAATTCTTCTCTAACGCACATAATCTTGCTGTGATTACGCCACCGAATTTACACTTGGAAATCCTAACCCCTGCACCGATTGAAATGGGGGTCGGAACTCGTATTGATTATCGACTGAAGCTACACGGGATTCCTATTCGTTGGCAGAGTGAGATTACAGAGTGGAATCCACCTTATGACTTTGCGGATGAACAACGCCGCGGTCCCTACCGACTCTGGCGGCATACGCATACCTTTGAGGAGACAGAAAACGGTGTCATCGTAGGCGATGTCGTTGAATATGCAGTTTGGGGAAATGGGATTGTCAACAAATTTTTCGTCCGGCCAGATATAGAGCAGATTTTCGCCTACCGATCCGAACAATTAGATGAGATTTTCCATCATAAGAAAAACAGCACTTCTCCATAGAGACAGATCCTGCCGTAATAATGCATCACTCGATCCACATAGTTTAACGTCTCATTAAATCCATTGAAATAACCGTGGGGAGGTGCTCCGCTTTCCCACACCTCCTTATGTATAGGCGCGTCCTGCTTCGTTAGCTGACGGAGTGCTGCACGCACAGGCTCCCATAGAAGCGGGTTTGCGTGTTGTTGATGCCGAACAATATCTTGTGCGTCGCGGACACGTCCGAGGCCACCGTTATAACTCGCCAACACCAGTCGGTGGCGATGTTCCGATGTGCTTTTGGAAAAAGCGTGATATAATATGTGTAGGTAACGCGCTGCACCGGCAATATTCTGCTCCGCATCCAGTGGATCTTTAACGCCGAGTTCCTTTGCTGTTGTCGGCATCAGTTGTGTCAATCCTTGTGCACCCACAGCACTCTGTGCCTTTTCATCGAACCCAGATTCCTGCACAATCAGTGCACAGATAAGTCGTGAGTCTACATCCTCTTTGACGGCGTATTTCTGGATCAGCGGTTTATATTTAAGAATCTTCGGTGTGAGCGCGAGCAGTCGTAAATCCAGATGAAGGTTGATGAATGCCCCTAACACAAGGATTAAGGCGAGTGTGATGAGAATAAAGAAAAAAGTGCGTTTCCGAATCATTGGTTTACTGACAACTGACCGCCGATAGCCGATAGCCATTTCTCTGACAACTGATGACTGATAACTGACAACTACAATAGATAACCGAACTGAAATATGAGTCTGTGTCCGCCGCTTGTCTTCCCTTTACGGTGTTCGCTATTCTGCGTAGCGTACCATGTGTACGAAAACAGGATATTCCACGCATCTAATGGACGATAGGAAAACTGTCCACCGATCTCTATCGTTCGGGCAACAACACCTGTCGGAAACGGAAGTGCTTTGAAATCTTCACCGTAAAACCGATCGGCGATTGTCCCTTCACCGTGGCGGGTCAACACCGCTCGAACCGCCGCCGCAGTGGAAACAGTAAACTGATAGGATGTTGATAGTCGCAGCGTGTCCGAATCGGTGCCGATGCGATGTCCAATTGCATAACCAAAATGCGTAAACTGATTATCAGGCACGAGATGTGTATATGCCCATCGGTTGACGCGCGCGTATTCGCTGTGGATACCGAGATGGCGATCAAGTTGTTCTGGATACCACGTCAGTCCCAAAAGCCATGCGACGGCGTGTGGATCGTTAGCTCCGGGAACATATTGAATGTCGTCAATAACCCATTCGCCGTAGAGGCGTACGCCATCAATAGGACGGATCGCTGCGTCAAAGGCGAACATGACGTTATCATCAGCCTTCGCGTTGTACTGTAGCGCGTAATAGAAGGTGATCGGGTTCGCGTACTTCCACTCCAGCGTCTGTGCATCACCACCGTAAAGCACCCATTCAGCCACACCGATCTCCACGCGATCGTTATATTGATAATCGAGTCGGTGTCCGCTGATATAACGTTTCGCCAAATAGCGTTTGGTGCCGTCGTCGTACCAGGTTGAATCCAGTTGTGCCGTGAAAGCCGTCGCTTTGAGACGTTTCCCGAATGTACTCGTAAGTCGTACTTGATCAAACGGCGGTGAGTTGTCCGAGATCCCTACCGTTTTGTCCCGGCTCGCGCCCCAGAAAAGCCAATCCCGACCGACAAGTAGGTTAAGGTGCGTACTATTTACCTGCAAATAACCTCTTTTGAAATCACCCGTGTACCCGCCACGCCAACGTTCGAGGCGTTGCTCCGCAGTCGTTCCATCAAGCGAACGACTCTCAAAATTATGTGCCTCAAATTCAGAATAGAACATTAAGCGCGGAACAGTCCTTTGTTTCAGTGTCCCCGCTCTCCAGTGAAACCCTGCCGCAAGTGCGGGTGCTATTTTTTTTTCTGTCGCGCGGAGTTGTGGGAGAAAGCCTATTGTTCGTCCATCGTTACCTGCAAGTTCTCGACTGAATTCACGTTTCAACTTTTCAAGGAGTTTCCGATCTATCTCAGATGGGACGACGACACCCGCGCGTATGCGAGATTCAGCCTGTCGGACAACTTGTGCGACTTCCGCCCTTGAAAGCGGTGCAGTCTGTCGATGAAATCCACCTGTAATACCGTCAGTCTCCAGCTTCTCGAGCGCATCGGTAACCCACCCGTCGAAGTTCAGAGGCACATTCGGTGCACCATGCGCAGCCTTGAAAATGAACACGGATGCAAAGAGAAAGATTAGAAGCCTGGAAAATTGGAAGATCCGGGATGCCTTTCTTCCAGCCTTCCAGCCTTCCAACTTTCCATACCTGTTTTGTCCAATTGGCTGCATCACCCCTGCGCCTCCAATTTTTTCACACAAGTATCAATATGGCGAAACTGCCACGTCCAGCGTGTGTTATAGAGGAACTGTCGCAGATCAAACCGATTGTCATCCGGTGAATAAGACTCAGCATGGTAGGAGGGCGTTAGCGTCGTCATTTTGTGCCGATTGATAGCGTAATAGCGGAAAAAACGTTTTACCTTTTCGGCGACCTCGCGTGGCGGTAAATGGTCCCATTCCTGCACTAATTTTTCAAACATACTCACGGGACCGCACTGCTCCATTTTTCGGAGCTGCCCGAATCGACTCAATTCGGCGTAGGTCATCCCCATATCGTCTTCATCGGTTTGTGTATAGGTTTCGGTTATCGGCTCCAGTTCGGCTGTCGGCGGTGCCTCTACAATTTCAGCGAGCGCGGTATACCCGAGGTTATCTTCAGCCCACTTCAAAAAACGGCGTAGGTCGTGTTTGCTAATGCCACCGATCGGATTGATGTCGCCGCTACTGCAATCGTATTTTGTGAGATAACCCCGCAGTGCCTCATCGACATTGCCGGTGCCTAAAACAAGAAGTGTCCCTTCACGGTTTCGCACCCACGGCATCATCTGTGCAAACAGGTAACTAAGCACCATACGCAGCCTCGCTTGTATATTCTGGAGTGCCTGATTTTCTTGGTATGTACCGCCTTCAACTTTGAAGCGCGGCTTTTTCTGTGTAATACGCGTAAAGAGGGATTGCAGCGCGTTCACAAGTCCATCCATATTGATGTCCAGATGATGCGCGCCAATCTGCTCCGCGAGTTGTTTCGCGCGTTTTCGGGTCTCACGCGAACTGTTCTCTGTCCCGATATAACATGTATATAACAGACGATTCGCGAGTTCGCACGGGTCTGCGAAAACATCGGGCGTTTCACCGTCCGCAAGCCAACGGGCTACATCGTTGATGACAGCCGTATCTTTCTCGCGTACCGCTTTCGCGACCAACTGGCACATTGAACCGACAAGTGTCGCAACGGCACCACTGTCCGCACCGCCAGAGAGCGGGATGAAGTAACCCGCCGCACCAGATCTGCGCAGGTAATCCCAGAGCCAACAAGCCGGACCAAGGGCTATCTCCTCTTCCGGTGTGTGATAGTGTGGATCAATTTTTAGACTCGTTGGTGGCGAGTTTTCCCAACGCCCCGTGTCGAATTCAAAATCGACATCTATCTGTGGCAGTTGTTCTGTTTTACTCGCCTGCACAGCGCGACTCGCCTTCGCACCTCGATAGGTGCGCACATCGTGAAGGTTGATCGTAGCCGTAACGACCTCCACATCCTTGAGTGAAAACTGGGAACCTTGTGCCAATATCTCACCGTTTTGCGCAATCAAAGCACAGCCATCGAAATAGAGTCTACCGCCGTCACATCCTTGTTGGTTCGCGTAAAGGTAGACACCGCCGCTTTTAGCACTTGCGTTCCGAATCAACGCGATACGTGTGTCTAATTTCCGTAACTCGTGATGAGAACCCGATCCGTTGGCGATGATTTCGACACCCGCGTTACCGAAATGGATATGTGGACTCATCGGCACAAAGAGTTCTTCACAGGTTTCAGCTGCCAAAAGTGTCTCCGCTGTGGCAATTGCCGCGATACCAATAGGCACCTTCTGTTGGCCTGTCAGTTCAGCAATCTCACGTGGCAGGGTATACGGTTCTGTTACCCAACCCTGTTCCCATGCTGTGAACCATCGGTGTTCTCGATAGTTACCATCACTCGCTAATATCATCTTCGGACGGATTAAAAGCAGCTGACCATCTAACACAAAGACCCGACAGTTGTAACGGACATTCTTGTGCATGATAGGCATACCGATATCGCAGAGGATGCCGTCAGTATACTCACCTTTAAGGATACACGCAAGTGATTCCCAACTGTGCCGTAGCGTATCAAATTCCAGAAAGTGGTCTTCGCAGGAATATCCTGTGATTTCCAGTTCCGGTCCCAACCGATACCGCGCGCCCTGTGCTTTCGCTATCTCGATGGATTCAATGATGCGCGCCGTATTACCCTCAAAGTCAAGGCTCCACTGGTTCAGGTTACACGTCGCAAGCACTGCTTTCATGTTTTTTGCTCTTTAAGAGATAATTCTCAGTTTTTAAGTTTCGACTCGTGTTTAGCCCTGTAAGGGCGATATGTTTATAGATACGCGGGACACCCACCCCTCTTTAGCCCTGTAAGGGCGATATGTTTATGGATTATCGCAATAGCAGTGCCCCCATTTAAGGCGAACCCGGGGCATCCACATCAAAAATATACCTCTCATCATAATCCACATTAAAAAGTTCCAAAAACGCGAGGTATTCTTCTTGGAATGTTCTGCGTTCATGATGCTTCTCCTGACTTCTAATGTAGGCAGCTACCTCATCAACATGAGATTGTGAATAAGAGAACGCACCAAATCCTGCTTGCCATTCAAATTTTCCAGCAACCCATCCTTTATTATTAATAAATTTTGAGGAATTTGCCTTGATGATTCCTACGAGTTTTGAGACCGCAATGTCCGGAGCTATGCCTACAAGGATATGGATGTGATCGGGCATTGAATTGATTTGAATTACCGTCTGCTTTTTATTGGTGATGATACCCGTAATATATTTGTGAAGTTCCACTTTGTGGGGTTTTGGAATGAGAGATTGTCGGCCTTTGACAGCGAACACGATATGAATATAGAGTTGGGTGTAGGTATTTGCCACAGTTTCTCCTCACAGAAATGCTTACACATATCGCCCTTACAGGGCTTAGGTTTGTGTTAGATGCGGTAACTATAAACATGCCGTCCTTACAGGACTAAAGCCCCTTGCACTATCTATTTTATCTGAAATTTGGCACGATGTCAAACGGCAATTTCGAGTGTCACTCACCTCACTTTTTTCAGAGTAAACTGATGACGGATAACTGAAAAGGAACGCAGTGAGCGTACTGATAACTACTCACGTCTTCTGCGGTTTTTTGCGTGCCGCTGGAAATAGGATGTTGTTCAGGATTAACCTATAGCCAGGCGAGTGTTTATGCAAATCAAGGTTCGTCGGGATCGTCCCCTCACCGACGAGGTGGCGATAGTCTTCTGGGTCGTGCCCACCAAGGAAAGTAAAGGTGCCTTTGCCTAATTTACCGTGGATATATTTCGCGTAGTTCGTGCCTTCTACCTGTCCCAAAATTGTGATAGAACCGCGAATTTTGTCCATATTAAATGAGGTCGTCTGACCAAGATAACCCGGCACAACGCTAACATGGTTTTGCGTGAGCATTGTTGGAATCGGATCGTGCTTTGCGGCGAATTCAAAAAGTTTGAAATCTTCAACACCACTCTGTGCGTCTCTGTCAGGGTTTGGATTATCTATGTCAGAGAACTCATATCGGTACGGATTCGTATGGAGACTGAAATTCACGAATGCTAAGGTACGCTGAAAGTCAAGCCGTGCCTCGGCATTCGCCGCAATCGGTGTGCCATCGAGTTCCGGCGCGACAATGTCGATTGCCCCGCCACGTGTCGCCAGCGCAATATCCAGTGTTTCTGGAGCTGAACACATCGCGAAAATAAACCCGCCGTTTGCGATGTAGTCCGCTATCATCTGTGCAGTCTGTCCTTTGTGCTGCGCGACCCGGTGAAATCCGGCTGCCTCAGCAGCTTGCTCAAACATCAGCATCCGTTGTTGATACCAGACCTGTGTAGAAAACGAAGCGTGGAACTTACCGTGCTGACCGGTGAAGTCCTCGTGGTGCAAGTGGAGCCAATCATAGCCTTTTGCTTGTAAGATACCGCTTTGAACCTCTTTATCCCAAATTTCGTCGTACGGAATCTGAGCGTAATCCAACGCGATTTTAACCGCATCGTCCCACGGATCTCGGTAAGGTGATGCCTCTGATGGTGCGTATACGGCGATCTTCGGTGCCTTTTCTAATAGAATCTCGTCCATATTGCTACCTTCAAGGACGGAATTTTTGATGTCAGTATACTCAGCGTCGCTCATCGTTTCAAAACGGACACCCATCAGTGCGGCGCGGATTCGCACGTCTTGTGAATCTGGCAGAACGAACGCACCGCCACGGTAGTTCAGCCACCAGTAGCATCGGTACTCGCGCGGCACCTCTAATGCCCAGTACGTCAAACCGTAAGCCTTCAGATGATTCGTCTGTTTCCCGTGTTCCATCGGGATCAAAAGCCACTGTGCACTGGCAGTATTTACCACAATAAGCAAGAAAAAAATCACAAGAACGAAGTGGCGAAAAGCGCACATGCCGGGAAAGTGCCTGCTTTTGCATTCTTCCATTCTTCCACCCTTCCAATCTTCCAATCTTCCAGTCTTCCGATCTTCCATCATCATTTCACACCTCCATCCCAACTGACCACTGCCGGTTCATGTCCAAACACAATCTGACCGTTGTGCAGCAAGGGTGCTTCGGTACTCCCAGGGTTTTTCGGGTCAATTTTCCAGAGTTGACCGTTATTTTCATACAAAATCCAGCGTCCATTAGGCGGTATCCAGACAGGGTGAGAACCGCCTTTTTGGGTTAACTGCTGTTCCGTTGGTACGCCATCATCTGAGTAGGTGATGAGCCAAATCTGTTGATGATTGCCGTCTGTTCGTGTGAACGCTAACTGATTCGGATTCGCAGGCGCCCAAGCCGGTTGTGCATCATCTGTTGGCGACACAACAATCGGTTCTACACCCGTTTTCACTTGGTCAAATGCGTAGATATTTCTTCGCTGTTTTTCAGCAGTTGAAGCGACATCGGCCGGGTTTTCGATTGTTCCGGCTGTGACATACGCAAGCATGCTACCATCGCTGTTCCAAGCAGGTGTGAAACTCCTCAACGCAGTTGATGGAACAACATATTCCGACCCGCTCGGAATGTGACGCATAACAACCCGACTCCGATTGCCAATCTCTGGACGTGTATAGGCGACATATTGCGCATCTGGTGAGATTGCCACATCGTTTGCCATCTCGCGTCCATCAAGCAGCAAACTTCCATCAGGTGTATCAGGACCTCGGATAATAACATTCCCTTCTGGGTCTTGGTAGGTAAGGGTGCCGTCATTGGCGACTGTCGGGTTGTGTCCAGCACCTAATGGCGCGCTTATACCATCTGGCGAAATACCCCAGATGATATTGTCATAAGCGAAGTAGATGAAACCGAGGGGTTGTTCAGTTTCAAGCGGATCCTGCTGTTCCGTAGTGGAAGCGTCTCCGGATCCAGGTGCTGCTGTCTTGATTTGTTCTATCTTCTCGGCGGTTCCGGGCTTAGGTGTGAATTCTTCCATGTCTCCGAGTTCCCAGCCTACACCCTTCGCTTCCCAGACAAAACCGATACCTTTTGTCCAATATTTCCACTCCTCATTTACACGTCCATTGCGGGTAATTCTGAAGACATCTTCCGGTTCACCCAAACGCTTTTTGATTTCCCAACGTCCATCGTCCTCAATCTCCGCCATATTGCCCTCTTCATCAATGTAACTGGCGAGGATATCTATATCAATATGAGAGGTCGTCTGCCCCGAAAAGACACTCACTGCCGTCGGTTCACCGCGTGCTGGATAACGGGTGCCGTATATCCCGACACCGTCGGTTATACCGGTTTTCCCGTCGTCATTTGCATCCATTACCACCATGACATAGTAGATACCGGGGAGGACATTGATTTGGTAATTACCGTTTGCAGTAACCGAAATCGGCATTGCAATCGGGGCCCTGAAATCCGGCGTATACGAAAGCGTTAAAATACCGCGCTGGATCGGGTATCCATCCCAAGTGATGCGTCCGGCGATACTACCCTGTTCAATGTGTGTCTCGATACCAGGCGGCGTGGCGTGGGGCTGTCCATCCGCATCGTACCGCGCACTGATGAGAAGTTCAATGTTCCGTTCTTCACCCGCCTTCAGTGTAATCGGAGCCGGCGGCTGCGTTGTGATATCCACTGTTCCATACCCACCTAAACCGTCACCCTCGCTATATTTGCCATCTTTGTTCGCATCGAGGTTAACGATGACATAGTATTCACCCGGAGGCAGTAATATGTTAAAAGCACCACCCGCAGCGGTTTCACCACTCGCGATAGGGCTGACTAAGGTGGCATCAGCGTATACTTCCACACGCGCAGATGTGTTTTCAGGGAGAGATACTTTGCCTGAAAGTAGGCTTGAGTTTTCCTGTTGTTTCTTTTTATTTCGTTGATAGGTGGCGGTAATTGTTATCCCAAGGTCTTTCGTGAATTTATTTGGTGAAATCAGAACCGGTTCTGGAAACTCGCCACGTCTTCGCATGTGTTCAACACCGTAGAATCCGAAGGCGTCTCCTGTATCGAGTTTGTTGGTGTTGTTGTTATCAACAATCGCCATTAGGTAGTATTTACCCGGCGACAAATTGAGATGCCACGCACCTGAATCCTGCACACGGGTAATACCCGCACGGTATTTCCAAGATAAATCTGTATAGGCGAGGATTAAGGCTTTTCGGTCTTTGGACGCAAAGGGCTTCGGGTTTTCCGCGTCCCGAGCCAACCTAAGCGTACCGCTGCAACCCGATGTCGCTGTACGCAAATCAACCTGAAACTGTTCGAGTTCGCTCGGTTGATATTCGGATTCGGGGACGATGTTAAACTTTCCATTAATCTGTGCTGCTCGCGCTGTGATTGGAATCTCTATGTCCCGAACCTTTTCTCTGTTGCCGACTTCAATTATCTGATACTTTTGTTCTGGGTTGTTCCACACGGTTATTCCAAAGATACCAAAACCGTCTCCTATATCAAAATTGCCTGACTTGTCAACATCTACGTATGCGGCGAGATAGTATCGACCCGGTTCAACATCAAGCGTAAATCTGCCATCACCGAGTTGTGGGATCCCGCTGATGTACAAATTCCGTAATCTCTCATCCCGATAGGCAGACACATTCGCGTGTGACAGGTCGTGTCCATCCCAAACGATCCGGCCTTCTATAGATGCTGTCAACCGTCTTGCGTCAACATCTCCTTGCGCGCAAAGGTACTGGCAGAAAATTTCACTTACAAGTCCAATACCGATGACGAGTAGAAGTATCATCATTCGTTTCATGTTTTATATCCTATATCCATGTTTCTTACGTATTTAGCATTTGATTACGTGCTGTTAATAGTAACACATACAAAAATAATTTGCAAGTAGAGGGTTACTTCCATTAGGTTCATTTATTTCTCTTGGCTCTCACTGCGAGGCAAACTGATAACTATCCCTCTGACTGCTGATGGCTGATGGCTGACGGCTAATACACTGCCAACGAAATGCTTGGAAAAACATTTGACTTTCGCTCCAAATGTATGGTATAATATTTTAAAATTTATCTACGCAGGTAGTGACGTAAACTGTTCTCTAACATCAAGATAAACTACCCGTGTTGAACCTCAAATTGAACAAAAGAGGAGTAATTGGCAATGCGAGTAAAAGTCTATTATATTTGTGCTATTTTGTTGATGTTAAGTCTATTAACACCAGCAGTATTTGCACAAAACGCACAGGAAGAACACTTGGTTGGCTGGTGGTTATTTGATAGTGAAAAGGACGAGATCGGTAATTGGGAAGATATAACGCTTCATGGAGCCAAAATCGCGGATGGGCAATTGGTTGTTGAGACTGGAAAATGGGCGCATGCGCTTGACTACACCGGTCCTGACATCACGGAGTTGTCGTTAGTAACCTGGGTGAGTTTGGATGACTATGCGAAAACAAATGGTTCTGCACTTACCTTGGATAAAGAAACCGCAGATCAGTTCTGTGCAATCGTCTGGGCTGAGAGGGTTGATAAACAGTGGATGCCTGGGAGCAGCCACTTCCGGCGTACTGCTGATTTTCCGGATGCAGTCACTGAAAAACCGACCGGCGATATGGTTTACTTAGTGATTACATATAAGGATGTCAAAAATCAGTATGAGATTACCGGTTACCGGAACGGTGAGAGTCTCGGTAGTTTCAAAAAAGGTGATCTCAGGACATGGCCAGCAGGCGATGCCGAAGCGATTTGGGGAAAACGGCACGTAAATGGACTTGCCGGTCCCGGCGAACTCAATGCCCACATTGAAGAATCCCGAATTTACAATGTCGCATTGACACACGACGAAGTTAAGAGTCTTGAAATTGGAACGCTCTCTGTTGAACCACAAGGCAAACTCGCTACGCAGTGGGCAAAACTTAAAGCAAAATAAGTCCGTAAGAGTAGGGTGACGTAGAGATGCTTCGCCCTACTATTGGTAACGGCGATACCACAGTTCCTGTTATAGATACCCCCTTGCAGGCGGGGTTTTAAACCCCGCCTGCGTAATGGCGATACTACTGTTTCTTTTATAGCAATTTGAAGTTCAAGACACACTTGCGATATAAACGACGCTAAACGCGCTTTTCAAGCGTATGTAGGAGGATTTTAATGGCAGATGTAGGAAGTGCTGCACCAGATTTTACCCTAACAGGTGCAGTCAATCAAGAAGATACCGAGGTTTCACTGAGCGATTATGCAGGCAAAAATTTAGTCGTTCTCTTTTATCCGCTCGATTTCTCGCCCGTCTGTTCCGAGCAGGTACCAGATTTCAACGAGAACCTCGCAGCGATTCAGGCAAAAGGTGCTGAAGTGATCGCTATCAACCGCGATTCGGGCTTCGCACATAAAGCGTGGAGTCAGGCACTTGGCGGTGTCGATTTCCCACTGCTTGTTGATATGAATCTTGAAGTTTCCAAGCAGTTCGGCATGGCACTCGAAGAAGTCGGGATTACCACACGCGGCGTATTTATTGTTGATAAAGCAGGGAAAATAGCCTTTAAACACGTTGAACAGGCACCCCCGGATAATACGCTGAGTGCCGAGCAGGTCTTGGACGAATTAGACAAGTTACAGTAGATATTCTGGATTGACCAGATCGTGGATAAAGTCCGCCAGTCTTAGGAAACAGAAAAGCGGGCATCAGGTGAAACTCGCAATCCATAATTGGGTATCATACCGATGCCTGCTTCTCATTTTTGCAGCATTTCGTTCGCTTATAGCAAGGATCTCCGAATCCCAATACGACTCATTTTTACTTTCATTGGCAGCAGCATTGAAGATGTGGTATAATACTATTAATGCGGGTGTAGCTCAGCGGTAGAGCGTCAGCTTCCCAAGCTGAGGGTCACGGGTTCAATTCCCGTCACCCGCTTGTGCATTGACTTAAAATTGTGTGAAACTGAGGAAAACATGGCACGAAACAAACGACTAACCAAAGAAGAAATCCAAGAAGATAAATTTATTGAAGGGCTCCTGAAAGCCTACGCATTTTTGAAGGAAAACCTTCAAACGATTATCGTCGCAGCGGTCGTTGTCCTGGTCGCTGTCGGGGGGTATGCAGCGTATTATCAGAATCAAGAGAACCGTCGCTCCGAGGCTACCGTCGCACTCCGCGAAGCCGCCGAGGCATACAAGGAAGCGGAACAGAGTCTTTTCGATGCCGAAAAATTGGCGGAAAGTGAAGAACTCCTTAAAACCGCTCAGACCGAACTTAAAGCAGTCTTTGAGAAATATCCAAATACAACTTTTGCTGATAAAGCGCGTTATCAATACGCCAACACCCTCTATTATCAGGGAAACTATGCCGACGCTCGCTCACAATTCCAAAACTTAATTGATGAACACCAACCCGAAAGTCAGATAGATAGTCTATACGCACAAAAGGCAATTGGCAACACATACGAACAGGAAGCGGACTACGAAAAAGCTATCACTGCCTATCAAGCTAAGGCGTTCCCACCTACACCACAACTCCCACCAGAAATCCGGAAGTTTGTACTTGCAGAAGCCAAATTTAACCAAGCACTTGTTTATGAAAAGTCAGGTGATTCGGGGACCGCACGGGATGTCTATAAAGAGATCATAGATGAATTCCGAAGTACGATTGAAGCAGCGATCGTACAGAAAAGTCGTGAACTGCTTGAAGAGGCGAAAGCAGTTATCGCTGCTATTGGCGAACCGCTTGATATTGATGTCTCAAATCCTAAGCAACTGGAGTTCGAGTTGTCGAAAGCGCAATTGAACCAAGCACTTGCTTATGAAAAGTCAGGTGATACGGATGCCGCGCGGAACTCCTATCATCAGATCGCTGGCGGATTCGGGCACTCGCTGGAAGTGAAACTTTCAAGGAAAAATATCGAACAGGTCGAAGATGCTAAAGTGGTTATTACTGCTATTGGCGAACCGCTTGATATTGATGTCTCAAATCCTAAGCAACTGGAGTTCGAGTTGTCGAAAGCGCAATTGAACCAAGCACTTGCTTATGAAAAGTCAGGTGATTTCAACGCCGTACATGGCGCGTATCACGAGATCGCTGACGGATTCGGGCACTCGCTGGAAGAGACGCTTTCAAAGAAAAATATCAAACAAGTTGAAGATGCCAAAGTGGTTATTGCTGTTCTTGGTGAACCGTTCGATATTGACATTTCAAATGCTGAAAAATTGGAAGGCGAAGAACGTTACTATGAAGCTTACGTCGCGTATACCCACGCGATTCGGACCTATAAGGTGAGAAAAGATATTCACGGAGGACTCTCCTCGGAACTCCGAAAGCAGCTCGGTAGTTTTGAAAAAGGAGCGATGACGGTAATAAACAGTATTCAAAACGCTCGACGCGCTGAAAATGAGGGAAGACAAAGCTCCGCATTGTATGGCTACGATGCCGTGCTTGAACTTGAAACTTTAGGGTTAAATCGCCGACTCTATGAGAACGCGCTTTTCCACTATAAGAGACTTGAACCTGCTCAATAATTTTATTATCAGGACTTACGCAACCCCGTTTGCAGGCGGGGTTTCAAACCCCGCCTGCAGTGCGAAGGACATCCGTTATCATAGAAAAATGCGTCTGTCCTGTTATTTTAGAAGGTGCTGTAATGATACATAAATATAATGTAATATCTCTTTATACCGCTAAAATCGGTAGAATCGCTTTTTGCTGCGCACTTATCTTATCTCTTTCCTCACTTACCCAGATCGGTGAAGCGGTTCCCAGTGGACAACTCGCTTACGCGGTCAACGGGTTCGACGAGAATTTAGGACGTTTCGATTGGAATCTCTATACGACTGCAATTAAAGGCACCAATAATTTAAAAGCACTCTCTTTAAATCATAAGGGCATGTACCCAGCGTGGGGGCGAGACGGAGAGTTGCTTTATTTCATACAATGGCATGGCGGGCAAGCGGATGTCTATTCCATTGTCCCCGAAAGTCCGAAAAATAAGAAACGGATTACACAGATTTCTGGGACATATCGGTTTCTGGCGGTTTCTCCCAACGGCAAAAAACTTGCCTTCAACGGTTGGACGATGGAACAGCTCCCGCAAGACAATCAGATCTGGGTGCTGGATACCGAAAGCGGGGAAATGGAGGTAATGACCCAAGTACCACACTTCGGCTGGCCATACTCATTCTGGGGGCTTTCTTGGTCACCTAATGGAAAGAAACTCGCCTTTTCGCTCTCCAGACCCGGGTGGTTGGAACACCTCTACATTTTGGACATCGAAACTAAAGAGATTGAAATCTTAACCGAACTCAATAAAGATTACTATCCTGTCTGGTCCCCTGATGGACAACGGATCCTCTTCTTTAGATGGAATAGAGAATTTGATACCTTCTGCACTATTGATGTTGAAACTAAAGTCATTGATACCTTATTTGATGTTGACAAAGCGACCGGGTATTGGGCGGATTGGTCGCCTGAAGGGGACTATATGATCTATTCTCGCTGGGGGACCGTCTACCTATATCATTTTGAGAGTGGTGAGACCGAAGAACTCGTCGAAATTGATGGCAGCGTATTCGTCATTTCGTGGTTGCGGGACATTCGGATACTACCTGTTGAACCCCAGAAGAAATTGGTCACAACCTGGGCCAATATTAAGCATAAGTAGTTATTGATCGTTAGTGATAAGCCTGTTTTCTGATGCGGAGTCATCTCTTTGTAACCGTTCTTCTTAAAGTCCCCCTGATAAGGGGGATTTAGGGGGTTTAAAAGGTAGAAATTTCCGTTTTTTGCATCGAAATGTCCAATATTTCCTTAGTTTGCGTAAGACCTAACCCTTAAAGCATCAATGGTTACCAAAAGATATTGAACAATCATAAACCTCTTAACCAAAAACTAATAACTAATAACTAATAACTATAAAAAAGAAAAGGATAAATCCGTGTTATCCAGTGTTGAAAAAGCGTTAGAATACGATAAAATCAAAGCACTTTTAAAAAAGTACACCGCTTCTCAACTCGGGACAGCGAGGATTGACACCCTTACGCCGTCTTATGACGTGGATAAGGTTCGCTACTTGCAAGCGTTATGTAGTGAAGCCAAATGTTTTCAGCAACTTTACGGCGGGGTTCCTTTAAATGGTTTAAGAGACATCAGAGAATCACTACACCGTGCTGCCAAGACCGGTTCAATTTTAGACGCTGAAGAACTCCTTGAAGTCCGAAAAGTCGCGAAAATTCCCGGCGACATTCACCGTATCTTTGAAAAACGTGAGCGCGAAGAATTCCCAAACCTCTTTGCTATCGTGGACGCGCTACCAGCCTTCCCTGAATTGGTTGAAGCAATTGGGTATTGCATCAATCCTGAAGGGGCCCTACTCGACCGAGCAAGTCCCGAATTGCGTAGCATCCGCCGCAAAATGTCGCGTCTCCGGGACAATATACATCAAAAACTCGAAGCCACCCTCCGATCACCAGAACATCAAAAAGCGATTCAGGAACCCGTCATCACCTCTCGAAACAATCGGTACGTCATCCCAATCAAACAAGAAGCGCGGGCATTTTTTCAGGGCGTCGTCCAAGGGCAATCCACAAGCGGCGCGACGTTTTTCGTTGAACCTTTGGGCATTGTACAGATGAACAATGAACTGCACGAAGCCGCTGAAGCAGAACACCGTGAAATTCAACGCATCCTCCTTGACCTCACCGACCGCGTCCGCGACTATCTATTAGAACTGGAATTATCTCTTGATTTATTGGCAGAACTCGATTTTCTAAACGCAAAAGCGCGTTTCAGCACGGCATTGAACGCCGTTGAGCCTAAACTGAATACGCGTGGAGTCATCAAATTGATTGATGCCCGGCATCCCCTGTTGGAATTCCATCTTCAGGATGCACATAAAGCGAATGCCGATGCTGAAGCGGACGCGAATCTACCCGAGCAGATCGTGCCGACGAATGTTCATATCGGCAAAGACTTCAAAACATTGGTGATCACCGGTCCGAATACAGGTGGTAAAACAGTCGTCCTTAAAACGGTTGGGTTATTAGTGCTGATGGCACAGTCAGGTTTACATATCCCGGCGGAACACGGTAGTAAAATCGCTATCTTTGAACATGTATTTGCTGATATTGGAGACGACCAAGGCATAGAACAGAATTTGAGCACTTTCTCTTCTCATATTACTAAAATCGCGGAGATGCTCAGAACAATTGAGGCTTCCGATTATTCGTTGGTCTTGTTAGATGAGATTGGTGCTGGAACAGACCCCAGCGAAGGAACTGCGCTCGGTATGGCACTCCTCGATTGGCTCGGAAAAGAGCAGGTGAATACCATCGTCACAACCCACTACGGGGCACTTAAAGCGTATGCACACACACAGCAAGGTATGGAAAATGCCTCAATGGAGTTTGATTGGACGACGCTACGACCCACATACCGGCTACAGGTCGGCGTGCCGGGAAGTAGCAACGCCATAAAAATCGCAGCGCAGTTAGGGATTCCATCCGAAATCCTTGAGGAAGCACAAACCCATATCGGAAATAACAGTGTCGCTGTTGAGGATTTACTCGTGCGTTTGCAGGAAACGCAAAACGAATTGGACACTGAACGGGATCACCTTGAAGATAAAATCCGAGAGGCTGAGACCGCTTACCAGAAACATACAGAACTCCTTCAGACTTTGGAAACCGAGCAGCACACGCTAAAACAGCAGGCTGAGAATGAGGCACGTCAAATCATTGCTGGCGCGCGGCGCACAGTGGAGAACCTTGTCGCTGACATACGCAAGGAACAAGCCTCTAAAAAGAGTATCCGAAACGCTTTCTCGAAAATAGAAACCGCCAAAAAATCACAGCAACAGGAACAACCTAAGAAACAGTCGGAGCAACCGAAGGTCGAGGTCAATGTTGGTGATAAGGTACGCGTCAAAAAACTGAACCGATTCGGAGAGGTTATCGCCATTAAATCCAACGGGAAGGCACCCCTCCAAGTGCTTGTCGGGAACATGCAGATGCAAGCCGCTTACGCCGATATTGACTCAGTTCATCCGAAACAGAAAAACGCGCATCTCTCGACTTCCGTACTTGATATTCAGTATAACAAAGCGAACACGGTCAACGGTGAACTTAACATTCACGGGCTGTTTGTAAAAGAGGCATTGGAGGTCACCGTCAAATACCTTGATGACGCAGTTCTCGCCGGACTTCCAACGGTGCGTATCCTCCACGGAAAAGGGACAGGTGCCTTGCGGAGTGCGGTTCATGCAGAATTGCGTGAAAATCCACTGGTATCTAAATATCAGTTCGCGCCATTTGACCAAGGCGGTGAAGGTGTAACCGTCGTCACATTCAAAGAGTGATACAGCAGTAGATGTTCTATAGACAGGACTTACGCATTTTTCTATTATAACTGCTGGCGGGGTTTGAAACCCCGCCAGCAAGGGAACTGTGTAAGTCTTAATAGAGGACTTTGACACAAAGAGGCAGATTCATTGTGAACCGTTCTCCTAAAAGAAATCATGTGCCACGCGAAACGATTGACGAAATTCGGAGTCGAAGCGACATCGTTGAAGTGATCTCCGAATGTGGTATCGTGCTGCGTCCTGCCGGTCGTAATTTCAAAGCACTCTGTCCGTTTCATAATGAGAAAACTCCCTCCTTTACCGTCTCCGTGGAAAAGCAGATTTTCTACTGCTTCGGATGCCAAACTGGCGGGAATGTCATCTCTTTCGTGCAAAAGCATGAAGGCAAATCTTTCTTAGAGACAATAGAGTGGTTAGCAGAACGGCAAAATATCATACTCCCGACGCAAGACCGCCGCGAGAGTGCGAACCGCAAACGATTCACTGCTCTGGAAGATCTCAATCGCTTCGCAGTAGAGTACTATCACCGTCAACTTCTCACCGAGCGAGCGAGCACGCCTGCGATGCAATATCTCAAACGCCGTGGGGTCCAACCGAAAACCCTCCGGTCGTTCCAACTCGGATATGCAACCTCTGGACGCCGCGAATTCGTGAAAGTTGCGACGGGCAAAGGCTTTACGATCCAACAGCTAATTGATGTCGGACTCATTAAGGACGAGGACAAGGGACCCCAGGACCGGTTTTGGAATAGAATCCTTTTCCCTATTCAGAATGAACGCGGTGTACCGGTCGGCTTTGGTGGACGGGCACTCTCTGAAGATCATCAACCCAAATACTTAAATTCTCCCGCAACGACGCTGTATGATAAAAGCAACGTCCTTTACAACCTCGATAAAGCACGTCAATCTCTCTACAAACAACAGCGTGTACTGCTTGTGGAAGGTTACATGGATGTTTTGATGCTTCATCAATCCGGGATTGAGCATGTTGTAGCATCCTCAGGTACTTCTCTGAGTGAAAACCATGCGCGTTTATTAAAACGGTTCGTTCCTGAAGTTGTCATCGTTTATGACGGAGATACCTCTGGTTTTCAAGCCGCACAACGAGGGTTACACCGACTCCTTGCCGAAGATTTACGGGTGCGTATTGCGCTGCTTCCAGCGGGCGAAGACCCAGACTCATTTACACGGCAACACGGTGTTGACGCGTTCACAGAACTCACAGATAAAGCCATAAATCTTATCGAATTTCAGATTCAATCGGCCATTCAAAATCGGGACATTCGCAGAGTCGATGTAAAAACGCAAGTGGTTAAAGAGGTTACCGAAACACTTTTGAATCTCAAAAATCGGGTTGAACGCAGCGAATACATCAAATATGCAGCGAAGGAACTCCATGTTGATGAAAGGGTCCTTTGGGATGAATTGAAAAACGCAGGGTTCAAAGAAACATCAGCACCTCGTCAAACCAGTCGAGGCAAGGCCGCACCGCAAAAATTGTCTGCGCGCGCGCTAATTGAACATCAACTTATTGAAGCATTAATTCAAAATCCAGCGTTACTTCCGTATGTCAAAACTCAATTTGACGCTCAACATTTCACGGAACCACGCTTCGCCAGAATCGCACAATTGCTCTGGGAGGCGGATACAGATGGTGAACAGGTGGATATTCAAACTCTCATCAATGATTCCGGTGATGAGGCGTTAAATGCCTTTGTTTCAAATGCGCTGCTGCGGAGAACACCTCCACCGAACTTACAAGCAAGAGTGGAGGGGTGCCTCAAGAAATTGCGTAATTTCCATTTACAGGATCTTGAGCAGCGCGTCCGATCACACGCACGCGCCGAAGGTGCTGATGAGATAGAAATCCTTGAGCAGTTGATGAAACTTGCAAATGAGAGACGCGCCTTACACGGTCGCGACGTGGGGGACACTCACGATGAAAATCCAAATGAAGGAAGGAGCTGATGATGGATTTTAAAGACCATCCTACGCTTGATTATCTTGATACCGAGGGCACTGATGAACTCGGATATGACGATGAAATCGCTGAAATCGCCGCAGTTAATAGCGGTTATACTGATGATTCGGTGAAAGTGTACATGCGCGAGATGGGGAAATTTCAGTTACTTGATAAAACGCAAGAGGTTGAACTCGCTAAACGGATTGAGGCTGGACATCGCACCGCGCATGAAGCCACTTTTAGCACTGCTCTTGCGATTACCGAGATTCGGAAACTCCTCTATAAAATCGTTACGGCTAAAAAGCGGGCTTCCGATATTATTGATATGCACGTTTCCAGCACTTCAACGCAGAATAAGGAAAAGAAACTCCGTGAGCAAGTCAAGAAGGCGTTGGGTGTCCTCGAAACCCTTGAGATGGAACGGCTCACTACCGACATTGCTGCAACCGCTAAAAATGGGAAGCGGTCTCCGAAGAAATCGAAAAATCACGCGAATCTCATTAAGACCCTTGAAGATCTCAAGATTGACCGAGAAGAGATTAGTAAAATCTCTGACCTCGTCAAACAGGCTGAGTACCAGATCAGCATGTGGGAAACCGAAATCCAGCAGCTGCAGCAGAAGTATGATATTCCTGATGAGTGGCTGAATGGCAGTAACGGCACTGAACGGAAGTTGGAAACCGATACCGTGAGAAATGCCTATGTGACGATTATCCGCTTACAGCGGAATATCCGGCAACACATGAACGAAGTTGGCATCTCTCGTGACCAACTCAAGGCGCTCACCCAGCAAATTGACAAAGGTGAATCTGAAGCGCAAGATGCAAAGATGGCAATCGTTGAAGCCAATCTCCGACTTGTCGTAAGTATCGCAAAAAGGCACAAATATCGCGCATCAGGACTCGAATTCCTGGATTTGATTCAGGAAGGGAATATCGGATTAATGCGGGCGGTTGACAAGTTTGATTACCAACGCGGCTATAAGTTTAGCACTTATGCCACATGGTGGATTCGGCAGGGCATTACACGCGCGATCGCCGACCAAGGACGAACCATTCGTATACCCGTACACATGCACGAACGGATTAACAAAATTCGGCGCGTGCAGCGTTCTCTGCTACAAGAATTAGGGAATGAACCCACTGCCGATCAGATTGCTGAAGATCTCAAAATCTCAACCAGTAAAGTTAACGAGGCTTTGGCGGTCGCACCAGAAACAGCCTCTCTGGATACGCCAATCGGTGAGGAAGATGAGAACCCGCTCGGTGCTTTTATTGTTGATGTGGATTCGCCG
The DNA here is from genome assembly GCA_022827185.1 of Candidatus Poribacteria bacterium. Classification (GTDB taxonomy): domain Bacteria; phylum Poribacteria; class WGA-4E; order WGA-4E; family WGA-3G; genus WGA-3G. The sequence goes on from JAJDTM010000047.1 coordinate 36,277, forward strand.
TCTCCTGTGCAAGAGGCAGAGTTAAATATCCTCAAAGAGCAGATTCAAGATGTCCTTTCCGATCTAAACGAACGCGAAAGAAAAGTGATTTCTCTCCGTTTCGGGATTGAAGATGGCTACCCGAGGACGCTTGAAGAAGTGGGTAATATCTTTGATGTCACACGCGAACGGATCCGCCAAATTGAGGCGAAAGCACTCCGTAAATTGCGACACCCAAGGCGAAGTCGAAAATTACGCGATTTCGTCCACTAACCTTAATTTGATTTTAAACTCAGAATATAGTATAATTCTTATATCAAAAGCAACCCCGTTTGCAGGCGGGGTTTAAAACGCCGCCTGCAGTGCTTAAGCACGAAGGGCCCATAGCTCAGTGGTCAGAGCCACCGGCTCATAACCGGTTGGTCCTAGGTTCGAGTCCTAGTGGGCCCATATCCCTACGTGGGGCGTTAGCTCAGGGGTACGAGCGCTACCTTCACACGGTAGAAGTCACTGGTTCAAATCCAGTACGCCCCATCGGTTACCGAATTCAGGATGGACGCATTTTTCCCTGATAACGGACATCCTATGCAGGCGGGGTTTTAAACCCTGAAGAAATACCCAAGCAAAAACCCTGCAAGGGGGCTGCGTAAGTCCTATCGAATCGAGGAGACGGAGATGGAAAGTTGGGAGACCCCACATTTCGTAGAGGCAGGGGTGAAAGCAATTGACTGCGACATCCATAACGAAGTCCCAACCTTGCAGACACTCTACCCGTACATGTCTGATTTCTGGTGCGACTATTGTCAGAACTCCGGTTTTAGAGGTCCCGATGCAAACGATTATCCACGAGGCGCACCGCTAACGACGCATCCTGACGCGCTTTCCCCGTGGGACATGGATCTCGCACATGTACGCGAACGGCTCCTTGACGGTTGGAACCTGGAATACGGTGTTCTCAATTGTGCCTACCGCGTGCAAAGTATTCATAACCCAGACCTCGCCGCAGCGATCGCACAAGCGGTAAACGATTGGCAAATAGAACACTGGCTCGATCCAGAACCCCGACTCCGGGCTTCACTTGTGATTCCAAGTCAGATCCCCGAACTCGCCGCAAAGGAAATTGAGCGAGTCGGAGAACATCCAGGGTTCGTCCAAGTTGTTTTGCCTGTTAGGTCTCGGATACCTTATGGCAACCGACTCTATCATCCGATTTATGAAGCTGCAGTTCGACATAATCTCGCTATAGGTATCCAGTACGGTGGCGCGCCGGGTACCCAACCTTCACCCACAGGCTGGCCATCAACATTTTTAGAGGAATATAGCGGAATGACGCAGGTCTTCCAAGCACAGGTGATTAGCCTCGTCGCGGAAGGGATTTTCGACCGGTTCCCAGAACTTCGTGTTGTGCTTATTGAAAGCGGTTTTACATGGCTACCCGCAATGATGTGGCGGATTGATAAAGAGTGGCGCGGCCTCCGAAACAATACACCGTGGGTCAAACGTCCACCCTCTGAGTACATGCGAAAACATATCCGGTTTACCTTACAACCTATTGATGCACCACCGACACCCGAGCAGCTCCTTCAGATCATCGGGCAATTGGAATCTGATGAGATGCTGATGTTTTCAACGGATTATCCGCATTGGCAGTTCAATACACCGAACGAGGCACTCCCATCAGAATTACCGGGGCCACTTGCACGCAAAATCTTGCACGAGAACGCAAGCACTTTCTATCAACTGCCCCAGGCCCGGTAGGTGCGGTTTGCAACCGCACCGGACTTTGCCAAGAAATTATTGTGGCACTAACGGATACTTTACATTTCCACAAGATATTAACCTACAACTTATAACTTATAACTTATAACCCACAGAGATCAACGCCATGGAAAACACAAAAACGAAACGTTTGAAATATCCAGTTATTGATTGCGATGTCCACAATTCTGTGCCACCCGGCGGGTTGTCCCCGTATCTATCCCAGCGGTGGCAGGATCACCACAAGATTTTTGGGCTTCGTGGTCAAATCGGTGGCTACTATCCGCGGGCACTACTGAACGCTGCACGCCACGATGCATGGCCCCCTTCAGGACTCTCACCGGGGGCAGATTTAGGGTTCATGCAAGAGCAACTGCTGGATACATGGAATATTGAATACGGCGTGTTGAATCCGCTAATCCCAGTCGGTGAACAGTTAAATATTGAATACGGTGACGCGCTTGCAAGCGCGGTCAACGACTGGCAAGTTGCCGATTGGGTGGAACCAGAGCCACGCCTACGTGCCTCTATCGTCCTGCCGTATGAGAACGGGGACCTCGCCGCTGCAGAGGTCCATCGGTGCGGTCCAAATCCAGCGTTTGTTCAGATCCTGCTCCTCGCGCGGACACGGGAACCGCTTGGCAACCGGAAATATTGGAAAATCTACGAGGCAGCCGTTGAATACGATCTACCCATCGGTATCCACTTCGGCGGCAATCAGGGACCCATCACAGGTGCCGGATGGCCCTCCTACTACATAGAGGATCACGGCGGTATGCCGCAAGCCTTCCACACGCAAGTTATTAGTTATGTCTGTGAAGGCGTATTTGACCATTTTCCGACGCTCAAGGTTGTGCTAATTGAAGGTGGATTCGCGTGGCTACCACCGCTCATCTGGCGACTCGACGCAACATGGGAAAAGCTCCGCGTTGAGATCCCGGATCTCAAACGTAAGCCTTCGGAATACATCCGCGACCATTTCTGGCTCAGCACACAGCCGATGGAAGAACCACCGAAACGCGAGTATTTCGAGCAGATGCTTGAGCAGATGGACATGAACGACAAACTCATGTTCGCTACAGATTACCCACATTGGGATTTTGACGCACCCGACCGTGCGCTACCCAGTTTCCTCGCACCCGATCTGCGTAAAAAAATCTTATCAGAAAACGCCCGCGACCTTTACGCATTTGAAAAACTGTAGTGGTGATTTTCCCTTAAAATAGGTAGGCGAGGTTTCTAACCTCGCCGAGCATAAACCCTTGTAGGAGCGAGCTGTGCTCGCGATATTTCTGATAGCCGACGGCTGACAGCCGATGGCTAACCACCAAATGCCTAAATACGTAGTAGCAACACCAGACGAAATACCTCCTGGCGAACGTAAAATCGTCGAAATCGGCGGACGTTCCATCGGTATCTTTAATATTGATGGCGAATTCTTCGCCATCCGTAACAGCTGTCCGCACCAAGGCGGCCCGCTCTGCAAAGGCATCATCACCGGATTCTTAGAGTCCCCGACCCCAGGCACCTATCACTACACCCGCAAAGGCGAGATGCTCCGATGCCCGTGGCACAGTTGGGAATTCGACATCAAAACCGGGCAATCGTGGTGGAGTCCTGCGCAGCGACGCGTCAGAAAATACGAAGTCCAAGTCGAAAGCGGCGAAGACATTGAAGCATCCAGTTCCGAACGCGAAAAAGGTCCCTATGTCGCCGACACCTTCCCAGTCACCGTCGAACAAAAATACGTCGTCATAGAAATCGATTAACTAATCCGCATCTTGCTCTTTGTAGCATAGGCTGTTAGCCTGTATGCTTGTAGCATAGGAAACTGTTAGCCTGTGTGCTTGTAGCATAGGCTGTTAGCCTGTGTCCAGAGGTGTGCAAACCCACAACTCACACTATGAAACCGACGCGAATCAGATTAACTAATCCGCATCTTCCCCATTAATTAACTTCTCCTGATCTCCTGGAGAATAAAAATACGAACCCGGTTTCCAATCCCCAATATCCCCAATCAATCGCCGCTGACGCGGCGTACACCGCTCCATAAGTTCAGGCGAAGCCTTCTCATAATCAAACGGACGAAAACACTGATGGCTATAGCAATAGATAAGCGTCTTCCGAGCCTGTTCCGAACGATTCGCGACAACACCGTGCCAGAGGGCATGCGGAAAAACAGCAGCATCCCCCGCCTTCACACACAACTGCACCGCTTCCGGGATATAGGGACCTTCCTTAACACCCGTCTCCGGAAAAGTACGATTATGGCTCCCCGGCACAACCGTAAAATTTCCGCTATCGGGTTTCTCAAGATCCGTCAAGAAATAGTGGATTTTCACTTGCAACGGCGAACTCGATCGACTGACCCGAATCGTCCGCATCGCCTGCCCACCGTCCGTATGCAGATACCCTTGATCTTTCGGATTCGGCGGACGAACAATCACCTCCGACATACTCAATTGGATGAAATCCCCTATCAGTTCACGCACAATCGGAAACGTCACCGGATGATCCATCAGATCGACAAAAATATCATAATCTTCCATCACATTCCGTCGATCTAAAACCGAATCCGCAGTAACATTCTCACCCTTCCGAAACTCCGAATCCATTGCATCCACTGTCGCTGTCAATGCGTCCACCTCATCAGGAGAGAGCACCCCTCTCAGCACAATGTACCCCTCAGTCTTCCACTGCTTCCGCTGCTCCGTCGTTAGAATTCCCATCTGTACATAACCTCGCGCATCTACTCGTATTCGCTGTTGGTGAAGTTTACCTCACACATTTACTACCTTCGATTTCATTACACACTAAATTAAATCACAAATCAATTCGTGTCAAGGAAAATCGCTACACAGAGCCATTCAATTATCATGAACCTTTCTTGTCGGAAGCGTTTCTAACTCCGATGCTGACCGACAGAGACAGAACCCAGAACTATCGAATTCACAGATTATGGTGAGCGTAAAAATAAATAAACATCTTTGTAGCATAGGCTGTTAGTCTCCTGTGCCTCCGTTGTAGCATAGGAGACTGTTGGTTTCCTGTGCCTATAGGATAAAAAAAACTTCTGCAAAAACAGAAAGTTATACGCTTTCTAAATAACTGCTTCTCATTCACGAGCAATTGGTTCGTAGTAGCGCAATTCTGCGGCGTACTTGAAGAAACACTTTCTTCGCTGCGGAAGCAAAAAGTATGAAAATGCTTTGCATTTTCATTTTTTGTCCTGCTGGACGGATTTTAGCGTTTGCAAAAACCCTAAATGCGAAGTGCATTATTGCGTCTCTGTCCACGGAACCAAAGTCACACCGAAAACTATAGTGAATCGTAAAAATAAAGAGACACTTTCATCCCCCGGTAGGTTCGGTTTTGCGGTATACTCACCCAAATTTTGCCCACACGCGGCAAAATTTGTCTTTGCTTTACATTTGCGATCTGCATTCCAACCGAACCGGCGCAGGGTGTCCTATTAATTCTAAACTTTACTATAAACCGTCCTGCCTGAAAAAAAAATTGACATTCGTGCGAATTTAGGGTATACTTAATATGTCAGCACAAATGCAACAAGCACGATTTGGTACTTAGGTGTGGACGTCTCTTAAATTGCCCACAAACGTAGGTGGTGTCTGGGTTCCAAGCCGTTTTTTCTAAAAAATCGCGTTTGTTTCAATGCACACGTAGGTTTGTGGGATTTTTGGGGTAAATTTTGAAGTAAAAAAATCCCCGCGCAGTTCGCGTTTGTTTTTGGCATCCCGGAGCCACGGCCCCACTGGGCTTAAAATAGGGGCTCTTTGACTCCACTTTCCCGTTTGAAGGGAATTGAAACTTCTCCCATCCGTAGATGTTTTGGCGGTCTTTCCAGTGACTTTGACTCCACTTTCCCGTTTGAAGGGAATTGAAACCAGGACTCTCCCCCCGTTAGGTTTTTAACACATTGTGTAAATTAATAAATTAAGAAATTCTTTGACTCCACTTTCCCGTTTGAAGGGAATTGAAACAAAATGGCAATCAGCATTACCGTTACGGTTGAAATCTTTGACTCCACTTTCCCGTTTGAAGGGAATTGAAACTCAGTTAAGATCTTTGTGAGGTCTT
>JAJDTM010000024.1 GCA_022827185.1 Candidatus Poribacteria bacterium
TGATAGAACGTTTTTTTCATCGTTTGAAACAGTATCGTCGGGTCGCCACGCGCTATGATAAATACGCTGTCCGATACCTCGGATTCGTCTATTTTGCCGCTATGCTTATTACCACTAAAAAAAATGTAAACACTACGTAGCTACGGTCGTAAATACTGTCCTCACTGATGAAAAATTTACCCCGATTTTTATCTCTACTATCCTGAATTCAGCTTTGATAAATTGGTACGTTTATAGGTTTATTTTTTGTGGTGCTGTTAGGACAATGAATTTTGACGGATATTATGTTGGTAAGATCCCTATTCCAATAGTAACTCCAGAAGAACAGCAACCTATTGTTAATATTGCAGAACGGATCATAGCGGCAAAGCAGGAAAACCCGCAAATCACCATGTCTACGGAAGAGGAAGAAATTGATGAATTGGTCTATGATTTATATAGGCTAACGAAAACGGAAAAAGAGATTGTGAAATCATCAATTGGGCAATTGGAAAAAAGTTGATTTTTTCTAATCGGCGTGGTAATACAATGGTTTTGGACAGTTTTTGTCCGTTTTTTCATACGAGTTTCACACATCACAGAACTTAGCGAGAAATAACGGTGGTTATCGAACATCGGCCCAGGAACTAATGGTCTCCTATGCTACAGCAAATTGTCAATGATCCGAACGGTTGGTTTGCTGATCCGCGCGATTTAGTCACATCTATGTGAGTGTGGAGTCTACTTGGATTATTGATAATTTGCCTGCTGAGATAACTGCAGACTGAGGTCATAGTCGCAGCGGGGCGAAGTGTTTATAGAAACTTAAAAAAGCGGTTTGGAGAAATCCAGCATACTACATTCCAACATGACTAACGTTCTTTCGCAGCATACCGCTTTCTAATGACTCTGCTGATGAATGAATTTAGTCCTTGACCTTCTTCGGCTAATTGTTTCATGTGTTCAACCTCATTGGGACCCGGACATGTATAATCGTAAAGATAAATTGAGCTATCTGAAAACTGAACTCTGATAAAATCTTCACCATCCTCATAAGCAACAATTCCAGAATCTCCTCCGAGATTTCTATATCTTTTCATACGTTTGCTCCTATAATTCTCTTTGTCGTTTACTTATTACTTATTACATGTTACATGATACCACATCTAAATCGATTTTTCAAGTAATTGGGAAAAATCACTTGAAACCGAACTACAATAGCGGTATACTATTGACTGAAATAAAAAAGGTTAACAACAACTGATCTTTAGCGTAATAACTAACAGTAAATTAGGAGATACCCTTTATGAATGAGTTACAATATCCAGGGGCCCGGTGGTGGAAATTTGATTTTCATACCCACACCCCTAAATCAATGGATTTCAACGATAAAACAATGACCCCTGAATCGTGGTTGAAAGCTTTCATGGAAAAGAAAATTGATTGTGTCGCAATTACCGACCATAACAGCGGAGAATGGATAGATATTTTACAGCAAGAACTGAAAAATATTGAAGATCGCAAACCCGATTGGTACCACCCTTTATATCTCTTTCCGGGTGTAGAAATTTCAGCATACGGCAATGTCCATGTATTGGCAATATTTGGATGTAACAAGAATAAGAGTGGTATTGATAGTCTACTTGATGCTGTTAATTATCAAGGAACAAAAGGAGATAGTGATGCTGTAACAACTAAAAGCCTTACTGAAGTCGTTGATGAAATCGCAGAGCGAGGTGGCATTCCTCTTCCTGCACATACAGATAAAACAAGAGGTTTGTTCAAAGAACTTGAAGGGTTAACACTACAACAGATATTGGAAAATGAAAATATTCACGCTATAGAGTTATGTAACAGCAATTATCAAAAACCTCCATTATATACGCGTGAAAAGATCCAATGGACAAAAATAAAAGGTTCGGACACCCATAGTTGCAATGATCCAACATTTGGCACGTTTACATGGATCAAAATGGATAAACCTTCTATAGAAGGACTAAAACTGGCACTACAAGACGGTGACGCTTCCGTAAACCTCAATATGAGCGAAAACCCGAACAAGCTTCCTAATAACTTTATAGAAAAATTGGAGATCAGTAATGCAAAGTACATCGGACGAGTGGAAACACTGGAATGCAATTTCAGTCCATTTCTCAATGCAATTATTGGTGGACGCGGAACTGGTAAGTCAACTTTATTGGAATTCATTAGACTAGTTATGGGACGCGATGAAGATATCCACAAAAATCTGAAAATGGAGAGTCGTAAATATTTTGATGTAGATATGGAGGAGGATGGCAGCTTACTGATTGAGGATAGCAAAATATCGTTAACTTATTGCAAAGGCAAAGTGCAATATCGTTTGAACTGGTTCCACAATCAAGATTACCCTTTATTGGAAGAAGAGAAAGATGGCGTTTGGAGTTCTTGTGACGGAGAGATTAAATCACTATTTCCAGTCCGAATTTATAGTCAAAAGGAGATTTTTGAATTAGCTAAGGAACCAAGCGCGCTGATCGAAATTATTGATGAAGCATCTATGGTTGATGCCTTAAGGCTTAAGACATGGGAAAAGGATTTAGTTAACCGATATAAGCAAATTGAGAGTAAACAACGAGAGTTGAATGATAAAATCTCTGAGGAGAACAAGCTTCGTGGGGAGTTAAACGATTACGCAAGACAGATTGAACAGATTGAAAAATCCGGACATAAAGAAGTGCTGCAGAATTACCGTGAGCGGCAGAAACAGTTAAACGAACTTGAGAGTTTAGAGGGTAAATGGAAAGAGATGCGTGATCAACTTTTAGAAACGTTGGAGAAGATTACGCCAGCAAATTTTTATCAGGAGCTTTTTAGTGAAAATAAAGATATTTTGTCGGATCTAAAAAGAACAAATGATAAATGGTCGTCTATTCATAACAAGTTAAAAGAATTACGGAAAAAAGCAGAATTAATTATCGATGAATGGCAAACTGAAACAGATGTAGCACCTTGGATGCAAGACCTTGAGTCAGACATAGCAAGTTATGAACAATTACGTTCAGACTTTGAACGGCAAGGTATAGCCCCAGATAAATACCATTTACTATTAACACAACAAAAAAGTATTCAAAAAGAGTTAGAGCTAATTGACGAGTATCAATCCGTCCAGCAAACCTTAGAGTCTGAAAAAAAAGAGGTATTTGACCAAATTAGAGAGAGTAGGAAAGTACTCTCAAAAAAACGTCAAGAATTCCTAGCCTCTGTTTTACATGACAATCAATTCGTTAGTATTGAAGTCCTACCTTTTGGTGAAACATGGGATGAAATAGAGAATGAGATTCGGCGTATACTGCAATGTCCGGATCGTTTCGATAGGGATTTTGAAGGTTTAAAGAAAACCTATGAGCAGGGCGATGGGGATAAAATTAATAAACTTAAGGAAACCATTAATGCTATTCGTAATGAAGTTAGAGAAGCCGAACATAGATCGTTCGCGACTCGTTTGCAAGCGTTATCGCCAGAATCTATAATCGATCTTAATCTATGGTTTCCTGAAGATAATTTGAAAATCACCTTTGGTCCCAATCAACAACCGATAAAGCGAGGATCGCCAGGGGAGAAAGCAGCAGCACTACTTGCATTCATTCTATCTTATGGAGATGAACCACTCCTGTTGGATCAACCTGAAGATGATTTGGATAACGCGTTAATTTATGACCTCATCGTGCGACAGTTGCGAGAAACAAAAAGCAAGCGTCAGGTTATCATTGTGACACACAATGCCAATATTGTTGTTAACGGTGATGCTGAAATGGTTTTACCGCTTGAGGTCATAAAAGGTCAAACCTATGTGCAACAGCCCGCAAGTATCCAAGAAAAAAAAGTTCGGGAGGCAATATGCAATATTCTTGAGGGTGGAGAAAAAGCTTTTGAACAACGTTATAAACGTATTCATCTTGGAGATTAGCTATGTTTTACAGTACAACAGAACTTATTGAAAAAATTATGCTTGGTGAGGACTCAATGATTGAATTCAAAAGAGAGATGCCTCACAGAGACAGCCTGGCAGACGAAATCGCTGCTTTTGCAAACGACGAAGGCGGTGTGATTCTTATCGGCGTTGATGACTATAGTGAAATTGTCGGTCTCGAGCTGCAGGAATTAAATAAAATAGAAAACACTATTGTTGAAATATGTCAAGACAGCATTGAGCCCACCGTTCGCATTTTCACAGAAAAATTGCGGCTTGATGATAAAAACATACTGAAAATAGAGGTGCGGAGAAGTCTTTTTGTCCACAAAACGTCTAACGGTTATTTCATCCGTCAGGGAAGCAGCAAGAGAGAAATGACCACAGATCAATTGGCGAGGTTAATACAAAGCCGTTCACAAGCAAGAATTATCGCATTTGATGAACAGCTCGTGCCAAATACAAATAAAGGGACATTAAGAGAACAGTTCTATCGCCAATTCATCACAGAAGATGCTGCTGAAGATGTGATAGAAGACCTACTTTTGAAACGAAGTTTACTCGTTGAAGAAGGTCGAGATATCCGCGCTTCTGTCGCTGGCGTTTTGATGTGTCACGACACACCTGATGATTATCTTTATAATAGTTTTATTCAAGCTGTTTATTATAGCGGCACAGTAAAAGATGCCAACTACCAGATTGATGCCAAAGACTTTAGAGGACCCCTTGACCAGCAGATTATAGATGCTTTTAAATTTGTTCAAAAACACAACGAGGTATCCGCGCGGAAAGAAATTGGAAGGATAGACCAACCCCAATACAGTATGCGTGCTGTTTTTGAAGCAATCGTTAACGCAGTCGTGCATAGGGATTATTCAAAATATATCTCAAAAATTCGACTGTTCATGTTTACGGATCGGCTTGAGTTATATTCCCCAGGTGCCTTACCAAATACTGTAACAATTGAAAAATTACCCTATAGCCAAGCCACCCGTAATGAGCTCTTAGCACGTTTGCTTTCGGAAATTACTTTAGATGATGATGTCGAAAAACAAGTACAGCGGAGACATTTTTTAGAACGACGCGGCGAAGGTGTCGGTATCATTCTAAACGAAAGCGAGCAGTTGAGTGGAAAAACGCCTATCTATGAACTTTTTAATGAAGAATTATGCTTGACAATATTTGCAGCAAAATATCTCCAATAAGCAGTATCACTTAAGGATGCTGAAAGCACACTCATTATCAACCCATATATGCATTTGCTCGGATTATTGATAACCTGCTCGCCCGCTGAGATAACTGCAGCCTGAGGCATAAAGATATGGGTTTGGCAGCGCAACAAGTACACAGCACCGTCGCTATGACTGTTTTGCTGCGCAGTCCCTATAGTTACGTTACTATATCCGGTAGAAGAAAATTAAAAAAATTGGATGAAACAGATTAATGTCAATAGTGAACTATTAGTTACACAACGTTTGTCTGATGGTAGTGGCTACACTTGGACATTAGCCTCCCGATTGGGAGAAATGCTTCAGATGGCTGAGGGGTTATTCGGACAACGGGATTCCTCTTACACTATCCTTGGCGTAGAGTTTATAGTTGGTATTCCCCAGATATGGTACCCCGGAAATTGTAAGCATATCATAATCCAACTTAATCAAAATGCTGCTACAAATATGTTGCAGGCATGTTATCAAATGGCTCATGAAACAGTCCATTTACTTTCTCCAACTGGTGGCAATCATGCTAATAACTTTGAAGAAGGGGTTGCTTGTTACTTTGCCGCTTACTATCTGAAAAATAAGCTGAACGCGCCTAATTGGGAACCAACGCTCCAAAGTTACAAACAAGCGTTAGCTCTGATAGCCCCACGCCTTGATGAGGATATATACTGCGTTCGCAGATTACGTGAACGTCAATCTTCGTTCTCGAAAATTAGCAGAGAACAGATAAGCACAGAATTTCCAAATTTAACTTTGGATGACGTGGATTTTCTTATCAAAAAATTTGACCGTGAATCGGAAGGCATGTAATACCATATCTATTTGAATAGTTTACATAACGAAGGTTATTTAGAAGTTTCCTGATAAGGCGATTCTTCCAAGAGAAGATCTGTAACTTACAGGAATTACGCAAAGCGCAATGAATTGCGCCACTACGAACCAGCTTACTTTCGAGAAACACACGTCTTTCCAAGGGATGTATGTTTGTTGTTCAGCAATTTATTGCCTGTCTGTGTAAGTCCTAACTTAAACACTAACCCGCGAATGGATATAAGATATTGGCTGCGGTTTACCTTAGCAAATTGCGGAGGAAGTGATGTCCAGTACGGTTAACGAAATAGAGATCCTAAATGCGGATGACGCTGAACTGATGCGTATCAGTCGAGAGGGAACATTGTCGCTAAATCTGAACGAGATGCAGACGATCCAGACCCATTTCGGCGCGTTAGGACGCAACCCGACCGATGTAGAGATTGAGACCATCGCACAAACATGGTCGGAACACTGTGTTCACAAAACGTTCAAAAGCATTATCCTCTATTCCGAAGAAGGAGAAGAGCCAGAGCAGATTGACGGTCTGTTTCCAACCTATATTCAACGCGCAACCGAAGAGATCGCAAAACCGTGGTGTGTCTCTGTCTTTTCAGACAACGCCGGTATCATTGAATTCGATGAAACATTCAACCTCGTCTTCAAAGTAGAGACCCATAACCACCCGTCAGCGATTGAACCTTACGGCGGCGCAGGAACCGGCATCGGCGGCGTCATCCGCGACTCACTCGGCACCGGACTCGGCGCGAAACCGATCCTGAACACGGATGTCTTCTGTTTCGGGATGCCCGATACGCCTTACGCGCAGCTACCGAAAGGCACCCTCCACCCGAAACGCGTCTTTAAAGGCGTTGTCGCCGGTGTCCGAGATTACGGCAACCGGATGGGGATTCCTACGGCGAACGGCGCGATTCTTTTCGATGCCCGTTATACCGCTAATCCGCTCGTCTTCTGCGGAAACGTCGGTATCATACCGAGAAATAGGTGTGAGAAATCCGTTGAACCCGGCGATCTGGTCGTGGCGATCGGCGGACAGACCGGACGCGACGGGATTCACGGTGCAACTTTCTCCTCCGCTGAATTAGACGACACCTCCGAAAACCTCGGTAGCGTTGTGCAAATCGGCAACCCCATCATGGAAAAGAAGATCGTCGATGCGTTGCTACAGGCACGCGATCGCAACCTCTATCGTTCAATCACCGATTGCGGGGCAGGCGGCTTCTCATCTGCCGTCGGTGAGATGGGGGAACCCGTCGGTGCAGAGGTGCATCTCGAACGCGTCTCCCTGAAATATGAAGGACTCGCGCCGTGGGAAATCTGGCTCTCCGAAGCACAAGAACGGATGGTCATCGCCGTGCCTCCTGAAAATCTACCGGAACTGATGGAGATATGCGAGGCAGAAGTCGTTGAAGCCACAGTCCTCGGCACTTTCACGGATACGCATAGATTACAGGTTTTCTACGAAGGCGAGAGCGTCGCCGATTTAGAGATGGAATTCCTGCACCACGGACTCCCGAAACCCGTGAAACAGGCAGTCTGGCAACCGCCGAAGCACCCTGAGATGCCGTCGCGAGATAAAACAACGAAAAATTATACGGACGACCTCAAACAGCTCCTCGCGAGTCCGAACATCGCCAGTAAAGAATCCGTCATTCGGCAATACGATCACGAAGTCCAAGGCGGTATCGTCATCAATCCGCTCGTCGGTGCAGAAAACGACGGACCAAGCGATGCATGCGTCGTTACGCCAGTCTTGGGCAGCCGCAAAGGTGTCATCGTCGCCAACGGCATCAACCCAAAGTACAGCGACGTAGACCCGTATCTCAGTGCTGCATCGGCGATTGACGAGGCTTTACGGAACATCGTCGCTGTCGGTGGCAGCGTTGAAAAGACCGCACTGTTGGATAACTTCTGCTGGGGGAACCCGGATAAACCCGACCGGCTCGGCGAGTTAGTCCGCGCCGCGAAAGCGTGTTATGACATCGCGACCGCCTACGGTACACCCTACATCTCTGGCAAAGATAGCCTCTACAACGAATACCGAGACACAACAACTGGCGAGCAACGCGCGATTCCGTCAACGCTCCTTATATCCGCGATTTGTGTCATCCCAGATATCCGTCGCGCCGTTACAATGGATGTGAAGGCACCCGGCAATTTCATCTATGTTGTCGGCAATACCTACGCTGAATTGGGCGGCTCGCACTACTTCGGTATTCATGGGTTTATCGGAAACAACGCACCTAACATTCGTCCCGATGAAGGCAAATTGACGATGGAACGACTTAGCACGGCTATCAGCAGTGGGTTAGTCCGTTCTTGTCACGACTGTTCCGAAGGCGGGATCGGCGTGGCAGCGGCGGAGATGGCATTCGCGGGTGGATACGGGATGTCTCTGAATCTTAACGGTATTCCGACAGGCGACGAAATCGACGCTGACGACTTCCTCCTGTTCTCAGAGTCAAACAGCCGTTTCATTGTAGAAATTGAGCCACAACATCGTGACGCTTACGAAAATCACATGAAAGGTGTCTCCACAGGTTGCCTCGGCACCGTCACAGATACACCGGAATTCGTCGTCAAGGGACGGGCAGGAGCCCCAATTATCAAAACTTCAATTGACATTCTGAAATCTGCATGGCAAACACCCCTGCATTCGTAACCTTTAAGCAAGTTGTGTGTTCTATTCATAGGAGATAAAAATGACGAACCCCAAAGTACTCATCTTACGAACCGCAGGGACTAACTGCGATGCAGAAACAGACACGGCGTTTCAACTCGCCGGTGCGGAGACTGCGTTAGTCCACATCCAAAATCTCATATCTGGCAGAGTCAACCTTGCCGACTATCAGGTCCTCGCGATTCCGGGTGGCTTCTCCTACGGCGACGACATCGCAGCGGGTATCCTGCTGGCGATCGAGATGAAACATAAACTGACAGACCTGCTCAACCGGTTCGTCGCGGACGGTAAGTTGGTCATCGGTATCTGCAACGGGTTTCAAGTGCTGGTGCGGACGGGTTTGTTGCCAGGGATATCTGCATCTGATAGCAGCACCCCAGAGATGACACAACGCACAACACTCGCCATGAACACATCCGCAAGATTCGAGTGCCGGTGGGTAGACTTGGAGACACAAGAAAGTCCGTGCGTCTTCACAAAAGGGGTCAAACCGCGTGTCTATCTACCCGTCGCGCATGCTGAAGGACGGTTCACTGCACCGACAGATGTGTTGGCAGAATTAGAAGCGAACCATCAGGTTGTATTCCGGTATGCTGAGAGCGAATATCCGATCAATCCGAACGGTTCGGATGCCGATATTGCTGGCATCTGCGACGCAACAGGCAGAATCTTCGGTTTGATGCCGCACCCGGAACGGTTCCTGACGAAATGGAATCACCCGCGCTGGACGCGACTCGCGGAAACACAAGACACCGCTTCTGAAGAAGGCGATGGACTCGTTATTTTCAAAAACGCTGTTAATTACGTCAAAGCAAATCTCCCGTAGCAGAAACTTGCCTTGCAGTGAGAGTTGTGCTACCGGAGCACCTTTTCAGCATTGGTATTACCTTTATTCACTTTTGCCAGGACCGCCTGATAACTTCTGGATTATAGTGAAACCCAGAAATAAGTAAACATTTACCCCTAAAGGCCCTATGAGCAAAACCGAGAATTCCCCCCTGATAAGGGGGGTTAGGGGGGTTGACAGATAGGCTTTAGTGCCCAATTAATTCTAAACTTTAGTATAAAAAATGCAAGATAAATTATCGCGTCGTCTCCTTCCATTCTATATGAAACTCCCCGTCTTTTGGGCGTTCATCATACTTTCAGTATTAGGGCAGCTGCTCTGGGTTGCTCTCATTTCGCAATACGTACACATTGACCTCCGTTGGTCGAGTTTCGGCTTCGGTTTAGGGATCGGTTTGGGTTTCATGCAGGGGAAATGGACATCGCGGTTATGGCAACAGTCCTATCTAAAGGTTTTAAAGCGGCAGATAACCTTCTGGGACGCAAAAGGCTCGAAACTTCTCACTTTCTACACCTGCGTTGCACTCGGTTTACCGGTCTTTTGCACTATCCTCATCCGATCCTTCGATACATTGGTAGGCATCCAATCCTACGTCTTCGGCTTTATCGGTGCGATGAATGTGGCGCTGCTACTATGGGTGCGCCGCATCCCGAAATGAGATAGAAATAGCTTTCAGTTATTGGACCCCCCAGGCCCGGTAGGTGCGGTTTCCCAACCGCACCGGATCCTTGAAAGAAGACGTGAAACCCAATAATTTCTTAAAACTAAATGACCTTGTTCTTTGACTGAACATTGATTGAAAATTTGTCACAGATATGGTAAACTTTATGTAAAATTGATAGGTTCAGAACCTTTGCTGGAGAATTCAATATGCGTCCACTGACGATCTCTTTACCAGATTACCTCTACGAAAAATTGACGCAACAAGCGAAAGTATCTAAAATTTCACTTGAAGAACTTGTGTTGTTTCAACTCGAACGCGATGAAGTAAGAGACACCGCTCTAACTTTTTTACGAAAGCGCGCTGGTAGATGCTTGATGGCAAAAGAAGCTATTCTTAAAGAATCAACCCCACCTGTATGGGTAGTTCCTGTTTTTACCAACGTTGATCCTCCTGTTGAAGTTGGAGAAATACATGTTGCTGCTGATACTGGAGAAGTTTTAAGCACAGAGATGGACGTGGCGGAAATGATTGAAAACGGACACGTTAGTTTTGGGTTTGAGTCTTTGGCTATAGAAAAACAGGAACGTTTGACAGAACTTCTGGCATTGAATAGTGAACAAGTATTAGCACCGGAAGTGAGACAAGAGATGGACACACTCCTCGCTGAAGAGCAAGCTCTCCAAATCCGAAATCTCGAAACATTGGAGAAACGGCTTCTGTAAAAAATATGCAACTGGACAGAAACCAAGAAAAAGCCGTCAACCACGTCACAGGCCCCGCAATCGTCATCGCAGGCCCCGGCAGCGGCAAAACCACAGTCGTAACAGCACGGATCCTGAACCTCATCCAGACCCACAACATCCCACCGCCACAGATCCTCGCCATCGCTTTCAACAGAAAAGCCGTTGAAGAGATGGAAACCCGAATCTTGCGGGAACTCACGGCATCCGAAACCGAAACCTCCGAAAAACCTGTCATCCGTACACTCCACGCCTTCGGCAAAGACCTCATTACCGAAAACCATGAACGTGCCGGGTTCAGCCAAATCCCTGAAATCTGGTCCGGACAGATTGATCAAATCATCGCAGAGGAACGGAAACAGATTGAACGCGCAGCTGCCACAACCGAGGTCGCCATCTATAAAATTGAGAACAAAAAGACCGGTAAGTGCTACATCGGGCAGACCACGAACCCAGAACAGCGCAGAAAAGAACACTTCAGCAATTCATCAAACGACAGACTCCGACAAGCCATCCGACATGAAGGCGCGACACAATTCAGTTTCAAAGTGATAGAGTGGGTCAAAGGACGAGAGGCGAATCGTCGTGAGGCACACTGGATCGCATCCTACAGAGACCGCGCAGATGTATTCAACCGAGCCGACCCACTACGAGTGCGGTACAGCAACCAATTAATCCTTGAGCTGTTCTGCCAACACTTCGGTATCCCTTACGAAGAGCATCTTGACACGCATCCCGATTTCGAGAATCTCCGCGACCGTTTCAACGACATAAAAGAGACAGTCATGCGAGCAAAACGACAGGTCACCACCGGGCTGTTTGATCCAAAGACGCTTGATGATCCGGTAGCGCGAGCCTTTGCCGAAAAGTATGAAAAACGCAAAACCGAAGCAAACGCTGTCGATTTTGAGGATATGATTATCCACGCTGCGAACCTACTTGAAACCTGTCCCGATCTCCGCCAAGCCTATCGCGACAAATATCCATACCTACTCGTTGACGAGTTCCAAGACATTGCACCCGCCGATTTCCGACTGATTTCACGCCTCTCTGAAAACCTCTTCGCTGTCGGAGACGACGATCAGGCGATCTACGGATTCCGCGGTGGCAACTCGGAGATCATGCTGAAATTCACTGACCGAAAGGACGTAACAAAATATGAGATCACACGCAATTATCGCTCCACATCCACCATTGTTGAACACGCCAGAGCGTTGATTGAGCGCAACGCACCCCGCATCCGCAAAGACCTCCGCGCCCACAACCCGATGCAACAGCACATAAAGACCGTAGAAACAACCCCTGAAACCGTCGCAGCTGCTTTACGACGCGAGTTGGAATCACCACAGGAGACAGCCGTTTTAGCGCGTACCAACTACGAAACCGATCAGATTCAAACGATGCTTAGCAACCACCCAACAGCACCCGAAATAACGACAATCCACAAAGCGAAAGGCAGAGAATGGAAAAAGGTTATCCTCGTGCATAACACACTGGAGCGGCAGTTTCCGCGTCGGGATAGTGAACTGATAGAGGAGCGGCGTGTGTTCTATGTCGCGATGACGCGTGCGAAGACGGAGTTAGTCGTTCTCGGCGGGAGATGTCCATTCGTGCCAGAGTTCGAGAATATCCGCAAAAACCTCGGTTACTATTTCCGCCAATTCGCCTACTGGCGTGCAAGAAGGATAGTCAAAAAGCAGAAAACACTTTAGCACGGCACTTGACAAAACCTCCCCAAAAAGGTAAAATATGTTTGTCAATTACAAGGTAACACGATTTTTGTAGTACACAGCGAATTCGGCATAACACTATCATTTTTCATTGAACCTGTAGCATAACCTGTTAGGTTGTGCCACCGCCGCCCCGAAGCCAGAGGAAAACAAAATGACAAACGAAGAACTTTATCAACTCATGAAAGATGGCTTTGATCAAGTCAATCAGCGTTTGGATAAGATGGATCAGCGTTTAGATGAGATGGATACCCGGCTCCGAGATGTTGAGAATAGTATATCAGAACGCAAAGGTAAGCAAAACATGATTGCAGGAATGAGAAACTGGATAACGATTGTATGCGCCACCGGTGCCGTGATTATCTCCATTGCCGTCGCTATTTTCAAATAAACACTCAAGCCTTTTGATAAAATGAAATAAACATATAAAGTGTAAATATTAAAATTTAAGCGATATTAACAACACTTCCATAGCAGACGCGACCTTGAAAAACCAAATCCCCCATCCCGGCGTAACGTTTCGTGCCATCATGCTTGGTTTGCTACTGATTCCGGTGAATACCTACTTCATCATGGCAAACCACCTCAAATTTTGGAGTACCCTCCCGACTACGATGTCGCTCATCTACAACGTGATTATCACGTTGATGGTGCTCATCCCGTTCAACCTATTGCTAAAACGATTCCTGCCAAAGTTCGCTTTCAGACAGGGTGAACTGCTGACGGTCTTCGCGATGCTCTCGCTCTCCTCAGCAATCGCAGGACACGATATGATGCAAACGGTCATCCCGACAATCTCGGACGGATACTGGTTCGCGACCCCCGAAAACGAATGGAAACAACTCTTCTGGCGACACCTGCCAGCGTGGCTGACCTCTAACGACGAAGCAAGCCTGAAACTGCTTTACGATGGCGAAAGCACTGTTTATCGGAAAGAGCATCTGCTCGGATGGCTCCGTCCGATTCTCTGGTGGACAGTGTTTCTAACAGTGCTTATCTGGGTGATGATCTGTATTGATGTTTTCCTCCGAAGACAGTGGATTGAGAGTGAACGGTTATCCTATCCGATTGTGCAGTTACCACTGGAGATGACAAGGCTCGATGGACGGCTTTTCAAGTCAAAAATGATGTGGTTCGGCTTCGCGATTGCCGGCGGTATCAACCTCATCAACGGTGTGCATGTCCTTTTCCCAGAACTCCCCGAAATCCCGGTCCGGCACGCCGAGATCGGTCAATACTTCACGCAAAAACCGTGGAACTCTATCGGTTGGACACCTATCTATATCCGTTCTTTTGCTGTCGGACTCGCTTACCTCATGCCGTTAGAGATGTCGTTTTCTGTCTGGTTTTTCTATTGGTTCTGGAAAGCGGAACGGATATTGGGCAGCGCGCTTGGACTCGATATTATGCCGGGGTTCCCTTACGACTGGCAGCAAATAATGGGCGGCTACCTCGTCCTTTCCTGCTTCGCGCTCTGGGGCGGACGACGCTTCTTTTTCCGCGTTGCGAAGCACATCTTTCGAGGATACAGTGCACCCGGTGAAATCGACGACAGCCGAGAACCGATGCGTTACCGATGGGCAGCATTCGGATTAGTGGGTGGGTTGATATTCCTATGCGTCTTTTCACACCGAGGCGGCATGGCACTCTGGACAATAGGGCTCTATTTCCTTATCTACTACCTGTTATCCATGAGCCTTACGCGTATCCGCGCCGAAGTCGGTCCACCGACAATCCGGACTTACGCAACGCCGCACGGTATCCTCACGGACATCTTCGGGACCCGAATCCTGTCGCACGGGAGTTTGACGATGATGCGGCTCTACCTCACCTTCAATCGCGGTTCCCGCGCAAACCCGATGCCACATACGCTCGAAGGGTTCAAACTCGCGGAGGAGTCAGGTATGCGTTCCGGTAGACTGATTGTCGCGATGATGTTCGCAGCAGTCGTCGGGATTCTTGCATCGTTTTGGGCATACCTCCTCGTCGGATACAAGATCGGTCTCGTCAGCGATCTCGGCACAGGCGGGTACAATCTTCTGCAAAAGTGGATTTCACACCCTACGGAAACTGATGCTGCCGCTGTGACTTTTATCGGCATCGGCGCGCTCTTCACAGGTTTTCTCTGGTGGCTTCGGACAGTGTTTCCGTTCTGGCCCTTCCATCCGGCGGGTTATCTCGTCGCTGGCGAAAGATCGACGATCGGCAGACTCTGGTTCTCAATATTTCTGAGTTGGGGCATCAAGACGATATTGCTAAAAGTCGGCGGGATTCGCCTGTATCGTAAAGCGTATCCACTCTTTCTCGGATTGATTCTCGGTGAATTCATGATAGGTGGTATATGGGTACTCATTCGGCTCTTCACAGGTTTGCAGATGTATTCATTTTATAGATAGTTTCCAGTTTCCAGTGTCCAGTTACGAGTAAGAGAAATGCCTAATGAATCAGACTCTCACTGTGAGGCACTGTTAACTGGTTACTGGTTACTGACAACTGATAACTACTACGGAGACAAAACATGAAATTAGCGGTGCTTTCTTATAGTCATCACGGACGCAGCATGGCGCGCACAGCGCACGGACTCGGACACGAGATTGTCGGCGTTATGGACGGTGAACCTGCCCCCCGACAACAGTTGATGGACGATTTTCAATGTCCGGGATTCGAGACGGCAGCAGAATGTCTTGATGCCAGCAAACCCGACGCTGTGCTCGTCGCAGGAAAACATATTGAGATGGGAGATCACGTCCAAGCATGCGTAGACCGGCGTATTCCGTACCTCTTGGACAAACCGTTTGCGGATTGTGCCGACAGGCTCCGTCCCGCTGCCGAGGCATCCGAAAAACACGGGGTCTTCAGCGCGCTGACGCTACCGAACCGTGTCAGCCGAATCGTGAGTGTCGTCCAAGAGATGGTCGCTGACGGCAGTTTGGGTGAACTTGTACTATATAACAGTAGGTTGAACAATGGACCTCCGTCTCGCTATGATCCGACCCCGTCCGCGTGGCACAACGATCCGAGTATCTCTGGCGGTGGATGTTGGGCAGTCGAGGCGGCGCACGGTATTGATACATTCCTCCAATTTGTCGGCGACGCACAAATTACAGTCGTCGGTGCGATTATGTCCAACGCCATGTATAGCCGCGGCGTGGAGGATAGTGGGGTTGGTGTACTCCGCACGGAAAGCGGTATCACTGGGATTATTGAATCAGGGTACAACTACCCGTCTGGCACACGCGGTGGTGATCACTTCTTTCGATTTATCGGTACAAAGGCATCCGTATTTGAGCAATACGGTCGCAACGGCGAGCCCTTGATTGAAGTGCATACCACAGAAGGCGTGCAGTTCAGCGAGGACATCTCGCACGGTGCGCGGATGCAGGGGGTAATGCGCAAAGCATTTGACGCAATCCGTGATGGCGACACCTTCGAGCCGACGGTTGCCGATGCAGTCAAGATTCTTGAGATTCAGGATGCCGTCTATGCACACGCTCGGCAAGGCGTGATAACTCATGGGCCTCATCCGATGGGTTGACAACAGCCGTGGTCTCTCAATCGTAAATAATAGGGATCCGGTTATTGCAATAATCATAAATTAAAACAGTTGAAAGCGTCTTGGGACGTATGCTAACATATTGTAATATGATGTATTATCCCACAATGTCCAAAAGGAGTTAAATTATGAAAACGCAAACCTTCACAGCAAGCATTTCGCGAGAAGGGGAGATGTTTGTCGCGCAATGTTTAGAGATAGATGTTGCCAGTCAAGGTAAAAGTGAAGATGATGCGATCAACAATCTTAAAGAGGCATTGGAACTTTACCTTGAACCTCCTCGTCCAACTGTAATGCCGAAACTCCGCAAATTTGAAGTATCCATTAACACCGATGAAACCGCTTTCTTATCGTCAGATTAAACGGAAATTGGAAAAGGCGGGGTTTGAGGTGGTTCATCAGCGTGGAAGTCACGTAAAATTTGTCCGTGAAAGTCAAGATGAGGTTCGCACGGTGATGGTCCCAAATCATCGTGAAGTAAAGATTGGCACACTCCGTTCTATCCTGAGACACGCTGGACTCACCCCGGATGAATTTGATAGACTTTAATCCAAGGTGTTCAACTACGGCACAATCCGCGATCGACCATCCTAATGTCATTCTCCACTAAGCAGCGGATTTGAAACGGAAAGGTAGAGATAATTGACGTGAAATATCACTAATCGCTGCCTACTAAAAGCAGAATTTACCATTCTACATTCAAGGAGGGAAATATGCCGAATCTACAAATGTCTCAAACGATTGTATGCACCCTTGCTGCGGCACTCGCACCTACCCTCATCGGGTATGCCGCCGGCAGCGATGCTATCTTTGCCCCAGGCGCGGAACTCAAAGAGCTCTTCAACGGCGCGCATTTCACGGAGGGGGTCTCCGTCGCGCCAGACGGGACGGTCTATTTCAGCGACATCACCTTCACGGATCAGACGGATATGCAAGCCGGAAATATCTGGAAACACAACCCAGAAACTGGCGAAACAACCGTTTTCCGTTCTCCGAGTGGGATGTCCAACGGCACGAAGTTTGACGCGCAAGGTCGGTTGGTTATCGCTGAAGGTGCCGATTTCGGGGGACGCAGGATTACGCGGACAGATATGGAAACCGGTAAAAGCGAAATCATCGCGGGGCTGTATAACGGAAAACCCTTTAACTCGCCGAACGATCTGTCAATTGACGAACAGGGACGCATCTACTTTACAGACCCACGGTATGCTGGACATGAACCCGTCGAACAACCCATCTTCGGTGTCTATCGCATTGATCCAGACGGGTCTATCCATCTCGTTGTTACGGATGCTGGCAAACCGAACGGCGTGGCAGTCTCTCCAGACCAAAAAACGCTCTATGTCATCAGTCATGACAACGGCGCGATGGGAAGTTTTCCTGAGGAAGTGCCGATCCGTAAGGGAAACATGGCACTCCTCGCCTACGATCTCTCAACCGACGGTACTGCGACTTTCCGTAAAACACTCGTCGATTACGCGCCACAGGACGGTCCCGATGGGATGGTCGTCGATGCGGAAGGGAATCTATACGTGGCAGTGCGCGATGAAACCCAAAAAGGCGTGCACGTCTACACACCTGAAGGTGAGGAACTGGCGTACGTTGAGACACCGGATAAACCTACCAACGTCGCCTTCGGACGCGGCAAAACGAGCAAGACGCTTTATATTACGGCAGAAAATTGTCTCTACAGTATCCAAACGACGAAAGAGGGGTATCACCTACCACAGAAGTAGTACCTTAAACATCCGGATGAAGGTCGTGCCACGGTGTCGCACTTTCATAAGCGTGTCCAACACGACACAACAACGGTTCTGTCAGGTGCTTCCCAACAAATTGAATACTCAACGGTAGCCCTTCGCTGTTCATGCCGCACGGCACGGATAGCGTCGGTGCCCCGTTGTAGTTGAACGGTACGGTAAACCGTTGGAACTTCGGGTCTCGGGGTTCATACGCGCCGTACAACACCTCTTCCGTGACAACATGCGGTGGTGCCGACATCGACGGACACACCAACACATCAATTTCCGAAAATACCCTTCTAAGATGTCCTGTGCAGGCGGCTCTCAGGTTGTTCGCCTTCGCATATTCCGTACCTGACACCTTCGCACCCATATCAAGCCAGCCTTGGAACCAAGGACCGTAGGCATCTCGCAGGGACGGATAAGTGGCTGCATGTGCTACTACCGCTTCAGTCGTACACAGTGTGGGCCATGCGGAGACGTATTCATCCACGTCGGGCAATGCCACTTCAACAATTTCAGCACCTTGATCCGCGAGGACTGCCACACCGGCGCGCACCGCATCGGCGAGTTCCGGGTCAATATCGTTGGTCGCATAGTGTTCATCGAACCCGATGCGGACACCTTGGAGGTCCTGTCCTATCCCTTCAAGCATATTCGGTACCGGATTCGGCAGAGAAGTCGGGTCGTTTGGGTCAAATCCAGCGATCGCCGCAAGTATAATCCCGGCATCAGCGACGCACCGCGTCATCGGACCGACATGATCCATCGATTCAGCAAGTGCAAGTACACCGTAACGGCTCACCCGTCCCCATGTCGGTTTTATCCCGACGACACCGCAGCCTGCCGATGGAAATCGGATGGAACCGCCTGTATCGCTGCCGAGTGAACCGATGCACAACCCCGCCGCCGTCGCGACACCCGAACCGCTCGACGACGAACCCGTCCACCGATCCGGATTCCACGGATTCTTCGGAATATCAAAATTACGGTTGTAACCGCCCATCGCACCTTCGGTCAGATTGAGTTTACCGAGCAGGACCGCACCCGCAGCCGCAAGTTTTGTGATGACCGTGCTATCAAACGCAGGCACGTGACCTGCCAGGACTTCCACGCCGCCCATCGTTCGGACCCCCTTGGTAAAACAGAGATCCTTCACTGCGATAGGGACACCGTGAAGCGGCCCGCGATACATGCCAGCATTAATTTCTCGTTCCGCCGTTTGTGCAGCAGCCATCGCTTGATCTGCTGTCACAGTTGCGTAACTCTTGAGTTGACCGTCAAGTTGGTCAATGCGTTGGAGCATCGCAGCCGTAACATCCACAGGCGATAACTGTTTGGTAGCAATCTCTTCCGCAATCTCGGTAATAGTTCTGAAGTGAAGTGGTGTTTCACGCACGTCCTGTCTCCTTCTTAAAAGTAGTAGGCACAGTCCCTGTGCCGTTCACCCATAGTAGTAGGCACAGTCCCTGTGCCGTTCACCTTAATCAACATACCTACTTCTCAATCTGAATCTTATACACGCCGCTTCTACCCGTCCCCGCGTAGAGAAAATCGTCAAGGACGACTAACGAGAGCACTTGGTGCCGCAGCGACCCAACTGGCTCCCACCATCTTTTATCTGGCATCCACCGGAAAACGCCTTTACCATAAGTCCCTACGTAAAGTTCAGTGCCGACTGTCGCCATTGTCAAAACTGCGCTATCATCCAAACCATCGTTTATAGGGGTCCAAGAATCGCCACCATTAACGGAACGGATGACTCCGTTACCCCAAGCGGATGCGTAAAGCGTTGATCCAACCCACCTCAGCCCGGATATACTGCTACCTGCCATATCTGTTGAATTGGCAAGTTTCCACGATTTTCCCGCATTTTCCGAACGATAAATTCTGCCCTGATTAGTGCCAGCATAGATATTCTCGCCATTCACCAACAACGCCGTGATGAAGGGTCCTTTTAAGCCAAGATTGGTGGTCCAAGGATCTGAGTCCTTTTCCCACTGGAAAACGCCATCCTTTCCCGTCCCGATATAGAAAGTTGGACCGACAATTTCCAAACATTGAATTCCGGTCAACTCGTTATTAGCGATAACGACATCCAACTTACCACGCGCTTCATTCAACTGGAAAACACCGCCTATGACCCCACCTTGGTCGCGCGGCGCAATTCTAATGCCACCTATGTAAAGTATTCCGTCTGAAACGGATAACGTGGAAAATAGATATTCGTCCGGCATTGAAGAAATCTGTACGGATTGCCACGATGCGCCACCGTTAACTGAATGGATAAGCCTTTCACTCATTCCAGCGTAAATTGTTTTTCCAACAACTGCCAACTCGCCAACCGTTGTATTCGTCAATCCAGCGTTGACTTCCACCCAAGAAGTGCCACCGTCCATCGTGCGAAAGATACCACCCTCTGCAGTCCCAGCGAAAACAGTATCTTCATTGACTGCCAACAACGCACAGACCTTCCGATCTGTCAATCCCTCGTTGATAGTTGTCCAAGAATCGCCGCGATCGTCTGAACGGAAAACGCCGCTCCCATACGTCCCGGCGTACACGGTTGCCCCAAACCCAGCCAACGCTATAATCGGATTTCCCATCTTTTCTAAGGTGATGTGGGTTAACGCGTCCCCTTCGTCATGAGATTTAAAAAGTTCCCCTTCGCTTATATACGCGCCTACGTAGAGCAGATCCTCTATAGCCGCAAGGGACTCAATCTGCGGTACAAAAAAATCATCGTTGATAGCGGTCAATGCGTCCTCATTCGCTCTTTTGCGAAAAAGCCGGTTCTCACCACCAGCGATAAGGGTTGTCCCTATACTCGAAAGTTCATGAACCGACTTGGGACCGAACCCATCATTCACCTGTTGCCACGAGCCACCGTCATCATCCGAATACCAAACACCCGTGTTTAAGGTGCCAACGTATATACGGTCGCCAATAACCGCAATACTACTGATGGATTCAGACTTTCGGAAGTTTGAAACGGGATGCCATCTGTTCCCGCCATCGGTTGATGCGTATAAACCGTTCTGCGTGCCAACGTAAAGCACCTCTCCCTTTTGTGCGAAGACTTCAACGTATACAAACCCCTCTCCCGGTTCGTAGGCTAATCCAGTATTGACGGGGGTCCAAGTATTGCCGCGATTCGTTGAACGAAAGATGCCCGCGCCCCATGTTCCAGCGAGCAGCACGCCTTTCGGAGCTGCATAGAGGGCGCGAACCTCTCCACCGTAAGGACCGTTGGTTTGTACCCAGCCGCCGTTCACATCCGTCCGAACTTGCGGTACGAAAACGGTGCAGAGCATGGCTACAGCAACCCAAAGGACAGGTCTTGTCTGTTGTTTCATCAGTCCGTCCTCTTTGTTAAAAGTAGTAGGCACACTCCGTGTGCCGTTCACCCTCTTCGTTAAAAGTAGTAGTCACAGTCTCTGTGCCGTTCACCCTAATTGATCTGCCTACTCCTGAATCTTATACACGCCGCCTCCCGCCGTTCCCGCGTAAAGAAAACCATCAAGCACCGCCAACGACATTGCCTGATAAGGCAACGAACCGATCAGTTCCCACCGCTTTCCATCTTCTGACCACTGAAAAACCCTTCTAAATGTACTTACATATACCGCCCTACCATCTGTCCCTATAGTCGTAGCAAATGCCTCGTCCAAGCCGTCGTTGATGGATGTCCATGAATCACCACCATCGTAGGAACGAAAGACCCCTTTATTCCAAAAGGTCGCGTAGAGCGTTGAGCCAACCCATTTTAGATCAGACATATCGCCATCCATCATATCTGTTGCGTGGATAGGTTCCCACGTTCCCTCCTTCAAACGATAAATTTCGTCGCCCTCAGCACCGGCATAGACACGCTCGCCATTTCCCAATAACGCCGTGATGTAGTGATGTTCTAAGCCAAGATTGGTGACCCATGGGCCTGAGTCCTTCTCCCACTGTAAAACACCATCCCTCAGGGTCCCGATATAGAAAGTCGTACCGACGACTTCCATACATTCGCTGCCGGTCAAATTACGAAGGGCAACCAGTTCGACCCAAGTGTTGTCCGCTTTATCCAACCTATAGATACCCCCTACGATCTCATTTCGATGACGCCGGGATAATCCGCAAGCACCTACGTAAAGTTCGTTATCCGAAATCGCTAACCCCGTAAACCCGTAATTAGTCGGTGCTGACAGTGCCTTTACAGGGTGCCACGATTCGCCACCGTCAACCGAATGAAAAATCCTTTTACCAATTTGAGCGTATATCCGATCCCCAATAACTTCCAATTTGCTGACTGTTGCATTCGTTATGCCGGTGTTGATTTCTACCCAAGAATTACCGCTGTCTGTCGTGCGAAAGACCCCGTCGCCCGATGTTCCAACGAAAACGGTGTCTTCATTGACCGCTAACAGTGTCGAGACGGTACTATATGTTAACCCATCGTTGATGACTGCCCAAGAGTCACCTTTATCATCCGAACGGTAAACCACACTCCCGCTACTTGCATAGAGTACGCCACCGTACGCCACCAACGCGTTAACGGTCCGTGTCATCTCTGCTGGTGTGATGTATGCCCACGACTCTCCATTGTCATTGGAACGGAAAATTCCAGAGCCGTTGCCCAGACGTACACTCATGTAGAGCAGGTGTTCCATAGCAGCGAACGCCTGAATCCGTATGCCAGATGGAAAATTTAACTTCGGTAACGGATCTAATCCAGCTTCAATCCGTACGTTATTGACCGACGCTATGTTAACGGGTTGACTAATAGCATCCGTATTGATAGGTGTCCACGAGTCCTCATTGTCATGTTTACGAAAAACCCCGTTATCCGTAGCAGCAACAAGGGTTGTCCCTATTCCTACAAGTTCGCTAATCAACTGAGGTCCCAACCCATCATTCACCTGTATCCATGAATCACCATCATCTGAATACCAAACCCCCGTATTTAAGGTGCCAACGTATATGCGGTCACCAATAACTACAAGACCACTGATGGATTCAGTGTTTCGGAAACTCGAAACGTGATGCCATCTGTTGCCATTATTGGTTGACCCATATAAACCATCCCGTGTACCAGCATAGAGCGTCTCCCGCTTTTGTGCAAAGGCTGTAACAGACCAATAACTCTCTTCGGGTTCAAAACGCAATCCAGTATTGACGGGTGTCCAAGAATTGCCGCGATCCGTTGAACGGAAGATACCCCCACCCTCTGTTCCAGCAAAAAGCACGCCTTTCGGTGCCGCATAGATGGTGAGAATATCACCACTATAAGGACCGTTGGTTTGCACCCAATCACTCCGGTTAGGTTCAGTGTGTTCATCCGCCCTAAGTTGAGGGACTAAACTGATGAACAACCCCACTACAGCAATCCAAATAACCGATAATATCCGTTGTTGTTTCATCTGTCCGTTTCCTCTTTTTAGTATTTGTAGCATAAACTTTTAGTTTGTGCCAGTCTGAATGCCTGTTATAGGCATTCAGACTGTTTGAGTGTGCCCAACTAATTATAGGTTCTACTATAACCAATCAATACCACAAAGAAGTTTACAACGGTGGGGTTTTTCATCTGTTTAGGCAACTAATTCAATTCGCTCACACGCGGACGGCCTAAGAGACTCATCAACCGATCGTCCGCATTTTCGATTGCCTCTTCAGGCACAGGCACACCGTTACAGAGGCTAAACCGCCAATACGCCCAATACGCCGCATACTGCGATTGGATAATATAGCGTGTCTTGTTAGAAAGGTTCGGCGCGCCGCGGTGCCAACACTGCGGATCCTGCAGGTAGATGTCGCCCGCCTTGCAAAGAATAGAGACGGGTTTATTGCCCTCAAACTCAGGGTTTTCCTGACTGTTCGGATGTCTGCCGGAGTAGTGGCTGCCGGGAACATACTGCGTCGGGCCTTCCTCAAGCGTATCAATATCGTTCAACGCCATCTGGACGGTAAACCACATCACAGGCATCCGCAAGCGCGGATCGTGGCGCGGCATCTCCTCAGTAACAGGGAAATGCACCGAACCGTCAACATGCCACGTGTCAATCGAGAGTCCGGGTAGATTCCGCAGTACATTCTGTCCACAAAACTTACAGTTCTCACCGACAATCGCCTCCGCCAGACTCAGAATCGGTTCACGGAGGAGCATATCCCGGAAAATGGGATCCAATTCAATCGTATTCCGTAAAATGAAGGGTAACGTCTCACCCGAATCGGTGTGTGCACCCATCTGGATATATCGGACATCCGCAAGTTCTGGATTGGTTTGTTCCATGAGTTCCGGGTCCGCAAAAAGTTCGTCCGACTTCTCCCGTAGCGCGGTAACCTCTCCGTCGGTCAGCACTCCGGGAATATGGACGTATCCATCACGGAAAAATTGCTCAGCAATTTGCTTTGTTTTCTCTTCACTAAAACGTTCACCCTTAAGTATCGGACTGTTTGCCATGTTGCTTTCTCCCCTTACGTAAAAGGTTATGGTCAAAAAATATCACCACGATTGTCAATTTGCACAATTCGGATGAGACGATTGCTTCTGTCAACACGATAAATAAAACGGATAGTTCCTATCCGATAGCGATAGAATCCTTTTTTCTTACCACGCAGTTTTTTAATTGTTGTTGGATTTTCATGCCGAAATGGAGAACCGGTAATATACGCAAAAGCAAGATTGATTCGCTCTTGTGCTTCCCGATCTAATCGTCTGATAAAATTTTCGACTTTGCTCGGAAGTGGTTCAAGTGTGTACCGCTGGTGATTCACAACCCAATTTCCTTCTTAATCAGAGACCACGTCTTTCCACCGCCAGCAGCCAATTCTTTTTCTGCCTCAAGAATATCTTCTAAAACTTCAGGTTCTGAATTGAGTAACGCGGTTTCATGCCATTCGGAAAGAAAAACCGAAAGCGTTTCAGCATCTTTTTTTCCGTCTGAGATTTGCGTTACTAACTTGAGCAGTTCAGCAAGAAACTCAACAAGTTCTTCTGGATCTAATTGCCTGAGCCAATCAAGGTGTTTTGAAGTCTTAACGGATTTGACAAATAATTGATCGTTCATGAGGTGTCCAACAACAAGTTTAGGGTTTTTCATTTTCCCTCCTCTCAATCCAAATAATCCATCTCTGGTAGTAAATTCCAACGGTATTGATCCGCCGGTTGTGTGTTCCGTCCCCATCTACCGAGGAGTTGTGTGTCCGCACGCTTCGCTGTTATCTGTGCTGCAATCTGCTCAGGATCCCAGCCATCTAATACCTGCTCTGTCAATCGTTCCAAGATGTCTTTGCACGCCGAATCGTCTGCTCGGTCATTCAATTCGTTCGGGTCTTCCGCCAAGTTGAATAGCTGCGACGGTTGTCCGTGATAGTAATTCAGTTTCCATTCGCCATCGCGAACCATCCGGTGATAGCAACCGTCATCGGTGCAATACTCAGAAAAAGCGATGTCCTCCCACTGTGCGTCTTCGCCACGGAGCAGCGGCAAGATACTCCGTCCACGAGAATGCGGCAGTGGGGGTGCATCAAGCGCATCCAGCAGCGTCGCGTTCAAATCCAACGCGCTGACGACGCGATCGCATCGGACACCCTCTGGCAATATGCCACGCCACGATAAAATTGCAGGGACCTTCACCGAGTGCTCATAGAACGTCTGTTTCCACCAAAGCCCGTGTTCGCCGACCTGCTCGCCGTGATCCGAACTATAAAGGATTAGCGTGTTTTCGTCTAACCCGTTCTCTCGGAGTGCCGTCAATATCTGTCCAATCATCACGTCCATCCGCGTGACCAATGCCCAATACGCCGTGCGTGCGCGGATAATTTCAGCATCGGAAACCTCAACGATACCACACTGCTCACGCCACCACCGGAAATGGGGATGCAACGCCTCGGAAAAAGGTTCAGGGTTTTCGGGCATCGTCATCCGTCCTTCATACAATTCATAATCCTCTTGACGCGCAACGAACGGCTGATGCGGCAGCATGAACCCGACAGAAATCGAAAAGGGTGTATCCAGAAGTCCTGCCCGTTTCTGCACACCGAGTCGGTTGAGATAATCGACTGTCGCTGCCGTCACATCCTCGTCGTGGACCTGATACGCACTCTGCCCCGCGCCCGACTTTTCGAGGCTTACACGCGCCGGGCCCGCTGTCCCAGAGAGTTCACCGTGATCAACGCCGCTTCCACCGTGATAGTTCGGTCCGTGGTCACCGACGAGACGTTCAGCATACCCGTGCAGCTGATCGGGTCCCAACGCATGCATCCGCCCGACAAGCACCGGTTGATACCCCGCTGCACCCATTGCATGCGCGAAAGTCGGTATCCCAGAATTAAGAATATGGCTGTTCGTCCACACGGCGTTTTCGTGCGGGTAGCGGCCGCTCAGCATCGACATCCGGGACGGCACACAGATCGGAGACGGGCAATAGACGTTTTCAAGCACCACCCCCTCGGCAGCAAGCCTATCAAGGTTAGGTGTCTGAACCAGTGAGTCACCGTAGCAACCGGTAACATAGGGATCGTGCTGATCGGAGTGGATATATAGCAGATTGGGACCTTGCGTGGACATCTAAACCTCTTCATGAACATCATCAGATTTGCTCTCATTATATCCACACACCAGTTTTTGTCAAGGGGATTTAGCCATCGGCTGTTGGCTGTCGGCATCCAGCGTAGAAACAGTAGAAAGTTGTAAGGTGTTCTAAAGTTTCAAAGTCTGTAAAGTGTTCTAAAGTGTTTTGCTTGGGTGTTTCGCCTAATAAAGTTATCCGAGGACTCTTCTCAACTTTAGCACACTATCAAACTTGTCAACTTTTCCGCGATAGCCGACGGCTAAATACCCTCTTGACAAAAAAACGGAATTCATTAAAATGATTGGAAATTGTTATTTTTAACGCATAACATGCGAAAGGAAAACTCATGACACAAACACCACCAGAATCCGCAGTCGTTCTCTTTGACGGCACAGACCTCAGCAACTGGACAAGCATGGATGGCAGCGAAGCCGGTTGGGAAGTCGAAGGCGACGCAATGCTCGTCATCCCACGCACCGGCGACATCATCAGCAAGGAAACCTTCACGGATCATTTCGTACATATCGAATTCAGATGCCCCGATATGCCAGAAGCCACCGGACAGGCAAAAGGCAACAGCGGCGTATTCCTCCAAGGTCGATACGAAGTGCAGGTCTTGGACTCCTACGGCATTGATGCCCCTGGGATGGGCGATTGCGGCGCAATCTACAACCAGTTCGCACCGCTCGTTAACGCTTGCAAACCTCCGCTCGAATGGCAGTCTTACGATATTATCTTCCGCGCACCACGCTGCAACGACGCAGGCGAGATGACCGAAGGTCCACGCATCACCGTTATTCAGAACGGTTTGGTCATCATCAACAACGCACAGTTGGCAGGCACAACAGGCGGAAGCGTCGGTGAAGCTGCCGAACCCGGTCCACTCCGTTTGCAAGACCACGGCAACGACGTTAGATACAGAAACGTCTGGGCAGTGTCGCTTCCATCTGAAGGCTCGGATCAATATTAGAGGAAATAGTTATCAGTGCGGTTTTTCTGCGAAAAATCTTTCAGTTGTCAGTAGTTGTTAGTAAGAAAGTTGTGAAGTGTGCTAAAGACGAGAAAGTTGGCAAGTTGTGAAGTGTAGCTAAAGTTAGAAAGTTGAAAGAGGTTTCTTACCAACTTTAGAACACTTTGAAACTTTAGAACACTTTACAGATTTCTTTAACTGATAACTGACAACTGACAACTGATAACTGATAACCAATAGAGTGAGGAATTTTATGGCAACCAACCAAGATCTACCGACAATTCCGAGGCGACGTTTGGGAAGAACGGAATTGAGTATCCCTGTCGTTCCGTTCGGGACGCAGGGGTTCGGAAACAACTTCGGATTCGTCTCAGACGAAGACGCTATCGCACTCATTAAGCACTCAATCTCCCTCGGTGTGAACCACTTCGATTGTGCACGCTGTTATGGGGATTCCGCGCGGAAACTCGGGCTGGCGATGAAGGAGATCCCGCGTGAGGATGTCATCATCACCGGACGACTCTGCTGTCATTCCGCCGCAGATTGGGGCGGCTACGGACAGGGCAGACCCGACTATTCCGCCGAACGCACCATCGCTGACCTCGAAGACCAACTCCAACTCCTCAACATCGACTACTTCGACGGTATGCTTATCCACGACCCCATCGAAATTGAGCCGACTCTCGAAAAGGGCGGCACGCTTGACGGTTTGCTCCAGTGCAAAGCCCGCGGTCTTGTGAACTACGTCGGATACGGGATGCGGCAGCACGATTTCCATCTCAAAGCGATGGCGACTGGCGATGTCGATCTCATCCTGTGCTTCAACGACTACAACCTCATCCGCCAGACCGCCGCTGACGAGGTGCTACCCGCCGCCGCTGAAGCCGACATCGGCGTTATGAACGGTTGGTCGATCCTACGCGGTATCCTCACAGGCGTTGATATCGATGCAGAAATTGAACGTGGACGCTGGAAAAAAGAAGGGGATGTTGCGGCAGCATACCCAATTTGGGAATGGTGCGTTGAAGAAGGAATAAGTTTGCTTCAACTTGCACTCCAGTTCTGTCTGAAAGAAGACCGGATTCAAGGCAATAACATCGGGAGTCTCAACGTTGAGCAACTTGAAGCAAACGTCCGAGCCGCCAGCACCCCGTTGCCTGATGAAGTCTGGGAAAAATACGAAGCACGCTTCGGGGATAATTAGCGGTTGACTGTCGGAGACCATCAGTCGCCAGTTTTCCCAACAAAAGCAGGCGCGGTTTGCAACCGCGCCGAACCTGTCACCGAACCCATTTACCGACAACTGATAACTGAAAACTATTCCTCTGATAACTCTAACCATGAAACAGCACCGCTTATTATGGGCATTTAAATTCCTTTTGCCCTACAAGTATCTCTATCTCTTCGGAATTCTCTGTAGCCTCGCAATGGGAGCGGCGCAGCTCATAATCCCTTGGGTCCGAAAACTCATCATTGATGATGGACTTATTCAGCAAAACAACGAAGCCCTAATTACAGCGATCTTGATTTTTGGCGGGGTCATGGTACTGTCTATCGCACTCACTTGGGGAATGAACTTAGCCTTTGCTTTCATAACGGGTCGCTACGCCGCGGATATGCGCACAGGCATCTTCAAACATCTCCGCAGCCTTTCGGTATCCTACTTTCATGGTGAACGCACCGGACAGATTATATCAAGGCTAACTGATGATGTTCCGGTCATAAAAGACACTGTTACTTCCACTCTTACGCAGCTGGCAACCCAAATACTCAGCTTGACTTTGGCTTTCATTGTCGCCCTAAGAATCGAACCTAAACTAACACTCATCATGCTGCCAGTCATCTGTGCAGCAGGTTTGCAGACCCTGATTTTCGCGCCATTTAATCGGCGTGTCGGTCGTGCCCGCCAAGACTATGCCGCCGACGTTTTATCAGAGTTACATGAAGGCATTACAGGCTCTAAGGAAATACTGGCATTCGGTCGTTCAAATTGGCAGATCGCTCAGTTTCGGGAGCTGTTTCTGCGTTTGGTGGGTGTGGAACGAAGACAGGCTGTCGTACAATCTGCATCTTTCTCAGTAACATATCTTTTTATGTGGATACCGTCGCTACTCCTATTTTTGCTGGGTGGCAGGCTTGTGGTGCAGGGCGAGATGACTGTCGGTACTCTTTTTGCATTCATCGGTTACGTCGAAGCGATGGCCTCCCCGATCCGTTCATTCCAAGGAAGCATTGGTAGGATACAAACAGCGATGGGAGCCGTAGATCGGATTAATGAGTTCATGAATGTTCAACCGCAGGTATCGGAACTCCCCACAGCAAAACCGTTGCAGAATGTTGAAGGGACTCTCACAATGGAGAACGTCTCCTTCGCATACGAACCTGAAAAGCCGGTCGTTCAGGATATTACCTTTACGATTCCAGCGCGTCAAAAAGTGGCGATCGTCGGCGCAAGCGGTGTCGGAAAAAGTACACTTGTAGACCTTCTACTCCGTTTTTACGACCCACAACAAGGGAAAATATACATTGACGGATTCGACATTCGCGAAGCGACACTCGACTCCCTCCGCTCCCAAATAGCGGTTGTCTTTCAAGACCCTTTCTTATTTGCTGGTACAGTCCGAGACAACATCCGATTCGGGAGGCTTGATGCCAGTGATGAAGAAGTCGTCGCTGCGGCGAAAGCGGCTAACGCCGACCAATTTATTTCGCAGCTGCAGCAGGGTTACGACACACCGATCGGCGAGCAAGGCGTTACATTGTCGGGTGGCGAAAAACAGCGGATCGCCATTGCCCGCGCGGTTCTAAAGAACCCTAAAATTCTCCTGTTAGACGAAGCGACTTCAGCCCTCGACAATCGGACGGAACGAGAGATATGGGAAGCATTAGCGCATTTGATGGAAGGCAAAACCGTCCTGATTATCGCGCATCGGCTTTCAACCGTCACTCAGGCGGATCAGATTATTGTGCTCGTAGATGGGAAAATCGCAGAAATCGGAAATCACGAAGAATTACGCCGCGCCGAGGGTCCCTATACAGATATTTTCGCGATGCAACGCGCAAGTTGAATGGCTATCAGTTTTCAGTTGTCAGAGAGAATAACTGCTAACTATAATTCATCCAAAAACTTATGCGTCGCACGCGGGAGCGGATAATCCCGTAGTGCCGCAACCTGAATCCACTTCGCATCCCGCGGTCCATTCAACACAACATCACCCGCCGCATAATCACACTGAAACACATCCACCACAATCTTGAAATGCGTGAACGCATGCCTCACACGCGTCAGATACCGGGCATTCGTGACAGAGAGATTAACGACCTCAGCAATATTGCGAACACACGCTGCCTCAGCGGTTTCACCATCGGCAATTTGACCACCCGGAAACTCCCAAAGTCCACCGAGCAGTCCATCCAGCTGCCGTTGCGTAATCAATACCTCACCTGCACTATTATAGATAACCCCAACAGCGAGATGGTGCTCTGGCGTAGGTTTCGACGCGCGCCGCTTCGGAAACTCGTCCTGACGACCCGTCTGGAACGCGTCACAAAACGTGTTCACCGGACACACAAGACAGGTTGGTGACTGCGGACGACAGACCATTGCCCCCAATTCCATCATCGCCTGATTGAAGCGTCCCGATGCGTTCCGATCCAAAAGTTCATCCGCTTTTGTCTGAAACTTCTTTGCCGACTTCGCATCGTTGATCGGTGCGTCCATCAGAAACAGACGTGCCAACACGCGTTTGATGTTTCCATCTACTGCTGCATACGGTGCATTGAAAGCGATACTCTGCACCGCCGCTGCGCTATAATCCCCGACACCCGGCAGCTTCCGAAAGGTCGCATAGTCCCGCGGTACCTCGCCATCGAGTTCGTTCACGATGACCTGTGCCGCTTTGTGGAGGTTCCGCGCCCTCGCGTAATACCCTAACCCTTCCCAGACTTTCAGCACATCTTGTAGCGGCGCAGCCGCCAAATCCGACACACTCGGAAACCGTGCGATGAACTTCTCATAGTAGTCCACAACCTTCTTGACCTGCGTCTGCTGGAGCATCACCTCAGAGACCCAAATCCGGTACGGATCGTCTGTGTTACGCCACGGCATCTCGCGCTGATAATCCTTGAACCAGTCTAACAGGGCATCTCGAAAATCTTGGTAGTGTTCTACTAACGGCTTTTTATGCATATTCATTCATCTGAATCACGGATTTCGGTTCGTAGTAGTGCGATTCATCGCACGTCCGCTATACACACGTCTTTTCTCGTAGGAGCGAGCTGTGCTCGCGATCTTTCTACTATACACACGCCTTTTCTCGTAGGAGCGAGCTGTGCTCGCGATCTTTCTACTGCATTATCGCACGTCGCGCAGCACAAACCACCAAACTTAAAGATCCAGAGCAACCCGAAAACCGACGCTGTGAAGTCCGCGGATCGGTTCACACGCCGCACGATTCGCACAACGCGCCGCGTACTCCCCACGCGCGATCCACGAACCCCCCCGAATCACTTTCCGACGACCTTCACTCGCACCCAACGGATTCTCATCAGGCGAGTATTTATACGCCTCCATGTGAAACCAGTCGAAGCACCAATCGTAGGCGTTACCCGCCATATCATAGCACCCGTAAGGACTCACACCCGACGGATAACTCCCGGCAGGCATCAGCTGCTTATTCCCCGATTCCGATGTATTCGCACGACCCGCATCCCATACATCGCCCCACGGATACTCCCGCGCATCGTGACCCCGCGCCGCCTTCTCCCATTCCGCCTCCGACGGCAACCGATATGCGATATTTTCCAGCGCACCGAGCCACTCCAAAAAATTGACAGCATCGTACCAACTCACCCCGACGACCGGAAAATTGGGCACATTGAAACGTTCATCGTTCCAAAAGGGCGGTTGTGCGAATCCCGTCGCCTCCACAAACTGCGTATACTGGGCATTCGTGACCTGATACGCACCGATAGCATAAGCATCCAGTTGGACGCTCCGTTGCGGTTCTTCTGGGTCCGTCTTCCGCATCCCAGTCGGAATCGTCCCCATCGTAAACGCCCCAGCAGGGATCTGGATTAAAGGGTAGTCAAGCGATTCAATGTGCATAGCAGGTGTGTCTGTCCTCTGATACAGGCTTACAATAACGTTGATAGTATAACACGTCACCAACCTTTGTTTCAATTCCTTCCGTAGGAACGAGCAGGGCTATTTAGTTTTTCGCTTTTCTGCAGCGTTTTGCCCCCAGGACCGATAGGTTCGGTTTCCTAGGGGAAACACCCCAGCAAAAACACCGAACCGGATCCTTGAAAAAAGACGTGAAATCCAATAATTTCTTAAAATTGAATGCCTCAGTCTTGCAACGAAATACGCTTGACTTTTCGCCGAACCTATGATACACTTCAAAATATGAAGAAGGATAAAACAATAACACAAGATGAACTTCGTCCGGAGTATGATCTGAAAAACTTGCGAGTGCGAAAGTTCGGTCCCGCGCGCAAACAGTTCGGTAACGTCGTCAAATTAGAACCTGATGTCGCTACAGTATTTCCAGACGCTGCGTCTGTGAACGAGGCACTACGATCCGTGATTCAAGATTCCAAAGAAAATAGTGCGATGCTACCTTTAGCATCAACCCGAATCATCCCGCAAGACGACGGAACATGAATATGACAAGAGAAGATATCATCAAGAAATTTCAGGACTTGAATGTATGGGAACGGGGTGAAGAAAGGGCACCACACAAACCTCTGTTGGTGCTATACGCTATCGGGAAATTACTGCATGGCGAAGATAGTCTCCGATATGTTGATATAGAAGAAGATCTTCGTGAGTTATTGAAAGAGTTTGGACCGTGGCGTCCTAATTATCGTCCTCAGGATCCATTTTGGCGGTTACGAAACGTACGAAACGAGGAAGACAAAGTTTGGGAAATACCCAATGAATACAAAATTAGAGAAGGTAAAAGAAAGAATGGAAAATCGACGGGGGATGCGATTATAGGTGATTTGAGACAATACGGCATCGGTCGTTTCCTTAAACCTATTGCCGAGCAACTTCATAACGACTTCGGTTTGAGATTTGAAATAATCGGTGGATTGTTAGGTTCTCATTTCCCTATCACGTATCATGAAGACATTTTACAGACTGTTGGAATTGAATTGTCCTTTGGTATACCTAATCAACCGCGTGACCCCAATTTTCGGCGAAAAATTTTGGAAGCATACAGCCACAGGTGTGCGATTTGTGGTTTTAACGTGAAATTACGCGATCGTCCTATTGCCTTAGAAGCAGCCCATATCAAATGGCGAATGGCAGAAGGTCCTGACAAAGAAGGAAATGGAATCGCTTTATGCTCACTACATCACAAACTATTTGATCGGGGTGCCTTTACGTTGTCTGATCAATTAAAAATACGCGTCTCCGAGCATGTTGATAAAACATCTGTAGGTTTTGAAGAATGGTTGAAGCAATTTGACGGTCAAGAAATTAACTTTCCGCCACGGAAACATATCTATTATCCTAACGAAGATTACACGGGATGGCACCTAAAAGAAGTGTTCAAAGGACCTCATCGCGAAAAAATTTGACATCTAACACAAGTTTATGCTAAAATTTAGGGTAATGAGAAATCTACATCCGAACACCACAGTCAAAATACAATCCTCATTTGGTGCCAATCACCACTCATGGCGAACCACGACACTGTTAGAGTCGGGACACATATTAGGGTTTAACAAGCCGATTTACCCCCCCCATTTACTTCACAAATAATAAGTAAAACTCTTCACAAAGCACGCATAGCACTCTCCAATATTTTCAGTCCGCGCGCCCTCTCACTCAGATGCGGGCTTTTTTTCTTCTCATGTCTTCTTGGGAGGGTGCAATTTGCATAACACGCATACAATCCCCACACAGACAATTACGCCATCCTTCTCAGGACATCAGACTTTTCCCTTTCGGTATACATGGCTAAAGAAGGGGGTTGAAGCCGTGATAAAAGATCCGACAGTCTTTTCATCCGAAAACGCCTCTGTTACGTTAGGGGTCGGAAAAAACATGGTGAGCTCCATCCGCCACTGGTGCCGCGTATCAAGGCTCATTGAAGAAGGGACAAATCAACCTAAACAACTTACCATGCGTCTCGGTGAGCAAGCAACCGGCTATCGGCGTGGGCAATTCTCGCCAACCCGCCTCGGCAGAGCCATTTTTGACGAAAACGGATTCGACCCATACCTCGACGATCCAGCCACTTTATGGCTAATTCACTGGCAAATCGCGACCAATACCGATCAGGCAACCGCGTGGTACTGGGCATTTAACATCTTAAGAGGGAACCAATTCACACCGTCTATATTTACCAGAGAAGTTTACAAATGGGCACAACGGCAGAAACAATCCATGCGCCCCGTTTCTGACAATACACTCCAGCGAGATGTCAACTGTTTTATCCGAACTTACTGCCAGTCACGTCATAGCGATACCGTCGTTGAGGAAACCTTCGACTGCCCCCTCGTTGAACTCAATTTAATCGCCGAATTGCCAGACGGCAGTGGATATGAATTTCAACGAGGCGACAAAGAGACACTACCGCTCGAAATGGTCGCATGGGCGTTAGAGACGTTTTGGAAAAGTCGCTTCTTTCGGCGAGACTCACTTTCGTTCTCAGATTTAATGTACGCTCCCTCAAGTCCCGGACGGATTTTCAGGTTAGACGAAGATACGATGACGACATATCTCGAAAATCTTGAGCAGCTAACGGACGGAGCATTTCACTACGACGAAACGTCCGGTTTGAAACAAGTTTATCGACATAGAGATTCTAATCAAATGGAACTTTTAAAGAGGTACTATGGATAACGTCCGTTTGTCCGATCTTTTTCATATCACAAAACGCTTTCAACGCTCCGTACATCTGGTTCGCGATTTTTATACGGCAAACGCGTTAGATGGGTACGTTGTGACTGTTAAAGCTCGGGAAACCCTCACCCGTCTTATTTCAGCACAAGAGAACAGCGCGACATCAAAAGCCTGGTCCCTCACGGGGCCTTATGGGTCAGGAAAATCTGCGTTCGCGCTTTTCACTGCGAAGCTGCTTGGGGATCCGGATGCACCGACAACGCGACAGGCTTTAGAACTATTACAACGTGAAGACACCTCGCTCTATGAACGATTTATCAGCGTAAATGGAAACGGAAAGCGAACATCATCAGGATTTTGTCCGGTGCTGATCTCTGGCGAACGCGCACCGATTACGCGCTCGCTTCTGCAAGGATTAGAACACGGACTTAATACCTTTGGTATATCCTCACGGCACTCGCTCCGGAAAGACATCCAAGAACTCTTGAACACAGAGGCAAACGGCAAGCTCCCACAGGCAACTGAAATCACAAAGCTTTTTGAAGACGCAACACGCGCTATAAAGAAAAAGAATGGATACGGCTTGTTACTCGTAATCGATGAACTTGGAAAATTCCTTGAGTACGCCGCCCAATACCCCGTCCAAGACGACGTATTTGTCCTACAAACACTCGCTGAATT
Source organism: Candidatus Poribacteria bacterium (assembly GCA_022827185.1). Taxonomy (GTDB): domain Bacteria; phylum Poribacteria; class WGA-4E; order WGA-4E; family WGA-3G; genus WGA-3G. The sequence continues at coordinate 36,012 of JAJDTM010000024.1, forward strand.
TGCCACACGCAGCGATCGAACACCACTCTTTTTAATCACGATCCTTCATCAGGCTTTTGAACAATACGCAAACAAAATCGCCAAATCACAACGCGAGGAGTGGGCAAAAATCCATGGACGGTTTGAGGATATCGCCTTCGTAGAACCCGCCGAGCAGGTGCTCCGCCTGATTGGATCCGCGGTTCAACATAAGGCAGAAATTCCGTCTACGTCCATTGCATCAAGCCCCAAACTTAACCAACTGCCCGACGCGGTAAAATTTGGTAAACTCATTAGAAACTGCTTGCCGCTCCATCCGACAGTCGCACTTATTGTAGGTCCCATTTTCCGACGCTTCGCACAGAATGAACGATCCCTTTTCGCCTTTCTGAATTCAAGCGAACCCTATGGACTCCGAGACTTCCTTTCAAACCAGCGTTATGATAGTGGTGTGCTGCCGATGTTTTCGCTCCCCGACTTGTACGATTATCTCAACACCACTATAGGAAATCGGTTGTCCGCCGCACGCGATGGGAACAAGTGGGTGGAAATTGAGATGGCTATTGATCGGTTGACAGACCCATCACCCACCACAGTTAGGCTCATTAAGACCATTGGGTTGCTCAGTATCGTCGGGGAAGTGAGCACCAACCTAAAAGCCTCAATCGGTATCCTCCATTATGCCTTAGATGATCGCACCGAAGGATTCGCGAAGGAATTTGAGACAGCATTGGATGTTTTAACAAAACGTTCAATTGTTACCTATCGTCGCTATAACGACGCTTACGCGCTATGGGAAGGCAGTGATATTAATATTGAAGCGATGCTCCACCAAGCGGAAGGGCATCTTGATCCTAATGAAAGACTCATGACTTATCTTTCAAAACTCACGCCGCCACACCCTCTCATTGTTCGCCGACACCTATTCGAGAAAGGCACACTCCGCTACTTCACCGTTCGGTATACCGATATTGAAAATTTCGACGCGGCCTTGAGCGAACCCCTCGGCGATGCAGACGGACTTGTTCTCTACACACTGCCTACAGGTGAACATGAGGTTAACCAGTTCGTTGAAAAAGCAAATGGAGAAAACGCTATAGTTCGTGAAGAGGTGCTAATTGCTATTCCTCACTCCACCCGTTTTCTGCGTGACGCCGTCACTGAACTTGCGTGTCTACGCTGGGTTTCAGAAAACACACCGGAACTTGAAGGCGATGCCACCGCGAGACGTGAACTTTCAATCCGGTGGGTAGAAGCGGAGCGGGATGTATCCAATCAACTAACAGCCATTTTTGGTGGCGACAACGAGGTGCCTTGCAGGTGGTTTCATAACGGACAACAGGTAAATATCAGCTCTCAACGTGCAAGAAACGAGCATTTATCAAAAATCTGTGATGCGGTTTACCACAAAACCCCGTTGATTCGGAATGAACTCATCAATCGGCGGAAAATCTCTGGTGCCGTAACGACTGCACGAAAGAAATTAATTCAAGCGATGCTTGAAAACAGTGACCAAGAGAACCTCGGTATCACTGGCTATCCCGCTGAAATGAGCATCTATCGCTCACTCTTATCAGATACAGGTGTCCACCGTGAAGTTTCCGATATATGGGGCTTTCATCCACCAAAAACAGATGATAAGAACGAAATAAAACACACATGGAACGCAATTGAGACTTTTCTTGAAGCGAGTGAGGGAGAGCGACAACCTGTCGTCCAACTCTATGAATATTTGATGGATCCACCGTTCGGTGTTCGTGAAGGACCACTGCCGATCCTTCTATGTGCTGTTATACTCCACTACAGAACAGAAATCGCACTCTATGAAAACGGGTCTTTTATAGCAGATTGGTCAATGCCGGTCTTTGAAAGGTTCCTTAAAGCACCGCAATTATTTGAATTGAAACGGTTTCAGATGACCGGAGTCCGCTCCGATCTGTTCTCACAATTTTCAAAGGTGTTCAATCCATCGACAGAAATCCAAACGCCTGATCTGCTAACAGTCGTTACGCCGTTAATGCGAACGATTGCGCAACTACCGAAGTATACTTTGACGACACAAGAATTGAGTGATAATGCAAAAAACCTCCGTAAAGTTGTTCTGAATGCGCGTGAACCTGATGAACTCCTCTTTAAACAGTTACCGGTAGCATTCGGGTTCTCAGATTTTGGTGCAGAGGCAGCAACAAGTACCGAAGCAGTATCGGGATTCTTTAGCGTACTACAGGACGCACTGTCTGAATTGGAACAGGCTTACGACATCTTACTGAATTCCGTTGAACAGATGTTGGTGGTCGCGTTCGGTTTGACCCCAACTGCAGAAAAACTCCGTACTGAACTGGTCGCCAGAGCCGAACCGCTGTTAGCAGTAACAATCGAAATGGATCTCAAAGGATTTCTAATCCAAGTCTGTAGCGGCGGGCACGATTTCACGAGTTGGCTTGAGGCAATCGCAACCTACCTCGCCAAAAAACCGCCTTCAGCATGGGTGGACACAGATAAAGTGCAATTTGAAAGCAATCTCGCTCAACTCGCGAGAAAATACAGGCATTTTGAAGCAGTGTCTTATGAGAAACTAACGCACACCGAATCATCAACAGGTGAACCCATCCGAGTCGGTATCACGACACCGAACCGAACCGAACAGGAACGGGTTGTTACATTGACCTCAACTGCTGATGCGCAAACCGCTGAAATGGAAGACGAAATCAGGAAGATTTTCGACAAGTTTGACGTAGACGATAACCCAGAACTCCATATCGCAATCTTGGCGCGAATTTCACAAAAGTGGATGCAGCGGCTCGATGAATAAAGAGGTGAAAAATGACACAAAAAATCCGCCACGTCCTTGGACTCTCCGGTGGTAAAGACAGTTCAGCACTCGCCGTTTATATGCGGGATCGGGTACCGGAGATGGAATACTTCTTTTCTGATACCGGCAAGGAATTGCAGGAGACTTACGATTTTTTGGATCGGTTAGAGGCGTTTCTCGGCAAACCGATTGTGCGTCTCAATATGAACGCCGATGCCAACAGTAACCGCGATTTCGATCACTGGCTGACAGTCTACGGTGGGTTATTACCGTCGTCTCAAATCCGTTGGTGTACCGTCAACCTGAAAATACGACCGTTTGAAGAATACATCGGTGAGGATCATGCGTATCACTACATCGCTATCCGTGCCGACGAAGATCGTATCGGTTACAAGCCACCGAGTATCTCCTCTCTCCGCAACATTGAGCCTAAATACCCGTTCAAAGAAGACGGTATCACCAAAGAAGATGTCTACCGAATACTGGAGGAGAGTGGACTCGGCTTGCCCGACTATTACAAGTGGCGGACGCGTTCTGGATGTTACTTCTGCTTTTTCCAGCGTAAATCCGAGTGGGTCGGACTGTTAGAACAGCATCCAGACCTCTTTGAACTCGCCAAGGGTTATGAGAAATTCAATCCGGAGACAGGTGAACGGTTCACATGGTGTCAAGGTGAAAGTTTAGAGGAGTTATCGCAACCAGAACGAATCGCAGAAATCAAGGCAAACACCGAAAAAGCGATGGCATCCAAGAAAGCGGACAAACCCAACCGTCGTCTAATAGAAATCCTCACCGATGTCCTCGACGATGAGGATGACGAAGAACCATGTTTGCCTTGCCATAAGTGATGTTGTTCAATGGCTATAATGGTATAGTGGATGCCAGAGAACGCATTGGGCGTTTTTTTGAACAGGTGCATAACTATAAACGCCCTCACTCAGCGTTAGGCTATTTGACACCAGTTGAATTTGAACAACAAAACTTGTCTGAACTTTACTAATTTTGCATCTAAATTAACGTTGGCACTTCAGATATTATGTTTTCTAATCAGAAACTTAAAATCGTTCGCTATAAACAAATCGCAACAAAACAAGATTGTTTCAACGTACTTTCCGATGATGTTACAGCTGTTTATGCTTGGTTTCGAGACCTAACTTTGTCAGAGGCAGACCTGGCATCAGAAGAAATGTTTGTTGATACGATCACGCAATGGCTTGAAGATCCTTTACCTTTGTCAGAAATTCAAGAAGCTGATATATCTCTTTTCTATAAACTTGGTGTAACTATTAAATCCGAAAAACTTCGAGAAAAAAAAGATATAAGTTTACGACAATACGCAGAACAAGAAAATATCAGGAAGGAAATAGGGCAAATTCTTGAGATAGCAACATTTTTGCAAGTTCCATTATACATTGGAAAAACAAGTAACAGGTTAGCATCTCGAATCTGGGAGCATGTAAATCGAGACACTGATCTATGGAATCGTTTAGAAAAAGTAGGTTTGTCTCTTCAAGATTGTCTATTAGTTTATCTACCAATATCTAATCTTGACGACATAGAATCAGATTTAACACCTTTAGTACAAGTTGTTGAAGATATTATTACGAAATTGTCCAGACCAGGATTTGTGCGCCGATCTGGTTAAATCATGAAAGTAAGGAGAAAATTATGCCAAATAGTCCACTCGAAACTTTTATAGTAGAAGCACAAAACAAATATACAAATGAGTTAATTTTTGTCCCTGGTGAATTCGCACTCTCTAATATGGAAGCAGTTCCTTATTTTACTGCTGTTATGCCACTACAAGACTTGGTTAATCAGATAAAACTTGTTGAGGACATTCCTGATGAAGCCCTACTTGACTGGTCTTTAGAAGAATTATTCCAACGGGATATAAGTTGGGACAGAGTCGAAACAGAACTTGTTAATCGATATCTCAACAATCCTGCTAAACTCAGTTTCTTTAACTCGTTAACGATTGCTTTGTTGCCCCAAAATGGTTTTGCAATTGAAGAATGCTATGGAGAACCAGATTCTAAACTATCATCCGATAAAGGTGATAGATGGGAAAGGAAGGATGTTGGCAATATTTGTGTTGAGTACTTGACTGACGCAGGAATAGGTATCATTCGATGGCACAAGGATAGGATCTTTCCGGTAGCAATTGATGGACAACATCGGTTAGCTGCCTTGAAGGCATACTATGAGGAAAAAAAAGATACTTTAATGCCGGGGTCACCTGAACTTAAGACTAAAATTTCGCTTATTTTTTTAATCTTAGATGAGCGAGTTGGTTTCAAAAGGAATACCGAAAAACCCATTCTAGAGACTCTCCGAGAAATTTTCATAGATCTCAACAAGAATGCTCGAAACGTGCCAAAATCCCGGCTCATTCTTCTTGAAGATCAGAACATCCAATCTTTGTGTGTTCGGACCTTACTTCCGAAAAAAGCCAAGATTTCTTCTCCATCTGTGCTGCCATTACCGATGGTCACCTGGAGGAGTGATGAAGCCAAATTTGATTCTGGTTATAGTGTCACCTCTGTTCTGAATCTCAACGAAATTGTCAGTTATTGCTTAAACCGTGCCTCTCTTGAAGCGATTGATCCATTAGAGGAAAAACAGATTAAACAATATATTGATAAAATTACTGCGAAGTTGGATTTAGAGCAAAATGTAAAGAAAAGCATTATAGATCGAAGTCAATTATGTATTGATAGAACAGAGCCTTTCAGTTTTACGGAGAAGCACTTAAATGCTTTCCAAGATGCCTTTCGCCAACAATGGGCACCACACATCATCCGTGTATTTAAGGAGTTTTCACCTTACAAAAAGTACCTTTTAAAAGCGGGAGAAATTGGTGCAATTGACAAGATGTTAGCCGATTATTTACTTCTACCAGTAGAAAAACGTGGTAAATTCGAGGAAAGGAAGAAAACAGACAACAAAAACTTCAATCCTCATCTTGAAATTAAGGAGCCTTTAAAAGAACTGGAAAATATTAAAACTAATGAGTGGGCATTTCAGGTTGTATTTCAAAAGGCACTTTTTATCAATCTCTTTGAACTTGAACCTCAAAAGGAATCTCTTTTTGACCTTAGGTTTGATAGCAGAAACGAATTTCTAACATGGTGGATTGTCCAAATGAACGATCTTCATGAACAAGGTGTTTTCAGCCTTCATTGGAAAGCAGAAAAGGGAAATGCTGATTTATGGTTGGGAATTGCAAATAATCCAGGGTCTGGATCAATCCAGCACTCGCAAGCAGCTGCCAACCGAATAAGTTCGTTTATTACGATTTGCATGTATTTTAAGCATATTGGCACGCCAGAGGAGATAAATAACTTTGTCAATGATCTAATCGATGAAAAAGAGGAGTTACCGCGGATAGTACAGAACGCCTTTAGAACGATTAAAAATGGCTTGGTATCTCTAATTAAGGCAAAAGCGAATGCTGATGAAATAGAGGACATCAAAAAGTTGAATAAACGGATTAAACAAGAAATCGTCAAACGACTTAAAGCAATTCAAGCGTAATTGAGGATGAAGATTTTCTCTAACCCTAATAATTATGAAGAATATATGTACTGCCATAACTCTATGGGCAATTTGGAAAAACTCCAGAACGGTTCAAGAAGTTCGCCCGTTTAATCTCAATTCTCCATCTAAAACTGTCAAACACCGTTGAAAATGTATAGATTTAGAATTATTAGGAGCTACACAATTACAGGTCAGATTTAAGGGGATCCGTCCTAAATTCTATTCAAACGTACCCGCTTCAACCATTGAATTTGAGGGAATCTGTCCCTTGTCTGAATGATTGCGGCATCAGGAAAATAAGAAGATTCATAGAAATGTTATTCATCGCATGTTAAAAAATGGGAATGCAACGCGCCATTCCCATTTTTTCGCGAAGTCCGGATACTTCACTAACAGCGCACTTCTCGGTAAACATCCACATATTTTTGGATACCACCATACACATCCCCTCCAAAAAAAAACAAATATTTCCCTTGACTTTCTGCTTTATATATGATATACTTAAAACATATTATATTATAAATATGATAGTATTAAAATTAAAACACCGAAATTTTCGCAGCATTTCGCAAGGAGATCAAACTATGAACACAGAACGCCAGAACCCAAAAACACAGTTACCACGCGCAATTGAGGAGAAACCCATCGTTTATGACGACGAACAACTTGAAGAAGTCCGAGAAATCGCAACCTTGCCATCCATCCAGCTCTCACCCGACGAGATAGAATTTGCCATCTCACTTTTCGCCAGAGGGTTCGGACGCGGCGATGTCGTCACCATCCTTATAGAGCAATTCCCCGAGCGGGATGCCCAAGCCCGTGCAGATGGGACATTCAGAAAAAGACTCGCCGATAAACTTCGGATCTGTGACCCAACCAGTGCCCTCTTCGCAGAAAGTCGGTTTAAAACCCTTTACCACCTGCACCAAGAACACGTCCGAGAGACCCTCGGGAACACCTACTTCCGGATAGACAGCCTCTTGAAGGAGACACTCAGCGAACGTGTCGAAGCCCAGATAGCGCGGTTAGAAAAGATTGACACAAGGATTGAACATTTACACGAACTTTATAACCGTTACCAGACAGCACACGCAGAAGCCAGAATGCCAGAATTACGTGACGACGCTTTTCAAAATCTCCACGCCACAGATCAATCGCTGCTGAAATGGTATAACCTCCGGTTGAAAGAAGAACAGCACTTGGCGAAATTATTTCTCTCCCTCAAAACACTGGAGGCAAGACTCGCAGATATCTCAAGTCTACACGCCGCGTATACGCCACAAGAATGGTAACCCACAAAGGAAACTTTCAATGCCAGATAGAAACCGGCGCGATGAGAAAGCGGTGTTACAATCCCAAAAATCCTGTGAATCCTGATTCTAACAATCAACAACCGACAACTCATACCATTTTTGATTGACGAAATTTTATCTAATTTTCGGGCAGGAGATCCAATGCTTTAGCGTTGGGAGGAATGCCCACCTCCTATATTTTTTCTTGCCATTTCCAAAAAAATGTTGTATGATATGAATATCATAGGGGCAGACATGTTTAGCGTAACCACAGGTTACGTGTCTGCCTACCCACTGAACAGGGGTTAAAACTGTCAACTGTGAATCTTTATGAAAAAACGAAAGCGGAAACAAAAACGCACGCGCAGAACATACAAATATCAGATACGCGAACATCCACAAAATATGCGACTCGGGAATATGCTTGACGACTTGTGTGATGTCCACAACCATTTTTTGCGACTTGAGAAACGCTATTATCGCATCTATGGTAAATATGCGGGGCGTTATCGTCTGCAACCACACTTGACGAAGTTGCTCCAACGCACCCATAAACATTGGGCGTGGATACCGCGCGATACACTTGATGCTGTGATTATTCGTCTTGATACCACATACGAACGCTTTTTTGACGGACTTGGTGGACTGCCGAAATTCAAGCGCAAAGACCGTTATCGTTCTGCGAAGTTTCAATCTGGATACAAACTTGAAGCAGGTCGTGTTCGCCTTTCTTTCAAAGCATGGGACGAATCTTCTGAATCTTTGAAGTTCAATAAACGCTGGTTTTCTTTTCATCATCATCGGGACTGGAAAGGTGAAGTTCGCTATCTCCAAATCCTTCGCGATTCGGTTGGCACTTATTGGCTCTATGTTGTTACAGATGACTCGACAACCGAACCCTATCTTGCTACAGGTGAGAGCGTAGGGATAGATTTCGGTATGGAGACTTATTTGACGCTCAACACGGGTGAGAAAATCCAATCGCCAGAATTCTTGAAACAGTCCTTGACCCAACTTCGCAAACTCTACAAAAGTCTTTCTCGTAAAATCAAAGGTTCTAACAATTGGTGGCGTGCTGTCCGTCAACTCGCGCGGTTGTATCGGCATATTGCCAACCAACGTAGAGATTGGCATTTCAAACTTGCCACGGACTTGTGCCGAAGGTTTGACCTTATTACTACCGAGACGCTGAACCTTGCGGGTATGAAACGGCTTTGGGGACGGAAAGTCTCCGATCTTTCCTTCGGTCAGTTTGTTGATATTTTGAAGTTCAAGTGTTTCAAGCATAATCGTGATTTCCATCAAGTCGGACAGTGGACTGCGACAACAAAGCCGTGTTCGGATTGTGGTTTTCACAACGAAAATCTTTCTCTTTCAGATCGGCAGTGGAGGTGTCCTGAATGTGGTTCACATCACGATAGAGACATCAACGCTGCGCGAAACATTTTACGGGCTGCTTGTGGTCCCGTTGTGGAGCAGACGTAAGACGTTTCCTCGGAAACGCAAACTGCGACGAAGCACAAGCCCAATTCTTCAGGTTTGGGTGCCTTGACAAAGTGTGTTATTATCACATTTTAAAACGAAAAAAATAGTATTATAGAGAGGAAAATGACGAATGGCAACAAATATTCGAACCCACCTGACCTTTGATGGCACTGCTGAGGCGGCAATGAACTTCTACGTCGATCTATTCCCTAAGTCTGAAGTTATCAAGGTGTTCCACTACGACGAAGGAGAAAGTAAAGGTAAAATTCAACAAGCCTTTTTTACGCTGGAGGGTCGGGAATTTATCTGCATTGACACCCCGATAAAGCATGATTGGGGCTTCACACCGGCTGTCTCAATCTTTGTTGATTGTGAATCAGAAGAAGAACTTGAGCGGCTGTACTTAGCACTTGCTGCTGATGGGAAAATACTGATGCCACTGGACAACTGGGGGTTTAGTCAGCGGTTCGGTTGGGTAAGCGATCGCTTTGGTGTCTCATGGCAACTCAACCTTCCATAGGAGAAAAATTGCCGATAAACTCGATTATCCGATCAGTTATCAGTTAAAAGAGGTTGTGATGGTTCCACAGGTCTCTTTCTGACCACTGAAAGGATTTTTTTCAAAAAATCCGTACTGAAAACTGACAACTAATTCGGGAAATGGGACACAGAGATGACCATTAACGGAATTTTCTTTGACTTATACGGGACACTCTTGGTGTACGAAAATATGGATGCCGCATGGTCTGATTGGTTAAGCGAGTTTCATGAACGACTTAGCGCGCACGGATTGACGCTTTCCATAGAATCGTTTGCGAAAAGCTGCGATCGGTTTTTCGGCAAGAACGAACCAACACCGCGACAACACAATATGACGGTGTTTGAACAACGTATCCAAAACCTCTGCGCCAATTTAAAACTGAATCTAACTTCTGAAGATATAACAGAGATCGCAAACAAAATTGCCAGTGCTTGGCAAAAACATATACCGCTCGATGCTGAGGCACTACACGTGCTGCAAACACTACATCGCTCCAAAAAACTTGCCCTTATTTCTAATTTCGATCATCCACCGCACGTTCACTCAGTTCTCAGCGAACTCGGTTTAACGCATTTTTTTGATTCGGTTGTTATCTCCGCTGAAGTGGGTGTCAAGAAACCGGACCCACGGATATTTGACTCGGCGCTTGAACAGACTGGGATGAAGCCAGAAGAAGTCGTTTATGTTGGGGACACAGAAGATGATACGGAAGCCGCTCGCGCTGCGGGTATTGTGCCAATACTGATACAACGGGAAATTGAGGGCAACGCGTTTGACTTCAGCGTCAATAAAGACAATTCGACGGAAAAAGAATTCAAGCTTGATGTCAAAACGATAACTAAGCTATCTGAACTTACAATGCTGATGGCTGACTGCTGATAGCCGACTGCCGATAGCCATAAAGAAAGGAGTTTGCACACATGACAGGTGAAGAAAAATTTCAGGTAGACCTTGAGGGTTACCTCGTCATAAAGAACGTCTTGACTGAAGATGAAGTCGCTGAGATGAACGAGATTATCGACAACGGAGACCGTCAAGGACCGCCGAGTCTCTGGGGTGAACCGTTCAAACGACTCATCGACCATCCGACAATCCTCCCGTATCTTGTCGAACTGTTGGGTCCGCACGTCCGACTCGATCATGATTACTCTCTCTTTATGGAGAAAGGTCAAGGTCGCGGCGGATTGCACGGCGGTGAGGACGGTGGACGCGCCGGTGGACACGTCGGCGATCACTGGTATAAATACCGAGACGGACACATGCGAAACGGACTCTCCGTGATGACCTACAATCTGGCGCCTGCACCGGCGGGTGCAGGCGGGTTCGCTTGTATTCCGGGAAGCCATAAAAGCAACTTTGCACCGGAAATCCCATCAGAGGTACGCCGATTCGAGCGTCCAGCACACTATGTCGTGCAACCTCCTGTTGAAGCGGGGGATGTGCTGTTTTTCACAGAGGCACTCATCCACGGCACGATGCCGTGGACAGCCGAGCATGAACGCCGTTCGCTGCTCTATAAATACAGTCCAGGGCACTCCGCATGGTCACAGAATTATTACGACATCAGTAAATACGATGGGTTAACAGAGCAACAGAAACGGATGCTAATGCCGCCATCTATCGGCAGACGACCGCGCGTCGTTGACCCAGATTGAGGAAATTCGGTGTGATTGAGAAATCGCGCCATAAGTGTCAATTTAAGAAAAATAACCGCCTCGGCCCCAGGCCCGGTAGGTTCGGTTTCCTAACCGAACCGGATTTTATACAGAAACCTTGAAGACTTCAAAAAACCTCTTGAATCCCGTAGGGATGGTATGTTTATAGCAGCTGACAGCCAAACGAAAGGAGTTCGCACATGACAGGTGAAGAGAAATTTCAGGTAGACCTTGAAGGGTATCTTGTTATAAAGAACGTCTTGAGCGAAGATGAAGTCGCTGAGATGAACGACATCATCGATAACACAGAACGCCAAGGGCCCCCAAGCCTTTGGGGTGAACCGTTCAAGCGGTTGATTGATCATCCGAAAATCCTGCCGTATCTTGTTGACTTACTGGGGCCTCACGTCCGTTTAGATCATGACTACGCCATCTTCATGGAAGAAGGTAAGGGAGGCGGTAGATTGCATGGTGGCGAAGACGGCGGTAGACCGGGCGGTAATGAAGGTGATCACTGGTATAAATACCGAGACGGTATCATGCGAAACGGCTTATGCGTGATGACTTACAATCTGGCAGATGCGCCCGAAGGCGCGGGTGGGTTCGCTTGTATTCCCGGCAGCCATAAAAGCAATTTCTTGCGAGAGATCCCGTCAGATGTCCGGCAATTTGAACGTCCAACACATTATGTCGTCCAGCCTGCGCTGGCAGCGGGGGACGTGCTATTCTTCACGGAAGCACTCATCCACGGGACGATGCCGTGGACAGCGAAACATCAACGGCGGTCATTGCTCTATAAATACAGTCCCGGACATTCCGCATGGTCAGGCAATTACTACGACATCAGTAAATACGACGGATTGACGGAACAACAGGAACGTATGCTAATGCCGCCTTCCATCGGTAACCGTCCGCGCGTTATGGAGGAGTCTTGAACTCGAATGAATTAGGTGTCACGTGTAAGGTTGCTCCAAGGAACGTGCGATGAATCGCACTACTACAAACAGTCCCACTTGTAGTAAGGCAATTCATTTGTTAACCTGTTACTCAATTGCCGAGTGCTGACAGCCGACGGCTGACGGCTGATAGCCATAACGAAAGGATTATCTCTCATGACAGGTGAAGAGAAATTTCAGGTAGATCTCGAAGGGTATCTTGTTATAAAGAATGTCTTGAGCGAAGATGAAGTCGCTGAGATGAACGACATCATTGATAACGGCGAACGTCAAGGTCCCCCAAGCCTCTGGGGTGAACCTTTTAAAAGACTGATTGATCATCCGAAAATCCTGCCGTATCTCCTTGAACTCTTGGGGCCGCACGTCCGACTCGACCACGACTATGCGATCTTCATGGAGGCAGGTCCACATATTAATGGATTGCACGGTGGCGAAGATGGCGGGGGTCCGGGGGGTCCCGAAGCGGATCACTGGTACAAATATCGCGACGGTATCATGCGGAACGGCTTATCCGTGATGACCTACAACTTAGCAGATGCCCCGGAAGGTGCGGGCGGATTCGCCTGTATTCCGGGAAGTCATAAAAGCAATTTCTTGCGGGAAATCCCAACAGAGGTGCGCCGATTCGAGCGTCCTGCACACTATGTCGTCCAGCCGTCCCTCAAAGCGGGGGATGTCGTCTTTTTCACGGAAGCCCTCGTTCATGGCACGATGCCGTGGAAGGCAAAACATCAACGGCGGTCGTTGCTCTATAAGTACAGTCCTGGGCACTCCTCATGGTCAAATATCTATTACGACATCAGCAAATACGGCGAGTTGACGGAACAGCAGAAACGGATGTTGCTCCCGCCTTCTATTGGCAGCCGGCCGCGTGTCGTAGATGCGGATTAAGGATGGTGTAAATGCTGAAGGTTCAACTTACTGGAAATCAGAGCGACTTCCTGAAAATCGTTGTCGCAGCGGCAGGGCGCGGCGATCTCGAAACCGTTCGCCAACTGCTTGATGACAAGCCCGCTTGGATTCGCACCGTCGGTTCGCACGGTCGGACGATGCTGTGGGAGGCGGCATATCGCGGGAAGTTGGAGATGATCGAATTTCTCCTCGAACGCGGTGCGGATATAAATCTGCCGGGCTGCTATCATATCAAGCATCGGGTCGAGATAACGCCTTACTGTGTCGCGCGGTATCAAGGACGGGACAGTGCCGCTGAGTTGCTGCTTCAGCACGGCGCAACAATCGACATCCATACCGCTGCCTACCTCAGAGACTACGATACCGTCCACGCGCATCTTGATAACGATCCAAGCCTCGTCAACAAGGGATACCAGCAGGCGGTAATGCTACCGGCAGGGCAACCGCATAGCTTTGAACACCGAGAAGCGGCATGGGCAACCCCGCTCTGCTATGCTATCGTCGGTGGAAACCTCAAGATTGTCGAACGCCTCATCTCGCAAGGTGCGACAATCGAGCCTCACAGCGGACGTTTCCTTGATTACGCTATGGCGTATGGTCGGGTGGAGATCGTCAAGGTGTTGCTCGAAAACGGCGCGGATCCGAGCAACGCACCGCGTATCTTGGACGACAATTCCGAAATGAGCAGGCTCCTCAAGAACTATGGTGCGCCACCGAAGGACATAGATGATCAAGGCGATATGGGGTGGCCCATGCTTGTTTACGTATGTCGCGGCGATAACGGGGAGCATCCAGACGAAATTCTGAGGCTTTTAGAACTCGGTGCCGATGTCGATGTTCGGAATTACAAAGGGAAAACGGGGTTACACTATGCAGCGAAAGCAGGCTTTCTCACAGTCATCAATCTACTCATCGAAAAAGGTGCGACCATTGATGCCCTCGATAACAACGGTGAAACCGCCCTGTTTGAAGCGATCCGATCAACAATAAAGGATGGCGAAAAACAGCGCGCAGCAATAGAAGCACTGCTTGCCAAAGGTGCAGATCCGAACGTTAAGAACGGAAAAGGGCAGACACCATTACAAATCGCGAAACGGATGCGAAGGGCGGATGCAGGGAAAATTGTTGAATTGTTGCGAAGATATGATGCGGTTTAGAACGTAGGTTGGGTTGAACTGAAAATAAATAGACATCTTTGTAGCATAACCTTTTAGGTTGTGCCAAGTCGTTATCAGTTATAAGTTAAGAGGGCAATTTGATTTATCAAGGCTTCTCTTAACTGACTACTGAAAGGATTTTTTGAAAAAAAATCCGTACTGAAAACTGAAAACTAATACTAAGATGCATTACACACACAAAAAACTCACACAAGACTTCACCAATCTCGGCATTGAAAAGGGAGATACGCTCTTTATCCATTCGTCTTTCAAGAGTTTGGGACCTGTTGAAGATGGGGCAGGCACGGTCATCGCTGCATTAGAGGAAACCGTCGGTGAAGATGGGTTGATTCTGATGCCTTCTTTCAATCTCCGACCGAGTCGGGAAGAACGCGTCGCATCTTGGGATGTTGCGACAACGCCTTCGACAGTGGGGTGGTTAACAGAGTTCTTTCGGCAGATGCCCGACACTTATCGTTCTGACCATTACTCCCACGCTGTCGCTGCACGCGGGAGAGATGCCGAAGCGTTTGTAGCGGATCATCTCCGACGGGAAGGCTGTCAATCACCGTGGGATCTGCATCCATGGGGAAAGACTTACGGCACACACTCACCGATGTTCCGCGCCTATAAAACGGACGGCAAACTACTGATGATCGGTGTCGATTACGAGACCTCGACCTATATCCATCTCGTTGAGGTTATCCATTGGAACAAACGCCTCACGGAAGATTCACAGGCAGCGTTTATCGGATTGAACCGTCCGGCACTCGGTGCGTTTTGGGATGCACTCAGTCAGTTGAGAAAAGAAAAAGTAGGAGATTCAGACTGTCGGTTGTTCCACATCAAAACCTATGTGGACACGCTTCTGGCAGAAGTAGAACGCAATCCTGAACCTTATGTCGGATGAGAGATTGGCAAGTATCCGTTATCGGAATATCACTGAAATGAGTTCAGGTCGTTGCGCGGGTACCTTAGTGCTGTCAATGTTTTCTACTACATCTGTCATTTGCTATGCTCCTTAGCGCGTCGCCATCACCTCAATATCAAACCCCTCTTTCCGAATACGCTGATTGAAATAGAGAAGTGTACAACCGATCACCCAGATCGGCAGCGTGAACGTCCCAACGCTTATGTTGATAAGATACATCAGCATATAAGAAAAGGGGAACTCAGCGCGCTTTATCGGAAAATGTTCCCAGATCACCACCCATCGAATCGTTTCATTCACAAGCTCCCCGATTTCAACAAGTCCTGCTAACATTAGTAGAGATCCGAAAGCAATGCGAAACACAAAATCAATAGTGGAAGAAAGCAGGAAAATCGCGAACATCGTGCCTATGACCTGCCACCATGTCTGACCTATCAATTCACTTCTACGCCTCAGTCCAATCCGTATTGATTTGCCTTCCACTAAAATAGCAGCAGCGAAGAAACACCAATAAGTCACAAAACAAATTATGACACCACCCATAACCAATAAAACAGCCAATCCAAAGATAATCGTTAAGGATTCAGAAGATCTAACAGCATTGAGAATTCCGCTTAACGGCAAAATTAAGAGAAAAGTGAAGAGCGTTGCCAGTGCCGCGTATATAAGCGAACCGACGAAACACCGAAAAAATTGCCGCCCCGCACGCCCCAGTACAGCACCTGTTCTAATAGTTTTTCCCAAGTAAGCCTGTGCGCTGGCAAACACAAGTCCGCTTACCACGAAAAGAGAGACACCGAAAATAGCAACGACAGTGGGGACCCAGATTCTTATTATCTCTGCCCGTCCCGTCGAATCATCAAAGACACAGATTGATACCGCGATACCCATCGCGATGAAATAACCAGCGGCTATCCGAAGAAACGACCAGAAATGTGTTCGATAGAGGCTGAACGTCGTATCCAGAAGTTCACCAAACCGCATCGCACGCAGTTTAGGTAAATCATTCATTATATCGGGTTGCAAATCTTGCGCTGCAATGCCCCTCGCTTGCGAGGCATCAAATTGTTCTGGCATCACTGTCTTCCTCTTGACGCGCCGCCATCACCTCAATATCAAACCCTTCTTTGCGTATACGTTGATCGAAATAGAGGCGCGTAAAACCGATCACCCAGATCGGCATCGTAAACGTATCAATCCCTAAGTTGGTAAGGTACATCAGTACATAAGAGAGACGTAACTCGGACAGTTGTGTAGGGAGTTGCCACAGTGCCATCCATTGAACAACTTCCAAAAAATTTCCTACACCTTCAAGCCCGGTAAAAACAAGTAGAAACGCAAAAACAGTGCGGAGTATAAAACCGATAGCGAAAGCAAGTAGGAAAATCGCTATCACCGTCCCAATGACCCGCCACCATCTGCCTCTGCCTCTGATTAACGCACGGCCTCGCTTGAATCCAGCGCCCATTGATGTCTCTTCCAGCCACATAGCACACGCAAAGAAACTCCAATAGGTTATGAAGAAACCGACGATCCCAACCGTTGGAAGTGTCGTAAACACTCGGAGAATGAAATTCACGAGACCTACCGCTACGCCATTTGTTCCTATAGCACTCTGGACATAAAGTAACATGAAAAACCCAATGATAAAACCTAAGAGGACTAAGCAGAAAACCGTGATGACTCCGAATAAAAATGAACCGACGAAATATGACAAAAATCGGTGCCTCCCCTGACGTAGCACGTCACCCACGCTGATTGTATTCCCCAAACAGGCCTGGGCACCAGCCAAAACGAGCCGACTCACCACAAAAAGAAAGATCCCAAAGACAGCAATCACAGTAGGGACCCAGATTCCTACCCCCACGCTCGATCCTACCGAATCGTCAGGGCCCCTGATTTCTACCTTCACGCTTGATCCTACCGAATCGTCAAAGAAAATGATCAAAATAATCGCCAAGACCATCGCCACAAAGTAACCGGAAGCGATACCAAAGAACGACCAGAAATGCGTACGATAGAGGCTGAAAGTTGTATCCAGAAGTTCACCAAGCCCCAACGGACGTAGTGTAGGTGCACCATTATTCGCTTGTGAAGGATCGATTTTCTCTGACACGGCTATTTCCTTAACTGTTTTAGGAGGTCTCTGATGTTTTAAGCACGTAGACTTCCTCTAAAAATTTATCGTAACTCACCAGATTACTGTTTTTCATGATTTCACTGCCGCCCATCTTTTCGATGATGGGGGTGGCTATAGTGCGTGCGAGTTCCGAGCGTCGGAGTTTGTGGAGCATCCCCCGTCGAGCCAGATATTCACGTATCACATCGAACTCAGTTTCCGTGACCAACGCTGGTTGAATCCATGCCGCATAGGTCAACGCTTGTTGCGGGATATTAACGGATGGCACTGTTCCTGAACGCGTACCGGTGAGTTTTTGGTCGGTGCGTGCAGTTTTCACAACAAGCGTCCCCGCAGCCAAGTCTCCCAATCGTCGCCAGTCCTTATTTATGAGCATAGCGAGCAGCCCGGCGCCGTAGAAGAAGGGTAGGAAATCGACAAGTCGCACCAGATTTCGGATCGCTGAATCCGCAAAACCGATGGGGTACCCACCCTCTTTAATGACGCGTAAACCGAGGGCGCGTTTTCCCAGAGATTGACCATTCGTGGTAACCTCAAATACCATGTAATAGCCCCAGAAGAGCGCGAAGACAATAATACCGCCCAACGCACCCAACCAGTTACCAAGCGTATCCCCAAGCTCCCTTACGAAATTTCGGTTGACATAATACCCGATAAAGGCAAGCAGCGTCAGCAGTCCGGTGTCAATCAGTGCCGCATAAAAACGCGACCCGATACCTGCTTTCTGAAAACTAAGATCAATCTGTTCCGGGGTCTCTATGGACAATTGTTCGTTCATTTTGAAAGTGTTGCTCCCTTTCGGTGTGAAAAGACTTGATTTTTCATATAAAATGGAGTTTAATTATGTAAGGAGAAATTCAATTCGGATTATAGCACAACGCATGCGTGATAGCAAAATCCGAGATTCGGAGTAACTGGTAACTGAAAACTGGTAACTGAAAACCATTCTTCGTCATGACAATCACAGAATTCCTTTCAAAAAAACAAGAGACTTGGAACGAACTTGAGACGCTGCTAAACCGTCCGCGAAACGCCAGTGCCGCACAACTCAATCGGCTTGGGTATCTATACCGACGCGTCACATCTGATTTAGCGATAGCACGTCGCGATTTTCCGCAGGACCGGTGTGTTCCATATCTCAACGAACTCGCAGCACGCGCACACGCTACGGTCTACCAGACCTCGCCTTTCAAACGCGGGACGCTTCGGCAATTCCTTCATTTCGGCTTCCCGACACTCTTTCGGGAAAACCTTAGTTTTATCGGTGCAGCGTTCCTGATGTTCGTCCTCGCATTTGCGGCAGCGTATTGGATCGCTTTGACGACCCCCGAATTCGCTGAAAAAATAGTCCCGGAACGTTTTGTATCCCACATCAAAGAATTGGAAGACGGTGCGTGGAACGATACATCCGCGGAAAGGCGGAATCTATTTGCCTCTTTTGTGATGACCAACAATATTCGAGTCGCATTCTATGCCTTCGCGTGGGGCATTATGTTTATGGTAGGTACTGTCTATATTTTAGTCATCAACGGTATTCTCATCGGTGGGGTTGCCGGGTTGTGCGACGTTAATGGGGTCGCAATGGCACTCTGGTCGTTTGTATCACCGCACGGTTATATTGAACTCACAACGATCTTCATCGCTGGGGGTGCCGGATTAAAGTTGGGGTATGCACTCATCGCACCGTCACACTTTACACGGAAACGTGCTTTGACAGACGCTGCCGGCACCGCCATCCGCTTGCTCGGCGGGTGCGTTTTCCTACTTATCATTGCGGGGACCATTGAAGGGTTTGTGTCGCCTTCCGGTCTGCCAGATATTACCAAAATCGGGTTCGGTGCTTTGACGGGAATCTTACTGTTCACCTACCTTTTCGCAATGAAAGACCCTAACGTGGATACCGCGCCGCCATCGCGTGTATAAATCCTTTCCGCGAACACCACCATTCAAATCCTTGATTTCGCTTTAAGCTCCAAGTACTTATTCACCACCGCCATCGTCAGTTGATGCGCTGGTACATCAATTGTAATAACGCCGCGACGGCGCAGAATCTCTAACGTCGCGTGCTTCTCTTGTAATAACCGTTCGGCAATCGCCTTCTGATAAACCGATTTGGAGTCTTTAGTGCCCTGCTCCGCTAATTCAACAATACCTGAATCTGTCAGGGTCACGCAGACAACGAGGTGATGTCTGGAAAGCTGCGTCACATACGTGGCGATCCCTTCAGCGGAATCGTTGTCCAAGATGTCGGTAAAAAGGATAATCAGCGCACGCTTCCGCTGTTTTGAAGCGAGGTATTTGAACGCTTCTTCAAAGTCGGGTTCAACCGGATGAACAGGGAGCGCGTAGATGGTTTCTAACATCGTAAGAAACTGCTTTTTGCCCGGTTTCGGGGCAAGGTATTGGTGGACACGATCCGCAAAAGCGATCAACCCCACTTTATCGCCTTTAAGCGTTGAAACATAAGCCGTCATCAAAGTTGTGTTGACAGCATAATCCAATTTGAGCATCGCCTTTTGAGACGTTGATGCTGCAGCAGGTAGTGTAGAGGTTTCCATAAGGATCGGCGATGCCATGAGTCTACCGGTATCCAACAGAATCATAACGTCTTGGCTCCGCTCCGTCTCAAACTCTCGCACAATCGGCTTACGTTGACGGGCTGTGGCGTTCCAATCGATACGTCGGAAATCGTCGTCGGGTGAATATTCGCGAAGCCGCTCCATCTCTGTGCCTTCCCCGAACTGCCGAGAAGTTTTCAGACCGATCTGATGGAGCATCCCACGCTTCACTAAGAGTTCATACTGCCGAACCGCTTGTAAATTCGGATAGACCTTTATTTCCATCACCGCGGGGACCCGTCGCCGCCGAACGATAAGTCCTAAAACACCCCAACACTGGAGATGAATATCTACGAACTGATAAATTCCACGTCGCAGCGGTGTAAGACGATACACTATATCCAAATGTTGCATCGGTGAAACCCTGCAATCGTGGAGCACCTGTTCATACAGAAATTCGTCGGGGAAGTCGTCTTTAATCCGCAGCCGCAACCGATGCCGTGAGCGGTTGATAATTTTCAGGGTTACGACATTCGCGACACCTAACGAAAACTTGGAACTTATCTCGCGACTTATCTCAATCCGCTTAAACAGTGGGTTTGTAACGTAATCTATCGCACTCACGACAAATAGTAGCACGAGATACGCACCACCGATAAAGAGCAGATTCGGGGACACGTTGTAAAACGCGATCGGAATAGCGGCGGGAAGTAAAAAAATGAGGAGACGGTTGCTTAAATGCATCTTTCTACCTAACGCGGAATTTCAGCTTCTGCGAGCAGTCGATCAATCACATCGTCTGGCGTTAACCCCTCAATTTCGGCATCAGGTTTCAACAGAATGCGATGCCGATACACATGCGGTGCCAAGAATTTAACATCGTCAGGCAAAATATAGTCCCGTCCTTGAAGTGCCGCATAAGTCTTACTTGCCAATAAGAGTGCGATTGAAGCCCGCGGACTCCCCCCTAAAACCAACTCATTGGAGTTACGCGATGCCTCGGCTAAACCGACAATATAGTTGAAGATCGTATCCTCAACGGTGACCGCTTGAATCTCCGCCTGACACGCTTGGAGCGAATCACTGTCAACGACACTTTCAATCCCGACTGCTTCCAAACGCGTGGCGTTAAACCCGTGGTGATAGTTCATCAAAATTTGCGTCTCTACCTCTCGCACAGGATAATCAACGCGTAATTTGAACAGAAACCGGTCAAGTTGTGCCTCAGGGAGCGGATATGTGCCTTCATACTCGATAGGGTTTTGCGTCGCGACTACCATAAACGGCGGCGACAATTCATGACGGATCCCGTCAATGCTGACTTGCCGCTCCTCCATACATTCCAAAAGCGCGGATTGGGTCTTCGCAGGCGCGCGGTTGATTTCGTCAGCGAGTAGCACATTCGTGAAAACGGGACCCCGCTTGAGGTTAAATTGGTTCGTCGTCAAATCATAGACGCTGGTGCCGACAATATCCGACGGCATCAGATCGGGGGTAAACTGGACACGACTGAATTCCCCGGCAACCACCATCGCCAATGTCTTGGCAATCAGCGTTTTCGCTGTCCCCGGAACCCCTTCTAATAACACATGTCCACCTGAAAATAGGCTGACAACGACAAGCTCAAAAAGTTCTGTCTGTCCGACAATAACTTTCTGTGCCTCTTGTTTCATCTTCTCAAAAACTGTTTGAACGAGATTACTCATATATTAGGATACCTTTTCATGACAAGAAGTCGCAAACCTCCTATCAAAGGGGTACAATTTAGACAGTTTTGCCAGCGGCAGCCTGTTTCACGGCTCCAACCACCCTGTCAACATCTTCTTCCGCAACACTGATTTCAATTTTCAATTTTGAGTCAGTTTCCATCGGATATCTATTGACGCTATATAACAATCTTGGGTCAACTTCCATTGGGTATCCGTTGACGCGATATAATTCGATATGCGCATAACCGCGTCCGAACCCGTGACTGACCCGCATGTCTCGAACACCCACATTCCTGAGTGCCTTCTTTACCGCTGCCAACTTGAACGGAAGAATGATACATTCTATCTTTCTCATGCGATTCTCCTTCGTGCAGTCAATTTCGCACCACCAATCTTCGCAATTTCACGATACGCCTCAACACGCTTGGCGATGTCAAGCAACTGCGACTCCGATATATAGCCAGACGGTTGCAAGTCCGTCATCAAGTTTATAAGTTCACCCGCTTCATCAACAACACCACGTTGTGCTAATTCTTCCAGAAAAGTTGATGTGTCCAAATTGGGATTAACACGCCAGCGGACACCGAGGTCTGTCTTGAATCTGTCACGAATATGCCGTAAAATCTCCGGACGCGTGTAGCCCTTCTGATAAAGTGCCGTCATTGCGTGAACGTATTCGGAACTCAGTCGCCTATTTTTTTTTTGGGCATCCAACGGTTTACCGAATCGCCGCCCCCGCAAAGCAATAAAAACGAAGAGTGTCAGGCAGATAAACATAGCCGCCAGACCTCCAGGTGTTCGGAACAAGAGTGCCGCGAATGGATTCGGAGGCTTGGTTTCAATTGTGTAGTATCTTCCCACAGCAAGCCCGATCCGCGCCTTGTGCGGGAGCATTGACATCAAATTATAGAGAAACATCGCGTTGCCACTGTCCAGCAGCCAATATTTATTGAACAGCTTGTCCGAGGCGATGAAAAAAGCGCGTCCTTTCCCGTCACGTAGTGTTACAATTACCGCATCGTTCTCTTTCCCGTAAAGCACGGCGACTTCACGTTCCGAAGGCGCGATCGTGGAATCTGTACCCGTGTAAACCTCGTCAACTGGATGCTCTGGAAAGAGCCGTTTCTCTGGAATGCGTTGTGAGTGCCACAACTTTGTTTTTAATTCTCGCAGTTCTAAGCCAAACGCCGAATAGAGTTGACTTAATGCCTGATTTTCACCAGCCACGATTAAGGTGCCGCCAGTGTTGACGAAGTTTTTTATATCCTGAACCTCCGTTTCAGTAGGTGCCTTGTCGATGTCATGTAGGAACAAAGCATCGTACCGATCCAGACGCGCCGGATATGCCGACCATATTTCTGAGACGCGGAACTTTAACTTGCGTAAGACCTGATAAAGGACCATTCTATCAGTCATATACGCATCCGCTGAGAACTGAGAACCGGTAAACAGAATTAAGATGAAACTGAAGATAGATATTCGGGCAATTCGCATTTTCGCCTTTACTTACATTACACGCCGCTGGCGAGGTTTAAAACCTCGCCAGCGAAGGGGCTGCGTAAGTCCTAAATTTAGTGCCTTGCATAGACTTTTTGTAATAGGTCTCGATAATTCGCAACGGTCTCCGCATCGCACGGTTTGTGTCCGTACCATACCTCATCAAAAACGATGATCGCAGGTCCGAGCGCGGTGTGCAGGTCGGTGTCCACTTGTGCTTGACGGAGGTACTCACGATTCGTTAAACTTTTATCGTAAGGTAGCACACCTTGTTCTTGGAGATGCAAAATCGCTGAGAGATAGAGGTAACGGAGTGCCCCCCGAAAGTCGCTTGCTGCCTCTGCTGTCTCCGCGCGTGCAAGCGCAGCCCGCTCTGTCTCTACATGCTCCAGTGCCGTCTCTGTTACTTCGTCGCGCGCTTCACCGATCAGATTCAACCGAATTTGTCGGATAAAGAAGATAACCACAGCACCCAACGCAACGGCACCCAGCGGAAACAGGATGTATCTGAGATCAGTATCCCATCTCCGGTTGTCTGTGAGTTTCTCCAAATACGCTCGGTATTCTTCATAGGAGACCTCCATTTCCGAACGGCGTGCCTCCAATTCTTCTCGAAACGCCTGTTCTTCCGCTGCCATCGCAAAAATTGCAGAGAGACTCACACAGCAGACTATGATGCAAAAACAGATTCTCTTTTTCACGGTTGTATTGCCTCTTTTACACCATCTGCGCGTTCTAAGTAGAGATGGGTCGTTAAAATCGCCCATATCGGCACGAAAAAGGTGGCAATCAATCCCTTGACAATAAGGATCGCTACCGTAGCGGGGACACTCAACAACTGCGGCAGCACTACCTCAACATCACCACCGATGAACAGGGTTAAGAATCTTAATGGCGACAATGCATCGCGAACCGGTCCCAGTTCTGAAATGAACAGAGAAAACACTAACAGCATAGCACCCAGCAAAACTGAAGTGACAACTGAGGCTATCCACCCCGTTAGCAAATAAACGCCGAAAAACCGCAACCTTGCCCCCCTCACCAAGGCATGGCTTCGGCGAAAAACACCTATGATGGAGTTGTTCTCAAGGATGAGGCACGGATTGTAAAGACTCAACGTTACAAGAAGATAGCACTGAAGCAGCACGAATATACCAAATAGGTATGGAGTTACCGCCAAGTCTAATAGACTGTCATGTAGAGGAGGGTCCGCGCGGACCAACCATAAAATTGCCAGATAGAGATAAGCGCCCACATCCACAATCAGGACGAATAGCAGCGAGGCACCCAAAATTCCCAAGAACTTGCGTCCAGTTTGCCGCCATATATCACGAGCCGTTAGAGAAACTGATGCCTGTGGCGTCGAACCACGCGCGATCTGAGCAACAGCAAGGGATAACGGACAGAGCGTCAGTAGCAGAAGGATTAGAGGACTATAATCAAAAGTTTGGAAATTGAGTCCCCACTTCCATGTAGTTCCATCACTATCCGTTGAACTAAAAGATAGAGTCGAAAATATCTGCAAATTTACATCCGGGGTCGAAGCGTCTGCTGGAACATCTCTTTTAGCGGGTGCCATTGTCGGATAAACGCCGCTGATTGTGTTAACATTACTACTGGTTGTGTAGACTTCGCGAAATATATCATCAATATAATTTTCAACTCGCGTGACACTGTAAAAAAATAGTGCAACTTCCCAAGCGATTGCGATAATGACAATCGGTAACATAATACGCCAGAACAATCCGCAGTGGTCCCGATACTGTGTGAAAATTGTTCTCGCAAGTTTAGCGCGTCGGTTCTCAGCCATTCTGATTCCCTCACATTTTATTCAAAGTCCACGTGCAAGTTTTATTCGGTCACCTGCATCTCAATATCAAAAGCCTCTTTCCGAATCCGCAAGTCAAAGTAGAGCAGAACGGAACCGACAGTGCTAATCGGCATTGTGAATCCAGCAATGACTAATGTCCCTAAGCGGCGAAGCGAATACTGCCCCCATCCAACATCATCCGGTGTTGGCAGATACAGACGGCGAAGCGTCTCCCAAAAAGCAGTGTCCTCAGCTCCGGTCCCGCCACCTAAAGAAGACAGGAGCAACACATAAGAAGTCTGAAGTATAAAGGCTATCATGAAAGAGATTACGGAAATCCCTAACATAATTCCACACACTCGCCACCAAGTCCCCTTAACTAACTCTGTACTCCGTCGCAACCCATTCCTCGCTGTGCTTTCCTCAATCAACACAGGGAGACCATAGAGACCCCATCGGAACGCGAAATAGATTGCGAACGGGATGCCAAGAATCGTAATAGATAATCCCACTACAACCAAATAGTAGAGAATGGTACAACCGAGCAAGGGCGAAAAACGTCGCCATCCCTGTTGCAGGGAGGCTTGAGAAGTAATATCTCTACCTAAGTAAACCTCCGCACTTGCGTAAATCAGCCCCGCAGCTACCAAAAGCGATATCAGATAACTAACAATAGAAGTCAGTATCGATATCGTGACACTTACAATCGGTGAGGACCCCATAAGTACATACACGGAAATATGATCCAACACAAAGCCGAAAACAAGGTAAACAGCGATAATCTGAAAAAAGAGTCGAAGGTGGCTCCGATAGAGCATGAACATCCCGTCCAGAATATCTACGAAAGACATCGGTTGCAGCGGTGTAGCAGCGATTTCAGTACTATTTTTATGTTCTAAATCGTTGTGTTCGTTCATAGTGCCTCCACGGGTTTCAGAAATGTCGTTATATTAGTAGGACTTACGCATTTCCTCTTAAAGTCCCCCTGATAAGGGGGATTTAGGGGGTTTCTTCTATAGGGGGTTTAAAACTGAAAACCTACTATCGCGTGCTAAATTTGCGTAAGTTCTGATTAGGTTATTTTATCACATTTCATTCACTACATCAAGTGCCTCTGCATTACGGACTCGCATCTCAATATCAAATCCTTCCTTTCGGATACGTAAATCGTAGTAAAGCAGCGTTATACCGATTCCATAAATTGGAAGTGTAAAGGCTTCCGCGCCGAGATAGACAATACACATAATCAGCGAATCCAAAGATGTGGGTCGAATATCCTCATATTTCAAACTTAGCAGATCACCAATTGTCTCCGTTAGGCTACCGTTTTGAACAACGCCCAATAAGGCGAAGACGATACCCAAAGAGTTGCCCAGTATATAATACATCGCAGTATCAAGCAGTAGAATAGCAAGGACTATCCCCAAAACACGCCCGCCGCTCCCTTGAGCCAACGCTTTGCTTCGGACCAGCGACCGACTTGTTGTAGCCTTCTCTATTAAAATAATGGGACCATAGAAAACCCAACGGATTAAAAAATAGAACAGAAAAGGCAAACTAAAAAGTATTAGCAGAGACCCTCTTGAAATCTGAATTGAATCCAGTGAATTAAGTGTAGAGATCAAGTAGAGTATTAAATAGATTAACGTAGCACCGGTGTATGCCAAAAAACAGGAACTGAAATGTCGTAACGCGATGTGAATTGTGACGTGCCTACCTAAATAGATTTCACTGCTTGCAACGACTAATACGCCTACGACCAACATATAGGCAAAAGTACTTAACACACTATCCACATCGGAAATAACGTTGGCACGAATCGGTGGACTGGGTCTCTCTAATAAAAGGACGATTACACCCTGATGCAACGCCATTAAGACGAAATAGATAGAAGCGATCCCCAAAAACAGACGCAAATTCCGCCGATAGAGACTCAATGTAGTATCCAGGAGATCACCAAGTCTCATCGGTTGGAATGTGGGTATTTGCTCGTTGTCTATCTTTGATGTATCATTTGAATCTAACATCGGTTCTCCGCGCATCGTGTCCACGGTTCTTGGGAAACTGGTAAACTATATCGTGCTACAGAGCGTGAGAACGATATGGAGATACTGGGGTGTTTTAGTTCGCGAGCAGTGTCTCTGCTATGAAGCTATTCTATAGGTTTCGCATCTCTGTGTCAAGTCCGAAGGCATTCGTTGGCACCAACACAGAAACTAATGCATTGCTTTGGACAAATAGGTGTGATATACTCTATCCATCATAGGTAGGACTTACGCATCTTTCATGATAACGGATGTCCTACTGCAGTCGGGGTTTGAAACCCCGCCTGCAAGGGGGCTGCGTAAGTCCTAATAGGTTTAAAGCACAAAGGGGAAATGGGATGCATAGCGAACGCGGCACGTGGAAAGATAGATGTACGTATAGGATAGTGTCTACCTTCGGGTGGTGGTGCCGTCGGCTTCCTAAGAAATGGGCACTGCAACTCGGGCGCAGTATGGGACTTTTGTTCTATTATCTCGCCAAAAAACGACGTGAGATTGCTTCGGATAACTTGCAAATCGCGTTCGGCAACCATCTCACAGCATTGCAGCGTATGGAAATCTGTAAGGCGAGTTTCATCAATGTCGGCAAGACTTGCATCGAATTCCTCCGATTCCCCAAACTTAACACTGAAAATATTTGGAACGAAGTCACTGTCCAAGGGAGAGAAAATCTGGATGCCGCGTTGGCGGAAGGAAAAGGCGCGATTGTGTTTCTACCCCATTTCGGAAATTGGGAACTCCTATCGCTCGTCTACGGTGCACTGATTCCGGATCGTGCAAAAGCCATCGCTTTCCCTTTGAAAAACGATTTACTCAATACCTACATCTGGCGGCACCGAGAACAGATGAGTTTGGAACTCATCTCCCGGAAGCAAGCCGTCCGAGAAACGATGCGCGCCCTCAAAAACAACGAAGCGGTCGGTTTCTTCGCGGATCAGAACGCTGGTCCCGAAGGCGTTTTCGTCGATTTTCTGGGGAAACCGGCTTCAGCCGCCCGCGGACCCGCTGTGATTGCACGTAAGACCGGCGCACCGCTCCTCTTTTCACTCAGTATACGCCAACCCGATGATAAGCACCACGTCCATATTTCAGCTCCGATCCATGTCAAATCTTCCGATGATTTTGAACGAGACATTGAATGTTACACAACACAGATGCTGAAACAGTTGGAAGTGTATATACATAAATATCCAGAACAGTGGTTATGGCTTCACAATCGCTGGAAGACGCAGCCGCAGGCGGACTGATAACTGACAACTGAAAACTGACGACTTATAAAAAATCTCACTTACCCCCATTTTTTATGGAAGCCTTGTGTTAGCAGATATTTGCTTGAAAATGTATGGGAAAGGCAGTGGGATTATAGTAAAATACCTCCTTAGGATCCAACATTATCAGTGCCTGATAAGTTGTAAGGAGGTA
>JAJDTM010000059.1 GCA_022827185.1 Candidatus Poribacteria bacterium
CAAGTGCATCGTAAGCAAAAATAAGTGACATTAGGCTCAGAACTACTTCAAAGATAAAGACAATATCAATCGATGAGAAGAGATTCAGAAGTGGATTCGTTGATCCATGCACCTGACCATCCCACAATGTGGGCACAAAACTGTAAGATACAAAAATTTCGTTACTCAACCGTTTATCCAAGCCAGCATTGAATATACTCAATAAATTAGGTGGACGAACAACAGCAAAACTACCACTAGAATAGGTTCTTGTTTCCAGCAATCGATCATGATTTGATTTAACAGCAGCATTGTAACTTGCTAACCGCCGGTCATAATCTTTAATCAGGACAACAGTATTTACAACAACAAGCAGCAACATAATGAAAACAGCTGCTGCAAATCGGAACGTCATTAGGTTGTCAAGAAGTTCGCGGCGGATGAGTGTTATTATCATCATCAAAATTTACGGATTGGAAACCCCCTACTTTAGTGGTGGGAGGAAAATCCGCCTTCGTGGATTAGACCGTGGCGTTTTTTTTGAAAAAACGCTTGACATTCTAATCAAATTGTGGTTTAATATATGTATCACACTGGCAGACATATTCAGCGTTACCACTTGGTAGCGTGTCTGCCTACCTACTGAATAGGGGTTAAAAGTGTGATGTGTGATGACCGAATGAAAATAACCTTTAAGTTCCGTACGAAGCCTACGAAAACAGAGGAACAGTGGCTTTTTGCGGAGTTGCGCCACCAGAAGCAGTTGCAGAACTATATGCTCCAGATGCGGAATCAGATGTGGGAGTATGGGAGTGTTTCTGTGTCGATGTATGACCAGATCGACCATCTCAAGGACCTCCGCGCGGCCACTTCTCACTATTCTGAACATCCGCAGGATATGCAAGTTTCTACAATCAAACGCGTCAACGCTGCGCATGAACACTTCCGCCGCCGTTGTAAAGAGAGGGCGGAGAAAAAGGGTTATCCTAAGTTCAGGCGTTCTGTTCGCTCGTTGTCTTGGTCTTTGCGTAAACACAAACTTAAGAGTGGTGAGCGCGTTCGTCAGAATCCTATCCGTGAAACAGGTAAACGGCATAACATGCTGAAAGTGCCGAAACTCGGTGAAGTCAAAATCCGCCAGCACCGTCCATTTATCGGAGACCCGAAAGAGGTCACGTTGAAAAAGACGGCACGCGGGTGGTATTGCTTTATCGTTTGCGAAGTGCCTGACTCGCTGAAATGTGTTCCAAAATCCGCTTGTGGTGTGGACGTTGGGACACACGATTTTCTGACGACTTCTGAGGGTGAAAAAGTTCCGAACCCGCGCTTTTACCGACACGCCGAACGCAAACTTGTGAAACTTCATCGTGATTTGTCGCGCAAGCAATACCGCAGCAAACGATGGTATAAGGCGAAGGACGCATTGGCAAAACAGGCAGATATTGTCGCCTGCCAACGTCTTGATTTTATCGCAAAAACTGCCTACAAACTTTTTCACCATAGGGAGTTTGACGCGGTTGTTACTGAGGAACTCAAGCCAAGCAACATGGTTAAGAACCGATACCTCGCCAAGTCGATTTCTGATGCGTCTTGGGGTATGTTCTTTGACTGGTGCGACTGGGTGGCAAAACGCGACGGCAAACACTTCCAGCAAGTGCCCCCTCACAATACGAGTCAAACGTGTTCGGAGTGCTGTCAGAGATTGCGTATAAAACTGAAGTTGTCCGAGCGTGTGTTCCATTGTCGATCTTGTGGCTTTAAACTGGACCGCGACCACAATGCGGCTTTGAACATTTTACATAGGGCGGCTTGCGCCCTTCGTGGAGAGGTATGGGATACCATCCTCTATGAAACGAGAAATCCGTTATTACAACGGGCTTGCTGGAGCTAAACACTCTTTCGCAAGCCCCCTGCTTTAGCGGGGGGTACTTGACGTATTCCTCTTAACAAATTACCAGTTTCCACCTTTTATATATTTCCTAAAGTTTAGACAATATTGTAAAACTTATGCTGCCTTGTCAAAAGACGAGGTGTATGGCGTTGAAGAAGGAATTTATCTTCCGTCATACTGCAACTCCGCTCTTTTGGCGCAGTTTGCAAGCCAAAACTTGCTATTAAAAAATGAGGTTATCGTTACTACAAGCGAGTCGCAAAAAAGTTGCACTTTTTTTAATTTAAAGTTTTCGGAGGAATTTTGACAGTAGTTATTTGGAGAATTTTGAGTTAGAAGGAGATTTCTTTTTATTTTCAACAAAGAAACCAAGGCGATAATAAAGAATAGCAGACTAAACAGGACCAGCAACATAACTTGAGTCAACACGCTCCGATAAGATATCTGCTCGTCAAAAACCGGCACAGCGTCTGGATCTACCGGTTTCTGAGATAACCCCTCCTTCACAGGATAGATATGCAGGCTTTCTGGATCACTCTGATCTTCTGCCTGGATAACAAGCCAAAGCGTACGCATTAATATGCCTCATCACCTTTGTTGGTAAAACGATTTGTGATTACAACTCCTCTGGATAACAGGTTAAAAAGTTTACATCCCCTCGCCATCCAAGTATTTGAGTGGATTTTCAATGATGTAATCGCCTGAATCCTCAAGGAACTGCTGAACGAGGAAGACGTGCCCGGCACCAACAATTAGCAGAATCCGGTCATCGGCAGATTCAGTAATACGCGTCAGATTCACAAAAATCTTGAGATTTCTCTCGTACCAGTACCAGACCCAATTTGCCCCCGGATATTCGCTACCCAATCCAATCTGCGCGATCCGTAGGTAACCTTGGTGGTCGGCAAGTCTACCCTCAGGCTCGTTGAGCCGTTTATATGTGTCGATTATCGTTTCATATTCCTCAGGTTCGACCCAGATGGTTCCATCTTCATCCTGCGTAATTTTTCCTTCAGGGGGACCGGATTCCAAACGGTAATCTACATTGTGTTCCTTTGCGAAGGTGTCGTAGTCTATCTTGTCATCGTCTACAGGAAACACCTTGTACCAATCGTCCCAATAATCAACGCAGTATACTTTAGAATGCCCGATCTGTTTGGCTAACCGGAAGCCGATCTGATCGCTCTCGTTGCGTTGGAGTTCGTAGGTGTCTTCCAGATAATCTTGATAGCTTGCGTTGACTTTAGTGTCCCGTGAAGGATCCGCCTCAAGGGCTATCTTAGTAGGTTGGAACGCCCTAAGCTGTGTGACGAGTTGCTCAATCTCGCGTTGGCGTTTAGGGGCAAGAACATCATCCATTTTTCTATTAAAACTATCCATGCCCGGGTTTGCCAAGTGTTCGCTGCCAAGAATCATGATTGTCGGTTTCGTCTGATGTTTCATTAATTAGTGTTCTCCGTTTTTAGGTATTTGAGTGGACTTTCGACGATGTAATCTCCCGAATCCTCAAGGAATTGTTGAACGAGGAAAACATGCCCGGCACCGATCATCAACAGTACTCGATCATCGTCGGATTCGGTGATGCGTGTCAAGTTCACAAAGATTTTGAGATTTCTTTCGTACCAGCCCAATAACGAATCCAGTCCGACATATTGATCCGCTACACCGATTTGGGCGAGTGTGAACTGCGGCAGCGTGTTAATCTCATGTAAAACACGAAGGGTCTCTTCCCGATTGAGAAAGCGGAGCATGTCAATTACACTCCCAGTTTTTTGGATCTCTGTGAGGGTAGTAAGAGGTTCTTGTGCCATAGCTTGAACCATCGCGTCGGCTTTCTCCAATAATCCGCTTTGGTTATGAGTCTTTGCAAAAACTTCAACATCCACCGTTTCTTCCTCATCTGCCTTCTGAAACCAGTCAACGCAATAAATTTTCGGATGTTGCATCTTTCGCGCCAGAGGAAAACTGACTTGGTCACCTTCACTTCGCCCCGGCTGATATGCACTATTTAGGTAATTTTGGTACTCTGTGTTGACTTCAGCGTCAAGACTGGTATCTGCCTCAACGGCTATCTTGGTGGGATTAAATCGCGCGAGCTGTTCAATGAGCTGCTGAAGTTCGCGCTGTCTTTTAGCGGTTAGCACGTCATCTGCTTCAAAGTTGACAGCATCGGCTTCTGGGTTGTCCATGTGATAGGTGCCGAGAATCATGACTGTGGGTTTCATGTGCGTGTTTCTCCGTTCTACACTGAGAAACTTTCCTCGTTTCAAGGTCTCGGTGTCTCAGTGCGTTCCTGATTATATAATACTAACTCTGATTGACGGTTTCTCTTAGAACGTCTACTATTTTTTGTTATGCCAGGTACTTCCAAAAAAAAGCTTTCGAGAATGCCCTACAAGCCCCTTGCAAAAGATGCTCCGCTATGGTAAACCCTACCGAAAAAATATAGAGCCTTTTAACGGGTTTATAAGTGACAATTTAGGTTACTTCAATATACACACATCGTAACGTGCACATGTTGCGATGTGTGTATAAGGACAGGACAAAGGTATGTCCTGCCTACGCTTTGCTTTTCTCAGTTTTGGAATTCTGACGGGCGTACTTTAAAAATTCCATATTCCGTAGATGCGGCTCAACCTCTTCCAATTCAAACCGGATTTCCTGTAGGTCTCCAACAACCTGTTTTAAATCTGAGTCCACCTGATCGTAAATCTGCTGCGCGGTTTTCGGTTCGTATCCTGATTGTTTGAGGTAATACGATGTCGCCACCCAGACACATGCGATAATCGTGATTGTTGTCACGCCGACAGCTATCGTCACGATAGTCGTAATTGCAGTGGCAGCCTGAAGCACAAAGAAGAACACCAATCCAAGAAAAATCAGGAGTAGTAGCATCAACATACCAGTTCCCTCCTTCAGGCCTCTTTGCCTTTGGCGATTCGGATGAGTCGTTGCACTTCCTCTTTAAGGACAACAACTTCTTCTTGAACGTCTTTCACTTTTTGCTGCAGTGCCGCCATGTCGCTTTGCGATGCGCCCTTCGTTAACCCGTTTTTCTTTTTAAAGTAAGATAGGCTCAACCAGAGGCATCCGAGTGTTGTTACTGAAATACTCGCAAATATGATAGCGACGATGAGTGTGATTTGCTCCATTTTTAATTCCTCCAATTTTTTCAACAAATTGTGATGTTACCTCATTAGAGTCTGCAAGACACAAAAGGATAGTAAAAAATGGAAGTCAAATTTCCGTATTGCCCATAATCACTGGAAACTATAGCAAAACCTATGATTGCTTACACATAAGAAAACTGGCGGAGTTATAAACTCCGCCAGCGAAGACAAGAACGATTGTTTGCCTAAAGGTCGGCATATTTTATTTTACCATAGTCCGGTCCATTCTACCGATAAAGGTCTTTTTCGATTGATGGGTGTTTTTCTGTGGAGGGTTGAAAAGGTTGTTCTGATTTGTCTTCCTGAAGCAAGCGAGCCACGTCGTAGCCTCTACGGAGCAGTTCAACGAGAAGTTCGTCATCTGGAGCATCATTGACCGAACTTAACGTTTTCGTACTTACGTTAAGTTCAGAATGGATTGACATCGCTTCCGACGCATCACGGACGCTGGCGTAATTTACCCCCAGATATCGCTGTGTTGTTACGACGCTTTTATGTCCCAACATCTCTTGCACGGCATAAATATCATTCGTCTGTTCATAAAGACGTTGTGCGTAAGACTTCCGCAGGGAATGCGTGCCGAGTTTCCCATTTAAACCTGCCGCTTCAAACGCCTCTTTTAGGGGATTGTGCGCTGCTATTCTCGTCATAGGTTTCGAGCCTTGTCCTTTCCGTGACGGAAACAACGGACGCTTAGGGTCAAGGTCTCCATATATCTCGGTATGCCAAGCAATGAGATCTTCAATAGCCTGCCTACCGTCTACATTTACAGGCACGGCTCTTGATACCTCGCCACCCTTTACAATGTTCCGATCAAATAGCAAATCCTTGACAGGCTTGTTATTCTGCCAGACATCCTCCACTTTCAAGGCGATCAACTCGCTAATCCGTGCCCCGACGGATACACCTAACATAAACAGACTCCGATTCCGAATGGCAAACGTACCACTAAAAGCCTCCGATACTTTTCGGATCTCGGCATTATCTAAAGGTCTTGTGCCTTTCATATAGAAAACTCCTTCGTTATGATTAATACATATATTTAATAATACGGAATAAAAACGCTGTCGGTTTCCTAATCTATCCAGTCCCGTGTTAGCGAGAACCGGATCTTCTCTCTGTTGAGGTAGTGCAGAGTTCACATATTAGTTGCTCCAAAATGGATGTGGCATCTGATTTACTTGTTTTCAATTGGGTGTCTACCTCTAAGGCTTTCTCGAGTGCAGCGACCAATTCCTCAACCGTGAAAGCGTTGAGCGACTGAAAAGTTTTGTAGGCGACATAAGGGTTCTGTTTTAGGATATTGTCAGTCGTTGAGTTAGGTAGAAGTCCCTTTATTTCTTCAGCAAGCGGTTGAAAAATATTCGTTGTAAAATCCCGAAGCGGCATCCGACTTCGGAAGGTTCGAAGCCCCTGTCTTTCAGCGATTAACTTCGCTTGCAGGGCGAATCGGAATTGCCTTACGATCATCATATTCACGTAGATCGGTTCTTCACCGCTTGCTAACACCTCATGAAGCCCTTTCAACGCCTGTCCGATTGAGCGTTTTCCGATCGCATCCGTGAGATCGAAAATGCCATCAAACGTATTCTGTGCTACCATATTCCGAACATCTTGTTCGTCAATTTGGCGTTTATCGCCAACAAAGTTGACAATTTTGTTGATGGCTTCAGCGACAGTGTGCATATCGCCGCCGGTTCGATCCCGAAGTAGAGAGAACGCACGTGGTGTTATCTGCTTACCGTATTCAGTGAATTTGTCCGAGACTTTTTTATACAATGGGTCTCGGTTCAGCGACTGCCCTGCTTCCAAGGGATCAAAAGATCGGTAGCGTCCTACAGTTTCAATGGTTTTAACGACGCGGCTCCGCTCGTTTACAGCCCCCCGTACTGTAAATATCAGGACACTACTTTTTGGAAGATCGCCTTGAAGCCATTCAAGTAGTAAGGCTGTGTCGTCGGTATCATCAACGGCTGCAGTGTATGTATCCAGTTGCTGGGCGATTTGTGGTGAACGTTCCAGAAAACCTCGCTCTTCATCGGTCAGTTTCGCGCCCAACTCATCCATAAGTGCATTCACCGCATTTGTGAAATCAAAATGGTTTTCGGCAATCTGATCGGGACTGACTTCCAATAGTTTTGCCAATGTAGAGATAGATTTCTGTGGGTCTGTAATTTCAATTTTGAACGCATTTCGGATGATTGTTATCGGTGTTGTGCGTTGCTGCGTTTTAAAGAACGGGGCGTCTCGGACAACCACGACCCGCCATTTTGACATGACTGGGTAGAGATCAACCTGACTCAAAATTTCCCGAATTGTTATATTAGTATCCTCTAAAAATGTGAGGTTGAAATCACGGGTCTCAGGTGTAAGCAGGTGGTCGAGCATCTGTTTGAGCGTCCCTTCAATAAGGAAATTCTCCTCACCACAGAGCAGGTACACGGGTAAAATTTTATTCGCTTGGATTTCTCGGAGGATATTTGGTGGTGGATTTGTAGGTTTCTGTTTCATCAAAATTTTCCTTGGCTTTTTGATCCAAATGCGGTATAATGGTGCGATAGGGAAGCGGCCACCTCTCTATCTGATACGGAAAGTTAAATTTGAGTTGTTATTTTTCCTGTAGTTGCTTTTTGTATTATACCAAAAAGGAGAAAACTAATAACCGAAACGGTTTGGGCTAATTTAGTGCTCAACTACAAAAAAAGGAAAATCTATATGAGAATATACGGAACGCTTTACAAAATAACATGTCTGGCAAATAAAATGGTTTATATCGGTCAAACCATACAAAACGTAGAAGTAAGGTGGAAGGATCATATAAGAGGGGGCGGAAATAAGCCCCTCTACGACGATATTCAGAGGTATGGTGTTGGAAATTTTAAGTTTGAGGTTTTGCTTACTGGTATAGATTGTAGACATACACTAAACCAATTGGAGATAGATTTAATCACACTAAACGATTCATATAAAAGCGGCTATAATAGGCATAGAGGCGGTCAAGATAGATATAGAGAATCCGAATTATGGCAACATGCTTCAGAAATTATACGGCTTTTCAATGAAGAACATAAGTCTATGAATAAGATAGCAAAGCAGTTCAACACGAACAGGGTCATAATAATGAGAATCTTGAACGCCTTTGGAATACACACAAAATACTGGTCTCGCGCCCGTAAATTTGAAAAAGAAATATGTAAAATGTTTAGTAAAGAAGGACTTACGCAAAAAGAGATAGCAGAGCACTTTTCTGCGAATGAAGCATCTATAACCAACATCCTTAGAGACAACGGCATAGCCCCAAATAAAAAGGGACGAAACCAACGCAGATTATCCAAACACACCGAAGAAATCCTACGACTTTACAATGAGGAATTCCTATCATACGAAAAGATAGCAAAAAAGTTTGGAACAAACAGAGTAACAATGAGAAGGTTCATAAAAGAACTTAACGTAAAGACCCGAAAATATAGTCCAAGAAGACGCGTTGACGAAAACCAAATTAGAATTAATTTTGACACATTACAAAACGAATAAAAACAAAAACCCACAAGCCCCAAACTACTTATTGTGTTTAAATAACCCTATAGCACGCGAACCCAGGTTTACTGCAGTTAATTTAGGTCGAATTGTTGGGACTGGAGATATGATTAGGACAAACTGCCCGCAGTTGGGATCGCTCAGGTGGCGTTATCGCCGGCGGTCTCCTTTTGAGTTCCGGCGGTAGCGAACGCGGAGAAGCGTTTCTTAGTGTCCTGTGCACCACAACTTGGGCATTTTGGGAGTTCGTTGGTATCACGTGTCCGCTGAAGTACTTCAAAATCATTAGCACATTCATCGCAATGATATTCAAATATTGGCATCGTTTTTCCTCTAAGCCGTGACGGGCCGAATGATTAACTTTACCTTTGTCCCTTTTGGCGGAATCACATCGGTATTAACGCGGTAGGTCCTGTCATCTGTGCCAGTGGGTAAAGGGTGATTGAATAAGGAATCTGGGTCGCGATAGACAGCAACGATGTTATGAAAAAGTTGCGTAGTAAATTGACCATTTTTATATCGTCCACCTGTGAAGATCCATTTTGTATCTTGCATCGGTTGGTCTGTAAAAGCGTTCCATAGCAGTTCGCGAGCGGGACGTGAAACCACCTTTTCACCTTGTTGCCACTCTACCCAGATTTCGACAGGTGAACCTATCGGCATTCTCGGATCGCCTTCGACCTCAAGATTCATGCCCGCCTCTAAATCTAAAGTCCCGAGTGCCGCAAATATATAAACCGGTTCTGCGTCAACGATCAAAATACTTTCATGTGTTTTGCCGAGTTTACCACACGCGAAGAATTCTATATTCGCATCTCCACCCACAATGTTAATTTCACCCGGCACACTTACCTCACGTTTATTGGTATCGAAAACAACGTTGCCGAGTTGATAAACATTTTCACTCAACTGCGTCGGTTTCGCCAACTGGACATCCGTCGCCGCAGTGGATTTTGGATGGATTGTAAGTTTTTCTGAAGCCGTATTGTCGCTTTCATCTGTATCGGTTAGGTCTACACGCGCCACAAGTTCTATTTCACCTTCTATCGTAGGTGCCCAGTCAGCTGAGACGACAGTCTCTCCAAGTTTCGGTGTCCAAAGTACTTCGGCAGTGGTAGCCTGCTCACCATTCACGTGAAAATGGACATTGAGAATCCCGTCAAAAGGGGTTCCTGTATTCTGAAGGGTCGCGCTGAGCCGAACCACCTCACCGACGCGCGGCGCAGGCGGTGAAAACCGAAGACTTCGTGGGACGATCCCGATATTCGGTTCCGTTGGACCGGCGAGCGCATGGCTTAAAGACATCACAGCGAAACATGTCGCCAAAAAATCGCTCTCAGATCCACGCCATCTTCCATCACTTTCTTGCTGCTCCACCATCATCTGTGAAATCTCATCGTACCAATCATAGCCAGCAAACGTGTCTAAAGTTGGTGGAATGTCACAGAACCGTTGCAATGAAAGTAAATAGTAATAGAGCCATGAGTTGGAACCTGGATTCCGGGTTAACGTCCAGTGCTTTTTCACCCATGCCATGCCTTTTTGGACCTGTAGATCCTCGACTGGGACCCCACATGCGCGAAGCGCCCACAACCCGGTTGCGGTCATACTACCGTAGACACCGATCGCCCAAGGCGAACCGTCGTCGACCAAATTATAGAGCCATCCGCCTGTTTCGGTTTGGTTTCGGCGAATCCACTTCTCGGCGCGCATCCAAACGTCTTGCGGGATATCAAGTCCCCACTGCTTCGCGGCATAGAGCGCGTAGATAACCATGTTCATGTGTGCACCATCAGCACTGTAACCGTAGCCCCAACCGCCATCATCTCTCGGATCTGTGTAATCACTACCACTGACAGGGAGTTGTTTTTTGATTAATTGATTCACAGCAAATTGGGCGCGTTCCCTATGTGCTTCGTCTTGCGTCGCTACCAGAACTGGAATGATAACTGCATATTGGTAAACTGCGAATTCATTCCAATCCTGTTCGATCAGGAATTCCAAGCCCCTCTTAACGGATGGATGCGAAGTTGAGTGTCCTGTTGCGAGCAAAGCTTGCAATGCCAGTGCTGTCTCTTGTGTCTGATCTTCACCGAAATTCCACACAGCATCCGGCTCGAAATTTTCAGCGAGCCCTTTCAGACTCGCCTGACAGGTAATGCAGATTAAAATGAGTTGGTTTTCGGTGCCACATTGCAAACAGGTGCGACTGTGTTTGCCTTGCTGTGCTTCTATCCAAGCGATCCCTTTCGTTATAGAGCTCTGAATCTCTTCGGACGTAACAGATGGAAAAGTCAGTGCTTGTGCGACAACTGTTGCATGGGTAACGTTATTCCCGGCATCCGCTTCCTCAATATGTTTATCTCCCGCGGGGTTAACAACGGCGTAAAGTTCCGTTTTACCGGGCGGCGGTTGCCATTGCGCTTTTACCCTATCGGCCTGTTTCGGCTTCAGTTCCAAGATCACATCCTTACAGA
Source organism: Candidatus Poribacteria bacterium (assembly GCA_022827185.1). Lineage (GTDB taxonomy): Bacteria > Poribacteria > WGA-4E > WGA-4E > WGA-3G > WGA-3G. Next base: position 11,055 of record JAJDTM010000059.1, read on the forward strand.
CGATTTGGAGGGGTTGCGTTGCTGGATCCCCTTCGTAAAGTTCAACGACGAGATCTTCATTCATCGTCGGGGTGGCCTCCCCGATGTTCTTCACCTCAACCCAAATGGTAATTTCTTCGCCTTCAACGGGAGTCGGGTTGGAAAAGGTAATACTATTAGCATCAACACGGAAATCTGGGAGCTGCGCGAATCCACTCGTGGCACACAATCCAACAATATAAATTCCGATTGCGAATTTTAACAGGAATTTTTGAAAACCTGAATGCTTTACCAAAAGGTGAGACTTAACCATAATACACCTCGTTTAGCTTTATCAGTGAAGTTGTAATCATGCCCGCGAGTGGCTCCACAAGTAGACGAACGTAGGGAGGCAACCCGTGACGGTTCGGGATTAGTTTCCTTCCCAAAATCCGGCCGAAACAGAGGAAGGCTGCGGAATCGGGTTCGCGAAGAGTTTCGTTCCATTTGTAGAGAACTTGCTGACTTCGCCTGTGAACGTTGCACCGAGCATGTCCGCGACCCAAATACCGTTATCTGCGGGTGAGAGACTTATTCCGACAACAGCCATACCGGCGGCGAATTCACTTACCTTCGTCCCGTCTGCTGATAAGTTTACCAGCATTGACTGCGATGAAACTACCCAAACACTGCCATCCTTAGGATTGATACGCGGTGAAGTCGGACTGGAGATAGTGGTAATTTTTACCAGTTCTTGACCGGTTGCTGAAACTCGAAGAAGCGTACTGAATTGGCTATCAGCGACCCATGCATTTCCTTCATAGTCAACGGCTATACCCGCTTTTGGTTCTTGCATCACCGGACCGGTTGCAATCAGAGTGCCATTGGCATCGTAACGATTAATGGGACCGCGTGCATCCGTTACCCAGCAGCTGCCATCTTTCGGGTTCACAGCGACATTGAATCGACCTGTTTCCACGTTGGGCCGCTCTGGGTTATAATCTGCTGGAAATACCTGTGCGAGAATTTGTTTTCCGTCGCTTGACAACTTCAACACCCCGTTTAGCCATGCCACCCAGACGGTGCCGTCTGCTGGATTGACAGAGATCATGTTTGGGCGTTCGATCGCCGGTGCCTGTGTAAATTCGCCTGTTGACTGATCAAACCTGAAAACAGCGTTCGCTGCAGAAATGGCGATCCAAGCGACACCGTTTGCAGGATTGACTTCTGCAGCACTCGCTTGGGTTAAATCTGGAATGACCGTCGGGTCGGCATTGCCATTTGCATGTAATTTGTAAACTGTATCTCCACCACTCACAACCCAACATTCACCGTTATATTGTCCGTAACTGGTAGCAACGCACATCACAAACAGCACTGCTACCCAAAACACCTTTTTCATAACAAATATCTCCTATTTTGTCCTATATATTTGACTGACTTAAAGCCTATGGAATAGAGTCCATGTTTTAAATAGTAGCATTTTTCTGTGTAATTTTCAAGGAATTTTGCATCTCACTTACCCCCATTTTTTATGGAAGCCTTGTGTTAGCAGATATTTGCTTGAAAATGTATGGGAAAGGCAGTGGGATTATAGTAAAATACCTCCTTAGGATCCAACATTATCAGTGCCTGATAAGTTGTAAGGAGGTA
>JAJDTM010000022.1 GCA_022827185.1 Candidatus Poribacteria bacterium
GGATATATTCTGTATATCGCCTATACCGATACGGCGAAGGGCGTTACACAGAGAGCAACCGAAAAAGGGCGGGATCCGTTCAAGGTATGGCGGAACGGTATTAGCAAACGAGATCGTCAAGAACACTCTCGTCAAGCACGCTAAGTATGGGCTTACACGTCTATCAGGTATCAATGCAAAAGGCTTGTTTGCTCTCTATAGTCTTGGCGGGAAACGATTAACAACGGGCGCGAAGCGAAATAGTTTTAAGGTGCTCACACGACTCAACTTTAACTATAGGAGTGGGCATTCCTCCCCAACCTAAAGGATGGGGTCTCCTGCCCGAAGATTGATGAAAACAGAAAAAAATACATTAGAGATGTTAAAAGCCGCGGCTGCCGCAGCGATGAGTCGCCGGGCAGAAGACGGTGTTATCCTTGATCTGCGCGAACTCGATGGATTCACGGACTTCTTTGCGATCTTCAGCGGGAACTCTGATATCCAAGTAGAAGGTATTTCGCAAGCCGTTCTTGAGGAACTTGAAACCAACTGGGAACAGAAACCTTGGCATCAGGAAGGCACACGTAGAGCAGATTGGATTTTATTAGACTATGTTGACTTTGTCGTACACGTTTTTCTTTCCGAAAGACGTGCCTACTACAACCTCGAACGCTTGTGGGCTGAAGCGGAACGTATTGAATTGCCGGCATTAACAATGCCTACACATCTGGAAACATTAGAAGCAGAGGAAGTGGATCCAGATGGCGTGTTAGTCTTCGGAGACCAAGAAGAAAGCACATCAGAAACATAGTTTCGTTTTGGGAAGACAGACAGGTTTCCATGAAGTTTAAGAAAATAATTCGGTAATTCTATATTCTCCCCAGGCCCGGTAGGTTCGGTTTCCTAACCGAACCGGACAGTCCCAGGAAATTACCGAATTAAAAAATTAATCTTCATCAAAACCTGTTCTGAAAATCTGGGAAAGAGAACTGGGAGGCTGTTAAACTTCGGGTCGGTAGGTCAATCAACAGCTACAAGCAGGACCGTAACGTTATCGGTACCGCCATAATCAAGTGCCTTGTTCACGAGATCTTCACATGCCGCTTCAATATCAGAGGCACCCAAGATAATGTCAGCAATCTCACGGTCGTCAATAATTAAGTCGTGTAAACCATCTGTACAGGCAAGCACAATATCCCCGGGGACGAGCGGGTAAGCATCAGCATTGACAGCAACCGTTGACTTCAAACCGATAGCCTGCGTAATAATGTTCCGTTTTTCATGAACCCGTCCCTCTTCTGGAGTGATTTCACCCTTTTCGACCATCTTTTGAACGAAGGAGTCGTCTGTCGTTATCTGTGTGAGGGCTTCATCACGTAAAACGTAGAGCCTACTATCTCCGACATGAACATAAGCGAGGTAACTGAAGGTAACAAAACCCGCGATGAGGGTTGTCCCCATGCCGCGACCTTTGCCTTGACTCTCGGCGGAAGTGTAGATACGCTGATTCGCTTCCTCCGCAAGCTCGCTTAGAACACCGAGCCGTTTCATGGGACCCAAATCGCTCTGTGGAGATGCTTGGGTTTCCGCCCACTCCTGAATAACTTCAAGAGCAATACGACTCGCGATGTCGCCGCGTTCGTGTCCACTCATACCATCGGCGATAGCAAACAGTTGAAGCTGTCTATCAAAATAGTATAAGTCTTCGTTCCTATCGCGAAGCTTACCTGTATCTGTTTTCACTGCAAATTGCATTTTTTTGTGTCCGGGTCACCTGTGGTTGAGAATACAAAAAGACATCTTGTGTGCCATATTCAGGTAAGGTGCCAAATCTATTCAGAGAAACCACCGATCTTTTTTCGGAATGTCAATAAGTAAAACGATGAAGCCAGATTTCGGTTTCAAAATTCGCACGCAGTGGAATAGGTCGGACTTACAAGAAAAATAAGCGAAAGTATTGAATTAATGTCTCAATATGCCAATTATGCTATAATTCAACCAACACGTCAAATTAATTCATTACCGAAGCAGCAACTTTATGTCAAATGAGTCGGATAAAAAGTACACATGAAAGTACAAAGACTGTCTATCGGGTCAAAACACCATTTTTTTGGGTATTACGGTATAAATCCCTGGGATCGTACGTCAAGGTATCATCTGGCATTAGAGACAGATTTTCATACACACCGCCCTTTGCCAGAAGATGTGGCAGCCGTCGGACTTGTTGATCGGGACACGCATCAATTTACACCGCATGCGAAGACTTCCGCTTTTAACCTTCAACAGGGCAGTATGATGCATTGGATAGGTAACATCGCAACAGATGACAGTGATCGGGTTGATGCGGAATTTACATTTAACGATTGGGAGAATGGGACGCTTGTATCACGTGCCTTAAACCCTACTACAAGCGCAGTACGCACTATACAAGGTGCAATTGCTGCCGTGTCACCAACTGCCCCGTACGCAATCGGTTTGAATTATGGACGGATGGCACACTGTCGCGCTGTTGTTGGGTACGCCACCGACAGCAAATCCGACAACGTTGAAGCACAACCGGAGGGAGACGGTTTATATCAACTCAACCTCCAAGATGGAAGTTCTAAACTGGTACTCTCTATCGCTGATGTTATCCGAGCAAGCGCGGACGAACGCGTGGTAGCAAAACGGACCTGGTTCAATCATGTTTTGTTTAACACGGACGGCACGCGACTCCTATTTTTTTGCCGCGTTCGTCAGGAAACTGGATTTTACACCTCACTTTGGACAGTGAACCCTGACGGCTCCGATTTGGAAATGCAAATTCCGTTCGGTTACCGCGTGTCACATTTCGATTGGCGGACACCGACACAGATTCTGGTATCTTCAGACATCCTCGGTGAGATGGGATTTGTTGAATTTACGGATGGCGCGCGCGACTTTACGCCGATCGGGCGCGGAGTCCTACCAAACGATGGACACGCCTCATTTTCACCTGACCGGCAGTGGCTGCTGTGCGACACATACCCGCGAGGGCCCGAACGACTCGCACAATTGATGGTTTACAATATCGCCGAAAATCGAAAGATCGTCTTAGGCGAATTCCATCACGAAGAACAGTTTACCGGAGATATCCGATGCGATTTACATCCGCGCTGGGCTCCAGACGGAAAAACAATTACCTTCGATTCCGTTCATGAAGGATCCCGGCAGATATATCTTGTGGATTTACCGTCATCGATGAATTAAAGAGCCATTTGAATCTGATGAGAGGTTTCTGATGTTGTTAGAGGATTGTTCTGAAGAAAAAATTGGACGACTGCCGGATATGGTGAGATGCGCGTTTGCTGATATTAAGGAACGACGGGACGCAATCGTTTTGACAACAGAACCGGCATGGAAGGCGGTCAAGGGCATCGATATCAATTCTCATCAACTTATCTACGTTACAGGAAATACAGACGCTGCTATGGCTGTAATCGCCGAAGCCTGTGAAGGTGAAGTGGTCTACGGAATCGGCGGTGGACTGACAATTGACACCGCTAAGTACGTCGCAGCGGCAAATGGATTGTCCCTCATCGCACTCCCAACTATTTTATCAACAGACGCTTTTCTCACCGACGCAACAGGGGTCAGAGAAAACGGATGTGTCCGGTACCTCCCTACAAAAACACCTGACACCGTTATCGTAGATATGGATATGCTATGCAAGGCACCCGCTGCAATGCGTGCAAGTGGTGCCGCAGATGTGTTGTCAATCGCAACAGCACTCCGGGACTGGCAAGAAGCGGAGAAGATGGGGGCAAACCCACCCGATCAGCGGCTTATGCCCCAAACAATTAACATAGCAGAAACGCTCCTCCAAACGCTTCTCGAAAATGCTCGAGAAATCGGCAGCGGCACCCCTGATGGATTGAAACTGCTATTCGATCTCCTGTGTATGGAGGTGCAGCTTTGCAATCTATGCGGGCATAGTCGCGTTGAAGAAGGCAGCGAACACTATTTTACCTATGCTATTGAGAACTATTTAACGTCTACAAGCGGTAGAAATGTTTTACACGGTGAACTGGTAGGACTCGGTATCTTGCTGATGGCTGCGCTGCAATCGCAACCGTGGATGCAGTATCGTCATGCACTGGAGTGTTTACAGATTAACTACCGTCCACCGGCTGTTGCTCCTGAAGCAATTGTCGAAACCCTTACTAACTTATCAGAATACGTCGCGCAACATAACCTCCCTTATACCGTCGCGACGACGTTACAAATTACGCCTGATATAGCCGAACGAACGATACAAACGGTATTCGATTAAGCCTGAGGATTATGGAACAGAAAAATAGACAAACACAATCAGATAAGCAAATCTCGGAACTACACGAGCAAGCACTCGTGATCGATTCGCACAACGATGCCATCGTCGCGCATATTCGTCGAGGCAACGTGAGTCTTGCTGACGAAAGTGTCCGAAATCCAATGGAACCCACCGGTACTATCGCTTATCTCCGTGGTCCCGTACCGCCGGCAGAAGAAGCTATCGGTATCCAACTCAACATCCCGAAAATGCGGCAAGGTGGTATTGATGCTGCTTTCTTCGCTGTTGACGTGACGCGCGCCTGGAAAAATCATCTCGCCTACGCCTTAGATGCGTTCGGTTGGTTCAACGCAGAAGTGACAGCAAACGCTGACGACATTTGCATCGCTCGGAACGCGAATGATATTCGCGAAGCGAAGGCAGCCGGCAAACTTGCCGCAATTCTTGTCATCGAAAACAGCGAGGCAGTTGAACGGAGCCTAAATATACTACGTTCACTCTATCTGATGGGTGTCCGTTCAATCGGCTTAACCCATAACCTGAATACATGGGCATCAACGGGAAATGATGAAGAGGATATGGGGGGTGGCTTGACCCGATTTGGTATGGCATTAGTCACAGAGATGAACCGCTTAGGCATGCTCGTCGATGTTTCGCATATCAGTGAACGTGGATTTTGGGATGTTCTCGAAATCTCGGAACACCCTGTCATCGCATCACATAGCAATTGCAAGACATTGTGCCGTCATTCACGGAACCTGAGCAACGAACAACTGAAAGCCTTAGCGGCTAATGGCGGTGTTGTGGGGATCACCTTCGTTCCGGGGTTTATCACGATAGACGGATGGCAGAAAATGCCACCCCTGGCGCAATTACTTAACCACATCGCCTACGCAATCGACATCGCAGGCATCGACCATGTCGGCATCGGTTCGGACTTTGACGGCGGCGGAGATTTACTCAAGGATGCCAGTGAGTTCATCAAAATCGCAGAAGGGTTAAGCGAACGCGGCTATTCCGATGACGATATAAGAAAGGTACTCGGCGAAAACCATCTGCGCGTCTTTGAGGCGGCGTGTGGGTAAGGAGAGAATTAATATGAGAAGGACGTACATTGCAGTGGATATTGAAGTTCCAGTGGCAACGATCTATTCCTACGTGAAGAACTCGGTAATAAATCCGAAGTTTCTCACTGCCTACAAGGAACTTCATCAAGGAAGAAGAGAATACTCCGGACGAATTGTGAAGGAGTCTGAGAACCGTCAACTTGTTATCGATACGTTAGCAATTGACAGCGTCACGAGTATACGTTTCAAAGGTTGGACGATAACTTACGATTTTGAACCAGTGGGTGAAACAAAAACCAAGGTTGGTGTCTCGGTAGAATATTCTCTGTTCCTTGCCTTTATGGGGATGTCTACCATGAAATTGCAGTCAATCAACCAAGGGCTGGAGTGCTTACAGCCTCTACTCGCGCTTGAACACACCCAGAGATGAACCTGACGAACTATCGTACTTGACAGCGGAATCCACCTGAGTTAGGTAGTTTTCGCCAGCGTGTGGGAGACCGACTCCCATACCTCGTCTACACCGATCCCTTTCATGCAGATATTGTCCTTGCATTTATCCGTGAACTGCTTGCAAGGGCTACACGGGACAGGGTGACGGATGGTTTGATGCAATGTGCCAAGCGGTTGAAACCGGATGTGATTACCAGGACCAAACAGAGATACAGTGGGTGTCCCTACTGCTGCGGCAATATGCATCGGACCGGTGTCGTTGGTGAGAAATAGATCACACTTTTCAATACAAGCGGCTAACTGCCGAATTTGAAGGTTACCCGCAAACGGAATAGCACGCGCATTCATGAGATTTGCAACGGTCTGCACGAGCGCCGTCTCTCTTTGTCCTCCAAAAATTAAGACATTGGCGTTGAAATGTTCTACCAGTTTATCCCCAATGGCAGCGAAACGTTCAGGCATCCATTCGCGCAACTTCCATCCTGCACCAGGAAAAAATCCGACCTTTAATTCTCCAGCGTTAACACCTGCGATGTCAAACCGTTGCACCGCGTCTAATCGCTCAGATTCAGAGAGAAAGAGTTCCAATCTCTGATCTTCCGCCGGAATTCCGGCTGCATGCAACAGATCGAAATAGTGCGCTGTCGCGTGTTGGTTACCCCGCTCAGGGACGCGGACGCTACAGAATCTACCTTTACCGATACGTTCAGCGGCACCGCTGAAATACATTAGCATCTCAGTCCGAAACTTCCGCTGAAGATCAATAGTCAGTGTAAATTTTCGCGCACGCAGAATACGGATCACCCGCAGCATCTCGCCAGTATCCTTATCTTTAGCGAGCCGATCAAACGTAATTATTTCATTGAGATGCGGATTCTCACGGAGAATCTCTGCCGACTGTTTTGCTACAAGCATAGCAATATACGCATCTGGGAAACGCGCACGGACGGCTCGGATCGCCGGTGTTGTAAGCACAATATCGCCAAGGGAACTGAGTCGAATCAGCAGTATTCTTTCGGAAGCCATTGTCTTATACGCATTGTGAACAGCAAGCACTCTTACAATTTTCCATCAAATAAAATTTAACCGATCACTTGCTTTTCGAGGTTATCCAGTGCGTCTTCAACCAGTGCATCTATATCCAGACCCGATTCTGCATTATCTAATTCAGTAAGCGACGCACCGGTGGCAGGATGTTTCGGTACAAAAAGTGAGCAGCAGTCTTGATGCGGACGTGTAGATACATCAAAGGTCCCTATCCGTTGCGCTTTTGCAATAATTTCAGCCTTATCCTCGCCGATAAGTGGGCGCAGGATCGGGATTTCGGCGATCGATTCAATCGTTCGCAGGTTCGTCAACGTCTGTGAAGCGACCTGTGCGAGACTCTCTCCAGTAACAAGTGCCTCTGCATCCACCATCGCGGCGACGCGTTCCGCGATTCGGGTCATCATCCGCCGATACAACAAAACCCGGAATGGCGCCGGTGTTGAAGCGACAATGGTTTGCTGGAGATCCGCAAATGGAACGAGATAGATTGTGCTCCGGTAATTTGATACCGCCAAGATCTGAGCAATTTCAATCACCTTCTCCAAAGAAGCCTTATCTGTGTAAGGATAACTATAAAAGTGAATAAAAACGGCTTTCGCGCCACGCTTAATCATTTGCCATGCAGCAACGGGGGAATCAATCCCACCGGATAACATGACGAGCACCTTACCACTCACGCCGACGGGTAAACCACCGATGCCTTGATTTTTTTCTGTAGAAATATAGGCTGCTTTCTGTGTTATTTTAATCCAACAAACCACGTCGGGATTATGCATATCCGCACGGACACCCGTCGCCTTGACGAGATACCCGCCGACCTCCGCACTAACCTCTGGTGAGGTTAATGGAAAGGTTTTGTCCGATCGCCTTGTCTCGACTTTAAACGACTCGCAAGAGACATTTTGGATTTGTCGCAGTGCTGCACCTTTAATAGCTGCGATGTCGGTTTTGGTACAGCATGAGAGTTCAAAATGGGCGATACCCATAACTTGACGTAGCCGTTCCTTAATTTCAGATATATTGGCATGTTCACCAAGATGCACCAGAATCCGATCGTGAAGTCGTTCTACTTCAGCATACCCGGTACCGCGCAAGGCGAGTTTGATATTGTTCGCAAGCCGTTTTTCAAAAAATACTCTATTCTTCCCTTTAAGCCCAACTTCGGCATAATGGATACTAAACAATTCTTCCATGATTTCTCTCGTACTACAAATAATTTTCCAGAATTAACGTTAGGACTTACGCACTATCTCTTAAAGTCCCCCTGATAAGAGGCGGGGAATGCCATGCGGCATTCATACCGTTGATTCTTTAGGGGGTTTAAAATAATGTTGGCAAGGAGATATATTGCTTACAGAGCACGGACAGCATCGGTCAAATTAAAATGGAGTTTCGCGACGTTTCCTAATGCCTTACTCCCGTGCAGCGCCACAAATTCTCTACCGGCTTCAATAACCTGATACGCACCCCGCGGTAAGCGAATCTCATATTTTTCCGACAATGTATCCATCCCTGTCAAAAAAGCATCGCGAGCGATAATAGAGGCTGCAGCGACTGCGATATCGCGTTCCGCCTTTGTTACCTGTCTGATTTCTATCCCAAGCCTCACAGGCACAGCGCGCACACTGTCACGCTGTAAATGGGGTCCGTTATTCGCGCGTTGGGCGAATTGTCCGGTGATAAGGTCATCTTTAGCAAATTTGTCAACAAGGGCATGTTTCGCACCGACGCTGTCCGCCAATGTCCGAATAGCCTCAGCATGAAGCGACGCGAGTAGATGGTTTAGGTTTTGTCCCCGCCTGCGGAGAGTGGCGTAAAGGGAATTATATTCAGCAGGCATCCTTTCCACAATAACGACATGCTGCGCATTATGACAACGGATTAATTCCGAAAGGTTTCGGATACGGCGTGTTGACAAGGTCTTTCCATCAGTAATGCCTAAATCTGAGAAGGTTTCTCGGGATTCAGCATCCACGTAAACAGCCGCGACAACGAGTGGTCCGAAGTAATCACCTTTACCTGCCTCGTCTGTGCCGATCCATGTGTTCCAATTGTGTATTGCGTTCATTGAATGATTTCAATCCGTTGTAGCTTTGGGTTTATGTTGAATTCCGAAGTGCCGCGAATTCGGTAACCTGTTTACCGACGGCTTCGACACGTGCAGCCAATTCAGGATCGTGCAAATTACCCTCAGCATCAAATGCCTGAGATGAGTTCGGGATAGATGCGTCTTTCGGGACGACCCAAGCGTGGAGTGCTGTGCCAACCGTGCGCAACATAGAAAGCGCATTTGCCGCACCCATCCGTCCACCGGAGACACCAATAAGCCCGATGACCTTGTTCTCAAATTCATCAAAGCCCATCAGATCAAGAGCACTTTTAAGGACACCGCTGAAGCTGCCATGGTATTCAGGGGAACCGAGAAGTATACCGTGCGCACGTTTCACCTTTTCCCGGAGTTTGAACACGCCAGGCGGATAGTCACTTTCGTTAGCGACAGAACCTTGAAAAACGAGTTCATACTCGCCAAGCTCAAGCAATTCGACCTCGGCACCTGCCTCTTTCGCGGCAGCAAGCGCAATTTGGAGTGCCGCGTGCGTTGAACTGCCTTTCCGTAGGCTTCCACAGATAGCGACAACATAGACAGGTTGGTTATTGGTACGCTCCATTTTTAGTATCCCTTTCAGTAAGTTCCCTAAACATACGCAACCGTAGCAAAAAATGAGACAGTGCGGATCCATCGTGATGCTTCCTGAACCGCATCTTAGCATAACACAGCAACAAAGGCATGTCAAAAGGTTTTTTTACCACAAGGAACATCAGCAGCAGTCGTGCAAACGTTATATTCGGTGAAATTATACCACATCTTGCCGAGCCGATGCCAAACTAACTTCACCTTCAGTCGTGCGAAGCGACCTTGCACGCAAAATCGAAACGATCAGAAAACTAACTCGTTTTATATAGGTGAAGATTTTTTCTTGACAATATTTAGAAGTTTCTTTTATAATACTTTTGTAAGTTAAAACGCGAGTCGTTCATCGAATGGATGGGTTGAAAGCCTTCTCTAATGTGAGCCGCTCGCATCGTACGTTAATTTGTTAGGATTTACGCATTTGTTCTCAAAGTCCCCCTGATAAGGCGGATTTAGGGGTTTAAAAATCAAAATCTACCGCTATATGCTAAATTTGCGCAAGTCCTATTTGTTTTAGACATGAGGAGGTTTACTCGTGCGTTTAATAATGTATTCACTCGCCGTTGCTCTACTCATCGTAGGCAGCGCGCTCACCACACATGCCGTAGTCCAAGACGAAGGCTTAATCCTTTACTTCAGTTTTGATGAAGCAGATGGAAATATGGTTAAAGATGGAACAGGCGGCGGAAATGATGGCGTCATTGATGGTGCAGAGATTGTTAGCGATGAAGTCGTCCACGGTAAAGGGTCGGCATTGTTCGACGATGGCAACGATAGTGTAACGGTTGAATCCTTTGCCGCGTTAGAGAATTATACCGATAATTCCTATCTTTTCTGGCTCAATTTTGGTGCATTGAATTCCGGTGCTTGGAACCAAATTATAGCGAAAAAAGCACCAGGGTCTGACCGTTCGCCGGGTATCTGGACCTGCAACCGCGTTAGTTTACACATCCACTATCGGTTCAATCCCGGGAATGCCGGAAGCCTTTGTGTCGGTCCTGAGGGAGAAGGGGACGAGTTCGCTGCTGGTGACTGGCACCATATTGCCGGTATCAAAGAAGGTACGGGCTTCAAATTTTACATTGATGGCGAAGTCGTTGATGAACAGACCGTTCCAGCAAACCACGCGCAAGGCGAAGAGAAACTCTATATCGGTAAAACAGGCTATGCTTCCGCGCTCTTCTATATTGATGAACTCTTTGTCTACGATAGAGCATTGAGCGGCGACGAGGTTATAGATGTAATGGAGGGCTTACTCACCCCTGTTGAACCCCAAGATAAACTCACTACGACGTGGGGACACCTGAAAACAGGTCGCGATTAATTTCACACGCTGAAACGTTGGGACGGCTTTCATGCCGTCCCACATCCCTTTTCTCACCCGGAACATATTTACTCTCTAAAACGCCCACTTTCCTCATTTCCCCGAAATGAAAATCGACACTTCCACGGCTTTAGCATAAACAAATGCAGATTTTTCTTGACATATTTAAGCGTTTCTTCTACAATATCTGTGTGGGTTAAAACGCGTGCCCTATTATTCAAGGGTTGGAAACCGGCCCTAACGTTGGGTCTCGCATAGCACATTAATTGGCTTTACTTTTGATATGAGGAGATTTACTTATGCGTTTAGTTATGTATCTACTCACTGTTGCTCTACTCATAATGGGCAGCACGATCACCACACACGGTGCCGTTAAAGACGACGGTTTGATCCTTTACTTCAGCTTTGATGCAGCAAAAGGCGGAAAGATAATAGATGAAACCGGCGGTGGAAATGATGGCGACATAGTTGATGGTGCGAAAATTGCCACCGATGAAGTCGTCCACGGCAAAGGCTCAATATTGTTCGACGCTGCTGGCGACAGTGTGCAGGTCGATTCCTTCAAAGAATTAGAAGATTATCAGGATAACTCCTATCTCTTCTGGGTCAACTTTACTAAGGCGAACTCCGGGGGTTGGGATCAGATCATCGCGAAAAAGGCACCCGGTTCTGACCGTTCACCCGGTATCTGGACCTGTAACCGTGTGCCGCTGCACATTCACTATCGGTTTAACCCCGGTAACCAAGGCACACTCTGCGCAGGTCCCGACGGCGAAAATGACACATTTGAAATCGGCGAATGGTACCATATCGCAGGTGTTAAAGAAGGCGCCAAGTTGGCGTTTTATGTCAATGGCAAAAACGTCGCGGAACCAGGTGTGCCGAAAGATCACGCACAAGGCGCAGAAAAACTCTATATCGGTAAAACGGGTTATAGCGCCGCGAAGTTCTACCTCGACGACCTCTATGTCTACGATAGAGCTGTGGATGCCGACGAGGTGGAAGATATTATGGACGGTAAACTCCTCCCCGTCGAACCGGCGGACAAACTCGCCACGACGTGGGGACAAGTGAAGAAACGTCGTGATTAATTTCACGCTCCGAAACGTTGGGACGGTTCTCATGCCGTCCCATATTCATCTTCTCATCTCGGCATGCCTACTCGTCAATGCTATCTATTCCCCATACTGAAAAGTATTATTCTCTCTTTTACCCTGATTGTCCTACCCCCATCGGTGGGGTGGTGCGATGCTGAACAGGAAATTAACATCCGGTTTGAACGCGGTGTCCGCTATCTTGACGCGGAGCAGTACAATCAGGCACTCGCCGAATTTCAAGCTATTCAAAAAGAATATGCCACCTCAGATGACATTGGGAGTCTCGCCCAATACTACATCGGTATTGTGTATCAAGAACTCAATAGTCTGAGCGAGGCTGCAGCCGCATACCAGAAAGCATTGGCACTTAAAGCACCACAGGAGGTACACGGGAACGCACACCTGCACTTAGGCATCGTCTATAAAGCACAAGGTAAATTAGCACTTGCTGAAGATCATCTCAAACAAGCACTCATCCTGTTGACGCAATCTGCGGAAGCACACATCCATCTTGGCGATGTATGTGTGCTCCAACGTAGATTCAACGCCGCTGAAAAGGCTTACCGTGAGGGCATCCGTCTGAACCCAAACCACACTGAATCCTATTACGGACTCGGACGGATAGCAGAGATGCAAAATCACCTAAAACAGGCTATGGAATATTACGATGCCGCGCTCGCGCGAAACCGATATTCATCGCAGACGCATTATAGGCGCGCACTCACGTATCAGAAACTTGGAGACAAAGAGAAATCCAAAACTGCTATGGCACAGTTTCAACGTTTAAAGACTTATGAGGATCAGATGCACCGATTTCGAGAGGCAATTTATACAAATCCGAATCTGCCGGTGCTATACATTAAACTCGGCGAACTCCATGAGGCTCATGACAACTTAGCAGAAGCGGCACAAATTTATGAAGTCGCCACGCAGGTGTACCCGTCCTATCTGCCAGCGTATCTTCACCTCGGCGAGATATTTATTCGGCAACGTACGCTTGAAAAAGCGGTGCGCGTGTATGAAAAAGCCACAGAAATCGCACCGGATAACGCACAAGTCCAGATAAAGTTAGGCGTTATCTATATCAACCAACGCCAGTTTGAACCAGCAATCGCGGCTTTCAAGCACGCCACTGCTGTTGATAACACTGCAGCAGAAGCCTACAACAATCTCGCGCGGCTCTATGCAGGACTCGGTAAAGAGATGCAACAAGCAATAGATTTAGCACAACAGGCGGTCACTTTGGCACCGACGGCGAAACATTATGACACACTTGCATACACCTACTTCCGCAATGCCCAATATACACAGGCTTTGGACGCTATCAATCAAGCCATCGCATTAGCACCGAATGTAGATGCATACAATAAACTACGCTCACAGATTCAAAAGGAGAAAAAATGAAAAAAGGGATATGTATCGGATCATTACCGGGCGGTTCAACCGAAGCGCGGTTTAAACTCGCGAAAGAAGCCGGGTTTGACGGCGTTGAAATCAACACGCTTGGAAATGACGACGACCGACTTCAGACAAAAGAGATCGCCACACAACACGGATTAGAAGTCTTCAGCGTGATGAATAGCAAACACTGGGCATGTCCGCTCTCCGATGCTGATGCCGATGTTCGTGCAGAATCGCGCGACGGAATGCTCGATTCAATAGCAACCGCGACGGCTGTCGGCGCAGACACTGTGTTGCTTGTTCCTGCCGTTGTCAACGATAAGACCAGTTACGAGGACGCATATCAACGTTCACAAGCGGAAATTCATAAACTGATTCCTAAGGCAAAAGAGAACGGGATCACAATTGCACTCGAGAACGTTTGGAACAAGTTTCTACTCAGTCCGATAGAATTCTGTCGCTACCTTGACGAGTTTGACAGTGAGACGATAACCGCCTATTTTGATGTAGGTAATATCGTGCTGTACGGCTATCCACAACACTGGATTCGTTCTCTGGGGAACCGTATTTCTAAAGTGCATGTCAAAGGATTCAATGCAACCGACAGTCGGTGGACCTATCTGATTGAGGACTGCACGATTGATTGGAACGCTGTCATGTCAGCATTTGAAGAGATTGGGTACAACGACTACATGACAGCAGAACTTCCGGTTGATGAGGACAACCCAGAAGGTAGAGTACATAGCATCAGCAGTGATATGGACAAAATTATCGCTGGAAATGTATAATATTAGATTAAGTTAGCAAGAATCCTTTGAGCAATGTATACGGTTGAGGCGAAGCAGTCTCGCCCTATAAATCGAATTAGGATGTTTGGAACGCGGAACCTACGAAACAAATGGAAGTTATTATTCAACCGACTTATGAGCAGCTCGCGGCGGTTGCGGCTGAAATCGTCCGAGACGCGCTCTTAAAAAAACCGAACCTTGTTTTAGGACTTGCCACCGGTAGCACACCGATCGGTGTCTATGAAGCCTTAGTCCGGATGCATAAAACAGAGGGACTCGATTTCTCAGGTGTAACCACCTTCAACTTAGATGAGTACGTCGGGATTCCACCGAACCATCCGTATAGCTACCACACCTTTATGGAGACGCATCTTTTTAATGCCGTTAACATTCCCACAGAGAATCGCCATATCCCCCAGAGTACAACGGTCAAACATGAGGAATTCTGTGAGCAGTACGAAGCGGCAATTGTGGATGCTGGCGGCATTGACATTCAAGTACTCGGCATCGGAAAAGACGGGCATATCGGTTTTAACGAACCGAGTTCTTCCCTCGGTTCGCGGACGCGTATTAAAACACTGACACAAAGTACCCTTGAGGCAAACGCACCGCATTTCGGTAGTACCGTCGACGCTGTCCCAAAAATGGCGATTACGATGGGAGTCGGCACAATCATGGAGGCAAAACAGTGTCTACTGTTGGCAAGCGGAGAATCAAAAGCGGAAGCGATCGCAAACGCCGTAGAAGGACCGATCACGGCAGAAGTCCCAGCATCGGTACTGCAGATGCATCCACAAACGGTTGCCATCATTGACGAGACGGCTGCTTCACAACTGAAACGTGTAGACTACTACAAACAGGTCTACGCGAATAAACAAGAATTGCTATCTCAGGACCATTAGGATCACGATGTCAGCATAACACTATAGCTCTTCTTCATCAAACAACCCGTATTCTTTTACTTTCCTTTGGATTGTCCGACGACTCACCTTAAGTATTTCTGCGGCTTTTGCTTTGTTATTATCCACAGACGCAAGGGTTGCCCGGAGTGCCTCTCGGTTAATTTCATCAAGTGACATACCGACTTCTACATTTAAGTGCTGTTTATCCTCAATTGTATCGACCGGTTTCCAGATATCGGGAACAGAAAGTAGATTTGAAAATGCGATGCCAGCTGCCTTGAGGATGCGTTCAGGTAAGTCAATTTGTTGGATTGTCGATTGAGTGGACGTTACAACAATACCTTCAATACAGTTTTTCAATTCGCGCACATTCCCTGGCCACTCATATTTCATCAGCGTTCTAATTGCCTCTGGTTCGAGGGTTATCAGAGGCTTTCCATTCTGCTGGCAAAACTCTTCAAGAAAATCCTTCACAAGTAGCGGAACATCTTCAATACGTTCTTGGAGCGTAGGGAGATGGATAGGCACAACGTTGAGCCGATCGTAGAGATCCGGTAGGAATTCTCGTCTCTTGGATGCGGCTTCCAAATCGTGATTCGTAGCACATACGACGCGGACATCAACCCGAATCGTTTTGTCGCCGCCAACCCGTTCAAATTCGCGTTCTTCAAGAACCCGTAAAAGACGCGCTTGATTGGATAGACTGAGTTGTGAAACTTCGTCAAGAAAGAGCGTACCGCCATGTGAGAGTTCAAATCTCCCTTTGCGCTGATAGTATGCCCCACTAAACGCCCCACGTTCATGCCCGAAAAGTTCGGATTCTGCAAGGTTTTCGTTGAGTGTCGCACAATTAAAGGCGATGAGAGGCCCCCGGCGCAAACTTCGGTGGTGAATCGCACGAGCGACCAGTTCTTTACCCGTACCGCGCGCACCGTGAATCATTACAGTCGCTTTTGTTGGCGCGATCTGGGTAATCATGTCGCGAATCCTGATGATTTGCGGCGAATTACCTGTGAGCCGGCGCAAGCCTTCCTTCTCATCTATTTGTGATTGGAGTTGTCGATTCTCAAAGGTGAGGCGTTGATTTTCAAGGGTTCTATGTAGCAGTGCCTCCAGATGCACAGGGTTAACTGGCTTCGGGAGAAAACAGGTGTCTTTGTAAGCGAGCATCGCTTTGATACCGATATCGGTCTCTAAAATGTTCGGTTCTGTAATAAAAATCACGCCGACATCCGGGTGATGCTGTATTGCCGCATCTAACAGTGCTAATCCGTCAATTCGCGCCGCTTTCAATTGGGCAATAAGGATATCTATTTTCAAGTGCTCAATCTGATGAAACGCCTGATACATATTGCCTGTGACAAGAAGACGAAGCCCTTTACCCGCAAGTGTTTCGCAGACAAGCTCGCGTTCACTCCTATCGGCATCAACAATCAGTACTGTTTTTTGCGCGTTTGTTGTGTTCATAATTGACGGAGTTACAAACCCTACCAGTGAAAGCAGGTCTGTGGATTGCTGTTCGTTGAATATCAATAGCGTCTCAGATTTTGCTATGACCTGAAAAAAAGTATTGTTTAAAATTGAAAATTTAGGTAAACTATAAAATCATTATCCGCAACATAATAAATTTTTGTTGACATTTTTCGGAGGAATTGAATGGAAAAACAACTCAGCTCGCTGTATAGACTCGGCGGGCTCACTGGCATCTTGAGCGGTCTTCTCATGGTAGCGTCAAGTATTTGGTTTATCTTCGGTTTATCTTCTATTAGCTCAGACCCGTCAGCGGAACAGTTTGGAAGCATCGGAATTTTTCATGGAATCGGGGTCGTCACAATCATTTTGCTCGTGCCGACCTTATTAGCCAGTTATGGTTTACTCTCTTCAGAAGCAGCGGCACGTAGTGCCTTAGGCGCAAGTATGGCGGTCCTGTGGCTTGTCATAGAATTGGTAGCCCACTGCTCACAAACTGCGCCAATAAACGCACTATCGGAATTAGTAGGCAAGTCCACTACCGCTACTATCGCCGCACCCTTTCACGCGCTCTGGGTAGAGTGGGGCGAAGCCCTCTTTATGACAGGTGCCTTCCTCTGTGCATTGTTAGCACTCTGTTATGGCTCAGCGATCCATGCCTGGGGAAATCCAATTGCGGGATACCTATTCTTTCTTGCGATAATAGCCTTTCCAGCAGGTATTTTCCTAAACCTTGGTGTTCAATTGCACGTGCTAATCCGGGGCATCGCGTTTTTGTTCCTGGGCGGTGTGCTTATACAAGCACCAGACGAGGAAGATATATAATGAATGCCGAAAGGTAAAGTAAAGATACTTTGCAGCACCGAATCTGCTCATGGCGGCTGACGTGCTATAATAGATCAATTTAGTGCTTTTGCAGCCTCAATCTTCCATCCGAAGGTTCTAACAGAAATTGATATTATGCGTCGTCCTCATTTAGCAATCTTTCCAATTCCGCCAAGATATCTTCTTCGTCGCCTTCCGCCTCTTCTGTCTCTTCTGCCTCTTCTGTCTCGGTAGTCTCGGTATCAAGTGTTTCCAGATCGGACCGAAATTCTATAAGATTGCTAAGATAGCGTTCACGCGTTATATTTTCGGCTTCGCCGTGTTCCTCGCGTAGACATTCACCACAGAATTCTCCAATCTGTTGAATGCCGGTATCAATATGCCGTAGTGCTGCCTCGGCATCATTGTCCTGCAGACGCAATTCCGCGTTGGCGATGCTGTGCATCATAAGCATATAGCCTTTGTACTGATAACTCTGCCAAGCGATTTCGGATGGCGCGCATTCGCGTGCCAAATTCGTTACAGCGATATTGGTAGCCGTATCGCGTTGGACATCTTGCCACCGTTTAATGCCAGCAAAAAGGAGATAGCGGGTATACCGATGGAAAGACTCCTCGAAGAGAATCTCCCATTCTTCTGACTCCAATTGGAACCCGTCACGCGTGCCGTGTTGTTCTTCATATTCCTGCAATTTTTCAAAGAAATAATCATAATAGGAATCCACACCGTGTGGACGCATACCATCAGGACGACCAGTTGCATAGATGCGCGAAATAGTGAAGGCGTTGGGTTGCACGACAATAACCTCCCGACCATCTTCAATCTGCAGGACACTCACCGGGCGATCTGCGTCAAGATTAACCATCTCAAGGATCCGATCAAAGGTTTGAACCCACCGGGTGTTTCTCTGTATAGAATCATTCGCCATTTTTTTATCCTTTTTTATTAGTTGTCAGTTATAAGTTATAAGTCTGGTTTCTGATGCGTTATCATCTCTTTGTAAGGGTGGTTACCGAATTGAAGCACCAACGGTTACCAAAAAATATTTGACAACCGGAAACCTCTTAACTAAAAACTTATAACTAAAAACTAAAAACTATCAAAGCATCCGAAAATAATCTTGGAGCGGTGTAACAGTAATATCTCCACGCTGTAGGGCGTCAATAGCATTAACGGCTGCCGCTGCGCCGGGTATCGTGGAAAAAATCGGGATATCGTGTGCGATCGCCATTTCACGAATCAAGAGTTCATTCGGGCGGTGCAAGTCGCCAGTAGGCGTATTAATAATCAAGTCAACAGCGTGATTCTTGATATAATCGTGAATTGTCGGCCTTCCCTTTCCGATGCTAAAAACGAGTTCCGACTCCATTCCATTGCGGAGCAGTACCTTCGCCGTTCCATGTGTAGCGATGAGCTCAAAACCCATATCCGTCAGTTTCTTAGCGATGAAGATAATCGCGCGTTTGTCTTTATTTTTAACACTGATGAAAACCTTACCACCGAGTGGTAAACTGTAACCACATGCTTTCTGTGCCTTCGCGAAGGCACGAGAGACATCAGTATCAATTCCCATGACCTCGCCCGTTGATTTCATTTCGGGACCCAAGCGCGTGTTTGAACCGGGAAAACGGTTAAACGGAAAAACGGGTGCCTTGACACTGAAATAAGCAGGTTCAATCTCGCGCGTAAATCCGAGTTCATCAAGCGTCTTACCTGCCATCACGCGGGCAGCGAGTTTCGCCAAGGGGACACCGATCGCTTTGCTAACGAACGGAATCGTTCGAGATGCGCGTGGATTCACCTCAAGCACATAAATTTCATCGTTCTTTATCGCATATTGGACGTTCATCAGCCCGCGGACATGGAGTGCTTTCGCTAAGTCATAAGTGAAGATTTTGAGCTGCTCAATCTGTTCATCTACGAGTGTATAAGGTGGCAACACACAGTCGCTGTCCCCAGAATGGATACCGGCTTCTTCAATGTGTTCCATGATACCACCGATAACGGTCAGATCTCCATCAGAGATCGCATCAACGTCTACTTCAATTGCCTCTTCAAGATATTTATCAATGAGTACAGGATGTTCCGGTGATGCTTCGACTGCGGTGTTCATATATTCGTGTAGGAGTTCTTCGTCGTAAACGATCTGCATGGCACGTCCGCCCAACACATACGAGGGGCGGACAATAACAGGATAACCGAGTGCGGCAGCAATCGGGGTAGCTTCCTCGCTCGAGGTCGCTGTTCCGTTCGGTGATTGCATTAACCCGATGTCATCCAATACTGCCT
Organism: Candidatus Poribacteria bacterium; assembly: GCA_022827185.1. Lineage (GTDB taxonomy): Bacteria > Poribacteria > WGA-4E > WGA-4E > WGA-3G > WGA-3G. The sequence continues at coordinate 19,626 of JAJDTM010000022.1, forward strand.
TAAAGAGTTGCCGATCTTCGGAGCGTGCTATATCTTCAGGACTTGTGCCGATTATCGGTACGCCCGCGGCTTTAAGCGCAACAGCGAGATTCAGGGGCGTCTGTCCACCAAACTGAACGATGACACCGGTAGGCTTCTCTTTGTGATAAATATTTAGAACATCTTCACGCGTCAACGGTTCAAAATAGAGTCGATCAGAGGTGTCGTAATCGGTGCTAACAGTTTCAGGATTACTGTTCACCATGATGGTCTCATAACCATCGTCTTTGAGTGCAAGCGCGGCATGGACACAACAGTAATCAAATTCGATGCCTTGCCCGATCCGGTTGGGACCCCCACCAAGAATCATGATCTTCGGCTTATCAGAGGGACGCACCTCATCTTCACTTGAACAGGTAGAATAGTAGTACGGTGTTTCTGCCTCAAACTCTGCGGCACAGGTATCGACGGTTTTGAACGTTGCCTCAATGCCGAGTTCTTGCCGACACTCACGGATAGCCTCTTCGGATACGTCGTAGATGTCCGCTAACTGTCGGTCAGAAAACCCAAATTGTTTTGCCTGATACAAGAGTCTTTTTGTGAAAACGCCATCTGTTCCACCGTTTTGTGGCGCGTGATTTGATACAATATCTTGTAGATGTTGTTTTATATGTTGTCGCGCATCCGATTCGGATAAAGCATTTTCAAAGTCAACTATTTCTTTCAAATTATAAAGAAAAAACGGGTCGATATGCGTGTAAGCATGAATTTCCTCAATGCTCATTCCACGCGCGAGTGCAGCTTTAATATAAAAAATCCGTTTGACATTAGGAATGCTGAGTTTACTCGGGAGTTCAGATAAAGGGAGTTCCTCAAGTGGGTGATTATCTAACCCAAACCATCCCGTCTCCAAGGACCTCAACCCCTTCTGTAACGCCTCTTTAAAGGTTCTACCGATAGCCATAGCCTCACCGACAGATTTCATCTGTGTTGTGAGTGTTTCATCGGTACCTTGGAACTTCTCAAACGCCCAGCGCGGGATTTTGACGACAACGTAATCAATTGTCGGTTCAAAGCAGGCAGGGGTCTCAGCGGTGATGTCGTTCGGAATTTCATCCAAGTTATAACCGACAGCGAGTTTCGCAGCGATTTTCGCGATTGGGAATCCCGTGGCTTTTGACGCAAGCGCAGAACTACGAGAGACACGCGGGTTCATCTCAATAACGACCTGTTTACCTGTCTTCGGATCAACAGCAAATTGGATATTGGAACCACCCGTATCAACACCAATCTCGCGGATAATCTGAATCGCGGAATCCCGCATCAGTTGATATTCCTTGTCTGTCAATGTTTGGATAGGTGCGACGGTAATGCTATCACCCGTATGGACACCCATGGCATCAACGTTTTCAATGGAACAGATGATGACGACATTGTCCGCACCATCGCGCATCACTTCTAACTCAAATTCCTTCCATCCGATGACGGATTCCTCAATGAGCAATTCACTGATTGGGCTTAGAGCGAGACCTGTAGCGACCATCTTCTCGTATTCTTCGATGTTGTAAGCGATACCGCCACCTGTGCCACCGAGTGTAAATGCCGGACGGATAATCGCTGGAAAACCGATCTGATCGACAAGTGCAAGTGCCTCTTGCACAGTGTGTGCAATGCCACTCTGTGGGACCGCCAACCCGATTTTCGTCATTGCCGCTTTGAAGAGAGCGCGGTCCTCCGCTTTTTGGATGGCGGGCAATTTCGCACCGATCAGTTCAACCCCATATTTATCCAACGCACCGGATTCCGCAAGTTCGACAGACACATTCAAGGCAGTTTGTCCACCGAGCGTCGGCAGCAACGCATCAGGACGTTCTTTTTCAAGCACAAGCTCCACTGTGTCCGCCGTTATCGGTTCAATATACGTCTGATCCGCGAAATCCGGATCCGTCATGATAGTGGCGGGGTTGCTGTTGACGAGGGTAATCTCGTACCCCTCCTCTTTCAGCGCTTTACACGCCTGCGTTCCTGAGTAATCGAACTCGCACGCTTGTCCAATGATAATCGCACCGGACCCTATAATTAAGATCTTTTCTATATCTGTTCGCTTTGGCATCTTTTATATTACCTTGCGGTTCGGTAAGGTGAGACTATGATGTCAAAGTACCTTTCCGTATATCCGTCCCGGCGCGTTGCTTGGGACTATGTTTTTTGGTGTGCCTCTTTATGTCCTTAGTCAGAAACCCGATTTGGACACCGGACAAATCGGACCAGAAACCCAATATTTAAAAATCCGACTAACGGCTTTCCGTATCCATCATTTCTGTAAAACGTGAAAAGAGATAACTCGCATCGTGCGGACCAGGAGATGCCTCTGGATGATACTGTACAGAAAAAATGGGATACTCCCGATGCTGTATCCCTTCAAGTGTGTCATCATTTAGATTGATATGCGTAATATCAACGCTGTTCGGTAATGAATCAATATCAACGCAGAATCCGTGGTTTTGTGAGGTAATCTCAACCTTGTCGGTTTCAAGATGCTTGACAGGTTGATTCGCCCCTCGATGTCCAAACTTCAGCTTGAAGGTTTTTCCACCGAGGGCAAGCCCCAGGAGTTGGTGCCCCAAACAGATCCCGAAAAGCGGTTTTTTGTCCATCAAACCTCGGATCGTCTCAATCGCATAGCCAACTGGCATCGGATCACCCGGACCGTTTGAAAGAAAAACGCCATCTGGCTCCGCAGCGAGAATCTCTTCTGCAGCTGTCTTTGCTGGTACAACTTGGACCTCGCAGCCGTGTTCAGTGAGTTGACGCAAGATATTATATTTAATGCCGAAATCAAGGGCGATGACTTTATGACTTTCGGCTTCCGGCTTTCGACTTTCAGCAAGGCGGTTTTCTGGCTGATGGCTGACGGCTGATGGCTGACGACTATTACGCCACGCATACGGATTTGGGCATGTTACACGTTGCACCAAATCCCAACCCACCAAGCCGTGCCATGCTTTGGCTTTCGCAACGAGGCTTTCAGGATTCAGGTCCTCCGTAGAGAGACACCCGTTCATCACGCCGTGAACTCGGAGACGGCGGGTGAGGGCGCGAGTATCAATCCCTTGTATACCAATGATACCGTGTTCGGAGAGGTAAGTATCTAAACTCCATTCTGAACGCCAATTGCTATGGTACGCGCTATATTCACGAACAACAAACCCTTCCACCTGCGGACCAATCGATTCAACGTCTGCTTCGTTGCAACCGTAATTACCGATCAAGGGATAGGTCATCGTAACGATTTGTCCTTTGTAGGAGGGATCGGTCAACACCTCTTGGTAACCCGTCATACTGGTATTGAAGACAACCTCACCGACGGTTTCGCCGGTCGCGCCAAACTGCTCACCCTCAAAAACTGTTCCATCGGCTAATGCCAGAATCGCTTTCATATTTTCTTTCCCTCTCGGAGTGTAATCGTTTGCCAACCTTTGAGTTCCCATCCTGTGAAAGGTGTGTTTCGGCTTTTTGAACGAGATTTTGTTACGTCAACCTGATTTATCGCGTCAACATCAATAACAGTAACGTCCCCAACAGCACCAACAGAGAGCGTCCCGCGATCAATACCGAGTATATTCGCTGGAATGGCGGTCATTTTTGCGATCGCTTCTGTCAAGGTCAGGTGTCCCGGTTGAACAAGATACGTCAATACAAGCGGTAGACATGTCTCTAAACCGATAATTCCGTTAGGTGCATCAAGCATACCTTGTGCTTTTTCCGAAGGCGCGTGCGGCGCATGGTCGGTCGCGATGGCATCAATCGTTCCATCGCATAGCCCCTCAATAATAGCGTCAATATCGGTCTGTGTGCGGAGCGGTGGATGCATCTTGGCATTCGTTCCCTGTTTCTCAACTTCAGTATCCGTGAGAATCCAGTGGTGTGGACACACCTCAGCGGTTACATAAACGCCCCGTTTTTTCGCTTGACGGACCAATTCAACGGCACCCGCAGTGCTAACATGTAACACATGGAGATGTCCACCCGTCATCTCTGCCAACATAATATCGCGTGCGACGATGATGTCTTCTGCAGCGTTTGGGCTACCGACAAGTCCCAACTTTCGGGAAGTCTCTCCCAAATTCATGACGGCACCGGCGTTAAGGTTATGCTCTTCGCAGTGAACCATGATCGGAAAACCGAGCTCTGCGCTCAATGCAAGCGCGTCGCGCATAAGCGCGGCATTCATGACAGTAACACCGTCATCACTGAAACCGATTGCCCCTGCGGAACGCATCCCACGCATATCCGTCAGTTCTTCACCCGCGAGGTCTTTCGTGATACTACCGAAGGGGAACACATTCGTCTTCGCAGTCTTATCCGCGATGTCGTAAATCTGCGCAATCTTTTCAGGCGTGTCTATCACCGGTGACGTGTTTGCCATGCAAGCGACAGATGTGAATCCGCCCGCCGCTGCCGCCGCTGTGCCGGTAGCGATTGTCTCCTTATGCGCAAACCCAGGTTCACGGAGGTGGACATGCATATCGATTAAGCCCGGTGCAACAATCATCCCTGTCGCATCATATACATCGGTGTTTTGAAGCTCAGTTAACGCTTCCTCACCGCCGACTTTGGTGATCTTGCCATCGGTAATAGAGAGATTCCCAATCTCATCAATATTATTACCCGGATCGATAATATGTCCCTTAATGATACACGCGTCGCTCATTCACCCTCCCTTTCGTAAATGGTCGCTGAATCTACGCCACCTTCTTCGGCAAGTCGTACCCGAACAAATTCTCTTCGGGAGGTGGGTACATTTTTGCCTACGTAATCAGCGGCAATCGGCAACTCGCGATGGCCTCTGTCGATTAGCGTCGCCAATTGAATTGCAGCCGGACGGCCGAAATCCATGAGTGCGTCCATTGCCGCGCGAACCGTACGTCCCGTATAGAGGACTTCGTCTACTAAGATAACCCACTTGCCAGTAATGTCAAACGGTAGTTCGGTACTACTAACCTGAATCTGCGTCTCACGGAGGTTAATATCGTCTCGATAGAGCGTGACATCAATGGCACCAACATTGACTTCTATCTCTTCGATACGTTCAAGGTTCTCAGCGATGCGGTGTGCAATAAAATCACCTCTACTTTTAACCCCGACAAGTACGAGTTCTTCAATGTGTTTATGATTCTGCTCTAAAATTTCGTGAGCGATTCTGAGCAAAGCGCGACGAATCTCTTCGACGTTCATGACTTGTGCTTTTTCACGCATTTCCATTGTTTTGTTCCGTGAGATATCTTAATAATAAAAAAGCCTCCCCCGTCTAAAGTGACGAGAAAGGCATCATCCAATAAATTCCGATGGACAGTCTAAATTTTGGCTCCGATTCAAATTGTGGTCTTGCATCCTTTTTTCAACCTCTCTGGATTGGATTAAAAAGGTTTTAACACGAACGCTCCATTTATCTTTATATTATACCATATTTGTGCATTAATTGCAAATTTTTATTTTTTCCAGGAGCGATATCAGGTTTCCAAGGTTAAAGTTGCCGCAGAAAAACTAAACCTTTTGCTCTATCATGCTTGCGAGGATGCCGAGAATTTTATCGCACTGCGCGATTTGGTAGACTGTTATATCAATAGACAAGTGATTTTCTTTCAATTTAAGGAATTTCCACTCTGTCCCTGTCGTAGCAGCTCCATAAACGCAAGGAATATCATTCCCTTTTTCAGCATTGAAACGTTGCGCCGCGAGCATCTCAGCGACGCACTGCCCGAGACCGGGGGCGGGATCTTCCTTCTTCGCTTCAACAAGTACGATAACAGGTGCCCGCAAAAGAGATTGCATCGGCGATAGGCTTATTAAGAAATCGCATACCCCTGTCAATCCATTTTCCGGATCAACATTAAAGTCAATGCCAGAAAAGAGACTAATGCGACGCTCAAATTTCTCGCGGAGTTCAATCAGAACATTGGCGACAATCAGTTCAGAACGTGCTTTTTCCGTATTTACGGCGGCAGCCACAGGGACTTTTTTTTCTAACTCCACCATTAGTTCCGCACTTGGTGCTATGGGGTCTATGTTAGCAAAAATGTCTACAGATTCAACAGTTTCCAATTGAAATGTTGTCAATACCTCTTCTAATGTAAAATTGCTATACGCCATTGCTGAAACCTCCTTTCCCAAAAAACTGAAATAATGGTCTTGCTTTCGTGTGTTCAATTCTATCTACGGAAACGTGAATGTTCCAATCCTGATTCAGATAGCAACAGGTTTAGGTCTCTCAACTGAGATTTTTTGCCGCATTTCGCGAACTTCTTCTATTACACTGCATTCCATAATTTAAAAATTCTCAAATTCTATAAACATGTCGCCCCGCTGGGGTTGATTCGATCTGTGGAATGTTTGTACGATTCATCGGTCCCTCCAGGGTCTATATTGAAAGTGCTTCTTCACGGACCTTATACCTTTTGCTCTACCATACTCACGAGGATACCGAGGATTTTGTCGCACTGCCCAATAGAATAAAATTCTTTATCAATATAGAGTTGCTGTCCTTCTAATTTAAGGAATTGCCATACTGTGCCCGTAGTAGCAGCCCCATAAATGCAAGGGATTTCATTTCCTTTTTCGATATTAAAACGTTGTGCGGCAAGCATTTCTGCCACACATTGCCCAAAACCAGTCGTCGGTTCATCCTTCTTTGCTTCAACAAGGACAATGATAGGTGCCTCCAAATAAAATTGCGTAGGCGAGTGACTAATCAAGAAATCGCACACACCCGTCAACCCGTTTTCCACATCAACGTTGAAATCTATACCTGAAAATAGACTGATACGCCGTGTGAAGTACTCACGGAGTTCAATAAGAACACTGGCGACAATCATTTCTGATTTCGCTTTCTCTGTCCCTATAGCAACAGCTAACGGCACATTGCGCGCCAATGTCGTAATGAGATACTCACTCGGTGGCACAGGCTCTATGCCCGAAGAAATGTCTGCGGCTTCATCAGCCTCCAGCTGAAATGTCTTGCGAACTGTTTCTAAGGTGAAATTGCTATATGCCATTTGTGCTAACCCTCCTTACGCAAAATTATTATAACAAATTGCCAAGGGATTAATAGCCAATAGATATTATACCCCACCAACGTCAGAATTCTCAATAAAGAAGGACAAACCCATCTATTCCCCCTGCACAGCACTAATCTCATCTTCTGAAATCTTATGAACGCTTTTCGGATTGAACGTCTGTGTCGTATCAACACGCAGTGCCACCTCAATCCTACCACCGGTCAACACAAAGAACTGAATCAGGAAACCACCACCCTGCATCGACTCGACCTGATACGCTTCTTCGTCAAGATCACCAAGCCATGTCGGTAGAGATTCATCAAATTTTGGGTGTGAGAGAACGTTCTCTGGCAACGCAATAATCAAGGTCCCCGGCGCATCACCGATAGCATCACCGATAACCTTCCGCTTCTCTACCATAAATGGTACTACACGACTGGCGTATTCAAAATCATCGGGGGTCGCGCGTTCCGGTGCTACAAGTCCCCACGTCAGATGATGAATAAACGGGTTGCCATATCCCTGTCCGAGCATGTGCTCCAGTGCCGCTTTATCAACAGGATGCACAACAGCGACGTACTCAAACCACCCTTCGCTGCGTGCCGGACTTTCTGCGGGCAATTGCGCAGAAACATTGATATAGTCACAACCGTCAACAGGCGACGGATAACACCGCGCATCCCATCCGTTGACATAACCGAGTTGTTTCAAACCATCTGCAACGAGGTGCGGCGGGTCGCAGAAGATCGCAGCGTGATCCATGTTCGGATGGATTTCTACGCCTGCATCGATGACGCGTTCAGCAACATCGGTCGCCTCTCTGAAACGGAGATCAGCATTTTCAATCGTCAGGTAATCATCAAAATTTGTTGGTAATGTAATTAAGTTTTCCATGAGAAACCTCTGTTTGCATCTTGAAGGAAGGGGGTATTGAAGAAGTCAATAAGTCCAATTGAGATGGTACAAGTTTAACAGAAACAGTGTTGATAAGCAAGCATTTTTTGGTCTTCTTTCAAGCCAAAAGTTGTTGAAAAAAGTATAGATTTCTGGTAATGTTAATATAGGCTTGAATGCTACGTCCTATACCCAAAACAGAGGAGAGATTTATGAGGAAAAATACGTTTAGAGAACTACTCAACGCTGATAAACCGACAGTCGGCACGCATATCCATACCACTTGGCCCTCCATCGTTGAAGCGATCGGTCATACTGGGTTGTATGACTATGTGGAATTCGTCGGAGAATACGGACCGTTCGATCTGCACGATCTGGATAACCTCTGCCGTGCAGCTGAACTTCACAATATCTCAACAATGATTAAGGTTGACCAGGAGCCTCGCGGTTTCATCGCACAACGCGCCATTGGCTCTGGCTTCCAGAGTGTGCTTTATGCGGATTGCCAAAACGTTGAAGATGTAAAGGAGTGCGTACGCACGACGCGGGCGGATACACCGGAAGATGGAGGCACCTATGGTGTGGCAACCCGCCGGTTTTCTTATATGGGCTACGGTGGCGGCAAAGAATACGTCCAAGCCCTCCGCGATGTCGTCAACGTCATTATGATTGAGAAGAAAGGCACCGTTGACAACCTCGAAGAAGTGCTGTCCGTTGAAGGTGTTGACATGATTCAGTGGGGCGGTTCAGACTACTCAATGAGCATCGGGATGGTCGGTCAGCGCGGCGCCCCTGAAATCGGAGAAGCACACGACAAGGTGTTTAAGACCGCCATAAAGATGGGAGTCCCACCGCGCGCGGAAATTGGAAGTGCCGACGACACGAAACGCTATCTGGATATGGGGGTTCGGCATTTCTGTATCGGCACCGATATTTCCATTCTCTACAGCTGGTGGCGTGAACATGGTGACGGCGTAAGGAAAGCTATTGACGGACATTAGGGTGGTTATGAGTCGTCAGTTATCGGAAAATTTTAAAATCCGTAAAGTGTACTAAAGTGTTTTTGCTTGGGTGTTTCCGCTAGTAAAGTAGTCAACAACTTTAGTACACTTCGCAACTTTAGATACACTTGCAAACTTCCTGACCGCTGATGGAATCCTCTTAACTCTCACTGCGAGGCAAACTGATAACCGATAACTATTAAAGCATTGACTGCATTTTCTCGGCTACCCAGTCCACAGCGACATCAATCATCGCGTGTCCTTTGTCGGCTGTCGCCAATTTCGCTTGATGATGATATTCGCGATCGGATTTCGCCTGCCCCTCATTGGAGATCGTGAGTTTTGCACTGTCGTAATCCACGCCATTCCAATCGACATTCTCCGCAAAGGCAGCGAGCGCAAACGCTGTCTCAAACTCAGCGGCGTGTCCAGGACAGACACCGGATTCCATCTGTTCTTGCACTAACTCTGGAGTGTACGCCTCCCAATAGGAATGGAATTCTATATTAATGCCGAGTTTCTCGCGGTAACCGTCCAAGCGTTCATGCACCGGACCCGCGTTCCCCGCATGTCCATTGACAATCAAGATGTTGCTGATCCCGTGCCGACGCATGCTATCGGCGACATCGTATAACACCTCGCCGAAAACCTCCGCACGAAGCGTGAGCGTGCCTTTGTGGTCCATCCAATGTTCCGATACACCGATCGCCAGAGGCGTTGTCACAATCACCCGCGGAAACAACTTTTCAGCCGCCAATTTGGAGACATAGACCGCGCTTTGCGTATCGTGATACATTGCCAAGTGTTCGTTGTGTTGCTCCGTGCTACCCGTAGGAATGATCGCACCTTCAAGCGTGCCAGCATCAATCGCCTCACGGACATATCGCCGTTGGTTTTCCCAAAGGAACACTGATTTGATTTGAGACATTATCTAACCTCCACTATTTTTCGGTAGGAGATTATACCTACCGAGTGTATTTCGGACAGCTGCAATACCATCTTCCATCAACGCCTGATTAGGCGGTAGATAGTCTTGCAAACTCTCCCAATCGTATTCGTTCTGCTGCGCGTCATCGTTTTTAAAGAGGATTTTGGTGCCGTAATCTCGGATCTCATTGAGCGTCCATTCGTAGATATAAAAGCCGAAAATATCTGCATATAGAGCCGTACTGTCCTGTCTTTCCGCCAGATAAGTTTCTAAAACCACATCAAACCGTTCACCCGTAAAAGCGACGAGATCCTTCTCAACCGGACCTAAAGAGACACCGTCCCAATCAATTATGTGAAGTCGGTTTTCAGCATCTATAATCAGATTGCCGGGCGTCGGGTCGCCGTGTGTAATCACAAAGGGTGTTTGTAGTGCCGTCGCTGAACGTCCTAAATCATCGTATCTACGCAACGTCTGTAAGATAGCAGACCGATGTGCCACGAGTGCCTCAAGCAGCTGCTTCTGATATTTATTTTCTAATGATGTCTTTTTTTTCGCTGCTTCAAGCACTACATAGAGTTCATGCCGTAGGGGCAAATCATATTTTGCTACAGGTAGACAATCCAGATCAACCGGATCCGTAGCATCGTGGATTGTTGCTAACAGCGCAGCAGTCTGACGGAGTTCAGTGTCGGTGAAATCCTTTCCGACCTTCCACAGATCCCACTGACTTTTACCTTCAATAAACGGAAAGAGTGAAACGTTAAAACCTTGCCACGGAAGACTCAGCATGCCATCTTCCGTTTCCAACGGAGCGACAACACCTCGAATATCGCATCGGTGCCGCAAAAGCGAGGCAACGTGCAGAGATACCGACGATATAGAAGTAGAGGCTTTAGCAAAATACTTTTCACCGGTGCCGGAGCAAACGATGTAACCGTAACTGTCTTCACCTTCCGGGAAAAAGGTTATGGATTGTAAAGGTAAACCGTAGGCGGTACTGAGCTGTTCGAGTAATTCCGTTTTATCAAAGGCATTGTCAACTTTCATATCTAAATTTCTCGAAATAACTATCAATCTCTGGTCGTAACTCGATACCAGCCTGCTCAAAGGCATCCAGCAGATCTGCGTAAGTTCCTTCACCACCCAAAAAATCCCAGAGTTCTTCTGCGATTAAAACTTCATGATCCCGATCTAGCATCCCTTTTAGTGTCCATCGCTCATAAGGATTGTAAGGTATGCCAATCATCGTATTTACAACAACCTCTGGATCTCTTGCTAATTCAGCAGCTGTCCATTCTAGGTGAGTTCGTTTGTACCCTTCAATATGATTCCAACTGGGTTTCACAGGTTTCAAATCAATTAAAAATAATGCACCATCATAATTTTCGATCCAGATGTCCACCGAGGTCTGTTTCACTCGTTTCAAAGTTCCAGTTTGGCAAACCTGTCTAATTTCTTCCACTTCAACACACCTATTGGGTTTCCTTTCTGCAACCCAGAGTTCATCCATTATGGTCTGAATCTGTTGCTGTGCATCAGTACTAATTCTATTAAAAGGCTTCATTTGGCTTCTGCAACCTTAAATCTTTCTCTTCCCAGTGCAATTGCTACCGGTTCATAAAACAAGGTACCAAATTCTGTATTCAAGAAGTGAATAAAAGAAAATAAAGCTATTTTATCTTTACCAAGCAAACGATGATGAAAAGGCATATTCCTCACTTCAGGTTTATAGGACTGCAGCTTAGCACGCATACAATCTTTAATTTTCTCTGTAATCATTGTCTGTCGTTGCGAAGACATCTATCAATTCCTTCTTTTAGGTGGAATATTGTCTCGGAGTATGCTGATACACGATAGACATTGCCTATCCACCGCGACAGCTTACTCAATCTGCTGAAAGCGACTCTACCTTCTGAAGCACCACTTTGCTTTCGCTCTTCAACTTCAAGGTTTCAGAGATATTTCCCATATTAATCGCAATTTTGAACTGTTTGGTAGAAGTCGAAAACCTGCCCAAATAGTCCCCAACCGGAACATCTCCATAGTTTTCAACGAATTGTATCTGAATCTGCTGTCCCGTTGCAAACGTCGCTTCAAGCGTGTCCCCGAGTTTCCAACCGCGTTCGGTAAACGGCGCGATTTCAAGGTTCGTCACAGCATTGCCATGGTCGTCGATTTCAACAATTGTCCCAGTGAGCGATGCCGTTTGAGGAGTCTCCGGGGTCCCCATCTTTTGACTGCACCCAATAAAAAGTCCTGTTGCCACCAAAACAACTATGAGTGCTGATTTCCAGTAATATGAACAAGATTGATAGCGGAATTTCACTATGATATATACCTCCATACGTCTTTTAGAAATTGTCTTAAGTATAGTGAAAAAGCAGACAAATGTCAAGCGAAAGTAGTTGGATAATTTCGGTTTGACATAGAGGCAGGTTTATGGTATTCTCTTTTTAGCACAGTTTTTCACGGGCAATAGAAAATCAATATTGGTTGCGATCAGAAGATCGCCGCTTAGCAAAGTCCCCTCAATTTAAAAACTGAGAGATTGGAGATGAATATGATAAAAAAAATGAATTTTTATAGCAAGTTTTCAAAATTTGTCAGTTCCATCAAAATTATGCTGCTGTTGTTCGGGATTTTATTCAGCCTTTCGGGCTGCGAAAGAATATCGGACCCGATGCTACCGGATGACAGTACATTAGAAGCGGAACCCCTCACAGTGATGACTTACAACGTTTACGTCGGGAGCAGCGCAGAGCCACTTCTATCTGTAGAGACTCTGGCGCAAGTTCCAACAGAAGTCGCCAACATGTATACCAACGTCATGGCATCCGATTTTCCCGGACGTGCCGTGGCGATTGCCAAATCTATAAAAACATATCAACCGCATCTCATCGGATTACAAGAGATTTCGCTCATTCGCCGTCAAAGCCCAGGTGATTCTATTACGAACAGAACTCCTGATGCTGAAGAGGTCGTCTTGGATTATCTCCAAATTTTGATGGACGCACTCCAAGCAGAAGGCTTAAACTATCAAGTCGCTGCGAAAGTCGAAAACATAGATGTCGAAATGCCAATGTTCACGGCCGCTGGAATTGTCGATGTCCGACTCACCGATTATGATGTGATTCTGTCTCGTAGCGACGTCGCTATATCACGTCCTACAAACGCAAACTATGAGAATGTGTTGACAATCGAGATGCTTGGTCTTGAAATAGAAAGAGGATACACTGCCATAGATGCCACTGTTTCTGGTGTCACTTACCGCGTTGTCAATACACACTTAGAAGCATTTGTGCCAGAAAGTCGGATTCCACAAACACAGGAACTCGTGGATGTTCTGAGCCAGGAGACCCTGCCGATTATCCTATTAGGAGATTTCAATACACCAGCACCTGATGGGACTGCTTACCAAATTTTATTAGCGGCGGGATATGTTGATGTCTGGCAGATGGATTCCATCGGCACCGGCAATACGTGTTGTCAAGCCGATGACATCTTGAACCCAATGAGCGGGCACACGAAACGGATCGACCAGATTTTCGTCCGAAATCTGGAACTTCCGACTTCTGTGATGACAAATACCGTAGGCGATAAACCGTCTGACCGTCTGTCTTCGGGGTTGTGGCCCTCCGACCACGCTGGAGTTGTCGCACATTTCACTTTTGAGTAATGCGAAATCGCTGACTCCGTAAAAAAGCAAAGCGCGATGCAACTGGATTTGAAAATCCATCGCAGCGCGCTTTTCATTTCACTGGTTTTAGACTTACTCAGGGTCAGCAAGTACGGGTGCCGCCTCAATTATGTCAGAATAGGGTTCTGGCTGCCCATTAACCATTTTCCGCACCCCGACGCTTTTAACAGGGTTACGGTTCGAGTCGAAATGAGAAATACTTGTAGCACCTTCGTAGTCAGTGATTGCTGCGATTGCGTCCCGAATTGCCCCCGGGTCATCGGTTGATCCCACCGTTTCGATTGCCATTTTCAAGATTCTCAGGGCATCATAGCCCGCAGCTGCAATGCCGTCAACAGAGCCGTATTTCGCCTTATAAGCAGCATTAAAATCCACAGCATCCGAATCTAAGTTGGTACAATAGTAACCATCAACAGGTTCATTATCCGCTAAAGTCGTAGACATCAGCGGATCGTCCCAACCATCACTACCAATAAAGGTAGATTCAATTCCCATGTTCCGTGCTTGTTTCATTATATGCGGATTCGCTGGTGGAAAACTGGCGAGAAGAAGGACATCAGGGGCTGCATCTTTAACCGCAGTCAGTTGTTCAGTAAACATCATCGCCCCACCCTCATAGGTTTTCTCGACAACTACGCTCCCGCCAAGTTTTTCAAAACTTGCCTTAAATGATTGCACAAAACCCTCAGAATACACATCCATATTTTGCCAAATCATTGCAGCGGTTTTCTTATCAAGTTGATTTACAACGACTTGTGCCAGAAGTTCCGCCTGTAATACGTTGGAACCAGCAATGAGAAACATAAAATCGTTTGGGTCAGTTGCGTCTGCCGTGACCTCTGCCCTTGTTGCACCCAAAAGTACCGGGATATTAATAACAGGTCCAACTTTCACAGCATGACTCGAAAAGAGAGGCCCCAATATCGCAACAACCCCTTCCATTTCAGCTAATTCTGTTGCAGACTGAGCAACTGTATCTGTCGTTTCTTCCCTAAAACTCAACTCAACCTGCATGTTGAGAATGCCCCCAGCTGTGTTGATTTCAGCTTGGGCAAGTTCAGCCCCTTTGCCAAAACTGGTGTAATTTGGCTGAGGATGAATCAAACCCACTTTAAGTGTAGGCATAGTCGTTTCATCAGGCGGATCGACTATCTCGTCGGTCCCTACTATGTCACGCATCCGTTCACACCCAAACAGCAATGCAACTAAGAGTGAAAGGAATACACAGAGCATTAACTTAAAAACTTTTATGTTCATAAAATTCTCCATTTAATAGCAGCAAGTACACACTATTGCTAAAACAATAGTATTAACGTTTCACTGTTAGAATATAATACAAAATTAGTTTCAGTGAAACTAATTCCGTGCTTCAGGTGTAACTGTCAGTTTTACCCGTTCTCCGTCGCGCAGAACAACAACTTCCACAGATTCCCCAATTTTCACAGCATCCAGTGCATAAGTATAGTCATAGATATTGGTAATCTTTTGTCCACCAAATTCGACGATAACATCGCCACCCTTTAAACCGGCTTTATCGGCAGGTCCTCCCGCACGGACACCGGAGAGTTTAACACCAGTGCCTTCGGTTGTATAGTCAGGAATCGTACCAAGATACGCACGCAGTGTATCACGACTCCCTTCCTCTGACTGATGCCGTTCAACCCGAACGTACTCCGGACGTTCGATAGCACTAATTAGGTCCAAAACGATACCGTGTGCAAAGTCTGAAATCCGGTATATACCACCATAGTTAAGTGTCTCCGGATCGTCCGTTGGACGATTATAGTCCTCATGCCCACCTGTGAAGAAACTGAGTACCGGTACCTCTTTCGGATAGAAGGCGGTCACATCTGTGGGTAGATAAGGGTCTTCTTGGAGCGTTAGATTAAAACCGATAGGGATATTCCGCTTTTCAATCAACTTCGGCCACACAGACGATGAACCGACACCCTGCAAGATAAGTTTGTTGTCACGGAGTCGTCCGACCATATCAAAGTTAACGTACGCTGCGACTTCCTCTAAAGGGACGACGGGGTGGTTGACAAAGTGGGTAGAGCCGATAAGTCCGAGTTCCTCACCTGACCAGAGCGCGAAGATGATCCCCCTGCGGAACTTTTCAGGGTATTTCTGGTGTGCCTCACTAAGCGTGGTAGCCAATTCCAATACGACAGCAGTGCCAGAGGCGTTATCATCTGCGCCGTTGTGAATCTGACCCTCTTCGCCCTTCCGGGCAAGTGAACCGATTTCACCCCGCCCGATATGGTCGTAGTGCGCGCCTACAATAATATACTCGGTTGCAGCTGTTAATTCCGGTGGCGCAAGCAGCGCGACCACATTCTGGTCGGTTTTCTTTACTTTCTCAACCGAGACGACAATCTTGATTTTGACATTCGGCAGCGGAAATTGCCCAAGGAAATGTGGATTTTCTACATCCAGACCGGATTGAACATCTGTCAGGTTTTTACCCGATGGTGCGAAGAGCGCAGTCGCGACAGTATCACTGATGGATGCTGCAACAATCCCTGAATCCGCAAGACTACTGTCAAAATCGAGCGGTATCAATTTACCCGCGTTTGGAGAGTTCGGACCGGCAACAACGAGAAATGCCTTTGCCCCTTGTTCTCGGGCTTGCATTGCTTTGTAACGGAGCCCCGCATACCGATTCAGTTGTTGACGACGTTCGGGTTCAACACCCTCCGGCACATAGCGAAGCGCGACGACGATTTTATCTTTCACATCCAAACCCGCATAAGCGTCATAACCTTCACCTAACTCGCCTGGAACAGTTAACCCATACCCAACGAACACCAATTCACCTTCAACGACACCATTCCGCGAAAAAGAGAGCGGTTGGAAATCTTGTTCCACACTGAACTCCATCACCTGCTCAGCACCGTGCATCTGGCGTGTGATATGAAAGCGGTTCTCCTCCGCTATAATCCGTCTTCCCGCGGTGAATTCAAATTCTTGGAAGTAACTCGCTTCGTCGCCGATAGGCTTGAGATTAAGGTGCGCGAATTGGGCGGCGATGTGTTTCGCCGCCAACGCTGCCCCCTTAGAACCAGTCATTCTACCTTCCAACTCATCAGACGCGAGAATTTCTATGTGATGCCGAGTGTGGATGCCTGTGAGACCTGGCTGAATGCTAAACGCTGGTCCCGTTTTGGTCGCCCCGACCCCGACAAAGGCACCCATTTCCGAGGGTACAGCAATTGCCGATAACAATGCCTCCAAGGCCGCTTGATGATTCCACTCTGCCAGATAAAGTTGTGAAACCCCTTGGCTATTTCGCTGAGAGGTCCAACACAAGCGATTTCCGTCAGGCGAGAAAACAGGCAGTCCATCAAATCCGTCTGTGGTGGTAACACGAACCGGTTCCTGTCTACCCCTTGCATCAACGAGATACAACTCAAAATTAGAGAATCCGAGTTTGTTGGAAGCGAAAATAACATAAGCACCACTCGGATGGAAGTAAGGTGCCCACGACATACTCTTGAAATCGGTCAGTCGTCGCACATTTGAACCATCTATCCGCATCGTATAGATATCCGCTTGGCTACCATCAGGCGTGAAGTGCCGCCACACGATGTGCTGTCCATCGGGTGTGAAGAAAGGACCGCCGTCGTACCCGGGTGAATCCGTCAAACGCACCTGATCTGACCCGTCAGCATTCATGATATAAATTTCGCCGAAATAGGCGGGATCAACTTCAAGTTGCTTTAGGGCCTTAGCGGAAAGTTGGCTTTTAGGATATGCATCTCGAAGTGAACAGAAAACGATGCGTTTGCCATCGGGTGAATATGAGGCTTCAGCGTCGTAACCGGGCGCGCCTGTTAATTGCTTGAGGTTGCTGCCGTCCCGATTTGCCGAGAAGATGTCCATCGCCTCATCATAATCCCAACTGTAGCGTCTCTCTTGCCCCGACGCTCGGAATTTCAGTTCCTCTTCCTGTTTTGCCTGCGCGAAAGCGTCGTGGTGTGTTGAGGCGTAAAGCACCTCATCGGTCCCCGGCCGGAAAAAGGCACAGGTTGTTTTCCCGATACCGGTTGAGACGCGACGCGTATCACCGGTCAGCAGGTTTAGTAAATAAATCTGATAGAACGGGTTATCGGGTTCACGTTCACTTTGGAAGATGAGCGCGTTGCCGTCTTCAGAGAAATAGCCTTCCCCAGCGCGTTTCCCGTCATACGTGAGTTGTCGGATATTACTGAGAAACCGTGATTCGTCACCAGCATTCGTTTCTGTTTCATCTGGCGTTGTCTGCTGTGCCACAATATCGCCCGTTAGGAAAATAGCAAAGAGTATTGTGCAGAACAGCCCAATCAATTTAATGCAACGCATTTCCATCCCTCCCTCTTGAACGGTTCACTATCTTACAACGTGAGTTTGATAAATACTTAGGACAGACGCATTTGCTCTTAAAGTCCCCCTGATAAGGGACGGGGAATGCCATAAGGCATTCATACCGTTGATTCTGATTCTGATTCTTTAGGGGGTTAAATCTGTAAAAATCGTCCCTTCTTGGATCAATATATTACTTTTCTGCCGAATTTGGGTCTGTCCTAACTGCTAATACTTTTTTTCAAATTGGCGTTATCTTACAGGTACTCGGCTGCTTTCTGCTTAAGGAAGGCGAGACCGTCTATGGCGAGGCTCTCGGCACTCGGTGCGATGTCGCGCCAGATGCACGTCGCAGCGGCGATCTCCTTGACAGCCGGCGTAAACGATTCAATCACGAGCCATCTGTCGTAGTTAACTTGTGCCAACGCTCCAAAAACGCCGTCCCAATCAACCAGTCCTGTGCCGGGAGTGCCGCGGTCATTTTCACAACAGTGCATGTGATGCAAGAAATCACCCGTCGCAACAATAGCATCTGCCTGATTTTTTTCCTCAATGTTCATGTGGAATGTATCCAGATGCACCTTGAAATACGGACTATCCACCGCTTCACAAAGTTTAACAGCATCTTCGGCGATGTTGACGAAATAGGTTTCAAACCTATTGAGCGGTTCACTGGCGAGAGTGACCCCGTGTTTCCCACCGAATTCGGCGACTTCTCGTATACCTTCAACGCACCAGTCCCATTCTTGTTCGTTTCTGGCGCGTCCAACGAGTTTACCGACAGCACTATACATCGGCCCAACGAGCGTATCGGCACCCAATTCGGCAACAATTTCACAACAACGCTTGAGATAGGTTCTTCCGTTTTCGCGAATCGCAGGGTCTTCATCAATCGGATTCCTATCCCCTGCCATAATGTTACATCCGATAGGTTCTAAGCCAGTATCTTTCAGCAGTGCTTGGGTGTAGGGAATATCTACTGTATCCGGATCAAAGATGGGGATTTCGACACCATCAAAACCCATTTCAGCAACTTTCGGAATCAGGTCCGCAGTTTCTCGATCAAACTTATCTGCCCAGAGCAATAAATTGACACCAAACTTTGGCATTATGTGTTGTTCTCCTTAATTTAATAACGTGTAATAATTTTTTAGTTTAGCACAAATAACAAACCGTTTTCAAGTTTTTTCCAGAAGCATCAGAGGCATTCAGTTTTTAATCAGTAATTGCTATGGTAATCAGCAATTAAATATTAGACGATAACTCGCAACTATGCAGAATCATCTGATCTAAATAGGTACTTCGGTGCCAACGCCGTCAGCGATATACCGCGGGCGACCAGAAGCACCGTCAACGCCCCCCACAACCCGTGATTGCCAAAAGGTATCAGTAGGTATACCGTACTCAAAAAGAGAAGTGTTGATAAAATCACAGAATTCCGTAGTGCCTTCGAAGCCGTGGCACCGAGAAAAATACCGTCCCAAATGTAAGCGGCGACATTGACAACAGACGCAACAATTATCCAGATAAGATACGGTTTCGCTTGTTCAATCAGCGGCATCTGATCCGTGAAGAGATGCAGTAACGGCTCCCCAAACAGAACAAAGATTAACATAATCACACCACCGAACAGAAACGCCCAGAGGAAGATTTGACGGATCGTCCTTTTGAGGTTTCGCATATCCTGCGCGCCCTTATATTTACCAATCAAACTCTCCGCCGCAAAAGCGAACCCATCAATCGCATAAGACATGAGATTGATAAACTGAAGGAGAATCGTGTTAACCGCAAGGACAGTATCACTCAGGGCAGCAGATTTCGCTGTGAAAACGGCGTGGCTAAACACGAGACAACAGGTCCTGATGAAGATGTCACCACTAATGTTAAGGAATCGCTTGAGTTTAGAAAGTGCCAAGACCTCTCGAAAACGCCACCCTCTCAAAAGACCTCGATAGTATCTCGAAAAGAGTAGAACCGCTAAGAATAATCCGACATATTGTGCGATGACAGTCGCTAAGGCGACACCTTCTACCTTCATACTGAACAACCGCACAAACACCAGATTCAGGACGATATTGACGAGGTTCACCACAATCGTCAGTAGCATCGGATAGCGGGCATTCTGTACCCCCAAAAAGACACCGTGAAACGCGTGTAGGCACAATGTGGCTGGTGCAGCATAGATGCGAATATGGAAATAGACGCGGGCAAGGTGTTCGACTTCTGGACTCGTCCCAATGAGCAGGAAACTGACATCCGCAAGCTGCCACTGGAGAATAAAGAGCAGTAGACTTGCAGTGATCCCAATGCCTATCGCCCTTAGCAGCAAACATCCGCATTCTTGGAGATCTCTTTCTCCAAAGGCTTGCGCTGTCAACCCAGTTGTCGCCATTCTGAGAAACCCAAATCCCCAATAGATAAAACTGAAGATAATGCCGCCGATGCCGACGGCACCGAGGTAGTGTATGGATTCCAACCGACCCATCAAGGCAGTATCTACTGCCCCCAGAAGCGGGATAGAAAAGTTGCTAACGATATTCGGGAGCGCGAGGCGATAAATTTCTTTATTGACGCTTTCAGGAGTATGCATAGGGATGTCCGTTCTGTCTTAGAGTCTACCGCGAATCACAGTGAAAATCAAGCGATATTTCAGCACCAAATCCCGACTTCTACTGACAACTGATAACTGACAACCATCCCTCTGACAACTATGCCTCATAAAAAATAAAGGGAATCTACATTTAATGCAACAAAGTATCGAATTCTACGCATACACCGCAGGATTCGCGTCGCTTTAGATTTTTTTTTGTAATTTCGCGGGAAATTTAGTATACTATATTAACAATGAAAGATTGGTGCTACGCGTTTGCTGCCAAATTGGTCGGGTTTTGCGTGTCTCGATTGCCGCGCGGTATAACATTAGTTATTGGCGGAGGGTTGGGAACACTCGCTTTTTGGCTTGCACCGCAACAGAGAGAACTGGCATGCGATCACCTACGGCGCAGCTTGACGCTTTCAGATGAACGTCGTGTCAGAACAATTGCCAAACAATGCTTTCAACACCTCGGCAAAACTGTCGTAGAGTTCATGCAGTTTCCGCGCTTAGATAGAGCGCAAATTCAACGATATGTCACTTTTGAAGGCGTTGAGCATGTCGAGCAGGCACTCGCACACGGGAAAGGCGCGATTATTTTAACAGGGCATTTCGGGAATTGGGAACTTCTCGCTGCCAGTATTTCTGCCACAGTTGCCCCGCTGACGCCGATCGTTCGTGAATTGCGTTCTCCGCGTTTAAATGCATTAGTCTCGCGTTACCGAGAGAAAGCAGGGTATGCCACCATTGACCGAGATACAGGGATACGTCAAGCACTTCAGTGTCTTAGACGCAATGAACTGCTTGGCATCGTCGCCGATGTTGATACGACTGTGAGCGGTGTTTTCGTCGATTTTTTCGGCAGACGCGCCTATACGCCCTATAGCCCAGTCGCTATTGCCCTCAAGACAGGGGCAACAATACTACCGACGTTTATTATTCGTCAACCCGATGGTTCACATCGCGCAATTATTGAATCACCTCTGGCGTTGAAACGGACAGACACAAAAGAGAAAGACCTTGTTATCAATACACAGAAATTCACGAAAATTATTGAATCTTATATCCGGCAATATCCAGCACAATGGATTTGGATGCATCGACGGTGGAAAACAGAGAATTAGTCCCGTTTTCATAGGATTGTTTTTCTGTTTGCTGTTCGGTGTAACATGTTGCAAAAGCACAGAAACACCGGTCAGTGCAACGGACGAAGGTATAGAAGCAGTTCCAAAGCAAAAACTCGATGGGTTTTCCACACAACACACCGAAGCAGGTGTCCTCAAATGGACGCTTATCGGTGATACTTCAACATTTCACGGAAGTTATGTTGAAGTGGAAAATCCGACTGTTCAGATTTTTGAAAATGGTGTTGTTTCTATCACTTTCAATAGCGAGACAGGCAAACAATTTCTCAATGGCACTAAGAGGAACAATCTTCACCTGACAGGGAATGTTGTCGGTGTCAGTAAAGATGGTAAACTCTTCACTGAGACACTCCATTGGCAGAACCTCGCAGGTAGATTGTATGCACCCGATGAAGCAACAGTCGTGCGTGGAGACTCTACCTGGACAGGAACGGAAATGTTCGCGAATCCGACGCTTGAAACCGTGAAGATGAAAAATAATGAATTTACACTTTACCCAAAAGACGAGAAAGCACATGAATATCATAATACCTCCATTGAACCAGAGTAGACGTAATCGCGGGTCTCAACGCTGCAAACTCTGTGCGTCCATCGGATTCCTCGCGTTTCTGACCTTCCTGATTTCTGCAACTGTCGTTGCTGAAGATACGAAACCGCCAGCGACCAATACGGTAGAGACACAAACAACAGAAAACACCGCCCAAAAGGCGGATACCGCCGAAAATACGGATATCACGTCAGAAATGCCGAAAGAAAAGATCACCGGCACCGCAGATAAAATGGAAAGATATGATAAGGACGGTATAACAATCCTTATCGGCAATGCCAAGACAATGCGGTATAATGAACAGGATATTGAAATCGGGTTTCTCAACGCCGACAAAATCACCCTCAAAGCCGACCCAGAAACTGGAACAACAACCGAAATTGTCGCTGAGGGGAATGTAGAAATCCGAGACCAAGACATCTTTGCTACCTGCGACCATGCCATTATGAATAATCTGACGAATATCATTACCCTTAAAGAGAACGTTGTCGTCTTACAAAACAAGGACAGACTCGAAACCAAACTTTTCACTTTCAATCGGACGACCGGAAAACAGACCGGCGAAGGGGGCGTTAAATTTAAGGTTACTGTTACACAGGCGGCACCGGTAAATACAGAAACTGATGAGAACACCGAAAACGGCGCGGACGCCGGTGAAGAAAAACCCGACACAACTGCTCCTGAGA
The DNA here is from genome assembly GCA_022827185.1 of Candidatus Poribacteria bacterium. Classification (GTDB taxonomy): domain Bacteria; phylum Poribacteria; class WGA-4E; order WGA-4E; family WGA-3G; genus WGA-3G. The sequence continues at coordinate 42,498 of JAJDTM010000022.1, forward strand.
AAACAGAAGATAACACCGAAAAAAACCCAGACACCGAAACCGACAGTGCTGACGGCGAAGCGGAAGATAAACCCGATGCAGATGCCGAAAACTCCGAAGATGCGGATTCAAAACCAGAAGAAACGGATACAGATGCCGAGAATCCCGATGACGCGGATGACACCGACGCGAACGATGAAACAGAAGCATCCGAGAACGATTAGTCAATTGTGTAATCCGAGGGTTTCGCGCTTCTCCAGAACTTTTTTGTCAACACTTATACGGTAGAGGCGTTAAGTCTTAAAAGATTAGAAATTCTGGTGAAGCACAATTTGGATTTACTTTACATCCGATTGACCGAATATGTCAATCATAGAGAGACTTTATAATTAAAAAATCGTGGCAACAGAATTACAAGCACACAGACTCGTAAAACGCTATACAAGAAACGGTCCAATCGTTGTTAACGAAGTGAGTCTATCGGTACAGCAGGGTGAAGTCGTTGGTCTGCTTGGTCCCAATGGTGCTGGCAAATCAACAACGTTCTACATGGTCGTAGGCTTAATCCGCCCGAATGCAGGTAGGATTACGTATGACGATAAAGACATCACCTTCTATCCGATGTATAAGCGGGCACGGCTCGGCATCGGTTATCTCGCACAAGAGACATCAATCTTTCGTAAACTGACGGTTCAACAGAACATTGAGGCGATTCTTGAGGCACAAAGGATACCTAAATCTGAACGCGGCGTTCGTATCCGTGAACTGACAGACGAACTTGGCATTTCAAACTTGCTACCTCGCAAAGCATACACGCTATCTGGTGGTGAGTGCCGCCGAGCAGAGATCGCACGCGCGCTCGCAGCACAACCAGATTTTATTTTGCTGGATGAACCACTTTCTGGAATCGATCCGATTGCAGTCGCAGACATTAAGCAACTCATCCTGCATTTACGGGACCGCAATCTCGGTGTGCTCATCACGGACCACAATGCTGCCGAAACTCTCGATATCGTAGACAGAGCCTACATCATCGTGGATGGAAAGATCACTCTCGCTGGAACACCTACAGAACTCGTCAACAACGAAACCGCAAGAGATCTCTATTTTGGACACAATTTCTCCTATCGGGTAGAATAGCAACGTAGCTGAACACCCCGGAGACTTATGAAATGTACAAAGCGCAGCTCACCCAGACACCTCAATTGACGCAAAAAACGTCTATCACACCCAGGTTACAGCAAGCACTTAAAGTGCTGAACATGCCGCTGCAGGAACTCACACATTTCATTAGTCAAGAATTAGAACAGAACCCGTTCCTTGAACTCGAAGACGAGGACGAAACCACACCCTCCATCGAAGAAGAATTAGATCCAGCATCTGAATGGAGCGAACCGGAAAGCAATATTGACCAAGAAGATAATTCCGTTGATATTGATTGGGAAATCGCTTTTGAAGACCGAGTCTCACTGAGTGAACGCACGAATTCCAGACACTCAGACGCTGATGAACCGCCACCAGATGTAGCATACGAGTGTTCTCTGCATGAGCATCTCGCTGAACAACTGGACCTCGCTTCATCCGATATTATAAGGTCAGAAACAGAACGCATTATCGCGGAATATATTCTTGGAAATTTGAACGATGATGGACAATTAGAACTCAAACTGTTTCAAATTCCGTGCGAATTCCTAACAACCTTGGATTCAGAGGACCTCTCAGCAGAATTACACGCTATCATTCAGAAAGGTTTACAAACGGCAGCGGGCGACAGTGAAGTCCAATTCTCAAAAACTGCCACAATCACTGCAAAAAAGGCAACCGGCACGTCCATAGAAAATGAAGGCACACGTATAAACCGCTCATGGAAAATTAATGACACAGACAACAATAAAACTTATACTCTCATATATGAATATACGCCTTGCAGTTATAAACCGACCCTGAACTTCTATCAACTCACCTTGGAAGATATTGCCGAAACGATTGGCTGTGAAACAGCACTTGTTGAAACGATACTTCGTGAAATACAAGATAACTTTGAACCCATAGGCATCGCACATCGAGATATAAGAGAAGCATTGCTCATCCAAATTCGTAACCAGCACCCAGAAGGGATACGAGAAGTCGCGAGAAATTTGGATGTAGAACTGGTCGGGTGTGAACATTTCCTAAAGAAAAACGTGTCTGTCCAGTATCTCGCCCAAGAAATTGTTGAAAACCACTACAACACCTTTCTCAATCAGCAATGGAATTGCCTCACAGAAGCACTGCAAGTTGACATCACAGTTATTGACACAATCCTTAAGTGGATAGGAAGGTTATCCCCGCATCCGGGGCGCCACTTCACGGATCCAGCGATGCACGCACTTAACAGAATCCCGCGTACGGACATCATTACTCCCGATGTGGAGATACAATACCTCAATGGAAAATATCAGGCAATCTCTGTAGATAGTTACATACCTCGCTTACAGATGAATCCATACTATCTCAATCTAATGCGAAACCGCCAAGAAACTTTAGATGCCAAAGCAAAAGAATGGATCGAAAAACGTTATCGGGATGCAACAAATTTGCTCAGCAGCCTCGCACAGCGCGGCAGCACGATCGCCCGAGTCACCGAAGCCATTTTCGAGGTGCAAACAGAATTCTTAACAGAAGGTGCTAAAAGTATTAAACCTTTGACATTGAGAACAATCGCTGAAAAAATAGGGGTCCACGAGTCAACTGTCAGTCGAGTGACAAGCAACAAATACGTACAAACGCCACACGGTATGTACCCGTTACGATTCTTTTTTAGTAATGAATTGACCACGACACAAGGGGAAGCCGTCTCCGCGAAGCAAGTGAAAAACCTTATTCAAGAGATGGTCGATGCTGAGACACCCACCAAACCCCTCAGTGATCAGGCGATTAGTAATGCCTTGAAAGTGAAAGGGGTCTTGTTAGCAAGACGGACTGTCCAGAAATACCGCGACGAATTAGGCATTCCAACATCGCGTGAGAGATCCGCTGTCCATATCAGTACGCATAACTAATTGATTAGATTTTGGACGCGCGGGGATACGTTTTTGAGACTATTAAGCGATTTGCTCACCTCGAACTTGACTCAAGGGATATATATAAAGTAGGACTTACGCACTGCTTCTTAAAGTCCCCCTGATAAGGGGGATTTAGGGGGTTTAAAGAAAGGGGCTCGACATGAAAGTAACCTATTCCGGACATAATCTAAAAATTACTGATGATATTTATGCTTACATTTTAAAACGTGCTGACAAAATTGAATCCCGTTTTGGAGACATGCAGGAACTCAACGTCATCCTCAAATCCGAAAAACATCGGTTTGATGCTGAGATGATAGTGACAGCACCCCGCGTATCATTCTTTGCAAAAAGCGAAACAGATGAGGTGTTGTCCGCATTAGATAGCGCGACAAACAAAATTGTCAGTCAGATCCGTCGCTACAAGGACCGGGTAAAAGATCGACGGCATAACGCCCCACATCGTGAAGTGGTCGCACAACTCAATCCGGACGATGAAACAACGCCAACAGAAGTTGATACACCCGATGCACCTGTCATCGTAGCAACACAAGAAAAATTTGCATCAAAACCGATGACTGTTGCCGAAGCCGCAACCGAACTCCATGCCTCAAATGCCGCGTTCCTGCTGTTTTTAAACGCCGAGACGCGACAGGTTAACCTCCTTTATCAAATGACGCAAGGGACTTATGGATGGGTGGAGCCACTCTTTGCCTAATGGTTATCGGTTTTCAGTTAAGAGGTTTCTTTGTAACAATCTCCGCCACTTGGAATATTTCAGGGCATCGATCAATTGTTACAGACCACTCTTAACCGACAACGGACAACTAACAACTGTAAATATGAGGGATGGTTATCAATTATCAGTTACAAGAGGAAACTGTTTTTAAACGAAAATCTCTTAACCGATAACTGACAACTGAGAACTAAAAAATGACAAATCTCCCGAAAATCTACACCCCTCAAGAGATTGAGGGGAAATGGTACCAATTTTGGCAAAAAAACGATTACTTCCACGCCGAGGCTACTTCCGACAAACAGCCTTACGCAATCGTGATTCCGCCGCCGAATATCACGGGTAGCCTACATATCGGACACGCCCTTGATAATACACTCCAAGATTGTCTTATCCGTTGGCGGCGCATGCAAGGCTATAACGCGCTCTGGATGCCGGGCACCGATCACGCCGGTATCGTCACTGAACTGATTATGGAGCGAAAACTCGCCGAGGAAGGCACCAGTAGAATCGAACTCGGCAGAGAAAAATTCACCGAACGCATGTGGCAATGGAAAGCGGAATCTGCCGGCTACATCGTCTCACAACTCCAACAACTCGGTTGTTCCTGCGATTGGGAACGTGAGCGTTTTACACTTGATGAAGGGTTGTCCAAAGCCGTCCGCACCGCCTTTGTCAAACTCTATAACCAAGGACTCATCTATCGAGATACCTACATGGTAAATTGGTGCCCAGAGTGCAACACAGCTGTCAGCAATCTTGAAGTGGAACCCATTGAAGTCGATGGAAACTTTTACCACATCCGTTATCCGGTGAAAGATACCGATGTTGTACTTGAAATTGCGACAACGCGCCCGGAAACAATGTTAGGCGATACCGCTGTCGCTGTACATCCCGACGATGAACGGTATCAACACGTCATCGGAAAAACTGCACTTTTACCACTCTGTGACAGAGAAATCCCGATAATCGCTGATACCTACGTAGATAGAGAGTTTGGTACCGGGGCATTGAAAGTAACACCCGGACACGATCCAAACGATTATGAAATCGGTCTGCGGCACGAACTCGAACAACGCACGATCTTCACGCAAGACGCGCATATTAGCGAAGCAGCACCCGAAAAATACGTCGGATTATCCCGATGGGAGTGTCGCAAACGGGTCGTGGAAGATTTAGAGAACTTAGATTATCTCGTCAAAATCGTACCGCATCGGCACGCCGTTGGACATCATGACCGGTGTGACACGATCGTTGAACCTGCCATATCGCTGCAATGGTTTATGAACGTTCGTCCACTGGCGCAACGCGCCATAGAAGCAACCCAAAAAGGCGAGGTCCAGTTCATTCCAGAACGCGAAACCGATCGCTTCTACCACTGGATGGAGATTATTGAACCTTGGCCCATTTCACGTCAGCGGTGGTGGGGACATCGACTCCCGATATGGTACTGCAACGTATGCGACGCAGTTACCGCCGCAATGGAAACACCGCAGCAGTGCAAGTGTGGTGCCACCGATTTGCACCAAGAAGAAGATGTCTTAGATACATGGTTCAGTTCCGGGTTGTGGCCCTTCTCCACCATGGGCTGGCCAGAAGAGACAGAAGAACTGAAAACTTTTTATCCTACCTCTGTTCTTGTAAGCGGTTGGGACATTCTTTTCTTCTGGATAGCGAGAATGATCATGTTAGGGATCGGATGTATGGATGAGGTGCCGTTCCGAACCGTCTATTTGCATGGACTTATTGCCGACGAAAAAGGGCAAAAAATGAGCAAATCGAAAGGGAACAGCATCGACCCCTTAGAGACAATCAACACCTATGGAACGGATGCATTCCGCTTCGCACTTGCCAATGTAAGCACACCAATCCCTTATGTTCCACTCCCAGAGTCGCAGATTGAATCCGGTAGACGCTTCGCCAACAAAATCTGGAACGCTGCCCGGTTCATCTTCATGAATTTAGAGAAATATCCGCTGCCCGCAGGCGCAAATGCGATAGAAACCCACCAAGAAACGCTCGAAATAGCGTGGATACAAAGCCGCCTTAGCCATACCATTAAAACAACAACCGATGCTTTGGAAAACTTCCGTTTCTACGAAGCAACGCAAATACTCTATGCCTTCCTCTGGCACGAATTCTGTGATTGGTATCTCGAATTCACCAAACAACGGATCGCTCAAGAGGAACCCACAGCACTTTGGGTAGCTGCCGACGTTTTGGAACAGACCATGCGGCTCCTCCATCCGTTCATGCCTTTCTTGACTGAGGAAATTTGGCAACAACTGCTACAAAACGGAGCCACTACTCACCGCCAAGGCGATACCTCTGTGACAATCGCACCTTGGCCCGAAGCGAAAATCGAAAATCCAACAGCAGAGAGCACTATGGCAACGCTCACGGAAGTTATTGAGAGCATTCGGAGTATCCGAGGCGAGTTGAATGTTCCCATCGGCGCAGCTGTAGAGGTCCATATCCAATCGCCGAACACGGAAGTCCGGGAATGCCTCGAAACGTACTTAGGACAGTACCTACCGGCTTTCACACGGGTAGCAAGTATTACTATCGCTGAATCGTTGCAAAAACCGCCCGCTTCAGCTGAAGCGGTTATCGGAGAACTTGCCATCTATATCCCGCTTGCAGATGTAATTGATCTGGATGCTGAACACGCGCGACTCAGTAAACGACATCAACAGGCAATGAAAAACGTAGCAGCGGCACAGAAGACATTAGATAACCCGAATTTCGTCGAGCGCGCACCAGAAAATGTCGTTGCCCAAAAAAGAGCACAACTTGAACGGCTCTTGACAGAGCAAGATAAATTAGCACGAAGTCTCGCAATGCTTACCGAATCAGGACGTGAAAATGGCGATTGAAAACAATGATAACTGCTTTGTTTGCGGTATGAAAAACCCATTCGGCTTTCAGGTAAAACCTGAAATTATAGGGGATGGTGCAGCTGTTCGCATTGAATGTACACCCGCCGAACACTTGCAAGGTTGGGCAAATATTCTACACGGCGGCATCCTCAGTACCTTGTTAGATGAAGCGATCACCTACGTCGGAATAGGCACCTTCGATCAGCCCGCAGTAACAGCACAACTCGAAGTCCGATTTCGTAACCCGGCACCAACCGCTGTGAAACTCTTTGTCTGTGCTGAGCGTACTAAAGTTTCCAAGAGGTTAGTGGAAGCAAAAGCAGAGGTAACACTCGGTGATGGCACCCTTATAGCTACGGGCGCAGGTAAAGTCGTTCCAGTCGGTGAGAATTTTGCACCGAAGGTACCGGCTCAGTAACGTAGTCCCGTAATGAAATGGAGGGACGGCATTTGGACACAAACTTTAGATACATCAAAGCCCTTGACACACCGCAAGGTAACTTAAAAACATGGAAAATCCAATAGCTGCGATGAACCCAGAGGGGCATTTAAGTTGGGACACCGATGTACTTATTATTGGGAGTGGTGCCGCTGGATTGCGTGCTGCCCTCGCTGCAAGTGAGCACGCCGATGTAACATTAATTACCAAAACGACACTGACTGAAAGCAACACGCATTATGCCCAAGGCGGCATCGCTGTTGCTATGAACCTCGATGATACAATCGCCTTGCACATAAAAGATACCACTGCCGCGGGGGCCGGGCTTTGTGATGTCAAAGCCGTTGAGATGATGGTATCTGAAGGCATCCCACGGGTTGCGGAACTGTTAGATTGGGGTGCGAACTTCGACTGGGAAGGAACGTTGCCACGCTTTACACAAGAAGCCGCGCATAGCCGTCGTCGGATTGTACATAAAGGGGACGCAACAGGACGGGAAACAACGGACGTTCTCATTCAGCGCGTACGCAATACGGAACGTATCCAGGTCCTGCAAAACACATTCGCTATCGACCTACTGACGGATGCGGATGCCTCAGAGAGACACGAAGATATCCTCACATGCTACGGTGTTACAGCAATTGTAGAAGAACAGATTGTCTGTATTCGCGCCAAAGCTACGATCCTCGCGACCGGAGGACTTGGACGCATCTACCCGTGTACTTCTAACCCGAAAGTAGCAACTGGTGATGGATTCGCTGCAGCATGGCGTGCCGGATGTGAAATGATAGATATGGAATTCGTGCAATTCCATCCAACGACACTCTTTTTAGACGGAGCACCCAACTTCTTAATCTCCGAAGCAGTCCGTGGTGAAGGCGGTAAACTCCTGAACATTCGCGGCGAACGCTTTATGGAGAAATACCACGAGAAAGGCGAACTCGCACCCCGTGATGTCGTCAGCCGTGCTATTCAAATCGAGATGGACTTGACAGGGTTCCCCTGCGTCTACCTCGATATTACGCATAAACCCAAAGACTTTATCCTTGAGCGATTTCCTACCATCTCTGATACCACAAAACACTACGGTTTAGATATTAATATCGACTTAATCCCTGTCCGACCGGGGGCACACTTTATGATGGGCGGTATCCGTACAAATACGGATACACAAACAAATCTCAAAGGGCTTTATGCCTGTGGAGAAGTGGCGTGTACTGGCGTTCATGGTGCCAATCGTTTGGCGAGCAACTCTCTTCTTGAATGTCTCGTTTACGGTGCCCGTGCTGGCACAAATGCCACAGCATTTGCCAGATCACAACCTGAAGATCCACCAAATATACCCGTCCCAAGTAACGTCGGTCCATCCCTCGCACCGCCCGCTGGCGAAGCAGTGGAAACGCATACAGAAGCCACGAAAAATGCGATCCGGGAGACACTCTGGGAAAATGTTAGCATCGAACGAAACGGCGAGGGCTTACAAGAAACCCTCGCCGAATTACAAGACTTAACAGCAAATTTAGAAAACCTGCTAACAAACCCAGAAGTAAAAGATGTAGCAACGATTGAAACGGTTAACATGCTCAATGTCGCCTTGATGATAACGCAATCCGCATTGACCCGAACAGAGAGCCGTGGTGCCCATTACCGCGCCGATTTCCCGACACCAAACGATCCCACTTGGCAACGACGTGTTCTCATTACGCGAGACAACCCATTGGAAGTAGTCCCGCTTTAAAAACCCTCTAATCGCTTTTGTTTCACGTCCGTTGTCGAATTCACCGCGGGGGGTTCATCAGTTCTCTGATAGATCTCGACATAATTATCGTAACTATCAATAACTTTCTTGATATGAAGCCGTGTCTCGCGGATAGTGATTTTCTCAACAAATTCGTCGATATCCTTAATATTTTTCGTTGACACCCATCGCCCCATCCGTCCGGGACCACCATTATACGCACCGATGACGTGCATCATATTGCCATCAAACCATGAATTGAGTTCGCCAATATACTTCGTCCCCATCCGAATATTAATATCAGGCTGCTTAAGCATTGACGTCCGGAACCGTCGGATCTTGAGTTTCTGAGCGAGTTCTCGCCCAGTAGCAGGCATAATCTGCATTAACCCAATCGCACCCGCCCAACTCACCGCCTCAGCATTATATCGGCTCTCTTCGAGAATCATAGCCGCTATTAAGAAAGTATCAACCTTATACATCTTGGCATACTTCTCAACAGCATCGGCATAGTAGCGGGGATAAAGTTTGTGATGGAGTTTCTCCAAATCTACGCGTGTCGCATTCGCGAAAGCAGGGCTCTCAAGCGACTGTTCAGTTACCTTCCGCGCTTTATCATACATTGCAAGTCCTTCATAACAGGCGATCAGGTCATAAAAACACTTCCGCTCAGAAAGAGAAGCCGTGTTAATATGCTGATTTAATTGCGCAATAGCATCTTCATAAAGCCTAAGTTCCATCAACATCGCTACCTGTGGCGGACACCCCTCACGCATCGGCAATTCTGCATCCTGAACGGCTTTTGGTTCTAATTCGGAGCCAGTAACACCCAAAATTGCCTTTGCCCTCGCAGAATAGTACCAATAGCGTGCTTCTGCAACTTCTTTGTATAATTTTCGTGCAAGAGCAGGTTTGTTTTGACGTTCACGTATTTTCGCCATCCAGAAATGCGCGCCCATTGCATAGCGATTCCCAGGGAAGTGTTCCTTCAACCCTTTAAAAGCGTTGTAACTCTCCTCATAGCGACGTTCGTCAAAACGCTTCCAACCCGTTCGCCATGCCGCGAGATCAGCGTATGGACTTTTCGGTGCTACCTCGATTAAACGTGAATACGCCTCAAGTGCTAACTCCGATTTTTCTTGTTTTTCTCGGATCTGTGCGATATTGTACAAGGCATCATCGACTAACTCATCCCCAGAATAGGTTTTCACGAAACTCTCAAATCGACTCACTGCTGTTTTCAGGTGCCCTTTTTGTCGATAGCATTGCGCTATCTGATACGCCGCACGCGCGATATATTCATTTTCCCCACCCAGCGCAATCACGGCGTTAAACTTCTTAATCGCCGTATTAGGCCACTTACGTCCCTGATAACTCCGCCCAATGAGGTAAAGTGCTTGCGCGCGGAGATTCAAATCCGAAGTTTTGGGGACTAATTCAAATTCTCTGACAGCAGACTGCCATTGCTTGTTAGAATAGAACACCAAACCACAATTAATCCGATCAACCGGGGTCAATTTCAGCGATTTATGTCCCCTGACCAACAATTTCAACCTACCGAGTGAATCTTCAGAAACGCTATACCCGTGTTTTTTCTTTATGAGTTCACGATAAGCATCAAACGCAGCAGAAACATTGCCTAACGCTTCATTACAGCGTGCTAAGACGAAGGCTGCTTCTCTGGCATATTGCGGCGTTTGGACGAGGTCCACTACGTACGACTTGGCTGTTTCATACGCCTTCTGCTCCAAGTGAAGCTGCGCCAAAGCCCACTTCGCTTCTGAGAGATAGAAACTTCTCGGATAGTCTTTGACGAGTTGCGTATACCACTTTATCGCACGTACGCTATTATCCATACCTTCATAAAGCTGAGCAAGACGATAAACGGCACTATCTGCCAAAGGATAACTCAGTGTAGCGACCCGCGCATAGTGACCAACCGCCTTCGGACGATTCCGCAGCTTCTCATAGTTGTAACCAAGCGCATGATGGATTTTAAGTTTTTCCGACTCAGACAAGCCGGTTTTCAGTAAACCTTCCAACTTTGAAACTGCGCGTCTACGCTCACCCTTGTCAACGAGTGCAAAGGCTTCTCGCCACGCCTCACTACGCGTTTCATCCGCGGAAACCAATGTTCCCACTACAAAGCAGCCATAAGCCAGCACAAGCACCACGAAAAAAAACTTGTAGATTATAATGGAATCTAATACAGTGCTTGGATTCACTTGTTTGCGGGACTGAACTCGGTTTCTGCTAAAGAATTTTATATACTCCATTTCAATCCTTTTTTACTCCTCCTGATATTAATTCGCGTTTTATATTCACCATAATAGAAAGATGATGGATTTCCTATTTCTATTGTAACGTTTATCACGAGCGAAAAGCAACAAAAAAAGTAAACAGTGATAGAAGTACTCGCGAACAACAGAAATCGCTTGCCAAATTTCAAGCTGTTATGTTACACTTAATTCAGACTTAACCGATTGCTGAATTTATGGTGAATTATAGAAATAAGTTGACGTTTATCAATAACCCTGTCCTTTTCAAAGCCTTCAAAGTCCCCTGATAAGGGGCGGGGAATGCCCATAAGGCATTCATACCGTTGATTCTTTAGGGGGTTGACTTTGCATTAAGAGTGTATAAGTAATTCTAAAATCTACCATAGATTGGAAGTAAATCTCAAGAAGTAAGGAGAAGTTCTAATGGAAATTGTATCACTTGGGCAAACAGGTTTAAATGTTTCACGGCTTTCAATAGGCACCGGATCGAACGGTTGGAACGGCCGTTCAAATCAGACCGATTTGGGGTTTGAAACATTCCGAGATCTATTGTTGTTTTCTTATGAAAAAGGCGTAACGTTCTGGGATTCCGCCGATCAGTACGGAAGCCACCCACATGTCAAAGCAGCACTCGAGGAGCTGCCACGAGAAAGCGTCACGATCACCACAAAGACAACATCCCGCACGCGGGAAACTGTCGAAGCAGACATAAAGCGGTTTCTCAAAGAGATTGGCTCTGATTATGTAGATATTGTGCTGCTCCACTGCCTCACACAAGTAGACTGGCCACAACGATACCCAGATGCGATGGAGGCACTCGTCCGTTGTAAAGAGCAAGGCTTAATTCGGGCACACGGCGTATCTTGCCACGACTACGGCGCATTCCAAACATCCGCAATGACAGAATGGGTTGATGTCGTCTTAGCGCGGATTAATCACGCAGGTGTTAGCATGGACGCATCACCCGCAGATGTCATCCGAACGATGGAGCAGATGGCGTTTGCTGGCAAGGGGATTTACGGTATGAAAGTCTTAGGCATGGGGAAATTGGCACAAGACGCAGAACAGCAACGCGAGGCAATTGAATTTGTGATGAGCCTCCCCTGTGTCCACGCCATGACGATCGGCATGACCTCAGAGAATGAGGTAGAAGCGAACGTCGCCGTTGTCAACGAATTCTCGGAGAAAGGCTTATAGAAGATTCTTATTCTACTGTGGCGCGAGATGTCCTGCTTTGCATCTCAAGGTAGGGGCTCGCGCTGTTTATCGTAGTAGGTATCTAAAACGTAGGGCATTTAGTTTTCCATGAAAAATGCGGAAAGTCCCCCTGATAAGGGGGATTTAGGGGGTTCTTTCAGGCAAAAATCGAAAACTAAATAGCTCCATCTAAAACGAGAGTAAATCCATGGAAAAATATGAGATAGTCATCGGTTTGGAAATCCACGCGGAATTATGTACAGAAAGCAAACTCTTCTGCAACTGTGCTTATACTTTCGGGGCAGCGGCAAACGACTGCACCTGTCCGATCTGTTTAGGGATGCCGGGGACACTACCGGTTGTTAATAGACGCGCCGTTGAGTTTGCAATCCGAGCAGGGTTGGCGATGGGATGCGAAATTACGGCTTCCAGCAAATTTGATCGGAAGAACTATTTCTATCCAGACCTGCCGAAAAACTATCAAATCTCGCAATACGACATCCCGTTGTGTCAAAATGGACAGGTAACATTTGAATTTAATGGAGAACCCCGTACCGTCGCGCTCCGCAGAATACATCTTGAAGAGGACGCGGGAAAATCCATTCATGCCGAAGTTACAGGCGATCCGACCCGTAGTTTCATGGACTTCAATCGGGCCGGGGTGCCACTCCTCGAAATTGTGAGTGAACCCGAACTACATTCCCCCGAAGAAGCGATTGCTTACTGTCGCGCTGTTAAGGAAATCTTGGAATATATTGAAGTCAGCGATTGTAACATGGAAGAAGGGAGCCTGCGATGCGAACCGAACCTCTCGCTACGCCCCAAAGGCAGTAAAGAGTTAGGCACCCGGACAGAGATTAAGAACAAAAACTCGTTTCAGGAACTGATTGATGCGATGGAGTATGAGGTGAAACGGCAGGCGCAGATCTTAGATGCCGGTGGAGAGGTCGTCCAAGAAACACTCCTATTTGACGCAAGCACTGGTAAAACGGTGGCGATGCGTGGCAAGGAAGAGGCAGATGACTACCGCTATTTTCCTGAACCCGATCTCGTTCACGTTCAGATCAGCGATGCATCGATTAAAGAAATCCGACCGACACTCCCAGAACTTCCCGCAGCGCGTCGCAAACGTTTTATCACGGATTACGGTATCTCCCCTGAAAACGCCGAGTTCCTGACCGCTACTCGGCCCCTTGCTGAATTCTTTGATGCAGCCGCGCAACTCAGTGGTGAACCTACCGTCTGTGCAAACTGGATGATGGGAGACCTCACTCGACTCCTCAACACAGCAGAAATTGAGATCCAAGATTCAAAGGTTACTCCCGCGCACCTCAACGAACTCATCCAACTGATTGACAACGCAACCATCAGCGGTAAAATCGCCAAATCCGTGCTTGACGATGCCTTTGAAACAGGCAAGATGCCGAAAGAGATTGTCGCTGAAAAGGGCTTGGCACAAATTACGGACACCTCAGAGATAGAAGCCATCGTCTTACAGGTTGTAGAGGAGAACCCCGGTCCCGCGCAGGACTATCGTGATGGCACGAAGAAAGCAATCGGATTCCTCGTAGGGCAGGTAATGCGCGCCACTCGCGGAAAGGCAAACCCACAACTGGTGAACCAAATCCTGACGCGGATCCTATCTACCGAGTGAGCGATGCTATTTTAAAATCTGCGGGGTGAAGTCTTCGTGTCTTTTCTGATTGCGTTTTAGGGTAACCCTGCTAACGTGTATTCGTAAATATAATCACTAATCAAGGCATGACGACAGGACAGATTATCCTCACATCCGTAACAAAACAGTTCGGCAACACAGTCGCAGTTGATGACGTGTCATTACAGGTAGAGGGTGGCGAGTTCTTTTCGCTGCTCGGACCGAGCGGGTGTGGAAAAACAACAACACTGCGCATCATCGGTGGGTTTGTGTATCCCACCGCTGGAGAGGTCCACATCAACGGCGAATTGATGGCGGAAACACCCCCGTACCGCCGTCCAGTCAACACCGTCTTCCAAAACTACGCACTGTTCCCGCACAAAACAGTCGCACAGAATATCGCGTTCGGGCTGCAGATGAAAAAAGCATCGAAGGCAGAAATCTCAGATGCTGTAGAAAGTTCACTGGATTTAATTCAGCTGCCCGGATACGGGGATCGGAAACCAGACGAACTCTCCGGTGGCGAAAGACAGCGCGTAGCACTCGCGCGGGCGTTAATCAACGAACCCACCATCCTGCTATTAGATGAACCCCTCTCCGCACTCGACCTGAAACTCCGAAAACAGATGCAACTGGAGCTCAAAGCATTGCAACGCAAAGTCGGCATTACGTTTGTCTATGTTACGCACGACCAAGGGGAAGCGTTAGCACTGTCGGATCGCATTGCAGTGATGAACGAGGGAAAAATCCTTCAAGTCGGAACGCCGTCGGAAATCTACGATTCGCCGCAGAACCGTTTCGTCGCCGACTTTATCGGCACTTCTAACTTCCTTGAAGGCACACTTATCAGCGAGAATGAAATCACCCTGACAACAGAACCCCCGCTCAAGATCATCTGCACGCCAAACAGCAAGGTGCCACCGAACACACCCGTCACTATCGCGATTCGTCCAGAACGTTTTGACTTGCGGATAACGCCTATTTCTGATGCCCCGAATTTCTTACGCGGCGTGATCCAAGACGAAAGTTATCTCGGCACAACGCTGCAATACACCGTGCAGACCGGCTATCCGACACCACTCATCGCCCACCAACAGAACACAGGTACCCGCGAGACACATCGCTTTCAACGCGGCGACACAGTCTATCTGCAATGGACACCAGAGAACGCAATTGTCTTAAAAAATGATGAAGACTAACCGCCAGCCAACGGCAGTTTGACTTTCCCGTTATCGCGCTGCTGCGAGGTTAAGAAACCGATGATAATCTGGACGACTTTGTAACCCTCACTCCCAGGCGAAACAGGTTGTCCGCCCTCTGCAACAAGACCAACTAACTCTCGGACACCAGCAGGGATACCCGTCATATCCCACGACGGTGCCTCAATCGTCTCAACAGCGTCGTCTTGATGAAGTGTTGCCCCTTTGTCACTGATGAGAATATAGCCGTTGGTCCCAACAATCTCTACACGGAACCCAGAGAGGGTCGTCTTTGGACCACCAGCGTAGTAACCACGCACACCGTTCGCAAAATGGATATATCCGTGCGCCGAAGGTTCCGTTGCTGGCACATGTCCACCATCGCCTTTATACTCGTTATAATCCTCATACCCGTCTTCTAATTCAGCAGAGACCCACTCCGGATCAGAGTCAGCAAAATAGCAGATGGCATCAACAAGGTGTGTCCCGTTTCGGAAAAGCATTGCGCGACCGCCGCTCAACGTACCGATGACATACTGGACATCACCAATACGTCCACCACCGACAATCACATCATGCGTATGCCGCCACAACGGTTGCCACCGACGCGTATGGTCGATCGATAGAATCGTGCCGTTTCGCTCGGTTGCCTCCATCATTCTGTCCGCATCCTCGACACTCGTCGCCATCGGCTTTTCACAGAAGATACCTTTCACACCAGCATTCGCCGCGTCAACGACGAGGTCAGCATGTCGATGGTCAGACGTCGCCACCGTCACGACATCTAAATTCTCAGCGGCGAGCATCTCCTGATGGTTAGTATACAGAGAGATGTTATCCCAGGTATCCTGATATTTTTCTTTGAAAGCATCTAAGGTACTCTGAACAAAATCGCAGCCAGCAGCTAATTCAACATTCGGCATACCGACGATCCCAGATGCATGTGTCGTACCGATGCCACTACAACCAATAACCCCAACGCGTAAATTTGCCATGTCCATATCCTCCGCTATTCTGTAGTTTCAAACCACAGAGAACCGAAAACGAGATGACTATGAAATTCACTGCTTTGTCACGGAAACGATTATACACCGTGCCGAAATAGAAGTCAAATTTTTTGTCGGACCTTGAAAGGTAATTCAGCCAGAATTATTTAGTTTCCATTCTTCGCTCTAATTTTCACCCCCCAGGTCCGGTAGGTTCGGTTTTGCGGTGTACTCACCCAAATGCGACCTGCATTCCTAACCGAACCGGATACTACGCCGAAACCTTGAAGACTCCAAAAACCTCTTGAATCCCGTAGGGATGGTATCTCTGTAGAGAAACGCAACCTCACAGACCTAAGCCCCGTAGGGGCGGCATCTACACGGATCCGCAAGGAGTTGTCTCACACCGTGATGGAATTCTCTAATATCCATCCGTATACCAAAAGATATGATGCGACTTGATGCCTTGTGCTAAAGGTGGGAGTTGATTGTGTAGGAGACTCGGAATTGAATCGGACGAATTGGAAAGCGCGGCGGGTTGATTGATGCGATACATCGTACTGCCGTGTTCGTTAATCTCGGGTGCATTGAAACCGTCTGCAATAGGTGCCGGATAGACAACCTCAAGCGATTCCGCATCCAACTGGGCAATAACATTGGAGAGCATATCTTCAAAAAGTTGCTTACCGCGCTCGCGTGCAAAGGCTGCTTCCGAAGCAACAAATTCCTCGACATTCAATTGATCTTCGCGCCGGACAACAGAAACATAACCTTCAATACCACCATCGCGTTCAGCGACCCAAGCGTCTGGCGACTCAGTGCACACCCAATCCGTCCAATACGCCATCTCATCTCTGACGAAGGGACCGTTGAATTTACGTGCGTATGCGTCATAGATAGCAGCAATCCGCTGGACTTCGGCTGCATCATCAAAATTCGCTGGACGCACATCCCACGTCACCCGTTTTTTAGCCGTGAACGGTTGTTTCGCATAGTAGCGCGGCACCTTCTCCCACCCTTCAACCGAATAGATCCGTTGGCTGCCGTGGAGCGAAGACATCACTATATCGCGGGATTCCATGAACCGAATTGAATCCTTGAGAAGCTGCGTCGCAAGTCCACGCCGTCGGTATTCTGGACGCGTGCTGACCTCACCGATACCGCCGACGGTTACCGGTTCGCCGTGCAAAAACATCTTACGGATAAAAACGCGCACCGTGCTGACAATCGTGCCATTGTCAACCGCAATCCGGATACCTTCTGGGTCCCGCCACGGGTCATTGTGCCAGTGGTTAGAGAAATATTGGCGACCGCCTGTAAAGACATGCGTGACATGGTCCAGCCACTTCTCTAACTCATCAGGATAAAGTGCGCGAAACTCCATATTAACAAAAAACCTCAAAATTTTATGGTTAACTCGCCAAGGAACTGGCGTGCCTGATTACGACTTCCAAACACCTCATAGAGATCACCAGAGACATCGTAAAATCGCCGGACAAAATTGCGACTCGTTTCCGCGGGATTGAGATCCGCATAACGGAGCCATAGATTTGTCCGAGACCAGATATCCCAATTAAGTTCAATAACCGTGGAACTCGCATCCCCGGTGTCAACCCGCCGTTGCTTATTGAGATCCTGAAAGAGCGCGTCCTGCGTTAAATCAGAGGTGCCATCAACACGTCCGACCGATACATTTAACTCCTTATACCGATACGGATTCGGGTTGGTGATAAATTTCAGATTCGCGGCGAAGGCGTTCTCTAATGCCTGTGTCCCAAAGTCATAACTGTCCTCCACCTTCGCAGGCGTGATGTAACGTTCATCTTGCTCAGCGTACGTCAGTTCATCAAGAAACGTCAAATGCCATCGCTCAGAGAGGCTATACGTCCATCCAAATAGATTCTTCAGTTCCAATTGATTAAGTTCATCTTCAACATCCGTTGAAACATCGATGTCCTCATAATCCTCGAAGTACTCGTTGTAAAGATTAGCGGCACGGAGGCTATAAAAACCGTTCATGTGGGACGGTTTCACAGTAAACCCTGTGATAGAATATTGCGCGATCGTAAAATCGCTCGCATCCCGTAGATAAAGGTGCCCTGCAGCATCAAGATCCAGGAAAGTTTGATCGTGCTTATCTTCGCTGAGTTGATCCGTCTCATAAACAATCCGTCCAATATATCGTCCGTTGTTGTCAAACTTCTGGATACGTGAAATGACGTTATGAAAGAGCGTCAACCGAATGTCTTTGCGCTTCAGTTCCTCAGCGAGTTCTGCATCATCTTCATAGTCCGTTTCTTCATCAGCATAGTGGCGGTTGTACTCGGCTTCCTCAAGCAAGCGTACGCGTCGATTCAAGGCAGCGGTATCGGCAGCCACCGCAGGACGCTGTGCAAACGGACCGTATTGTGACCGTGTCGCATTCGTAATCGTGTCAGCGAGTTCAGCCTGACCTGGCGTTCCCTCCGTCAGCTGCGTCAGTGTCGGTGAGAGAACGACAACCTCTGGAAGTCCGCCTACTTTTCTACGGAATCGGCTGGCATCTTTAACGAGGACTTCGCCGGTTGGAAGTGTCGAGAGTGCTATCGGTTTCACGAATTCACCGTTGCTCCGCCCTTTTCTACCGAAACTGCCAAGCGATTTCCCCATCGGATCAAACTTCACCACCCGGTGATTACCCGTATCAGCGATAAGCACATTTCCACGTCTATCAATTGCAATGTCCGCGGCATCCGTATCAAATTCACCCGCACCCGCACCGTACCTCCCAAAAGCGACCAACTTTTCGCCATCGGCACCGAACTTATGGACACGTCCGCGTTCCGCATCTAAAACGTAGAGTTCATTTTCGGCATTGAGCACGACCCGGAGGGCTCTGTCATGTCCTTTCGGTTGAATACCGAAAGCCGTTTTTCCGCTTTCGTCAATGATAAAGTTCCCTACCAAAACAACCTTGGGATAGACATCCACTGGATCCACAAAATAGGTATCCAACAATTCACCGACTCGACTGAATTTATGCACACACGGCGCGAACATATAAATTTTGGGATCGGCGGTTTCGGCGATGTGATGTGCAGTCACGTCAGCAACGTAAATATTTCCGACGCTATCCACAGCGAGATGCCCCGGCTTTCGTAAGATATTGTCTGGAGATTCGGGGGCTTCGGGAAATTGCAATAGAAATTCTCCGGTCGCCGACAACTTCTGAATTAGCCGGTTCTCGGTATCACTCACATAGATGTGTTGGTTATCAAAGGCGAGGTGGATATCCTTGCTAAATCGTCCTTGGGTTTCACCTTTGCCAGCAAATTCACGCTCTAATTGGATAAAATCGACTGAAAAAGCGGAATGGATCCCGATACATAACAAACAGAGAAGGGATAGAAACGGTAGAATAACGGTGTATTTTTTCATAATTTCATGGTGTGTAGTTTTCAGTAGTCCTCCTACTTTGCAGGCGAAGTTTTCTACCTCACCGACTAACAACTAATTTATTAGGACTTACGCACTGTTTCTTAAAGTCCCCCTGATAAGGGGGATTTAGGGGGTTTAAAATTTACCATCGCGTGCTAAATTTGCGTAAGTTCTATAATTTATAATACGCGGTATTCACTCGGAATGTCAAGATAAAACGTTTTCGGTATCCTAAATCGACACCTACAGTGCGATTGCTTAATCTGGCAAAATCCGATACCCCGTGCTAATCCCAGTAATCATCCCGATAATTGCCCAGAGGCCAGCACACGTCATCTCTCCGAGAACCAACCCAAGAAATATAGGTCTCGCCGTCCGATACGCCTTCAATCCGCCATATTTCACAATACTAAATTTCAATCCCCAACCCAAAAATATAGAGAACCAGAGTTTAAACGTCGCCCAAGAACTCAGCATCGTATAACCGAGCGGATGCAAGGGCCACCACACAAAGGTTTGACGCATCCACATCAAAAACACCGTGAAGGCGCTCCCGAATAGCATAAATCCAGTGTTCGTCCAATTCGTGCTCGTCTTCGGGCTTGTCAGAAGTCCTTCAAGTTGCCGCATAAACCAACTGCCCCCCGTATAAGGCGCACCGTGTGCGTAACTAATTCTAATCGCAGAATAATAGGAAACCGCAAGCCCGATAACCATCGCAACCGCCATAGCGATAAGGAGTTGCCGCCGCTTGACGCGCGCCTCGTCTGCTGCCTTCAACCCGTTCATGATGTTCGGCATCATAAATTCACGCAGATCTAACGTGAGGCACACCGGATGCATCATTATCGAAGTCAATGTGGACGGGTGAATTTTTGAGGTCCCGAGCGTTGTCAGGAAAAAACTTTGGGGTGAAAACGAAGGATTGATGAACGGGATACCGCCGTTGATGACCTGCCACGTCAGCACA
The DNA here is from genome assembly GCA_022827185.1 of Candidatus Poribacteria bacterium. Classification (GTDB taxonomy): domain Bacteria; phylum Poribacteria; class WGA-4E; order WGA-4E; family WGA-3G; genus WGA-3G. The sequence continues at coordinate 63,015 of JAJDTM010000022.1, forward strand.
ACATACATCGCAAGCAGAAACAGCACGAAACCGAACGCGAAGATAATAGACATACCCATCATGTGATTGAAAAATACCAGCACACAGATACCGCCGAGGAGTCCGAAGATTGTAACGCCGTGCGGAAGTGCTTCGTCCGATGGACGGAACTGGAGCATGTTCTTAATGTGATGCCGCATCTTCCAGAGCGCGATCGCCACAAACGCCAGACACGCCCCCGCCTCTTGTGCCGCACTAAACGACTTACCTGTCCACTGTACACCCGGTCCCGAAGTCAGTTGAAAACCGAGCATTACCCCTAAGAGGCATTGCAGCTTGTAAAAGACGAAGAAGAACCATATACTAAACGATACCTCCAAAGTTAGCAGATAACTAAACCCCACCATCGACCAGAAGATAACAATTTGAAATGGGCGCAAGGCACTCCAAGGACGTTCAACGAGGTACTGATTCAACCAAAAATCACGTGGGATATGGGGTGTGTTCGGAAAAAACGTATGCAAGCCGTTCATCGTATGCAAAAATACAGGGAACGCAAATCCGAACCAGAGCGCGCTGTTCTTAAAAAGTGGTCCGAGGCTACCCCTGCCTTGTGCCGCCATCTCCACAGGCAACTTAACGAGCGGGAAGGCACACCGCTCATACTCTACCCACTGTTTGCGGAGCAGCACTGAGAGGCAGATCATCACGAAATAGACAACCAGTACATAAGCACTCCACGTCAAGATCGGGACGATCCACGCACCCCACGGCACCGATTCGCCTGCAAACAACCCTTCAAAGAATGACTGTGCTGCGCTATGGTCTTGCACCACGCGCCAATGCGGAATATAGTGATGAAATAGCGATTCCCAGTCGTTCTCCGGCGTGGCGAGGTATTTATAAGCCACCATCGGGCTGAGTGCATAGCGCATCATCCCTGAAGACGGGATGCCTGCCGGCGCGAGCATGATACACCAAATCGTGACAAGCTCTCCAGATGAAAACGCCGAAGTAGGACGAACTCGCTTCAAGAGAACGTTGATACCTAACACAAAAATCGTTAGGACAAAGAAGGGACCCACCGGAAAGTGTCCACCTGCAAGGAAGATATTGCGGATAACGTAATCGTTATAAGGCGCGAGGAGGCATTCGGTAGTAGCACACGCTAAACCGATTAGTACCGCACGCCATGTGAGGCTATCTCGGACCTGTTGCTGAATCAATGAGTCGCCTTTCAAACAGATTTCTACAAATTATCTTAACCACACAGCATACTATAGCACAGCCCTCCCATTTTTACAGCATAATTTATGCGTTCTTAAGCGTGAATTGCGAGCTTGACCCTCTCCCAAAAAGCCGTGTTAAGGCTCCAGACAGTATTTGTGTTTAACGATTTAGAACCTACGCGCTTCCTCTCAAAGTCCCCCTGATAAGGGGGATTTAGGGGGTTAAAAGTACCGAAATCATTGCTTTTTGCGTAAGTCCTATGATTTTAAAGTTGTAATTTTTGCTCATATTTGGTAACTTTTTTCACGGAACGCATGAATCCGAAAAAATATCAATTGATGATGCATTATCAATTCTAAAATCTACTATAAAAAACACCTCGTGAAACATGTTGGAGGTAAAATGAGAATCAGTTTAATGAAATTCCTATCAGTATTTCTTTGTAGTACACTTTTACTATCCGGCTGTGGCTCCGATGCCCCTGAAACTGATGAGAGCGTCGTCACACCCACGGAAGAAAAAAGGGTTCCGAGTTACTATCCTGATGCAATCGGTAACCGGTGGGTTTATCGCGAAGCGAACGGATTTGAATGGGAACGGATCGTTTCAAAAGAACGCGTTATTCAGGGCAGAGTTTATCGCGTTTTTGACTACAATCCGCCCATTGAAGACACCCCGTTTGACTATCTAAAAACGCCGTCCTACCGTGTCACACAAAATCGAGTACTCTTCTTTGTAGGTGAAGAAATTAATCGCTATTTTGAAGTCGATTTCGCGGAGGCACTTGAAACAAGAGTATTTCCAGGCGAAAACGTTGAAGTTAAGGTCCGGGCCATCTCAGAACATGAACTTATTTTCTTTCGTATTCCACCAATCAGTAATTTTCAATGGGATGTCCTTGATCTGACAGTCAAAGGTGATATCATCTTCTCGGATTTAGATGGCGCCAAACTCCCATTTGAGATACACTACCTAATCACCGGAGCGGTTGTGGGTAGCGGGTCAGTCCAAACACCCGCTGGCAATTTTGAAGCCACCGCCAAAATTCAATATAAGTCACAAATCACCACAAGCATCTTGGACGAAGAAGAGACAACAGAAGAAAAAACAGATACTGTCTGGTTAGCACCCAATGTCGGCATCGTTAAGGTCGAAAATGAAGATCGAACGGTTGAGTTAATCGAGTATTCCCTACAAGAAGAGTTTTGATTCTTTAGGTCTCTGAAAAGGTTAAGCCATACTGGATAATCGGTAGGCAACTATCGGCGCGCTTACGAAGCATATCTACCAGCCGATGCCTACACATACTTACACCACAGTTATGAAACATTTTAACAAATACCTCAAGGGAACACTTCACGCTGTGCTCGCCTTGCTAACGCTTGCAGTCATCACAACACGCAGCGAAGCGGAAGTCTATCCGTATAGATACGGAAACGACCAAAAGATTATCACAATCAAAGGACTCCCGCTCGATTTATCACGGTTCGACTCGGTTGCCAACGGATATATCCCACACAAAGGCGGCAACGATTTCATCATGATGGAGCAGTTCGATAAAAACTGCGGTCCCAACAGCGTCCAGATGTTGCTCTACTACCACAGAAAGCACCGACGACTTAAGGATATCTGGAGCGCAGCGGACATTAATACCGTCGCATTCGGAACAGTACCGAGCGAACTCCGACTGGCACTCAATGAATTGGATGTCCCTACCCACTGGTATAGCAGAAGGACACTCGATGACCTGCGACGCTACATTGATGAAAATCGTCCGCCTATTCTGCTCCTGCGACTCTCAAACAGAGGATATCACTGGGTGGTCGCTGTCGGTTATGATACCCGCTGGAACGAATTCCTCATCGCTGACCCTAACGGACACTTTAAATGGTGGACCGCCGAGCAACTTAACGCCAATTGGTCGCTCGAATGGCTACCGGAATTTGAGACAGATGAAGAAGAGTGGTATGAATTTCAGGTCGACATAGGCTTAATCAATAACATCCACCTTAACCCGCATACCGTCATCGTTCCGTTAGAAGTCCCCTCCTTTGAAACAAGTTACCGAGATTACTGGTCAGATATGCAAGCGATCAAGGTTTATGGTGATCTTGAATTTCGCGGCGGCACGCGTCAATGGGAAGAGATACTCACGTTTGAAAATCCGTTTAGTATTGTACAGGTCTCCGACATTGAACTATTGACCTCCACCGGTACAGCACGCGTAGACGGATGGGAGCGTATTAATAACAACCGTTCGATTCGACTCTGGGGCACAATTGAAGACGGATGGTTCCTCCGTGGCAGAATGTGGATCATCGTTCGGACCTTCTACTTCAACGATGTCGCCGCTGCAGATATAAACACTGCGAAAGCCCCGTCTGTGTCCCCTATCGAAACATCGCTTTTGCCGAACTACCCGAACCCGTTTAACCCAGAAACGTGGATACCCTATCAGTTGGCAAAATCAGCAGATGTGAGTGTCTCCATCTATGCAGCGAATGGAAAGTTAGTCAGGCATCTCGCGTTAGGACATAAACCGGCAGGCATCTACCACAACAAATCTCGCGCTGTCCATTGGAACGGCAGAAACGAACGCGGCGAACCCGTCGCAAGCGGCATTTATTTCTACACACTCAAAGCAGGCGATTTCATAACTACCCGAAAAATGTTGATAAGAAAATAGGGACTCCGTGCACCCAGAACCCAAAACTTGAGGAATCCTAAAAATCATTGAAATCCCATAAATCATAGTTCAGATGACAAAGGCAGCCACAACGCCACCTCCGTCCCTTCACCAAGCGTACTCTCAATTTCAACGCTACCGCCATGCTCCTCAAGAATCCGTTTCACATTCGCCAAACCGAGTCCTGTCCCTCTCGTCTTCTTGGTAAAGAACGGTTCAAACAGCTGCGCTAAATCTTCTTCGGGTATCCCGATGCCGTTATCAACGACCTTGATGCCAACCCTATCTGCTTCTGCCAGGATAGAAACCTCCAACACACCGCCTTGCGGCATCGCCTCCATCGCATTCAGAGCGACATTCATAAATGCCTGCTTCAATTTATCTGAATCAAACTGAATTTCTGGGGTTACAGTTGACAAATCCAACACTAACGCAATCTTGTGGTGTGCTAAGTTGGCTTCCATCAAATCCAAGACCGCTTTCAGGACAGGCGCAAGCCGTTGTTGCGTGAGGGTAAGCGCAGTAGGACGGGCAAAGTCCATCAATCCCTTAACAATCGCATCAATTCGTTCAATCTCTTCAAGGATATAACGCAGCGATTGCTGATGCCGTTCCTGCGACATTTCGGGTTTCTGCATCAACATCTGTGCTAACATCCGCATAGACGACAAAGGATTTCGGATCTCGTGTGCGAAGGAAGCAGACATCTTTCCGGCTGTTGCTAAGCGTTCCGCTTGAATCAGTTGATCCCTTGACTGCTTGAGATCTCTGGTCATCTGATTAAACGCAGCAGCGAGATCGCCAATCTCGTCGTGTGTTTTAAGTTCACACTGTTCATCAAGGTTTCCGGTTGCGACGCGCGCTGTAGAGTCAACCAAAATTTTGATTGGGTTCGTTAAGTTTCTGCCAATAAGATGACTGATGAGTGCAACCAGCCCTATAACAAGTACAGCGATGCTGAGCATGTACCACGTAAGCGTTCGTTTTGCTTCAGCGATCGCTTCCATTGGACGCAGCAAGCAATAAAATCTGCCAAGATTGAGCGGGAGATAAAAAACTTTATACGGTTTTCCATTAAGCGTAACATCTCGTATAACGGATTTTCCATCTGGATTCTCAAGATGTGGTTTGACCTCACGAAGCCGCATTTTATCCGCCAAATTAGTCCAACCTTGCTCTACATCAGAGAATGCGTCCAATGTGGTGCCATTAAGCGTGTAATCAGAGCCAAAAATCATAATTTCAACACCATAGGCACTCTTGATTTTTTCTGGTTCCTCCTGTCTAAAGTACCCCGTTTTCGTGATGGTATCAAGCCAGCCTTCGGTTTCACGCGTAAACTGTTCGTCATATTTCCACGCGAAGATTTCAACAGCAATTAACGGGAGAACAATAGCAACCAGAGCAAAGAGCAGCATGAACGGGAGAACAATTTTGGTTTGAATACTATACCGACGCATCGGATCCCTCTTTTTGTAGCATGGTTTCCTGTTAGGCTGTGTCACCCTGGACCCTTTTAGAAAAATGGTATTATCTGATAGATTTCATTTTCCAGCATACAAAATCTCAGGTTTTCTTAAATTATGCACCCTTTTTGCTTACAAATCGCGTCATTAACAATAGAAACCCATCTTCAGTTCACTTTCAAAGAGAAATATGTTGGCACAAATCCTATGCAGTGATTCATTGACACTTAGGTGGCAGCTTCATTGAGGTCGTTGTTAGTATAATCCAAAGCAGTTGACTTGTCAACCATGATTGTTTCGGGAAATGAAAACAAATTTGCATCCTAAAATCAAATGTGTTATCATATATAATGTAAACTAAAATTAGGAATATAGATAAGGTTGAAGCCACCTGTTCTCGTAAGCGATATTTTAACCGAACAAATTTCGACCAAAAACGTCTAATATGTGGGTAATCGTGAACTTTTTAATACACACGGTGTGTAAGTGTTAAACAACTTCACTTTTAAGAATAAAAACAATAAACTGAGGCAATTCAAAATTAACTTCGCGCCACATGGAGAAACAGACATGACAGATATCCAAGAATCTACCACCTTCTATACAGACTTGGAACTCGAACACATTGATGAGGATGCACTCGTCAATCAGTTCCAAAACGGCGATACAGCAGCTTTTAATCCGCTTGTACGCAAATATCAGAAGAAAATTTACAACCTCATGTACCAGCGGGTTCGCGATCAGGAAACAGCAAAAGACCTCTGCCAAGAAGTTTTCCTGAAAGCGTTTAATGCACTCCCGACCTTCAAAGGCAGTTCAGCTTTTTACAGCTGGATTTACCGGATTGCCATCAACTGCAGCATTGATTTTCAGCGTCAGCGTAACCGTGGGAAGGTTCTTACGTTTGAAGAATTACCACTTGAAGCGGACGACATGCTAAAGATGGCGGATTCCCACCCGTCTCCCGAAAAACTGCTTGAGGAAAAGGAACTCGGGCTTATTATCCGAAAGGCGGTGAGGAAACTCCCACCGGGCCAACGCCGTGTCTTTAACCTGCGGCACCGAAGAGAACTCGCGATTAAAGAGATCGCAGTGCTGCTAAACAGGTCAGAAGGCACGGTTAAAGCACACTTACACCACGCACACCGGCAACTCCAAGGTATGCTGCGCCCCTACTTGCAAAATGAACCGCTCGAATGGGACGAAGAAATTCGATAGAACCGGATAAACCTTGGCACAAAAAAACGAAAAACACGTCACTTTCCGCGTGTCCCGTGGCATCTGCACGTCACAGTTATCCCAACATTACAAAGATACCTTCCGTCGCCAGCAGCATGTAACACGCGGTGGATCACAACTGAAAACTGAAAACGATAACTGAAAACTGAAAACTAATTGATATATAACTTGACAAAATACCCTAAATATTGTATAATATATACGGTTCGTTAATAAGAAAAACAACAATAGGTGGGATGGCTGAGTGGACGAAAGCGGCGGTCTTGAAAACCGTTATGGCGAAAGCCATCGTGGGTTCGAATCCTACTCCCACCGCCATTCTTTAGGAGAGGTGCAGGAGTGGTTGAACTGGACTGCCTGCTAAGCAGTTATGGCGAAAGCCATCGTGGGTTCGAATCCCACCCTCTCCGTTTTAATCGTTGTCAGCTTGCCTCGCAGTGAGAACAGTCAGTAGTTGTCAGTAAGAAAGTTGTGAAGTGTGCTAAAGCTTCAAAGTTGAAAACTTTACAGACTTCTTTAACTGACAACTGATAACTATTACAATACGCGCCTGTAGCTCAGTGGATTAGAGCATCTGACTACGGATCAGAAGGCCAGGGGTTCGAATCCTCTCAGGCGCTTCAAAACGGATTTATTGGACAAAACTTGGACCGCGATCGTTTCTGGATGCGACACGCACTTGAGTTAGCACAACACGCAGCCGAGAACGGGGAAGTGCCAGTCGGTGCGATCCTCGTTAAGGGCGATGTCCTTATTGCTGAAGCGTCCAACTTGCGCGAACAGTGTGGCAACCCTATCGCGCATGCAGAGCTGCTTGCAATACAAGCAGCATCAGAAAAAATACGGAACTGGCGGTTTACTGATACAACACTTTATGTGACGTTAGAACCGTGTCCAATGTGCGCGGGCGCGATTGTGTTGGCGCGAATTCCAAAAGTTGTTTACGGTGCAACAGACCCCAAATCAGGGGCTGCTGGCACGCTTTACAACATCCTCCAAGATGAACGGTTAAACCATCGGGTTGAAATAGTAAGTGGTGTATTAGCAGAAGAAAGCACGGCACTGCTGAAATCCTTTTTTCGACAACGCCGGCATAAACCGTAAAATATAAGTGAGCCAATAAAACTTTTTAAAAATTGTCTTCGGACAAGCGGGCTGCTTGTGGTCCCGTTGTGGAGACGATGTAAGTCGGCTTCTCAGAAACCGTTGTCGTCTACGAAGCACAAGCCCAATCTTTCAGGTCTGGGTGCCTTGACAAGGAGAGATGCAGGAGTGGTTGAACTGGACAGTCTCGAAAACTGTTGTGACGCAAGTCACCGTGGGTTCGAATCCCACTCTCTCCGTTTTTTGATATTTTCGTGTTGAACGACAGTTAAATTTTGCAACCTCTGGGGCAGTAGCTCAGTTGGGAGAGTGCATCCCTCGCACGGATGAGGTCACGGGTTCAAATCCCGTCTGCTCCATACTTAATGGTTGTCAGTCGTCAGAGAAATAGTCGTCAGTTAAAGAGGTTTGCTGTTGCTTGAACAGTAAACTCAACTGCCATAAGAATTCTCTTAACTGATAACTGATAATCGACAACTGACAACTATAAAACGGAGAGATGCAGGAGTTGGTTGAACTGGCATGATTGGAAATCATGTGTGCTGTTTTGCAGTACCGTGGGTTCGAATCCCACTCTCTCCGCCAGTTTTTTTAATTGCTAACGCCTTGACTATGCTAGGTGGGGAGGTAGCGGTGCCCTGCATCTGCAATCCGCTAAAGCAGAACTGAATCCCCAGTATGAGGCATGTTTCTGTGGGGTCTGTCCCACGTACGTAGTGTTGAGAGTTGGGTCTTGAGCAACGAGTGCTTGTTGAACCCCGTCAGGTCCGGAAGGAAGCAGCGGTAAATAAGTTACGCGTGTGACGCAAGGGTGCCTGACTTGAGCTAACGGCGCGGGCAACGCTTGGAGAAGCCTGTCAACTCTGGGTGCATAGTCATCTTTTGGGCATATCAACTGGACTGACTACATCTCATTCCCGAATTCGAGTCATACAAGAAAGGATTGCGCGATGTCTTATGAAGTTCTCGCCCAAAAATGGCGTCCCCAAAATTTCAGTGATGTTGTTGGGCAGGAACACGTTACCACAACGCTAAAAAACCAGATTCTGTCTGAACGTATCGGACACGCCTATCTTTTCTGGGGACCCCGTGGTACCGGTAAAACCACCGTCGCCCGTATCCTCGCCAAAGCCGTTAACTGCCCCAACCGCATCCAAGAAACCGAATTTGACACTACCAAGACCGCCGAGCCTTGCAATCAATGTGAATTTTGCAACGACATTTCACAAGGCAGATCCCTCGATGTATTTGAGATGGATGCCGCCTCCAACCGCGGTATTGATACCATCAGAGACCTCCGAGAAAACGTCAAACTCTCTCCTGCCACCTGCACCTATAAAATCTATATCATAGATGAAGCGCACATGCTCTCAACAGAGGCGTTCAACGCCTTACTCAAAACCCTTGAAGAGCCGCCACCGCACGTCATGTTCATCATGGCAACGACAGAACATGCCAAAATCCCGAAGACCATCAGTTCTCGCTGCCAAGACTTCGATTTTCGACACCTCGAAGATGAAAAAATAATTGAACGCTTGCAGCTAATCGCTAAAGCAGAAACAATCTCGGCGAATTTGGATGCACTCACACTCATTACCCGTCAATCCGAGGGATGCCTACGGGACGCTGAAAATCTGCTGGAACGCCTCATCTCCTCCGCTGGCAAAGATCTGACAATTGATGCTGTCGAGCAAATCATTGGGCTTAGTTCCACTTCGCTGCTCCGAGAACTCGCAGAAGCACTCACCGAAAGAAATCTCGCAAAGAGCCTAAAAACACTGAATAACTTAACGAAACAAGGCACAGATCTATCACAATTCCTCGATCAACTGATTGGTTATTTTCGAGACCTGCGACTCTTAGCAATTGATGACAGCTTAAGTGAATTGATCCAGAGCCCCCAATCAGATGTATCAGAACTCAAGCAGAAGGCTGAGCAGATGTCAGTAAACCGACTATCACGGATCATCAAGATTTTGATGCATACCGACCGTGATATTAAACAGTATGGTTACCCACAACTGCAGTTAGAAGCCGCACTTATCCAACTTAACTCACTTGAAGAAGGCATCCCACTTCAGGAAATTGTTGACAAACTCTCCACATTAGAGCAGAAGTTTGACGCTGCAGGGATTTCCGCCCCAGCACAGCAGCAACATCCATCGTCAGATATGAATCTACCTGACAGGCAAACGACATCACCGCAGCAGTCTTCCCAACCTCAAGATCAACCCGCCTCATTCTCATTTGACTCAGAAGAAGACACAGCAAGCACACAACTCATAGCACAGACTGCTACATCCTCCGCTGCTGCTCTGAATGCGTCAAATCCTTCGTCAAGTCCACAAGGATCCCGAAACCTCGCAAACCTTTCTTCATTTTGGGAGGACATCAAATCACAACTCCCCATGAAACTTAAATACGGTTTGTTAGATGGGTCTGTTCCCTCTGTGAACGGGACAGACACGGTTAAAATCGCATGTTCACCGACAAATCTCTCAATCGTCACGGAGGCAGACAGGAAAACTATAGCCGACGCGCTAACACAAATCGTAGGAACACCCGTGAAAATTGAGTTGGCTGCCTTAGATACTGTACCGGAATCAGCATCTTCTCAAGATGCAACCGAAAAAGGAAAACGAAAAACACCAATGATACGAAAATCTGAAGCCCAAGACGACCCGCAACTCAAAACTGCTCTTGAACTTTTTGATGCTACAGTCTTGGAAACTCAATAATCACTGCTTTCCAAATCGGAAAGCGTATCTATAAGGAAATTTTTACCCACCAAGTGCCTTGTAACAAAATAGGAACGTATGTAGACCCCACGAAAAGCCACTTGGGGACAGGACCAAAACTATGAAGATGAATGACCTGATGAAACAGGCACAACAAATGCAAAAACGGATGCTTGAAATCCGAGAAGAACTCGCAAACCGAACCGTTGAAGCAACTGTCGGAGGCGGGATGGTAACCGCTGTCGTTAATGGACAACAAGAAGTTATCTCACTCCGAATTACGCCAGAAGTCGTTGACCCAGAAGATACTGAAATGCTTGAAGACTTAGTTGTAGCAGCAGTCAATGAGGCATTGCAACAATCACAAGAATTGATGTCCGCAGAAATGAGCAAATTGACTGGCGGTATTAAAATTCCGGGACTCCCGTAACCCAAGGATAGCAAGAACACATAACGTTACGTCCGCTGTCCACGCTGCTACGGGAATTAGCAGAAAAAATCTATGCAAGAATACCCGAAACCGCTTGCGAAACTCATCACTGAACTCCAAAAGCTACCGACAATCGGCCAGAAAACAGCACAACGTTTAGCTTTTTTTATGCTAAAGTTACCTGACACTGAAACTGCCCAAATTGCGGAAGCCATTGCGGAGGTAAAACAACAACTCTCTTACTGCGACGTGTGCGGTACTATTACCGATACTAACCCGTGCTATATCTGTACCAATCCACGCCGCGACCAACGAATAATTTGTGTCGTCGAAGAGTCGGACGATCTTTGGGCAATTGAGAGGACTAATGGCTATACCGGGCTCTATCATGTACTCGGCGGCGTTCTGTCACCATTAGATGGAACAGGTCCCGATGAACTCGGAATTAACACACTCTTTCAGCGAATCCGAGAATCCACTGCAAACGCGCAACCCGTGCAAGAGGTCATCCTCGCAACGAATTGGACAACAGAAGGGCAAGCAACAGCACTTTATCTGATACAACACTTGGAAATGTTTGAAATTACAGTCACCCGAATTGCTCACGGTATCCCAGTTGGAGGGGATCTAGAGTACATTGACGAGGTGACCCTTGCAAAAGCACTTGAAGGCAGGCGGAAAGCTTAAATGAGAACGCAGAGGCTTATACCACTTTTAGTTATCCTGTTTTGCGGGGCGTTTAGCATCGCGTGTGAGAAGGCAGATTCAGAAAACCGAAACATCGAACCAAGAAACACTGCCGACCTCAACACCAGCATAGCCCGTCAGGCGAATGTAATCTTTGATGCACAACGTGCGTTTACAATGTTAGAAAAACAGTGCGAATTCGGTCCGAGACCGCCAGGGTCAAAGGCACACAGCGAAACACAAGATTACCTATTTAAAGAACTTCAGAAATACGCAAACAGTGTCGTCCTTCAACCGCATACGTACAAGGCAGAAACCGAAACACTGCACCTGAATAATATCTTGGCAGAGTTCGGACCGGAGTCCCCACCCGTTACTGGAAAGGGACAGAACGGAGAAACAATTCTACTCGCGGCACATTGGGATACACGCCCATTCGCAGACCACGATCCAAAACCAGAAAATCGGGATAAACCGATCCTCGGTGCCAACGATGGTGCTTCCGGCGTTGCTGTCCTTCTTGAAATTGCCAGAGTATTAAAGGAGCAGCCACCACCACGGCGAGTTGTTATTGTCCTTTTCGATGGTGAAGATTACGGCAGATCTATCGACGATATGTTTATCGGTTCCCGATTTTTTGCCCGGAACCTCGGAAAATGGAAGCCAGACTACGGAATCCTATTAGACATGGTCGGCGACAAAGATTTGGCACTACCAATAGAACGATATTCTTGGGAGGCAAACCCTGCATTTACTGAGGCGATATGGAATCGAGCGATAACACTCGGTTTAGCACCTTTTCAACAACGCTTGGGTCCGAAAATTATGGATGATCACGTCCCATTAATCAAAGTCGGAATCCCGATGGTTAATATAATCGACTTCACTTATCCATATTGGCACACAATTGAAGATACCGTTGACAAATGTAGTCCTAAGAGTTTAGAGGTTGTCGCTACACTCGTTATCAGCATTGTTTACGACGGACTATAGAATAGTTATCAGTGTGCTTCGCAGTGAGAATTCGGTTTTTCTGCGAAAAACCTTCAACTAAAAAAATGAATACCTACCAAAAACATTATGACATCATTGTTGTCGGTGCGGGGCACGCAGGTTGCGAAGCCGCACTCGCCGCTGCGCGAATAGGCTGCGAAACCCTTAGCGTCACCATTAATCTGGACACGATCGCCAAGATGTCTTGCAACCCTGCTATCGGTGGACTCGCCAAGGGGCATCTCGTGAAAGAGATAGACGCGCTCGGCGGCGAAATGGCAAAAAATATTGACAAAACCGGGATCCAATTTCGACGCTTGAATACCAAAAAGGGACCTGCGGTACGTTCCAGCCGCGCACAAGCCGATAAAAAGGCATACCAAGATGAAATGAAACGCGTCTTGGAGGCACAACAAAAACTTGATATCAAACAGGTGTTGGTTGAAGAACTCCTCGTAGAAAATGGAAAATGTATCGGAATTCTGAGTCAGACACAAACCGCCTATTTCGCGGATGCCGTAATTCTGACAACGGGGACTTTCTTGAAAGGCATTATCCATATCGGTGATGTCTCATACAGCGCGGGGAGAGCAGGTGAATCTTCTGCTGAGAAACTCTCAGACAGTTTTTTGAGCCTTGGGTTCGAGATCGGCAGACTTAAAACCGGCACACCCCCACGCGTCAATGCCCATACAATTGACTTCAACCAGATGGAAATCCAGCCCGGTGATGAAAATCCGCTGCCTTTCTCATTTTCAACCGAACAGATCACACAGCCCCAACTCCCATGTTATCTAACTTACACAAATGAAAAAACACACGATGTCATTCGCGAGAACCTTCACCGGTCAGCAATGTATAGCGGTCGCATCGTCGGCATCGGTCCCCGTTATTGCCCATCAATTGAGGATAAGGTCGTCCGCTTTTCAGAAAAAACAGAACATCAAGTCTTCGTAGAACCAGAGGGACGAGACACCGACGAAATTTACTTGAACGGCATCTCCGCGAGTCTCCCTGAAGATGTACAGGTAGAGATGGTGCATAGCATCAAAGGGTTAGAGAACGCTGAGATCATGCGCTTCGGATACGCCGTAGAATACGATTTCGCACCAGCAACGCAATTACAATCAACACTTGAAACAAAACAGGTCCCCGGACTCTATTTCGCTGGACAACTCAACGGCACTACTGGGTATGAGGAAGCCGCTGCGCAAGGGCTTATCGCTGGCATCAACGCCGCCTTAAAGGTTAAAGGCGAACAACCCCTCGTTTTAGATAGGGCACAAGCATACATAGGCGTGCTTATCGACGATCTGGTTACGTTGGACATCCGTGAACCTTACCGTATGTTCACATCACGCGCTGAATACAGATTAGCATTACGAGAAGACAACGCCGATTTGCGACTCACCGAAATCGGTAGGCAAATCGGGTTGGTTGATGACGACAGATACCGCCAGTTCCAACAGAAAGCAGTAGACATCCAGACAGAATTGAAACGGTTACAGGAGACAATTCTTAAACCGACCACAGAAACCGTGGACAATTTGGCAAATATCCTTAAGACGGGCGAACTAAAGCAACCCACATCGTTGGCAGACCTTTTGAAACGCCCAGAACTCTGTTATGAACACATAACACAAATCGCACCGTCTACCGAGATGCTGCCGCCAGCCGTGACAGAACAGGTAGAAATCCAGATTAAATACGACGGATATATCCAACGACAGCAACGACAGATTCACCAATTCAAGAAATTGGAAAATTTTCAAATTCCAGACACATTTGACTACGCCAACGTCCACGGACTAAAGACAGAGGCACGAGAAAAACTCGCAAAGATTCGTCCCGCCTCTATCGGGCAAGCGTCGCGACTGCCGGGTGTTTCGCCAGCCGATATTTCAATCTTGACGGTTATGCTTCATCAACAAAGAGCACAATAACTTGGCAAAGGACATGCACGTTTTAAAAGAGACATTTGATCAGTATGGATTCCCTTTAACGACACAGCAGGTAGCACAGTTTGACCAATATCGCACCGAACTGCTCCGGTGGAATAAACATATCAACCTGACAGCAATTACAAATGAAGATGAGATTATTCATAAGCATTTTCTCGATTCGTTGAGCGTTTTAGAACATATTTCACTTAAAAGTGGTGATGCCGTGATTGATGTCGGAACAGGTGCCGGGTTCCCTGGAATCGTCCTGAAAATTTACATGCCAGATATTCGGCTAACGCTTGTTGAAGTATCAAAAAAGAAAAGTAGTTTCCTAAAATTTCTGATCTTACAATTGGACCTTCATCAGGAAGTCAACACCGAAGTACTGACTGAACGTGCGGAAGTTTGTGCACAAGACCCCGATCGCGTTGGTACCTATGATTGGGTTTTCACTCGCTACGTCGCAAGTATCCAGGACTCAGCAGCGTACTGCCTACCCTTCCTAAAATCAACAGGCAAGTGGGTAGCTTACAAGTCTGGAGAAGAGATAATAAACAGTGAAATTGACAACAGCACCACACACCTCAGCGCGCTCGGTGGATGCGTTGAAACTGTCTTTACCAATTCAAAACTCAACCGAGGTTATGTTGTGATGCACCGTGTTAACACAACAGAATAAAAGGACAAAAGCCGAAAAAGAAATACTAAGGACAAGTCTTATGAATTTTGAGACAACAATCGAGACCGGCAATATCTCCACCCTTCATATCGCAGGTAAGATCCTTGGAAATGCCACCGATATTTTTCGCAAGGAAATGGAACTGCAACTTCAAACGGGGCGCGATAAATTAGTTGTTGATCTAACGAACGTTTCGTTAATCGACAGCAGCGCGTTAGGCGCAATTGTAACCACTTTAAAATGCTGTCAGGAATCTGGCGGGAAACTGGTCTTGCTTAACCCGCAGAAAGCAGTTCAAGAAGTTTTGGAGGTAACGCAGCTCGCAACCGTTATCGAAATTTATGATACGGAGGAGGCTGCGCGCGCCGCTTTCATGTAAGAGAAAAACCATAGAGAGTTAACGGTTATAGGTTATAAGTTAACAGTTAACTTCTTGTGGCAGGTAGTTTTGTTGTGGTATTCACAGCATCGTAGTTTATAACTTATAACTTTAGCACATGAAAGACAAAAATCGTACAGAGCGTTTTCGGTTTAAGGTTGGGCTACGCGGTCAACAAGTGGTGCTTTTTCTGTTAGTCGCACTCATGCCACTGTTCGCCATTTCACTGGCGATCAAGGTGTTGGGTGAAAATGCTCTAAAAGGAACTGTCGGCGAAAACCATGTACTTCTGGCGCAAGAAAAACTCGCCCGCGTGGATAATGCCATTTCCGAGAAAATCGAAAAAATCCAAGCTGAACTCCCAAACATCCGACCAGCAGTTGTGTTTTCCAACACTGCTAACGGGAACGAAGCCATATTTTTTAAAGCTTGGACGCAGCTCGTGGATAGTATCCGGCTACTTGAAACTTATGCCGGGGACGAAACTGAAGTAACTATCACCAATGCCTCCGGGTATGTGATCCGTTCAAACAACCGGCAACTCAAGTACTTCACCCAAAGAGGCATCCCGCATCAGGTGAACAACACAGCCTGGTGGCAGAGCGCATACAACAACGGTATAGGTTACCCATTTGCTGAAGACATCAGTTATGACAAAAGACGGAAAGTATATCTGCTACCAATCGCACTCCCAATACGTACGACATCCGAAGCCTCGGCAGCAAATGCTGAGAATAACGTCGTAGGCGTGTTGCGGATTGTGCTGGTACTCCCTGAACTCAAACGTATTGTGGAGTCGAGCCTCGAATTGGAGAAAACGCACACCATCTTAACAGATGAATCCGGTAAAATCATTGCAGCTTCATCGGAAAGTGGGTATCAAGTAGATACCTACATGGAAATGAACAACGCAGCAGAGGAAGCAATTATTGAGGCAAAAAAGGCGGATCAAGGAAAATACTACGATTACGAAGCAGAAGGGGAAACGGATAGCTTCAACGAACCGCGTGTGTACGGCTGGGCGCGAACCCAACGCTCGTCTGACGAACCGTGGAAGGTGCGGCAAAACTTCAGCAATTGGATCATCTTTATTTCACGGCCAACTGCTTCGGCTTACGTTGGGGTCGTCAAATTAAACAACTATATTTTTTATGTTACCATTGTGTCAAGTTGCATCGTTGTACTTATTGCATGGTGGGCAGCACAACGGATCGCGACACCTATTTTGAAAGTGGCACAAGCCGCACGTAGTATTGGGCAAGGTGAATTTGATAGCGAAATCGTCGTTGACAGCGATGACGAAGTCGGTACCCTCGCTGAAGAATTCAACGAGATGCGCCGAAACCTGAAAATCGCAGTTGACAAACTCACGCGAGAGGAGAGAAAACTTACCGCCATCGTAGATAATCTCGGTGAAGGGCTGATTGTTGTTGAACCCACCGGACATGTACTGTACGTCAATCCTGTGGCTGAACGACTCCTTAACCTCGGAGAAACCACCGGTTACGAAAACTATATCACAATTGACACAGAAACCGGCGCAATCCGCTGGACAAAGGCATCAGAATCAACCGAAAATCCTCAAATACAAGAAACACAAACGGTTGATATGAAAATTCTGTCCGCCTCGCAGCGTGAGATGACACAGCACCAAACGATGATCGCGGAAATGAGTGTCAATGGACATCAACGCAACACTGATGAGGCTCGGGTCCTCCGCATTATAGCCAGCCAGTTTCCTGATGAGAGCAACAACGTCGCTGGTACAGTTTATGTCTTTGACGACATCACAAATGAACACGAAATAGAGCAGATGAAATCGGAGTTTGTGTCGCTTGTGTCGCATGAATTACGGACACCTCTAACTTCCATCATCGGCTTTATTTCATTGATACTTGATGGGAAAACCGGTGAAATTAATCAGAAACAGCACGAAAGTTTGAGCCGTGCACACCGTCAATCAAAGCGACTCGCTGTCCTTATAAACGATCTGCTTGACATCTCCCGAATTGAATCCGGACGTATTGAGATGAAGCAGGAACAAGTACAGATAGATTGGATAGCAAAACGCCGAATCGAAGAACTCCGGCCACAAGCAGATGAGAAATCTATCGCTCTCATCTTGGAGACACCGCCGAATTTACCGCTCATGATTGCCGATGCTGACCGGATTGGACAAATTTTTATCAACCTGATCGGAAACGCTATTAAATTTACGCCCGATAACGGAAAAGTGACGGTCAGAATATCAAAATCTTCGCAAAACGGGAGCGAAGGCAACGGTTTTCACGTTGAAGTAATCGATACGGGACCAGGTATACCCGCTGAAGAGAGAGAAAAGGTGTTCGATAAATTCAGACAACTCGGAAATGTACAGACTCGCCAACAGGGCGGAAGCGGCTTAGGGCTCTCAATCGCATCAGGAATCGTCGAAGCACACGGTGGAAAACTATGGGTGGACACCGGAGATAACGGACAAGGGTGCAACTTCCAGTTTTTTATTCCGTTTTCTTAGATGGAAATGCCTTGAAGGACGTGTATTTCTGAAAAGAGTTCTGGTTCGTCGTAGCGCAATTGATTGCGCTTCGCGTAAGTCCTGACAATTCAAAAAAACCGTTTTTGACGAACGAAAAAACGGAGCTGAAACCTAATATCTAAAAATATGGCTGAAACGATCTTAGTCGTCGATGACGACCTGGATATACTTGAACTACTAAAGATGAACCTTGAACCAGAGGGCTACGATGTACAGACCGCCAGTGATGGGGAAAGCGCAGTACAAAGTGCCTGCACAGATCCACCAGATCTGATCCTTCTGGATGTGATGATGCCACATAAAAACGGGTTCCAGGTCATAGAAGAACTAAAAGATATAGAGGAGACAAAAAATGTTCCAATCATCCTTGTTACGGCGCGCGGGCAGACGGAAGATAAAGTCCGAGGGTTGGATACTGGTGCTGACGATTACATTACAAAACCCTTTGATTTACGCGAAGTAACCGCACGCGTTGAAGCTGTCCTCGGCAGAACTCGCCCCATTAAATACATCAACCCTCTTATGCGAGCAATGGGCGAAGGGTTTAGCGAAAAGGGGTTGGAACAACTCGCAGGACACCTTCAAGCCGCTGCTGCTATTCAGAAAAAATTATTACCAGAACAGGCACCCAGTATTGATGGGTTTGACATTGCAACCCTGTTACAAAGTTCTACGTCCGTCTCTGGCGATTTCTACGATTTCATCCCGTTGAGCGAAACACAGATTGGAATCGTTCTCGGTGATGTAAAGGGAAGTGGTATTCCAGCAGCACTACTAATGGTGATGATCCGGACAGCACTCCGACTACTCTGTCATGAGGAAGAGGCACCGGCTTCAATCCTTAAACGGATTAATGACTTAGTCGTCCGAGACACCGAAGCGGATCTATTCGCAACAATGGTCTACGGGATATTAGACACAACCGCTTCAACCTTTACATATTCAAACGGTGGACACTGCTATCCATTTCACTGGACTCAGAACCGCAACATAACCGTCTTAAAAACCGGCGGCATGTTGATAGGGGCATTTGACGAAGCAACTTTCACAACTGGCACCTGCCACCTGGCCCCCGGCGATATCATCGCTTTCTATACCGATGGTATCACTGAAACAGGAACTGGAGATAGCACGGCTGCTGATCCGAATCAAAGCATATCCACAACGCATGAAGACGCAATACTGACCGATATGTTCTATGGTGGTGATAGGCTCGCTGCTTGCCTCTCCAAAAATGCTTCACTATCAGCATCAGCCTTATGCGAAGCGATTGTTGAAGATTTAGCACGGTTCAGTGGAAGCACACAAACCCATGATGATCGGGCTTTAATTGTTATAAAACGCGACGTCTAAAACACGACGGGCATGCCGTGTAAGCACTGCCCGCATAACAAAATAACGAAAGATGGGACTATTCTCAAACCCGTCTTATAAACACCCTTGGAAAACATCCAAGGGCACAGAGAAGGAGCTTCAAACGTGGGCGAGAGGACTGAACAAGCTATTACGCTTTCTCTCCCAAGCTCAATGCAACATGTTTACCTGCTTAAGGCTGTTGTCACCGAAATCCTCAACGAAACGGATTTCGATGAAGACACCCAAGAGCGGATTAACCTTGCTGCCATTGAAGCGGGTACAAACGCTATTGAAAACGGCAATAGAGAGGATCCGACCAAACAAATAACTTTTCAGTTAATGCTGACTGAGAACGAACTTACCATTAACACCCTGGAGGAAAGCGAGGGATTCAAACATAAAGAAACCGAAACCGCACAGGTTATTATGCTTTCTCTCCCAAGCTCAATGCAACATGTTTACCTGCTCGACGTTGTCGTTACCGAGATATTGAAAGGGACGGACTTCTCTGAGGAAACTCAAGAGCAGATTAACCTTGCCGCCATTGAAGCGGGTACAAACGCTATTAAACATGGAAATAAAGAGGATCCACGCAAAAGAGCAACAATCCAGTTTATTCTTGATGAAGATAAACTAACTATTGTTATTGAGGACCAAGGCGAGGGATTCACACGCCAAGAAGTTGCTGACCCTCTTGATCCAGCGAATTTGCTCAAAAGCAGTGGCAGAGGCATATTTCTCATGGAAGCCTGTATGGACGCTGTAACTTATGAAGCCAACGGCACCATCATCAAAATGGTTAAATACATGGCAGAACTGGAGGCGCAATGATATTTATTCATATTTTTCTAAATTTAATACCAACCAAGCCTACCAGAAAGATGTCCTAAGACCTATTCATCTAATACATCCAAGCCTTTCCGTCTATAGGACACAGCGCATAAAGCATCGAACCCCATCAAAGCGGATGGATAGGGCATCGCATGCAGCAATCGCCACTTAGGTTTGGGACCATTTTACATCTCAAGGAATTACTATGCAAGTTAACGTTCGACACAAAGGCAGTATTACAATTTTAGATATTGAGGGTAAAGTTATTGGGGCAGATGCTTTAGCCCTTAAATCCATCATTGACCAACAGATCGAAGCAGTAAATAATGAAGCGGAACAGGAGGAAAAACTCAACTTAATTTTAAACCTGGAGCGGGTCCAAATGATGGATAGTTCCGGTTTAGGTGTACTTGTCGCTTCTTATACCACCATTCGCAGGAATGACGGACAGGTCGTCCTTCTCAATCTTGGAGGCAACATCAGAAGCCTTATTGTTATGGCAAAACTGATGACAATCTTTGACTGTTACAATACAGAAGCTGAAGCTATAGGTCATTTCCTATAGGTTCAAACGGGAATAGTTATAAGTTATAAGTTACAAGTTTGGTTTTTGATGTTTGATCGTTATTCCAAGAAGTCTCTACTCAATTGAAGTACTGACGGTTACCAAAGAAACTTGAATAATCAGAACCCTCTTAACTAAAAACTTATAACTGTTAACTAACAACTATACAAATATGGAAGCGCGTATCTCTACTGACACAGCACAAAGCATCAATTTATGGTACAAATGCACGGGGTGCAACGAATTTGTTTTCAGAGGTGAACTCGAACGGAACCTTTATACCTGCTCACACTGTGGTGCCTTGTTCCCTTTACTTGCCGAAAAACGTCTCGAGCACCTACTTGACGATCCTTCAGCAGCAGAAATCAGATCAACTAACGCCGCTGGTATTACCGCCGAAGGAACAATTTCAGGGTACCCTGCTTCTCTTTTCATCGCCGATATGGATGTGATTCCTGTTGAGATTGACATGTCTCTCCTTTTTTCAGCCATTGAATCCGTTTTACAAAAACGGATGCCCCTAATTACGATTGTTGCATGCCAACCGGAGGGATCCGAAGAGACTTTGACAGAAACCCCCTATTTGACAATGCAACTGGAACGATTAGCAGACGCAGCACTGCCCCATATCACCGTTCTGACTGAAACAGACACATACCCACTCGCCACGCACCTCCCCGTCGGCGAATTGGTTATTGCGGAAAGTACATCGGCTTCCCAAAAACCGGCACCACCAAATCTACAACCCGCACTGCATGCCCCAGAAGAACAACTCCTTACGCAGCTCCCAACATCAGAACGCCAGAGAGAGCCTGACATAAGTGTTGATTGCTATACCTCGCGCGAAGAACTTCCTGACATATTAGGACGACTTCTGAATTTTTTTTCGGTATAACTGCCAGAAGTCTCCTTGATAAGGGGAATTTAGGGGTAATGCTAAATTTGCGTAAGTCCTGATTTTAAATGTGTTATAGTAAAATCCGAAAATATATTTACACTTTGACAGACAATATCCATCTACCGCTACTGCAGGCGGGGTTTGTAACCCCGCCACTGGAAAAATAATTACGGAATCTATTATAAATGTAAGTCAAAGGGACGGAAAATGCAAAAAGACGCTTCGGGCAACGGAACCCTCGACCCACAATCCAATCGAATCCGCTCCATCACACAGAAGTTTGAGGAGACTTTCGGCAGCCCGCCTACGTTCATCGCATCAGCCCCCGGCAGAGTAAATCTCATCGGTGAGCATACAGATTACAACGACGGTTATGTGTTTCCAGTCGCCATTGATAAATATATTAACATCGCCGCGCGTCGGCGAACTGACCGACGTATCAAACTACACGCCTCAGATGTGAACGATTCCTGGGAATTTAACCTTGACGCGCGCCAGTCTATCCCACAGCAAGCACCCGCGTGGAGCCATTACCTCATCGGTGTTGCATCCCTCCTCCAAGCATCAGGGAGAACAATAGCAGGGATAGATGCCGTTATCACCGGCGATGTCCCAATTGGCGCAGGGTTAAGTTCTTCAGCCGCACTTTCAGTCTCTGCCACACTCGCTTTTTTAACTGCCGGTTCCGAACTCGTAGGGGACGGGTTTCCGGTCCCTGAAAATCATAAGAAAGAACTCGCAGCATTATGCCAACGCGTCGAACACGAATTTGCGGGAGTTAACTGTGGTATCATGGATCAAACGATCTCGCTGTTAGGGAAGGCAAACCACGGACTGTTCCTTGACTGTCGTTCGCTTGAATATGAGCATGTTCCCCTTAATTTGGCAGGACACTATATTACGATTTGCAACACAAAGGTCAAACGGGAACTCGCCGCCTCTGAATACAACAAACGGCGTGCGGAATGCGAAAGAGGTGTAGATATCCTCAGTCAGTGGATACCGGGTATTTCTTCACTTCGTGATATCGCCTTAAGCGATTTCAAAAAACACGAAGAAGAATTACCGGCGTTAACACAAAAGAGATGTCGGTATGTGATTGAAGAAAACACGCGTGTATTAGAGGCGGTTTCTGTCCTCAAGGCGCGTAACCAACAGATAACAGAAAAAACAGATGAAGCACTCATACAATTCGGTCATCTAATGAACGCGTCACATGACGGACTGCGCGACGATTATGAAGTCAGCTGCAAGGAGTTAGACCTACTTACCGACATCGCACGTAGCATTACAGGGGTGATTGGAAGTCGCATGACAGGGGCAGGTTTTGGAGGCTGCACCGTTAACATCGTTCACAAAGACGCTTTAGAAACGTTCCAGACCCGTGTGCGCAAGGAATACCAGAAACAGATCGGCATTGAACCTGAAATTTACCGCTGTCATGTTGGGAACGGCGCACAAGTTTTTTGGAACTCGGAATTATCTTGATGAACTCTATGGAAACAACGAAACATAGTATCGGCGTTGACCTTGGCGGAACGGATATCAAGGCTGGATGGGTTTCATCAGTAGGTGATGTTTCTTGTCGCGTGGTAGTCTCGACAGACGTAGAAACAGGCGGTCCCAAGGTTGTAGCATCGCGGATTGCAGAAGCCGTCCGCCAAGTTCTTGTGAAAGCAGAAACCGAAGACATCTGGGCAACACCAAGGTCCGACTCGGAGGAACCGCCACCAAACAGGGTAGACGCATCTGAAACCCATGACGAAGTCCGCGAAATTGGGGTTGGACTCGGCTCACCGGGACTTATCATTGCTGAAACGGGTGTCGTCCATTTCTCACCAAACTTTCCGGGGTGGAGCGATATTCCCCTTGTTACTTATGTAAACGCAGAACTGGCGAAACTACAACCCCTTAAGAAGTACAAACCGATATTAAGAGGTATGGACAACGATGTGAATGCGATGACTTTAGGTGAACTGCATCACGGTGCGGGTGTCGGCTATAATAACCTTGTCGCATTGACACTCGGCACAGGCGTAGGTGGCGGTGTGGTAATTGAGGGTGAGGTTTATCACGGAAGTCAAAATACTGCTGGCGAATTGGGACATACTGTCGTTGAACCCGATGGACGTTATTGTGGTTGCGGGAATCAGGGGTGTCTTGAGGCTTATGCGGGTGCGAAAAACATCGTGGAACGCATCCAAGAGAAGATAGCAGCTGGACGCAGCACTACTTTAGCCGCCGCAACAAACGCCGGAACACCATTAACACCGCAGATGATAGCGGAAGCCGCGCAAGCAGGGGACGAACTCGCAATTGAGATTTTTGCTGAAACGGGGCGGTATATAGGCATTGCCCTCACCTCAATAGCACATATTCTCAATCCTCAAATCGCGATCATCGGCGGAGGCATCGCAGAAGCTGGTGAGAAACTGCTCTTTGAACCGATCCGCGCTGAATTCTCGAAACGTGCGATGGATATACCGGCACAAATGAAAATTGTAAAGGCACACCTCGGAAATGACGCTGGCATTGTAGGCGCCGCGATGCTTGCACTCGAAGGATTTTTTAAATGAACTGTTATCTCGTTTCTCGGCTATTAAAACCAACAACTCGACTCCGTTATAAATGTTAAGGCACGAGTTGTTGGTTTTGGAATAAAATCTGCCAAATTTCATAACTGGTTTGGACCAATAGAGGGACACCATGAAAAACGGATTTATCCTTTCCAACTTTTTTTATTTTACAGCTGTCCTCAGTCTCCTGATCTGTTTCGGTTGTGGAGACACCGAAGACGAGCAAGAAGTAATCAAACCGAACTATAATACGTTCGATGAACACCCCCTACAATCCGATGATCAATTACCACAATTGACAGACATAGACGACATAGACTTGAAAGACGCTGAACAATGGCTACACTTAACGCTCAAAGACTGGGGAAATTTAAAAGACGAAGATTGGGAAAAGTTGAAAGACGAAGATTGGATCAGGTTAACAGACGCGGAAGTTAAAGAACTCAGGAACCTAAAGGTTCCGAAAGATTGGGCCTTTGCGGATGCAGACGAAGCGTTACGCAAAAAACATCGCGAAGCTCAGTTTTTCCAACAATTCGGAGACATCCCACAGGTTCGTTACATCGTAGAGCGTGATCGAATGCAGCGAAGCGGAATTGTAACACTTGAGCGTGCTATTCAAATGGTTGCTAAGTCGGCAGCAATGTATTTTCTTTTTCCGGGTCCTGATAATCAACAGGCATTTGAAACAACAAGAAACCTGCTACAGGCTATAATAGAACAAGAAGAACGCTGGGGCTAAAAAGAAGAACTTCGCCTCTTAGATCAGCTCAGAATAGAAGCCCCTGAAGCTTGGGTAAAAAGCATGCGTGCCTTTCTTATTGAACCCATAGTGAGTAAGAGGTAAGAATTCAAATCAAATGGGGATCTGAGGCGGAGAGAAAAGGACACAAATGATCCCCCTTTCGTTCCCTATCGGACTAAATTCTCATGTTTTACGCAATATGACTTCAATAAAGGAACTTTAAAAAAATGAAAAATGAGATACATTATCGAGTGCCCTTCTTACAAATTTTAGCACTCCTCTGTTTAGCGTTAATTCCGTTAAGTTGTGCAAAGGTGTCAGATTTCGTAAAAGACACCTTCCGACCAGAGATCATTGTCCCTGTCTTTGACCCTGATGCTTACATTATGCCGCAGACAGGCACCGTCGGTTACCTCAAAAACGGCATCAAGGCAATGGCAGTACCGCTCAACGATGTGAAGGCGGTCGATGCATTCGCTATCTTTATCTATAATGGGACCGACCACTGGATCTCCTTTAAAAAGAAAGATTGCCAGATGCTTGATGGCACCATGAATGTTACGAAGCCGATCGACAAATCGCAGGAATCTTTTTATTTGAAAAAGAACTTTAAACCGACGCTGCCCCCCGAATTTGCAGCGGAAGTGTTCCGATGGGATAAAACTATCAGAGTACAAGGGGGGCCAGCAGTCCTACCGAGAGCAGACATCGAAAAAACCACGGTAATGCCGAAGCACCACGCAAGATTCTTCCTCTATTTCCGCAAACGGAGTATTAATTATAGCAATTTACGGATCATTGTACCAAGAGTCACAAGCGATTTCAATAACCAACAAACAACCTTCGTCTTCAAATTTAAGGTGCAACGTGGCTAACCTTGGGGACCCGCAGGCTGATGTAGCATAGGCCTTCGGTTTCCTGTGCATCCCAAAAACGTAAGCCGTAATGTAATGGACGGTTGTTGCTGAGAACAAAATCGGGTTTCCGATGAAAAAACAAAACGCAGCATGCAACAACGGCGCATGCGGATAAACGGAAAAGACGCTTGAAATCTCAAACAGACCTAACCGAACCGCAAGGAAATATAAAAAGCCGAACCGCAAGGAAATATAAAAAAGTCTGGTTTTTGCTCCTTGCATTTTGTTTCAGTTGCACCCTGCCCGAAAGTGAACTTGCGCAACCGGTCAAAATTCTGCCATCAAACCGCGAACGGAAACCTACGCTAATAGTAGGTATCAACTACATCAAAACACTCGGCAATCCTGGACAAGGCGCAGGTGAATTTCAGATGCCCTTAGGCATCGCAATAGATGAAGCAGATAGAATCTACGTTGCCGACGCGGGGAATAATCGGGTACAAGTTATTGACGACCTCGGAAATTTCATCACAGAATTTGGAGGACGTGGGTGGCAGAGAGGCGAGTTTGATCACCCAGCAGATATAGCCTTAAGTTTCCAACGGAGTTACCGCCTCTATGTCGTTGACACAGGCAACAATCGGGTGCAATACTGCAATTTTGTGGATCGGATCTTCTACCCACTCACCGAAAATGTAGATAACATCCTGCTTGATCAACCCGAAGGCATCGGTATCGGACGGAATGGTGAGGTCTATATCGTAGACACAGGCAATCATCGCTGGATTGAATTCAATGTCGCAGGGGTCCCAGTTACAGCAAGAGGGAACTTCGGGAGCGGTACAGAACAACTCTGGAATCCTACAGACCTCGGTGTTGATACCCACGGAAACGTCTATGTCGTTGACACAGGGAACCATCTCATCAAAAAATACGACTTCAGCGGCAATCCTATGAGTGCTTGGGGGGGTGAAGGAAATAAACTTGGACAACTCCGAGAACCGAAGTGCATCACCTTAGACGACTGGAATTATGTCTATGTAACCGACAGCGGCAACCGACGCATCCAAGTCTTCACACCTAATGGTGAGAGCATCACAGAATTTAGTAACCCAGCACTCTTAGCACCTGTAGGGGTCGCAGTCTCGAAAACCGGACGCGTCTTCGTGAGTGACGCTGAAGCGAACGACATAAAGGTGTTCCAAGTTTTTCGGATAAAACTGACGCACCTTATCAAATACCTCTTGTAGAAGGCGAAAATCCGCAGAAATACATGGAATAGTTAACAGTTGCCAGTTAACAGTTGCCAGTAAGAAAGTTGTGAAGTGTGCTAAAGTTTCAAAGTTGAAAACTTTACTAGGGTAGGACTTACGCATTGCCTCTTAAAGTCCCCCTGATAAGGGGGATTTAGGGGGTTTAAAACTAAAAAATCTACCATCGCGTGCTAAATTTGCGTAAGTCCTGTAGGGGAAACACCCAAGCAAAAACACTTCCCTAACTTCAGAACACTTTACAGACTTCTTTAACTGGTGACTGGAAACTGGTGACTGGAAACTCCTTTAAATGCGTATCCCACTCTTTTTCCTTGCCTCCTTCTGTTTGTGCCTGCTACCATGTCTCGGAAGTACGGCACAAGAATCCGCTGACGACAAAACTAAAACCCTCGAACTCCCGCCCTTTTCCGTCCTCCAGAAAACCGAATCCATTGAACTAAAAACGGGTGAGCGGGAATTCACGGTGAAGTACCCACCAATTCTCCCAAACACTGAACAGTTAATCGAAGTAGATGGAAAAACCCTCGTGCGAAGTATAGATTATCAAATTGATTTCTATTCAGGAAAAATCACTATAGAAGCACCGGATACTACGACTACCCCTTACAAGATAACCTACCGCACGCTGCCTTTCGCAATTAAAGAGGTCTACAAACGCGACCTATATGGAAAGCAAACTCCATCAACAGAATCTACTGATAGTCTCCTCCCCAAAACTGGCGAATCTGAAAAGGTGCTTGGACAGCCTTTTGGTGAACTTGGAGGCACCTCCTCTACAGGTGATGGGACATCACAGCTAGAAGTGTCCGGTAGCCAAACATTCGGTATCTCGCTCGGCAGCGGACGTAGCATCTCACAGAATCAGGAACTCCGTGTCAATGTAGAAGGTAAAGTCTCCGAAAACATCAGTGTCCTCGCACTACTATCCGACCAAGATCTACCTATTCAACCCGAAGGGACAACCGAAAATATTCAAGACATTGATCAGAAATTGATTCGTATTACACACCCAAACATGAAAGGCACCTTAGGTGACTTTGAGGGGTCGCTCGGCACCTCTGAATTCATCTTTTTTCCACGTGCCTTGGAAGGCGTACAAGTCGAAGGCGATTTCAAGTGGGGGAGCTTCCACCTTATTCCGAGTGCCATTCCGAAAGGGCAGTCTACCAGCTTAGTCCTTCGCGGCGAAGAAGGACGGAGCGAATATCGGCTCACGGTCGATGGGCAATACGTCATCGTAAAGGCAGGCAGTGAAATCGTCTGGCTGAATGGCGAAAGGATGCGGCGCGGTGAAAACAACGATTACATTATCCGAGAATATGGAGACCCAATCGTCGAGTTCAACAGCAAACACCTCATCACAAGCAACGACACGATTCGGATCGACTTTGAATACATCCCAGAAGATCGCGCGTATCAACAAAATCTCTATGGACTCAGCAGTGTCTTCAAACTGCCCGGAGAATGGATAACGCTCGGTGCTTCCTATGCCGTTGAGGCAGACCTAAAGGAACCGGAACAGGCTTTAATCATACTTGAAGAGACCGATCTTGAGGCGCTCCGTCAAAATATCCTTGACCCCGAAGAAGACGGCAGATCACTTCTCACAGCACCCCAGAAACACACTGTATGGGGGTTAGAAAGCCGCGTGAACATTACTGAAAAAGCGTGGATCGAAGGTGAACTCGCCTACAGTAATCTTGATAAAAATACCTATTCCACCGTAGACCGTAAAGAGGTGAGTCAGGCGTGGAAACTGACCGGTTACGCGGATTGGGATTTTGCGACATGGACAGATAAACTGCGACCTAAACTGAACACAAACCTCGACCTCCGAGCGATGGACGCTGACTTTGTACCTGTCGGTGCGTCAAGCAGTAATCGGAATCGCTCCCGTTATGAAACGCAATACACCAAAGAGGGTTTTGATGACGCGTTCCTGTTTGGTAGGGGCGAGGTTACCTCACCCTCACAAAACGCACGAGATGAGAGAACCGCGAGCTTTGACATCCAACTGATTCCAACAGATTGGTTGGCGGTCGATGCTGGAATCAGTAGAAGCGAAGAGAAAGAACCACAACGCGACACCCCCCTGATAAGGGGGGATAAAGGGGGGTTGGCGGACGAAACAGAGACATCACCGACGACAAACGCAACGATCCGCAACAATTTCAATTGGGGTGTGAACTTCAATCGTCGATCAGGCAGTGGAGGTATAACCGCTACCACCAGACGCGGAAACACACGCATCAGTGGGCAAGAGAAAGCAACCACTGCATCGGAAAGCAAAGCGCTGTCGTTTAAACAAAACCCGTCTAAAGGCGCGCAACTGCTGAAGAAATTACCGAATCTCCGTTGGGATGACTATCGGAGTAGTTCGCGGGTTGAGGGTGAGGATTCAACACGGACACAATCGCAGCAGAAGTTACGGCAGGAAGGCAATTTGGCTTATCCGATCGGTCCGTTCAGAATTATGGGAACATTGGGCAGGGTGGAATCAAACGAGGCGCGTAATGCCACGCTCAACCGAAAGCGGAACCGCGCAATTGGACGTATCAATCTCGTTGATTTTAGTTGGGCATCTCTGAATACCAGTTACGAACTTGAGGAGGCTTACGCAAAAGAACCGTTGCTCACTGTTGATGACGAACCGATCGGTTTATCCGATTGGCAGCGGAATACGACCGGACGCACATGGAAAGTCGGCATCTTTTCACAACAGAAATCCTTTCTCAGCGGCGGTATGAATCTGACCGCAAACCTCGCACGTCGGGCGCTGAAAGCACACACCGATCTCGGCGCGAATACAACAACCCAACTCGCAGATATTAACATTCAGTTGACACCATTAAGTCGGGCAATTGACATAGAACTCACCTACGAATTAGATAAAAAATTAACAAGCCAACGCCGCGAAGTCTATACCAACATCCATCCACACACCGGTGTCCGGCTCCAACCCGGCGACGGATATTACGTGAAGTTGGACGATCTACACTACGTAGAGGATGCCGAAGAAGGCACTTACATCAAAATCTACCAAAATGTGGGTGATAAACCGACAACGGCGGTAGATGCAGACTTTCGCCTCCGTTTTCAACCCCGCCAGTTTTTCGCACGGCGCAACCGAGCGCGGCAACAACAGCAGCAACGAGAGGCAATGTTGAAAGGTGATAGTTTACGTCCAACACCGCCAGCATCAGAGCAAAGCGTGCATCCTTCTCGGATGGAATGGTTTCTGAACGCACTCAGAGGTCAAACACGACTCTGGCTGACCGAGGAACAGGAGGTAGAGGATGCTGTTTCGCTATATCTACTCCAAAATCTACACGGTTCAGATACGCTTTTCGGGCGGGTGAACCAACACCATCGACTCGAATTCGTCCCCTCAACGGCGTTCAGTTTTGAACTTAACTTCCGGGCAGGGGAGACGCTCAACAAGCGGATTAATAACCAAGAACGCCACAGACGCCACAACACTTGGGATGTTGGCTTCTCTATGAATCCGACGCAACGTCTCTCTGTTGGCGCGAACTGGGAACAACGTCGGGAGACCGAAAAATATAGCCAACTCGATTTTGAAGACCTCGCGCAGGAAGAGGTGGGAGATCCTTCTCCGACACCTATCTCAGACCTGCGTCAGTTTGAGCAGATAACTGAACTGAATCTCCGATACCAGTTGAGTAAAACACTACGATGGAGCGGTATCAGTGGCTATAAACGGACAATCGACGAGGAGCAACTTGACGAAGAACCCGAAGCCAAAACACGTACCTTTTCGTTTGAGAACCGCGTCACCTATAGTCTCATCGGTAAGGGACGCATTGATTTCAACTACAAACTCGGCTACGGCAAAAGCAGTGGCGGCATACCCTTCGCGCAATACACTTTCTACGAAGGCATCAGCCACGAAATCCGGACGATAGCAGACTACAGATTACGGAAATTCACCGACCTACTACTGCGACTCAATTACCGTCTCCTCTCAACGAAAGAGCGGAAACCCGAACACCGTCTGGAGATGACCGTCAGTGCGGAACTTTAACGTGATTCGGTGATAGCCTCATCCCAATCCCACAAAAAGATTGTACCATCCTGCGCTGTGCTAACCAACGTTTCACCGTCAGGCGAAAATTTTAACGTCTCCACTTCCTGCGTATGCCCATCAAGCGCAGCGATTCTGTCTCCTGTCTTGACATCCCATAATTGGATTGTACCGCTGCCATGCCCATTGACGAGAATTGCGCCATCCGGCGAAAACACCAACGGTCTTGGATAATCATGATGTATCCCCCAACCGCGTTTATGCACAGTGCTCACCGAAAAAACTTTATGACCGGTCCGCACATTCCATAAATGGAGTTGACTCGGTGTACCCGCAGCGAGCAAGGCGCGGTCCGGTGAAAACGCCACTGCCGAAATATGACCCAGATTCTCTTGTTCCGTCGGTTCTGCAAAGACAGTCAAAGCTTCACCAGTCGCAACGTCCCACATTCGGATGTCGCCTTCTGTAGTGCCACTCACAAGCCATCTACCATCCGGTGAGAACGCCACTGCCAAAATTGTTGGCATATTTTCGTGAAAACCGAGGGGTAGGTCCACATAAAGCGGAATTACCAATTCATCACCTGTTTCCGTGTTCCATAAGCGAATGCCATTACCCGAAGTAGCCGCTACCGTTTTAGTTCTATCGTCAGGAGAAAAGATAAGTTCTCTGGCATGTTTCTGCCAGGTTGCAAGTTCGTCCCCAGTCGATACATCCGTCAACCGAGTTAGATTATCTGGCTTCGTAGTAGAGAACGCCATAGGGAACCCACCAAAAATTATAGTACCATCTGCCGCTGCACTGATGAGTTTCGTGCCATCCGGCGAAAACGCCATAGCTGAATACCAATCCCGATGTCTACTATTTTGGACAGTAGACTTTTGCGATGTTTCCACATCCCAAAAGGTAATTTCACCGTTAAACGCCGCGCTGACAAGTGTGGAACTATCCTCAAAGAAGGTCGCCGCTTTTATGGAGTGTGTGTGCCCAGTGATAAGGGTATCTACTCGAGCCCCAGTCGCTGTCTGCCAGAATCGGATTGTGCCATCCGTACTCCCGCTGACGAGTGTCCGACCATCCGGTGAAAATGCTAACGCAGTGATACCGTTGATATGTCCAGTAAGCGTCGCGAGCGGTTCACCAGTGGTGGTATCCCACAATTGCACTGTTTTATCGGTACTGCCACTGGCAAGCATTTTTCCATCGGGTGAAAACGCCAACACATTTGTCGGTCCAGTATGTTTCTGCAGCGTCACCCAATCCTTGTCACCAGTAGTATCCCACAATCTTACTGTCGTATCTGTGCTGCCACTGGCGAGACGCGTGCCATCCGGCGAAAACGCCACTGCTAAGACCCAATTCTTTTTAAACATCCGATGCACAGGTTTATTCAACGGTTGAAGCGGCAAATCTACGTGCCCTCTGAGTGTCAATAACTTTTTACGGGTTGCTACATCCCATAACTGGATCGTCCCGTCCCTTTTTCCAATCGCGATTTTATCGCTTGTCATCGTGTAGATACCACTAAAATCCTCCGAACTAAAGAGACCGATCCCGAATAGCCCAGTTTTAAGGTGTTTTGTTTTTCCTTTCCCGTTCTCTATATTCAATTGGGTAATTGCAGCATGCCCGGAACTACTCAAACCGATAAGCGTTTTCCCATCCGAAGAGAATCGCAATACGGAAGCAGACCCGTACAAGTCAATAAGCGGCACTTCGCGCTCGGTAGCGATCTCCCACAATTGGATGAGCGTCTCCCGAGAAGAACTGGTAAGGAAACGGCCATCAGGTGAAAATCTGAGGGCTTCACACACGCCGCTGCCAAACAGAGATTTCTCTTCGCCTGTTTCCACATCATACAGCCACACCCCGATGTTGCTACCGACTGCAAGTAGGGTTCCATCCGGTGAAAACTGAATTGTGTTAATCCCACTTTTTCCAAAGCGCGCTTTCGCCGCTTTGGGCAACTTCCAATGTGCGTGGTTTTTAACTGTTTCATCTGATTCAGCGTCTGCAACCGATGCCGAAACGTCGTTAGGTTGCTGGTTGGAAATATCACCCTCGCTCGGTGTATTGACACTTCCAAACTGCGTCCGAATATCCGGTTTGGCTTCAAGGTTCAGTACAATCGGTGCTTCAATGAGTTCAACTGCCATCTCTGATGGTGCGTCGAAACTATACGGTTTTTGAAAACGCGACAGGTATTGATGGTTTCCGATACCTAACATCAAAAGGACGACTGCTATTGTGGAAACACCGATTGCCCACGGCACGAACGGTTTGCTGTTAGATGGCGCAATCGGTTTCAGACGCGAAACCTCGCGCATGATATTCTCTGTAAGATTCGGTGTGATTTGGAAATGTTCTAAAGCCTCGCGAATCATGGGTTCCTCCTTCTTTAAGCGGTGGCGCGCACGGCTGAGGCGACTCTTAATCGCACCCACCGATACACCCAAAAACTTGCTAATCTCTTCACACGTCATCTCCCCGAAATAGTGGAGGGTCATGACCGTCCGCTCACTCTCCTGTAACTTCGCGAGCAGCTCTTTGACGACTTCGCGCTGTGATTCCGCTGTTACGCGTTCGTTTTCCGAAATGACATACCCAGAATATGTAGCCTTTTCCAACTGCATGCCACCTGTGGCATCCAGCGACTGCATCCATAAACGCTTCCGACGCAGCCATGCCTTGCAACGGTTTGTGGCGATCACATAAAGCCAACTCGCAAAACGCTGCGGCTCCTTGAGCGTCGTCAGTTTCTGGTATGCTTTCAGGAAGGTGTCTTGTGTAATTTCCTCAGCGACATGGAAATCTCCAACCTTCCGCCACACAAGCGCGTGAACCGACTTCTGGTACTTTTTCACCAACTCAGCGAAAGCAGCATCATCGCCTTCAAGGACGCATTGAATCAGTCGAGTATCGTCATTTCTCATCGGATATCTCCAGAAAGGGGAGTTTTTAGTATTTCACTTAACACCTTGTGACGCGACTTAGGTCGAAAACGGTTGCAGAATTCTGCAATTTCTTAAATAGCAAGTTTCAGGAACCGAAACAATGATTGTCTATAGGTGAAAATCTCATTTAGGTGGAACGTCCCATAGGAGTATCGTTCCAGCAAAGCGGGAATACAGGTTTGTGCTTGCGAGCGTTTTTCCATCAGGCGCAAACACCAATTCTTTAACGGGACTCATGTATGGCTTGAAGGCGGCAAGTTTGTGTCCCGCAGGTAGCAACCACAACTGAATTGTCCCATCTATATCTCCACTTGCCAGAAAAGTCGCATTGGGCGCGAATGCTAATTTACAGACTTCACTTGTGTGCCCTTCAAGCGTTACAGATTTCCGGGTTGCGACATTCCATAAATAAATTGTTTTACCGGCACTCGCAGCAACGATGAGAGGTTCCCCAGCGCGCCCCAATGCCACAGCACCCACTGGCACATCCAAACACTTCATACCGAACAGTGCTTGCAATTTATCTATCAAATTCAGTTTCTCCTTAGCAACACTGAATATAGCAAATGTTTCACCAGTATCGGTATTCGACGAGTGGACCTCCGATCCTTTGCCCATTGCAATCACTTCACCATCTTGTGTAAATGCAAAGCTAAACGCCAGCACAGGACTCCGGTTTGGGCCACCGCCTCCAAGTGTACACAGGTGTCTTTGGGTAAGAACATCCCATATCTCCATCGCATCAATCCGATTTTGAATAACCAGTTTTTCACCGTTTGGTGAGAAAACGGCTGGATGTAAGCGATGACCTGCCCTCTCAAACGATGTTGCGAAAAGATGATACATTGCCGGGGTCCGAGGCATTGGCACAGTAACCAAACCAGGCGTTAACAGAGTCATCGGCACGCCACGAGGCACGTTCGCGAGGTCGTAATCGGTACGATATTCTCCAGTAGCGGCATCCCATATTTCAACTTTGCCGGAAATGGTCAAAGCAGCGAGAGTGGTACTATCTGCCAAAGCAGCGAAGGGTGTGTTATATTCAGAAAACGCTAAACCGATGATTTCGCTTCCATCTTCCATTGGCACAGCAGCTCGCCAATTCGGTTCAATATGTTTTTTTCCCTTCTCGCGGTGTCCGGGGAGTTGCATCCGCAATCTTTCGGTGCCAGTATTTGTATCCCACAGATGAATTTTGCTACCCGTGCTGGTCGCAATCGTTTTCCCATCGTGCGAGAACACTAACGTGAAAAACCTACTCGTCCATCCCGTCGTCAAGGTGCGTTCATGCTTGCCAGTCTGTGCTGACCACACATCCACTGTGCCGTGGTGATTCATAGTGATAACAGTTGCGCCATCCGCTGACAGCACAAATTCCCACAAACCACCACTCTTATTTTTAAGTGTAGCAACCTGCGAATATGTATCCATATTCCATATCTCAATATCGTCTAACCCCGCAACAGCAAGCGTTTTCCCATCTTTTGAGAATGCAGGTATCGCTGGATACCCCTCGAAATTTGCGACCCTTTTTGGAAACGTTGCCACCTGTTTTCCTGTCTCAAGGTCCCAGAGACTTACGTTCTTGGAAGTCGCAATCGCAAGCCTTCTGCCATCTGGCGTAAAACTGAACGCTCTTACCTCGCCGTTAGGTTTTGGAAGCGTAGTTATTTTACGATTCGTGCGTCCATCTTTAACGCTAATTGTTCCGTCTTTGTTCTCAAAGGCGAAGATAACACGCGTGCTATCCGCAAATGCCTTCACCCTAACACTGGTACGTGCATCTTTAAGCGGATTAAATCTCGGTAACTTGGTGGTGAAAGTGTCTAACTGCCTTCCAGAGGAAACATCCCACATCCAGACCTTAGGGACATCCCATCTCCAAGGATCTCCACCAATCAAATCGTGTGAAGCTTTGTCAATCGATCCCTTACCGACAAGGGTTTTTCCATCATCCAAGAATGTCAATCTGTTGATCCAATAATTAGGCAGCTTGAATGTGAGTAAAAGTTTCTGACTTTCAACATCCCAGATACGACATGCGTTGTCCCCACCAGCAGTAGCAAGCATTGTACCATCAGGAGAAAATGCCACC
Organism: Candidatus Poribacteria bacterium; assembly: GCA_022827185.1. Lineage (GTDB taxonomy): Bacteria > Poribacteria > WGA-4E > WGA-4E > WGA-3G > WGA-3G. The sequence goes on from JAJDTM010000022.1 coordinate 99,300, forward strand.
AGTCCGATTAAAACCATATTCTCTGTGATAAGCGCAATTTCATCACCAGTACTGACATCATAAAGCCATACACCTGCAGAACTCGCAATCGCCAAGCGAGTACCATCGGTGGACAACTGCATATCGGTGAAGGTGCCTTTCCCAATCCTCGCTTTTGCACCTTCAGGCAAACTCCACCGGGTGTAGTCTTCTGGGTTCGCTAAAACCCGATGCGTCTGGATCAGCAGCACGACCATCACCAAAGCAGTGATTACCCACCACACAAACGGTTTACTATCAGAAGAAGCAGAAAACTTAGCGAACGGCATCTCATATATCACATTCTTGCCGGGATTCAGTGTGATTTGAAAATTATCTAAAGCATTCCGAATCATGGGTTCCTCCGTGCTGACATACACGGTAAAGACGCATCTTATCTGTTAATAGAATTATACCATAAACCCAACCAAAAGTGCATACGTCCGAAAAGAAGTACAGGGCTATTTAGTTCTCGGTTTTTTTGCCCAATTTTGAACCCCCAGGCCCGGTAGGTGCGTGTTTTGCGGTGTACTCACCCAAATTTTGCCCACACGCGGCAAAATTTTGCTTCGCAGTGAGAAAGCTTTACATTTGCGATCTGCATTCTAACCGCACCGGATCTATAACAGAAAGCGTAAACCCGCGAATTTCTTAAAACTAAATAGTCCTGAAAGAAGTACGTTTATAGGAAAAACCTATTCTTGAGGCAATTCGGTGGATCCCGTCCGCGCAAAAACTTGAACATCATCTGAAGATGATAGTGAATGCGAACTTCAATATCAAATCGGGAAGTTAATTGGGTATTTGGATGAATGGAAAAGCGGAGATTTAACGTGAGGCGTGCAAGGTTAATTGAACGTTTGAATAGGGCAAGGATAAGGCGGCAACCCTTGGCAATCCGCAGGTGGTTGCCGCCTCTGCAATCCTATAGGATCCCTATTCAACAATGGCAATTTCAAGTTGATTGAGCGTTCGGAAAATGCCTTCAGCAAATTCATTCAGATTATCTGATTCCAAGGTACTTCCATCAAGTTGAATATGATTCGCATCGGCGATGGTCTGTCCCAATGTTGGATCCATCTGTACCCACCTGCCAACGTAGACTTCAGCCCAGAAGTGGTAGTAAAAGGCATCCTGTCCAAATATGATACCGGAGCAGATACGTGCCGGAATTCCAGCAGCTCGTGCTAAAGCAATAAAAAGCACAGTGTGTTCCGTGCAATCCCCGGAGAGCGATTCCAGGGCAGTTAAGGATGAACCGAAACCACCACTCACTTTTTTCTCCGTAATGGCTGTATGAACCCATTGACATAATTTCTCTGCCGCACGCCATGAATTGACTTCCCCGTCTAATATTTCTGCGGTTTTCGCACGAATCGCTGGTGCGTCAGTTTGAATATAAGCACTCGCGCCAAGGAACTTACCTTCAGCATCCTGAACCGGTAAATCGGGGCAATCCTCCGCTGCAACTGTTGGCACCTGAATCGAAAGTCTACCTGAATGCTCACTGTTTGCTTCCAGCTTTTGACGGGAATTAGACATGATGGCATCAGCGATACTTCCTGATGTCAATTTTACGTCGGCTTCAAAGTTTCTCGCGTTTCGCGTAGGGTGTTTGCCGGAGGGAAGAATACGCGTTTTTAAAACGATATCAACCTCTTCCGTATCGCCAAACGCGGCCTCCTTATCGGTTTTTGTTGTTACCATAGAGAAACCCATCATCGGCACCTCGCTTCGGTAACTTACACCATCAGTGTCAAGCCAGACTTTCTGAGTGACCCCATTCATCATGTCCACTGTTTGACGTAAAACATAGACCTGCTTTTCTTCTGATTGGTAGGTTAAAGTATCCTGCCCTTCAACCTCGAGTTCCGCTTTCACTGGCTTCAACAGATCAAAACTGAAAATGTGGAAGTTCAGTTTGTCGCCTATTTTAAGGCCTTTCCGGAAGAGTGATTCGACACCTGTATATTCAGAAATTGTATCCGGTGGTACAGGAACTTCTGATTCGGTAGTTTCGCCATTGAGCGTTGTCTTAATGTAAGCAACACCATCTACAATACGCCCCTCCACCTGTTTTAAACCGGACTCATTGGAGGTTGAGAGGAAGTGACGCGGCATTAAATCGGAACCTATATACTCAACGCGGGTGCTTTCAATTGTTACATCGCTCCCGAGTCCCTTAAGATTCATAACTATATTAATTTTGTTACGATCCACCTCTTTCCCTTCATACTCGGTTTTTTCACTGGATATGTGCATGTAACCGATCTTGGTATTCATCAAGGTGAAATTGTACCAGTGTTCTTTCGGATTTTGTGGCATGTTTTCAGGAACATCTTCTTCGTCCACCTGCACTGCAGCAAATAGCACTTCATCAGGTTGCTGACCGGCACCATCATTTTTATTCGGCGCAGCAGTGCTTCCGGGTTGCATCCGAACATCTGGCTTGGATTCAAGGTCCAGCACAACGGGTGCGTCAATGATCTCTATTGTCATCTCTGACGTAGCATCAAAACTATAGGGACGCTGGAAACGTGCTAAGTATTGGCTGCCAATACCTAACATCAAGAATATTACGGCGATTGTAGAAACGGCGATTGCCCACGGGACCAACGGTTTATTACCAGATGGTGCGACAGGTTTCAAACGCGAAATCTCACGCATGATATTCTCTGTAAGATTCGGCGTAATTTGGAAGTTGCCTAAAGCCTCTCGTATCATCGGTTCCTCCTTTTTTAAGCGACGACGCGCACGGTAGAGACGATTCCGAATCGCCGCCTCCGATACACCTAAAAACTCGCTTATCTCTTCGTACGTCATTCCTCCGAGGTAGTAGAGCGTGATGACAGTTCGATCACTCTCCTGCAACTTCGCAAGCAACTTTTTGACGACTTCGCGTTGTGCTTCCGTTGTCATGCGCTCGTTCTCCGCAATGATATATCCAGAATAAGTTGCTTTTTCCAATTGCGCGCTGCTCGTGTCTTCCAACGACTGCGTCCACGTCTGATTTTTTCGGTGCCACGCTGTGCAGTGATGTGCGGTTATCACATAAAGCCAACTCGCAAAGGACTGTGGTTCCTTTAACGTAGAGAGTCTCTGATACGCTTTCAGGAACGTCTCTTGTGTAATATCCTCGGCGATATGGAAATCTCCAACCTTCCGCCACGCAAGCGCGTGAACGGATCGCTGATATTTTTTCACGAGTGTGGAGAACGCCGTATCATCACCATCAAGCACGCGTTGGATAAGCTGAGCATCATCGTTTTTCATCGGATACCTCTGAAAAGGGAATGTTCATCATTTCACTTCAACATATAGTGACGCGATAAGCGGAGAAATAATCTCACAAATATTTATCAAAGTCATCAAGGAGGCACTACACGTTAGATTATACTTAGGAGGACATCTCATGCGTTATCAACTTATCAAATCCGCAACGTTTTTTCAACATCTTCTTCCTACTTACTTCCACAGATTCCGCTTGACATTGCACGTATCTTAGAATAAAATAGAGCCAAATTGATGCCTCAACGCTCTGTGTCAGTGATGCCATTAAGCGGTATGCAACTATTCAAATACACCCTCACACTTCTTATATTTCTTCACACACTCCTTGCGATGGGTGCGCCACGGTTTCATCCCGAAGCGACACGGTTGTATGATGCCGGGGTACGCGCACTCACACATGGAGACGAGAAAAAAGCGAGAACTAATTTAGAGAAGGCAGTCAAACTTGATGGATCAATAGCGGATGCATACTGCGTTTTAGGAATGATTTATAAAGGTGCCGAGGAAGTCCACGCCGCAGCTGAAGCGTTTCAACGGGCAACAATCGCAGATAAAAACTATATTGAAGCGTATTGTGAGCTTGGTGATATACTACTCATCCACTTAGGCGACTCCGCACAGGCGACACAGGTGCTACAAAAAGCAATAGCGATGGACACCGATCATGCGCGTGCGAGGGCCCTATTAGGCATCGCCTATTTTCGTGATAATCGAACCGATGCTGCCATTAGTGAACTTCAACGCGCTATTAAACTCGATCCGACTTTGAAGACAGCACACTACACGCTCGGCACCGCTTTTCTTCAGAAGGAAGCGTGGCAACCCGCTATTGATACTTTCAAAAAACTGATTGAAATTGATCCATTCCACGCAAAGGCGTACTTCAGTTTAGGCACAACGTACCGTCGTATGGGTGAAATGGCAGCGGCACAAGAGAATTTACAACGTTTTGAAGTGCTGTCTATTGAGGAAGAAAAGCTGACACATCTCAAAAAATTTGTGCAACAAAACCCTACCAACGCCGAAGCGTGGTACCGACTCGGTAGACTCCAACTGAAACGGAAGTTATGGCACGATGCAACGCAATCTTTGGAACGTTACGTCACGCTCGCGCCACAAGAGACGCGTGGTTATGAAGCACTCGGTTATGTCCAGTTTCAACGGCAAAACTATCCACAAGCGAAAACAATGTATGAGAAGGTGATTGCACATAAGCCGAATGTCGCTACCTACCGTAACAGCCTCGGTGGAGTTTATCTGATGTTAGAAGATTACACTGAAGCAATTGAGCAATACCAAACCGCCATCCACTTACAGCCAACTGAACCGCGTTTTTATCTGAACCTTTCTAAGGCTTACGAGCTTGCCGGTGCTCATACAGAAGCCGCGAAAATCTATCAAGAATATGAACGTCTTACGTCAAAGAAAAAATAACACTATCATAAGGGTAGGTCTCCACGCCTACCCGTTTATAAGGGGCCTCATCCTACTTTCCGCAGTTATAGGGTTCTTACCTTGTGCGTTGGCTGAACCTGAACTCTGCCTCATCCCCGCTGGCACCTTTACGATGGGGAGTGATGACCACCTCCCGAATGAAGCACCCGCACATAAAATCTATCTGGATGCCTACTATATCAGTAAAACCGAAGTCACCAACGCCGAGTATTATCCGTTTTGGCTTGAAAGTGGTGGCGCCGACAGTGAACATACCCCTATCAGTTACGGTGGCGAGTTCGGTACCTGGCCCGAGATTGCAAAGACGAAGCCTAACCACCCTGTCATCGGTATTTCGTGGGATGCTGCTGTTGCCTATGCGGCGTGGCGAGGCATGCGGCTGCCTACCGAAGCAGAATGGGAAAAAGCCGCACGTGGAACGAACGCTAAACGGTGGCCCTGGGGGAATACCTTCACACAACGCATTAAGGGTACCACTATCCACGCAAACGTTTGGCAACAGTCAGGGGCACACTTGCAACCGGTTGGTACTTACCCCACGGGGATCAGTCCTTACGGTGCACACGATATGGCAGGTAATGTCTGGGAATGGGTAGCAGACTGGTATTCAGAAACCTTCTATTACCGCAGCCCTGATCGAAATCCGAAGGGACCCGCGGTCGGTAGTCACCGTATTGTGAAAGGCGGTTCGTGGTTAAACCCAGAGACATTCGCAAGGTGTGCCGCACGGTTCGGTCAACACCCCGCAATCGGCACCAGTTTTATCGGATTCCGGCTCGCGAAAGATGCGACTCCCACCTATGAAAAGTAAGAATATATTTCTGCTCATAATTCTGCTCATATATCCCTTATGCTCCGCTACAGCGATCCAATTCGTTGATGTAACCGAAGAAGCAGGCATCGATTTTCATCACGTCAATGGCGCAGAAGGCGCGTTTCATCTGCCCGAAACCCTCGGTGCTGGTGGTGCCTTCTTTGATGCGGACAACGACGGATTTCTTGACATCTACCTCGTCAACAGCGGCTACTGGGATAAACCACCATCAGCAAGACAGGCAGTAAGCACACTCTATCGAAACAATCGCGATGGGACTTTTACGGACATCACAATGACCGCAAGAGTGGAGAACAGCGGGAACTATGGACAAGGAGCAGCATGTGCAGATTACAACAACGATGGGAACGTCGATCTTTATGTAACCAATTTCGGCGCGAATGTCCTTTACCGAAACAACGGCGACGGCACATTTACCGATGTCACAATGTCCGCAGGTGTCGGTGATCCCGGATGGAGTAGCAGTGCCTGTTTTCTGGATTACAACACTGACGGACACCTCGACCTGTTCGTCGTCAATTATCTTGTATATTCGCTCGATGTTCCCTATTTGCCGTGTGGGGAAGATGGGACACAGACCTATTGTCATCCTTCGCTATTTGAAGGCGCGCCTGACACACTCTATCGTAATAACGGCGACGGCACATTTACCGATGTGAGTCAAGCGACTGGTGTTGGCGGCATTGGCGGCATGTTTCACGGGAAGGGGTTAGGGGTCGTTTCGGCAGACTTCAACAACGATGGCGCGCCCGATCTTTACGTTGCTAACGACGACACCCGAAACGATTTTTTTTATAATAACGGCGATGGCACGTTCAGTGAAATCTCGCTACTCGCTGGATGCGCTTACAGTTTCAACGGCATAGCACAGGCAGGGATGGGGGTTACCGTTGCAGACTACAACGCCGACAGTTGGCTCGATATCTTTGTTACAAATCTCTCTTATGAAACCAATGCACTCTATCGCAACAACGGCGATGGCACATTTACCGATGTAATCTATGAAGCACATCTCGGTAAAGAGAGTTTTCTATTCGTCGGGTTCGGTACACGGTTCTTTGATGCTGATAATGATCGGTGGCAAGATATTTTTATTGTCAACGGACATATCCTTGATAACATCGAGGACACGCACGATGTTCTGACGTATCGCCAACCCGATCAACTGTTCCGTAACAAGGGAGACGGCACATTTCAAGAGGTTTCGGAGAGCGCAGGTGCCTATTTTCAACGTGCCACGGTGAGCCGAGGCGCGCTCTTCGGGGATTACGATAACGATGGCGACGTTGACACACTCGTCACACAGTCTAACGGGCCCGCGACTTTATTAGAAAATAAAACTGAAACGCAAAACAACTGGGGGTCGATTAAAACCGTCGGGGTGATTAGCAACCGAGACGGCATAGGCACACGTATCACCATAACGGCAGGTGAACACACGCAGATACAAGAAGTCAATCCAGGAGCAAGCTACCTGTCCAGCCATGATCCGAGATGCCATTTTGGATTGGGGACCAACACCGCTATTGATAGGCTTGAGGTGCGATGGCAAAGCGGTGTGGTGCAAATCTTTGAAAATCTTCCCGCAAATCAAGTGCATACTGTTTCTGAATTTTCAGATACACCAGCGGATAGACTCTTCAAAGCCGCGTGGACAGGTGATGTTTCAACCCTTCGTGATATGAATATAGACGTAAATCTGAAGGATACCGTAGGACGGACACCTTTACACATTGCAGCGGAAAAGGGAAACATTGATGTAGCGATGTTTCTTATTGAAAATGGTGCGAATGTGAACGTAGCGGATGCCAACGGTAATACGCCTCTGGTTTTCATTATCAACAAGACAGGAAATCCGAAGGTAACCCAGCGATTGCTTGAAAAAGGCGCGAGCGTAAACACCCAAAACCGCACGGGTGAAACAGCACTCATGTATGCAGCGTGGCACGGATATTCGACAATTGTTCAGCTGTTGCTTGAGAACCGTGCTGATGTTACCCTAAAAAATAAGCAAGGTAATACAGCACTAACGCTTGCGGAATCAAAAGGGCATCCAGAAATTGTAGAGATGCTCAAAGCAGCAATGAAATAAATAGGAGAACGCAATGGCTCTGACCCGCGGTGTCACCCTAAAATCGGTTACACTGGCACTTATCCTTATCCCGATCAACTGTTATTGGATTATGTATACGGAAATGGTTTGGTGGGGACTTTTTCCGACAACGATGTCGCTTTTTTTCAATGCGGTCTTCTTTCTGTTTATTATTACGCTCTTCAATCTACTGCTGCGACGCGTCAAACAGCAGTGGGCATTGACCCACGGCGAGCTACTCGTCATCTATGTGATGCTCTGTATGGCGAGTGCTATCGCATCACACGACCACGCACAGGTACTCATCCCGATGATCGGACACGTCTTCTGGTTCGATACACCTGAAAACGAGTGGCGAGAACTTCTATACCGGTACATACCGACATGGGGAACAGTCCAAGATAAACGAATCTTAGAGGGGTTTTATGAAGGGCAATCCACAGTTTATGACATTGAAATTTTACGGGCATGGGTGGGGCCGACATTGTGGTGGACAAGTTTTATTCTCGCACTCGTATTTGTTATGCTGTGCATCAATGTTGTACTACGGAAACAGTGGACAGAACGCGAAAAACTCGCCTATCCCATCATTCAACTACCGTTAGAGATGACGCGGGATAGCGGTGCCAACTTCTTCCGGGGCAGAGTCTTTTGGACAGCGTTTATCCTCGTCTCACTCCTAAACCTTATTAACGGACTCAGCTATCTCTTTCCAACGATTCCAATTGTCGGTGTTCGGTTTCGGAATATCAGCCACTTTTTCACTGAAAAGCCGTGGAACGCCATCGGATGGACACCATTTTCTATCTATCCGTTTGTCATCGGGCTCGGATTCTTCATGCCCTTAGATTTGTCGTTTTCTTGTTGGTTCTTTTATCTCTTCCGTAAGATGCAACGGGTCGGTGGTGCCATCGTTGGCGTTCGAGGTTTACCCGGATTCCCTTATGATCGACAGCAGTCGCTGGGTGCGTATCTTGGACTTGCGATTTTCGCAGTATGGGCAAGTCGTAAATACCTTGCTGAAGTTTTTAAACAGGTGACCACAGGACGTTCAAGCCTCGACGAATCGGTTGAACCGATGCGGTATCGTGCCGCTATTCTCGGTATTGTGTTCGGATGCATCTATCTCATAGCGTTTTCTGTGAAGATCGGCATCAGTATTTCACTCGGTATCGCCTTCTTTGCGATGTATTTCGCATTGTCAACGGGAATCACGCGCATGCGGGTTGAATCCGGCGCCCCTGCACATGACCTACACTTTATGGGACCGGATTACGCTTTACCAGCGATTTTAGGTTCACGCCGCATGGGCGGTTCTAACCTCACAGCACTCACTTTTCTATTTTTTTTCAATCGGGCACACCGCAGCCACCCAATGCCGCACCAATTGGAGGGATTCCAACTCGCTTCACGGGCACGATTTAACCCGAAACCGTTGGTATGGGTAATGCTCTTAGCGGTAGTCGTCGGTTCTATCGGTTCTTTCTGGGCATATCTGCATGATGTCTACCGCTTCGGCTCATCGGGAAGCTTCGCACACCACCCTTTCAACCGACTCCAACAGCAGCTCAATTTCCCGACAAACACGAATATTCCCGAAGTGACGTTTATGGGTATCGGAATGGGGTTCACCTTTCTCCTGATGTTTCTACGGATGCGGTTCTTTTGGTGGCCCTTCCACGCTGTCGGCTATGCTGTTTCCGGAGCAGCGGATTGGTGTATGAACTGGCTCTGGATCTCACTCATGATTAGCACAGTCGCAAAATGGCTGATTATTAAACAGGGCGGCTTGCAATTACACCGAAAAGCAGCACCTTTTTTCCTCGGTTTAATTCTCGGTGAATTCGTCGCCGGCAGTTTATGGAGTTTCTACGGCATGGCAACGGAAACCCGAATATTTCCGTTTAAAGATTGGTAACTCCCCAATAAGTCGGTTAGATGAAATTTAGAAAACCATCAACCGCATCTAAATATTCGACAATTTATGCTTATTGATAATGAAACTCAATATCAACTATATTTTTCCTAAGTAATGATAATTGCTTAGAAATATAGACATTATCTGGGTTTATAGCCTCTAAGCTCTGGAAACCTGATGCTGAGATCTTCGATGAAAGGTGTATCACTTCCATCGAGAACAAAAGCATTGGCTCTTGGCTGTTTGAGGTTGGTTGTTGAGGAAATGTTGACGGAGGGGCAAAAATTGGAAGTAAATCCGACTTGAATAAATTTCACAATTCGATAAAATTTAGCAGTTGTTTTTCTATTTCTTAAGATACATCATAAATACAAACTCGTACGTATCTCACAAGGTAAGTGCAGTGTGTAATTGCACCATAGGTGTCAATTTAAGAAAAAATAACCGCCTCCGCCCCAGGCCCGGTAGGTTCGGTTTGCAACCGAACCGGATACTACGCGGAAACCTTGAAGACTTCAAAAACCTCCCGAATCCCGTAGGGATGGTATCTTTATAGAAAAGCGGTGCCCCCAGACCTAAGCCCTGTAGGGGCGGCATCTATAGAGACGCTCCTACAAAATACCGTGAAAAAAATCCCTAAATTGACACCTATAGTGCGGTTAGAAGCTCGCAGCCGTGAGATTGTCATTTTAGTGTCTGAACTGTGATTTATGGGATTTAGGGATTACGGGGATAAGCATAAAGCCGAAAGTTTTTGCTGATGAGGTTGGTGAACCTCACCAGCAACATACAGGGGAAAGCGTGGGTTTAGGAAAGATCTGGCAAACTGCCAGTGCTATCGCCTAATTTTGCCAAATCGACATCCATACGGTTGAGCATTGATAACCAGAGATTGTTAAGCGGTGTCTCTTTCGGATAACGGAGATGCCGACCACTTTTAAGCGTGCCACAACCGTTGCCTGCCAGCAGAATCGGAAGATCGTGGTGGCTGTGTCGATTGCCGTCAGCATTCCCACTGCCATACAAAATCATTGAATGGTCAAGGAGTGAACCCTCCCCTTCAGCGGTTGCGTCCAGTTTTTCCAAGAAGTATGCCAACTGTTGTGTATGGAAGATGTCAATTTTGCGGATTTTTGCCACCTTCTCCTCGTCACCCTGGTGATGCGACAGATAGTGATGCCCATCAGTAACATTGACAGCCGGATACGACTTATTGCTCCCTTCATTTGCTAACGTAAAAGTCACAACACGGGTCACATCTGTCTGGAATGCAAGGACAATCAGGTCCATCATGAGTCGGACATGTTCTTGGAAATCTTTGGGAATCTCTTTCGGTGTGGTGTAATCGGGACTTTCGATTGGCGGGAATTTTTCGGCTGCATCAATTCGTAGTTCTATGTCACGGATAGCGGAGAAGTACTCATCAAGTTTACGTACGTCGTTTCCACTGACTTGACGGATCAAATCTTTTGAGTCCTGCACAACAAAATCGAGGATACTTTTTCGCTGTTGATCGCGTTGTACCCGTTGGGCATTTGGCATAGTGGAGAACAAGCGTTCAAAGGCGAGTTTCGGGTTAACCTCTTTCGGAAGCGGCTGCGTCGCGGATCGCCACGACAACGTTGACGAATAGACGCAACTATAACCAGAATCGCAATTCCCTGATCTGTACCCCGGATCAATGCCGAGCTCCAAGGACGGGAGACGGGTTTGCTTACCGATATGTGACGCGGCTGCTTGGTCAACAGAAATTCCGGCGTGAATATCGGAACCGTCAGTTTTACGGGGTTGCGCGCCTGTAAGGAAGGCTGCCATTGCTCGAGCATGATCACCACCACCGTCGCCGTTGGCGCGCGCCTTATCGGCAGTTAAACCACTGAGAACCAATGTTTTGTCCTTCACATTTTCTAACGGTTTCAGGATATCTGTGAGTTCATAACCAGCACCTACCTGTTTCGGAGTCCAATCCTCCATAATCTTTCCGTTAGGCACATAGAGGAACGCCATCCGATTCGGAACTGTCTGCGTTGCACCTGTCGGTGTTGCTGCCCACGATGTAACAGGTCCCATCACTTCCAACCACGGCAGGGCAACAGTCACCCCTAAACCACGTAAAAATGTTCGACGTGAAAACTGTTTTGATGTATTCATAACTATCCATCCTAAAAAGTAGCGATATTTACACGCATTCCTTGAAATGGAAATTTGGTATCTATTATTGCAGTCCGTCCCGTCAAATTATAAGGATTCTTAGCGCCCTTCTGTACGGGTAGATATTTTCTATTCAACAGATAGATACAAACATTATATCATAAATAGAGGTAAATGTCAAGTCTGTTTTTGAAAACGACGCATTAAAACAGCGGCGCACCCTGCGCTTCAACATAAACCGAGTACAGAGATTGGCTACCTGTCATAAAAAGCCGGTTCCGTTTCACACCACCGAAGCAGATATTTGAACAAATTTCTGGAAGATGAATCTTACCGATAAGCGTACCGTCCGGTGCGAAGATATGTACGCCATCGTAGCCTTCACCAACCCAGCCTGTGCCTGTCCAGACATTGCCATCAGTATCACATCGCATACCGTCAGCAGCACCGGGTGCCATCTCAGCGAAGACCTGTTTGTTACTCAGTCGCTCACCGTCTACGACATCAAAGACAACGATATTTTTAGGTGTGCCTGTGTCAGCGATATAGAGTTTTTCGTAGTCAGGCGAAAAGCAGATACCATTCGGTCTTTCGAGTGCTTCCGTCACAACCGTCGCTTTCCCAGTCCCCGGATTTAGGCGATAGACGGAGGTTGGCAATTCAAAGGGAGCTTTATGCCCTTCGTAATTGAACAGAATACCGTATCCTGGATCAGTGAACCAGATGTGTCCGTCAGGGTGGACGACCACGTCGTTCGGTGCGTTGAACCGTTTGCCTTCAAAATTATCAATCAGGACGGTAACCGTCCCGTCATATTCGGTGCGTGTGACGCGCCGTGTGCCGTGTTCACAACTGATGAGCCGACCTTGCCGGTCGCGCGTGTGCCCGTTCGTGTAGTTAGACGGTTTGCGATAGACACTGACCTTACCGGTGGCTTCCTGCCACTTCAGGATACGGTTGTTCGGAATATCACTCCAGAGGAGGTATCCGCCGTCGCCAAACCAGACAGGTCCCTCCGACCAACGCGCCCCTGTCCACAATCGTTCCACGACGGCGTTGCCGATTTTATATTTCGCAAAACGTGGGTCGATAACTTCAACCGCTGGGTCAGGGTAACGGGTAATCGGTCCCTCCTTTGAGGGAATATCTGCCCAAGTGGTCAAAGGATTTAGCATTGGCAAAGCAACACTTACACCCAGACCGCGTAAGAACGTTCGACGTGAAAGTTGTTTTGATGTGTTCATAAGCACCTCCGTCCCTAAAGTTTATAGTGAAAACTAAAAATAAAGAGACACTTTTATCTCTCGGTAGGTTCGGTTTCCTAAACGAACCTACGCAGAGTGTCCTATTAATTCTAAACTTTACTATAGTTTACCGGACACTTGTGTTTTTGTCAGGTTACTTTATTACCAACATTTTACGAGTAGCCTTAAAATCTCCAGCGGAAAGCGTGTAAAAGTAAACACCGCTTGCCACTGACTCACCTTCAAGTAGTGGGTGTTATCACGCCAAGGCAGCAAAGTATTTGCTTAACACGGATCCCTATTTTCTATTTTCAGTAGCAACTTCCAGATTCCGGTCTACAACCCCGCTTGGTGTAACGGGATGATCCGCATTCGCACAATGTGAGCTACAACTTGTGTCGCTTAGCGATTCAATCGATAGTCGACATCCAAGTGCCTGGAGAATAGTGCTGAACATATCGAGCCGTGGTGCGACTTTACTGGTGAGCATATCTGATAGTACCTGTGGCTCAACATCAATTTTCTCGGCAAGTTTGGAGACTCCCCCTTGTGCTTCTACAACGGTACGGATCTCACTGAGAAAAAATGAGGTATCGCCGTCCACTTGGTACTCTTCCAATGTCACTTGAAGATAGTCAATTGCGTCATCCCTATCAGAAAGTTGTTCCATTAGTATTTCGTGCCATGTTCTGTATTTTCTCATGGGTGTGCTTCCTTATATTCCGACCAGTACGTTTTGGCTCGATTAATGTCTCTTGCTTGTGATGACTTGTCGCCAGCACAAAGCAGAAGAACGGTTATGTTATCCACTTCACCGAAGTAAATGCGATAGCCTGCCCCGAAATCAAGACGGAGTTCAAAGACCCCTCCACCAACAGAGCGGTAATCTCCAAAATTGCCGGCTTTAAGCCGCGCAAGTCGTTTACGAATTCTCGTCTGTGTTCTTCTATCTTGAAACGAGTTCAACCATTCGGTGAAGGGTTCTCGTCCACTTAGCGTTTGGTAGACTTGTAGTTTCCTGAGCTCAGCATTATACATTGATCGCTTTTTTAAAAGGTGTGTCCTTACATAGGATTGGATGGACTCCAACGTTTACCATACATCAGCATAATCCGGTTATGAATAAATTCGTATTTGGCAGGGCAACAGGCACGGAGTTTATCGGGATAAATAAAATAGAAGCCAATACTTTCTGCCATATCCTCATCTGGATTCTCTGTATAAGCGTACTCTGTTACAAACGCTGATCGCTCTTGAGTCGTTGACCAGCCAGATTCACTTGTTAAATCTTGTTGCCATCCGCCAAGTTTCACCCAATCCTTTTTAAGTTGAGGATCAAAAACATACCACCATAAAAAATGGGCTTTTTCGTGGGCAATTATTTTACGCGTATCATCGCGATGAAAGCGACCAAGACCATCACCATGATCGCGATGGCGAAGGAAAATAGATTCAGCAAATGTTATATAACCGCGACTTACCATTGCAGAACTGATGCCTTTTTCTTCCGTATCAATCCTACGAACTATATACTTTAATTGCGGTGTTTTATGTAATCCCTGAGGGAATTCTTCAAGGACGGACATAATAAGCATCAGATCGTCATTTCCAAAATCCGAATAACCTTTGGCTGTGTTGTTTTTGGTACGCGGGGGTAACGCAGCATGAGACGGGACATCTATACCATACCTTTTCTTCATTATTGATTTTATTGCGGATCTGTTTGTCCCATTTTCAGTTATGAATTGAACGACAGCATGAAAAAGACGTTTCTCCGGTGATGCTATTCCTTGAGATTCTTCGGTTGGAAGCGCGTCCCTACTAATAGTAACGTGTTTTGACTTATCTTTAAGTTCAATCTTAATACCGTTTTCTAACGCATCATCGCTTATATTCCATGAAGAAAACTGTGGATTCAGAATATCTGGGGATACGGCTTCAAAGACCTTTAAAAGCGCAGCAGCGTCTTTTGTCGTCCATGTAGAATCTAAATAGATAGAATATTTTTCCTGTAACCGTAAGAGCGGATATTTATTTGATGTTTCAGGGGGCAGTGTATAACAACTCGCTTGGAGAATTATGATTAATAGAAAGAGAGCGGCAGAACTGAAGAACAAATTAAAAGACGTGTAACTTGAAACGAAGCGGAAAGCGGATATACGGAATGGGACAGGCAATTTAACGAGCCCAGCTGACCGAACCGCAAGGAAACTTAGAAAAATTCGCATCGTCAATCATCCTCAGTACCGCGTCGTAACCGGAACGGATCGCTTTTAACAATTTCTGTAATGAGTACCGAACTCCTGTAACCTTCAACTTCAAGTTGTGCGACGATCTGGTCAACAGTAGGTCGGTCGTAATATTCCAGTCCCCTACCCAGAGCATACGTCAACATCTTTTCCGTCAAACAGCGCACAAACTGTTGTTTCCTGTCCTTAAGGATCTGTTTCAGGTCTGCTATACCGTCAAAAGCGGTACCATCCGGCAATACCGCTGTTGTATCAATCTCCAATTCACCCTCTTTTTTCCGAAACGCTCCAATTGCATTATAGTTCTCAAGTGCAAACCCGATGGGGTCCATTTTGGCATGGCAGTTGGCACATGCGGGGTCTTCTCGATGCTGTTCAAGACGTTCCCGTAACGTGGTTCCGATAATAGCCTCGTGATCCTCTTCCAATTCCGGGACATCCGGTGGCGGTGGCGGTGGCGGTGAACCGAGAATCTGTTCCAGCACCCAGCGTCCTCTTTTCACGGGTGAGGTTCGGGTCAGGTTGGAGGTCACTGTCAAGACGCTGGCGTGGGTAAGTATGCCGCCGCGTGAGGCACCTTGCAACGTGACACGCTGAAACGCCTTGCCTTTAATCGCTTCGCCACCAGGAACAGTTTTCTTCTGTCCCATCCAGTTTCCGCGCGTGTCGGTAATACCGTAATGGTTCGCCAATTCCTTGTTGAGGAAGGTGTAATCTGCGTCAAGTAGATCAAGGACGCTCCTATCCTCACGGAAGATTGATTCAAGAAAGAGTTCTGTCTCCCCCAACATCGCCGCACGCAATCTGCGACCGAAGACCGGAAATCGTTCACGGTCAGGCGTAACCGTTGCGATGCGTTGGATTTGCAGCCATTGTGAACCAAAGTTGCGAGCCAATTCTGTTGCTTTCGGGTCCGCCAACATCCGTTTAACTTGTGCCTCAAGATTATCAGTCAGCTGATTTTTCGCCGCTAGTTCAAAAAGTTCGTCATCTGGCATACTGCTCCAAAGAAAGTAGGAGAGCCGAGAGGCGAGTTGAAACGCATCAATCGGGTATGGCTCCGGACTTTGTGGGCGGTCATCTAACTCCAATCGAAATAGGAACTTCGGTGAACAGAGAATAACTTTAATCGCTGCCTGAATACCTGCTTCCCATTTTGAGCCATCAGCTTGCATCGCGCCAACAAACTGCGTGAGTTGTTCGATTTCGGTGTCAGTCGGCGGACGGCGATATCCACCACGAAGCAGGCGGGTCAACACTTCACGTGTCTGTTCTATTTGTGGGATGTCCGGTGTACATGCCAAGATTTCGAGTTGGGTATCGGGTCGAGTATCCAATGGACCCTCCGCCCAGAGTGCCCGGATTTGGAGATTGGCGGACGGCTCACCGTCTGGAGGCTTAACCATCGCAATCCCTGCCCTTTGGATGTTCGGGATCCCGGTAACGAGCACCTCAACCGTCTGCGTCTTTTTCGGGTCGCGGGAAGTAATCTCAAAGGTTTTTAGAATCTTGATCTTGTTATCGGCTGCCGGGTCCACGCCGACCAATCGGGCAAGTTCCTCTGGCGGCGAGATCCCTTCTAATGCTTCACCTTGAATAAATAAGGCGATTTCAACAGGCGTTTGACGCTCAGGCTCAGCGATAGGCGTTTCATCATCGGTCTCAGCATCCGAGGTTTCACTATAAGGATCGGTCTCAGCGGCAGGGGGTCCATTATCGGGTTCAACGTAGAGTGTCGCCTTGTAGAGAATTTCTTCCTCGGGGAACATGTTAAAATAGGGCGCCCCTGTCGTGAAGGGACCCGATTTCCACGTCTCTGTAGCCGTTGGGTTAAGAAGCCGGAAACGTTGATCAGGGACCTCATCGTGGTGTGGCTCAAGGCGCCATCCTCTTTGGTAGCGTTTCAAGGGCGGTGGTGGCTCCACCAAAATCACACGCGTCGCAATGGCTTCTGCTGCTTCAAGATAGCGTTCCATCAGCAGCGGCGACATCGTCAATACATCACCGATATTATCAAATCCGTGTCCTACGTCATCGGCAGGAAAACTTTCGGTAGGATCGAAATCAACACCGAGCAGATCCCGAACGGTATTTTTGTATTCGACTTTATTCAGACGGCGCACCGTGATACGTCCAGGATCCGGCTTAGCCGTGCGATCTGCGTGTTCAAAAATCGCCTCAATATGTGCAACAAAGGCATCGGATTCTTCCAGCGTTGGTTGATGCTCACTCTCCGAGGGTGGCATTTGTCCCGTCGTTAACATATCAAAGACCCGGTCCCAGACATCACGATTTTCAATTAGCGACAGATCATCTGAAAAAGAATCAAGTGCAAGTTCAGCGGCGGGTTCGCCGCCAGCATGACAACTGAAGCAGTATTTTTTCAAGAACGGGCGACCCTCTTGCGCAAAACCAGAAGGTGTCTCTTCCCCCGGTTTGGCGGCGAAGGCGATGAGTATGAATACCAATATTAGGCAGAGGCATTGTGGGATACGATTGAACGAGATCATTGATAGACTCCCGTAAGATACAGAATAAAGTTTATTCGCTTATGGATAATCGCTTGTGTCTGTTTATAGCGTTTCTAATCCTCTAATTTTTTCATGCTTTTCATAATTTGGGACTTAAGTTCTTCATCTTCTGCCTTCTCTGCCAAATCTAATGCTTCCTGAAAATCTCGCTTAGCATTATCAGCATGACCTAACTCTCTGTTGGCAATCCCCCGGACAGCATAGGCTCTCGAATTGTCTGGGTTTAGCCGGATAGCTTCGTCAAAGTCAGGGATAGCCGCTTCAGGATGCCTTAACTTAACTTTCGCGATTCCTCGATTGTTATAGGCATCTGCGTCATCAGGGTTTAGACGGATAACTACATCGTAGTCAGAAATAGCTTCAAAGCATTGTCCAATCTCATCCTTCGCATTGCCTCGATTGTAGTAGGCATATACATGGTTAGGATTCAGGCGTATCGCTTCATCAAAGTCAGGGATAGCCGTTTCAGGATGTCCTAACTTAGCTTTCACAACACCCCGATTGTAATAAGCATTTGCATCGTTTGGGGTTAGACGGATCACCGCATCATAGTCGGAGATAGCTTCAAAGTATTGTCCAATCTCATCCTTCACATTACCTCGCTTAAAATAAGCGAAGGCAAGGTTAGGGTTTAGGTCTAGTGCTTTATCATACGCCGAAATAGCGGATTCATAGTCTCCTTGATCGGACAAGGCATTCCCCTTATCAAGGTGGCTTTCGGCAGATTCGACATTGTTATTTGTGTCATTCGTATTTTCCATTAGACTTTCTCTTTTGTGGGAGGAGAATAGTTTTTTAGCTGCTCTAATAACTCTTCTTCCTCGGAGAACCCTGACGACGAGGTTGAGGTGGAAGCTGCTTCGCCTTCACTATTAGTAGAAGCAGTTTCGCTTTGATTCTTCTGCGCTACTTGGGTAGGTGCGGTGTTGTTCTCAATTGCTTGTGTGGCTTGGGTGGAAGTTGCCTTGCCCCGAGCGTTCTTTTTGTTGTTCTGGTAAATAGAATACAACAAAGGCCCGAAGATCCCCGCCAGAATTATATATTGCAGGTTAAGCATGATCCCTGTTCTTTCTTCAAGCTTCGTGACTGTTTTCTCCAACTTTCCTACAGTTTCGGTCAAGGTTTCCACATTCTCGTTCAACTTTCCGAGAGTATCAGTTAAAGTCTTCACATTTCTGTTCAATTCTTCCACATTTTCGTCAAGTTTCGCTATATCTATCTGTTTGGTAACCGTTATAATGTTTGGATCCGACGGATCCTGCCCAAACGCAGCAGTAACAAACAGGATACAGAGAATTCCGAATAGGATACCCCACCCATTTAACATTATGAATCTCCCAGATTTCAATTTTACTACATGAAAATAACACATAATATCGCTATTTTAGTTCGTGGGTCAAATTATTTTAGCATATTATTCAAGAAAAATGTAGAAAAAATGCACTGCGCGACGTAGCAGTGTGCTAAGAAAATCAATGACAAAAGCGAAAACTTCAAACTAATCCTGCTCGTCCTCAGCTTCTATAACTCCTCGTAAATGACTCTGAAATTTGCCAGGATGATTTAGTTTTCCGAAATTTTAGATTTTCGCCCCCACAGATCCGCGGTAGGAGGGAACTCCGATTCCCGATTTTTCCGATAAATTGCACTCTGAAATTTGCCAGGATGATTTAGTTTTCCGAAATTTTAGATTTTCGCCCCCACAGATCCGCGGTAGGAGGAACTCCGATTCCCGATTTTTCCGATAAATTGCACAAAAACCTTAAAACTAAATAACCAGGGCCATTCAATTGTAGGTTTTTGGTGTTTGGTGTTGTCCTTTTCGCAGGTGCTAACACCTAATATATGTTATGTGTTAAAACAAAACGCCGAAATTTTCGCTAGATTTCGCAGCATTTCGCAGCATTTCGCACCGGATCCTGGAAAAAAGATGTCCAATCGAATAATTTCTTAAAATTGAATGGCCCTGACTAAATAACCCTGAAAATTTGCTTTTTTAAGATGGCTTTGCTAAAATGGTAGACTAAAATCGTGAGAGGGGTCTATAGCCATGAATCAACACGAACAAGAAGCGATTGTAAACGCAGACGCATTGCAAAGCGTCTGCAGCCAACTTTACCAAGAAGTCGGCGTTGCGCAATCGGATGCGGATACCATTGCGGAAATGCAGGTCCTCATGGACTTGCGGGGTGTTCATTCGCACGCAACACGCGGCTTACCCGGTTATGTCCGAGGCATGATCAGCGGGAACATTAATCCCAACCCACAACTCCAGACGCTCGAAGATAACCCTGCCTCTGTTCTATTAGATGGCGACCGCGGGTTAGGACATCTCGTCAGTATCCGTGCAATGAACCTCGCTATCGAAAAGGCGAAGGCTGCCTCAATTGGCGTGGCTATCGTTCGGAATAGCAATCACTTCGGGGCTGCCTCAAGTCATGCCATGCGAGCCTTACCACACGATATGATCGGTTTCGCAACGACCAACGGACTCGGTGTAAATGTCGCTGTCTTCGGGGCAAGGAGCGTCTCGATCGGCAATAACGCGTTTTCCTATGCCATCCCCGCTGGCGAGGAACCGCCGATTGTGTTGGATATGGCGTGCGGTGCTGCTGCCGCTGGACGGATCGGAACCGCAAGGTTATATCAGGAAAAAATCCCCTTGGGATGGGCACTCGATGCAGACGGCAACGAAACTGAGGATCCGGGACAAGTCGCTGTGATCCTACCCGCCGCAGGTCCCAAAGGTTCTGCCCTTGCAATCGTGATGGATGTTTTATGTGGTCCGTTGAGCGGTGGATTAATGGGCATCAACAAACGGTTTCAGCCGGGGGACACGCCCCTCGAAAAACGCGTATCAGGACACTTTTTCTTCGCAATTAACATCGCTAACTTCACCCCTGTTTCAGAGTTCAAGGCTGAAATCGATCGACAAATTCAGATGACGCGTCAAGCCACTCCACGCGCCGGTTTTACCCGCGTCACGTTACCCGGTGAGATTGAGTCGGAATTAACGCAAGAACGCCTCGCAAACGGGATACCCCTTCACAAGGAACCGTTGCGAACACTTGAACAACTCGCCGACGAGTTAGGTGTCGAAATTCCGTGGGACAGGCAGTAAATTTCCTGCTTGCAATCGCGCCCTATATCCGTGTATAATTGGCGTTGTCTTAAATCCGATTGCCAACGCTACACGGAGAAACGCCATGCCGACACTTAATATCAAACCGACACATAAACCCATCAAAAACTACTACACAGAACTTGAAGCATACACGAAAATCGGCGCGGAACACGAAGGCGCAGTCCGAACCGCATTCCAAACGCTCCTCCAACACTATTGCCGACAAGCAGACCTCCTCCTTGTCTGTGAAAAGACACGCTACACAAAAACGAACAGACGCATCCAGTTAGATGGCGAAGTCGTTGATGCTTTCGAATTACCCCATGGACATTGGGAGGCAAAAGATACACAAGACGATCTGCCGACCGAAGCACGGCGAAAATCGGAAGCAGGGTATCCCTTTAAAAATATCATTATTCAATCCCCGACACGCGCACTCCTCTATCAGAACGGGCACCTCCGCCTTGACCACGACCTGACAGATCCAAAGAATCTTATCGAGCTGCTGAACACCTTCTTTGCCTATCAAGAGGAAAACATCGTCGATTGGTATGCTGCAGTAGAGGAGTTTCGGGAGAAGGTACCGGTGCTGGGCCGCGGTGTCGCACAGCGCGTTGAGACCGAGATGCAGGACAACCCCTTGTTTCGGCAGGCGTTTGGGAATTTCCATCAGCAGTGCCGAGCCGCTATTGACCCAAACCTCACCGAAGCACAGGTTGAAGAGATGCTCATCCAGCACCTCCTCACCGAACGGATTTTCCGCACCGTTTTTGACAACCCCGATTTTACCAACAGAAACATCATCGCCCAAGAAATTGAGAAGGTAATCCAGGTCCTTACGCAGCGTTCCCCAAGCCGTTCCGAGTTCCTGCGTCCCTTAAATCCGTTCTACATTGCGATTGAGAAAACCGCTGCGACTATCACCGATTTCTCACAAAAACAGTCGTTCTTGAATACGGTCTACGAGCAGTTCTTCCAAGGCTTTTCGGTGAAGGTTGCCGACACGCACGGTATTGTCTATACGCCACAACCCATCGTAGATTTCATGGTGAAAAGCGTTGAACACGTCCTTAAAACCGAGTTCGGACGGTCACTTTCGGATATGGGGGTTCACATCATCGATCCGTTTGTTGGCACCGGTAACTTTATCGTACGCCTCATGCAAGAAATTCAGGGCAGACGGCTACCACAGAAATACCGAGAGGAACTGCACTGTAACGAGGTGATGCTGCTTCCGTATTACATCGCCAATCTCAACATTGAACACGCTTATTTTGAGCGAACAGGCAGCTATGAACCTTTCCCGCATATCTGCTTTGTGGATACATTTGATACGGTGGATTTAATGGATGCCCCCGAACAGACCGGACGGTTTTCCTTTTTTACACCGGAGAATACATTACGGGTTGAGGAGCAAAGAGAGACGCCAATGTTCGTCGTTATCGGCAATCCGCCTTACAATGCAAGGCAGTCTGACGAAAACGATAACAACAAGAATCGACCGCATGCAGGCGTTGACACACGGGTGCGTAACACGTTTGTCGCTGATTCTAATGCACAGTCGAAAAATAAACTCTATGACCCGTACGTCAAGGCGTTCCGGTGGGCAATGGACAAACTCGGTGATGAGGGGATCGTCGCCTTCGTGACGAACAACAGTTTTATTAACGCGCAAATGTTTGATGGCATGCGAAAGCACCTCTCCGAGGAGTTTGACACGCTCTATATTCTGGACTTAGGGGGTAACGTCCGCAAGGGACAGCCGGGCGATGCGAATGTGTTCGGTATTCAAGTCGGGGTAAGCATTAATCTGCTTGTTAAAGGTAGTAGGCACACTCCGTGTGCCGTAACCCCTAATAGCGCATCGCGCACCTTTTACAATGATGAGACAATAGAACTGAGTAAGGAACGCACCTTTGCGTTCCTTGACGAAAACCAGCATATCGGTAATATAGAATGGCAGATGCTGACTCCTGATAAACGGCATACATGGCTCACGGCGGATCTCCACACCGATTTTGACACTTTCATTCCGATGGGGAGTAAGGAAGTAAAGGCAAGTAAGGGTAAAACTGAAGGAACGCTTTTTAAAACCTACAGTCTCGGTGTGTCAACGAACCGAGATACCTGGGTTTACAACTTCAATACGACCTCTCTCACTGAAAATATCCAGCGGATGATAAAATTCTATAATGCGCAGACGCTTGAGTGGATAGGTACAAAAAACAGCACTGGAGTGAATCTTGATGATTTCGTGGATTCCGATCCGCAGAACATCAGCTGGAGTGAAAACTTAAAACGTAAACTGAAAGCAGGACAACTTGCAGAGTTTGCTGAATCAAAATTACGTCTGTCCCTCTACCGCCCGTTTACAAAAACAAATCTGTTTTTTGATAGACTCATGAATGAGCGCGTTTATGTATTTCCATCCATTTTTCCCACACTTGAAGCGGAAAGGGAAAATCGGGTTCTCTGTGTCAACATGACTCCGGAGAGACCTTTTGCTTGCTTGATGAGTGATTGCATTCCCGTAAATGTTATGGCTGGTGGTTTTGGATCGCCAACACAATGCTTTCCGTTCTATACTTACGATGAGGATGGCACAAATCGCCAAGAGAATATCACGGATTGGGCATTGACGCAGTTTCAAAAACACTACGCAGATGACACTATCACCAAGTGGGACATCTTCCATTATACCTACGGATTACTGCACCATCCCGATTATCGCGATCGGTATCAAGAAAACCTCAAACGAGACTTACCCCATATCCCCTTCGCCGAAGACTTCTGGACGTTTGCAAAGGCAGGCGCGCGGTTAGCCGAACTTCACGTCAATTACGAATCCCAACCCGAATACGATAAGCTTGAGCCGATTGAAACGCCGGGCATGCAAGTCAATCTGCGTGTAGAACGAATGAAATTCTCCAAAGACAAAACGCAGTTGAAATACAATGACTTCCTCACGTTGGAGGGCATCCCTCTTGAAGTATTTGAGTATCGGTTGGGGAACCGGTCTGCATTGGAGTGGGTCGTGGATCAGTATCGTGTGAAGGTAGACAAACGGAGTGGCATCCAGAACGATCCGAATCGTGATGAAGATCCCGAGTATATCCTCCGTCTGATTGGGCAGGTGATTACCGTTAGTTTAGAGACAGTAGACATTGTAAACGGTTTACCTGCATTGTAGCAGGCGTATTTAGTTTTACATATTCATCACTTTATATATATGGATAGGTCTTCGTCTGTAGGAGCGAGCTGTGCTCGCGATCTTGCGAAAAGCGTTAACACCTATAAATGAAAACCAAAGTCAAAACCGAAAACTAAATCGTCCTGTGTATTGTAGTAGGCGCACCCCGCGTGCCGTAACCTATGTAAAACAAGGAGGTAAACAATGGATTTTGAAATCGCAACAGAAATTCTCAAATCAGGAGTCGGAACAGAAATTTTCAAACAGGTTTGTGCGTTAACTGGAGATGGATATGAAAAGTTAGAGGCAAAAATCGCCAACGCCTGTCACAAGTACGATAAAAACTACCGTGAACGTCATGGACAGATCAAAGTCTTTTGCGCCGAGATGCGGGAACCAATACCGCTTGACGATGTCTATGTCGCGATTCAGTTCTTAGATCAACACACATTATCACGGTATAGGTCGCCTGAGGAAGTTGAACAGGCATTCCGGGAAAGGGGTGGGAGGCATTTCGATTCGTTTTCAGATGAACGTCAGGATGGAATACAGGTTGCTAATGATAAACAGTATCTGATGTTGCTCGGTGGTCCCGGTGTCGGAAAATCAACTTTCCTGCGTAAAGTTGGTCTTGAAGCGTTGAAAGGTAAAAACGGAAGTTTTGAACATAAGTGTATTCCAATCTTTCTTGAACTAAAAAGGTTCACTGCGGATCAAATCAACATTGAGATGCTGGTTACCGAAGAGTTTAGGACATGTGGTTTTCCGGATCCAGAACGGATGACAGGGAAAGCATTGAAATCGGGGAAACTCCTTATACTCTTCGATGGGCTTGACGAGGTCCCTGCTGCGAATGTTGATAATGTAGTAAGTAAAATCGGAGATTTTGTTGATCGGTATAGCGACAATCGCTTTATTGCTTCATGTCGGATAGCAGCGTATAGCGGAGGATTTAAACGTTTTACTGAGGTGGAGATGGCAGACTTTGATGATTTTCAGATTGAGGCGTATATCAAAAAATGGTTTGACTCAACACCCGATCAGGGCCAACACCAACTTGATGAGGAAATGAAAACCGCGGATCAGTGTTGGGAGACGCTGAATGCAAGTGAGCATTCGGCAACCAAGGAGTTAGCAAGGAATCCGTTGTTACTCACGCTTCTGTGTATGGTCTACAATAGATCGCAAAACTTTCCGAGAAATCGGGCAGCCCTTTATGAGGACGCTCTCAATATTTTTCTCAAGGAGTGGGCGGCTGAAAAACGGGTGAATCGCGGGGCCTCGATAACCCAATATTTGGACATTGCGGATGAAAAGCGGATGCTCTCCGAAATTGCGGCGAAAAATTTCAACGAGAATCGTCTTTTTTTTAGTGAAGATGAACTCATCAATCAGATTCAAGAATTCGGTGCTGGGAATGCGAATACGCGAGAAACGTTCAACGCTCCCAAGATCCTGGAAACAATCCTTGTTGATCAGGGACTTTTCGTTGAACGCGTCAGAGACTCCTACTCTTTCTCTCACTTGACGTTTCAGGAGTATTTAACGGCGAATTATATTGTAGGTGATCCGCGATCAATTCAAGGCTTAGTAAATCAGCATTTACATGACCCACAGTGGCGAGAAATCTTCTTACTCACTGCTGGACTGATGCGCGAGGCGGACGATTTGATTAAGGCGATGGAAAAAGAAGTTGCTAAGTTTATCAACACCCCTGGCCTCAAATCGCTGCTACAGTGGGCAGAACGGAAGATGGACACCAAAGGTGATCGGTGTAAGGAAGTTGTCAAACGATTATTTATCCTACGCCAATTCTTTTCTCTGTGGCTGCTCAATAAAATTTATGAGGTTTTTGAAGATGTCGTTAATCACGCCCTCGTCCGGGACCGAGACATTACCCTCGCCCGAGACATTACCCTCGCCCGAGACCTCGCCCTCGACCGAGACCTTGACCTCGTCCGAGACATCGTCCGAGACATCGCCTTCGTCCGAGAGCTCGTCCGAGACCGAGACCTTGGCCTTGACCGAGACCTTGGCCGAGAGCGCGTCCGAGAGCTCGTCCGAGACCTTGTCCGAGACCGAGAACGCTTGCGAGAACGCTTGCGAGAACGCGTCCGAGACCGAGACCGAGACCTCGCCTCCGACCTTGCCCTCGACTTCGTCCTTGACCCCTACCAAGATTTTTACAAGTATATAGACACTGATTTTTATCAGTCTGTGTCCCCTCAATCCAAGAATCGGTTTGATAAGCAACTACAGAAACAAATAGCATTGGTCAAGGATATGAAAGATCTGAAAATCTTTAAACAGGTGGATCTACAGCGGATGGTTCAGCGGTTTAATGAACAGCGAGAATTCATCAAGACGGCAGCGGCGGAGAAATCTGTTGAACCCCCAGCAGAATCTATTCACGACACATGGATCTCTGTTTTGGATATCACTGACGAAATGCTCGCTATTCCGCGCGAGGCGTTGGAGTCTTATGCCACGTATCTTGAAGCAGTGGAGCTCATCGTTGCGTGCAAAGAGGCGGCTGGACGTGTATCACCTAAGGTATGGCAGAAAATTGAGGGGCGGTTTTTGACTACAGATGCAGCAGATATTAAAGCCTGAAGGTGGGTGGGGAGCGAGTCATTCTTAACAAAGGCATCTCTAATTCTGTAAATCCTGATTCTGATAACCATTCCCCTAGTGGCTGACTGCCTCTCCCTATCAGATCAGAGTTATTTTTAAGAAATCATCGGGTTTCGCGTCTTTTTTATAAATCCGGTGTGGTTGGGAAACCGTGAAGAAACACCCAAGCAAAACCCTACTGGGCCTGGGGATCGAAAATTAGACGTAAAAACCGAAAACTAAATCGCCCTGTTCTAACCCACGCAAAATGTTGCAAAAACGCTATACGATGTGATATAATGTTGCAAGGAAAGATAACCGGAGAAGTGTGTGGCACTCGCCTGACTTTGCACTTTAACTTCTGAAAACTTATCTTTACAAGCACCAAGCTGGTTGCCGGAACGCCAACACGAAACCGGAGCGGAAATTTGCAAATTGATGAGATTATATGGCAGCAACAATTTGTTGAGAAATTAGCGATAAAGCATGGTGTAGAAAAAATGGAAGTTGAAGAAGTCTTAAGTAATCGTCCTCGTTTTCGTTTCGTCTCTAAAGGCAATCGGGCTGGTGAAGATGTTTACTCTGCTATGGGACAAACAGACGCGGGACGCTATCTCATCGTTTTTTTCATCCGAAAATCAAATCGTCGGGCGTTGATTATCAGCGCAAAGGATATGACCCAAACGGAGCGAAGGAATTATGGCAGACAAAAATAAAAAACGAGATCCAATGCCACCTCCGGATGCAACACCAGAGGAAATCGGGGAATTTTGGGATACCCATAGCCTCGCCGATTATTGGGACGAAACCCACGAGGTGGAATTTCAGGTTAATCTCAAATCAGGGCAAAATCCGTCTCCAGACGAGGATGGAGCAGCCGAGCAAAGCAACACGCCCTCGGCAGAACAAGGTTGGCGAAAACTAAAAGATCTCATTCAGTCAATAAAACCTAAAGAGTTTGAAAAACTCACTGCCACACTGCTAACATCATTTCTCAAAGTCCGTTTTGTTGTTGCGAGATCTGGCGACCAACCAAGAGGTGACGCTAGGAGCCTGACAGGTGAGGTATCAATACAGGCTAAGAGATATAGTGATAAAACAGTCCCTAGAGCTGCAGAAATTGTCAGAGACATCAATAGAGTAAAGAAAAATTTAAAAGATCTCCAAGTTTATGTCTTAATTATGTCTCGTGGTCCTGATGAACAATTGCTTAGCGAATTGGAGGATTATGAAAAAGATACTGGCTTGGACATCGTTGTCCTTGAACTAACTGATGAACTATCAGATCTTGGGACGTTGTGTGTTACCTTTTGGGAGGACATCCGCGATTTCTTTGACCCTTCAGACACCAATCAAGAATTCGCAGATTGGGTTCAAATAGCGAAGGATGATTCAAAGACACACGAGAAAATAAAGGATGTCCAAAATAAGTTGAAAGATGGAATCCAAACCCAAAAGCATGTTCAAAAGGACATTGAAAAACACCTAATTAAGCGTTTTAGTAGGGGTGAGGGTTTCAATCCCATCAACTTGTCCCAAGCAATAGATAGAGAGCCTTTAGAATCAAAAATCGTGAATTGGTGGGAAACTGAGGGAACACCTATTTGCTGTCTTGAAGGCGAAGAGGGCCATGGAAAATCGTGGCTTGCCGCCAAGTGTATGAGAACAATCTGTAAGCAGGAAAATGTTGTCACTTTTTGGTTAGATAGTAGAGACTGGAAAGATACCAAATCCATATCCGATTTGCTTCGTTCCTGTTTTAGTTTACTACCTTACGAGGAACAGAAGGTGGCCAAACTTCATAACAAGCCCGCAAAAATCTGGCGTAAAACGCTTATTATTCTTGATGGGGTCAATGAACGGAATGCAATTGAAGCAGCACAGCGAATTCTCGCTGAATACTTTAGGAACGACGAAAACGAGTGGAGAGATAGAATCCGTTTTCTCTTGACTACGCGTCCTTTGGATGACTACCCGGATTTTGAGCGTTATTTGTGGAGCGAGTGCCATAAAGTTTCTGTTGACCCTTTTAATGACTCTGAACTGCAGGAGGCACTAACCCGAAAAGGACTCCAAATTGATGACTTGCCGGATTCATTGATGGAGATTGCAAGAATTCCGCGTTACCTTCAGACGTGTATTGAGCTACGGAATCAATTTCATTCGTTTGATCCTGTAACTAAGGAAATGGTTTTGTGGGCAGATTTACTTGAGAAAATCAAATGGACCGATCCGCAGGTTAAACAAAAACTCGATTGGCATCGCTCCAAGGACGCTCAAGAAATCCTTGCCGATCTCGCAAAACAACTGGAGTGGACAGATGTTGAGACTGCTCCCGAAGCCTCCGTTCAGCTGCTTGAAAAGTACTTTCCTGACTACCGCGCAGTCCGTCATGATTTAGAGGAGCAACGTATTGCAATTGAAGCGGGACCACTTCAGGCAAAGTTGAGTTCTGATCATATTACACTCGGTTGGGCCCTTTACCTTGCTAATCTTTTTGGTTGTACGGAATTCACGGAAATTAGAGATTTTGCAGAATCTCTCCAAAATTCCCTTGAACCAATTCCTTCAGAAGATCTGAGAACCGAGGCACTATTTGTTGCACTACAAATCACTGCAATATCCCCTGATCCTGAAATTCCACAAGACCAACTTTCACAAAAACGAGCCGCTTTAATGCTTGCTTGGTTTCATAGCCACAATGCACAGATTACGGATGAGCGGTTATCATTTTGGGCAGGAGAAGATCCTGATGCTTACGCACAAGTCGTTGAATTTGAATTTGAGTATAACAATTCCCCAAATTATGAAGATGCACTCATTGCACCGCTGGCAGAAACTTGGTTAAACAAGAAAGGGGATCTTAATCGCTTGGCATCGCGTCTTGTCAAGTGGCTTCTTCCAGCACACGGTGATAGTGCCCTGAAAGAAATTATTTATATTGAGCATGAAGGGCATCAAGTCCCTGTGGAAAAATATGATATACAACTTCGCTTGTTAAATGCTGCTCTTTCAATTTTATCCCAAAGACCAGAGCGTCAATTTCTAAAAACACTTGCACGTTGTTATGCAATCCTACTTAACAATGCAGATGTTGACGATAACCTTAGTAGGCGAACACGATTTTTTGAGAAAATTGGCAAGTTGATGAGGTGGGGATACACTGAAGAAGTTTTAGGTGATCTGCATTGGTTAGCAGAACTATCCCAATCCGATGAATTATTGTTAAGAGGTGCTTATGGACTTGCGGAGCAACTTAATAAAGTACATTTACCACGGCTGCTGCAGCGTCCGCTTTCGGAAAAGGAATTAGAGACACGCGCCTTTGTAGAACAACATAATCGTCGTTTTAAGCCCTATATTGACCGTATTCGTGATCAGGAGCGTTTACTAATAGGTGACTCGCCAGCAGCTAATGGTAACTACCACGGGCTTGACTACTTAGCCGTTCGAGCAGATTTGTCTGATTTGCACCATGAAGATCACGTCGAAATCAAGAAGATTCTGCAAGATATATCAGTGAACGCTAAATTGGGATGGAGTGTTGGAACAACCCTTGAGGATTCTTGTATAGAAAACTTAATGCCGTGGGTTGCCAGATATGATTCTAAGAGTTACGCCGAACTTGCCTGCAGTCTTAAGCTTAACACTTTGCATCAACAATGGGCGCAATTTAAACTTTCCTCAATTCAAGGGCTTATTTTTCAACCGGAAGATCGCATAAAAATTACTGAAGCAATTTTGGAAATGAAACAACGTCTCGTTCAAGACATTCAGGCGGATAATTCATCTTCCGATACTGTTTATTTAACCTCTTTACTGACAGAAACTCTTCTTTTCTGTGCTCCTGAAGAGAAATTAACCGATTGGTTTAATTTTCTGGCTTCACATGGGCCACTTAGAGTTTCAATTTGCTATGATACGCTCCCGTGTTTGCTTAGGATATTATTACCTAAAACAATTGTGAAATTGGCACAACAGAAGTTAGAAAAACTTTGGTCTTCGCCATCTGATAATCAAACCGGGGACGATACGGAATCGAAAGAATTTTCAGAGGAAGAGTTCTGGTGTTCGCTTTATGCCTATGGTGCCTTGGTTGATGAAAATACAATAGATTATGCATTAGAAGCGTTGAAGATCAGAGAACCTAATTCGACTGGAACATTTCTAATGCTCTCGCTAGCTTTATCTGATCCAAATCAGTTTTTGGCTGAAACGTTAACTGATGAAAAAATACGAAAACACCTTTTTTCTCGACATGGTAAACGGTTCATAATACCTATTTACGAGGGTGGAGATATTCCCTCTTATGATACACTAATGTCGTGGCTACCATCAGGAGTTGTGGGTTCATTTCTCTGCCTACCAGATCGGTGTAACGATCTGATGTGGTGGGGCAGAGACCTTATGGATCGGATATTTTCGATGTTTCAAGGTGCTGAGGTAGATTTCGATTATAATTCGGAAATGAGATTTTCGGTTAATCCAAAGGTTATTCAGACTTGGGCAGAACAGGACACGACCAATTTCTTACAATTGGCAAACCAATATCTCACCGAACTTTCCAAGTTTCCACGGTACAGCCAAGCATTATCGGATTTTACAAATAATATCCATCGTTTGCTGCTACGTTTCCAACCTGATAAAGCGAAGCAATATTATCACCAATGGAACGCCGAAAGTTTCAAAACAGTTTACCGAACGCACTACGGTGTACTGACTTTTATCGATCAACTCTGGAAAGTTGAGTATTGTAACTCCCCTGAACATCGTCAATTCAGACGTGAATTGTTAGAGGTGTGTCTAAATGACGAAGAAATTATGTTCATGACACTTGCTGCTTTAGTAGGCGGAGGCGAGGAAGAGTTGTGGAATTTGGTGACACAGGAGTACTTAGCAAGTCCTTACGCAAAAGAACGGAATCTGGGTATTTCTATTTTACCGTGGTTTGGAAACGACAAAGCAATTGAGAAACTTGAGCAATTGAAATCAGATGATCCAAGTCAGTGGGTTCGTGGGCACGCTTGGTGGGCATACGAAGTTGCGCAGCAGGAACGTAGTTGCCGTGAAGTTTATCGGGAAGCCTTACGAACACATGATCTGTTCCGAATTTCTGCTGTTTTCGAGCAAATAAAACCTGCACTCTCACCGACTGCTCGATGGTGGCATGGTGAAATTGAAAAAGAAGAAGGATTCCATGAGGAATCACTGGACATTGATCCCAGACTTGATGCTCTCCATTATCGATTTTGGTACCGATGGGGCAATTCTTCAAAGACAAAGAATAACATTGAAGTTTTCGGGAGAAAATTGCGTGAGTATTGTCGTGGTGAGAAACTTCCAATTGGACAAACTCCGCGAATCGCCCCGTGGTGGAAACCAACCTCCGATTGACATAATTGATTAGGAGGTTATAGTCTGTGCATGAACCCAATCACCTACCGCATGTAATCGTCTAACAGATCAACTGGAAGCGCGTAAAATAGAAATGCCAAAATCCCACGAAGATTTTTTGGCTACGGGAAGGGATAACCCCCTTCCTACTTATCAAATTTTCCCAAACTTTTTGTCAAGAAAAAAGGAGCCTTTTATGCGTAAAAAATATGATTTTTTGAAAAAGATTTGTTTCGTTTTGTTTTTGTTCCTATGCGTCAATTTAGGCTATGCGAAGTTAGAAATTATCGTGAAGTCCTCGCCGGATTGGGGACCGATTGCGGATGCAGATGTGGAATACTTGTGTCAAAACATTGTGGATCATTTTGAGAAGCATTTGCGCCCTGAAAATGAGATAAATGAGGCAGTCAATGTCTATCGGACGACTGTTGGTTATAGTTTTGTGAATCTCGATATAAAGGATCCTAACGCGAAATATAAAATTGGAGTCCAGATGCAAGAAGATATGACACTTAAGGCAATGAAAGAATTTTGGAATTTTATCTGTAGGTTTGGGCATGAATTTACTCACATATTGCAAGTTGAGCAAGAAGGATTAGCTTGGGAAGCGAGTTTTACACCTAATCTGTGGTTTCAGGAAGCAATCGCTGAACTTGGATGTGTCTGGGTAATGAGAAGTATGGCAAATAGTTGGCTATATGGTTCACGTTTTGGACGGGGAATACCGACTCCTGGGGGGATAGCCGAGTTTAGCGAGAATTTTGATTTTTATGCCGATTGGTATATGAAACTTCATCCTTATGATGGTACGGGTGAAGAGTGGCTTGATGAGAATGAGGATTCTTTAAGATCGGAATTTGAAAGGACTCGTGGAGCTAACATGGATATTGTTCGTCAATTATATCCTAAGTTGCTGCCAATATTTGAGGAAACTCAGGAAGCGTGGAACGCTGTTAGAAAGATGCCTCTTGCCTCTAAAGGCAAAATGCCTGAGTATATGCAGGATTGGTATGATGCTGTGGATGTTCAGGATCGGAAATATGTAGAGGCAATCGCTAAAGTGATGGGTATCACGGTAACAGCATCTACGACACCAGCAATACTTGCTTCGATAGAAATAGACGCTGATGTTAATGACGATGGCTACGTTGATCTATACGATGTCATGATTGTTCGCAGCGGAATGCAAAATTCTACTTCTTATGATACAGACATTAACAATGACGGTGTGACTGATGAAGTGGATTTGCTTATCGTGAAAGCAAAAGCAGTGGAAGCGATTGCTGCAGCATCCCCACGTAAAAGGAAAGTGAATATAACGACTTGGGGCAATCTAAAAATGCGCTAATGGGGTATGGTGGAGGAATTAGGGCACTCATTATCAGGGCCATTTAGTTTTACATATTTACTTTATCTATGTGGATATTTTCCACCTGTAGGAGCGAGCTGTGCTCGCGATATTTCGGAAAAAACGTTAACATCTATAAACGAAAACCAAAGTCAAAACCGAAAACTAAATCGCCCTGACAGGCAGGGAAATCTCGCTTGACATGGGTGTGTAAATATTCTGGCAGCGTTCCTTTATCGCGGATTTTACCCCGAGCAAGCCCCATCAACACACATAGCACTCCGCTGGAGTGCAGCTACAAACAATATCGACTTCTATTCTCACTGCGAAGCAATATCACGCCTCTGGCGTGAAGAAGTCTTATCTGTAAACAGACCTCTTTGCTCCAGCGGAGCAACAAGTCTATAGAAAAAGAGCGGCACCTTCTCTTGCACTCCAGCGGAGTGCCATGTAAAAAATCAATACCTCGCCAAAAACTTTACACACCCCTTGACATGTCAACTGGAAGCGCGTAAAATAGAATGCCAAAATCCCACGAAGATTTTTTGGCTACGGGAAGGGATAACACCCTTCCGACTTATCAAATTTCCCAAACTTTTTGTCAAAAAAAGGAGTCTTTCATGCGTAAAAAAGGAAGAATATTTAGAAAGTTTTGTTTAGTTTTATTTTTGCTACTCTGTGTCAATTTAGGGTATGCGAAGTTAGAAATTATCGTGAAGTCCTCGCCGGATTGGGGATCGATTTCGGATGCTAATGTGGAATATCTGTGTCAAAACATCGTGGATCATTTCGAGAAACATTTGCGTCCTGAAAATGAGATAAACGAAAAAGTCAATGTGTATAGGACTTTTGTTGGATACAATTTTGCGACGCTTGATCCTGATCCTACTGTGAAATACAAGATTGGGATTCACCTCCTAAAGGATATGGAAATTAGGGTTGACGATTTTTATTATTTTATTCTTCCATTTGCTCATGAATTCTGTCATATACTACATAATTTTGAGGTATCAACTATAGATAGCCCTAATTTGTGGTTTCAGGAAGGTGTTAGCACGATGGCGGGTATATGGGCATTACGAAGTATGGCGGAAACTTGGAAAAATGGCTCAAAATTTGGAACTGGTGTAGCACAGGATGGTGGTTGGGCTTCTTTTAGTCGGAATTTTAATCACTACGCAGATGGTTATTTAAAAGTCTTTCCTGAATACCAATATGATGGTACTGGTGAAGAATGGCTTGAAGAATATGAATTGTTGGCAAGAGGAGACTCTTATCACGGCCGCGGCCGCTCTACCGAATTCAATACTAATCCTGCACAACTAACATTCAAGTTTCTCCCAATATTTGAGGAAAATCCTGAAGCGTGGAACGCAGTTAGAAAAATGCCAGCGACAAAAGGCAAAATGTCTGAATATATGCAGGATTGGTACGATGCAGTGAACGTTCAGGATAGGCAGTATGTAGAAGCAATGGCTGAAATAATGGGTATATCTGTCTCCGACAAGGCACCGGTGGCTATCGTTTCAAATGATGGGGAATTTGTGAATCTGACTTTTACACATAGTTCAAGTACTTCACTAACACCTGTCAACAATCGAAGCGACTGGGATGGTTGGGTGGCAGGTATTTGGGAGAAAACCCCTGATGGCAATATAGAGAGGAAACCCGATCTTTATTACGATTTTCCGAAAATGAACGAATTGGATCACTGGATGTATTCTCATGCACCGAGTGTTATAGAGTATGATATTTCAAGAAATAATTACAGTCGTTTTGGCAGTTATTTCGATATAACTCACCAAGAATGCGTGCATCGTTCAACAGAGATACAATTCTTTGCTTACGCTGATAACAAAGAAATATATCGCTCCGATATTTTATATGCTGAAGATGATGGCATATATATAGAATTCGACATCCCAAAGAATTCTAAAAAACTAAAAATAAGGATCGATGATGTTACAAATAACTGGTGTGATCACTATGTTTTAGGAGCACCGCGATTGTATACTGATTCTGCGGCGGGTTTAGAAGCGAGCAATATAGATGCTGATGTCAACAATGATGGACGTATAGACCTTTTAGATGTACAAATCGTCAGAAAAGCGATTAAGTCAGTTTCAAATTATGATACAGACGTTAATAATGATGGTGTAACTGACGAGACAGATGTTTTGATAGTAAAAGCTTTTGCTCACGCCGCAATTGCTGCAGCATCCCCACGTAAAAGGAAAGTGAATATAACGACTTGGGGCAATCTAAAAATGCGCTAATGGGGTATGGTGGAGGAATTAGGGTGCTCATTGAAAAATTGCTGTCATGGTATTTGAGTCGAAGCAAATCGGATATCCAAATCGTCCAATTGAATAACCCTGAAGTGAGCCAGGTTTTCGCTTGAATAACTATTTTGTTTATGTTATAATTGCCTCAATATCCTACCTAAAAAAGGAGTTACTTCATGAAAAAAACAGACCAGGCACCTGAGAAACTTTCTGCTGAAGTTCCAGAATCCAAATTGCGTGGTAAGACGGTTGAGATAACACCCCGTAGCGCAAAAAGGCATAGACCTATACCACGCCCGAATTACACAATAGAAGAACTTTTAGCTAAGATCCCAGAACCCAAAGTTAAAGCCCGAAAACCCGGTCTTTCGGAAGAAATAGATACAGGACCGCCGGTGGGCAGGGAGGTTTGGTAAACGCCGATATGTATGTTCCACGACACGGTGATATCGTGTGGATTGACTTTGAGCCCCACGCTGGACATGAGCAAGCAAAAGAACGTCCTGCTCTCGTACTCTCTGAAGAAATCTATAATCGTAGATTGTGGTAGCGTTCCAAATATCCTTTTCTCGCTGTCAGAATTTACAACATCGCCCCGCCTCATTCAGTAAATGCTGATTCCTAATTGCTAATTGCCGATAACTGAAACCTCTAAGCCTCTGAAAAACATTTGACATTTGGCTGAAAGTTAGGTATAATTATGCTTTCTTATTTGCCACTGGTAGCAGTTGAACATGACACGATCACATGATTCCTAACAAAATAAAAATCGCGTGTTAGTAGCCAAAGACCCGCTGTGGAGATAATTATGCACCTAATTACACTGAACCCATGGTCAGAAAAAGATATTCTTGAAACCGTTGAAGACAGCCTAAATATAAAAAAACACCCCGAAAAATATAGACATGCTGTAGGTGGAAAAAGCCTCTGTCTGCTTTTCCAAAAAACCTCCACGCGCACGCGCTGCGCCGGTGAAGTCGGTATTACACAACTCGGTGGACACGCACACTATCTCGATTGGCGAACAACAAACTTCGCTTTAGCCGACCTCAGCGACGAAATGCGTGTGCTTTCGGCGTATGTCGATATTATTTTAGCGCGCTTCTTGAAACACGCAGACCTTGTTGAAGCCGCCGCTGCCGCAACCGTCCCGATAATTAACGGGTGCTGCGACAAATACCATCCAACGCAAGCACTCGGCGATCTCATGACGATACAGGAACACCTCGGTAGACTTGAAGGGGTCAAATTGTGCTTCATCGGTGTACATAACAACGTCTGTAATTCACTCATTGCCGCTGGTATGAAGGTAGGCATTGAGGTAACTGTCGTCGCACCGGAAGTGAACCCCGCCGCTGTTGATAAAGAATTGTGGAACGCAGCCGCTCGGAAAGGCCTTTATAAAGTGCTTGATACAAGCAGTATCAACATCGGTAGGGCATTGGAAAGCGTCATCGCCGAAAGCGATATTGTCTATACGGATACATGGGTGGATATGGAATTTTTCACGGATCCTGCTTTTGCGGAAGAACGGGAACGACGGTTAAAAAAGATGATGCCGTATCAATTGAACGCCGAGCTGCTGAAAGGATACGAGGGCAAGATTATGCACTGCCTTCCCGCACACCATGGGTATGAAATTTCGGGTGAGATCGTCAACGATGAACGCTCAATTATCTTTGAACAGTCCGAGAACCGACTCCATAGCATGAAAGCGATCGTTCTTAAGCTGCTTGCGCGAACCTAATCCAGATACAGAATTTTGACGGATATCAGATAAAATTTTATCAAAGGAACCTCCTGTGAATTCTTCTCCAAAG
Organism: Candidatus Poribacteria bacterium; assembly: GCA_022827185.1. Taxonomy (GTDB): domain Bacteria; phylum Poribacteria; class WGA-4E; order WGA-4E; family WGA-3G; genus WGA-3G. The sequence continues at coordinate 136,858 of JAJDTM010000022.1, forward strand.
CGCGTAAGCCCAAGCATCGCGCCGGGCGAGTCTACGAAAAGAGACATAAAACCTCCAATCCGCTCCACCGAACCGCAAGGAAAATTAGAAAGACTTGAATGTAGCAAGTGTGGTGAAATCTATCCGCACACAGAGCCGCAGAACGTCTGTAACACTTGTGGAAAACCGCTGCTTGCGCGTTACGCCCTTGAACAACTATCAGAGACATGGACACGCGATACGCTGCTATCAAGACCCGCATCGCTCTGGCGTTATACTGAACTCCTGCCTATATCCGATCCTGCTGACATAGTGACGCTCGGAGAGACGATGACACCGCTCATCCGGACGAAAAGGTTAGGCGCAGCGTTTGGGCTTCCAGAGGTATGGGTAAAAGATGAGTCTCGGCTACCTACTGGCAGTTTCAAGGCACGCGGTTTAGCGATGGCGGTATCTAAAGCGAAGTCTCTCGGATTGACACAGTTGGCGATCCCGTCCGCTGGCAACGCTGCGACAGCACTCTCGGTTTATGCCGCCGCCGCAGGCATCACCGCACACATCTTCATGCCACAAGACACACCCGCTTTCAATAAAGAGACGTGTCAACTCGCAGGTGCGAACGTTACACTGATTGATGGTCTTATCAACGATGCTGGCAGAATTGTCGCTGAACGTAAGGCGCGTGAAGGGTGGTTTGACGTGTCGACCCTCAAAGAACCGTACCGAGTGGAAGGCAAAAAGACGATGGGTTTTGAACTTGCTGAGCAATTCGGTTGGGAACTCCCCGATGTTATCATCTATCCAACCGGCGGTGGCACCGGGATTGTCGGAATGTGGAAAGGCTTCTCGGAATTAGAAGCGATCGGATGGATCGGTAAAAAAAGACCACGCTTTATCTCGGTACAATCGACAGGTTGTGCACCGATTGTAAAAGCATGGGAGGAAGGGGCAACTGAAGCGACCCCGTGGCAGGACGCGCATACCGTTGCAAGCGGTTTACGCGTGCCACAAGCGATCGGCGATTTCCTTATTTTAGAGGCGATTCGTAAAAGCAACGGTGCCGCGATTGCCGTTTCAGATGATGCCATCCGTGAGGCAATGCAACTGCTCCCTACAACCGAAGGACTTTTGACCTGTCCCGAAGGTGCAGCGACCGTCGCTGCACTCAAACAACTCGTCGCGAACGGAATGATTGAACCTTCCGAGCGTGTTGTCCTATTCAATACGGGTGGCTATCAAGCATAAAGCGTAATCACTACCGATCTTCAAGATAGTCGTAAGTCGGCTTTTCCTCGGTTTCCTCTTCTTCTTCAGACGCGTTGTTCCTGAGATGGTAGCCTACCTCAGACTTACGTACCGATATAATCGGATAGGGACCATCAAATCCAGTGACGACACCTTGGATTTCAACCGGTTTACCGCTATTTCCGGCATCCGTCCGAAGTTGATCGAATTCAGGATTCGCGTCGAAAACGAACTTCTGTCCCTGATTCCCAGTGGTGAATGCATGCTGGATATTAGAGGTATCAGGTCGCCAGCGTCGCCACGACGGAACGTTTCGGATATAACTTCGCGAGAAACCGGGATGTGCAAACATGTGACCGCGAATAGTAGCCTCAGTTTTGAGGACACGAGCCCCCCCGATTCCGTGGCGACCCCGAAAGCGCGAATCATTAAGCTGCTTCATGATGTCATAGACATCAAACGTATGCGTCTCACTATATTCATTAACGCCGTGTCTCGGCTTGACTTCCACAACGGTAGTGAAAAGTCGCTTCCTACCGTGCTTGTCAACAGGTGTGCTGAACGTAATATCCTTTGGATCTGCCCACGGTTTCAACAATCGTCGAATCTGCAACGCATCGGCATTGCTCACAACATCGGAAATCTCTATTCTCAACACAACAGGCTCTTCAGCCATGCTCACCATGCTGATTCCGACAAATAAAAGTACCACCAGAAAAGTGAGCCAATAGAAATGTGCACGTTTCATTTTCATCTCCCCCCTTAATCTGTAGGTTTACGTTTCTTGTTCCATTATACACCATTCAATAAAAAAAGTTGCAAAAAAATCACTGGGACCAATTCAATAACTTCCATAACATAAAATGCCTCTGTGATTCAAACTACATTTGCTGTCAAGGTTTCAAACTTCGCCTGTGATGCCTCAGTATACGTACTAATTTTGTGTAAGTCCTGTAACCATTAATGACGCGATTTCGGCATAAAAAGGGTGCATAATTTTAGAAAAAGTCAAAATCCTAAGTTTGACAATGTGAATTTGACTGCCTAAAAACGTAAACGTTCAGCACTACAAAAAAGTTTACGAAGTATCACATAATTTACGATTTTTCACTTCTACGTTGAAAACTCGCTACCCAACTTAATTCGACGATGTAATACAAGACCCGCAAGACGAGCAGCGTTAGCCGTCATTAACACTGGACTGATCCATTCTTCGGCACCCCTTATTTAGGTTCTGCCCCATTTCGTGCAATTTCGCGCTAAAATCTGCCCGATTTTGTGCAGGATTTTATGGGTATTGTATGAAGTATCCTATCAGTGTGATATTGTTCAAGTCGGCACGAAATTTGCTATTGCTATGAAATAAGCAAAGCGTGTTTCATAATCTTTAGGTGTGTTATAAATACCGCGTGGATATGCAAAATCTCACTTACCCCCATTTTTTTCTCAAGTGTAAGATTAGGGTTTGTGAAAGGGTATAGGTATGAGAAACCCATGTTAATAAATACCAAAGAGCGTATCCGCTCTACACCGAGGATCCGTGAAAAACGACAGAAGATACCC
>JAJDTM010000057.1 GCA_022827185.1 Candidatus Poribacteria bacterium
ATACCTCCTTACAACTTATCAGGCACTGATAATGTTGGATCCTAAGGAGGTATTTTACTATAATCCCACTGCCTTTCCCATACATTTTCAAGCAAATATCTGCTAACACAAGGCTTCCATAAAAAATGGGGGTAAGTGAGTTTAGGTGAGTATCTTATCACACAGGAAGGTTGCCACCCACCGTGCAATCCGCCATAACGGACAAGGACACGTTGATGTCCAAACGAATTCAACAATGGATACCGCTGGTGATTTTCATTGTCGTTGCGGTGATTGTGTGTCTGCTCTCATCCGCGACACCTGACCGCTTAAACACATCGCGACCGATTGAGTGTCCATATCAGACCATAGACCCCTGTCCGTATCAATGGGATAGATAACAGCGACACCTCACACAAGGGGTGTCACAACCCAAGGAGAAGAAGAAATGTTAAAAGACGTTTTCGGCAACCGTCTATTTCTTGGCGCGCTGGCGTTCTTTGTTCTCTGCATTGGCGGTTCTCTGCTTTACATGCAGCATGTCGAACAGCAGACGGCGCGTGAGTTGGCGGAGACGAATAAACGCATCAAAGCGATCACAGAGAAACCACCGCTCACCGCCGAAGCACCTGTTGGTGATACCTCGCAGGGTGGAGATGTCCTCGTTGGCAGCGACTCTCGGCAATCCGCTGGAAACCCAACCGATAGTGCCACGACATCGGAGGGTGGCGCAGCCGCGCCAGAGCTGTCTGAAGCGGAAGTCGAGAGAATACTCGCAGAAAACCGGGCGCAGCAAGCCCAGCGCCGTGCGGATTACATCGCGGAGTGGGGTGAACCGCCGCCTCCAGATGCCTCTTGGCAACACTATCGAGACAATCACGGAGATGTCCACCGGCATTATAGAGGCACTGTTGCTATCAACGATTACGACTACATCACGCGGTTCGCACCGACCCCCGCAGAGTTAGAGCGGTACAAGCAGTTGCGTGCGGATTTACGCGCCGCGGTTTCGGTGGACGAAAGAAATGGCCGCACTGTGGCGAACCCGTCTGCAGAGGTGCAACGGCTTAACAGTGAGATAAAGTCTCTTTTTGAGACTGCCCAACGAGAAATCCCACAACCGACCGGCTTTTTCTACTACGGCGGAAGCAATTCTGGATTCCCATCGCCCGCGGAAGAAAAAAGGCTGGATGCCATTGCGATCCGCGAGTTCTATCAACGTTTTGACATGGAACACCTCTATGAATTACATGAGGAATCTACGAAATTCTATGAGAAATATTAAGGAGAATCAGAAATGAAAAATAGATTTTTTTGCGTATCAGTTGCTTTTTGCGTATCAGTTGCTTTTATTGTGTGTTTGGGGCTTTTCATCCAGACGGATGCCTCCTTTATCTATGTTCCTGCGGAACTTTGGCGGCAGGATCATTCTAAGATGGATCAGGGCGGTTTAGAAGCCTCGAAGCCGAGAATCGGGTCAGTTCCATTCAATGGTCAAAATTTCCGAGGGGACCGCAATGTTACGCCCGGGGGTCAGGTTGTCAGGGAAACTTGGACCCCTACGAAGCCCGAGGACTACTACTATTTAAAGATCGGGCTCACTGCGACGGGGTACGGCGAAGTCGCTTTCACCCTCAATGGCTATACAGCAGATCGTAGTATAGGTCATTGGACTTCGGAACCGCTGCAAAAAGCGGATAATGAGCCCTACACCTACCGTAGAAAATATAATACGAATATCATCAATGAGGCTCGTAAGGGTTATGTGGATGAGATCAGTTCTGCGACGGTTTCAATATCTGCGACGGGTTCTGCCCAGACGCGTTCACGGCAAGTTGTGACGTATGGTAGCCGTCAGTCGGCGGTCAATGCGCAAGCGAGTGCCACAGGTCCATCGGTTGGCTTTGTGATTGGCTCGTCAACCTATTGGAAATGGGAGGCGGGTATCACCCGTAATGTAAATGCCGATGCGTATAGTGGCAGTTACACCGTGACAGTCAACGATACAAATATAGATCCAGGCAGTAGCAGTGGTGGTAGTAGCCAGGGCAGCGGTCCTGGTTGTTCCAACGTTGCGTCTCATAACTGGTGCGACGACAAGGGTGCCTGCACAACGCGATCGCCCTCTGGTGTTCCGGGTGAGTGCGGTCATAACTACTGCTGCTGCGCGCCGAAGGGTAGTCCGATGTATAACGGTGGTAGTTCTAACAACGGTGGCAGTTCTAACAACGGTGGTAGCTCCAACAATAACAACAACGGTGGTAGCACGCCGTCAGGTGGTAGCACGCCGCCGCCACCCCCGCCGACCGACAACACGCCGAATTGTCAAGACTGCACGTCGGATTGCAGTTCACCGTGTAGTTGTACGAATTCGGGGACGTGTGGTGGGACCGTGGCGACCCCATCCCCGCCGCCTCCGCCGCCACCACCGACAACGGTCGCCTGCGGTGGTGCGAGTTACTCGGGTTGTTCGGGGGCGCCAAGTCGAACGGCACACCATGTCCCGTCGTGTAGCAAAGGGTGTGGCAATGGGTATTGGACGTGTGATTCGGATGCGGTGTCGAATCACGAGGCGGAGTTGACGTGTCGTCGTTGTGGAACGACTTTCACGCGTTGCTCTAACGGTGCCTGCTCCAGCGGTTACGCTTATCACTGGGCGCGATAGTCTATGAAACGTCGAGTCCACCGACGCGCGTGTGGGGTTTTCCTCACAGGCGCGTCGGTTTTAGTCGTAATTGTCGTGGCTGTGAACCTATTGACACCGACCTCCGAGGAAGTGATTGTCTCCTTGCCGGCATCCTCTGAACTGCGCCGCGTTCTGCTCACGCCGCCCGGCGATTTTGATTTTGCGTCGTTCAAGCGGACGATCGTAGAGAATAACCTATTTCGTCCGTTAGGATGGACACCGCCACACCCCACAGAACCTTATCGCTTACTGGGAACACTTCTGCCGAGAGATACGAACACGCCTCCGAAAGCCATCATAGAATCCATCGCAGGAAACCACACTACACACATTGTGACCATCGGTGAACCACTGGACGCATCAACCGAAGTTGTCTCCATCGAACCCAAGCAGGTGACGCTTTCAACCGACGGGGCGCGGCGGACGTTGAAACTCACCGCGACACACTACCTAAACCCTGCGCGGGTTTCCCCCCGATTTACCTCTCAGAAACAAAGACCTGTGAGACCGGCGCAAGGCGTGAGACGGACACCGACACCGACCGCTTCGCCCTCATCCTCGCTGTCGCCACCTCCACCTGATCGGGCATTTCCGCTTTCGGAGTGGCAGACCCCCGAGGGAGAGCCGATCCGTGTAGGCGATGCGCGTCTGAAAAACCCAGCAAAGTGGGGGCTGCGCCGTCGATAACCCGCCCGCCCCAGTGTTTTGAAATCCTGCAGCCATCCGATTCGTTTTAAGCCTGCCCATGCAACGGTTCTCTGAACGTTCATATCTCTAAAAAAACGCCCTTGACCTGAAAATCCTTGAATCCTGATAATCCTGATTCTGACAACTCTCATTGTGAGGTAAGCTGAAATCTGAACGCTTTCTAAAATTGAAGGTTGACAAATAGTTTGAAAATAGTGTAAAATTAGGGGAGTGAATTTGGTACTCTCAATTTTCTAACAATAAAGTAAGGAGAAAGTTCATGGCAACTACGATTCGCCAAAAAGACGGTGTTGCGATTTTGGAACCGAACGGAAAAATAATGGGGGCTTCGGTATCAGAGTTACGAGACGTGATAACGTCTCAGATAGATGCTTCCGATGAGCCACGTATTCTCATCAATTTCGAGCGTGTCACGATGATGGACAGTTCTGGTCTTGGGACGCTGATGGGTGCCCATGTCGCTGCGACGCGTAAGAACGGTCGTATCGGTGTCATCCATGTTGGAAAAAATATCAAAAATCTGATTGTCCGGAGCCGACTCGTCAGTATTTTTGAACATTTTGAAAGCGAGGATGAGGCGGTTTCTGGGTTATCAAGTGAGAGTTAATCGGCAAAATTAAGAGAACGCGCCTACGATCCAAGCCAACTGTAGCATTTAGGAGTACATACATTATGGCAATCACCGTGTCTGAGAGAGAAGGGGTCGTTATTTTTAGGCTGAGCGGTAGGGTTATCTCTCCGGGTATCGAAGAATTCTCGAAGACCATGGAGGAGACACTTGCGATGCTTACTCCACCACCGAGGCTGGTGTTTGACTTTAAAGAGGTAACCGGAATGGATAGTTCTGGGCTCGGCGCACTCATGAAAGTTTATACCGAGATTCATCCGCATGGGGGGAAGATTGCGGTGATTAATGTGAATAAACACGTCAAAAACTTGATTGTCATGGCGCGATTAATCACCGTCTTCAAAAGTTTTGAAAGCGAAGATGATGCTGTTGCTGCCTTGCTGCACCATCCGTAGTTTATGATTGTAGCGTGTTTGCGAGGTGCCTTGTGTTAAACGGATGTCAATAACCAATCAGCACTGTTCGGTTGCCTCACATCTATAAGGGGATGTCTCATGATTAAAAATATCCTCGTTGCCATTGGCGATACGGATTACGAAAAAAATGCCTTTGAGTACGCTGGTCAATTGGCAGTGCTTTTAGGTACACATCTATCGTGTGTTTTCTTTCAAGATAGCAGCCACGGTGGGAATGCTGATGTTGCAGCGACTGTTATCGGTCGAACGGAAGCGGAATGCTCACTCTACGATTTTCTCGATTACCACGTTGAGGCTGTTCCGGGCAATCCACGACAGATGATTTGTGAAAAAGCACACTCCGCTGATCTTGTTGTTGTTGGACTCCCTGAGGACATAAGAAAACGTCGTCTCAAACTGATTCAAAACCAAATTGACGATGTTCTACAGCATATCACAAGACCCATCATCGTGGTGCATGAACAGTGTACACTTTTGCGTAAAATCCTCGCGGTCCATCACGGAGATACCTATTCTGATCATGCCTTAGAACTTGTCGCTGAAATCGGAGAGTTGACGAAAGCTGGCATCCTTGGTCTCGCACTTTCAAGTACACAACCAGAAGCAACACAGATTAAGCAACAGATGGAAGCCTACTTGAAATACTATGACGTTCAAGCCGATTTTCTGACGGCTCGTGGCTTTACGGTAGCAAATATCTTGGAAAACGCGGAAGAAAATGATTGTGATCTTATCGCGTTGAGTGCGAGTCATCACGGTAGATTGTATGAACTTGTTTTTCAAAGTACGACACAAACTGTTGTCAAACTCGCGAACCGCGCGGTTTTGGTAACAAGATAAACCGCCTGCAAGTCGTAAAAAACGCCTACCTCGTCCCTTGCGGAGGCAGATATGAAGCTTAAGGACACACCCCACAAGCACATATTATCAGGGGAATTCATTGATTCACACTGTCTTCTGGAGATTTCCACAGATATGTTCGGATGTATCAGTTGTGACGGCAGCTTCGTTCCCCTTAATTCGGCATGGGAAGAGACCGTCGGATTCACCGAGTTGGAGCTCCAAAATCAGCCGTGGTATGCGTTTATACACCCGGAAGATAGACAGGATACACGTGCCAAAATCGAGGCGGTTGAAACTGGCGAACGCGATAGTGTTACCTTTGAAAACCGCTTTCAGTGCAAGAATGAATCCTACAAGTGGTTAAAATGGCACGCCACAAAAGCACCGAAAAAACAGTTCTGTTACATTGTCGCAACGGATATTAGTCGACACAGGCGATTGGAAGCAAAGTTGAAAGAGAGTGAAACTCGCTTCCAACAGTTGGCGGCAAAACATGTTCAAGAGGGGGATCTGTTACATACCCTGATGGAAAATACCCCGGATTATATCTATTTTAAAGATACGGAGAGTCGGTTCATCCGAATCAACCGTTCTTTAGCAGATCGGTTCGGATTAAAAAATCCGGCGGACGCAGTCCAAAAAACAGATTTCGATTTCTTTACGCGTGAGCATGCGCAACAGGCATACCAGGATGAGCAGAACCTTATCACATCAGGGAAACCCATTGAAGGGATACAGGAAAAAGAGACATGGCCCGATGAACAAGATACGTGGGTCTCAACAACGAAAGTGCCAATTCGCGATCGGGAAGGTCGTATTATTGGAACATGCGGCATTTCACGGGACATCACCGAGTACTATCGGGCGCAACAAGCGGTTCGGGATTCTGAGGCGAATTGGCGGTCACTTGTTGAAAGTGTACCTGATATTATCTCAACGCTTGACCTGGATTATCGCTTTCAATTTGTCAACCGGCTGCCGCCTACCCTCGAATTAAAACCTGAAGATATCGTTGGAAAAAGTGTTTTTGATTTTCTGCCTGAAGAACATCACCAACGCATCAAGGAAGCCTGCACAAAGGTAATTGAAACTGGCGAACCGGCTACTTATGAAGTACAGGGACTGATGAGTGGGTATTGGTATGCCTCCTGTATCGGGCCGATTCAGCAAGACGGTGAGCTTGTTGGGTTCGTGATGGCATCAACGAATATCACAGACCGAAAGCAAGCGGAAATTGAGTTACAACATAGTGAAGAACGTTTCCGGCGAGCGGTCCTGAACGCGCCACTGCCTATCATGATTCATGCTGAGGATGGTGAAGTCCTGCAAATTAGTCGGGCATGGACAGAATTAACAGGATACGCACTCGAAGATATACCCACAATCTCAAAATGGCTGGCGCAAGCGCATAGCCAAGAAACTGAGGAAATCAAATCGCATCTTGCCCAGTTGTACCGTTCCACGGAGCGCGTAGCAGAGGGTGAATACGTAATTTTTACCAAGTCCGGTAAAAGGCAGATTTGGGAGTTTAGTTCGTCATTGCTTGGCACACTTCCAGATAAAAGACAACTTGGCATTAGTATGGCACTGAATATTACAGAGCGCATAAAAACCCAAGAAGCGATGCAGCAAGCCAAGGAGACGGCTGAATACGCGAGTCGTGCGAAAAGCGATTTCCTCGCGAATATGAGTCATGAACTGCGTACACCTTTGAATGCGATCATCGGGTTCGCCGAAATCCTGCGAGATGAGCTGGTCGGAGAAATTAACGCCGAGCAGCGGGAATGCGTTAATGACATCCATATTAGTGGCCAACATCTACTGGAGATGATTAACGATATTCTTGACCTTTCAAAAATTGAAGCGGGGAAAATGGTGCTACAATTAGAGGAATTCTCTATTGTGGAAGCCGTTGAGGAAGTGAACACGATTATTACCGCGCTCGCCGTGCAGAAGAATTTGGAACTTACCTTGGACTACAACCGGAATTGTGAGATTGAGGCTGATCGTGTTAAATTTAAGCAAATCTTCTACAATTTATTGTCCAATGCGGTAAAGTTTACCCCGGAAGGCGGTCAGGTTGCGACACATCTGGAAATCAGCGATACGGAACTGCGCGCCGAGGTTATTGATACAGGTATAGGCATTTCTGAGGCGGATCAAGCGAAACTTTTCGCGCCGTTTACACAGATTGATACGTCGAAATCCCGACGGTACGGGGGAACTGGACTCGGTTTGGCATTAACACACAGGCTCATCATGTTGCATGGCGGTGAAATTCGCGTCGAAAGCCGTGAGGGAAAAGGAAGTAATTTTACTTTCAGAATTCCGCTACAACAAGTGAAGGGTGACACCGATGATACTGGGCCTGTTGACCGCTCCCGCGAATGAATTCGGGGGTTTCATCTCGGAAATTTTGATAAAGCAGCGTAGCGCGGCTGATGCATACCAGTTTGGCACTGTACCACTGCTGTTTTGAAGAGAGGACAACCGGTGAAAACTGAAAAACCCCCTTCATCCGAAGGACAGGTAGAAACGCCAAAGCGCATCTTGGTAATTGAAGACCAAGCGTTGAACCGAAAGGTTGTGCGGATTGTCCTACAATCAAAAGGCTATACAGTCGTAGAAGCGACTGATGCTGCGGAGGCACTCGCCAGTTTGGAAGACACAATACCCCAACTGATTCTCATGGATATCGCCTTACCCGGACAAAGTGGCGAGGATTTAACGAGGCGGATCAAATCGAATCTGGCGTGGGTAGATATACCGATTATCGCGCTGACCGCTGCAGCGATGTCTGGCGACAGGGAACGTATCCTCAAAGCAGGCTGCGATGATTATCTCAGCAAGCCGATTGACATTAACATACTGATTGAGCGTGTAGAAACCCATCTCAGAAGGACAGAACCATGAACGCTGAAATGACTTCTGAACAGCAAGAGACAGCGAAAATTCTCGTGGTTGATGATGAACCGCGAAATGTCAAAATTCTCCAAATTCAGTTGAATGCACGAGGATACACAGTCTACACAGCTGCAGATGGACTTCAGGCACTTGATATTGTAGAGAAAGAGATGCCAGATCTCATTTTATTGGATATCAACATGCCGAAGATGGACGGTTTTGAAGTCGTCAGGCGGATTCGAACAAATGAAACGACTGAATTTATCCCGATTGTCATGATAACAGCACTGCGTGACACACGCGAAAATCGGATTAAGTCTATTGAAGCAGGCGCAGACGATTTTATTGAGAAGCCTTTTGATAGTTTGGAAGTACTGGCACGCGTCCGCTCCCTGTTACGCATTAAACAGTACCAAGACACGCTTGCGAAGCATAACGCCCGCTTGGAAGAAGAACTCCAAATGGCACGGAGCATTCAGGAGATACTGATTCCTCAGGATGGGGTACAGGAGTTATCGGGATTTCGCATTGCTTCCCGCTGCTGTCCCGAAATGGCAGTAGGCGGAGATTTCTTTGATATCTGGGAAATTGCGCCGAACCGACTCGGCGTTTTTATTTCTGATGTTATGGGACACGGCGTTTCAGCGGCTTTCGTAACGGTTTTCATCAAAACGATTTTGGCAGAATTCCAGCAACAGATTGAAGATAATCCAGGATACCTTCTTGAAATACTAAATACGCGTTTCAACGATTTGATTAGTTCACGGCTGTTCATGTTTGCAACAGCCTTCTGTGGTATCATTAATCTGAATAAAGGGGAACTCGTTTGCGCAAATGCTGGGCACTCATTCCCGCTTTTGTATAATTCGGACCAAAAGACATATCAGACCATTGGTGATAAAAATACGGGAAATGGGTTGGGAATTTGGCAGGAATCGGTTTATGAAACTATGCACTATCCATTTGACCGATCCAGTAGGATGTTTCTCTATACAGATGGCGTTTATGAAGCGAAAAACCCGCAAGGTGAAGAGTTTACTGTGGAGCGGCTCGAAAAATTAGTGTGCGATTGTACGGGTCAGCCTGCTGCCAAACTCATCGCTAACATCTCGGAAACTATTGATGTCTTCACTGATACCTGCCCGAAAGAAGATGATCTGACACTCATTGCTATTGAAGTTGCGGGGGAAGACTAAAGTTTAAGATCGCTGGGTTTTAGGCGTCCAAAAACGACTCGGACATCTGTTCCACCCGCCGCGTTGCGTTGCATCTCATAAGTATCCGCGAGCGATTTTACGATGAAAATACCGTGTCCGCGCTCGCTGCATGGGGAACGATTTGCTTCAATTTCTGAGAGTCTTTCATGCGTTAACCAGTTTTTTGCTTCTGCCTGCCTTGAACCGGTATCCCTGACTAAAATTTCGAGCGAGTCGGTATCAATCCTGATTCGTAATTTAACACCGACCGTAGCGTCAACCGAGCCGTGATGTACTGCGTTGCTGCAGATTTCATCAAGCACAAGTTGGATGTCTGCCACACGTTTTCTGGAGAATCCGAGGCTTTGTGCAAGATTTCCAATGAATGCCCGAGTGGGTTCTATGTAGAAGTCGGCACTCGGAATTTTAAGTTTAATGTCTGATTTTTCCATGTAAAATTTGCTTGCGTTTTAAAATGCGGCCAGGGCACTGTTTTCTGACTCATAAATTTCGACGACACTCGAAGCACCGATCAGATTAAAAGTACGCGTCAGGTTGTCCGCAAGCGCGCAAATCTTAAGATCGCCACCGCTTTGGCGAAGCCGTTTTGCAACACCTACAAGTGCCCCAACAGCTGTACTGTTGATATGACTCACCTGACTGAGATTGACAACAACTCTCTCGACCTTCTCTGCTAAGAGATCCTCAAGCACCTTCCGTAAATCGGATGCTGCGTAACTACTCAAGTCTGTTTTTATCTCAAGAATTTTGATCCCAGACTCTTCTCGGAGTTTCATTAATTTTGTCGAATCCATAGAAATTACCTCTCGTAGATTGAAGTTAGTTACGGGACTGGGAGCCTTTTTAATTTTATCCCAGATTGGTGATAGACCCCCCACTAAAGCATGGGGACTTTAGAACCGAAGTTTTGATAAATTATATTAATTTCTATACCTTATATGATAAGATAACAGAATCCAGAAAATAAATCAAGAACGAAATAGACTTTTTAGAGGTGATAATTCGGCGTAAATTAAGGAAATTTCGCGCGATGGTCAGTCTGTTGAAACGTTAAATTGCACCGATAGAAAAATTCTTGTTGCTTTTCTTGTACATTTATGATATACTATTGCGTAACCGATTTGAAAGTGTTCAAAGCACTTTGAATATAAGGAGGAACTGGCGGATTAACGCAATTACGCGTTTTTAAATGGACCAGGTATCTTAATGAACAACGAACAGGCAAATATGAATACGTCCACCGTTGATGTGGAAGAAGAAAAGCACACAGCTGAGGGATCGGCTGAGGTGAATCAGGAAGTAGTGAGCGAAACAGAGGCTCCAGAAGCTGCGGAAGCAGCTTCAACAACAGACGCAGATGTTGAGGAGCAAGAAGAAGCCACGAATAGTGAAGAGGAAGCGACTGCTGGCGATACGGATCCTGAGCAAGCTGATGAGACGCATCCCGAAGAGATAGTAGAAACGGCTGCTAACGATGCTAATTCCGAAGAGGCGACTGCACCTGAAGAGATGACAGAAGTTGTTGCTGAAGCGGATACTGAAGAGGTGGCAGCACCTGCTGATGAGACTGCGCCTGAAGAGATGGCAGAAGTTGTTGCTGAGGCTGCTGCTGAGGAGGCTGCAGCACCTACGAATGGGACCGCGTCTGAGGAGAGTGTTGATGCGACGGAAGTGCCATCAGAGGCAATGAGTCCGGAATCTCTTGAGGAAGCGTATGATAATTCAATAAAGGCATTTACAGACGGAGAGATTGTTAAAGGGGTTGTCGTAGATGTCACTCGCGATGAAGTGATGATTGATATCGGCTTTAAGTCGGAAGGTTACATCCCGGCATCCGAATTTGAACCTGGGCAAGAAGGTTTACCCGCTGTACAAGCTGGCGATGAAATTGATGTCTATATCGTGCGGCGTGAAGACTCCGAAGGACAAATAGTCCTTTCGAAGAAGATAGCCGATCAGACCCTCATTTGGGACGAGATAGCGACTGCGCATGAAGCGGGTACCCCTGTACAAGGGCGGATTACTGAACGGATTAAGGGTGGGTTACGGGTAAGCGTCGGATCCCTACGAGGCTTTTTACCGGCTTCACAAGTTGAGTTGCGTCCTATCCAGAACCTTGAGCAGTATGTCGGACAGACGCTTGATATGAAAGTTATCAGCCTAAGTAAGCGGCGGCATAATATCGTCCTATCTCGCCGTGCTTGGTTGGAAGCTGAGCTTGTCCAAAAACGATCAGAAATTCTCAATACCCTTGAAGTCGGTCAACATATTACAGGTGTGGTGAAAAATATTACCGCTTTCGGTGCGTTTGTTGATCTCGGCGGTGTTGATGGCTTACTTCATAAGACAGATATGGCGTGGAAACGTATCCATCATCCCTCTGAAGTTGTCTCAGTCGGTGATGAGGTGGCAGTCCAGGTTATTGGTATCGGTCAAGAAAACGAGAAAATTTCGTTGGGTTTGAAACAGATGACTCCCGATCCATGGGCGGATATTGAGGGTAAATATCCAGTCGGTTCTACGGTGCGTGGGGTTGTTGTCAACATTGTGAACTACGGGGCGTTCTTACAGTTGGAGGAAGGCGTTGAAGGGCTGATTCATGTCTCTGAGATGGCATGGACACGTCGCAATGTCGCACCTTCACGTATCGTTAATAAAGGCGATGAGATTGAAGCGATTGTGCTTGAAATTTCAAGGGAAGACAAACGCATTTCACTTGGACTCAAGCAGCTGCAACAGAATCCTTGGGAGCTCTTAGAACAGAGATCGCCTGTCGGTAGCAAAATCACAGGGCGTATCCGCAACTTGACGAGTTTTGGTGCGTTTGTTGAAATTGAGCCGGGAATTGATGGGTTAATTCATACTTCTGACCTCTCGTGGACGAAACGCGGTGCAGCTGCCAATGACGCACTTAAGGAAGGCAACGAGATTGAGGTTGTTGTCCTACAGATTGATGCAGCTG
The DNA here is from genome assembly GCA_022827185.1 of Candidatus Poribacteria bacterium. GTDB lineage: Bacteria > Poribacteria > WGA-4E > WGA-4E > WGA-3G > WGA-3G. Next base: position 12,344 of record JAJDTM010000057.1, read on the forward strand.
AACGTCGGGTCTCATTAGGACTCAAACAGACACAACCTGATCCATGGGAAGAAGTACCCGAGAAATATAAGGTCGGTTCTGTCGTGCGGGGTACAGTGGTCAACCTTACAAGTTTCGGGGCGTTCACTAAACTCGAAGAAGGCATTGAAGGCTTAATTCACATCTCTGAACTTGCTGACCGGCGCATTGAAAAGCCGGAGGAGATTGTCTCCGTAGGTGACGAGTTAGACTTAAAAGTGATCAACCTGTCGCCGAAAGATCGACGTATTGGACTGAGTTTGAAGGCTCTTCTTGCTGAGCAAGAACGCGCCGCTGCACCTGAAGAAGAAGAAGAAGAAAAGCCCCCCAAAGCGCGTCCGGAACGTCCATCTCGCTCACGCCGAGAACGGGAACCGCGACGACAGTCGCAGCCAGAAGAGACTGTCACCACCTTGGGTGCCTTGCTCAAAGAGGAGATGGGTAAGTCAAACGCTGAAAATGCTGAAAACGTTGAGAGCCCTGAGAGCGTTGAAAGTGTCGAGGTTGTTGAAGATGCTGAGAACGTTGAAAGCCCTGAGAGCGTTGAGATAGTTGAAGATGCTGAGGGTGCTGAAAGTGCTGAGAGCGTAGAGGATGCTGGTAATTCCGAAAGTTCGGAAAATCCTAAGAACGCGGAAGACTCCGAAAATTAGCATTTTCACTGCTTGGTCTCAGAATCATGCTTTTGTTATTGCAACTGTACGGGTGGGTACATGTACCCACCCATTGTCTCGTGGGCAAGCCTTGAAAAACCGCTGAGACGCTGCCCGACAAACAGAGTGGAAATAGATACGTAGAGTAGGAGAGGTGGAATTGAGTAAGAATTTTCTGTTTACGTCCGAATCTGTCACTGAAGGACACCCGGACAAAATTGCAGACCAAATCTCGGATGCGGTACTTGATACCATATTCACAACAGACCCGATGGGTAGAGTTGCCTGTGAAACCTTGGTTACAACTGGGCTCGCTGTTATTACTGGGGAGATCACGACTACCGCGAACTATGATGCGCAACAGATTGCCCGAAAAGTGCTTACCGATATCGGGTACACTGATATTGAATACGGTTTTGATGCCGAACGAAGTGCTGTGTTGAGTATCATTGATAAACAATCTCCGGATATTGCAATGGGTGTGAACCCCGGCGGTGCTGGAGACCAAGGGTTAATGTTTGGATACGCGTGCACCGAAACCCCAGAATTGATGCCGCTACCGATTACCTTCGCCCATCAATTGGTGCGGCAGTTGGCTAAAGTTCGTAAAGATGGTACCCTTCCCTTTATCCGACCGGATGGAAAATCTCAAGTAACCGTTGAATATGTTGACAACACACCTAAAGCGGTGACTGCAGTTGTGATCTCTTCACAACACGATCCGGATGTTGCGGATACTGAATTGCGAGAAGCAATTATTGAAGAGGTCATCAAAAAAATTATCCCTGAAAATCTCCAAAGTCCAGACATTAAATATCATATCAACCCGACCGGACGCTTTGTGACTGGTGGTCCGCAAGGGGATGCTGGGTTAACAGGTCGAAAAATTATTGTTGATACGTATGGCGGTATGGGACGACACGGCGGTGGCGCGCTTTCAGGAAAAGACCCGACCAAAGTAGACCGGAGTGCAACTTATGCTGCACGTCATGTCGCCAAAAATCTTGTTGCCGCTGGACTCGCGGAGCGGTGTGAAATTCAAATCTCTTATGCAATTGGCAGAAGTGACCCTATTTCTGTTATGGTGGACACGTTTGGCACTGGTGATGAAGAAGCGCTCACGAAGCTTGTCAACACGCACTTCGATTTAACGCCAGTCGGTATAATTGAACGCCTGGAATTACGTCAACCTATCTATCAGAATACTGCCGCGTATGGACATTTTGGGCGCGAAGAACCCGGTTTTACTTGGGAAGAGACCGATTACGTCGAAAAACTCCGGTAGAATGAACCCATTCAAGAATACCGGCGAATAAAAGGAAATAAATGAATTACGACATTAAAACAACAGAACTCGCATCAAATGGTAAACAACGTATTGATTGGGCGAACCGATTCATGCCTGTTTTAGATTCTATCCGTGAGCGATTCCAAAATGAACGTCCTTTAGAAGGGTTGAGAGTCGCCGCATGTCTGCACGTCACAACTGAAACTGCGAACTTGATGAAGACCCTGAAAGCAGGGGGAGCTGAAGCCGTTGTCTGTGCCTCGAACCCCCTCAGTACACAAGACGATGTCGCAGCATCTCTTGTTGTTGACGAAGAGATCGGTGTCTTTGCTATTAATGGAGAAGATACGGAAACCTATTACAAACACATTGATGCAACGCTTGATTTACAACCTACGATCACTATGGATGACGGGGCTGACCTCGTTTCCAGACTTCATTCTGAAGAGACCAATCCGGCTTTAGTCGAACAAGTCGTTGCGGGAACAGAAGAGACAACGACAGGGGTCATCCGACTCAAAAGCATGGCGAATGAAGGCGTGCTGAGATACCCGATTATCGCTGTGAACGACGCTCAGACGAAGCATTTTTTTGATAACCGATACGGCACTGGGCAAAGCACACTGGACGGTATCATCAGGGCAACTAACTTGTTAATTGCTGGAACAACGATTGTCGTCGCTGGTTATGGATGGTGCGGCAGAGGGGTCGCAAGTCGCGCACGCGGTTTAGGCGCGAACGTTATCGTAACCGAGGTTACCGCTTTGAGAGCGTTGGAGGCGGTGATGGATGGATTTCGTGTAATGCCGATGCAGAAAGCGGTTCAGGAAGCAGATCTGATTATTACGCTCACAGGGGATATTCATGTCTTGCGTAAGGAACATTTTGAAGCGATGAAGGATGGCGCGATTATCGCGAATTCCGGTCATTTCAACGTTGAGATTGATATTCCCGCGCTTGAGGCATTGAGCGTTGATACAGGGAATGCACGTCCCTATGTAGACGTATATACCCTTGAAGATGGTAAGAAACTCTATCTTGTCGGTGAAGGTCGGTTGGTGAACCTTGCTGCTGCCGAAGGACATCCGGCGAGTGTTATGGATATGAGTTTTGCCAACCAGGCACTCTCTCTTGAATATATCGCTAAAAACGGTGAGCAGCTTGAGAATCGGGTGTATGATGTGCCTGAGTCCATTGACGAGACTGTGGCACAACTGAAACTCGAAGCGTTTGGCGTTGAAATCGACACACTCACCGCAGAGCAGGAGAAATATCTCAACTCGTGGGAGATGGGAACGTAACGTCGTTTTTCTTTCAACTATTCCTTAGCAGGACTTACGCATTTTTCCATGATAACGGACGTATGACGCACTGCAGGCGGGGTTTTAAACCCCGCCTGCAATGAGGGCTGCGTAAGCCCTACTTAGACTGTTTTAGGTGTTCCCTGTTTGTGAGGATTACCTATGAAGAAATCAGAAATTTTGGAAGGTGTGATAATACTTCTATCTGCAGTGTTATTGCTACTGATCTGGGCAGCATCTTCTCAGGCAATACTGTTCCCCCCGAGGTTGGTAAGAGTGCTGAGTTTTTTGCAGTATCCATTGGTCATCGTACTCAGTGTGATTTTCATTCGTCGCCTGCGACGGGTTATCCGCGCGTTCCGCGAAAATAAAAATAGACCGGGGCCTTTCTGATTTTATAGTAAATAACCTTGTGCAGCCAGACGATAAGGGATTTTCTGACGACAAACAGATATGCCTTAAAAGTATGTCGATGCAACAACGATTTTCTTGGGATCCAAGAAAAAACCGGATCAACATTACAAAACACTACATCAGTTTTTCCAGAGCGGCGAAGATCTTTGATAGTCCGCGCCTGGAAAAAGAAGACACCCGTAGAGACTATGGCGAAAAACGGATGCTTGCATTGGGCCGAAGTGAAGGAAGAATTCTTCGCGTCGTCTATACACGGCGCAACGCATGCATCCATATCATTTCAGCCAGAAAGGCGAATACCCATGAAAGAAAAGAATACATACGTCGAATACAGTCGTTCTGAGATAGATATGCAGCAGGATGAAACCGAGTGGAGTCGCTTTGATGCTCTAACAGATGCAGACATTGATACTGCTGCAGCGTCTGATACGAACGATCCCAAAACGGATGCAGCCTTCTGGAAAGATGCAACCGTGGTAATGCCAGAAAATATTATCACTATTGATCTGGACTTGTTAGAGTGGTTTAAGGCACAGGCAACTGACTATGAAACACAGATTAACGCAATCCTTCGGGAATACGTTGAGGCAAACGCCAACAGCTAGCTAAGCTTCTGTCCAGAAGTAGGGTTCATAATATGGGAGTTTTGGTCGTTGGAACAGTTACTTTAGACACAGTAGAAACCCCAAGCAAACGGGTTGAGGATGTTCTTGGCGGTTCTGGTGTCTATGCTGCTGTCGCCGCAAGTTTTTTTGCGAACACTACTGTTCAGCTTGTCGGCGTTGTCGGTGCTGATTTTCCGCATGCGTACACGGATTTCCTCCAGACGCGCGGCATTGATCTCCAAGGATTGGAGCGGGTTGAAGATGGCAAATCGTTTCGATGGGGTGGTCGTTATGCTGAAGACTTTAACGTGCGCGATACGCTCTTCACAGAGTTGAACGTTATTGAGGATTTTCAGCCCGTTTTGCCCGAAGCTTACAAAAATGCGCCCTATCTTTTATTAGCGAATAACTCGCCGGTGCTGCAGCTGAGTATCATTGAACAGGCAACGGATCCGAAACTGATTGTCTGCGATACCATGGATTTTTGGATTAATGAACAGCGGGAGGCATTAGAAGCACTCTTAGCACGTGTGGATGTCCTTATCTTAAATGATAGTGAAGCGCGCTTGCTGACCGGAGATGCTAACTTGGTGCGCGCTGCAGAAACGATTCTGCGCTATGGTCCAACGCGGGTTATCGTCAAGAAGGGGGAACACGGTGCAATCAGCGTCACAGAATCATCCTACTTCAACGCGCCAGCGTATCCGCTTACACAAGTAACCGACCCGACAGGTGCTGGCGATAGTTTTGCGGGTGGGATGATGGGATACCTTGCTTCTGTTGGAGATATATCGGAGGCAGCAATACGGAGCGCTATGGTCTATGGCGCGGTTGTCGCCTCTTTTAACATTGAAGATTTTAGTGTTGAGCGGCAAAAGCGTGTAGCGTTTTCCGAAATTTCGTCTCGGTATCAAGAACTTCAAGAAGCCACCCGTTTTAATTAGGACAGGACTTATGCATTTCCTCTTAAAGTCCCCCTGATAAGGGGGATTTAGGGGGTTTAAATACGACGAAATAAGACTGTTCAGCAAAATATACCTTTTTCTGTTCAATTGGCGTAACTCCTATTAATGCAAACTGTGAATCGCTCTGTCGTACGCTGCTTCGGCGGATTCCATGACCATTTCTGAAAGCGTTGGATGGGCGTGAACGGTGTGCGCTATATCCGCGGCGGATGCTCCGAGACGCACCCCAACAGCGGCTTCATGGATAAGGTTTGACGCCTGTGCACCGACGATATGAACGCCGAGAATATCCCCGCTATCGGCATCAGAGACGGTCTTAACAAACCCGTCTGTCTCGCGGAGTCCTAAGGCTTTCCCGTTTGCTGCATAAGGGAACCGTCCTACTTTCACCTCGTAACCTTCATCCGTTGCCTCTTTTTCTGTCATGCCGACGTGCCCAATTTCTGGCAAGGTAAAAACACACCACGGGATCACTTGGTAATCCATTTCAGCATGCGTACCGAGGCAGTTTTGTGCCGCAACTTTTCCTTCTGCCGATGCGACGTGTGCTAACAGATACCGACTGGCGATATCCCCAACGGCATAGATACCCGGAACATTCGTCAGCATCCGTGTATCCACAACGATTTTTCCACTCTCTGTGCGAACGCCAACCTTTTCTAATCCTATGTTCTCAGTGTTGTAACGCCTCCCGATTGAGACGAGCATTTTTTCTGCTGTGAGTTCTTCACCGGATTCAAGCACTGCTGTGACATCCGTATCCGATTTTTTGACGTGTGTAAGTTTAGCACCCGTGTGGATAGTGATACCCTTTCGCTTCATGAAGAGTTGGATGTGACGGATCACTTGCACATCCTCAGTCGCCAAGATTGTGGGAAGGAGTTCCAACACAGTCACTTGGCAACCGAGCGCGTTGAAGATTGAGGCGAATTCGCATCCCGAAACGCCACCCCCCACAATCAGCAGGCTTTCAGGGAGTTCTGTGAGGTTGAGGATACCTGTCGTCGTCAAGACTTGGGTCTCATCAATTTCAAAGACGGGTGGCTCTGAGGGTTCGGAACCTGTGGCGATGACAACATTTTTCGCATGCAGCTGTTCGGTTGTGCCGTCAGGTTTGCTGACGATAATGGTATTTTTATCGGTAAGTGTTGCTGTTCCGTTGAAAGTATCAACGCCGTTTGCTTTCAGCAGTTGTGTGATACCACCCGTTAATTGCGCAATCACCGAGGTTTTGTGTGCCAATACCTGCGGGTAATCGATTGTTGCTTCACCGCTGATATGCACACCGAAGTCTGGTGCCTCCTGAACCTGTGTAGCGAGGTTAGCAACAGCAAAAAGCGTTTTTGTCGGGATACACCCTCGATTTAGGCAGGTCCCGCCCCACTCGCCTTTTTCTATGAGGCAGACGCTACCACCGAGCTGTGCCGCTTTAATAGCCGCGACATACCCGCCTGGCCCCCCGCCGATAATTCCGACATCGTATGTAGACATAAGAGCTCCTGTTTTGTCAACTACCCAAGCCTAAAGACTTGAGACCTGTGATCGTCAAACAGAAATAACTGCTCGGCGTGTTTAAAGCCTAAGTCTCGTGCTTCGTTTTTGTTTCTCGCTTCGTTGAGGGTGGTAACCCACCGCTCTCCACGAAAGGCAGCAGCTGCCTTATAGAGTATATTGCGTGCGGCGTTGTGGTCTCGGTCTAAAGACGTGCCACAAAAACTACAATCAAAAGTGCGTATCGCTAAAGAAAGTTTCTTTGGCGATTTCTGACCGCAGGAGGAGCAAGTTTGCGAAGTGTTCTTCGGATCAACTTCGTGGAAATGGAAACCGTCTCTTTCGGCTATGTCTCCAGCCCACTTAAAGAATGTCCCCCAAGACGCATCCGAAATGCTCTTGCTAAGGTATTGGTTTTGAACCATGTTTGAAACACTGAGGTCTTCAGCGATAAGGACGTTGTTTGCTTGATGATGATAAAGTTTGTAGACGAGTTTACCGATAAAGTCTTTGCGTCTGTTCGTAGTTCGCTCATGGTGCAAGGCGAGTTTGTGTTGTTGTTTCTTTCTACGGTTAGACCCTAACTTTTTACGCGATAGGTCTTTAGAATGTTTTCGTGTAAGTCTTTCAGCTTGACGATACCAGCGCGGGTTATCCTCTTTTTCGCCTTCGGAGGTTGTCAGGTAGTGGGTCGTGCCTACATCAACGGCGATAGCGTCTGTAGGTTCAACCTTCGGGGTATCGGGGATTTCACAAGAGATATGGGCATACCAACCAGACGCTTTTTTCACCAGCGAGATTTCTTTCGGATCGCCTTGAAGTCGGCGGTGCATGTATATCTTAACTTCACCAAGTTTCGGCACTTTCAAACGGTCGTGTTTCCAAGACGTTTCTCGGATAGGGTTCTCGCGAACGCGTTCATATTCACCCGTAGATTTATTCTTGACTTTATACATGCGAAGTTTCCACGTCATAGACCTAATCCGTTTGCGATGTCTTGGATAGCCTTTTTTCGTCGCACCCTTTTTACAACGTCTATAGAACGCATCAAAGGCTTTATCCATGCGTTCCAAAGCACACACTTGCATATCTTGCGGAACAGCACGAAAGTCGGCATATTTTTCACGCGCAACCGTCAACTTCTTTTGCTGCTCATTACAAGAAACGCGTTCACCTTCAGTCTCCCAAGCAACTTTGCGGTCATGACGCGCAGAGTTCTGAAGTTCGCAAAGGTGGTCAAGCCACGATAATAATGTTATTTCCTGTGTCCGTGTCGGATACACAGGGTATCTAAATGTTAATCTCATGGTATATCGTATATCGTATATCGTATATCGTGCGTTTATCCCCTTACCAGTGGGAGGAAACCAGCACGCCACTAAGAGGTGACGCTGGTAATGCTGGTTTCCAATACGATAGAGGGATTATACCACATTTTCAACTGAATTTCAAATCTTTTTTTCAAAGGTTTGGTCTAATTAACGAAGGCGGATTTTCCTCCCAAAGCTAAAGCATTGGGCTTCCAATCCGTAAACGTAGGTGAGATGGCTTTAATTCTATCACGAATGTTGAGGACTGTCAAATTTGGAACGTTCAACGTTCAGTTTTGCGTTAACGAGCACATAAAAAAGGCGATTGTAATCCAGTATTGCTACCGGTATCTACAATCGCCTTTACATTTGAATTGTGGTTATTTCCAAAAGGTACCTCCAAAAAAGTTATTCTGCCAAACCGAGCCCGTGTGCTGCGCTTGTCAGTTTCTGCGTCACCTGTGTCACCAGTTGGCTGACGCGAGATTCGGAGAGATTCAACACTTCGGCAATCTCACAATTTTGCTGATCCTCGCGAAGGCAGGCAAAAACTTCCCGTTCGCGGGGTGTTAAAATCTTCAGAAGTTTAGGCAAGGCAGCCTCAAAACTAATGTTTCGCACGAGTGTCTCCTCAAATTCAGTGTAATGGGCTGGAACCTCCGGCAACCGTGCGAGGTCTTGCTTCACTTCGCCTCCCGGATCCTCGTCCGTATCCCATGCACCATTAAAACTATGGCGTTCCCGGTGGCTGTGGGTGAGTTCACTCCTTTTGGCGTTCATCAAAATCCCACAGATTTGTGGGCGGATGAAAGTGCCGAAACTCGCGCCACTCTGGTGTACCGGATTGAACTTGGGCCCTTTTTCGATAAGTACCGTCGCAGCGATTTGCTGCAAATCCTCCCGCATCTCGGGACACTTCGGTGAAGCATACGCTATACACCCAGCACACCGGTTCAAATCCGGCAGTAGACGAGTTATCGTTTTGTTATCAGGAGAGAAAATCCCCTGATGCTTGTAACGCGGACATTTTACGCCTTTCAACTGACATCTCAATTCCATGGCTTTGCCTCCATGAGAGCAAGTCTTTGACTTACTATATGCTATTTTGACAACATGCATTTGTCGTGCCGCTACCCCAAATCCGTTTACTGTTCCTTATTGGAACTCAAGTTCCTACCTATTTTGCGAGTGCTTTTGTAGGAAGGGTTTGTGAACCCGACTTATAATTTAGGGTATTGTACAATTTTTAACGAAAAAAAACAATATAAAACTTCAAAATTCCGAGAAGTATTCAGTTTTCAGTAAATGCGCAAGGATTTTATTTTTCCCCATCAAAGATGATGTTCATACGTGTGCCTCTTAATGAGAGATGAGAAACTTACGGGAAAGGACATAGCCCCTTGAAAAATCAACGCACACGTAACACGAATTGTCCAAACTATAGTAGCATATTATAGTAAAGTCATAATTACTTGCACATGCCGTGGAGCGTAGGGGCTGGGTAACCCAGCCCCTACAACTGTATAAGTCAATCCAGAATCTACTAACTATAAATTCCACTCGTTTATTTCTTCACAAGCAGGGATTCTCAAAATAAGTGTCCCCGCCGCCCCCTTGGTCCAAGTGGATTTCACAAAAGGTTTAAGAAAATCAGTTCTGAAACTCTCGTCATAAACTTGTTCTGCTGCTGAAAGTATCAGTCCAAATTCTTCCTGAAAAAGATCATCGGGTTTAGGTGTTAACTGTACCTCTGATCCTTTTAGCATTATTGATTTGAATGGCTGTTCGCCCTTAGTCATTACTGGCGAGTGCCGAAATCGCAGCCTCCTCGCTATCGAAATGTTCAAAAATATTCACAAGCCGACTCAGGACGAGCAGACTCTTAATATGTCGCCCAACATTGATAATACCGATACGACTTTTCAGCTGCGCTGCGATGACATGCACATTGACCAGCATACCGAGTGCCGAACTATCTATCTTGTGAACGTGCTCGAAATTGATAAGAAAGCAGGGCGTATGAGAAGCCTCTAATAATTCCAACGCGAGTTTCTCTCGCAATTCCGAGACCGCGGGACCGACAATTTTACCGTGGGGTTCCAAAATTGGAACGCCACCTTTCAGACGCATTGTTGTTGCCATGAGTTTTCTCCTTTATGATTTTCTTCGAGATCTTGTTGACTCTGAAATATACCTCGATTTCGGTCGTGGACGAGATATAAAACTTGGCCTAATAATACCTAAAATATTCACTATGTTACTTATAAGCTTGAAACCGAAAAAGTTTAGGGTAAATTTGCATTTTTTTGGATTTTTTTTGAAAAAAGTGTGTGCTACAGCCAATTATGTGCCAATTTTCTTAAAAAACGTAGTTTCTGTGCTGAGACAAGCATAAAAATTGAAAATTTATTTTTTATGTGATATGCTAAAATAAACCTTATGGGAAGAAAGTATTAATAAATATGCAGATTCCGACACTCATTGACAATATAGAAGGCAACACCCTCCAAAAAGTCCTTGAAAGTCTTCTTGTGAAAAGTGTCCGTTTAGATATAGCGACTGGCACGTTTGAAATTGGTGCATTTCTATCGCTCGGGGAAACATGGCGACACTTAGATGGCATCCGTCTCCTGATGGGCGATGAGACTACAAAACGTACAAAAGATCATCTCATCAAGGCACTACAAGAAACCACCGATGCCAATATCGAATCTGAAAAAGAACAAGACGACACCCTCCAGGGACTTGCGGCTGTCCGAGACGCGATTCGGCGCGGGAAAATTGTTGTGCGTGTTTACGATAAAGCGAAGTTTCATGCAAAACTTAACTTGATGCACGCCCAAAATTCAAGTCCGGTTGACTTTGCCACCGTTGGGAGTTCCAACTTCACCCGCCCGGGGCTCACCCAAAATGTAGAGTTAAATTCCTTCATCACAGATGCAACACATATTGAGAAACTTAGTGACTGGTACGATGCACGCTGGGAGGAAGCCTCTGAAGTTAAAGAGGAATTGCTTCGCACGATTCAACGGCACCTTAAAGAATACCCACCTTTTACCGTCTATGCAAAATCACTCCACGCCTACTTTAGAGGACGCGAGAAACCTGCCGATGAATGGGAAGAAAACGGATCGGTAATTTACCGAACGCTTTCACAATATCAAAAAGATGGATACCACGCTGCCCTTCAGATAGGGGATACATGGAATGGCGCGCTGATCTGCGATGGTGTTGGTAGCGGTAAAACCTATATTGGTTTGATGTTACTTGAACGCTATCTAAGGGATAACAAACGCGTTCTGCTCATTACCCCAAAATCGATTGCGGATAGCGTTTGGAACAGTCAGATTGACTTCCGGCTACAATCGGAGTATGACTTTCTACTTGAGGAACACTTCAGGATGAAATTGCATACTGATCTGGGTCGTCAGGGTGGAATAGAAGAGAAAGAATATCGCTACTTTCGCGAATATATAGACGTTATTATTATAGACGAAGCACACCATTTCCGAAATCCAAGTTCCAACCGCGGACGGCTTCTCATGGAACTTGCCAGAAACAAAAAACTCTATCTCCTTACCGCTACGCCGATCAATAACAGTGTCAACGATATTTCTCATCTGATTAATTATTTCGCGCAGGACAACAGGCGGCACTTTGCCAGCATCGGCATGCACGATTTCCGTAAGCACTTCCGCGATATTGACAAGAAGCTTGAGGATGAGAACGTCGAGATTGCCGAACAGGTTGAAGAAGACGATCTCCTTCGCCAAGATCCTGTGCTAAAACAGGTGCTCATTCAACGGAGCCGCAAATATATCAAAGATGCTGAGATGGAATCAGGGACACATATCCTTTTCCCGAAACGTGTTATAGAGCCTACCGTAGATTACTCACTCCGTCGAGTCTATCGGACACTCTACGACGAACTGCAAGCTGCATTTGATCGGCACGACCCTTTTCTCAACCTCGCTATCTACAACACCGTCAAGTATCACAAAAATCCAGAAAAACAGATTGAACAGCGTGAAAAGCAGGTTATCGGTCTTATCCGGACGCTTGTACTCAAACGTTTAGAAAGTTCATGGAAAGCGTTTGAAGTAACTGTTGAAAATCTGCTTCTCAAAATGACAGACTGGCTCGAGGAATACGCCCCAGAACGTTTTGAAATGTGGAAAGGCACAAATCGGAGGTGGTGGAGCGTTGTTCAGGAACACATACTTGAACGACTCCAAGAGGATGGCATCTCACGACAACGTAACCGAGTAAACCTACAGCGTTTTGTTGCTTCCAATCCATCTGAAGAAGAGGATGACCTCGCTTCTATTGAAACTGATGACGATTTCATTCCAGACGACCACGATGTGGATCAGTTGTTTGACGATGTTGTGGACGATATGAATTTCTTGACTGCACTCCTCAGTCGAATCTATAGGTTATTTTACGCGGACCAATTGGCTAACGAACCCGATACAGCACAGGATGATAAACTCCAGCAGCTTCTAAAACTACTAAAAAAGCATCCGAGTAAGAAAATACTGATCTTTAGCGAATTCTGTGACACGGCTCGTTACCTTGACAAACAGTTGCAGCAAGCAGGTTTCAAGAATATAGAACAAATTGATAGCCAGCGCAATGTGAACCGTGAAGAAATTATTGAACGATTTTCGCCATGCTACAACGGTAGATCCCCTGAAAGTGTTGAACCGGTTCAAACGCTTATCACGACAGATGTTCTTGCTGAAGGTCTCAACTTACAGGACGCTTCTATTATCATTAATTACGATTTACATTGGAATCCCGTCCGTCTCATGCAGCGCATCGGTAGATTAGACCGACGACTTGACGCAGAGATTGAGGCGAAACTCAGCCGAACAAATCCTACCGTTCACGTCTGGAATTTCCTGCCACCAGTAGAGCTTGATGACATCCTCAAACTCCGAAAACGCGTTGATGGTAAAATCCTCCGGATTAGTCGTACCCTCGGTATTGAAGGTAAGTTCGTTTCGCCGGATGACGATGATGAAACGCTCCGTCTTTTCAATGAACGTTATGATGGTACAGAAAGCATTGAAGAATTGATGAACCTTGAACGTCAACGTATTTCTGAGTCAAATCCTAAATTGTGGCGGCAACTCCCCGCTCTTCCAATGCGTCTCTTTTCCGGAAAAGACCTTACCGAGGAACCACCACCTTTTCTCAATCGAGATAGCGAGCCGATTCCACTTGAACGCGTCGGTGATACGGGAGTTTTCTGTTGTTATGAGATGCCAAATGGTGAAATTAAATGGTACTTTTATGACGTTGACGTAGATGAAGTGATAGGGAACGTTGAGGATATCTGGCCCGAAATCCGATGTGGCGAGAATACCACGCGCTGGACTGAATACGGACCGGGTGGACTTGTGGATGCACGCAAACAAATTGAACGTCACATACGCGAGTATCTTAGGAATATACAGGCGCCAATGAACGCAAAACCTAAACTCATCGCATGGATGGAAATTTCCTGAGAACAATTTTGATAGGGGATGCAGCAACAAATGTTCGGCAACATTGCACACGATATTCAAAAGGTTCACAACTTTGAATCCTTAGTCGACTTTTTGCGAGATAGCCTCAATTGGCCCATTCCGGACGAGGGTTTGGAATTTGAAGAAATTACCTATGACTGGTCCGCGGAAGCCCTTGAACTTGATGCTAACACCCAAGCCCGAATCATCAGTTGCAGGCAACTACAGCTTTACAACCTTAAATTTGACTTGTCGGCGGTGAGTCATAGGTCTAACACCGAATCCAGATCTGAACGAGTATTAACTACAAGGCAAAAGTTGTTGGCAGCAGAGCAAGGTATAGCAAACGCTGTCAACAAGCTGCACGAAATCGGCATGGACGCGGAAACAATTGCGTCCAAGATTGGCATGGACCTTGCATCAGTTACCAAAATTCTGAAAGTCGACACCGAATCCTATCAGGGTCAACTTTTTGATTACAGTTCATCAGAAGCCCAACAACCGTGGGGGATCTTTTTTATCCAATTCAATGATGACGTAGAGCTTGATGCTTGTAGGACACTCTTGCGTCGAGTCCTCCGAGGGCTCGTTGATAGACGAGGCCGCAGTGTTTCACTCCCCTTTTGGCGACACGATAGGCTTCTCTTTATCTGCACAACCATGAACTTCCAAAGCATCGGTTTTGCATGCTTCAGTGGCAGGCAAAGTCGTCCTATTGTTGATGATTATATCCCATTGAACTATTTCCAATTGGATTCATAAGGAAATGTAATGTCGTACATAACACCAGATGATATTCACAACATCCACAACTTTAACACCTTATTGGACTTCCTACGCGATAAACTCGGTTGGCACATCCCAGAAGATGTTGAACTTGAAGATATTGCGTTCCCTTGGTCCGCTGAAGACCTTGACCTTGATGAGTTGACTGAAGAGCGAATTCCTGAATGTAAACAGTTACCATCTTTCCCAACCAATCAACCTACATTTGAATTTGTTGAGGACACACAGCCGTGGGGAATCTTTTTTCTCCAATTTGAGAGTGAATCCATCTATCGCACCGCGCTCCGCCGCGTCCTCCGCGGACTTGTTGAACGGCGAGATCGGGACGCAAGCCTCCCTGCGTGGAAACACGACCACCTCCTCTTTATCTGCACCACGACCGACTATCAACGCTTCGCCTTTGCACACTTCGCTGCCACTGCGGAAAACTGGCGACGTGCTGTGCTATCTATCTTCTCTTGGGAACAGGGAGATACCCACATCCGCACGCTCTGTGAGTATAACCTACCCGCGCTCGCCTTTCCAAGCGACGGCTTTTCAACTGATCAGGAGTGGCTCCAAGAATGGCAAAAGGCATTTGACGTTGAAACCGTTACCGATAAATTCTTCGCTGACTATCAGGGTGTCTTTTCACAGGTGGAAGCCGCTGTCGAAGGTATTCCAGAAGACGAAACAGAAGCACGCCGACTCTATACACAACGCCTCTTCAACCGATTGATGTTCCTCCGTTTCATTGAAAAGAAAGGATGGCTCACCTATAACGGCACACGCGATTACCTCCGCGCGCTCTTCGATGCAACAGAAGCACAAACAGACGAAAACTTCCTCAATGACCGCCTCTATTGGGCGTTCTTTCATGGACTCGGTAATGCAGCGGATCAGCCAGAGGAGTCATCTGCAGCCGTTGAACGTCGAGGAGATGTCCCTTTTCTCAACGGCGGACTCTTTGAGATGCAGGAATACGATGCGCGCCACCTTATTCATATCCCAAACGACAAATTTGCCGAAATCCTGAAACTCTTTGAACGATACAACTTCACGGTAACCGAATCCACGCCACTTGATATTGAAGTGGCAGTTGACCCAGAGATGCTCGGAAAAGTATTTGAAGAACTCGTAACTGGTAGGCACGACACCGGCAGCTACTACACACCGCGCCCCGTTGTCTCCTTCATGTGTCGAGAAAGTCTGAAAATCTGCCTCCAAAATAAAACCGATGAGACACAGGAAACTCTCAAGGTGTTCGTTGATGATGGCGATGCAGAAGCAATACGCGATCCAGAGAAAGTGTTAAGAGTCCTACAAACCCTCCGTATCTGCGATCCAGCATGCGGAAGCGGTGCCTACCTACTCGGTATGATGGGAGAATTGCTCCGCTTGCGAGACGCGCTTTTCAAAAGCAAAAACGTTGACCCCAGAACAACCTACCAACGCAAACTCGACATTATTCAGCAAAACCTCTACGGCGTAAACAAGGACGAATTCGCTGTCAATATCGCTATGCTCCGTTTGTGGCTCAGTCTCGCTGTTGATTATGAAAGTCATATTCCAGAACCGTTGCCCAACCTCGATTATAAAGTCGCAACAGGAGATAGCTTGACCGGTCCCGCACCCGAGCAAGTTAGTCTCGCAAGCCACTTGATTGATCAGATTCAGGAGCATCAAGCGGAATTTCTGGTTACCCACACCGATCCTGAGAAACAGAGACTTCGTGAGGAGATTGCTGAACTCAAGCAAAACCTTCAGGGATGGCAAGCGAACGAAGATGAATTTGTCTGGCAGGTTGAGTTTCCAGAGGTCTTCCAAGAGGGCGGATTTGATATCGTCATCGGCAACCCACCTTATGTCCGACAGGAGCTTATCAGATCAATTAGATCCGTTTTGGAACGACTGTTTCCAGCAGTTTATGCAGGCACTGCGGACCTATATGTCTATTTCTACAAGCGCGGCGCGGAACTACTTCGCAGGAGTGGGATTCTCATTTACATCTCGTCCAATAAGTTTCTACGTGCAGGTTATGGTGAGAGACTCAGAGATTTTTTTACCAACAGTATGTGTTTGCGTATACTACTTGATTTTGGAAGTGTCTCCGTTTTTGGGGCGAGTGTGGATACCAGCATTCTCCTTGCTGAAAATTCTGATCCAGATGGGGCAGCGTTTTCTGCCACTACTTTTCGTGACGAAGCAGATATTCTTCGTCTTTCTGACGCGTTTCAAGAACGCGCGTTTTCCATGTATGCCCGTGATTTACCATCGGACGGATGGGTGTTGACATCGTCGGATGTACTAAGCCTACTTGAAAGATTAGAAAACATTGGAATGCCACTCGGGGAATATGTGGGTGGGTTCTATCGCGGTGTGGTAACGGGATGCAATGCTGCATTTGTTATTGTTGAATCTGTCCGTCAGCAGTTGGTTGCTCAGGATCCGAGAAGTGATGAACTTATAAAACCATTGCTGAGAGGTCGGCACCTTCGCAGATGGAAAGAAACATCAACGAGCGAATATCTGATAGCAATAGCAAGTAGTGTGAACAGAGAGTGGCCTTGGTCAGATGCAAGAGACAATACAGAAGCGGAACGAATTTTCGCTCAAACTTACCCTGCGATCTATCAACATCTGAATAATTATCGCGAACGGTTGATTGCCCGCGAAGATCAGGGAAAATTTTATTGGGAACTCCGTTCATGCGCGTATTATGACGAGTTTGAAAATTTGAAAATTGTTTATCCGGACGTGGCAAAATATCTCCAAGCTTGTTACGACACACGGAAGGCTGTTGGGGTAAACTCAACGTACTTCATACCTGCTAGTGATTTCTCCCTGCTTGCCATCCTAAATAGCCAACTTTTTGATTGGTATGCACGGCATAAATTTCAAAGTCTCAACGACCCATGGAGAGGTGGGGGTCTACGTTTCTTTGCCCAGTACATGGAGAAAGTCCCAATAGCGAATCGGACTGACGCGCAGAAAGCGGCGTTGTCAGGTCTCGTTGAACAGATATTGGCAAACCCACAAAGCGATGGAGTACGTGACATTGAGCGGAAGATAGACGAACTGGTATATCAGTTGTATGGCTTAACCGATGCAGAAATTGAACTGATTAAACAAACATATCGCGATGCAGGCATGGAGGTGTGAGGCAACTCTAACTTTATTCTATTTCTAAATATGCTCGAAAAGCTTTATGTATCTGAAAACGTTGTTCTGGTCTTTGTTTCTCGGCAAACCTTTGTGCCAATTTTTGTTTTTTACGGAATTCCTCTGGTGTGGTGAAAAAAACAAAGTCGTTTTCCTTTACTTCTATTCCAAAAAATGTTAAGTCATGCAGAAAGTCAATTACAGTCTCTATTTTTTCTTCTGAAACTCCTTCTGATTTTAACACTTCTACTACCTCGTTCTTGCCCAACGTAACAGATCTTCCTGCAAACCCAAAGACTACATTTTCAAGACTAATATCAGTTAAAGTGTTTTCTAAATCAATTCTTTTAAAAACATATTCAGAATATTGCTGCTCTGCTGCAAATATATCTTCTTCTTCTATCTGGGTATGTCCTCTATTAATGGCTGTTGTTACTGCTTCATTGACGAAATGGATGATATCCCTTGGTCTTTTCAAAACGGTTCTCATTATATACTCCCTAGTAGGAATTCCATTAACGGTTGGACAAAAGTATTGTTCCCATAACGCCGCCGAGTCTACGGGTGTTTCAAAAGAGAATATAAATCGTTTTTCTATTACGCTGCAAAGCAATTCTGTGTCGTCCCAGCTTAGCAATGAATACGGCATTTTATCAGGTTCGTGGGAAATTTTTCTAATTTTGTAAAAAATGTCAGAGCGTAGAAAAATAGCAAGATTAAGTTGTATGCTTTGTCTTCTATTATCCTGTCTTCCGAGTTCCATAGGTAATTTTTGTGCTATTTCTAGTAAACCCCATAAAATTTCAGATAGGGCCTCTATATCGTTTTGCTGTTCCCACGCTTTGTCGAGATTATCAACTAAAATGATAACCCTCCGCTCATTTGAAAGGAATTTTCCAAGTTCTATCCGCAATTGTTTCAAAATACCACTGTGAAGTGCTTCGGAAACAGGCAAGTAAGAATTTCCGTTACCAGATTTTTCTATTGCTCGCTCAAGATTTTGAATACAAGTTTCCAGTCGAGTGGAGAAATCGCTGCGAATTACCTTTCGGTTTTCTTCAACAAATTTGAAGAAATTCTGGGCAACGGCATCAACTGGAGCGAGGGTAGGATTTTCCAAATTACTGGCAACATTAGCAATTTCAGAAAGTAGCAAGAATTTCCATAAAGTTTCAATTGCATATCCTTTAACATTACGATGTTGATATCGTTTTAGAAGGTCTACGATTCCTTGCATTTGATAAGTTGGTGGTTTTATTACACAGACTAAATTTTGCCTACGTTCACTAAGTTCGGCTTCTAATTTTATTAGATTTGCAGTTTTCCCTGATCCCTTCCGTCCAACAAAAACTCTTTGTGTGCCTCTTAAAGCATCGTTGTACGCAGCCGTTGGAACAAAATATTCCTCAACCAGTTTTTCCGCCTCACTTTCGGCCACAGACTCCCCAAAACTCAAACTTCTAAGGTCAATTTCTAATCGCATTGGTGAAGGTCGGACCGCTGTTATACTTTTTTCAGTTTCCAAGTTCTTTTCAACTGAAGACAGCCATTCTTCCAAATATGCAGTTGCATCACGTGCCGTATTATAATGTTTGAGGTTTTCGCGATAGTCAACCGGATACAAAAAATTACCTTCAGCAAGCATAAGCAAAGGGATTCCAGCACCATACGCCATACCACAAACTAATGCCTGTCGAGCAGTCTGAAGATACGCACCTTCTCTTTTAGGGTTCGTAAAATGGCAAATTAAGCCTTTACAACTAAATACGCGAATCCCGTACCAGGTCAATGTCTGAACAGGAGTTTCGCGAGGGTCGTCAAGCATAATTTTATTTTTTAATTGTTTATTAAGTAAATTAGACACTTTCATGGCCGCCTGATTTTCGTGTTGGCTTTTCAGGTGAAAGACTTTCTCGTCCCCTCCGGGTTTTAGGTTGGGTTTTATTGCTGTCCGATAAATTGTATTTTTCAGGTCTAAAACTGGATTTTCGTTGTAGAAACCTGATATAATGTCTTGTGAGTTACAGCAGGGCAGGTATTTAACTGTTGTTAAAATTCTCAACTGATCAAACATTTTCTTTTCTTCTATGTATGTTTCATCTAATATCAGCCATACCCGCTTGTCATGGGCTATAGCATAACCGAGTTCAAACATTACATTGGCGTTTAATCCAGTTAAATCCGCAAAGAAAAGGGCGGCTTCATCAATCGCTTCACAAATATCATTAATAACAAAATTTCCAGAAGTGCCACATTTTTCCCAAGTCTTAATATCTATTTGTTTTCCGGCATTTAGTTCTTGGACGGCCTCCTGGATAGGTTCTCTTAGAGTTGGGGCTCTTGATGGATAGGCAAAAAATGCTTTTGGAATTGTGTTTGACATTAGCGGTTATCTCCTTTTTGACAGTTTTGACTTGCTACTGTTATCGGTAGAGCGAAACGAAAAATACGCTGCATGCGCGCCCATATCATAGCACATTTCGGCAGAAAAATCAAGTGTATTTTGTTTTCAGCAAAATCATTTAAGTACTCGGTCCTTAAATCTCGGCAGGGCGCGATGTGTTCATTGCTGACATATATTGGTGTGTGCATTGTATAGGTTGAGAAATGGAAAAATTAAGTTGACTCAGCAAGTCTATGAAGGTGTGAGATAGAGGGGTGAGGAGACTTGTTTTTTTTTTGCTGGACAGGATTTCAGATGTTATAATTAATGGTACAAATAAATTAAAGCGGTAGAGTTTGAAGTTTATCCGAATGTCTCTATCGTTGGTAGAAATGAGGAGAAGATGAAATTATGAGTATTGCGTCAGACCGGGAACGGTTATTACAAAAACATAATCTGGAGCGGATTCAGCGCGATTTGAAAGCAACTGACATGGTAATTGTATACCGGCCGAATCTGGGAAAGATCAGGTCAGACTACTTTATTCATGGGGGGTTGATTCCATACAATCTGGCTGAAGAAGTCCTTTCTGGCGAGCATATTTCTGATGTGATAGAGAATGTGTGGCCAGAACCCACGGCTTACCGTTCTGATCGAGAAAGTCCTATTAAATACTTTCGCTGGGGTGTTAATCAAGATGAGTATGGATCCGAGCCGCTTGTTATTGATCGTCAGTTTAGTAAAATGAAAGAAGATTACCTTGAGATTTCCGAAGAATTCCGTCTTTTCCATAACCTCTATCATGATAAAGAAACAAATACATACATCAAAATTGATGACGCTGGAAATGAAACGACAGTTGCTATTGTTAAGCCTGACGAGGTTCAGATAAGGCTCAAGGAAATTCGACAGTTTTTAGCTATCAAAGAGATGTACCTGTCAATCTTATTTGAATTCAATGAGTATTCCACCTATTCTGTTGAGGAACTCGGGCTAAACGAAATTAAACAGCGTGAGTTTAAGCACGAAGGTCTTATGTGTTGGGGATATAATCGTTGGAATATTCCAGTTCAAAAATTTCAGTCAACTAGCAGACTAAGAGGAAGGAGACTTATTAAACCTCTACCAAAATCTAAGAGTGGTTTCGGAGCTTTCGCTGAGGATCCCAAGTATGTTGAATTCATAGTTGATGTTGACGAGAACGGGGATGAAATTTATCACACATGTGATCCATATAAATTGGATGCCGCTTGGAAATACACCATTGTGTACTTCCGCAAGCAGGTCTTAGAAAAGTACTCTACTGTTGAACCTAGCAAATACTATGTTAAAAATTCAATGGTAGGTTGTAAGATGTGGAGTATGAAGATTGACGATGATCATCGTGATAAGGTCTGTGTATGCCTAAGAGATTTGTGTAGTTTGCCTTACAGCGAACAAATCTATTGGAAATCATACAATATTCCGCCAGAAGGAGGGGTCAGTGAAAGTTTTTATAGGCGGATGGTTCAGGGAGAGTGGGTGAATTCAAGTCAACCGGATATTTTGTTCAAACAAAGTTATGAACAATTGCAAAAGGTATGTGATGAATGTCTGGATTGGCAGTTGTTGAAACCACTGAGTCCTGAAGACGAGTACCGCTTTCAACGCTTGAGAGTTCCAGTTAATAACGAGCAGTCTCATTTTGATGATTTGGTTCAGGATCTCCAAACGATATTAGTTGAATCAATAAATGTAAAACCACTAAAGAGACCTTTACCCGCAGCAAAGAAGGCGGATCTTAAATGTAAAGGGAGTATTGAAATTCTTAAGGCGGCCCTTAATTTCCATTCAGTCGAGGATGCCGATCACCGAGTTTCTTTTTTACAAAAACTTCAGGCATTGCGCTCCGAGGGTAGCAGCCATCGAAAAGGTCGCGGCTATCAAAAGATCGCTAATTACTTCGGTGTTGATAGTCTTGGACATCAAGAAGCATTCGCTGAAATTCTTAAACAGGCTTTGGATACCATTGATTTTCTTACCTCTGTCGTGCGCAGTGGCAAACTCAATGATAAAAATGGTGGAAGTTGTTAAACTTGAGGTCGTTATGCAGTGTGTCCGTTGCATATCATCAGAAACGAACATGAACAAAAACTCATTTCTCCAGGCTTCCCGGGGAAATGAGTTTCAACACTTGCCATTGTATACCAAACAAAATGGTAAAAAATAGGAGAATAAACAACATGACAGATTTCAATAATATTGACGCTCTTTATGAGCATGTAGAAGGAACAATCTTAACCGACGAAAACTTTCATCACACTATTGATCTTTTTAAGGAGTTTAGAGACACAAAGCGTGAGGAAAACAATCAAACGGAAGCAGAAAGAGCCCAATGGGAAATTCACTGCCTCTCATTTCTTTTAAGGGAAGGTGAAATTGGGCCTCAATGGCAACAGACTGACGAAAATGGTCAGGTATTTGTATATCCACATTTGGATCTGTTTGATGAAAGAACATACGAATACCTAATTATGAGGTTGGATACCACTGACCATCCAAAATTTAAAGCTCTGTACGCTCATATTCTCTGGGAGAGTCCGAAAAAGCACGGAAAGTTTGCCAAAATAGCGGTTGATTCGTATTTGGAAATGATTTCGATTTATGAGCAGAAATATGATGAAGGTGAGGACTGCAGCCGTGAAATCTCAGAAATTATCATCAATGCTTACTCTATTGCTCGTCGAGTCAGTTATGACGTGGAAAAGACTAAATCGGAGTTAAAACGGCTGATCCGAAAATTTAGTTCAGGCGCAGCATTTTCTGCAGGCAATCTCATTCAATTCATGTTAAAACCCAAGAAAGGATTTACTGAGGACGATTTTGATGATTTAGAAAATATATGTTGGCAGATGGCTGAGTCGTTTGTGGATGATGGACACACAGCAATTAATTTTCTCACACTGGGGGAAAAGGTTGATCAAAGAGTTGAAAAGCAGTCTCATGACTGGGTTCTCCGAATTGCGCAACATTATGAAGCTATGATGAAGCTGCGTGAAGAGAACCCGTCTGTTGCATTGCATTTTTGCATGAAGGCAGTTCAAAACTATAAAAGGATTCGTAATGAAGAGAAGGTAGAGGAACTAGAACGGCGTTACGCTGAACTCAAAGATTCTGTGGAATTTAGCACTTCTGAGGTAGATGTTGACCTAACAGAACTTGTGAGAGGGTTTAGAGAGTGTGCGAGAGATTTGGTTGAAAATGCGACTTCTGAGGAAATTATCAATTGTTTGATGGTGGGTGGAAATTTTCTTCCGACATATCAGGAGATCCATGAGTCGGTGAGAGAACAGGTTCGCAGATCGCCGACACATTATCTACTACCAAAGGTTATCCATGATCGAAACGGGAATACAGTTCAGCACTTTGAAACCGAAGAGGAGAGGAAATATTACAAGATACTTGAGATTTATCAGTTGGAACTTGAATTGGGACACATCCACTTAATAAATGCTGTTCTCATTGAAGCGATCTTAGAAAGGAAATTAACCATTAGCACATTACTGAGTTTTTTGAACAAATACTGTTGGTATGGGAAAAATCTAACAAAACCATTGCCCAACGGTCAGACTTCCACATATAATTGGTTAAGTTTAATCGCGCCAGCACTCAAGGAGTACTTCTACCAAGTAGACTTCCATTTAGCAGATCCGGGAACTAATCCTCCTAATTTTGTTTTGAGCTTAGATTCTTTGACCTTAAAGATAGAAGGACTTTTTAGGGACCTGTGCCGGTTGTCTGGTGTCGTGACTTCCCGCCAGAGACAAAATGATTTAGGGAGAAGTATCACCCTTGAAAAAGATATTGATGCTCTCCTGCGTGAAGATGCAATCAAGGGACTTTTCGACGAAGACGATCTACTCTTTTTCAAATTCTTGTTAGTCGAAAAAGCGGGATATAATTTCAGACATGAAATTGCGCACTCTCTGCTGCCGTTTCAGGCCTACAGCTGGTCTTATATGAACTTGATGATATTAGCCTTACTTCGTTTAGGAAAGTATGATTTTCCTGAAGTGGCGGAAGATGAGGAGTCAAATTCATAACATGCGATAAATCGCACTACTACGAACCAATTAGACATAATTTACGGTTATAGAGTTTCTTTTGGATAACTTGACAGGTAGGTATGTTGCTACCAAAATTTTGTTATGTGGGTTTCGGCCTGGTAATAGACAGGTCGAAACCCTTTTTCTTTTTGTAAAAGGGAAACGAAAAGACTCAAAAACTAAGACGTGCCACGCCGTTGCTTCTTTTCCCATTCCCTTGCACTTTCTCGCATTGTACGGTTCCCAACTTGTTGAACATGAACATCTTTACCGTAGTTCCGTTGGTGTTCCTTTTCACGGCGGTTTAAGTCGTTCGTGATTCCGCTACGGATAACTTTATTACCGCGCTTCAGGTGATATTTATAGGTGTCCCGCTTGGACACTATAGGGACCCCTCTCGCCTCAAGAACCTCTCTCACTGCTCGCTTGACTTTTGATCTTGGGATCTGTCCCCGTTTGGGGGGGTATTTGACAATTCTTTGTCCAGCCATTCTAATTACCTTGAAGTTTTTGAAAACAATTTTAACTTTTTCTCTTTGAAAGTATACCATAAATTTTATGAGATGTCAATCGGGTGTGTAAAGTTGCATCGGTGCTAAATTTGACAAAAAAGGCAGGAGGTGCTATAGTGGTAGCAGTCTAAAAGTAGGAGAGAAGGATGTTTGACGGGTATTACCCCAACCAATTTGGACCTGGACGTTCTGCTGTGATCTGCCAACATGGTGCGGTTGCAACGAGCCAACCACTTGCTGCACAAGGCGGATTGCAGATTCTACGCGAGGGTGGAAACGCGATTGATGCGGCGGTCGCGACTGCTGCAATACTCAATGTCGTTGAGCCGATGTCAACAGGTATCGGTGGCGATGCTTTTATGCTGGTCTACCAGCCTAAAGACGGTGTAATCCGCGGCTTAAATGCGAGTGGTAGGGCACCTTACGCCGCAGAACTGGAATTCTTTACGAAGCAGGGATTACGCACCATTCCCGCTTTTGGAAGTATGTACCCTGTTACGGTTCCTGGCACGATTGACGGATGGTCAACGCTCCTTGAGGCGTGTGGGACGATGTCATTGGCAGAGGTCTTGCAACCCGCGATTGATTACGCTGAGAACGGGTTTCCAGTCAGCCCGCAAATTAGCCTCGCGTGGCAAGGCAGTGCTGCGATGTTGGCGCAGCATCCCGATACGGCAAAGACATATCTTACGAACGGCAAGGCACCAAAACCGGGTGAAATCTTTTGCCAGCCAAACTTCGCACGGACGTTACGACTGATTGCTGAAGGCGGACGTGATGCCTTTTATCACGGCGAAATCGCTGATAAGATCGTTCAGTTTTCCGATGAGAATGGTGGGCTATTCACGCGACAAGACTTCGCTGACCACAAATCCGATTGGGTCGAACCGATTTCTACGAATTACCGCGGTTATGATGTCTATGAAATCCCACCGAATGGACAGGGTATCGCTGCACTGCTTGCACTCAATATCGTTGAAGGATTTGACCTCGGAGCGATGGGGCATAACAGTCCTGAGCATCTACACTACGCAATTGAGGCAATGAAATTGGGATTCGCTGATCTCTATAAGTATGTGACAGATCCAGCATTTGTGGATGTCCCCGTAGCGGGATTGCTCTCTGACGACTATACGGAGAGTCAACGGTCCCGTATCTCACCTGAACGAGCGAATATGGAACCGAGTGCTGGTGTTCCCTCAATGGGAAGTGATACTGTGTATCTCTGTGCCGTTGACAGTGATCGAAACGTTGTCTCTTTTATTAATAGCCTCTTTGCTGGTTTTGGGTCAGGTCTAACTGCTGGTGATACAGGTATCATGTTGCAAAATCGAGGCGCGGGTTTTTCACTGGATCCGAACCATGCGAATTGTATCGCCCCGCATAAACGGACGTTACATACGATTATTCCCGGTATGATTGCCCAAAATGGCGTGCCGTTGGTTACCTTCGGTGTTATGGGCGGGCAGATGCAGACACAGGGGCATTTACAGTTTGTGTCCAATCTCATTGACTTCAATATGGATGTTCAAAATGCCTTAGATGCGCCACGGTTTCGGGTGATGGACGATTCTCGGATTATGCTGGAGGCAGGCATTCCGATGAATGTGCAAGCCGCGTTGGCACAGAAGGGACATCATATCGTATCGGGAGACACTTTTTTTGGGGGTGGGCAAGCGATTTTTATCAATCCATCTTTTGATACGCTTGTCGCCGGTTCGGATCCGAGACGTGATGGATGTGCGGTCGGCTATTGAGGGGATCGGGATTTTTTTTGACTTTCGGCTTGAATTAAGGTATAATATTAAAACTAACAGGCGGTTTAGGTTCTAAAAAATTGAGAACCGGATCGCAGCATGTAAGCCCACCAAGCCGGTCGCGAATCACCGTTGATTCCAGAGGCTCTCTCTTGCCTTGGGGCGCGCTATTTTCGGCAGGATACGAGTCGTCAGCGTCCGACCCAGCCCTGAAAGCGAAGTCCGTTTTCCGATCTGTTTGTAACCTTAATAAAAAGGTGTAGGGTTAAGGCACGTGAACCTCGCCCCGTGGATTAAATATATAGAACTTACGCAAAAGTAGTGTTTTCGTATTTTAAACCCGCTAAATCTTCCTTATCAGGGGGACTTTAAGAGGAGATGTGTAAGTCCTAATATAAAAAGATGAACGTAAACAACTTGATTTAAAACGCCAATGAAAAAGAAATATAGAAGAATGTATGGAGAGTTAGTTTAAAAATGTACAAGGATTTAAACGAAAAAGATGCCTGTGGTGTAGGTTTTGTCGCGAACCGTTTCGGGAGTCGGAGCCATGAGATTATTAAGATGGCGACGCAAGCGGTCACGAATTTAACGCACCGAGGCGCGGTGGCGGCGGACGCAAAGACAGGCGACGGGGCAGGTATCTTAACACAAATTCCAGAAAAATTATTTCAAAAAGAACTTGAGAAACTCGGAGTCCACCTTGATTCGATAAATGACATGGGTGTCGGGATGATTTTTCTCCCACGACACGACGAAAAGGCGTTGGCACAGGGGCGCGCCCTCGTTGAAAAGACGTTACAACAATACGGCGTTCCGATCCTCGGATGGCGTTCAGTGCCTCTGGATCTTTCTGCTCTCGGCACCAAGGCTTTAGAGACACTGCCGGAAATTCAACAGGTCCTGGTCGAGCGACCCGAACAACTGACAGACGATGCTTTTGAGAGATGCTTGTATTTAATATGTAAAGAATTAGAACACCGTATCACAGCGGCGGGGCTTGATGAATTCCATATCGCATCCTTTTCGCATCGGACGGTCGTCTATAAAGGGTTGCTCGTTGCACCGCAGCTTGCGCAATTTTATCTGGACTTAAAAGATTCGGATTTTGAGGCGGCACTCGCTGTCTTTCACCAACGTTATAGTACGAACACCTCTTCCACGTGGATGCTCGCGCAACCCTTCCATACACTCGCACACAACGGTGAAATCAATACCTTGATGGGCAACCGAAATTGGATGCGAGCCCGCGAAGCCGATTTGCAATCACCCCTCTGGAAGGAACATATTCAAAAACTTGTTCCCATAATCAATGAACACGGTAGCGATTCGATGAGTTTGGATAGCGTGTTGGAGTTATTAACACATTCGGATCGCGACATCCTACACGCCATGATGTGTCTGATCCCGGAGGCGTATGAACAGATTCCTGATATGCCAGATGTGCTTAAAGCCTGTTACGAGTATCTCTCATGTGTCAGCGAACCTTGGGACGGACCGGCGGCTGTCGCCTTTACGGATGGTGTTGTCGTTGGTGCAAGTCTGGATAGAAACGGCTTACGACCCGCCCGCTACAAAGTCACAGAAGACGGAACCGTTGTCATGGGGTCTGAAGTCGGGATTATTGAACTTGATGACAGTCGCGTGGTAGAAAAAGGGCGTTTGGGACCAGGACAGATGATCGCTGTTGATACGGCGCAAGGGAAATTGCTGAAGGATTCGGAGATTAAGCATCGTGTTGCTGAGCAGAAACCTTACGCCGAATGGGTACAGAGAGGTATCGTAACGCTTCCTACTGAAGAAGATGAGGCTTCTGCTACGACAGATGCTGTTCCTGAGCAGCTGCCGATATACCAGAAAGCGTTCGGTTATATGACTGAGGATGTGGAACGATTTATTAAACCCATGATAACGGAAGCGAAGGAAGCAGTCGGTTCAATGGGTGATGATACGCCACCTGCTGTGATTTCTCGGCACCCGCGATTGCTCTACACTTATTTCAAACAACGCTTCGCGCAGGTAACGAACCCACCGATTGACTCAATCCGGGAACGCTTGGTGATGTCACTCACGACTTACCTTGGGCGACGGCACAGTCTGCTCACGGAAACTGAAGCACACGCTCGACTCATTCGGATCCCCTCACCAGTCCTAACAAATGCAGATTTACAAGCGTTACGGGATCTTGATATACCGGATTTTCAGATAGCGACGCTTTCTGTCTGTTTCCGAGTATCCACCGGTAAACAAGGCTTGGAAAGCGCGCTGGAGGCGTTATGTCAACGTGCCTCCGAGGCTGTTGATGCTGGCATCACGCTTCTCGTGCTGAGTGATAAAGATGTCAGTCCTGATTTCGCACCAATTCCGATGGCACTCGCTGTGGGTGCTGTCCATCACCATCTAATTCGAGAAGGGAAACGGATGCGGGTGAGTCTTATCGCTGAAACCGGAGATGCGAGGGAAGAACACCATTTTGCTGTCCTGATCGGTTATGGTGCAGCAGCAGTCAATCCTTATCTCGCGCTTTCAACGATTGTTCAACTTGCTGAGGATGACGAGTTTGGGGAACTCACAGCGGCGAAAGCGATTGAAACCTATAAGGCAACCGTCGAGAAAGGTATTTTGAAGATTATGGCGAAGATGGGAATTTCGACGGTATCAAGTTACCGTGGTGCTCAGATTTTCGAAGCGCTCGGTATCAATGCTACGGTGATTGATAAATGTTTTACAGGGACTACTTCACGATTAAATGGCATCGGGTTTGCCGAGATCGCTGCCGAGACGTTGCATTTCCATACAAAAGCATTTTCGGGAAGCGAAGATGGCACATCGCTGGAAGAGGCAGGCTACTTCCGATTCCGTAGGAACGGCGAATTCCACGCCTTTAATCCGACAGTATTTAAATCGCTCCACAAGTTCGTCAAGGCAGGTAATTCGGAAGATTATGAGAAATATGTTGACGCTGTTGAGAGCGGTGAACCCTCCAGTTTACGTGATTTGGTCGCATTCAAGCCGAGCACGCCTATCCCAATTGAAGCGGTAGAACCCGCGGAGGATATCGTTAGGCGTTTTACAACCGGTAGTATGTCTTTCGGTGCACTCAGTCGTGAAACACACGAGACTTTAGCAATTGCGATGAATCGCCTTGGTGCAAAGTCCGGAAGTGGAGAAGGTGGTGAAAGTCCTACTCGCTTCAAGGAACAGCCGAACGGTGATCTCGCTTCGAGTGCTATCAAACAGGTGGCATCCGGACGTTTCGGTGTCACACCGACATATCTGATTTCGGCGAAAGAATTGGAAATCAAAATGGCGCAAGGTTCTAAACCTGGGGAAGGCGGACAGATTCCGGGGCACAAAGTAACCGCTGAAATCGCCTCTATCCGACATTCTGTGCCGGGAGTTCCGTTGATTTCACCGCCACCGCACCACGATATTTATTCTATTGAGGACTTGGCGCAGCTCATCTATGATTTGAAGCAGGCAAACCCACAAGCAAAGGTCGCTGTAAAGCTTGTATCTGAATTTTTGGTTGGAACCATTGCGTCAGGTGTCGCAAAGGGCTACGCCGATGTGATCCAAGTGAGCGGACATGAAGGGGGTACGGGTGCATCACCGCTTAGTTCTATTAAGAATGCAGGAACACCCTGGGAACTCGGACTTGCGGAGACGCAGCGTGCGCTTGTGGAGAACGAATTGCGAGATCGCGTTGTATTGCGGGCAGACGGTGGAATGCGTTCAGGACGTGATATTGTCATCGCTGCTATGTTAGGCGCGGAAGAATACGGTTTTGGCACAATAGCGATGGTAGCAACCGGATGCGTGATGGCGCGCCAATGCCACCTGAATACATGCCCTGTTGGGGTAGCTACGCAGGATCCGGCGCTCCGTGCGAAGTATCCTGGGACCCCTGAGATGGTTGTTAACTTCATGTTGGGGGTAGCAAATGAAGTTCGATCGATTCTCGCGAATCTTGGGCATAGGTGCTTGAACGATATTATTGGTCGTCCGGAATTGCTGCAACCGATTGACCTTGCAGATTATCCGAAAGCTGCGACGCTTGATTTGAGCGAAATTCTGACACCTGCTGATCCAACCGGTACACAACCTCGCTATCATCTACAGGAACGGAATGACCGAGAGGATATTCCGCTTGATGATCAGATTCTGGAGGATGCAGCGGAAGCGATCACGCAGAAAACATCGGTCCAGCTTTCCTATTCTATTCGGAACACGCACCGGACGGTAGGTGCGAAGTTATCTGGTGAAATTGCGAGACGTTATGGTGACACGGGTTTGCCTGATAGAACAATTCAGTGCAACTTTGAGGGAAGTGCTGGGCAGAGTTTCGGTGCCTTCTGTATCAGCGGTGTCCAATTTGTGCTGACAGGGGAAGCTAATGACTATGTTGGCAAAGGCATGGCAGGCGGAGAACTTATTATCAAACCCGCGCCCACTGCATCGTTTGAAACTTCTGAGAATACGATTATAGGAAATACAGTCTTATATGGCGCGACAGGTGGGACACTCTATGCAGCGGGTGGAGTTGGTGAACGGTTCTGCGTCCGAAATAGCGGCGCGACTGCTGTCGTTGAAGGTGTCGGTGATCATGGTTGTGAATACATGACCGCGGGTACAGTCGTGGTTATTGGTGAGACGGGTAGGAACTTCGGAGCCGGAATGACGGGGGGTACCGCATACATCCTTGACGAAAAAGGTCAATTTGAGAAGAAGTACAACTCGGATTGGGTGAATATAGAAAAGATGAAGAGTGAGGCGGATGTTAAGAACCTGATGGCACTTATACAAAATCATGCAGCGTATACAGGTAGTCAGTATGCCGAGAATATTCTCACCAATTGGGAGGCGTTCCTTCCGCACTTTTGGAAGGTTGTAACACCACCACCGCCACCCCTTCCGGCACCTGTCCAACTGAAAAGGAGAGCTGCAACTCGGAGAGAACGGCGGAAGCGTTAGAGATCTTGATCTGATGAGCAGCTTGAGAGATGACAAGTAATATGCAAAAAAAAAGGCAGCAAATGCTGCCTTTTTTAATTCCGTTGTGTTCCTCAGTCTTCTTCTGACACAGCGAAAGCGATTTCGAGCCCTTCCGTTTTACTGGAGCGCATTTTCGCTCGCTCTACCACATCAATGACATCCCCGTGCTTAGCACGTTTGTCTGCTTTGATGATCAAGGTAGTGATCTGATTTTCATGCGCTGCGATAAAAAGCTCCATGTCTTCCAGTGTTAGCATTTCTTGATCATCAATTGAAATACGTCCGTCACTGTTAATGAAAAGGTTGAATTTCTTTCGCGTGAATTCGTGCTTCGTTGCAGAATCGGGTAAGGTAACGGTAAAAGGCGGAGGAACCTTCATGACAGCAGATACCATGAAGAAGATGAGCAACAAGAACACACAATCAATCATTGGTGCCATCGGAATATCATCATCTTCTTGTGTTTTCCGCCGTTTAGCCAAGTTTAAAGCCATTGGAATTCTCCTTCTATAGAAATTAGATTACGACTGCTATCGCGTGAGACTGTCAGTCTCTTGCGACAATAGCGAATCCGATTTTATCTATACCTGCCTGTTTTGCGATGTCCATCACCTGCACGATCTGTTCATGAAGTACTTCCCGCTCAGATTGGATAATGAGCATGTTCGTTGCTTCGTCCGGTGCATTGATGAACTGGTTGAACATTTCATCAATCTGGACAACTGCATCGTTCAACACCATAGTGCCTCGATCCTCACCGGGTTCTGGGTTTGCGATCCGGACCGTCAACCCTTTCGGTTTATCGGGCGAGGGTTTCCCCGGTGGGGGAAGCTGCACCCGGAGGCCGGGAATCGGCGAGAAGGTTGTAGACACCATGAAGAAAATCAGGAGCAGGAATACACAATCAATCATAGGTGCCATACTGAGCGTTGGTGGCTTACGTTCCCTGATTTTGGTTGCAAGCAGACTCAATTTGGCTTCACCGACTTGTTGCATTTCAAAGTCTCCTTTCTCGTTAATGAGACCAGGGCTGCGGTTCGAGAACCTAACACCCTACAAACCTATTGGAGAGGCGGATGTAAATCACCCGCCATTCTGTTCCAAGGTTAGGCGTTAGCTAGATTCACCAACAATCAGTTGATTGACAATTTCGGTGGAAACCTGTGAAATTTCAACCATGTGTCTGTTGACCCAGCTATCAAAAAGTTGGAAGAAAATCAAACATGGAATAGCAACTGTCAAGCCAGCAGCAGTTGTGAGGAGTGCCTGTGAGATACCACCTGCGAGCTGCTGCGGGTCACCGGTACCTTCAAGTGCGATTGTCGTAAATGCACTAATCATACCTGTAACCGTTCCGAGCAAACCGAACAGCGGCGAAACCACCGCGACTGTACCGAGAACCGGCAGATTTCTTTCCAGTTCAGGAATTTCAAGGAGGCTTGCTTCTTCAATGGCTTCCTG
Organism: Candidatus Poribacteria bacterium; assembly: GCA_022827185.1. Lineage (GTDB taxonomy): Bacteria > Poribacteria > WGA-4E > WGA-4E > WGA-3G > WGA-3G. Next base: position 45,022 of record JAJDTM010000057.1, read on the forward strand.
AATTTCTTCTTTGCTAATATCGCGTTCCTCAATCTGGGCTTGGCTGTATCGGAGTAACCCTGCTTTAAGGACATTAGCAAGTGGGCCGCCGGCTTCTTCACAAGTTGAGACGGCTTCCATAATGTTCTCTTTCCGCAAAGAGTCGGCGATACTGGCGATAAACTGTTCAGTTCCAATTCGGGAACGACTCCGGACAAAGGTGAAAAGTCTTTCAATAATGAAAGTTAACGCCGTGATAGAGCAGAGGGCGAGTGGCCAGAAGACGAATCCGAACTTCTGAAAGAAGGTAACGATGTTATCCTTTTTGGTCATCTTGAGCGGTACGAAGTGATCACCGCCATTAACGACTGTGACAGGTTTTCCAAGCCGGTCGCCATAGCCTTCTCTATAAATACTGATGAGGTAGCGGCCCGCGGGGACACCAGATTTTTCATATTCGCCGTTGGCATCTGTGGATGCGGTGTATTCTTCCCCACCTGTAGCAACGATCTTGACCTCAACATCTGGAATCGGGTTCTGTGCTGTGGTTGTATCAACAATACTGCCTCGGACGGTTCCACCACTTGCATCATCTTGCGCAAAAGCGATGCCGGTTGACATACCGATACAAGCAATTAGCATTAAAACGAAACTAAAACGAATCATTCGTTCTGATCCTCCTTAGGTAACTTGCCGATTGGGTTGGCAAGTCTCTACAAGTCATCTCATAAAGTGTTGTATAATAAAGCACGCAAGCCGCACCTTAACAACTTAATTTTATTAACACGTGAGCGTTTCATCTACACGATTTTTCTCGTTGGGAATTAAAGTCTCTATATATCTGTAGATCGCCCTTACCGCTTGTAACACCATTTCCATTAAAAACACTTGAGTGCTTAAGAAGTTACGCGCTTTATGCGAGTGTTAGAGAAAATGGTATTATAGGTGATATTACTAAACGCGAGATCGCTGGACACGGTTCTCGTGTCCAGCGATACACAAAACATTTAGAAGCCCATCATTGCTCGTACGAAGGTAGTGTTACTCGTCGTGTGATCGAGCAAGATAGTGGTTCGTCGGTAACCAGCAAGGATGACGATATTGAACCCAAGCCATTCACCGCGGTTGATCGCTTGAACTTCAAAGATTCGGGTTCTCAAGTCCGGTCGATAGAGGACTGGAACATCTTCATCTTCCGGGAAGTTTGTCAAATAGTTTTTGAAGTTATTATCCCGGTTGGTAAATTTCCGGTATTGGAAACCGCCAAGGATGTTCATCCTTTGCGAGAACTGGTAGTCAAGCCGTACACCGAGTACATCTTCACGACTTCTACGATTGAAGCGCAGATATTCGACGGGTTCGGTATCAGTTGGGACGAATTGACGTGGGTTGAGTGCCTCGCCAATTTCCTCAGACGCTCGGTCGAATGCGCGATCCCAGATGTACTTCGCCATCGGTGTGAGCGTCAAATCTTCACCGATTCTGTCAACGAATGGAAGTTCACCGAGTGGAATCTCGTATCTTGCTTTGAGAATTGTCTGCTGATTGCGAATATCGCGTTCCGGGTAGCGCCGCTTTTTCCAGTTTTCGGGGTCATAGATTAAGCCTGGATCCTCAGGATCGAGTGCGTTAATCCCGTGGTCTGGATAGAACGGGTATTCCCGTCTTTCGCCACCAGCCCGAACCTGTTCAACGGGGACCATGAAGTCAACACGTTGATCGGCATTAAGCGGATCCCCTTCGTCTCCTGATCCCTCAACATCCAAGAAAATTGCCCCAGCCTCATCCTGCTCAAACTGTTTTTGCAGTACAACGAGGAATTTGGCTTCAAGTGTGAGGTTAGGAACAGCGGTATAAAGGAACTGAAGTGTCGTCGTATTCACGCGCGCATTGTAGAAATCAAGCTCGTCAGAAATTTGGACAGGTTCCAATTCACCGACACGCAGTGTAATGGTATAGTCCGGAATATCGTCTTGGACTCGGACAAATCGGTTTTGGAAGAGTACCGTTCCAAAGTCAGGAATGTCCCGCTGATAGGTGACATGTAGGTATTTGGAATCATTTTTCCGGCGACTTGAGACCTCGCTTTCATTAAGCCATCCGACTTTAAGTGAAAGGTTATCAAGGAGGTCATATTCGGCGAAAACATGGTAGCCTTCTCTGTCTATCCCGTACTCATATTGCGGTTCAAAATCGTCCTCAAGAGAATCAATTGTACCGTTGTTGTTCAGATCAACGAGGTCGGTGAAGACCGGCGGATCAGCATCAAAGATGAGGAAGTCTTCTTGGAAATCCAAAACGCCGTTCTGGTCTCTGTCATCAGCGCGTGGTAGGACTCCATCGAAGTCGTCATCATCGGGCCAGTCGTCATCATCATCATCATCTTCAATGAGGGCGTAATTGACTTCATCCCATGGATCTTGTTCTGCCTGTGATGCGGGTGTCCGCTCAAGGGAGTATTCCTGATCCCTGTCAGTATTAGAACCGAAGTTGAGATAGGTTGTTGTATACCCGGGATCGATATGATAATAGACCCCTTCAAGGTACAACTTCCCGAATCGGGATTTGAGTTGGACGAACCATGCGGTTTCTCTACCCATTGTTCCGTCGCCGCTTTCATCGGTTCCGCCGCCACCTAACATGGCTTCAAATCGTTCACCCTCGGTCTCAGAGTATGTAGGGACTCCGTTTGCATCTAAGGGTAATCCTGTTGCCGGATCAATGGAGATACCGGTTTCTTCTTCGCCATCTTCGCTTAGGATGGTTGTTTTGAGCCGGCTAAATCCGATCTGATCTTTGGGAATGGTGGGATACTGCTTATATTTACCGTTAATGGAATAGTGTGCTCGGACAAAAACGTTACCGATGGTCCCTTCTAAGTCAAGCCCGTAAAGGAGTGCTGCGCGTGCTGCCCCGTATTGATAACGGACTTTACGCGGTTTACCTTCACCGGTCCATTTACTGGGCTGGTCTTTAAGGGATGCCCGGTTACTGGTGTAATCTGAGGATTGCCCATAGTTACCGGGTGCTTCAATAACATCACGGTACGGCATCTGGATGTGACCATCTTCGGTCTTAATCCACTCTTGGATTTCCGGGTCTGATTCGGCTTTGTTTGCAGGACTGTTTCCGATAATAGCAATGTTGTAATCACCTGCGACAACTATCTCAAAGGTAACGGATTGGACCGTGCGGGGATCCGCATCAATTTGGTATGCGCCTTCTGAAAGGAGTTGTGCGACATCGGGAGAAGGCGCGCCATCTGGATCTACAAAAGCGAGAACGACTTTCATCTTGTTGAAGCCGTCCACGATTTTCCACCCGTCTCCATCTTCAGAATCTCGGATGTCAGAAGGAAGTCCGCCGACAGTCATCGGGATTACATTACTACCATCAAGGGTTTCAGTTATGGTTTCCGAAGGTAGTGACTTAGGTTCGACCCCTTCTTCAATGTCTTCAGGTGTTAACTCTTCCAACGCTTGGGTGACAATTGTAACTTTCATAGTTTTGAAAGCTGCACCGACACCCCCCTGAATATTGTCACCATGTAGTGTCGGATCGTAACCCGAGAATACGGTGACAGTTCCATGATTATCTTCAGGCGAGTCATCGCGGAAGACAACTGTGATTGATTCTGGTGGTGTATTTGCGACGGTACCCATGAGTGGGTTTTCAACGCGTTCCGGGTGTTCTTTATGCAGGTTGATGTAAGTGAACCCGACGCGGAAAATGTCGCCTAAAAGCCCTTGTGCTCGGAACCCGACGAGGCGTGCGTTTTCAATGTGCCGTACGCCCGCGTCCTCATTCAGACCGTTCCGACGACCGAGCGTTGGTGCGAGGTTCGCCGCTGCGTCCGTCAATTGTACAGGGTTTGAGATACGCGAATTGATAAGCGTAAAAAGGTGCCGTTCCTGCGCGAAAGAGATATCCCATCGAAGCCCATCAAATTCTGTTTTGTAGAGGATGTAACGGTTCGGGAATAACGTAGACGGCTTGAAGCGCAAGTGGTCACCAATAGCAAATTCGGTGTATCTTCCACGGTAACTGTCTTCAGTTAGGACCGTTCTATCCAGCTGTGCTGAGAATCTTTCACTATCCAGCTGCCCTGTCCAACCAACAAACAATTCACCGTTCTGGTCAAACTCTTTCTGCTCGCGATAGTTATAGACCTCGTTACCTTCAAGCAGCTCTTTTCCAAACAGATCATAGAAGAATTGGGGTTCTTCTTCTAACTGGAAACGCGCTGAGAATTTAGAACTCCCCTCAATCGTTGGCAATAGGGGTTCTTGTGGACCAAGGCTTTGTGCCCCACAACCGTAAAGCACAAACGCGCTCAGGATACAGGTCGCTACAAGTAAAACATCAATTGATTGTTTTAGCCTGTTCATTATTTTGTTTTTCCTCCTTGGAGATAATGAATCGGATGTTTAGGTAACCGAGCTGCGACACGAATATTTCGTCATTCGCGCTCTTTACCTGGGTTTCCGACAAAAACCTTGAAATGGATGAAAACCGCTTTGCGTGTAAACGAAAAGTGCCAAAATTGCGTTAGTTATTGCAAATAACACGTGTTCAATTTTTTACTTTTCGTCACTGCCGAACAGATATTCCGTAAATCGCGAATATCGCGCGAAGCGTATAAAAAGCGAGTCTCCTTCCAACAAATTAAGGGTTTGTTTTACAGAAATTTACGATAAACGCATAATAAAATGCCTGTAAAACTGTTCTTAAGCATCTAAAATAGCACCGATTTGAATTTCTGTCAAGTTTTTAAACAGAAAAAATACATGCATTGGAGTGGAATTTCAAATAAACATACCACAAATGTGATATATTTTCAAGTTTAATATCGGTACTATTCATTTTCGATTTTTCGCCCGTTTTGTTTTTTAAGGATAAGTAGCAATCTGGAAATGATCTACTTATACATTCTCTGTGATATTATGCTAATGGCGGCTACACAAACAGAGATATATCCTTAGTATGTGGGTAGTTTGTGCCATTTACTGTCTCCCTGAAGACAGCAGCAACTCATAACGAATCAGTTTTGTCTTAAGCGTCAGTCGAGAATATCGACCGACCTTGCTATAAATTTATGAACCCGCATAATGCCAACGAGCGTGATATATATTATACTACATTTTAAGAAAAATTGACATTTTTTTTACAAAGTTGTCCAAAATAATAAAGCCTCGAACCAAAATCGAGGCTTTAAATATTTCCAAATGGGTGTTCAGTTTTTTAAGTTCACAACGGTTGTATTAAAATATTCGATGAACAAAGCCGCTGTAACACCTAAAACTAAACCAGCGATTCCCGCTATAACAAAGATAAGCTTAAGTTGCGGGGCGACAGGAATCTTCTTTGGTGCAGCGCGGTCGATGACTTCAATACCACCTATCTGGTTACGAGAGGTTGGTAGTTTAGATTCAGCATATAATATTTCTGCTTCAAGTGACCGTTTGGCAATCTCTTCAGCGACCAGATTCGTGTTCTGAATTTTGGCTCGCATTCGTGTAAGAATCGTGTGGTTTTCGGGGATCTCTATTAGCAGTCTTTCCAGTTCAGTTTCTATGCTATCAAGTTCCCGTTTGAGGTGTTCTTCGGCATTTTCATAACTTGAGAGGGTTGGGAAAGTCGTTGTTAACTGATTCTGTATATAGGTATAATGTGCAGAGGTGCCGGAAGTGGTGGTAGTAGTTATGGGGGAGGTATTCTTATTTTTTTCTTGGATTTCGTCGATTTGGGCGTTAAGACCTTCTAATTCTGATGGATTCGTCCCTACTTTTTTTCTATCCGCGACGCGTTGCGATTCAAGGTTGAAGAGTTTTTCCTGCTGAAAAAGCCAGACAGGGTTATAGGAGGTGGTTTCGGATAATTGTTCTTGCTTAGGTAATTGATTTAGTTGTTTTTGTAGATGCGTAATATAGACGCGCGTTGCATAAAGCTGTTGTTGATTGAGTGTAATCTTTTCATGGACCCTGGCATGGCGTTCGAGCAAATTAGTCAGGATAGGCACCCATGTTTCTGGGCTTCCATTTTCGCGGACGAACGTGAGCAGTTCGTCTGATTTTTCCTCTATTTTCGCTATGACTGCCTGTTGTTTATCTCCGATGAGTTCCATACGTTTTTTGAGTTCTGTTTCTTTATCTCCGAGTCGCAATATTTGCATATCGCTTGCAAGTTGGTTGACAAAGAGCGCTGCGTTCCGTTCACCGCCTTCTGCTTCAGTCAATGCAAGCGAAAGATTAATATAGTCGGAGTCTGGGTTGACTTGTGCCTTCAGCATTCGTTTGAGTTTACCGACTGGTGGGAAAAGAGCCGCCGCTTCTGCATGCCCATTTTCCTCAAGGTTTTCGATTGCTGTATTTAGCATTGATTCTGTAGAGAATCGGGTGCTGATTGTTTCCATCTCTCGTCGGTCGATACCGCCAGAGAAGACATTTTGAAACAGATTTGCGGAAGGCAGGGAAGATGTAGCACTGGGTTGGACGAATAACATTAAGGTGGAAGCGGCGTAAGTTTTAGGTAGACGAAGCGAGATGATAAGAGCAGTTCCTAATACCAGTAGGACACTTAGGCAGATCGTAAAGTCATGCTTTCGGATGAGTTGAAGATAATCCCGTAGATGTTCTTCCTGTTGCGGCATGAATGTACGGTATTTCTGCCCGCCCCTTGGGGTAGAAATTGCCCCTCCTTTTCTTAATCCTATAAGTTATTGGCAACGCGAATTTCTTCCTCGTTAAAGGCTTCGTCGTGCCACTCGGCTATGCGCCATTCCTCGTTTCTTTTTTCAAAGATGAAGAGGTTGTCTCCTTCGGCGTAGGCACCGGTATATCCGCCTTCAAGCGTTTGACCGTCCGATACAAAAAACTGGATTCTGTAGTGGTTCCGTACCTCTGCCTGTGTGCCATCATCGTTCATCTGAATTTCTGGTGGAGAAGAGAGTTCTATCTCAATATCCTGAAACCGCTCAAAGACCCGAGTCGCGGCGGCTCGTTCCTGCCGAATGTCATCAAATTCTACATCGTCTGTTTTATCGCCATCTGTTCCCATATCCGAGACATAAAGGAAGCCATCTTCCCAGAAGGTATTAATGTAGGTGTTAACATCTTCTGTTTCATAACCTTCCCGCCATCGGTCTAAGACACCACTAATTTGAATGATTTCTTCAGTTGGAATTTCTCCGACTTTATCAGCGTCTCCACACCCCATAAAACCTACCAGTAAGATGAGGACACCGCTGACTTTTGCGAAAGTCTTAAACATAATAAACACTCTCCTGTTTCAAAAAGTTTTAACAATACCAAAATAAAGACGTGAGGGGGTCGCGCTCATTTCAATCCCAAATTTTTCAGTATCTCGTACATCCTGTTCAATGGACTGAATCAGAGTCGTCGCGTTATAAAAGTTGGCACCCACATAAGAATCGATGAGGCTGTAAAGCCAAATACCGATGCCGGTATACATAAAAAATGTTCTAAGTTTATATCTCTGGTTTGCATACTCGTAACTTTCTAATATCGTTTTTTCATTATGAAAACCTTGCCAAACCAGAACTTCATAAGCATCGTACCGGCTGCTAAAGGATTGTTGTGCCAACAAAGCACCGATAACGGAACCTCCTATTCCCAAGACGGTTAGGCTCCCTCGAAAGTAACTGCGACTATAAAACTGCCCCCATCCGGGAAAAACGGCAGAACGCACTATAGCACCGATAGGCGAGACAAGTTTAACCTGTTCCGCCGTTTCTGTCGTTTGCTGTTCGGTTTCTGTGCCGTTTTCAGCCTCCTGCGCAAAACTGGCGTGGAGGCTGAATAACAGTAGTGAGATGATTAGGAAAAATCGCATTCGATATATGGGCTTCACGCATCAGAAAAAGTTGTGTAAAGCCCATTGTGCTACTCCTATTAACGCCGCCGTTTTGTCCGTTGTGTTGTTCGACTTCGATCGTCATCGTCATCATCACTGCTCTTTGAACTGCTACGCGATGAACTCGAGCTGGATGTCGTCGGACGTGTCCGTGTCTTTGTAGAAGAAGAACGACTTACACTTGTCCGCGAACGCGACGAACTCGAACTTGAACGGCTCACGCTTGATCTCTCACGCGACGAACTTGTGGTTGAGCGGCTTACGCTTGATCGCGAGCGAGATGAACTTGAGTTTGAAGTAGTCGTTCTATACTTCGAGCGAGATGAACTCGAATTTGAAGTAGTCGTTCTATACTTCGGGCGTGAGGTACTACTTGTGCTTGACGAGACCGATCGGTTTGAAGTAGTGGTCGAACGTCTATAAAGCGGCGTAGTCCGTTGTGTTTGCGTTGAACTGTTATAACGGTGCGCGTTTTGTGTTGTCGCGGCAGGGTAACGCCGTTGCTTACTGAGTGTCCTTGTACTTGCTGTGCTCCCGGTGGCATAAGTACTCTGCCTTACCTTACTTTGGCGGAGTGCTGACGTAGAAACGCGGGCGCGCTGTTTTTGTGTAATAATTGACTGGCGCGCAATCCGTTCTGTTGTCGCTGGGGTCTGCCTCCGGTGATCTTCGAGTGTGGTGCGGACGCTCCTCCGAACTGCTGTTCGGTTTCCTGCTTGACTGTTAGCAGATAATCGGCTACGACTGTACTGGCGACGTGTTGTTTCATGCTTAGCACTCCACCGGTTCAATTGCGTCCGTTGTTGATAAACCTTTGGCGTACCACCGTAGTAGCTCCGCGAACCGCTATAATAATATGGTGAATAGCAGCGGTAGTAGGCACTTGGGTAGTAGCCGCGGTAACGTCCGAGGTACCCACCGTAATACGAACGGATTGAGAGGTAGTGGTGATCATAGATCGGGTAGCTCCATCGGAGATAGTAGTCGTAGTCCGTTGCGTAATAGATAGGACCGTCGTAAAAGTACAGATAGGTGTAGCGGTGCCAGGGGCGCCAGCGGTAGGTAGGTGTATAGCGTTGAATCACTCTAACCTTCGGCTGTCTACGATACGTGGAGACCTCAAGGTGCTCTACGTCAATCTGTTCGCCACCTTCAGCGACGATATGCAGCTCCATCCATCCGTCTTTGACATGACCGGCGGCGGGGATCTTAATATGTTCGGATCGGTTTTTTGCGCGTAGGACAAAGGTGTCCCCATAGCGTGTCTCTTTAGCGTTTTCGTCGTAGTAACCGCGACGTGTCGTCTCGCGTTTAGTGTTGCGGATCCATGCGCGACCTGCGATGGGTTCATCGTAGTCTTCGATTTCGAGTCGGTGGGGTTCCCCTCGGTATCGCACCAAAACTTCAATATACTGTGTTCCTGCTGGAATTTCAAAAAGATATACCGCGCTGGCAATTGCGAATTCGTAGTCTTCTGTGTTCTGAGCGTCATTTGCCCAGGCGGTGAGTCGAACGCCATCCTCAAATCGGGGGCTGGCGGTGATCGTTGCGTTCCCACGCTCTATCCATTCATCAACATCGCTTGCAACGCGATGCTCGCGACTCAGCCGGTCTGCGTAATAATCGCGGTCCGCATTCGCGGGGGTTGCCAATCCAGCGATGACAAAACAGCTGATGAGGCATACTACGCTTAAAATCGAAATCCGGGTTTTCATGGTAAATCTCCTTCTAAGTACATCTCCTTCATTTGGCGTTGCCAACGGGCTTTTATACCTGTTGCGCGCGGTGCCTCGTGAATCTCAAAGGTAGTTTTCTTATCTTAACGGAAATGATACAATTTTCTGCAAAAATTGTCAAGGATTAATCTGAAGTTAAGATGGACTGATCTTCTGTTAATGCTAACGAGAATCGACGACTCTAATGCTTCTTAACTTTTAGGTATCAGTTTAATACCTCTCTTTTTGGCGTGATCACGAGCAAGTGGTGTAATAATCGCTGATTTTACGTGAACCAACTCCCGTACGTTTGCATCCAGATTTGAAATAGTCGTTGCGCTAATCAGAGGTTTATCTAAACTGGCGAGCGAGTCATTCATTTTTTCCGTCACTGACTCGGCGATTTGTATCATAGGTACCCATTGAACGCCAAGTTCAGACAAAAGGTTTACATATTCGACTTCAATACTATTAATTTTTTTCCCAATTTCACCTTGATTAAGTGCATCAGAGACCGCTATCACCTTTTTTCCTTTAGAGAGTGCTTCAAACACAAGATAAGTGCACGGCGTGTCTACCAACCTTAACGCGAGTTTTGCAGCCATTGGATGTGAGAAAACGGGAAGCACAATCTGCTGATAGGTATCCACGAAAGTTGTTATATCGGTTAGTGCATTCTCCAGCAGGACATTTTCTTCACCCACCGCGGCATAGATCGGTTCAGGGTTTATAACCTTAGTTGCGAGATCAGATAAAATTATTGTAATTTTCCACCCATCGTGTATGCAGGCCCGGAGCTGCTGGATCGGTTCGTCCAATTCAAGTTGCGTCGCGCCAAAGATAGCGAGTAATTGTTTTTTGTCTGTAATTTGCGTAGTGTTAGATCCTTGTGCCTCCAGTACCCTCTCGACAATTTTCCGAATCTGATCAATCAGTTCTTGATTCATATTGGTTCAAAATGTAGGACACCTAACGCACAATTTCAACAGGTTCGCCACCCTTCAAACCTGCGGCGTTGGAATCATCGGTGTCTAAGTGCATCTGAAGCACATAATCTTCAGAAATTTTCGGACGAACATTTTCAAAAGTCAAAGCACGTTCACCGGGGAAATGTACCTTTAGAAGGTCCTCTTCGCGAATATTGAGTGCCTCAGCGTCACTGGGTGTCATGTGGATGTGCCGTGTGGCGCAAATAGCACCCTCCTCTAAATAGACGCTTCCTGCGGGCCCGATGAGGGTAATAGGTTCCGCACCCGCAAGATCACCTGAGTCTCGAATCGGAGGACTTAACCCGAGCCGAATTGCTTCGGTTTGTGCGACTTCGACTTGGGAATAATCTCGGACAGGTCCGAGAATGCGCACGGCTTCAATAGCCCGCATCCGTTTTCCGACGATGGTAAGTGTCTCATTTGCGGCGAATGCTTCCGGTTGATAAAGCGGGGCATAGACAGTGAGTTGGTGCCCGGCACCGTAAAGAATCTCAAGGTGCTCCTGCGTTACATGTGCATGCCGTGCTGAGACTCCAACGGGGATCTGTTGTTGTTGCGTGACGACGTCGCATGCGCGGTTTCCTGCATCACAGCTTCTCAAAGCACATCCGCTACAGGCTTGGTCGGTCGTTAGTCTGTTCACAACACGACGGGTAATCAACTCAACAAGGTCACGATCTGGCATCTATAATTTGCCTTTTCTGTTAGGATGTTCCAAACGCGCTTAGCCAACGTGTGGTCGATCCACTGACGAATAGTTTACGCTTTCTTTAAGATAGTTTCGACTTCAGCATGTGGCCGCGGGATTACGTGAACAGAAACAACTTCACCGACGCGTGCGGCGGCTTCAGCCCCTGCATCCGTTGCGGCTTTAACCGCACCAACATCACCACGAACCATGACAGTTACATAACCACCACCGACTTGTTCGTAACCGATAAGTTGGACATTCGCCGCTTTCACCATTGTGTCGGCGGCTTCAATGCTTCCAATTAAACCTCGCGTTTCAACTAAACCTAATGCATCTCCGGTCATATTAATTCTGATAGCCTCCTATTAAAAATTCCAAAATGAAAGCAAGTTTTTATGGTAGATTTTAGAATTGCTTATACACTTTCAATGCAAGTCAACCCCCTAAATCCCCCTTATCAGGAGGACTTTGAGAGGGGACTGGGTTATTGATAAATGTCAACTTATTTCTATAATTCACCATAGTTTGCGAAGGGTCGTTCGCGAAAAATAATCCTTACGTGCAAAAACAGAGAAAGTCAAGCGAGATGTAAACGCTACAACCTTATAGTATATCACAATTTTGCGATTTTTTCAAGAAAAAAACTAAAAATGTATTGATATACTTCAACGGTATCTTTTTCTGCCTTGTCCATTTCGCCGAGTTTTTGGTAAGCGAAAGCGCGCCAATAGTAGACCTGTATAAGCGCGTTTGATTCACCTTGCCATGTCTGAATTACGTCAGTGAACAGTTCTATCGCCTGCGTATAATCGTTAGTTGCTAATGTCTGTTCTCCCAAATGTGTATAGGTCTGTGCGCGGCTGATATAGGCATTCGCAAAACGTGACTCTATAGCGATCGCTTGATCCAGATCTGCCAGCGCGGGTTTTAAATAGTTTCCATTCCCTTGAATAGAAAGTTGAAGATAGACGTTGCCGCGGGCATAGTAAGCCGTCGCAGAGGGGACTCGTTTGATCGCATTATTGTAGTCGGTGAGTGCTTTTTGAATGTCGCCGCGTTTAAAGTAGGTTTCTGCACGTTTCAGCATAACGCTGGCGTTCCATCTTTTTTTTAGCGAAGCGGCGTAATCTTCAATAGCACGCTGCGTGTCCTCTAACGCGCGATAAGCATCACCGCGACTTGCGTAAGCATCGGCTTGATATCTTTTGAGTTTTAACGTTTCCGTGTAATCTGCGATGGCGGCTTCGTACTGTGCAGAACGATAATACGCGAGTCCACGTTTCACGTAAGCTTCGGCATACCTTGGCTCAATCTCAATTGCCTGCGTAAATGCTGCTATCGCTTGTGGAAGTTTCCATGTCCGGAGTGCTGCGGTTCCCTCTTGGACGTGTCCCTGCGCTTGCCGATTCTCACCTTTTATCGCGTCCCACGTTACAAAGCGAGAGGCGAGAAAAATGGTGAGAATTAGCAGGGGGGTCATAATATAAATGAGTGGCCGCATGATATGAGTCTTTTAGTCCGATTTTGATTTTTCAGTCTTGTCGTAAAGGTGATGAATATTTACGCCTAACTTCAGCGCGTGTACAGACGGGTATCTCTCTGCTAAATCAATTTCAATGTAGGTTGGGACTCCCGGCAAGCCACTGTAACCTGTCGAAAAGATGAGTTGATTATTGCCGAATGTTGCGATACCGTCTCTGACATTTTTGGTAGGAAAGTAGTGAATCGGGGTGTGTCCGACGACAAGGAGATTCGCCTGAATGGCTGCAAGGAAATTTTCAATGTGTGTTAAGGTATAGCCCCCAGGGTACGCGATAACAGGACGGGGCCAAAGGAGTTCTTCAAGGGTTTTAGGACCCGGATCAATGAGATCCGTAAGACTGGTGATGGAACGCGCAGGACCGGCGTGAATACCGACAAAACCGTTTTTTGCAATAACGACTGTTGGTAGATTCATAAGGAATTCATAGTGAACATCGGTCATTCTTTCAATAAAATTGAACTGTTCATAGTAGGCACCGAGTGGACTTTCGTACAATAGACGAATGAATCGATCCCTATTTTGCGTTGTCATTCCCTGTTTCTTCAGCATTGCATAAGCATCTGCGGCGGCAAATTCGTGGTTCCCTCGGAGATAGATAAGTCTTTTACCATTATCACCAAGTTGTCTTCGGAGTTCGATAACCCGGTCGATAATTAAGGTATCACCATAAGGGGGATGTCTCGGTTCATCGGGTTTATAGTCAACCGCGTCACCGAGTATCAATCCGTAGACATCTTCACCCGCTTGAATCCGCGCCACAAGTTTTGTAAGTTGCAACCATTGATTAAAATCGTCCCAATGGGCATGTAGGTCGGAAACGATGTAGATGGTGCCGTGATCGGGTAAAACAACGATGTGTCCGTCACGTGTCAGTTGGTCAGGATACTGGGCAAGTCGTTTGGGTTGCGCTATCGCTACGGAAGCGAAACAGATAAAGCAGAGGACAGCGTAAATCAGAGAGGTGTTCATGGGTTTCAAGTTTTGAAGAATGCGTCTATAGTGTCTTCCTGTTGTGCGAGTTTATTGAGGTGCCGCTGTCTACGATTCCGGCAGACGAGGTAGCCCAGGAGTGCGAGACCGCCAAGTCCTCCCCATAAAAAATAGGAATTGGAAAAAAGGGATGCCCACCGATAACGTTCCGCCAGTGATTCACGCCAAAGGGCATCGTAGGTGGCGAGATCCCATCCGACTACGGCTTCAAAAGCGGTATCAAAATTGTTGCCTGCATGGAGTTCCGCAATGAGTGTAAACAACACATCTCTGCCTTTGCGTTCAACCAACCAACGGAGTGTGTCTTGGCTCTGAGCATACGCCAGGTCCGCACCGGCTTGCGAACGCGGAAAACTTCGTGCTAACGCTTGGAGTGGCAGGATAGATTTCGAGAAAACATGCTTTAGCAATGTTTCATGGCGACTCGGCACCCATTCATCAGCAAAATAGATCGCTATGCCTTCTATAAACCATAGTGGAATTTCTTTAACGGCTTTGCGGGTACATTGTCCGAAAAGGACATGTGCGATCTCGTGACGCAGCACTTGTGCTAACTGCAGTTTCGCGAGTGCTATGTGTTTCGGATTTTGGATAACAATCCGCCGACTCAATGGGAAGGCACACCCGACTGCCCAATCCTGAATCGGCGCGTGAACAGACTTCTGAAAAGCCTTTTGTGTATCGCAGACCCAAATGTCAATCATTCCTGCTGGCATACGGCTTGTCAATTCCGGCATTTCGGCATAGAAGTCCTCCGCAATCTGAAGGATTGACATTGGATCTACCGTTCCCTCTTGGTAGTAGACCCGAAAGTGCGAGCTCTCCACTGATTCCCACGTAGCGGATGCTGAAAAGGTCGATAGGATCAATAAGAGGATAACAAGGCTTTTCATAATCTTTCCGTGGCACGGGTTATTCACTATCCCGAGCTTTAAAGCGGGTCGCCTGACTTATTAGATGACTGAGTTCATCCACCCGCTCGTTGGGAATTTGCGGCGCGATCCCTTTAATACTTTGCTGGACCGCTGCTAAGCTCCCGCCTTGTGCCCAGTAACTCTCACGCAATATTTCTGCGAATTCTGCGACAGTCGCGGCGAGCTGAAATTCGGGAGATGCGTCTTCAAATGCCCTTTTCAACGCTGTTGAGAAAATCTCCTCGTTAGTTTCCGAGACATGACGGGTGTCGGGATCTTCATGACGTATGAAGACCGTCGCCAATTGTCCGGTTGCACCTTCATGAAGTTTGATTTCATAGAGGGCTGTGACGCTGTGGCCGGAACCGATTTCCCCGCCGTCTGCATCGTCATCACGGAACTCTTCGTGATCGAGGCGACGGTTTTCATAACCGAGTAATCGGAAGCGACTGACGACTTCAGGATTGAAATCGACCTGGACCTTTGCCTCTTTAGCGATGAGCTGTAATGTCCCCGTCAAGTTTTCGACAAAGATACGCTTTGCCTCGTTGAAGGTATCAACGTAAGCGTAACTACCATTACCCTTATTGGCGAGTTGTTCCATAAGGATATCGTTGTAATTCCCCATCCCAAACCCGATTGTCGTCAAAGTAATTCCTTCCTCAACGTGGGCGCGAATTGTTTTTAGGATCGCATCAGGCCCTGTTTCTCCGACATTAGCGACGCCATCTGAACAGAGAATCACGCGATTGATACTACCAGCCCTTGCATTGCGCAAGGCAAGCTTGTAGCCAAGCCGAAGCCCTTCTTCTGCATTTGTGCTCCCGTCAGGTCTGAGGGAGTGGATTGCCTCCAAGATTTCCTCACGACCTTCAATACCGGTATGTGGGAGGACAGTCCGTGCGCGCGAGCCGTAAACCACAATACCAACTGTGTCGCCCGGACGGAGCTGTTCAACCAAAAGCGTTAAGGCACGTTTCACCAACTCCAGTCGATTCTCCATATCCATTGAACCTGAGACATCAATCACGAAAGTCAACATCGCGTCCTTGCGATTTTCGTCGGGGATGACACGACCTTGGATACCGATACGCAACAGTTGGAGGCGTTTGCCTTCACCGAATCGGGATGGCGCGCCCTCAATGTGAACAGCAAAAGCGTCCTGAGCGGGTGGCGCGTAATTGTAATCAAAGGCATTGACAAATTCCTCTACGCGAACGGCTTCCGTTGGTGGGAGGTGTCCATCTCGAAGATAACGTCGCGTAACGGCGTAGGAGGCGGTATCCACATCCATACCAAACGTTGAGAGGTGATCGTCTTCTGTATCAATAAAAGGGTTTGTCCCATATTCTTTAAAAAAAACATCGTCATAGGCGGCACCGTTTGGGGGGTTTAATCCTGACGGCATAAAGTCAGATGCGGACTCCTCTGTAGCATCTTCACTTCCGCCGCAACCTGTGTAGGTAAAGAGCATGGATCCACACAACATAAGGGCAATGCTTAATCTGTAAAAAATTCTAAATTTCGTTTTCATCAGGGGTGGTCTCCTTCACTTTTTGATAAAGTTCAGACGAACTCTGTGTTGTTTGCGTCGCGTCTTCAAAACCGTACGGATACCTCTTTGTATCCTTTGTTGCATAGGGATTGGAGCTTCTTCAAAAAATGAGGTGTTTCTGATTACTGGACCTATTCCACTGATGGATCAACGACAGTGCCCATAAATAACACCGTCTTTGTCTCATTATCACGAATCGCAAAGAAGAAGGGGCGGTCTGCGATGAATGCGGGTGGCGCGCTCGTTGCGCGAATCCCGACGCTGGTTACGGCTGCGGCTTCAGTGCCTTCTTCATTAACTTCGACGACGGCTTTATGAAGCACCTCTCCGATATATAGGTTTTTACCCAAAGCCTCTAAGTCTGCCATCCGACTGAAATCGGCAAGCCCAGGGGCAAACGCTATACCCATACCGACGGATTGCAGCGGATTGTTAAGCGTTTTTTCATATTCCAACTTAAATTTGGGCATGCTGAGGAATACTTCTTGTTCGTTAAACTGCGATATCCAATGCTCCCAATTCTCGGTGTCTAAACCATTTAAAAAGGTATTGAGGTTAGATTTGGGGGACGGGAGAAAGATGTACATGCTCATCCGTCCATTGCCGTAAGGGAGACTAATCGCTTGGAACTTTTCTTCACGGTTTTCGTAATACGGGTAATCACCTGTCCTTGTCATCATCGGCACCTGCTTTTGACCGTCAGTTCCGAGATGGAAGATTCCGTCGCGCGTGTGCGATGGGTCGAATTCTGTCTGCCACGTCCCTTTGAAATAGATGGCGTTAATCAGAAATAACACCATATCCGGGTTAATTTCATCAAGGATTTTTGTGATTTTGCCGTTGGTGTTGGTATTTACCCACTGATTAATCGTTGTTAAGGTACTTGGGTCCATGAAATTGAGTGCCGAGACCTCCGCTCCGAAATATTCGGTGTTTCGCTGTAAGAAATCCTGCTTAAACGGAACATCTTGGCGTGCCCAGAGAGAGTTTGCGATCGTGAGTATCACTTTCGGGTCTGCTACTTGAAGTGCTTGACGCAAGCCTGCGTAACCGGTGTTCATTGATTCGGTGTCTAACGCTTGTAGCTGCAGCGTATTCGCCATCGCCTGCTCGGTTTCACCGGAGGCTCCATTTAATGTCATTGCCAAAGCAATAGAGATGCTGAGCGGAGAAATAAAAATATTCTTATCTTGCTCGGTTTTGCGAATTTCATCGAACAGGTTAAAGCCGAATTGCGTATTCGCTGTGACAATGTTCATATCAATAGAGACAGGTTCAGACGCGTCCCGTCCCTCATCACCAAAGATAGCACCCAGATTATTACACCCAGCAAATATGAGCGAAACCAGACACATCAGACCTATAAAAGTTTTCTTCCCTGTCTGCTTTCTATGCATCTATTTTCTCCGTTTACCTTTTGTAAAGGTGTGCGACAGCATCCCCATAACCGTTGTAAACCAGCGTCGGGAGCCGCTCTCCAGTTCCAATCATCCGCTCGCTGGCTTGGGACCAACGCGGATGTGGGACATTGGGATTGACGTTTGCCTCAAAACCATACTCCCTCGGTGCAAGCGTATTCCAAAAGGTGCGCGGCTTCTGGTCGGTTAACTCGATGCTGACGATAGACTTAATGCTTTTGAATCCGTACTTCCACGGCACGATGAGCCGGATAGGCGCGCCGTGCTGCGGCGGTAGAATGTGTCCATAGATACCGACAGTGAGTAGCGTCAGATCATTCATTGCCTCAGCGAGTGTGAGTCCTTCAAAATAGGGCCACGGCAGGCGAACATCGTGTTGCTGCGGTGCCATGTCGGCATCCAAAAATGTGAGCATACGGACATATTTGGCTTCCGCTTTCGGTTGCACTTTTTCAAGCAAGGCTTTCATCGGAAAACCGACCCAAGGCACGACCATTGCCCATGCTTCGACGCAACGGAATCGGTAAATCCGTTCTTCAATCGGCATCTTTTTGATAAGGTCGTCTACGTCTAACGTCATCGGTTTTTCGACGAGTCCTGATATTTCGATCTCCCACGGACGCGTTTTAAATTTTTCGACTCTTTTCCAGACAGTGCTCTTTGAGGTGGTGAATTCGTAGTAGTTGTTATAGGTAGCGGCGACAATCTCGTCAGTCATCTCTCTCTCTACAGTAAAGTTTGCATTCTTTTCAGCATTCAGCGTGTGTGCCCGGAAGGGTTCTAACTGTTTCTCGAGCGCACTGCCTTGCGCGCAGGCGTTTGAAGTGGAAAACAGCAAAGTGCCAGCACTCCCTAAACCCAGATTTTTGATGAATTTCCGACGATTAATATAGTCTGTTTCGGATGTTACCTGATTTTCGGGGATCTCCCACCCTTTTGGGATCTTAATATATGCCATGAGATTTTCCTCCGCTGCGATTTGATTTCGTTATCTTTTTTATTTTCCATAGAAGACGGAGAGCGACACCTCAGAATACCACGAGTCTAATATGGTAGTCTGTCAAATAGTATATCCCATTTACATCTGAAATGCAACTTAAACTCCGACTTGCTTGATATGTCCGGCCAACTTATTACAAAGTCTTACCGGCTCTAAATTCTTTATATGTTTGGCGCGATTTTATAGATGTTTTGTCTAAGGAGGTTACGCCTTCGTTTTGCCTGCTTAATATATTTGTTGAAGCTTGCTTGATTTTATTGGGAAAAACGACTTTCAGCAAGATGTATCAGTTTTATAAGAAACGGTATTGATCTTAGCGAGGTTGACAATATTGAAAGGCTTAAAGTCAAACGCCTTAGACAGCCCGACTTTTCTGGCAATTTTTCAAAATTTTTGGTGTGTAGTATAGGGAAATCATTTTTTTTTTGCAACTTTTTGAGATTTTGGTGTATAATACTTTGAAAGTGTTTTATTCGATTTCTACTTTCTGACGAAACAGTGGAGTTTATTGGACAATGTTGCAAAAACATCGACAGGTGCTTATCTTACTTGTGGGACTGTTGTACATCTATTCGGTGTGCCCACTTCTCTGTGCAACTTTTGAACAAAAGTTCTGCCACGACAGCTCTCAAGAAACCCATTCATGCTGCCAGGGTGCCAAAACAGCCACAGCGGGTGAAACTGAAGCTCCTTCAGAAAGTGGTGAACCGTGTTGTTCGACCGATTTAGAATTGGTTTTCCCAGATGACAGGCACAACATTCACGAATCCCGTGAATTGATCAATCAGTGTCTTGTCTCAATCCTCCCAATCTCGGCAACTTTGCCTGTTGCCCCGCGGGAATCGTTCCAAGTTCTCTCTGAACCTTTAATCTCCGCGTTTTTCCCCGACAATTCTCTATCCCGTAGAGGTCCTCCGTTTATTCAGTGCTAAGTGAGTTCCACAAGGCACTCTTCAAGTACTCCCTTATTTTTATTTTAATACTTTTATAAGATTGTTTTTCCGCAATATCGCGAGCATAGCTTGCTCCTACTTTTTCTGAAAGTTCGCGCCGGGAAACTGTCAATAGACCTGTAGCGTGAGATCTTGCGTCTCGCTGCGTTACAATACTTTTCGGATGGTATACAGATTATGAAAATGCGTTTGTTTTTACACGTGATACTGCTCAACTGGGTATTTGTTTCTTTCGGATTTGCACAAGAAAGTTGCCCGGCTTGAAGCAACCCCGTCTTACCGCCCAGCGGTATGATGAGTGAAGTCAGTTTGGCTTCAAAAGAGATAGAACGATTTCAAGTAAATGTCAATATGTTGGTATCCCCTGATGCACAAGGGGGACATCTCGAATCAAGAGGGCTTTCACCAATAGGTGAAGTCGTAGACGCGCCTTTACATAGGCACCACGTAGCGTTGAGTACTTACCGGATGGATGTTGGATTGCAATACCTGCTTAACGATCGATGGACGTTGCAGGCAAATGTTCCGTATGCAGTCAAAAATCAGGAAGCGAGTATCGAATGGATTGATCAGGTGACTCCTGAAGATAAACAAGCCATTTTACGGAGTCGAGATATCCATCATCGCAATGAAACCTATACCGGTCTATCGGATTCAGATCTGTTCTTAGGCTATAAAATTCGAGGGCTCTTTGGAACGAATGATCTACTATTTGCGCGGTTAGGTACGACGATCCCCACCGGCAAAACCGAAGAAAATCCGTGGATACTTGGAGATGCAGGGAGGGAACATCTCCATATTCAGTTCGGGACCGGGACCTTTAACCCGCTTGCTAATTTGCGGTACAATTTACCGCTCTACCGAGGTTTAATGGTCACCGCTTCCGCACGTGGCATGTTTCCATTCTATGAAAACAGTAAGACGTATCGAGGTCCAGTGGAATTGAGTTATACCGCTGGCTTTACGTATCGTCTCTTTGATTGGCTCTCATTTAACGGAAACTATCTCGGATTTTATCAGTCCGCTGCCGCGTGGGCTGGCGAACGTGATATTAATACTGGACTCCGTTATACTATGGCAGCACTCGGTATGTCTATGGTGACGCTAAACGATATTTCCGTGTCTGCTAATGTCATGTTTCCGTTGACCCAAGAGACGCTTTATGATGCAGGCGATGCAATTGAATTCGGCACTTTAGTTTCTGTGGCAACGTCTTATCCATTTTAATAGTTTTTAGTTTTTAGTTATAAGTTTTTAAGTTAAGAGGTTTCTGAGGTAATAGTTTCTTTGGTAACCGTCGGTGTTTCAATTGGGTAACAACCTTTACAAAGAACCGTCAAACATCAAAAACCAAACTTATAACTTATAACTTATAACTTATAACCATCTCATAAAAAAGGAGAAAAACATGAAAACGAAATTGACGCGGCGGATCGTCGCTTCTTTCTTGGCAATCACAGTCGTGCTATTGTTCTCAATCTTTTCGATTAAGGCAGAGGACGCGCACAAAAAGCACGGAGACCATCAACACGCACACGGCGAGCACGGAGCTGCTGATAAAGTGCGTTGTACATTTAATGGTATGCTAATGAAGCCTGCAGCAATGGTCAAAGTTGAACAGGACGGAAAAACCTACTATGTCTGCAACGAGATGCAGGCAGAGATGTTCAAGGAAAATCCAGATAAGTTCCTCCAAACAGTTTCAGTGGGGAATTTGACATTTGACCTCAATGTGCTAACTACCGATGTGTACAAAGATATGATGTCTCACATGGGAATGGGGGGCATGGTAAAAGCGGATGAGATTAAAGGGAAGACGCACTATATTAGTGTGTATCCGACCCAAGATCACGCTGAGATTGCGTTAGGTGATGTTAAAGTCGCTATTCAGGTTACCAACACCGAAGGCGAAACGCGGATGGCATTACTGAAATACAGCAAAATGATGCACACTTATGCTGGGTTCATTGTTATGCCAAAGGGTCAAGAACATGAGGTTCGCATTCGCGTAACAAGTCCGGCTGTCAAGTTTTCGCTTTAGTCTCATCAAATTCAGTGGAGCGCGTTCTGAGCGCAATACCTTCAAGCGAAGGAAACTCCGAACGCTGCTCCTCTCCCGTCAAGGAGACGACAATGCGTGCAGTTAGTTTATTATACCAAATGGCATTGGTTGTTATCGGAAGTGTGCTGGTGCTAAGAGGAGCACACGGGATGACCGAAAAAGCATCAACACCAGAGCAAACCACTGATGTAACAACGCTATTTGCCGAAACACTTGAGCTGCCACGCCTCATTCAGGTTGCCGTTGCGCGGAGTCCGAAAGTTAAAGCGGCAAAGGCACGGTGGCAGGCAACAATTGAACAGTATCCGCAAGTGACGGCATTGCCCGATCCGATGTTCATGTACGGCTACTATGCGCGAAGCGTGGAGACACGGGTCGGACCTCAACGCCATCGGATTAGTTTTTCACAGTCATTTCCGTATCCCGGTACCCTTGATGCAGCTGGCGAGGTCGTCAAAAAGGCGATTGAGATTGAACGTGTGAAGCATGAACAGGTGATACGCGATCTCATTGTTGAATTAAAACTGAGTTACCACGAATTAGCGTATCTCCAACGCGCAGTCGAACTAACGCAACAAAATCACGAACTGGTGGCTTCTATTCTCACGATTGCCACGGCACGCTATGCCGACGGGAAATCAACACTCAATGATGTGCTGAAGGCACAAAGCCAGCTTGCACAATTGGAATATGATCTCGTCCTGCTGGCGGAATTGCAGCGGGTTGAACATGCAAACATCAATGGGATCTTGTCTATCCCTTCATCAACACTATTGGGGGTAACCGTCGCTGTGCCTTATGTGCCGCTTGACGTGACGTTAGCCGATGTGGAAAAACAGGCATTATCAAAGCGACAGGAGTTGCGAATTGCAGCATTGAACGTTGAGAAAGCCACCGAAAAAATTGCACTGGCGGAACTCCAGACCAAGCCGATGCTTAAGTTTGATTTAATGGCAATAGAAACGGGTAAAGCATTGATGATAGACGCACCCGACAGTGGTAAAGATCCGTTTACCATCGGTTTCGGTGTAACAATTCCGTGGTCGAGTCTGAAGAACAGTAGTAAGGTGCGTGAGGCTCAGCAAAACCGTGAGGCTTCTACGGCGAACAAACTCGTCCTTGAAGATGAAACGAAGGTGGCTCTCCGAAAGATTTATTTTCGGCTCGAAAACGCGCGACGGCTCGTCGAACTCTATGAGACCACGCTCATTCCACAAGCGGGGGCTGCGATTGAAGTTGCTGAGGAGTGGCATCAGGAAGGTACAAAGAGCATTGCGGGGTTTCTTGAGACGCAGAGTGTTTGGTTGAATTTTAATCTCGCTCGCCTCCGCGCGATTGCAGACTATCAGCAGAATGTCGCTCGGTTGGAGCAGCTCGTTGGAGGGAAAATCGATGATTTATCTCCTACGCAGTAGAAACAAATTGCAAAGCCTGTTTACCGCTGTACTGTCCGTCAGTCTCATAATTCTCACTGTTTTAGTGGGTGGGTGTGCGAGTCATCGACTGGAAACATACCAAGAATTGCGTAGCACTGAGGTGCAACCCCCAGCGTATTACTATACAGAAGTAGCGAAAAAAAATGCCGATACTAAAAGCGAACCGACTGTAGAACCGGACCCGTTTCTCAGCGAGATTGAAGAAAAGGTGTTGAAATACCAAAAACAGTGGCAAGCGCAATTAGAAAGTGAAACACCGATACCAGATCTATTTTACGATCTTTCAACAGACACCATGAAAACTTATCGGCAATTGGCAGCGTCACCTGAAGAAGCAAAAACCCGGCTGACCCAGCCTGTTGTGTTGGATCTCCTTGTGGCGTTTGGATACGAATGGAATCCGGGTTTGAAATCTGCTCGTGAAGAAATTCGGGCGGTGCTGGCGCAGTACCCGCAAGCTGCCTACTTAGAGAATGTGTTGCGTCAGTATAACGCTTTCACAAAACAACTTGATACTAAAGTTGGACCGATGCGCCATAAAGAGATGATGGCAATGAAATTTCCGTTCCCGGACACTTTAGCGTTGAAAGGGCAGATCATCACTGAAGATGTGCTAATTGCCCAAAAAGCGTTTGAAATCGCCCTACGAAATCTGGTGACCGAAATCAAGTTAGCTTACTACGATTATCTCTTTGTTGTTGAGGCAACCCGTATTAACGAAGAAAACCAAAAATTACTACAGCAGATGATCGCTATCGCCCAAGCGAAATTTCGTGTTGGACAGGGCAAATATTCAAACGTCATTACGGCACAAGTAGAGTTATCGAAATTAGCAGAGGCGATTATTACGCTTGAACAACAACAGGAAACTATTATTGCGCGCCTTAATACGTTGTTGAACGCTTCTACGGATTTGCCGTTAGGGGCTCCTGTGCCAGTTGAAGAAGAACGCGTTACACTTACTTTAGCCGACCTGTATACGTTAGCGGTTGAGAAACGTCAGGAAATCCAAAAACAGAAGTTGGTAATCAGTAAGATGCGTTTGGTGGTCGAGATGGCAAAGCAAATGACGTATCCTGATCCGACCCTCGGTGCGAGTTACTTTGAAAACCGGGCGATGGCGGACTTAAAACACACGAAAAAGATGCCGATGACCTTTTCCACACAACGGACATTGAATCCAGCAAATACCGCCTGGTTCGGACACCGAAATTCGTACATCCACGAAATGGATGTAAAGATTGAAGCGATGGCGCGTAAAATTGAAGAACTTGAGAGCAATCTCCGCTTTGTTGTGAAGAAACATCATTTTGGAATGGAGACCGCAAACCGAAGTATTCGCCTCTATCGTCAAACACTGCTGCCACAAGCACGGCAGGCATTGGATGCCGCGAATACAGCCTATCAGGCAGCACAAATCGATTTTTTGAGTTTCCTTGATGCACAACGTACTTTATTAAAATTGAAGATTGAGGAACAGCGGGCATTGCGCGATTATCGCCAACATCTCGCACAGTTGGAGCAGGCAGTTGGCGTGATATTGCCGAAACAACCACTGACCGAAGAGTAACCTTTTCTTGTAAGGAGTTCACAAGATGCCTAAAAATTTCTGCTTCCCAATTATACTGATAATCACCTTGCTTTTCATATTCGGCTGTGGTCAGCAAGAGAAATCTGAGCGTGAAAAACGTGAAACAGTATCAGAGGATACATCAGGCATGGACATGGATGAACACGCTGACCACGACCATGTACCAATGATGGCATCCTCAGATGAAGCAAAAACAATTCGCTACTGGACGTGCGTTATGCACCCTACGGTTAAAATGCAGGAACTGGGGAGTTGTCCAGTTTGTAAGATGGATTTAATCCCTGTTTACGAAGGTTCAGGGTTGGAACTAACTGAGCAACAGAAGGCACTGATTCCAGTCCGCACTGAACTTATCGCTTTCCGCGAAGTTTCGCGTGAAATCCGAACCGTCGGTGTTCTGGATTATAACGAGACACGGATAGCTTATGCTTCGACACGAATTTCTGGGTGGATTGAAGACTTGCACATCGATTTCACAGGTATCAAAGTACGTAAAGGCGACGAACTTTTGTCTATCTACAGCCCGGAGTTGGTCACGGCGCAAGAAGAATATTTGACGGCACTTAAAAGTATTGAGGAACTTCAAAACACGGAATATGTGGAGCTGCGTAAATCGGTTGAACGGACAGTTACCGCTGCAAAATCTAAACTTGAATTGTCTGGATTAACCTTAAGCCAAATTGAAGATATCCGCGACCGCGGGGAAGTCAGCACGACTTTGCCGCTATATGCACCGATAGCTGGCACTGTGGTCCACATGAACGTTGGGCAGGGTCAACATGTGAACAAGGGTATGAATCTTTACCGCATTGCGGATCTTAGTAGTTTGTGGATTATGGCAGACGTTTACGAATATGAACTGCCGTGGATTTACATGGGACAAGCGGTCGAAATTACTGCGCAATCGATGCCTGGGCTAACTTTTCCCGGCAAAGTTACCTACATTTATCCATTCTTTGACACGCAAACGCGAACCCAGAAAGTCCAGATAGAAGTCGCCAATCCGACTGGACGGCTCCGTCCAGGCATGTATGTAACGCTACAAATAAAACCGACACTTGCAGAAATCTATACCGATGTTGCGGTATCTGCGTCGGGGACTGAAACAGAGGGGAAGTGGGCATGCCCGATGCATCCGAAAGAGCAGTCTGATGAATTCGGTGAATGCTCCATTTGTGGTATGGATCTCGTCGAAAAAGCGGAAGCACCCACCGAGGCAGCATCTGTGTGGACGTGTCCGATGCATCCAGAAGTGCGGGCTGACGAATTTGGAGAATGCTCTATCTGTGGTATGGATCTCGTTGAAAAACAGCCAGCAGCACATTCCCACACGCACGAGCTGCCAACTTCACCTACAATCCAAGCAGATCAGCCGCCGCTGATTTTCAAATATGTGTGTCCTGACCATCCTGATACGTATGCGACCGCGCCAGGGGTGTGTCCACATGACGGAAAACCGCTCCGTATGACGGGTGAGGTCTTAACTGTTCCCAAGACTGCCGTCATTGATACCGGTTTACGGAAAATCGTCTTCGTGGATCGTGGCGAATCAGGTTATGAACAAGTCGAAATTGAGGTGGGACCCGAAGCCTGGGGAACGTCGGACGACTCAGAGACTAAACGCCGGTATTATCCGATTGTTAGTGGACTTACACCTGGTGATAGGGTTGTCACCCATGGCAACTTCCTGATAGATTCGCAGACGCAATTAACAGGCTCCGCATCGGGTGCCTATGGCGGTGCACTCGGTAGTGAAGAATCATCGACTCCTGTCCATCAGCATTAACCTACAGATTCCGTTAACTTTCGGTCTGAAGTTGTAAGCACAAATCGTTCTTAAAAGAAGATTGCACTAACACATGAAGTGAGAGAAAAATGATTAACCGAATTATTGAAATCTGTATGAAAAACCGCCTGCTGGTATTAGTTATCTTTGTGTTTGTCACAATGGCGGGTTGGTGGGCATTGAACCACACACCCATTGATGCCCTACCTGACATCGGCGAGAACCAAGTGATTGTCTTCGCGGATTGGCCCGGACGCAGCCCACGGGATATTGAGGATCAGGTGATCTATCCGCTGAGTATTACCATGCTTGGGATTCCCGATGTCAAAGATGTTCGCTCGACTTCAATGTTCAGTTTTGGCTACATTAACATTATCTTCAAAGATGATGTTGATTTCTATTGGGCACGTACACGGGTGCTGGAGCGGATGAACCTTGCCCAGAAAGACATGCCGGAAGGTGTTGTGCCAGTCCTCGGGCCTGATGCGACGGGTGTTGGACAGGTGTTTTGGTATACGGTTGAGAACGGATACTATTGCCCGAAACATCCGACGGAACGCTACGCGGAGCCGGGTATCTGTCCAGAAGATGGCGAAAAACGTGTTGCCTCCAATTTAGAACTACATGAACTTCGGTCGCTCCAAGACTGGACGGTTCGTTACTATCTCGCCTCCGCTGATGGCGTTTCCGAGGTCGCCTCAGTCGGTGGATACGTCAAGCAGTATCAGATCGACATCGATCCGAACACTTTACTCGCCTATAATGTGCCGTTATCAGCGGTTTACAACGCTATCCGTGGTAGCAACCTTGATGTTGGCGCGAAGGTTATTGAAGAAGGCGGGATGGAGTTCCTGATTCGGGGTCTGGGTTTTATCAAAAACATAGCGGACATAGAAAACATTGTTGTTAAGGAACACAATGGTGTGCCGATCTATGTCAAGAACCTTGGCACGGTCAGCGAAGGTCCCGACTTTCGGCGTGGTGCCTTGGACAAAGCTGGCATCCCCGCAACCGGTGGTGTCGTGCTAATGCGCTACGGCGATAATCCACTGCGTGTGATTGAGAATGTCAAAGCGAAGATAGCAGAGCTTACGCCAGGGCTGCCATCAGGTGTCCGAATCGTTCCATTCTACGACCGAAGCCATCTCATTCACCGCGCAACAGATACATTAAAGGAGACGCTGACAGAGGAAATTATCGTCGCCGCGGTCGTCATCCTGCTTTTCTTAGGACAGGTTTCGAGTAGCCTGATAATCGCACTCGTCTTACCGATGGGTGTTCTACTTGCGTTTGTAGGCATGCGGATTATCGGTTTACCGTCGAATATTATGTCGATGGGAGGTATCGCCATCGCTATTGGCGTTATGGTGGATGCCGGCATTGTGATGACAGAAAATATCACTCGGCATTTACAGGAACCACACCCGGGCGAAAGCAAACTTCAGGTGGCAACCCGTGCTGCTAAGGAGGTAGGGCCACCTATTTTCTTCGCAATGCTCATTGTCATTGTTGCGTTTATACCGGTCTTTTCGCTTACCGGTCAAGCGGGTAAACTCTTCAAACCACTTGCCTATACAAAAACTTTCGCGATGCTCGGTGCAGCCCTCCTTGCGATTAGTTTAGTGCCTGTTTTAGGGTCTATTCTACTCACGGATCCAACGCGGACCCGAACAGGTGCGGTTTCCAAGCGAGTGTCACAATTTTTGGCGTTGCTTGGCTGGCCCCTGAGAAAGTTAGCCGATGGGATTACGTGGTTACTCAGAACTCTCTATCGTCCGATTATTCGGTTGGCTGTGAAGAATATTTGGACGAAACTCGCTGTTGTTGCTTTGGCAGTGCTGGCTTTTGCTGCGAGTATGCCGTTGACCCCTTTCTATAAAAATATTGGGCAAGAATTCATGCCGCCACTTAACGAAGGGGCACTGCTATTTATGCCTGTGCTGCTTCCGGGTGCCTCAATTACACAAGCGAAAGATGTTATGGCGAAACAGGATTTGATTATGAATCGATTTCCAGAGGTTTCACTTGTCGTGGGAAAATTGGGGCGCGCATCAACAGCAACCGACCCTGCACCGATTGGTATGTTTGAAACCGTTATTAATATAGTTGATCCAGCGGCGTGGCCTCGGCGTGCCATTAAACGCGACTCGACAAGAGAACTTGTGTCCGTTCTTGTTCAACGTTTAGTACGTGAAGAGCTTATAAGCAAAGAACACGCCAGCCATATCGGTGCTGATTTTCTTGATGATATTGTTACAGCGACCTTAAAACGGTTTGATACCTTAGCGACAACATACCACAATTCTTATCTGTCAGTTGACGAGCGCGAGAAACTCTATCGCATCTGGTTATTACGAATCCTTTTGGAAGAACTCCTCGCCAAAGAGCGGACAGGCGAAATGGGGTTGGAACACGTCGGAATTGGAAAATCTGAGACTGAAATTAAACTTCATCGAATCGCCGAGGAAATTGAACCTACTCTCAAACATAAAACTTACTTCCGAACCAAGAACCGCAACGAACTCATCACTGAACTGACGGAGGCGACCCGAATGCCGGGGGTGTCGCCTATTATGACACAACCTATTCGTAATCGCGTCGATATGCTTGCAACAGGGATACAAACCCCGATCGGAATTAAGGTGTTTGGTAAAGACCTCGCGAAGATTGAAGAGATTGCCGTGCGGATTGAGCAGGAACTCCTTAAACTTGAGGGCGCGCAGGGTCCCTATGCCGAACGCATTGGAAATAAGCCGTATCTTGAATTTCACATTAACAGGGAGGCGGCGGCACGCTACGGCATCCAAATCCGAACGGTACAGCAGATCATCATGACAGCTATCGGTGGTATGAATCTGACCTATACCGTTGAGGGACGGGAGCGATTTCCGATTCGTATCCGCTACATGCGGGAGTTGCGGGATAATATTGAAGCACTCAAGCGCGTCCTTGTGCCAGCACCGAAAGGGCTTCATATTCCACTTGAGCAACTCGTAACAATTGAAAGGCGACCGGGGCCCGCGAAAATCGCGAGCGAAAATACCCTCCTCTTTTCTCGCGTCTTCTGTGATGTAGACGTTGATAAAATTGGGCTGGTTGACTTCGTTACGTTAGCCCAAAAAACGCTTGATGAAAAGATTAAACCGACTTTGCCGCAAGGTTATTTCTACGCTTTTAGCGGACAGTACGAAGCCGAACTGGAGGCACGCGATCGATTAACGATTGTCGTTCCAGTATGTATCGCTGTCATCTTTATGTTGCTATATCTCCAGTTCAAATCGCCTTCTGCAATGTTTTCGATCTTCCTTGCAATTCCATTTGCATTCATTGGTGGTATGTGGATGCAGTGGTTGATGCAATATATACCGGAGGCACTCGGCGGTGGTTACGCCATTAAATACAGTACAGCTGTATGGGTGGGGTATATAGCCTTGTTTGGTATAGCCGTTGAAGACGGAATAGTCTTAATTGAATACCTGTTGGAACGCGTCCGAGGCGGTGAACCTGTTGACGAAGCCGTCATCAATGCCGGTTTATTGCGTGTCCGACCCATCATCATGACCACAGCGACCACGGTTTTGGCATTATTGCCCATTATGTTGGCAGAAATCAGCACTACCACCGGCGCGGAATTGATGAAGCCCATCGCGGTTCCTACCTTCGGTGGAATGGTCTCAGCAACAGTGGCTAACCTTATCTTAGCACCTGTGCTATTCTCTCTCTTTTATCCTATCGAACGCTGGATTGGCGAACGGTAAAGAGTATGTATAAGGACTCTTTTTTTCAACTATTTGTCGCTGAAAATCAAATTGGAGGAATCATGAAACTTCTGACTACATTCAGCATCTGTATACTCGTCGGTCTTATGGGGTTGCCAACTGTTGGGACTGCACTTGAACTTGAAAAATACTCGCATATTGCGAAAGGTGGTGTCGTAAGCACTAGTCGCGGGTTAGCCGTCACTAACAACGAACTCGAAACCGCGCTCACCGAAGAATTCTCTATCGGATTTCAATTAACACCTGCACTGCGGGTCTCAGTGCCGTTGAGTAGTTCTGTTGTGGATACTCGCGGAAGTAACGCGGATGTCTTGCCCTTCGGGATGTTGAGTGTTGAGACTGTTGGCATGATGCTAACGCTCAGTGGACGCGGGAAATGGGCACCGTTTATTGGACTTGGAACAAACTTCTACGCCTTTACTGAACAATTCGCGACACCTGCAAATATACAAAACACTTTTGGTGCGGAAGCGTCTACTGGACTCAACGTAAGACTTATTGATAACATCTTTGAAGTGGCACAGTTACGCGGATCCGTCGGTTATCAGTTCAGTTTTTTAAGACCGGCAGTTAGTGTGCCTACCAGCCCCGATGTTGGAACGTTATCGTTGAACCGTCATAGTATCACCTTTCGGTTGGAGATTTTGGGGTTGTAAAAATCCTTGCAAAAATAAGGATTTCTGGTAAACTTGTAGAGATGCTCAAAAAACGGATAAGGAGATCGGAGATGTCTTTTCAAATCTATCGCCAGCCGCGAACAGGCGTTTTATTCGCACTCGTTTTTTTCATATTAAGCACGCCGCTACTCAGCAGTGCTCGTGACACAGAGGTGTCAGGTCAAAAACTGGCGGCTATCTTCCCAGAAGCCAAGAAATTTGTCCAACGAGACGTTATCCTGACTGCCGAACAGATAGCCGCTATTGAGAAGGAACTCGGAGCTAAACTTCAGTCAGAGGACCTGAAGCCGATTTTTTACTTTCTACTTGATGACAAAAACAAGCCGATAGGTTTAGTCTTGTTCAATAACATTGAGGGACCAAACGGTGTCATTGAAGGTGCTGTTGGGTTGGATATGATGGGAAAAGTCGTGAAAGTGGCGGTCTATGAACACAAGGAATCAAGCGCGATTGCGGGATCGGCATTTCTCAAGCAGTTCATCGGGATGGGCATAGATGACGCTTTCGAGGTTGGCGTGGATGTTGAAGTTATTGAGGGGCACGCAGCTGCTGCAAATGCTGTCGCCTTGCTACCGAAAAAGACGTTGGTGATGAGTTATGCCCTTTTCCTCAAGCGGGCATCAAAACCTACCCCGGAAGAGAAAACACCCGAACCTGAGACACCAGCGGAAATGCCTGAAGAAGATATGCCTGAGGTTGAAGACCTCAAAGCCCTCATGATGTTGATGATAGAAGACTATTTTGTTGTCGTTGACTACTTTGATGAGAAAGAAAACAAGGAAAAAGCCATTGAAGCGGCGAATCGACTCGCCAGATATGCAAAGCGCATTTCAGACTTCGAGCCACCGAAGAATGCAGATCAGACCGACGAGTATGTCTATCTCCAAGACAAGTTTAGTGAAACCCTTCTTCAATTTGCTGAAAAACTTGAACAGGAAGGTATTTCTGACGAAACCCGTAAACAGTGGGACGCTATTGTTACTTTAATCGATCAGGCACACCTCCGGTTCAGCGAGGAGGAGATTGATTTGGATGCGTATTAGTGGCGGATGTTGTGCCCGACACAGAGAAACACGGGATATTTAATGTTAATTGAATGCTTGATGCACAACCGCGGATAACACTTGGTGGGTATTGAGATAGCATTTACCGGAGGTGCGTTAGCACACTTTTTGGTTGAATTTTGATTGGAGAAACAATGAAAAGTTGGATATGTTGCTTATGTGCAATGTGCGTGTTGGTAGGCACCCTGCAGGCAACAGCACAGGTGCGTCCGCCTCGGCGGAAACATAGAATATTAGTGGACCCAAGTGCGAAGAAGAAGCAGAACACTGTCAAGGCGGATATAGGTGAAAGCCTCAAAGACATTGCGGAACGCGCAACGCGACTCGCCGAAAATCCGAAGGTGGATGTTGTGTTTGTTGTTGATGGGAACAAGCGGATGTTGGCATCTATTGCTGTTCTTGAAAAGAAACTTATTGATATGCTCGCCGTTATAGAAGCCAAAACGATGGATTATAGATTCGCACTCGTGAGTTTTCAATCAATACAGGGCGAACCGCATTACACGTTTCATCACTGGACCCTTGACTATTTCGGTATTGGAAATGCCTTACAGAAGATACGGAGCGAGTTTGACAAGAGAATTGAATCTGGATATGGGCTTGATGCAGTCGTAAAAGGTTTGAAGGAGTTGGATTTCCGCGAAGGCGTTACAACACAATTTGTCGTGATTGGTAATTCGCGGATGCGCACCTCATGGGCAGAAGCGGGTGCGAAAAGTCGGGTGAGTGAACAGATCCGCAACTTATGCCGCCAAAACAGTGTCCAACTTAATTTTATCGGTACGAGTGAAAAGATTCAAGCGGAACTTACCGACCAAACGGGCGGCAAATGGTATCCAATTGATTCAAACCAACAGCGAATGGATGGTCAACGGATTCGGAGTGGCGATATAGTCGCGGATAAGGCACTGCTTCGGGTGGATGGGTTGTTTAAGCGCATTGCCGAAAATCTTGTTTCGCATAAACCCGACAAAGTAGATATCGTGTTTGTCTTTGATTACAGTGTCAGCATGGAAACGAAGACAGATGCTGCGTGTAATGGTTTAGATCTGATGGTAGCGGTGTTTAGGGAAGCAGGACTGGATTATCGGTTTGGAATGATTCGATTTTGGGCATCGGTCGGTGGTGGTGAAAGTACTATCGTTGTAACGAAGCCGCCCTTAGAGCCTGAGCAGGTAAAAACAATGTTTCGTCTCCCTAAGACAGGTGATGAGCATCTGTTGGATGCTATTATGGAGGGCGTGCCGAAGCTTCGGACATCCCCGGAGCGCGACCTCGTACTTATTATTGTTACCGACGAATCAACCAGCAAACGGAGAGAAAAGGAGTATACCGCTGGCAAAGCGATTGCAGTGTGCCGTGGCGCGCGAGCGCGAGTCTATGTTATCGGTGGTGTCACCCCTGTGCGGACCGGGTCTTTTGGGGATAGTTTCCAGCGTCAAGTCGCGCAATTGACCAGAGGTGAGCACTATATCATGCCGGGTTCTATTATCGCCGATGAGCGGCGATAGATGTTCGTCTCCAGTACGAGATGTTACTTGACAGCGAGTTCATCTGGGGTTTTGGCGTGTATCGCAATCAGAACGAAACAGGTGGACTGCAGATTCGCTGTCGGTGCTGTTAATTCCATGGGTGTTTTGCTGACAAAGCTGCCGTCTGCTTGCCGCGCATCCGTTAAATAGTCGATTGCGACGCGGCGCGTATTGAGCGGATCATTTCCAGCCGCAAGTGCCAAAATCGCAATAGCAGTGATTTCCGGATCACTGGGGCTATTTTTGTATCTTCCGAACCCACCATCCCTGTTCTGTAGCTGTTTTAACCATGCGATTTGTGCGTCAATATCGTAAACGGGTTCTAAACCTTGTATCACCCAAGATGTCAAGAAAACGTCGGATTGCATACCGCGTTGCATTGCCCAACCGCCATCATAATTAATGCCACCCGCCAACCAATCCGCGCCTTTAGAGACAGGTTCAAAGCTCTGTTTGAAACCGAGCCGCCTAAACCCTGCTAAAACAGCTGCAGTGTACAGCACGTTGTCAGGACTTCGTTCCTGTTTACCCCAACCCCCGCTTCGGTTCTGAACTTTTTTCAACCAGCGAAGCCCTTTAAAACGGACTTCAGAATCGGTCTCCGCTGCTGTTAAGGCGATAAGCGCGAAAACGGAGTGTGCGGTGTTATTATTCCAGCTGCCGTCCTCTAATTGCGTATTTCGTAGATATGCGATGCCCATTCGGATGACCTGTGAACCGGTACCCCATCCCGCATCAATCAACGCCCAAATCGCGAATGCGGTATTCTCCACATTGCTATCTCCTCCGGGCACAAGGGGCCAGCCACCATCTCGATTTTGGTGCTTGACAATATAGGTTTTCGCGCCTTCAATAGTTTTGAAGAGCGGAGGTCCCTCTGTCACTCCAGTAGGAGCAATGGGTGCTTTGGTATCTGCAACGGCATTTCCGCTAATCCCGATAACGAAATTCAACAGGATATAACAACAGATTACCATGAAAACGCTTTTGTGGTTTTTCATACTAACGTACTCCATTCGTGCTATTGTTAGCTTTAAAACACCTGAAGATTTGTGGAGTTACGCGCGTTCTACGACTGTGGTTCAATTACGATCTTGTAAACCCCTTCTTGTCCAAGCATATCAATGCCTTCTTCCAACTGGTGCAACGGTAGATGATGCGTTATCAATTCGTGCAACGGGGCGCGTGTGATCTGGAGAAAATCCAACGCTGTCTGGAATTGGATTTGCGGGTATGCCCATACACCACAGACATCCAGATCTTTGTTACAAATCTGGTAAGGTCGGATTTGGATATCCCCAGAATCTGTGTAATGTCCGACTTCGATGACTTTCCCGCCTCGTCTCACTACATCCAATGCCTCAGCGAAAACTGCTGGCAATCCGGCACACTCGATTACGATGTCTACACCGACACCGTTCGTGAGATCCTGGATCTGTTCGACCCGCTCTTCGGGTGTTGTATCCCCGACATTGATGACCACATCTGCCCCCATCTGTTTCGCCATATCCAACCGGCTGTCAACCATATCGGTGGCAATGATGGTACCAGCACCGCTATCCCGTAACACAGCAATGACGAGGAGACCGATCGGTCCACATCCGAGAACCGCGACCCGATTCCCAATGCTGTATCCATCTCCCACTTGCGGCAGACCGGGGGCACACGCGCGTCCAACAACACGCGTTGCGACTGCCACAGGTTCAGTCAAAACGCGAATTTCCTCCGGAATGCTTTCTGGAATTTTGTACACCCAAGAATTGCCGTGAATATACGTATACTCGGCGAAGTCGCCGTTTAAATAGGGTGGGGTCTCGCTGTTGCCAAAGCCGTATATCTTTCTGTTGGAACACAAAGTCGGACGACCCGGCACATGCAAACAGTAGTAACATCTACCACAATTTTTTGAACCCGGAACCACCGTCACACGGTCGCCAGCTTTGATGGGACCTCCCATCACATTCATCACCTGATTCGCATTTTTGCCGATCTCAGCAACCGTACCGACAACTTCATGTCCTGGGATGACAGGGAATGGCAGGTCAACGTGCCCGAGATACACGTGCTTATCAGTCCCACAAATACCGACTCCATCGACTTGTAAGATGAGCGCGTCGTCTGCAGGAGACGGTTTCTCAAATTCACGGATTTCTATCTGCCCCGGCTGGAGCATCACTGCTGCTTGGACTTGCATAGTTAGAATTCCTTATCGTAGTTTTTAGTTTGTAGGCACCATTCATCGTGCCCAGAGCGGAATCAATATCTTTGTCAACTGCGCTAAACTCTCCAGATTGTGCGCTGGAAGAAAATAATCAACATACGGCAAAGCCGTGCGAATACCTCGACAGATCGGTTGATAGCCGTCGCTACCAAGCAACGGATTGAGCCAGATGAGACGGTAGGCATGCCGATGAATCATTTCCATAGAACGACGTAGCACATCTACATCGCCGCGATCCCAACCATCGCTGATGAGAATAACTACCGTACGGTACGCCGAGAAAGACGGCGCAAACTGCCGATAGAATTCCAATAGACTTTCACCAATCTTTGTTCCACCCGACCAGTCCGGCACGACGTTTGCCACTTCGTTCAAACCTTCTGCTAATCCTTTCCGTTGGAGAAGTCCTGTAATGTCTGTCAAGTGTGTGCTGAAAACTGCGACTTCTATTTCTCTCAGTTCCTGTTGCATACCGTAGATAAATTGGATCAGGAACTTCGCATAGCAATCCATAGAACCGCTCACATCACAGAGGAGCAGAATCTTAGTTTTCTTAATCTTCTGCTGTTTCCGGATTAATTCAAGCGGTTCACCACCGTGTACGAGACTCTTCCGCCAACTCCGACGGAAGTCGATAGTTTTACCCTTTTTACCGACAACTTTCCGACGACTCAACTTTGTCGCCAGCACCGCCGCCAATTTCGCAACGATCTCCCGTGCTTTCTCCATATCCTCGCGTGTGAACTCACTGAAATCTTTTCGGGTTAGGACTTCCTCCACACTATAAGCGAGCGGATCGTCTTCTTCTCCTTCTTCCTCATCGTCTTCGGTCTCGGCATCTAACCACTGTTCTATCATGTCCTGCTCATCAGTAGCATCGGAGAGGTCTTGAAGACTGGACGGTTTGGGTGTCTCTTCGCCCGTGTCAACAGCTTGGAAATCTGGACGTGGGTACCGCCAAAACAGATTGAAAGCGAGGTCAAACGTCTTTATATCGGCTTCCTTCGTAATAAGATTCGTCCGTGCCGTATGATAAAACGCGTCCCGTTCACCGATGTCAATCAGTTCAACACTTTTGCACCAACTCAGTTGGTTGGTTGTTGTGACGTTAATGTCCATCTGTCGGAGCAACCGGCAGAAGTCTGTGATTTGTTGAAGGAGGGTTTGATCAGTCATTATTCTTGTTCTTCTAAGTAAGCGATAAAGGTCTCTAATTCTTTAGAGAGACTGTTAAACAACTCGCCAACCTGCTTGGCATTTCTCTCTGTTTGTTCGTAAACCAGTTCCTCTCCATAGATGTTATTAAAAACGTGGCGAAACTCTAAAAGTTCCGCCAGAGTCTCAAAAGTCTCTTGGGAAATCACAGGTTGCCGTTCTGCTTGTGGTGCTGCCATCTGTGTTAGTAGTTCTTTATGCCATCTACTTCCGTCAGGCATACGTAAATCAACATCGAGGGCAATTCGTCTAAAAATGTTCTCCATTCCCCTATAGCAGTCAACAAGATTTTTGGCGATTGTCGTTTCTATCTCTTCTCTATATTCAGCAGGGGCAGTTTTAATTTTTTCCAGTCTTTCCTCTATTTTTTTTAGAGTTCCTTCTATTTTGTCGCGCTCGTCAGAGATACGCTGGATGAGTTCGCTTCTGTCCACTTTGTAGATTACCCCTTTTTCAATAGGAATTAGTTGATTCTGAATTCTCTCACGAAAAAGCCCTTTACAACTTTCAAAATCAACTAAATCAATCTTGAACAGTCCGCTGATGTCCGATGTTGTTGATGATGCCCGGAAATACTTGTCATTCGGGATGCCCCAGACGGCGATGTCTATATCTGACCATTTTGAGAACGACTCTGGTTCAGCGAGCGATCCGAAGACAGCAACTTGTGTTGCACTAAAATCTTCATAAAGCGTGGCGGCTATCCGATGTGCCGTTTGCCAGGCGCGTTGCAGCAACGCTTCATCTACTTTCCGGTTTTTGAAGTGCTGATCAAGCCGCCGGCGGTATTCTGCTAATTCTTCTGGTGATAGGTCTTTTGCTGTGCGATGGGTATCTGTAGGTTGATGCATGTCATGATCTCCTTAACCTACGCATCCGATTCCTGCTGCTTTAGCCATCCTATGAACACGTCCAATTCTGTAGACAGACCATCAAATACATCACAGACTTGCTGTGCGTTCTCAACCGTTTTCTCGATCTCCAATTCAAATACGTAGATGTTTCTAATACGGTGGCGGAACTTTAAAATAAGCGTCAAAGCGGCGGCTGTTTTTTCAGAAATCACAGATGGACGCGAGGCGCGCGACGTTGACATTTGTTGTAATAAGTCTGTGTGCCAATTTTTCCCTTGGGGTTCATCCATGTCAATTTCTTCAGCGACTCGTTTGAAAATGTTCTTCAGTCCCATGTAGAAAACAGGAAGACGCATGGCGACCAGGTCTTTGAGATCTTCCAGATCTTCAGCAGATGCCGCTTCCATTTTTTTCAGACGGACCTTGATTTCTTCGACAGTTCGTTCTATTTTGCCGCGCTCATCGGCGATTCGCTCGATGAGTTCTTGGTTATTCACTTCGTCGTCCATTTCTTCCCTCTCTGTGGGGATTGTCTGACTGCTACGGTCTGTTTCTCCTTGTTGAACTGGTATAGCTTGGCTTTGAATCCGCTCGCGAAATCGCCCTTTCGCGCTATGGAAGTTGATGAGATCGATTTTGAACTCTGAACTGAAATTTCTGATTTCCCACAACGCATTGAGATATGTATCACCAGGAAGTCCCCAAACGGCAATATCAATATCCGAGCCTTTTGAGAACCATTTCTGTCCCGCAAGAGACCCGAAGACAGCGACTTGTGTTGCACCAAAATCTTCATAAAGCATCGCTGTGACCCGATGTGCCGTTTGCCAGGCGCGTTGCAACAACGCCTCATCTACCTTCCAGTTTTGGAGGTGTTGATCGAGTCGTCGGCGGTATTCCGCTAACTCTTCGGGCGATAAATCTTTCGCTGTGTGATGGTCTTCTGTGGGTTGATGCATATCGCTATCTCCTTAGGGAATAGGATAGCATAAAGTGGCTTGGCGTGCAACAAAAAAGAGACGGGAAGACCTTTTCAGTTTTCCCGTCTTGTTATTGATTTCTTTTTTTGGGTTATATGCAATAATGAGTTACTTTTTGGCTACAGCCACCCAAATAAATTTTACGGAATTTACGGAGTGTGCAGACTCCTCCATAAAGAAATGGGTTGCTAACGCTTTAGGGATGACACCAAGAATTGGTTTAATTTCAATCCCATCATATCTTGTAATTTCGCGTTCAATCTCTAGGCTATCACCGAATTCCTCTTGCAACTCATAGCAAAATCGGCCAAGTAATTCCGTAACAATTGAATAGCGCGCCCGTTCAATGATTAACATCACGGCCCCGGTTTTCATTCTCGCTACAAGTTGTTTCATGTTCTCAATCAATTGAAATTGATTCGATCGGGCATTATGTCTTTCGTTTAGACAATGTTGAATTACGATTAAATCAGAGGTGCTAATCCACTTTTCCGAATCACCAGACAAAAAGTCGCTTGTAACTCCTACGAGATCTGACTTGAATTCGTGTGTTTTTACGCGAGTTAGTAAGTGATTGAAAACAATTCTTCTACCATGCTCCCACGGTGCAATATCCAACATAGCTGCAGAAACATTGATACCCGATTGAGGACTGTTTAAGTAGGACATAAGCCCATAAAGTTCTGGTCCGGGGCCACAGCCAAAAAAAGAGGTGGTCAATGCCCCATTCTCTGGTAATTGATATAAAGAATTTTTCTTTAGTTTTAGATAATTCAGTAGATAGGGAACAGGTTGGGAATACGGCAAAAAATAGCGTAACAAATACGCTTCTTGATAATCTAGCCTTGAGTAGTCTGGTGAAATTTCTGGTCGTTGATATTCTCCCCCAAGTGATATGGAGGCTTCTTTTAGTTTCTCAAGACATTCTCGTTTTTGCTCGTCGGTTCTTGCGTTATTCTCTGAGTAGATAGCCTCAAGAATTGTCTGATACGCTGGAGAGTTAAGGTTTACTAATTTTCTTTCAAGATTTGCTTTGTCCTCGCGTTCTTGTTTCAGGTTGATGAAGCGTTTGTTACGTTGATTTGCTTGTGCCAATTCGTTGGTGAGTTGTTCATTGCGTTGCTTGAACTGTTCCAATGAAAGATTAGAAGCAGCTAATTTCTTTTTTGTACTCACATTGCGTTGGTGTTCCTGGTCTAATTCCTTAGAGAGGCGTTCATTTTCACGAGAAAGATGTGCTTCACGCGGTTCTGGAATTTGACGAGAACTGGCTTTTATCTTTTTCAACTCATTAGAGAGATACTCCGCCTTCTGGTTAGCCTGTGCTAAGTTCCTTTCTAAGTCAGTATTCTGCTGGTGTTCTTGCTCTAATTTGCCAGTAAGGTGTTTGAGTTTGTATTTGTAGCGGAAACAAAGGGAGACAAACAGGATAAGGAGGCTACTAATGACAATAAATAAAATTAAGTTCGACATTATTCAAATCTTTTCGTGAAATAACACAAACTGTCACGATCCCCGAATAATTCTAAAAGTTAAATTTATTCTCGAACCTATTTTCCGAGTCCGTTTTGGTATCTGGTGTAACCAATGGTGCTGGGTACTCCCAGCCATTACGAGATAACTGCCATCTGGCAGATCTTTGCTGATTTTTAGTGATTTGTCTGTTTTGTGTTTGAGTTGAAATGTCCTGACATCGCCAAAACTTACCGAACCAATTATCGGGTCTTTTCCCAATTCTGGTTCGTCATCGCTATGCCAAGAGACACTATCACGTTCGTTTCGGTAGTAATTGAGTAAGACACTGTTGAATGTTACATTTGATACCTCCTCAATTCTGCTTTTGATTTCTAATAATGTTGGGGTCCACGGTTCAGGTTCGACGGTTATGCCCGAATACATATAGGTTTTTCCTTCATCGCCAAACCATGCAGTTAAGCGGGGTAATGGAATTGCTCTACCATATAATTTAATTTCTTCTTGTTGCCAATCAACATTTTTTTTTAGTTCGATAAGAAATTTTTCCCTTTCTTCTGGTGAGAAAAGGTATGGGTAAAGACGTATTTTTCCATCTTGGATTGGAATTTCTTCTACTTCATTTGGGTTTTCTAAGAATGGTTGGTTAATCATTATTTGGGTCCAATGTTTAGCGTTAAAATAAGTGCTGATTTCATTTAGACTTTGTTTGCAGTTATGCTTGAATGGTTGTCATTCTGGTCAAACAGTTATAATCTTGACCATGAAGTATTAATTGTGTTAAATTCCCCTTGCTAACTCCTCCTTTATGTTTCTTATGTCTATATGGTCGCTTACTCGTTCGGAGGCCAAAGTGCTACTCCTATCAAAATAGTAGTAGCGACGAGGATTTTGGGTCTGATAACTCTTATGTGGATTCTGATCTCTCCACAACCCGACAATTGCAACGTTAAACTGCTGAAAAGAAATACTGGAATCCAATAGGCTCGCCACTTTTTTATACGTGTGTAACGCGGGATGATGATGTTGTTGGCTCTTAGCTGCGCCATAAATCTGCAATGCCTCTTTTGGAATCCGCTTGCCTATAGAGTTTTTGTTGAGGTCCGGTATATCCGGATATTTGGCGCGTAGATATTCCTCGCGACTTAATCGAGGGGCAAAGTTTACTTGCCTTGGAGTTCGGAGCGGTTGTGGTAATTCCTCAGGGAATTTGGTAGGTAGCGTAGTTATAGGTTCAGATATCGGTTTCTTTTTGGGAGATTCGCTGGGTATCCGCTGTGTTGCGGGAGATTGTAACAATTCTGGTTCATCTGGTGTCACAATCGGATCCAGCAATTGTTTTCTCTGTGTTATGCTTCTGGCAGTATCTGCCCAATTTGAAGTATTGCACACTTCTTTTGTGCCAAAACGATTGTTGTGGTAAGACAGATAACCTTCTTTACAGCCGTGCGCGAAAAGTTTTTTAGTGATCTCAACTCGATTTTCGAGAGTTGACAGACTTTTGCTATTTTTAGAGTTTCCAAGTGTGTTATAGGCGAGATTGTCGCGTGAGACGCGAAAATTGAGAGTCTGCTCAATTTTGCTGAGCATATCAAAATTCGGTAGTGTACTAAGATCTGTGTCAGTGTAGGTAGACAGTATCTGATAATCAAATTGGAGTTGGTTAAAACCAACAATGAGGTCAGCAATTTGAAGGTCGTTGATAAGATTTGTGACTTGTGATTTAGTATAGTTGTGATATTTATGGTTTGTGGTGTCGTATGTTAAAGCATCTTTTAAACCCATCTGGTCTACTTTAGACCATCCACCAACTTCAACAGCGGATCTCTGGGTGCTGATGCCGAAATAGATAACACGAGGTGAAGTCATAAAGTGCGCCTTTTGTGTTACCACTATGGTCGTTAACCAAGTGTATATTTATAGTAAAGTCAATAATTAAAGAGACATTTCAGTGATTGCGGAAACCACCCCTCGTAGGGGGGAGGTTTCCTCGCCCGCTGTGGAGTGTTTCATTAATTCTAAAATCCACTATAAGCAGTGAAGCATGCTTTGATGAAGTTTAACACATCTGTAAAGATTTTGCAAGTTAAAATTTGCGAATTTTGGTTTAGTATGCCTTCCGTCTACCGATCTGCAACTGACAAACTATGCTCATTCCCTAATTTTCTACGGCGGGTTCGATGACCGAGTTCGGACCATCTATTGGTGATGTTAAAGGATCTTTCGGAACCGTTTCAATGTCAGCATTCTCGGTATCTATGGATTGAATCGAAATCTGGCACCCGAATGCATTGAGGACGGTTGTGAGCGTACCAATCTGGGGTAAGACATCACTGATGAGCATTTCCGAAAGAGTCTCTGGGTTTGTGTCAATTTGCTGAGCG
Source organism: Candidatus Poribacteria bacterium (assembly GCA_022827185.1). Taxonomy (GTDB): domain Bacteria; phylum Poribacteria; class WGA-4E; order WGA-4E; family WGA-3G; genus WGA-3G. Next base: position 87,695 of record JAJDTM010000057.1, read on the forward strand.
ATCTCAGAAATCCCGCCCTGAGATTCTACAACGGTTTGAAGTGCCAGTAAAAATACAGCAGCATCCCCATGATTTTGGTAATCTTCGAGGGCTGCTTGAAGGTACCCACTTGCTCTACCGCGATCAGCGGCAAGCCGTTTGATTAGGTACTCGCGCCAGGTTCGCAATTTTTTCTTGGTTGTGCCTTTCCTATCCGACAGATAAATTTATTGTAGGTCATTACTATAGAAAAGTCAAGTACATTTTCTGATTTGTGATTATTAAAAAACGGTTGGTTTTTGAGGTATGTCGTGATATAATTCATTGTGTGCATAGGGTTTTTCACCAATTAGCACCCATGCGCCACCGCGGTTCGGAATTTGAAAATTGCCCTTAAAGTTTATGCAGCAGAAGGGACACAATGATGAAAGCATCTGAATGTGAATATTGCAGTGGTGAGATTCACCAGAAGAAAGTTACTGTTGATCATTGGTATGAAAGTAAGTTGGTAATTATTAAGGATGTCCCAGTTGGTGTCTGCCAAGAGTGTGGTCAACGATATTATGCAGCTACAACACTGGATCGGCTTGATGCTATGGCACAAAATAGTGATACCGCGCCAGAGAGAATATCTGTCCCAGTTATGGTAATGAGTCCTTAATTATTGGTGCGCGACGACAATACGACTCTTTACGGCCAGAAGTTATACATCGGTTGCTGTGTCACGACGCTGATGAGACTCCAAATTCCACCAACAGTGAAATCACCTAACATCAACCCAATCGCGAACATCACCAACTGCTGTGATGCTCTCGGTCCGCCAATCTTCAAGACGCTCCACTTGATAATCGAACTCACCAGCATGCAACTCCACAAATACCGCATCCCCCAATCGCTGGAGACGACAAATCCAATCGGATGGAAGGGCCACCAGAAGAAACGCGCCCGCATAAACATCAGAAGCGTCGAGAAGAGTAGACCGAAAAGGATGCCACCGGTGGCATAGAAATTCGGTTCGGTCGGGTAATAGAGCCAACGCTGAAGTCCGTTGAAAACACGTCCACCGAAACCTGTCGACCAACTGCTGCTGCCGCTCATGTTCAACGCGCCATAGGTGTAAAAGAGATAGAGGATAACACCGAATACCATCACGGCTGCGAACGCTGAAACGCCTAATAGCGCGAAGAAAAGTCGTTTCGGGGCAATACCGGAACGTTCCGAGAGTTTGAAACCCTCTAACTGATGCGGCATCGGGTTGCTCGTGTAGCTTCGGTTGAACCAGCGATAAAGCGTCAAAGCGACAAGGTTGTTCGTGCCTAATGCTCGCGTCCCGAAACCGTCAACAAGAATGTGATGGTTCGGCATGTTCTCCATCGCATGCACAGGGAATCCTTGCTCCGCACGCATCCGTGTGAGGACAAGAACAATGATGAAATAGATTGCGAAAAAGATCGGAATCAGCCAAAGGGACATACCGATACGCTTGGAGAAGATGAACAAGAACGCGAGTCCGCCAACAATACCCCACAATGCGAACCTATAGGAGACCGGTTCGTCGGCATCCTCGCCTGTACGGTGACGTGCGATGCGGAACACACCCCGGAAATGACGGAGGTTCAAGACTAAAACGGAAATGAAAATTCCAATGGCAGCACCGAAGCATTGTCTATCAATGTATGGGAATCCCGGTAAGCTGGACAGTCCAGCGGCACTCGCGAACACCAACTGTGCCTTGTAGAAGATGAAGAAAAACCAACTGGAGAACGAGAGATCTAACGGCATCAAAAGTCCAAGTCCGATGACAAACGGGTAATAAGACATACTGATACCGCCGATGGCGTTCCACGGTTTTTCTGTGAACAGATGTCCAAACCCGCGCCAACCACCGATCCGTTTAATCGGCAAGGTTGGAAGTGTCGGATACAGAAAACTGAGGCCGTTGAGGATAGCGATAGATGCCGCGATCCCGAAACCGAGCCACGTGATACGGTGTGAAAACAGCGATTTTGTGTTGTGTGTGACATGAAACGCGATCTGTGTGATCGGGTAAGCAAGCCGTTCGCGTTCTACCCACTGCTTCCGTAAAATGACGTTGATACAGAGCATCACGAGGATCAGAACTGTCATGAACGCTGCCCACGAAAGCACTGGCACTATCCATACGCTGAGGATATCCAGGGTGGAGAGGTTGGTTTCACCCGTGTAGTAACCTGCCAAGGCTTTTGGGTCGTCTACAAGCAGCCATTTCGGGAGGTAATCCCAAAAAAGTTGTTTCCATTCATTTTCGGGGGTTGCGAACCAGAAGGCGTGCCCGACAGTTGTGACGAGAATTGTCATGAGTGTGATAGAAGGGAAAGCGCAGGCGGTACTGAGCAGAATATATATGGTGAGGAGTTCCGCATCGGTGAATAGACGACGGCGAGCGGTGAGATTGAGGAGGGTGAAAGCAAAAACGACGAAGACGACGTTGTAAAACGGTACCGCGTATGTATTCAATGCATAACCGACAAGTCCGACCTCACCCGCGATGATCCAGTAGAAATTAAACGGAATCAGGATGAGCGTTATGGCAATAGATTTCCATGTGACACCGTTTGATCTGCGATGTTGACCTTCTTTCATGGATGCCTTAGATTTCCGTTAAAAAAGGCGAGGCTGCTATGAGAAAATACCCAAGCAAAAACACCTCGCCAGCGAATGTGAATCCAATTAGAGTATCATAATCACGGCTGGATGGAGCCAGCGTAAACGTCATTCAGTGCGTCTTCGGGGAGTGGTTCTGGACTGTTCTTGGCAAACTCAAGTGCTTCTTCGAGTTCATTTGCGAGTTCTTCTTGAAGTGCCGCGAGTTCATCTTCACTCACACCCTCTTCTTCAGTGAGGACTTCAGCGAGTCGGCGAATAGGATCGCGTAGGCGTTCCTGCTCTTGAACCTCTTCACGATCGCGATAAGAGGTTCCCGGATCACCGATGTGATGTCCTCTGAACCTGTAAGTATCGCAGTTGAGGAGTGTCGGTCCGCCACCGTCGCGTGCCCGAACAACCGCTTCGTCTGCAGCAGCGTAGACCTTTAGCACATCGTTTCCATCGACGGTAACACCGGGTATATCGTAAGATGGCGCGCGGACAGCGATATCCTCTACGCGTTGATGCTCGTGTTGTGGCGTTCCCATGCCGAACCGGTTGTTTTCACAGACAAAAACGACAGGCAATTCCCATACGGCGGCGAGATTCAACGTCTCATGGAACACACCTTGGTTCGTCGCGCCATCTCCGAAGAAAGACACGGCGACCTGCTGCGTGCCGCGGAGTTTAGCGGAGAGTGCGGCACCCGCCGCGAGCGGAATCCCGGCACCGACAACACCGTTGGCACCCAAAATCCCCGTCTCTTTATCGGCGATGTGCATTGAACCCCCTTTGCCCTTACAATAACCGGTCGTGCGAGCGAACAATTCCGCCATCATCCGGTCGCGTTTGCCACCTTTGGCAATCAGGTGACCGTGTCCGCGATGTGTACTCGTGATATAGTCATCATCTTGCAAGTGTACACAAACGCCTACGGCTGTGGCTTCTTCACCAATATAGAGGTGAAGGAAGCCCGGAAGTTGACCGCTCTGATATAGTGTCCCAGCGGCTTCCTCAAATTGACGAATCTCTACCATCTTGCGATACATGTAGAGCATCTGATCTTTACTCGGTTTTGACATAATTCCTTTCCTATTTTCTGTCTCGGTGTAAGCGTTGAAGACGCTTTACCAATTCCATAAATATTCAGTTCAAAGACTGTACAACCTCAAATGGCGCGATACACTCCAGCGAGTCATTTGTCGGACGATTGACGAACGTTGATACGGGATACGCCTCCATTGCTTCATCGGAATACGGGACAAGAAGGGGTTGGAGGCTATCCGCTGATCGTTCATCTGGTGAAAGCCACTCTGCATAAGCGTCTTGTGGTAAAATCACGGGCATCCTGTGGTGGATTTTCTCCAACAAAGCATTCGGTGGACATGTAATAATCGTACACGAACGGAGCGGTTTATCCATCCCTTCTGCCCGCCATACCTCCCATAACCCTGCCAGTGCGAACGGTTTTTGCGATTGAAGACGGATGTAGACGGGTTGTTTACGTCTGTCTCCAGGAACCTGTTTCCATTCATAGTAGCCGTCCGCTAAGATGATGCATCGCCTACGTTTGTAGGCACTTCGGAAAGACGGTTTCTCCGCGAGTGTCTCCGAACGGGCATTAATCATCCGATTCCCGATCTTCGGATCTTTCGCCCAAGACGGAATGAGTCCCCAATGGAAGAACTCTACCTGTCCCATTTCTGGATGTATCTCCGTGTCAGTGGGTGTATTCGCGATAACAGCCACATCTTGTGTGGGTGATATGTTATAGCGTGGAGACAGGTTCATCGGCATCGCAAAATCGAGGAAAGTCTGGCGCATAGTTTCAGCGTCGCTTGCAAGCGTAAATCGTCCGCACATTTTCTCTCTCCTAAAAAAAGATGGGAAATCTGTCCTACGTATCTGCTTTCGATTGTGGCACCAGAATATCGTCTCTCCAGCGGAGACGGAAGGACGGCCGTACAAGTGCTTCTGGTGATTGGAGCGTCAAGCCGCCGTCTGCTGTCAAGACGATGCCGGTAACAAAATCTGCCTCGTCGGATGCTAAAAAGAGTGCGGCGTTGGCAATATCTTCAGGTTTCCCATAGCGTCCAATTGGATAGCAGTCGCGTGAGGCTTGTTCTTCCAATGCATCTTCAGCAAGAGAGACTTCGCCGCGTTCTCCGACAATCTGTCCAGGGGCGATAGCGTTCGCACGGATTCCCTCCCTACCGTAATCAAGCGCGATACTCCGTGTCAATGCGTTCAAGCCGCCTTTTCCAGCACCATAAAGTCCGAATCCCGGATTCGTTATTGTGGCATTAACGGTGGAAATAAAGACCAAAGCACCGCTACCGTTGCGAACCATTTCTGGGATACAGTACTTTGCACCGAGCCATGGTCCGCCGAGCGTCACGCCGAGGCTTTCGTTCCATTCTTCCATCGTGAATTCAATCGCTTTTTTCGTGTAAGAGTGCGCCGCGTTATGGACGAGTGTTGTTATTTTGCCGTAGTTTGATAAAGCGGTTTCGACGAGTGTTTGCCAAGTCGTCTCATCGGCGACATCACCCATAACCGCGACCGCCTCACCACCGGCATCCGCAATGTGCTGGACAGTTTCAGCAAGTTTTTCTTCGCGGCGGCGCGTATTCACAACGACTTTCGCACCTTCACAAGCAAACTTATAAGCGGTTGCCGCGCCAATGCCACCCCAAGCAGCACCCGCGACAATCGCAACTTTTCCTTCCAATCTCATGATAAATTCCTTTCCTTATGATTCTACAAACTATCAACTATTATACCATATTTTACATTTTAATGCTACAATGATAATAACTGTAATGAAGGGAGAAACTCGTGTGAAATCAGCGATAAAAGAATGGCTTGACAATTGTGTAGAAAAACTCAACGCAGGCGAGTTGACCGAAGATGACCTGCGCGGTATAACGAACGCTTTGAATTCAGAGAAACAGTTGCTTCTCTATCTCTATTCCAAATCGACAAACTTGCGCTCGCCGCTTGGGGCATGGGCATTATACGACGCAGCCGCTCCGGATGAACCCGTGCTACCCTCGCAAGATGCGCCCTATGCCTCAGTGCTTGATGCGGTTAACGACGGATGGCGGATCGTCCAATTTCCGCGTCCCGAACTCTACAACTTTACAGATGTCGATAACACCTACCTTACTTATGAATTTATTTTAGAGAAGTTTGTGTGAAGGGAGGACAAATGATTAACATTGAACCGACACTAAATGACCTGCAGGTTATGCAGTTTATCCATAACGGTTATATCACGTTAGAAAACATCGTTGATCCGGATTTCAATGAGGAATGTGAATCCGTAAACGGTGGACGTCTCAACGATTTTGTGCTCACGGATGAATTTCGTCGAAATGTCCTGCTCCATCCGGAAGTCGCTGGGGTTGTACGTTCACTGTTGGGTGCGAATTTTCTCGTGCCGACAAGCGCACACCATCACCTCTTTGAAGCACCGCACCGTGGACAAACATGGCACTCTGACGGGATTACCGAGTACGGATACGGTATCACACATCTCCAGTGCTACTATTACCCGAAAGCGGTGAAAATCGAGGATGGACCAACGATGATATTGCCTGGTTCCCACCATCGGCTTGTGGATAGGGAAGCAATTGCGCATTACGGCGATATTCTCGGACAGCTCTCCCTCACTGTTCCTGCAGGTACTGTCGCGATGACACGCTACGGTATCTGGCATAAGGCAGGCCCGAAACTCAATGCCGACAGGCGTGGGATGATTAAGTTCTCCTACTACCGAATGGCGATGCCGAAACGGGATTGGGTGCGCAATTCTGATGAGATTCCGCCTTATCAGCATCAAGGCAGACATCCGTACGTAACGGAGATAGAATCTTATCGTGATCGACGTAGAGGTGAATTGACGTGGAACTGGTTATGCGGGTTGGCAGAAGTAGAAGAGGAGATTCCACCGATACAGATGTTTAACAGCGGAATTCCTTTATCAGAAATCCGTTTTCAGTAGCAAGCGGGCACCACGATACATCGCTTTAGCATTGAAAGAAAAAACGCCCTCTTTTTTCGATTGTAGGCAGGCTCTGAACCTGCCTACTTGATTTAGCAATTAGCGCGCACCACACGCTTGCAAACACGCTTGCATGTGCCCACGCGATTCTGCAGCAATTGTGCAACACTGTTCTAAACTATACTCTTTCGCGCCAATCACCTCAAGGTTCAGCGGACCGGTATAGCCGTTCTCATGTAGGACCCGGATGTAACCGACGAGATCAATGTCGCCACGTCCGTTCGCCTGCAATTCAGGGGCACCGGGACCCCGTTCCATCCCCTTGCAATCCCGGATATGCACGTGTTTAACACGCGAGACCACAGCAGCAATCGCCTCTACAGGGTTTTCGCCTGCGCGATGGATATGCGACGGATCCATGTCAATCCCGAATGCTGGCGACGAGATTTCTTCCATCACGCGGAGGGTTGTTGGTGTGTTATAGATGCTTGCACCGACGTGTGCCTTGACACAGAGCGTCACGCCGTAGTGTTCCGCTCGCGCCGAAAGAGTTCCCAATGAATCAACCACTTCGGGCCATGCGGATTCATCGTCCGATGAACCGCCGGGACCACAGTTGATAATCGGAACGCCGATCTCAGCTGCTGCTTGGAAAGCGAGTTCCATTTTCTCTGGGTCGCGCGACGGCTGCTCCATCGCTAACAAATCAAGTTCGTATTCTTTTGCGTAACGTTTGATGTCGTCGGCGAGTTCTTGCCAGTTTGCGAGGACGAGGTGCTGGCTCATCCCATCAATCGCAGAGAGTTCAACGCCATCGTAGCCAGCCATGGCGATGTGCTTGAAGGCGGTCTCCATATCGTAACCACCGAACAGCACCGAGTTTGCTCCTAATTTCAAGTGTACTTCTCCTTCTTAAAAGCCGTGAAGATAAAGTTCTGACCTATAATCCCTTCAAAGGCGGAAGCGGATGCGGACGCACGAGGATACCACCCTGCTCATAAGATTCCATTGCTGCCCAAGTGTATTCAAGCGCGGCGAGTGCGTCTCTGCCGGAGGCGCGCAGCTGCTCTTTCGGTACACCGTTTGTGATGTCCTCTAAGAACGCGTGAATCCGCAACGGGAACGTCTGACCGAAATCGCTGATGCCGGATTCGGATACAATGGGTTCACCAGAAAAATCGGGTGCGCCCGGGGAGGGCCAATATGTTACCTTCTCGATGCAGTTTTCAATGCAGAATGTACCACGGGTGCCAGCGAGTTCGACACTCCACCAGCCGCCGAGACCGAATGTAGCGTCACCGCGTTGGCTTAACAAGTAACCGATGCACCCGTTCTCAAACCGGAGATGGATGCCGTTAATAGAGACCATCAGATCGCCTGCGCCGCGTCTAAAATGTGGACGTTCCATAAAGGCTTGCACATGCGTCACATCACCGCAGAAATGACGCATTACGCTGAATGGGTGCGACAGGAACGCTTTCACGTGGAAATAGGGAAACCCATCAGAACGTGGTGCTTTTGCGTAACTATAGTTGAATTCACCACCAGCGAATCCCATTTTGTGAAGACAATAAACTTGCTCCCCGATATGTCCATCGTCTATATATTTTTTCGCTTGCTCTGCAGGCGGTGTGAAATAGTGGTTCAGATTACAACCGAGATAGAGATTTTCTTCTGTGGCTTTCGCGACCATTTCTCGTGCCTGTCCGATGTCATTGGAAATCGGTTTTTCAACGAGGACGTGCTTCCCGTTATCGAGTGCTTCCATCGTCGGTTCGTAGTGCCAGCTTCCGTTCTCATATCCACCCGTGCCGACATCAACAATGTCCAAATCGGGTTCACCATCAATCATGTCAGCGAGTTTGTAATATGCCTTTACACCGAGACGTTCCGCCGCGCTGTCCGCACGCTCTTTCACAATATCGCACACTGCAACCAGTTCCGCTAAGTCGTCATTCGCGTGGCAATTTGCGTGGTTATTACCGATGCCACTCATGCCAACAACGCCAACTTTTAATGTCATTTTATTTTCCTTCCAATAGATGAAATTTGCTCTCGCCTATAGAGTACCTGTAGCTTAAATATACGCTTGTTCGTAATACCCTACAGCGACTTTACATTTATTATAAGGCTGTTCACGGTTTTGTCAACACATATCTTCAAAATATACTTGACAGTATTCCTAATACATGTTATCTTCTTACCATATTGTCACTGCTGAAGGAGGAAAACGGATGAGTATCAGCGTTGGGATGGTCGGTTTAGGGATGTTCGGACCCTCGTTTATCCAATCGTATAAGGCACATCCGGATGTACATCGGCTTGCGTTGTGTGATTTGCGCGAAGATAGGTTATCGAAATGGGCGAAGCAGTTTGAGATTTCCGAAACGTATTCGAGTCTTGATGAGATATGTAAATCGGATTTAGATGCGCTTGTAATTATCACGCAGCACTGGATACATGCACCACAAGCGATTCAAGCGATGGAAGCGGGGAAGCACGTCTACACCGCTGTTCCTGCTGCAGTGTCGTTGGATGAATGCGAACAACTTGTCAGGACAGTTGAACGGACAGGGATGATCTACATGAACGGTGAGACGAGCTATTTTCGTCCGGAGACCGCCTTCTGTCGCCAGAAAGCGGCGGAGGGTGCGTTTGGGGAATTTGTTCACTGCCGCGCCGAGTATTTTCACGATATGGACCACGGACTCTACGATGTGGCAAAAAACCGGTGGGGTGCACAGTGGGGACGCGACAAGATGGGGGGTATTCCGATGTACTATCCGACGCATTCAACCTGTTTCCCGATCTCCGTGATGAAAGCACACGCGACCTCGGTTTCAGCACAGGGATATATCTATCCAAACGACGACTGGTTTCGGACGGATACCATCCACAAGAACCCGTTTTCTAATGAAGTCGGGCTTTTCACGATGAGCAATGGCGCGACGATGCAAATCTGTGAGTTCCGGCGGATTGGACATCCGGGATCTGAACGTGTCAGTGGTATCTACGGAACAGAAGGCAGCTACGAGCAGAGTCTCGCAGGCTGTGTGTGGGCAGGTAAACGCGAAAGAGAAATTGTCCAGCCTTCACAAACGCATGAATACCTTCCTGAAGCACTCGCAGCGGATCTCGGTGGACATGGCGGTTCGCATGCCTATCTCGTACACGAATTTGTGGATTCTGTCAATCGTCAACGATTACCCCGCGTTAATGTTTGGGAAGCCGTTCGGTACTGCGCCCCCGGATTGGTTGCCCATGAATCCGCACTACGCGACGGCGAATTACTCCCAGTCCCAGATTGGGGCGATGCGCCAGAGAACGACATTTAGTTTTGGGTCTGTTTTAATGATTTTGATGTTACTTCACTTAAATTATAACCAAATTCACTGAATATCACTCTGAGAGTGATGAAGGAGAAAATAAAGATGAAAACTACGGTTGCAAGATTACAACTGTTATGTGTCAGTTTCATGGTTATGAGCCTAATGTTTGTAGGTGTCGGTTCTGCTGAAATTGACTTTGGAACTTGCGTTGGAAAGTGGCTCTTTAATGAGGGGAGTGGTACTGTCGCCGAAGATTCCTCTGGAATGGGTAATAACGGCACAATCCACGGTGGTGCAGAATGGGTTGACGGCATGTTTGGCAAGGCTTTGAGTCTTGACGGCGCGGATGATTACGTCGAAATTGCACACGCCGATTCTTTAAATGTTGGCGGCGGACACACGATCGCGCTTTGGTTTAAATTAGATGCGGTTCCTGGCGGTGGCATGGGTGTTATGACCAAAGATGATTGGGCACCTGGATTTTGGTGGGATGCGAATATCATCCGACATCACACGCATGACCCACCCGCCACGCTTCATTATGTAGATGCCGCTTGGGAGCCAGATACAGATTGGCACCATGTTGCCGTTACTTGGGATGGTGAAGCCTTTGGCGTATATCTGGATGCTGAAGAGATTGGTTCCGGTGTAAATGGCGCAAACATAGGCAGGAACCCGTTAACTGACAAACCCGTTCTATTCGGCATCTATTTGGAAACCGGACAGCATGGTCAGTGGGGCGCGTTTCTCGGCGCAATAATTGACGACGTTGCTATCTTCAATACAGCGTTAACCGGTGATGATATTGGGACGCTCATGAATGACGGATTAGAATCAACAACGGATGTTGAACCTTCAGGGAAGCTCACAACGACTTGGGCTGCCATTAAAGCCGATTGATCTGCTTCCAGACCTAAAGATTGCGTTCATTGGCAATTTTCGGTGTTTGCGGGCAACCTCGCGCTTTGCCGTTGTTCAGATGGACAGGAAGAGATTGTGTTTCTTTTACCTTTTGCCAATCCCTATTGTTTCCAAAATGTGGGCATCTACATGGGATGCCCACCCTATATTGAAAATTAGGTTTGCTTTTTATTGTTTTTTACAGTATACTATACAATTTAAAGGTTTCTGGTGGGAGATACTATGCAATATTGGCTTGCAAGCTTCGTCTAAATAGAAAGCAATCGGACACCAATTTACGCACACTATGAATCTGAGGTTATTATAAGGAGTATAGAATGGCTACTGAATACGCGGGAGCCTACGACGGATCGGCTATCCCCGCTGATGTTGCCCGCGAAATTGAAATTTATGAGATTCAACTCGATCGGTTTCAAGCCGGTCAAGTTGAAGAAGCTACCTTTACCGAATTTAGACTTCGGCGCGGGGTTTACGGACAGCGCGATGATAGATCGCAGATGATCCGTGTTAAAATCCCATTTGGTGGACTCACAGCAGTACAACTTGAAATGTTAGCAGATGTTGCCGAAGAATTTTCGGATAACATTATTCATATCACCACCCGTCAAGATGTACAATATCACTACGTAGATATTAACACCACGTCAGAACTGATGCGTCGCCTCGCCAGCGTTGACATCACAACAAAAGAAGCTTGCGGTAACGTTGTCCGAAACGTCACAGCATGCCCTCTCAGCGGTGTCTGCCAAGATGAGACGTTTGATGTAACACCCTACTCTAAGGCGTTGTCAGCGTTTCTTTTAGGACACCCAGATGCGGAGAACTTTGGTCGTAAGTTCAAAATCGCATTTTCTGGATGTGAAGAACACGCGTGTGGCTTAGCGAATATGCACGACATCGGTGCGGTTGCCGCTGTTAAAGAGGTGGACGGTGAAGTCAAACGCGGCTTTAAACTCTATGTCGGCGGTGGACTCGGCGCGGTGCCACATCAGGCGAAAGTCTTTGATGATTTCGTTTCCGCAGAGGAACTCCTCCCGATTTCACAGTCAATTTGCAGAGTCTTCACCCGTTTAGGTGAACGCAGAAATCGGAATAAAGCGCGTCTGAAGTTTGTTATCGCCAAATACGGCATTGAGGAATTCCGCAGACTGGTGCTTGAAGATCGAGAAACACTACGGCATGACCCCCGATGGACAGCATATTTGGATAATTTAGATGCCTACGATGAGAGTCCGCTCAAGGCACCGACGCAGCTCAACGGCACCACGAAACCCGAGGGGTTTGAAGAGTGGTATCAATCTAATGTGCGGTTACAGAGTCAACCCGGCTACGCGTTTGTGACGATTACGCTCCCGCTTGGGGATATTACTGCGGATCAGACGCGTGCTTTGGCAGATATTTCTCGGAAGTACGTTAAAGACACCATTCGCGCTACAGTTGAGCAAAACATCGTTCTCCGCTGGGTAACGATGACGGATCTACCAGCACTTTATCGCGAACTGAAAGAGATCGGTCTCGGCGACCCGGGGGCAGAGTCTATGGTTGATATTACCGCTTGCCCGGGTACGGACTCCTGCAAACTTGGTGTCTCTTCTTCGCGTGGTCTGGCAGCACATCTGCGAAACCATTTCATTGAAGCCGGTGTACAGCATGAAATTAAAGACTTTCGGATTAAGATTAGCGGATGCCCGAATTCATGCGGACAGCATCACATTGCAAATATTGGTTTCTTTGGCTCTTCAAAACGAATGGGTGGGCATATCGCGCCTGTCTACCTGGTGCTACTCGGTGGACACATGGTTGAAAACGCCAGCTCTTACGGACTTGCAACTGGAAAAATCCACGGCAGATATATTCCAGAGTTCATTGAAGAATTGACTGGAAGATATGTCGATGAAAAGCAAGATGACGAAACCTTCACTGATTACGTCGGACGGCTCGGTAAAGTGGAGATCAAATCGATCTTGTCCAAGTACGACCAGATTCCATCCTATGAGGAAGCACCGGAATTCTACATAGATACAGGTGACACGAAAGACTACCAGCTCAAAACCGGTGTTGGTGAGTGTGCTGGAGAGGTCATCGCGCTTGTCTCCATGAAGTTGGAAGAGGCAGATCGACTTATCTATGAATCCGGTTTGAATTTGGAAGATGGAACTTACCAAGAGTGTGCAGATAAGGCATTTAGTGCAATGATCAGAGCCGCAGACGGACTCTTGACGACGGTAGGTCTGCAATATATTGACGACGCGACTACCGTCAACGAATTCCGCACCCATTTCTTTGAACCCGGTAACTTCTTTGCAGGATTCGGAGCGCATCTATTTAAGGCTACGGAAGAAGATAGTTCTACTTTCGACCACGAATTGGGGCACCGCCGTGTAGAAGAAGCCACCCTCTTCGTCGAAGAATCGCATAACGTTTATAATCGTATGCGTATCAAACAGGAGGAAGAGGAAGCGAGTAAGCGCAAGACACGCAGATCGCGACCCGCACGGAAGCCGAAGGTCGTCAAGGAGACGAAACCGGTTGAGGAAATTACCGATAGCCTTGATCTCAAAGGTGTCGCTTGCCCGTTCAACTATGTGCAAGCAAAGGTCCGCTTGGAGACGATGGATCTCGGTCAGCTCCTTGAGATTACCATTGATGATGGTGAACCCATCGAGAACGTGCCGGTGAGCCTCACCAACGATGGACATGAGGTTGTTGACACGAAGAAGGTCGGAAAACACTATCGCCTTACCGTTCGGAAAGGTGAGTAGGTTTTTAAGGTTATAATTCATCGGAACTGAATTTCACACAGGCGATTGCCGCCCGCGCCCGAAACGGGCGGGTCAGGCAATCGCTCTAATTTTTTTCAAGATTCGCACCGCGTAGAGCGAGAGTTGCGCAGGAGATATGAATTAATTAAGAATGCGTGACGCACATCCGCGAGAGGTACAAATCTATCGTTCTTCAAACGGGCGACAACCTTTCACCGAGTGGTTGGAATCAATTCGAGATCAAAGAGCCCGAAGGCAGATTCGGGCACGTCTTACCCAACTTGAGTACGGCAATTTTGGCGATTATAAATCCGTTGGTGGAGGTGTTTTTGAACTGCGTTTTCACTTTGGAGCAGGTTACCGAATCTATTTTGGACAGATAGGTAACACAATCGTTCTTTTGCTTTGTGGTGGGGACAAGTCATCACAGACGAGAGATATAGAGCGTGCAAAAACTTATTGGTTGGAGTACAAGGAGACACATCTATGAGAAAGATGGGAACATTGCGCGAGTACCTCGTTGAAGTACTTGCTGACTCAGATGAAGCGATTGGTCATCTTGAGGCAATTCTTGAAGATTATCAAATTTTTCAGAATCCTGCTGTAGTTCTGGATGCCCTCCAAACCATCATTGAAGCGCAAGGTGGAGTTTCCAAAGTTACCAAGCAGATTGATATGGACCCGCAACTTCTTTCAAAAGTGCTATCTAACGAGGATACACCTCTAATTGATGCTCTCGGAATTGTTCTTAAAGCACTCGGATATCAACTTTCGATTAAACCTTTAGAAAACGAAAACCCGAACCTTGAGACCCATTCTGAAGATAGTATCTCAGTCCGCTGACAATTGAATATCCATAGCAAAAATATAAAAATTGACTTTCCCGCAAACTTACTGTATAATAAAAGCAGCAAACTGAATCAATAACCTTGGGACGTAACACACCTACGGAGAAATAGATGGCAACAATCGTTAAACATAAGGAGACAGGCAAACGTTACTGTCTGCTCGGTACGGGGTTTGGTGTCTTTCAATCCTCGAAACCGAACATGTTTCTCGGAAATTTGATGGCTGATGTGGAAGAAGGCGAGTACGCATTAGTCTGCGTCTGTAATAGTAAAGGCGAGATTTTCTGGTTAGAGGCAACACAAGTTACAGTTGTTAGCATCGATGGACAGAATCTCCAAGAACTCGCAGCCGAATAGATCATCTTCTTTTAAGGGTTGGCACTCCAACTTTCTTGTTATTCACTTACGAAAGGAAATTTTTTAGCAGAATGGATCTACAACAGATTAACGTCAAGGTTTTCACAACCGAAGATAGCAAAATCAACTATACCAACTTCATCAAGGTTTTCAACCGCTGGATGGAGGAAGCGGATTCAGACGACTACTTAAACTACGCTGACTACTCGCACGTCGATGCGGGACCGGGTGTATTGTTGATTTTGAAGCAAGCCAACTATAGCATTGACAACGCTTATCACGAGTACGGTTTTCTCTACAACCGAAAGCATACAGTTGACGGCGATAACGGTGATAAGATTCGCCAAGCCCTCACAGAGGTGCTTTCTAAATGCGAACAACTTGAAGCGTCGGCGGAATTGGAAAACACAGTGCATTTCAACGGCGCAGACCTCCTGTTCATGATAAACAACCGCCATATCGCACCGAATACATCGGAAATAGCAGAAGCCGTTCAGGCAGACCTAAGACCTGTCTTACAACAGATGTACGGTGATGACGACTTCACAGTGGAACGCACCTCTGAAGACGCACGCGAACGGTTCGCACTCCGAATCTCCGCGAATTCGGATAAACCGATTTCAGAACTCCTGGCCAATCTCGGAGGCTAAGATGTTTAACTTCAACAACGAACAGATTGAACGCTACAGCCGGCATATTATCCTCAAAGAGGTCGGCGGGATGGGGCAGACGAAGCTGCTGGAATCAAAAGTGCTGCTCATCGGTGCGGGCGGACTCGGTTCCCCTGTTGGGGTCTACCTCGCAGCAGCGGGGGTTGGCACACTCGGCATTATTGACGATGACGTGGTGGACCTCAGTAATTTACAACGCCAGATTTTACATGGCACCAGCGACATCGGCATCCCGAAAACGAAATCCGCAGAAGCCACCATAGCGGAGATGAACCCTGATGTCAAAGTGATTCCTTACAACGAACGCATCACCTCGGAAAACGCCTTCCAGATTTTGGAACAATACGATCTGATTGTAGATGGATGCGACAATATACCGACGCGTTACTTGCTCAATGACGCTTCCGTTATGTTAGGCAAACCGGTTGTGCACGGGAGTATCTTCCAGTTTGAAGGACGGGTTACTGTCCTGTATCCGGGCAAGGGACCGTGTTACCGTTGCATCTATCCCGATCCACCACCACCCGGAATGGTCCCAACCTGTCAAGAAGCGGGTGTCTTTGGCGTGTTGCCCGGTATTATTGGAACGATTCAAGCCGTTGAAGCGATTAAGGTCCTACTGGACATCGGTGATCCGTTAATCGGAAGCCTTCTGCTTTTTGATGCGTTATCCATGGATTTCAAACGCCTGAAACTCCGTCAAGATAGCGATTGCCCAATGTGCGGTGAAAATCCTACAATCCACGAGTTGATTGATTACGAAGAATTCTGCCAGGTGCAGTGGTAGATTTAATACCGGCGATAGGATCCCAATTTAATGGGTTTTATTGAGGTCTAATGGAATACTCTAAAACGCCGTGTCGGTAGATCAGTACCAAAGCACCGCCGATATTCAAGACGAAATTAAAAGCGGAGTATCTGATGAGCTGCCCGATGAGGATATGCCCTGATCGCATCACAAGGCGGACCTCTCGGTTGAGTCCGTTCTGGAGTTTCTCGTTGGTTAGAACAGTAGGTCTATCGTCGCGTTTATAGGCTGTCCGGAGGTTGCGCTTTTTAACATCGGTGTCGATATAGATCGAGTTTTGGACGGTCTCCAGCGTGTCGGCTTTGATGGCGAACATCACATCGATTTTTCGAAGGCGTAAAACGACCTCTTTGTCAACATCGGAACAGACTAAGTCGTATTTCTCAATCTCTATGACCTGAACATGTTTGGGTTGTGTATAAGTATAGATGAGCGCAGTAGGTTTGAAACCTGTCATCAAAAGCGGTTTCTCTCCGAGTGCTTTAAAAACATCTTCGGGTAAATTTTGCTGATTCATTAGATTCCTCCTGTCTCGAGTTGAATTTGCGCTCCCACTCCCAAATAGACTTTACAGTCACGCTCATATACAAACAGTCTGTGCTATAAAAGAGCCGCATGCGTAAGTGCTAACTATAATCTATCGCGGATTTCATAATTTTTAGCGCAGTATGAATCTGAGGAAGTTCTTCAAATCCGTAGGATATGCGTAACTGTCGCTTCCCGACCTCAACCATATCGCCGTTTGGGTGGACGCAGTGTTCACCCGGAATGTAGATGACTTTTGGATGTTGGGCATCCGAAGGACCATCGACAACTTTCTGTCCAGTCGTTCGCGTCAAGAACTTGAAAAAGTCAGAGTTTGCACCTGTTGCGATATTTGCCAGTGTCAAATAGAAATAGAATCCAGCACTGCCGCCTCTACACTCCTGAATGTTGTCGCCGAGTAATGCTTCCATCCACGTTTTCACCTGTTTCGCCTTCTGCTGGTAACCGTTATTGACCTTCTCAATTTGCGATTCGATACCGTGGTCGAGCAGGTAGCTTGCAATCTCCTGATTGATTAGGGGTGCACTGAAACCGATGTCACTTGTGCGTTGGATGATACTGTTGAGAAATGGACCTCTTGGACCGATGAGGTAGCCGATGCGCAACCCGGGGGCGAGAATCTTTGACAATGTACCGACTTCAGACACGATGCCGAGTTCGTCGTAACATAGTGCAGACACCAAAGGTTCGACGGTATCATCATGGACAAGGTCGCTGTAAGCGTTGTCAAAGAAGAGGGGGATTTTCCGTCCAGTTTCGTACGACAGTCGGGTAACAATATTGACCAATTCTTGCTTACGATTATTGGATAGGATCGTGCAAGTGGGGTTGTTAACTGTCACAACGTAAAAAAATCGGATACCAGCACTTTCGTCGCCGAGTGCCGAAAGTTTTGCTTTCAAGCATTCGGTGTCAAGTCCTTCGTCATCTTCGGGAACTGCGATAACCTTGAAACCTTTCCGCTCCAAGTCGTTGCAGTAAATGTAATACATCGGGTCCGCGGTCAACACAATACCGGCAGGGAGGAGGTGCGTGACGCTTTCCAACAAACTCGTAGCACCGTTTGCACCGATAACAATATCTCGACTGTTTAAGGTTTGTTCGGTTATGCCGCCGATCTTATTTTCAATGTGGAACCGTCTAAGCGACTCAATCAGGTTTGGAGAACCCTGCGCGCCGCCGTAATTGAGAGCCGCTCGATATTTTTCACGGTGAGCGAGCACTTTTTCACAGGCGCGTTGAATTTGTTGGTGCGGGATCGTCCGTTCATTGACGTATCCGACACCGAGGTTAATGTCGCGTCCGTCTCGAAAACCGACAGCGAAGTCGGTCATCAGGCGATTAACCGGGGAGGGGATACTGGAAGCTTTTCCATATTCAGAGAGCAAGACATCGCAAATCTTCATATTTCCTTGGAATTTGGTGTTATAGATAAAAACTCAGTATCTGCGCGTTTACAGCAAATCTCTCAAGGCGGATTCAAGCGTTCGGTGGCGAAATTCATAGCCACTGACTTCCGTTTTTTCTGGAAGGACGTTCTGGCTTAACACAACAAAATCCGCAAATTCGCCCATCATGAGTTTCAAGCCGAACGTTGGAACAGGAAACAAGGTGGGTCTCCATAGCACTGCGCCGAGGGTTTTTGTGAATTCTACATTTCTAACCGGAACAGGTGCCGTTGCGTTTAGCGCGCCTCGGATCTCGTTGTTCTCTAAAGCATGGAGTACAATACCGACCACATCATCAATATGGATCCAAGACATCCACTGCTGGCCACTACCGAGTATACCCCCGACACCCATTTTAAAGGGCGTCAGGACTTGTGCCAGCAATCCACCCCCTAACCCAAGTACAAGCCCGATGCGAACCATAACGACCCGAATCCCAAGTTCAATTGCTTTTTGTGCTTCCGATTCCCATTCTTGACAGGTTTTGGCGAGAAAATCGGTGCCTGCCGGAGACAGTTCTGTGAAGTGTTCGTCGCCGCTGTCGCCATAGTATCCGATTGCGGAGGCACAGACAAGCGTGCTCGGCTTTTTATCCGCTGCCGCGAACGATTCAACGAGGTTCCGCGTAGAAAGAACTCGGCTGTCTCGTATTCGCCGTTTTTTTTCGGCGTTCCACCTGCCCGCGATGGTTTCACCTGCCAAATGAACGACTGCTTCTATGTCTGACGTGGCTTCCGGAGGTAATTTCTCAGTTTCAGGGTTCCAACTGTAGATGCCTCTTGTCGATTTCAATTTAGATTGTGCACGTCCGGGGTTTCGAGATAATACATGTACTGTATCGCCTTGTTCGTGAAGGGCGGTGCAGACTCGGCTGCCGATGAATCCAGTACCGCCGGTAACCAATACATTTGCCATCCCTGTCCGTTCCTTTCGTAATGAATGTGTGTATGATTCATAAGAATAATAGGTTAAGATTGAATCTATACACACACACGTATGATAATGGTAAATTCCCTTTCGGGTTATATGTTGCCCCTTCCCGATCGTAGTGTCCGAGAGGAATCAGACGAGGGGAGTATCCTTAGCATCTGTCCCAACCACAGGATAGATGCGTTTGAGAAACATCGTTGCAGCTGCCACGCTGAGACACTACGATATATTACGGTAGTCAGCGAGTTGCTCTCGTCTGATCTATAGACTTGGCTGCCGTATCGGACAAGCCCCGTCCTTTAGGGCGGGGTCACTGACTCTATGCTCCGTAATGTTCCTTATTTTGACAGCTCAGTGATGACGGCTTCCAATTTTCTATAGTCATCAACAACAGCGTCGCTGAGCGTGTCGTTGCCTTCTCCTTTGTTAAACCCTGTGAACCGGATCGCCTTCATACCCGCATTTTTAGCTCCGACGATATCTGTTCGAAAAATATCGCCGATATGAAGGGCTTCAGCGGGTTCGGCGTTCAGTTCTGCTAAGGTCGAATGGAACTGCACAACTTGAGGCTTTGTATAATCTGTTTCATCGGAAAAGGTGAAAGCTGTAAAGAATTGCAAAATGCCGTCACGCGCCATGAGTTTCCGTGCGAAACTGCCCGGGGTCAGTGCTGAGTCTGAGATGATTCCGAGTGGATAGTTTTCACTCAACCGAGAAACAACGGGTTTAACATGTGCTATCATAATCGGCGGTGCCTCTAAGAAAGCGGCACCAAGGTTCTCGATTAATTGGTCAAGATCTACCGCCTCAAGCCGAATCTCAAGCACCTCTGCAAATCGCTGCATACATCGTCTTACTGAGATCCCTTTATGTTGATGCCATAAGGATGATACCAAATTGTATGCCTCCTCAAGCCCGAATTCTACGTCAGTTAACGTGCAAGTATAACCACGATTTTCTAAATAAGCATGACACCGTTTAACACGTATCGCCTGACGTTTTCGCCAGTTTGTGTCAGAATCTGCATAAAGAGTTTGCCAGAAATCAAATGTAATCGCTTTTAGCATCAACTATACCCGCTTTTAAATTGTGTTCCATTTCAGTATAATATGACGTAAGTCTTTGTGCTGCTAACATAATGATAAAACACAAAAAACACATTTTATAACTCCTAATTTTATTTTACCCAATTTATTGAAAAAAGTCAAATGATATGTTGTTTCCGATACACTAAAGGGGTATAAGTGGAAGAGCGGTGGCAAATACAGAAACGTCTCAGAATCAAAATAGGCTTGCAATTTCCTTTTAAAGGTGATATTATTAATTACATTGAGGTTTGCGTTTGATCTATCGGGAGGAATACGAAGTTGCGGTTGAATCGTCGGATTATCCCCAGGTATACAACCACCCGTTTAATATTCGTTTACTTCATCGTAGGACTGGGGACGCTCATATTTGGGTTTGCCTATTACACCCAGCAGATCTCGCAGCTGAACGCGGATATAGAGGCACAGATAGACCTTTTCGCCAATCTTGCAGAGATGATCCCGAGTGTTGAAGACCGGGATTTACAACAGAAACTAAATGAGATCGTAAAACAGGAATTATCTGCCAAGGACAGAGCGCGCGCGTTTTCATTTATTATCATGGATGCGGAAGGAAACCCCGTAATCACACGTGGTGTTGATCCAGAGCTGGACGCAAAAATCGACAGTTTTGATGCAAATGTCAACGAAAATGAGCGGATTTCGTTAACACAAGATGAAAGAGTATTGTTAGAATTGACGTTGGCGCGCATGCAGGAAAAGAATCCGCCACGCAAGATACCCATGCTCCTTGAACATAGGCAGCTAAAGGGGTACGGTTACTACGGTGATGCTGACCCGAGCGAAATGGCACACCTACCGTTTGTAATAACGGATACTGCTGGCGTGCCACAAAAATGGCAGATATGGGATGATGTTGTTACCGCGGATAACGCAACCACGCAGGAACGGGAACGGGCGGAAATTTTCGTTCAGAACGCACCCGCATCCTCGATGATCGTGACAACGCCAGAGAGTCACGAAGGGTACTTCTATTATGAGAGCAAACCGTACTATGGATTGGTGGTGCCTTTCATAGTCCCTTTCGTCTTATTAGTATTTGGGGTTGTCTGTTTCCTCATCTATCAACGGATAAAATCTTATGAGCACTCGGCAATTTGGGGGGGCTTAGCTAAAGAGACGGCGCATCAACTCGGAACGCCGATTTCATCGCTGTTGGCATGGACAGAACTCCTGCATGAACGGAGCAAAGAAACAGACGACGCAACGCTCTCCGAACTTTCTGAAAGTATGCGAAATGATTTGGAGCGTTTGCAAAAAACAACCGCACGCTTCGGTATGATTGGCACTCAGCCCCCGCTGACCGAAGTGAACGCGGCTGAGATATTTAAAGAAGTCCGAGCGTACTTTGAAAAGCGGCTACCGCATATTAGCCGTCGTGTTGAAATTCAACTGATACTCCACGAGGTGCCACCTATTCTCGCGAATGCACAGTTGTTGCAATGGGTGTTTGAGAACCTGATCCGTAATTCACTGGATGCGATGGATAAAGCGGATAGTTGGATTCAGATTGAACCGACGTATGATAAACGACACAATGATGTTGTCATACGGTACGCCGACAACGGAAGCGGCATAGATCGCAAGGATCAGCGAAAAATTTTTGAACCGGGGATGTCTACGAAGGCACACGGATGGGGACTCGGATTGACGGTGGTACAACGTATTATCCGTGAATATCATCACGGCAGCATTCGCATGATTAAAACGAGTCCTGAAGGTACAACTTTTGAAATTCGGTTGCCGGTCGCGTAACCCTCTTGATGGGTATTATAATATAAATAAAATATGGACAACTGTTTCTGTCCTATTTTCTGAATCGCGACTGGGCAGTTTTATTAATTTGATATGTCACAAGCACACCACATTTTATGGATTGACGATGAAATAGAGGCATTGCAACCGCACATTCTTGTGCTACGCGAGCGAGGTTACACCGTCACGCCTGTTACAAACGGCGAAGATGGTATTGCACTTTTAACGAACGGCGACGCACAGTACAGTGCTGTTCTGCTTGACCAGGTTATGCCCGGTAAAGATGGGATGGCGACGCTTGATGCAATCCGCACTGTTAACGCACAGATTCCCGTCATTCTTGTTACTCAATCCAGTGATGAGGAGTTTGTCGAAGTCGCTCTCGGTAAACAGGTAACAGATTTCTTGGTAAAACCGATTGGTGTTGCCCAGATCGTCTCAACGCTAAAACGTGTCCTTGACCAACAGCAGATGGTCGTAGATCAAATCCCGAGCCGATATATCGCAGATTACAATGCCATCCGCGATATGAAAGATTCAGCACCCAACTGGCAGGACTGGATAAATATCTACGTCAAATTGTTACAGTGGGATTTAGTGTCTGAGAAACTCGCCGAAGGTGGATTAGAAGAGACACATATCGGGCAAAAAAAGGAGTGCAATACCGAGTTCTCGGATTTTGTGGAAGCGAATTACGCCGATTGGGTCGCTGGCAGTTCAGATGCCCCACCTTTATCCGTTAATGTCTTGGATCGGCACGTTATTCCTCAACTTCAAGATGGGAAATCTGTCTATTTTATTGTAGTTGACTGCTTTCGCTTGGACCATTGGTTGGCAGTGGAATCGTTGCTATACCCCTATTTTTCTATCGAACGCCAATATAATTTTTCAATCCTACCGAGCGCAACGATGTATTCACGGAACGCGCTGTTTAGTGGGTTGTTCCCTGCGGAAATCGCAGAACGCTATCCCGAGTACTGGCAAGAAGAATCTGATGGCGACACGAGTACGAATCGCTACGAACGGCAACTTCTTGAAGAACATCTGAAACGCAGAAATATCAAACTCAAATCAACACCTCAGTATTTCAAAATCTTTGATGCGCGAGGCGGAAATACTTACAAAAAGCGGGTCGCTTCAAATAAAAGTGTAGGCCTCTCGGCATTGGTTATCAATTTCATTGATATCCTGACGCATCAGCGTTCACAGTCGGATGTTCTACAACAACTTGCCCCTGATGAATCCGCTTTCCGGGTACTCGCGCGTTCATGGTTTTCACATTCTGTGCTTTTTGATATTTTGCGTATGGTTGCAGCACAAAAGGCAACAGTAGTTCTTACCAGTGACCACGGGTCCGTCTTCTGTAACCGTGCCACCCGTGCGCGTGGGAATCGCGAGACTACCACCAGCCTCCGGTTTAAAATTGGCACTAACCTCGGCTGCGAAAGAGATGAAGCCGTGCATCTCCATAACCCGGAGGAATACCGGCTTCCCGCGGAAACACCAAGCAAGGACTACATTCTCGCGAAAGACGATTACTATTTCGTCTACCCGAACGATTTTTATAAATATAAACGGCAGTTTCAAGGAGGATTCCAGCACGGTGGCATTTCAATGGGTGAACTGATAACACCCGTTGTAACGCTGACACCGAGGCAGTAAGGCGCAGCTCGTAAGCCCAGATTAATATGGATCGTACGCCACTCTATAATCTATACCAGATTTATGTGGTAATTGACTCCGAAAAAATAGCGGAGCACTGAGACGCAGAAATATCATCTCGTTACACATCAATTTGGTACCACTCCCACTGGGGGGCAACCGCACATTCACTGATTCCGATCACGCGTCCTGTGATGAGATGTCGGCATCTCGTATCTGTGAAATGAGTAACGGACGCTGTTCTTTAAAGCCCTCACTGCTTTTGCTACGCTGCCGATTTTTGACATGATCATTAACCGAGGTGCCTCTTAAAAAAAGGCACGATAGGAGGTAATAATGGAAAAGGAGATACTTATTTCTGATGATGAGTATGAAACACGCTGTGCGGTACTTGAAGAGGGAGTGCTGAATGAGATTTATATCGAACGGAAAGCGGCGACACAGACATTAGGCAATCTTTACAAAGGAAGAGTCGAGAACGTTTTACCCGGCATGCAGGTGGCTTTTGTTGATATCGGCTTAGATCGGCATGCCTTCCTACATATTTCGGACCTCAAATACGAGAGTGTTAACGAAGATGAGACTGAAGATGAAAAACTGGATGGAAACCGGAAATCCGATAAGGATGTTGATACATTGGATTTGAAGGCGAAGCCTGCTAAGCAATCCCGTGGCGGACGCGGGTTCCCATTTCTCATCAGTGATCTCATCTCGAAGAAACAAGAGCTTCTCGTACAAGTTGGAAAGGAACCCATCGGAACGAAAGGCGCGCGGGTCACCAGTAACATTACGCTTCCGGGACGCTATGTTGTCTACATGCCAAACTCCTCTAATATCGGTGTATCACGCCGAATTGAGTCTGTCACTGAGCGGGATAGGTTACGCAACATGGCGAAGGCAATTAAAGCGGATGTTGAGGGCGGCTTTATCATACGAACTGCCGCGGAAGGCTTAAGCGAAACCGAATTCGCAGCCGAAATCCGATACCTCATCAATCAATGGAAACAGATCGGTGAACGTGCCAAACGGAAATCCGCGCCCAGTTTAGTCAGCAAAGACCTTAGTTTCACTAACAGAATCGTTAGGGACATGCTGACCAAGGATGTTAAGCAACTCCTCATCGACTCGAAGGCGGGCTATCAAGAGACAATAGATTATGTTTCTTCTGTAATGCCTGACTTAAAACCGCGAGTATCGCTGTATCAGGACGATGCGACCCTTTTTGATGCGTATGGTGTCGAACGCGCACTCAAGGAAGCACTCAGTGAGAAGATTTGGCTGAAGTGTGGTGGACATATTATCATTCAACAGACTGAAGCTATGGTATCAATTGATGTCAACACTGGACGATTTGTTGGAAAATCTGACCCGGACAACACCATCCTCAGTGCCAATCTTGAGGCTGTTGAGGAGGTTGTCCGCCAGATTCAATTGCGAGATCTCGGGGGGATTATTGTTGTTGATTTCATTGATATGGAAGAGGCATCGCATCGCAAGCGCGTCTTCAAGATGTTACAGGAAGCACTCCGAAAAGACCGAGCACGGACGAACATCCTCCACTTCTCAGATTTAGGACTCGTTGAGATGACACGACAGCGCACCCGACCGAGTCTCTCTACACTGCTTATGGAAGAATGTCCCTACTGCGATGGACATGGGACTGTGCTATCTATTGAAACCGTTGTCATTCAGTTACTCCGTGCGATTAAGATGGCACATATCCAGACGGGGCACTCGGAATTACGCGTTGTCGCCAACGACTATGTCGTTTCACATATTAAGTCACAAATGGCGAATAAATTGCGGGAACTCAAGAAGTCATTAAAATTAAATTTAACGCTTGAAGCGAATGCAGATTTACACCTTGAGGATTATCGCATCTTCGTCGGTAGAGGTGAAGAGATATTTCTGGATTAACATATCAAGTTGTCAGTTATCAGTTAAGGGCGCGTATTGATGTATCAGCAGCCCGTTAACTGATAACCGATAACTGAGCACCTCTGGGCAAAATGTGAATCTAAATTGACATCTGCGCGTTTTTGCGGTATAATTTAAACAGAAAGGAGGATGTTAGAAAATGTATGCAGTTTTTGCGAGCGGCGGGAAACAACATCGTGTAGAGGTGGGAAACCTAATTGATCTTGAAAAACTCGATGCCAATGTTGGTGAGAGTGTTACATTCCCATCCGTTTTGGCTGTCGTTGATGATGACGGTCAGTTGCAAGCCGGCTCGCCCTACCTTGAAAATGTTTCTGTTACAGGCGAGGTAGTTCAACAGGCGCGTGCGAAAAAGACGATTGTATTCAAGTCAAAACGGCGTAAAGGGTATAAACGCAAGTTGGGGCATCGTCAATCATTTACACGCGTGAAAATTACCGCAATCGGTGCAGTGGAGGAAGAATCTAATGGCTCATAAGAAAGGCGGCGGAAGCACTCGGAACGGACGCGATAGTATCGGAAAACGACTGGGTGTCAAAAAATTTTCCGGAAACTACGTCACTGCAGGGAGCATTCTCGCCCGACAGCGTGGAACGCATATACACCCCGGTAACAACGTCGGCGTTGGCAACGACTATACGCTTTACTCAAAAATTGATGGGTACGTATGGTTTGAGCGAAAAGATAAATATCGCCGAAAGGTGAGCGTCTATACAGAGCGTCCTGAATTTTAAGCGGAGACATCCATACCAGGAACGAACGAACGGAAGCCTCGCCTTAGGGTGCTGCATCGCGCACCACCCAAGCGAGGCTTTTTTGCTCCAAAACTCCCGCATGCTTGACCGACTTAAAGCAATCTACCACTGCAAAACAGACAGGAAGCGATTGATATGAAACGCATAATCTGCCTTATGACTCTAATAGTGATGCTTGGGTGCGGCGGACAATTAGAACAGCTCGCTGTGGAAACAATGCAAAACGCGCAAATAGCACTTACCTCTGCAGAGACGATGGGTGCACAGGAAACCGCTGGAACTCCGTTGCGCACTGCTCAAGAGATGCTCGCTACCGCTGAAAACGCAATGAACGCTGGTGATACGGAGCGCGCGTATCGGTTGGCATTGCGTGCATACCTTCATGCGCGAATCGCAACTGAGGAAGCTATTGCTGTTCGCGAGGAAGCACTTGTTCAAGAGGCACAAGCACAACTCACGCTTAGCGAACAGAACGTTACTGAGGTGCTCCAGAGGCTTGCAGCGATAAAAGCAGAACTTGAGGCATTGCGAGACGACTAAAAAATAAATTATCGGTTGTCAGTTTTCAGTATTTGGTGGATGTGGCGATTTTACATACCGGCATTTGTAGGTGACTTGGGTTAAAAAGTTCACTATCACGATTGAGGATGACGCATGAAATTCTATGGATGGTTACTCTTAGGTGCTTGCTTCATTGTCTATGGATGTACCAAACCAGAGATAGATGAAGTTATGTTGGCAACACAATTCCAAGATGCCCAGCAGGCAATTAATAATGCGGGGGAATTGGCAGCGGAATCATTGGTGCCGGAGGAATACGGTCGGGCAGTGAAGCTCCTGAATTTCGCTCGGAACTCGCAAGAACAAGGGGACATCCCGCAAAGTATTGAGTTCGCGTATCAGGCAGAATGGGTCGCGCAGGTCGCTATTGCAAGGGCACGGCAGCATCACGCAAAGCAAAATGTTATTTCTATCCGAGAACAGACATATCAGCAGATCATAAAAGCACACGAGCATGAACTCGAAATCGAACGCATCCGTCAAGCGATCACTGAGGAGCAGCTGGCTCGCGCTTTAAGATCACGTGATGAAGGACAGCAACAGTCGGAGCAGCTTTCAGCCGAAATCACTGATTTAAAGACAAAGCTGCGTCAAGCCGAACTTCGTACCCCAATTGTAAACATCGAATCACTTGCTAATATCGCGGCGGCTATCTATCCGGCAATTAAGGAAACTGCGGACTATGAGCGGACCCAAGCAGCGATTGCCACGATAACGAACCTCATTGCGCAAAAGGCGTTTACTGAAGCCGAGAACGCCACTGCTGAAGCACAGACGCTTGTAAACGATCTTTACCAATTAGCGGTGCAAAGCCAGGCAGCAGAGATAGCGGCAAGAACGAAGGCACAAATCGCAATTGCACAGTTAGAGGTCATCATTCAGCGCGCACAATACTTCAATGCTTCTCAGCATGCACCGAAGGAACTTGGAGAGGCGACGACGCATCAGCAACGCGCGAAAAGTGAATTAGACGCGAATCGCTATGAGCAAGCATACCAAATTGCACAGCAAGCGCAACAGGTCGCTGACAAAGCTGTTGAAACCGCGGGAATAGCGGAATATAGGCAGCGCGCACAGCAGGAATTAAGTGCCCTGATTGCGCGCGCACAGCGGGCTGTTGAGGATTTAGGTGAGCGAATTGCCGAGCAAGCGGAGACGCAGGTGCCACAGTTAGAAGCAAAACTCTATGAACTCGCGAACTCCGCTCACGGGAAAGCGAAAACGGCATTAGCAGCTAAGGAATATCAAGCCGCAATTAAAGCCGCAGCGGAGGGAGACAATTATCTGCAACGTGCCATTGCAAATACGAATCAGGTAACATCGGCGAAGTCGGATTTGCTGCTTGCATCGAAGCAGATCCCTAAGGCTTCCACCGTCATAGAGCGGCGGGATGGCGTGCTTATTCGTATTAATGGCAATGTGTTTGCGCATGGGAGCACACGGATCCAAGGCGAATTTCTCGATACGTTTGCGCAGCTCGCGAAAGTCCTACGGACAGCTGGATTTAAAAGTTATCCTGTCCGAATTGAGGTACACACGAGTTCTGTGGGACCCGCAAACGTCAATCGTAATATAAGTATGGGGCGCGCGGATTCAATCAAAAAGTCCCTCATTGAGGAGGGGAGTGTAGACGCAAATCGGATTACCGCAATGGGCTTTGGGGAAACCCAACCCATTGTTAGAGAGGGTGCAAACAAGGAAGAACGAAACCGTAGGGTTGATATTATCATCCAGACAAACTGAAAACATTGTGCAACACGTGGATCCTTATGTCGTCCATCAGATCGCGATGAGCCTGTTTGGAGACAGATATATTATCATTTACGAAAATACAATTCAGTTCCACAACCACTGTTACTACGTGCGGCATATCAACGCACCAGAACATGCGTATCGGGGATATTGTTATTTGGAGGATGCGAACACTGGCTTGGCTATGTCAAGCGATGTTGATTTCGCACCGTCTGGGACTTATGGTGTAATTTTCGATCCGCAGACCGGTAATATTATCGGTTGCGAAACAACGCCTCAGTGCTAAAAAACACAGTAGTTGTAGGCAAAAGCTGTTCTATTTAGAAAGATGAATCATATCAATAACACAGCATCACCACAGCAAGAGACGATCCTTATTTTGGACTTCGGTTCACAATATACGCAGCTGATTGCGCGGCGCGTCCGTGAGCAAAACGTCTACTGCGAAATTCATCCGTATACATTACCGCTGCCGCAGATAGAGGCTATTGCACCAAAGGGGATCATTCTCAGCGGTGGGCCCGCGAGCGTCTATGAAGTGGGTGCCCCAACCATTGACGCGAAACTCTTTGAACTTGAGATACCGATATTGGGGATCTGCTACGGCATGCAACTCATGGCAGCATTGTTAGCGGGTGGAAAGGTGCACCCGGCTACCGAACGCGAATACGGACACGCGCCACTTCGGGTTCTCAGCGCAGCGGATCCGCTTTTTGCGGGACTCTCCTCATGTTTTTCTGCCTGGATGAGCCACGGTGATCGGATTGAAGCACCGCCTGCTGGTTTCCAAACTATCGCGCAGACGGAAAACGCGCCTATCGCCGCGATGGTGGATACCGAGCGAGCGTTTTACGGTCTACAATTTCACCCTGAGGTGGAACATACACAGGATGCCGACCGGATTTTGGGAAACTTCACGCGGGAGATATGTGGGTGCCACAATACTTGGACGATGCGCGCTTTTATCGCACGGGCTACGGCACAAATACA
Source organism: Candidatus Poribacteria bacterium (assembly GCA_022827185.1). Classification (GTDB taxonomy): domain Bacteria; phylum Poribacteria; class WGA-4E; order WGA-4E; family WGA-3G; genus WGA-3G. The sequence goes on from JAJDTM010000057.1 coordinate 117,444, forward strand.
GGAACAGGTCGGTGATGAACGGGTCCTCTGTGCAGTCAGCGGTGGGATTGACTCAATGGTGCTGGCGACACTCCTGCATCAAGCGATAGGCGATGCCCTGGTGTCTGTCTTTGTGGATAATGGGCTCCTCCGAAAAAATGAAGCTGCTGAGGTCATCAAGACTTGTAAGCAGTTGGGGATTCCGCTGGTTGCTGTTGATGCCGTAAAGCCGTTTCTCGATGGATTAGCGGGTGTCACAGATCCAGAGAAGAAGCGAAAAGTCATTGGCGTACAGTTCATTGAGACTTTCAAGGGCGCGGTAGCAGACATGGAGCATAACTTCCGTTTTCTCGCACAAGGGACGCTCTATCCCGATGTCATAGAGAGTGTCTCTGTCAAGGGACCTTCTGCCACGATTAAAACGCACCATAACGTCGGTGGGCTTCCATCGGACATGCCGTTTGAACTGCTTGAACCGTTCAGGGAACTTTTTAAGGATGAGGTGCGAGCAGTTGGCGCAGAACTCAATGTTCCAGCCAATGTGCTCGGACGGCATCCGTTTCCGGGACCTGGACTCGCTGTCCGTATCTTGGGTGAGGTAACCTACGAACGTCTGGAGGTGCTTCGCGCAGCGGATGCGATTTTTATCTCTGAAATCAAAGCGGCGGGTTTGTACAACCAGATTTGGCAGGCATTGGTTGTGCTGCTCCCCGTCAAGAGTGTCGGTGTAATGGGAGATGCACGCACGTACGAAAACGCCGTTGCACTCCGTGCTGTTACCAGTAGTGATGCGATGACAGCAGACTGGGCACGCATACCGACGGATGTGCTTGCGAGAATCTCCAACAGAATCATCAACGAGGTGCAAGGCATCAATCGAGTTGTTTACGATATTAGTTCAAAACCGCCAAGCACGATTGAGTGGGAATAGCCGTCAGCCGTTAGCCGTCGGCTATCAGCCATCAGCCATCAACGATTAGTTATTTAGGAGAAAGTATGCGGGATTTCAAAAAATTACAGGTGTGGAGCAGATCTCACGATTTAACTTTACGGATATACGAGTTAACGTCTCAATTTCCGCGTAATGAGATATATGGACTCACAAGTCAAATCCGTCGCGCCTCCGCTTCGATCCCAACAAATATTGCTGAAGGCTGTGGCAGAGACGGTTCAGCTGAGTTCGCCCGTTTCCTTCAAATAGCAAGCGGATCAACGAGTGAGACAGAATATCTCACACTCCTTGCTCATGACCTGAAATACCTCAATGATGATCAGTATGTTGAATTAATGGATACAATCGTTAGCCTCAAGAAGATGCTAACTGCTTTACTCAGGAATGTCAGAACCGAAGATTGATTGCTGATGGCTGACAGCCGATTGCTGATGGCTAATACACCTGCGATGCCGCGTGAACAGCCGTACCGGGTTCCACATCATGCCCGAACTCGATTAGCAGTTTCTCTAATGCATTAAGGACAAGCATAACATTCCGTTCATTGGCAGATTCACCCATCAACCCGATTCGCCACGCCTTTCCAGCAAAGATACCTAAGCCAGCACCGATCTCTATCCCGTAGTCCATAATTAATCGTTTCCGAATGGTTGCATCATCAATACCTTCAGGGATGCGTAGTGTGGTTAGCATGGGTGCGCGGTACCCCTCCTCTGCCGCGGGTTGTAATCCGATTGCTTCTGCCCCTGATAGAAGTGCGCAGGCATTACGTTCATGCCGTTTGTATCGGGTAGTCAACCCCTCTTCTAAGACGACGCGCAGTGCCTCTCGTAATGCATAAATCATTGACATCGAAACGGTGTGATGATAACTCCGTTTCTCGCCGTGCCAATAGTTTTCAAGGAGCGTCATATCCAGATAGAAACTCTGGATGGGTGTTTTTCGGTTCCGAATCACATCAACAGCACGTTCATTGAAACTAATAGGCGAGAGACCGGGCGGACCGGCGAGGCATTTTTGGGTGCAGCTATAGGCGATATCAATGCCGCGTGCATCCAAGTCCACAGGTTGACCGCCAAGCGAAGTCACACAGTCGGCGAGAAAGAGAGCACCGCTATTGTGTGCAATCTCAATCGCATCTGCCAAGGGTTGCAGGATACCGGTGGATGTTTCTCCGTGCACCAGTGCAACCAGTTTCAGCGCGGAAGTCTTCGCGACGGCTTCCGCAATCTTTTCCGGAGGAACGTGTGTTCCCCACTCTGCTTCTACCGTTGTAACGACACCTCCACATCGTGTGGCGATGTTGGCGATCCGCTCGCCAAAGTAACCATTGATACCCACAACGACACCGTCACCGGGTTCAATAATGTTGGCGAGTGCTGCTTCCATGCCTGCGGTACCAGTACCGGAGACTGGCAGCGTCAGTCTATTTTCGGTTCCAAAAACTTGGCGGAGCAGTGCCACCGTGTCATCCATCACTTCAACAAATTTGGTATCTAAATACCCCAACATTGGGGTTGTCATTGCTTTAAGAACCCGCGCGTTCGCTTCACTTGGTCCGGGACCGAGCAGGACACGCGGTGGTACTATTAGTTCGTCATACACTGTTTTAGAGGCTCCTCAAACATTATTAGAACTTACGCATTTCCTCTTAAAGTCCCCCTGATAAGGGGGATTTAGGGGGTGTTTCTTAAAAATACCGAAATTACTATTTTTGCGTAAGTCCTCATCTAATCTTCGGGCAGGAAACCCAATCCTTTAGGTTTGGGAGGAATGCCCGTTCCTATAATTGAAATTAAGACGGGTCAGCAGCTTAAAATCACGCATCTTTGCATTTTGACACGATCGTTCACCTTGCAGAGAATATAGCGAAATACCTTTTTTGCCAAAGCCACTGATACGCGTCAATCCATGTTTAGCGTGATTAACAAGCGTGTTTTTGACCAATCCATTCCAAGTCGTGCCACCATATCGTGGACGCTTACCATCTTTTTGCGGATTTTGTCTATGAAGCTGACGTCTTATGATAGGTATCGGTGAAACACAAAATATATCTGTATTGTCCACCACATCAGCACCCCCTATCGTCTGATATGCCAGAACCCAACTATCTACGCAATGTGCGTCAAAGGCATCTGACATCTTCTTTGACGACTTTTTCAAACCGAGTTTATCACGTATCTCTTTGGTTTCCCACCCTTGTAAAGTCAACAACTCCCATCGCTTTTCGATTTCACTATAGAACCACTGCTTTCCAACTTCAAGTGGACTAAAAGAGATGTTCCACTTTTTAGCGTTTTTCAGCGTCTGTGCTTTGATGTCCTCAACGCATACATGCGCCACAGGGAACAGTTTTGACAACCAATCAAGAATACGTAATTTCCAGTCCCAACGCGCACGTGTGCCAGCAGGAATACGGTCCCTGTTAGCCAAGCGATTGGTTCTATTTTTTCGGTTTGGACACTTCCGTGAACGTCTACCCCTACGCAACTCACGACGCTTTTCAACTTTTTTACCAACCTTCCTGTGAGCATCTGCTTGGACATTCAAATAGGTATGTGCTTCTGATTTGACGGTAAACCCTTCTTTCTTACTGCCAGGATCAACCCCAATCGCAATATCTTGAAAATACCTATCTGAAGGGTCTACATTTAATCTGACACAAAAGACACCATTCTTCCAAAATGGGGTTGCTTTTTTATGTTTAATCCATTTCCTTGCCCGTGAAGGTTTTGTAGGCATTAGTGGATTTTGCTCTTTATCAACAACGGGAACAAACATAGTTTGTAAATCTCCGAGGAGTTTGTATTGCCCCATCCAGATCACAGTATCCAAGAGGCATCAGACTTGGGGAGCATCCGAGACATTGTGCTGGCTGCCACGCCAAGATACTGCGATATATTACTGTAGAAAACCGTTTAACTTGTGGGTCCCCGTGTGGCTACGGATGTTCACAAGCCCAAGTCTTTAGACTTGGGTAGTTGACTATTTATCGTAAGACTTACGCAGTTTAAAACCTCGCCAGCGAATAACGGGGTTATTCCGTTTTTTAGAGTTCACGTGGTTGTGGATTCTCAGGATTGGGGTTCCAAAATAAAGAGGAGGATGCCTCACGGCATCCTCCTTCAGAGAAACCACGCTCAGGCGAGCGAGGCTACAAGAAACCGGAAACCGTAGCGATTACTCGCCACCGCCGCCAGCACGGTCAACACCTTCGCGTATTTCCAGATTATTTGCACGCATATAATTCAAGATCTCTTGAACCTTTAGCTGGGCATACCGGAGTGCGTCGTTTACTTTTGGATCAGCGGGTGGAGCAGTCTCATATTTTGCCCACAACCGATTGAAATACTCCAGTGCGTCATTGAAATACGCATCGTCGTCATTCGCCAATACCATATAGGCTTCTCCGATCTGTACGAAACCGAGGTCCGCGTACTTACTCGTCGGATACGCTTCAATGATTTTGTTGAATGCTTCAATAGTGGAAGTGAGTTGGGTTTTCTGCTCTTCACCTCTGACGAGTTTCGCCGAGTTCAGCATCTGATTCGCTTGTTCATACTCGTAGAAGGCAAGGGCGTTAGCCGTATCATTGAGATACTCTTGCGCTTTCCCTTTCGATTCAGCACTGATGCCGGGCGTATTGATCGCTTGCTGGTAGTAATCAATCGCTTGTTGATAGAGACCGATGCGCTGCTCTTGCTCAACGCCTTCCTCTGAACCGGAGTTGAAGTACTTGTTGCCGATATTAATAAGGGCATCAGCAGTGTACTGACTGTTCGGGTACTCTGCGGCGAGGACTTCGTTTGCGGCAAAAATCCGATCGTACCAACCCTGCTGCGCTTCGGCATCCCCCGCTTCCATCGCGGCTTCACTCAGGAGCTGCGCGCAGGTCGAAATAGCGTACAACGATTCAGGCGCGCTCTTGTGATCCTTATTCACTTGACGGACCTTCTCGTATTCTGTGATTGCTGTCTCGAATTGTTGCGAAGCGAAATAGGATTCACCGACGTGATACTGCCAGTAAGCCGCATCTTTAGCATTCGGATAGCGGCGTACCATATCACGGAACACGTCTGCAGCGGCGACGAAATAATTGACCGCTGTTTGAGACATCTCACCATCCATACCTACCTGCATCCGTCCTAACTCGAAGTTCGCAGCGGCGAGATAGTTCAGAGAAGTCTCTGTATTTTTACGGAGATCTTCGGATTGCGGGAATAATCCCTTATCAACGTAGCCGACAAATGTTGTCAGGGGCGCGAGTGCGCTTGTGAGATCTTGTGGCAGTTTCACGCCGATACCGACAGAGTAGGAAATCTGGCCGGCTTGGAACAGCGAGTTCTGCACAAACGGGATGACCGTCTTCTTATCCGCTTGTTCAACCGGTGCTGCGATTGTATTCACTTCAAAGAAGGAACCCGCAGCCTTACGACTTGCATCGATATAGGGCTGGAGGTCGGTTCCGGGTGCGTTAGAGAAGAGAGAACGCGCTTTGTCGGAGTAGAGGAAACCGAGGTTATATTGCGCGGCGGCTTTTTCTGCCACACTCGCGTTTGGATTCGCCTTTGTCCGACTCAGTGCTTCCTCTGCTTCGGCGATGGCTTCGTCTAAGCGTCCCAATTCCACGTAAAGCGTCGAACGACGGATGCCAGCATCGGCGACCATTGAGGCGACATTTGTATTCTCGGAACCGCTGTATTCGCCGATCAAGGTTTGGAAGACTTCCAATGCCTTATCAGGTTGTTTTACCTTATCCTGATAAATTAGCCCGATCCGGTAGTAGGATTGTGCTTTGGTGAGCGGATCCTTGACGAGTTCAATGGCGTTCTGGTAACTCATCAACGCGTCCTGATTGGCTTGGAGTTCTTCTTCTTGCGCGAATGCCATGGCGAAGTAGGAACGTCCCTTCAGGTCAACGTCCTCAGTATTTTCAATAATATACTGATATTCCTGTACCGCTGCCTGATGGTCACCAAGGGTGCCGTTGAGTTCAGCGAGGCGTGAGTGCGCTTGGAAAACGAGTGTCTTCCTTGCTTCATCGTCAGTTTTGCCTTCTTGTGCTGTAACCTGTCGGAAGGCGTTCGCTGCACCTTTCGGATCCTCTAACCCTAATAACGCCAGACCTGCAGTGTAATTAGCACTGATGAGGTTATTCGCATCGTTTGTCAGCGTTGCCACTTTTGCCGCTGCATCAGCAGCGTTTTGGAGGCTGAGCTTCTTGCTACCCGCGTCTGTCGCGGCTTGTGCGATCTGATAATGACAGACGGCTGCTTGGTATTGTGCATTCGGTGCGAGTTCGCTATTCGGGAAAGTTTGCACGAAGAAGAGATACTCTGCCAATGCTTCGTCATAGCGTTTTGCGCTGTAGTAAGTGTGCCCGATCTTCAGCTGTGAACGGCTGCGAGCGTCTTCTGGTGCACCGGTGTTATCAACAATCCGCTTCAGAGAGGCGACGAGGGTATCAATATCAACATCTTCACTGCTGTTTTCAATAGCAGTTGCCTTAATCAACTCGATATGTCCGAGTGTCTTAAGAACAAGCTCATCGTCACTCCCCGCAAACTTGTCATTTGCTTCATCAACAAGCGTCAGGATCAGGGGCCACTTCTCTGTAGCGTTCTGTTTTTGTGCCGCATCCCGATAGGCGAGTGCCAAACCATAATAGGCTTCAACAGCGTTTGGACTATTTGGATAGTCCGCAATCACGCGTTGGAAAGCGGTTTCAGAGGATGCTAAGAGTGCCGAGTTTTCAGAAGCCGCTTGATAATAGCACAGCCCGACGAGATAGAGGGCATCATCGGCGTATTCACCTGTCGGATTGCCATCAACAACAGCTTGATATTGGACGGCTGCTTCTTCAAACCGTTCCTCTGCACGAAGCAAATCTGCGAGTTTAATTTCTGCTAAGGAGCGGTTGTCGGCATCAGCAAGTTTGTCTAAAATGGTGTTGTAGTAGTTAATCGCACCCTCTTTATCGCCTTCTTTGACGTGACTGTTAGCAATAAGGAGCAGTGCGCGTTCGTAGTATTCACTCGTTTCGGGGATGGATGCGTACCGATCGCGGGCTTGCAACCAGTCACCGAGCATCTCGTGGGAGAGTGCTTCGTTCATGAGACACGCTTCAACCTGTGCGACACGTTCGCTGAAGTCATCATAACGTTCCTCAGCGACCCCTGGGAGGAAGGCATCGTCGTTAAACTTAGTAGCTGCTTCTTGATACGCTGCGACAGATTTCTGAAGATGCTCTTGATTAAAGCCTGTCCCGGCATCGCCTTCTTGATAGCCTTCGGGTTTAGCGGCTTCGTAATAGGAGCGTCCTTCAAAGAATTTGCCCATCAACTTGACGAGGTGGAACTTCGGTAGATCGCGGTATTCCCACAATTTCGCATATTCTTCAGCGGCTTCGATGTACTGTTTAAATTCCGTCCGTTTGATGTCTGCGAAGCGGAGTTGTACCTCTGCTGCAAGGATGTCGAACTCGTTATCGTTTTTGTTCTTTTCGATAAACTCGCGTGCAACAGTTTCGAGTTCTTCTTTGCGTCCCAAGTCGTTAAGTGCCCAAATTGCACCATAGAGTGCATGCGGTGCGACCGGATCTTGCGGGTAGTTGTCAATCGTTTTCTGGTACCACTGTAATGCGAGTTCCAGTGTTGCTTGACCGGCTTCCATATCACCGGCTTTCCGTTGGTCACTGCCGAGTTTGTAGTACGCCTCCCCGATCTGGTAGGAGCAGTACGGAATGTAATCGGTCTCTTCTTGGTGTTCGTTAATAACGCGCTCATAGGCGACGGCTGCCTCACTCCAATTCCCTAAACGGAAATGGCTATCAGAGATACCGACTTTCGCTTCAGCGATGAAGTCGCTCTCAGGATATTGTTCGAGGAGCGTGTTATACGAAACGATCGCGTTTTCATAGTCACCTTGATCGTAGTACGTACTTCCGATAGCGGATTGGATTTCCGATTGGAGTCCGCGGTCGGCAGTGTTCTGAAGTGCGAGCTCATAGTTGACGCGTGCGTTGTCATAGTCTTTTTGACGGGCATAGATCGCGCCTTGGTCGAAGTACGCCGCCGTGACGTATTGGCTTTCAGGGAACTGTGTGATGAAGTTGGTATACCGACCGATCGCTTCATCGTCTCGACCGAGTTGGTTCAAGCTATAAGCCGCTTTATACATCGCTTCTGCTTGTAGGTCAGCGTAATTCTTGAACTCCTCTGTCGCGATTTTATCGAATTCCTGATAGGCTTGCTCGTAGTTAGACTCGTTGAGAAACGACTGGGCGATGAGGTGTTGTGCGTCGTCTTTGAAATCAGAATTCGGGAAGCCGTCAAGCACGGCTTTGAATGCCTGCCGTGAGTCTTCGTAATTTTGCAGTTTATAGTTGAGCTGCCCGATCGCATACCAAGCGTTTTCTACGAAGAGGCTGTTTGGGAAGTTCTCAATAAGCTGCGTAAACTTCGGTTCAGCCAATTCAAACTGCTCTGTCCGGTAGAGGATGTGTCCCCAAAGATAGGTTAACCCCTCTTGGTGTTTGGGGATGGTAGCTGTCGGTGCGACCTTTTCAATGAATTCAATCGCGGTGTCGTAGTAATTGACATCCCCGGACTGTTCAGCGAGCCGTGAGTAGCTGACAGCGATCTTATAGTTAGCGAGCGTGGGGAAATCCTTATCAATAACTTCGGTCTTCACACCGCGCTTCGTTGATTCTTCGAGTGCCTCAGTATATTTAGCGATTGCACCTTCATAATCCGCTTGTCCATAGAGGTCTTCAGCGGATTGGAAGAGCTGCTCCACTTTTTTCGAGCTGCCCATCATAAAAGGTGAAAGTAGTGCGACCACTAAGGCGAGGCCACCAATAATTCCCAAAATCCTTGGGTTCATTATATTCTCCTTTAGTTATCAGAGTTGGGTTTCATTGCGTTCAACCCAGTCTACGGGATAGTTAGAGTTCTATCGGATCGTGAACCGCTGCAACAGAAAACATCTCCAGCGGTACATCCAACAATTTTTGTGAAAAACCTTTGAGTTCACTCCGTTTCCGTTTATACTGTTGAAGCCCCTGCTGTCCTGTATTAATACCTCGCAACAGCAGGAGTGCATATCTGCCTTCGGTGAGTACATCTCGGCTCGTGCGCCGTGCCCAAATCGCGCTTTGTGATGGGAATTCGGCGTAAGCGAGCAATTCCGAATCGATGTCCAATGCAACGCTCGGCATTGTATCGGAACTATCTTTATGGAGTGTTGTGAGGATATACCCATCTACCATCGGTTCGTCAGTGAATTTCCAGACATCAGACCCTGAGTCTAAAGCGGGTGTCTCGGTCGTCCGTTCACTGCTCACGTTACGACGGATGCCGACCGACTGGGTTGTGGTTTTATCCTGTTGAATTGCAAGCGTTACCGCAGGCTGCACACCGGCAGATGGCAAGCGTGTGTGTTCGCTATGATTGTGCATCGAAACTTGAGTTAGCAAGAACGGTGTTGCGATCAACACTGTCATCGCTAATGCAAGAACATAATAGGGCGGGGAGTGTTGTCTGATGGAAATGAATCTACTGGGGCGGAAACGATCCACGTATCGATAGACCTGTGTCAGCAGCTGCCAACCGAGACGCGTCGTTGACGCAGCGAAGCGTTGATGGAGTGCAGTCGGCGCACCCTGTTCAATACGTTTCTGAAGCCGCGTTGCAAACTGCGTATAATAGATATCGGACGCTTCGGGTTCAACGTAAAAGTTTTTGAGCAGATGCTGCGTCTTTTTCAGGTCCGCAACCTCTCGTTTACATGACTGACAGGAGCGGATATGCGATGCGACATCGGCTGTCTGCTGTTCGGAAAGCGTTCCGTCTATATAGTCAGATACAAGACGTTCTATTTTGTAGCACTTTGGTCTCATTGCTATTCTCCACGACCTTGTGTGTTTCCATGTGTTTCCAATTAATAACTGTTGGCGTTTGAAACGTTGTCAGCGGTATCCAGTTTTTGGTCCTTTTAGCCATCCGTTTTAGTCAGAAAGTCGGGGAAGGAGCACTAAGTAACTCTATGTCCAGTTTCATTATCAGAGTTAAATTGCGCCAGCATCGACATACGGTTTGAGTAAAGTTCGGAGTTTCTTGCGTGCGTAGTGCAATCGAGAACGGACTGTCCCTTCGGAGCAGTTAAGGATTGAGGCGATCTCAGCGTGCGTTAGTCCCTCAAATTCGTGAAGGATGACCACCGTCCGATGCTTCAGGGGTAAGCTGTTGACTGCCTCTGTAACGTATTGCCGGAGTTCTGCTTTCTCTGCTTGTACCTGCGGGTCGTTTGCGAGCTGCGCATGGTAGCGTGCGGTTGCTTCGTATTCCGCTTCTATGGTTGTCTCAAGTGTGCATTCTCGCCGGCGTTCTCTACGCTTGACAAAGTTGAGTGCCTCGTTCACGGCTATCCGGTAGAGCCATGTCTCGAAAGCAGCATCCCTCCGGAATGTGTGAATGGATCGGTAAACTTTGATAAAAGTCTCCTGCATCACGTCGTCAGCATCCGCGTGGTTCTTGGTAATCTGCACCGCGAGACGGTACACCATCCGTTTATATCTTTCCACCAAGGGTGCTAATGCTGTTTCGTCGCCTTCACAAAGGTCGGCTATGAGCAAGGCTTCCGTTCTATCCACCGAACTTCTCTCCTTGATATTTCTAACTGATTAATGGGTTAGACAACGCTTTTTCAAAAACCGTTCAAAAAAAATATATCTTATAATGGATTTTACAATAAAATCAACGGTTCAGACAAAATACACTTCGCCTCCTATTATAGCATTAATGCAGAAATTGTGTAAATAGAAAAATATGGCTGTTTCAGAGCCATTTAATTGTCAGAGAAGTGGTTTTAGTTTTTAAGTGTCCCTGCTCTTACGATAGTTCTTGTTGAAGAAACCGATGCCTGGATCCGACACGGTTGTTGCGTGAAAGAGTGTACGAAAAATTTTGGGGGGATAAGGATCACATACTGTTGTAAGTCAGAGGTTTAGGTGTCGGCAAAAATCAGTCTTCCTCTCCGTTGACAGCTGGTTTTTTATCATCCCTATCTTTATCGAGATTCAACTCGCGGCGTTTTTCTGGTGGAATGATGGTGGGGTCGTTTGTCAAACGCGGATCACTGATGATTTTTGTGCCATCTGGCAGAATCCTTGTAACGTTGTCGCCACGCACGAGATTATGTTGTGTAATACCGGTATACCGGAAAACTATCGCATCGTCAGGCAGCCCGGAGGCTTTATTTATCTTTTTCGATTCTTTCGCCCTATTTAGCCTGTTCCGTGAGGAATCGTATTGATACAGGTGTAGTTCCGCAGTAAAGTATGCGATTGTCTCATCTGCGGTAAGACCCGATGTGTTGACGAGTTTTTGCTTTAACCGCATATAGGTGCGGACTTCGGGAATATCCCCGAACCTCTTGATGAGTGGATTGTGTGGACTCGGATTCTCAGGATCATCCCGAAAAGGGTTGACGATGATAAAAGGTTCTTTGACGCTTTCGGTTTCTTTGACGTTTTCGTTCGGCGTGTTGATGCTGCGTGCCGTGCACCCTGAGAGCGTGCTGATGAAAATCACAAACCCGAGTAAAATGTTCAAAGTTTTCATGGCTTACCTCACGATGATTGGATTAAAATTCAACTGTTAAACCAAAATATGGCAGCAACGGAAGTTGGCTACCTTCCCCGATTTCCTGTGCTTCAATCTCAAATTCCTCACCCTGAATCTCAAATGTGCCTTCTTCAAGAACAAACCCGATGGTATTTTTACGATTGTAGACATTCAGCACTTCAATGAACCCTCCGATCTTCACGCCTCGAAAGTTCCATTTATGGCTGATGCGTAAATCTAACTTGTGGTAGGGTGTTAGTTCGGCACTCAAAGCCCGGTCGAGACCTGCGAAAAGCGGATTTAGCCCGCGCGTCACAGGATCTTGAATGAGGATAAGTGTACTAATTGGTGCCTCAGAAGTTCCGCTTAGGTACTGCCACTTCGCGCCTATCTCGAAATCCGGCGTGAAGTTATAGTTTGCCACAATGCTAACGATGTGCGTGTTGTCAAATAGATACGGTTGATAGGTAGCCTCAGGATTTTCTCGACGCTCGGCGTGTGTGTAGGCATACGATATCCAACCGAAGAACCTGTCCGGAACACGGTGCCGTAGGAACGCCTCTGCCCCACCAACGTACCCGGTGCCTTGATTGCGGAAATTTGAAACTTCATCCTCGGTTATCAAGTTCTGGGAATCTTTATAATAGATGGCAAACTCAAACTCTGTTTGAGATGAGAGTTTCTGTTCTATTTCCATGATATAGTGTCGGGCAAGACTGGATTTCAATGCAGGATTTCCATTCTCTGATAGCAATTGAGACAGTTGTGGACTCTGTTCATAATGTCCGTAAGCGAAACGGAGGTTAGAGCCGATTGGGAGTTTGATGCTTACGCTCCCGCGCGGTTGAATGGAAAACTGCTCTATCAGATCCAAGTAATCAAGCCGGACACCGAGTGCGACTGAAAGTGCGGGTAAAGGGTCGTATTGTGTTTGGAGATAACCTTCAACACGTTGTAAATCGTGTCCGAATTCGTAGTCTCTTGTTTTTGTAGTGCGTATCCGTGCATTTCCATCATCATCAAACCCCACTTTTTCTGGATTTGTTTGAATTAATTCGTTTAGTGCTGCGTCATCGAGTATTTCTTCTTCAAATGCCGGATAACCGGCGTGCTCCGTACTATTCGCCGGACTGAAAGCGAGGAGAAAACCGGGTTCAAGTTGAAGGGTAGGTGTTAGCTGATAAGACACATCTTCACGGAGTGTATAGATTGGCGCGTTAACCTTCACGCGGTAATCCACAGCATCCTGGGATTTAGCGATGAGCGTACCGTCTTCATCTGTAACGGTAGTCTCTGAAAGCGTGATATTTGCGTCTATATCAAGGTAATTGAATGAACGGGTGAGGGACAAATAAGATGTAAGGTTGTTGGTGAAGTTTGAACGGAGATGGATGCCTTGACTGTTGAAGCCGTTATTGAAAAAGACGGTAAAGTCAATAGAATCAGCGTTTGCTTCATCACCGGGTTCCTCTGCCTGAAAATGAAAACGGTCGGTTGCAGCGAATGCATTAAGGGTGAGATAATGATTTTCAGTGACCGGATAAGCGAACTTGAATTGATAATCAGAAGAAAAAGGGAACTGTTGTGTGTTGCCTGTCTGTCTTTCATAAAGCGGTCCGGCGATGAGATCATAGTAACTCCGCCGTCCTGAAACAGAAACATATCCGTCTTCACCGATGCGCCCTTCAAGCAATCCCTCAGAGTAAAGTATATTGAGATTAAATTTTCCATTGAACCGTTCTTCGATGCTGTTCCGTGCGTGGATGTCGATCACCGATTGCGAATCTAACCCGAATTTCGCACCGTAGCCACCGGGATAGATGCCGATTTTCTCAATGGTTTCCGAACTGATGGTTGACAGTAAACCACCCCAATGGAAAGGGTATCCGAGCGGCGTTCGATCAAGATAGTAAAGGTTTGATCCCGGTTCACTGCCACGGATGTAAAGCACGCCAAAATAATCGTTTGGAATCCCGATGCTTGGGAGTGTCGTTAGTCCTTTGAGTGCGTCATTAGCGAAACCTGGAATGCGTAGGAGTTCGCTACCGAGGATGTCGGTGCGACTGATCGTTGGCGGTAGACGTTTCCCTTCCACAACAATTGATTCTAATTTTACGGCTTCACCTAAGTAAACTTTGATTTCGGTCGTATCCCCGCTGCTGATCGCAACGGAGACTGCGGTGGGTGCCGTTTCAGTGGAATGGGTGACAACGAAAGTATACGTGCCTTCAGGAAGTTCGGTAAAGCGAAAGACGCCGTTTTCATCGGTTTTTTGGGTCTGTTCTGTTTCGGTAATACGGACATCGGCTCCCACAACGGGCTTCTCCGTGCCTCGCTGATAGACTGTTCCTTGAATATCGCCTGTTTGGGCAAAGACTGGTAAAGTAACAGTCATCAGAAAAAATAGGAAAAATGGTTGTTTCATACAAACGTGGTCTCCTTTATTTTTCTAATTATGTAAAATTTTACAGGATAAATCGTCTACTTGGGTGTTGTGAAGATATCCAGATATAGAGCGTCGTCCAACGGTTTGGTATTTATGAGGTAGTCTCCATCCAGTAATTAATGACACAATTTTACGACGGAAAGGGTGCATAAACAGACGTGACCAAATGCCAAAGTCGAATTCACTCGGATATAGGTACGGACTTCTGGAATATCTCCGAACTTCCTGACAAGCGGGTTGTGCGGACTCGGATTGCCCAGATCATCCTTGACTGGTTCCTTTTATTTAGTTTTAGTTGAACCTGCGAGGACTTCATTCCAATCCCACAAAAGAATTGTACCATCTGTGGCAGTGCTAACGAGTGTTTTTCCATCGGGTGAAAACGCTAATGTCTGTGCTCTTTGCGTATGCCCATCAAGCACAGTGATCCCGTCTCCAGTTGTAACATCCCACAATTGGATTGCCCCGTGGCCAAGCCCATTAAGAAGAACCGTGCCATCTGGCGAAAACACCAACGGTGCGGCAGAACCACCGAAAGTCATGAGACCTCGCGTATAATCAGTGTTAATCGAGAAAAGTTTATCAGCGGTATCCACTGCCCATAACTGGATGTGACCCCGTGTTCCGGCGGCAAGCAAGGCACCGTCCGGCGAAAACGCCAATGCTGAAATACGTCCCAGTTTCTCTCCCTCCGTCGGCTCCGCAAAGACAGCCAAGGCTGTACCGGTCGCAACGTCCCACATTTGGATTTTCCCGCCTTGCGTTCCACTGACGAGCCATGTGCCGTGTGGCGAAAATGCCAATGCCACAACTCTGGGTATATTGCGAGGCATACCGGCTGACAGATCAGCGAGCGGGATATCCTGTTCATCACCCGTTCTTGTATTCCACAAGCGGATTTCACCAAGACCACTAAACGCCACTGTTTCGCCATCAGGAGAAAATGCCAGTTCTTTGACCCCTCTTCTATAGGGTAAGGTTGCCAGTTCGCGACCAGTCTTTACATCCGTCAGACGAATCAAATGATCCGGCCGCCAAGTAGAAGAAGAATGCTCTGATCCGAAGACCGTAGTCCCTTCTCCCGCCACACTAACGAGTTTCGTTCCATCCGGGGAAAGTGCTAAAGTTGGGAACCAATCCTGCTGCCCTGCAGCTTGGATGTTGGATTTTTGCCATGTTTTTACATCCCAAAAGGTAATTACACCATTAAACGCCACACCTGCCAGTGTAGAACCATCCTCCAAGAAAGTCACTGCTTTCATTGAGTGGGTGTGTCCAGTAATACGGTCAGCCATCGGATCTCCAGTTTGTGTATTCCAGAACCGGATCATGCCATCTGCACTACCACTCGCAAGTGTGTTACCGTCGGGTGCAAATGCTAACGCCGTAATACCACTCGGATGACCAGTGAGCGTCATGAGCGATTTGCCAGTAGCGGTATCCCATAATTGCACCGTTTTGTCGGTACTCCCACTGGCAAGCATTTTTCCGTTTGGTGAAAATGCCAACACATTTATCCAACCCGTATGTTTTTGGAGCGTCATCCATTTGTCCTTGTCGGTGAGATCCCATAAGCGCACAGTTTTATCCATACTTCCACTGGCGAGGCGCGCGCCATCGGGTGAAAACGCCACCGCTAAAACCTCATTTTGCAACCGGGGTCCGCGACGTAAAGGTTGATCCAACGGCTGAAGCGGCAAATCTGTATGTCCACTGAGCGTGGTTAACGCTTTGTGATTCACTACGTCCCATAACTGAATCTTCCCATCCTTCCGCCCACCGGCGACCTTATCGTGTGTGATCGCGTAGACTCTTATCTCCGAATTAAACTCGCCAACTGGATCACGCCTGAAGAAAGGCTTTTCAGTCAACTTTCCAGTTTCAATATCCAAGCTGATAAGTGCCCATCCTCCAAACCCTATACTGACAAGCGTTTTCCCATCTGAGGAAAACCGTAACGCTGAAGCAATATCATAGACCTCAGGGAATACGACTTCTCGTCCAGTGGCGATCTCCCACAACTGGACTTTCCCCACGTCAGAACGTTCACCGCCATTGGCGAGGAAACGACCATCTGGCGAAAATGCAAGGAACCGGCACGCGCCTCTAAATAGGGACTGCTCTTCACCCGTCGCCACATCGTACAGCCATACACCGACATCACTGCCGACTGCAAGTTGTGTGCCGTCAGGTGAAAACTGAATCGCATTAATGCCGCCTTTGCCAAAACGCGCTTTCGCCGCTTTCGGCAGTTCCCATTGCGAATAGTCTTTATCGGTTTCCTCTGATTGTGCGTCTGCTACCGGTGCCGTAACATTGTTAGGCTGCTGGTTGAAGGTATCACGCTCACTCGGTGTATTGACGTTTCCCAACTGTGTCCGAATATCTGGTTTGGACTCGAGGTTTAGCACGATGGGTGCTTCGATGAGTTCAACTGTCATCTCCGATGCAGCATCGAAACTGTAGGGTTTTTGGAAACGGGACAGATATTGCGTGCCGACACCTAACATCAAAAACACGACGACTAACGTGGAAACACCTATTGCCCACGGTACTAACGGTTTACCACCAGACGGGGCAGTAGGTTTCATTCTTGAAATCTCTCGCATGATATTTTCTGTAAGATTCGGTGTGATTTGGAAGTTGCCTAAAGCCTCTCGTATCATCGGTTCCTCCTTCTTTAAGCGGTTCCGCGCGCGGTAGAGACGATTCTTAATCGCCGCCACCGAGACCCCTAAAAACTCGCTGATCTCTTCGTACGTCATTTCCCCGAGGTAATAAAGCGTGATGACCGTGCGTTCACTCTCTTGTAACTTCGCAAGCAGCTTCTTGACGACCTCGCGCTGTGATTCTGCCGTTGTCCGCTCGTTTTCCTCGATAACATGTCCAGAATAGGTCGCTTTTTCTAATTGCACGCTGCTTGTGTTTTCCAACGACTGCGTTGACAAACGTCTCTTACGGAGCCACATTTTGCAGTAGTTTGCCGCGATCACATAGAGCCAGCTCGCGAAACGCTGTGGTTCCTTCAGCGTAGAGAGTCTCTGATACGCTTGCAGGAACGTATCCTGTGTAATATCCTCAGCGATATGGAAATCTCCGATCTTCCGCCATGCAAGCGCGTGCACGGATCTCTGATATTTTCTCACGAGTGTAGAGAACGCTGTATCATCGCCATCAAGGACACGTTGGATGAGTTGAGCATCGTTGTTTTTCATCGGACACCTCTGAAAGGGGAATGTTCATCAATTCAAATCAACATTTAATGATGCCGTATGAGATAAAAAAGTCTCATAATTCTGCAAAAAACAGAAGTGGGGCATACAAAAATGCCTAAAATTCCATTCTGCTGTAAAGGAGGGATAAGAGGAATTTGTAGTCGTTAGATTTGCTTCTGCTTCTATCTGTTAGTGGAAGTATAGCATAAATCTGGCTAAAAGGATATAGATTCGGAAAAGATGAATAGGCGGGGTATCCGTATCAAGGCAGGACTTACGCAAACCCCTGCAGGCGAGGTTTGAAACCTCGCCTGCAGCGCATAATATGTGGAGTCTCATGGGAGAATTGCGTAAGTCCTATCAAGGTTAAAATTGTCCAAAGCTTAGTAAGTAAATGCATCGGTGAAAAAAATAGAAATATGATATAATCTTATGTTAGGATAAGATATGCGGATCTCTTTATCTGAGGCTCCGCAGACCACCGTCATTTAACTGAAAACCGAAGGCTAATAAAGGAGGAGAAATGATCGCTTTAAGTGTCAATGTCAACAAAGTCGCAACATTGCGAAACTCACGGGGTGGTGATATTCCGGATATGCTCACCGCTGTCGATACCTGTATTGCTGCGGGGGCACAAGGTATCACCGTACATCCACGTGAAGATGAACGCCATATCAGACCTGCAGATGTGAAGGACATCGCCGAACGATTAATAGAAATCAATACGCAAAAAAGACCCATCATTGAATATAACATTGAAGGCGATCCGAGACCTGACCTTATTGATAGGGTACTCCGCACGAAACCGACACAATGCACCCTCGTTCCGGTTGTAGCGGGTGAGATAACAAGCCATACCGTCTGGGATATTCGTAAAGACGGGGCAACGTTGAAACCGATCATCGCAGTGTTGAAAGATGCGGGTATCCGTGTGAGTCTGTTTAGCGGGACGGATGTTGAACAGATAGCGAGGACACGAGACACCGGTGCGGATAGGATTGAGCTCTACACCGCTCCCTACGCCATGGCAGAGACGGAGACAGAGATTGAACGCGAATTCGCGTTGTTGGAAATCGCAGCAGTGAAGGCGGTGGATTTGGGGCTTGGTGTCAACGCCGGACACGATCTGAACTTGGACAACCTACCACTGATGCAGAAGTTACCGGGACTCCTTGAAGTCTCTATCGGGCACCACCTCATGGCAGACGCACTTTATATTGGGATGGAAGCTGCCGTTAAAGCGTATCGACGCGCATTGGGGCAGCAGATAACATGACAACATCCAAAACATGCGCTGTCTTCGATTTAGATGGCACGATTATTCGCGTCTCCTCAGAGCAGGTCTTTCTGTCATATATGCTGAGCCACGGTGAGATTCCGATACCGAATCTGATCGCGTGGACATCCAATTTTCTGAAAGTTAAGTCGCTGCTGCTGGCGAAACCTAACAAAGTCTACCTTCGCGATTTGACGCAGCAACACATCCATGAGATTGCGCGGCGCTGTTTCATTGACACACTCCGTCCGAGTATTGCGCCCCATATTGCTGAATTGATACACGCGCACCGTGCCGAAGGACAGACAGTTATTTTGATGTCAGGATCGTTGTCGTTCCTCGTTCAGCCGTTCCATGAACATTTCCAAACCGATTTTATGGTTGCACATGAACTGGAGGTCGTTGACGGAAAGTTCACGGGGCAACGTGTCGGATTGCATCCTTTTGCGGAAAACAAAGCGAAACTTGCTCAGCAGCTTGCGACTGAACACGGATTCGACCTCAGTAACTCTTACGCGTATGGGAATCACCATACAGACGCTCACAAGTTGGCACTGTTCGGATATCCAGTTGCCGTTAACCCAGACCGAAAGTTGCGGCAAATCGCGTCGGAAAAGGGTTGGCAGATAGAACGATGAGACTTGAAAAGTTTATTGCTACCTCAGGTATTGCTTCGCGGCGGGCAGTGAAAAAGAGTATCCTCGCTGGGTTGGTCACTGTCAACGGCGAACCTGTTCTGGTTCCGGGACATCCGATTGACGTAGAGACGGATACGGTTGAATTTGATGGGAAACGGGTTGAACCGCTAACGGAACGCATCTATTTAATGCTGAACAAACCCGCAGGCTACCTAACGACGCGCAGCGATGAACGCGGGCGCCCGACCGTTATGAATCTCGTCGCAGATCTACCTGCGAGTATCTATCCGGTTGGACGCTTGGATTTGGAGACCGAAGGGCTTCTCCTGTTCACAAATGATGGCGATTTTGCCTATCGGTTACTACATCCGAGCCACGAGATCGAGAAAACTTATCTCGCATGGGTGAAGGGCGTACCAAACGATGACGCGATTCAACGATTACGTCAAGGTGTCACGATTCTGAGCGGAACAACGGCACCCGCAAAAGTTAAGCGTTTAAAAGTAAGTAAGGACGGTGCGTCAACGCAGTTTGAGGTGGTAATCCACGAGGGGAAAAAACGACAGGTGCGCCTGATGTTTAAGGCGGTAGGGCATTCGGTGATGCGTTTGAAACGGGTTGGGATCGGTAATTTGCAATTAGGCAATCTCCCACAGGGGCAGTATCGACTGCTGACCCCGCGGGAGATTACGGCATTAATGGGATTGTAGACGCGGTTTTCAATCGCGCCTATCGGGGAGTGTTAGTTAGAACTCGCCAAATCTTTCACCCGTTCCAGCATCGCTTCAGTATTCTGTTTGATGCTTGCATCGGAGGTATGATGGACTAATTTCTCAAGCACCGAGATCGCATCATCAAAATTCCCTTTGATGGCGTGTATCACGCCGAGATAATATTGGGCGTGTTCATTGGTCTCGCTTTTCGGGTAATTGTCTATTACGGTTGTGAAGTGAGAAACCGCCTTTTCATAGTACATCGCGGCTTTTTCAGCGTCTTTAACCATAGCACTCTCAACCTTAGTACCGTAAGCGAGTCCGAGTTGGTTGTGCAATTCGGGGAGTAGTCCTGTTCTATTTCTTGGATCGTGTTTAAACGCCTTCTTGCTGAACGGGAGAGCCTTTTCGAGCTGCGTCCGTTCAAGATAGGTGAGTGCGACTTGGGCATTAAGTTTGGCATCGTCCGGTGTTTTCTCAAGTTCAGCGAGTTTTCCTTTGAAGGCTTCCTCTTTCGCCAAAGCATCTTCTATCACCGGTTCAAAAGCGTTCGGAGAGATAACCCCTACCTGCTTGCCAATCATACCGCCGTCCGAACTTGTGAAGACGATTGTCGGATAGCCGGTAACCTGATATTGCCTAACGGCTTCCATATTCTCAGGGTGTTCCTGATCTTCTGGGTTGACCTTGATCGGAATGAATTTTTTCGAGAGTTCTATGATGCGGTCATCTGTGAATGTTTCAGCATCCAGCTGACGGCATGCGCCTCACCAGTCGGTGTAGAAGTCGAGCATAACGGGTTTGCCTGTTTTCTCGGCTTCTTTCATACCGTCCTCAAGCGATTTTCCCCATTCAACGCCTGCAGTCGCAATGTGTGCGGGTATTAGACCTATCATCAGTAATAGGATACCGAGTGAAATGCGGTGAAAAACAAAATTAAACATCAATTTTCTCCTTTAGTAGTTGTCAGTTATCAGCAGTCTACATGCTACTGTTCGGTTGAATCAGTTTCGCTTTGTTCGAGTGCGGCTGCGCTGGTTGTTTTGCTCGATAGCGTTGTCCGACACTTGAAGCAGGTAATGGTAACTCTGACGAGTTTTTTCTGTTTACCGACATTGGATTGCTTCTGTTCTGTTTGGACGTGCCTTTTGCAGCGCGGGCACCACTGTTGCTTCGCGGATAACATAATCGATTACTCCTTTGTAAGATTGTGTCCTCTGCTTACGGGCAGAAATAGACACACCGCATCACGATAAAAGTTTCAGTAGCCGAGTTAATGATTTTTCACGGTGTTCTATAATGTGCTGTAAACATATTGAAAAATATCCAAGTAAATAAATCGGACAGGCCTAAAAACACCGCGCTCAACTTACATTTTCTATACGATCCTGATTCAACAAACCTTACTTCCCGACACAGAATTGTGAGAAAATCCTATCAAGAATATCTTCCGTTGTTGTTTTACCGACGATGTCACCGAGACCATCAAGACTGATTCGCAAATCTACAGCAACGAGTTCAGGTGGCATACCGTTTTCGAGGCTCTCTATCGCATAACCAAGTCCTTCATCAGCGCGTCGGAGTGCTTCCTGATGACGAGCGTTTGTCACGATTGGCGATTCACCGATACGCAATGCGCCGCCAAGTAATTCCTCACAGACGGCGGCTTTTAGCTTGTCAAGTCCTTTGCCCTCAGGAATTACTGTCTCTACAACCCGTTTTTTCGGGCAGTGTGCGAGCAGTGCTGCCGGTACCGTCACAACCGGTAGATCAATTTTGTTGAGAATCAGGATTGCCCTCGGTGACGCTGCGATCTGTAAGAGTTCCAGATCGGCATCGTTCAGGGGTTGCGAGGCATCAAACATCAGGAGCAGCAATTCTGCCCTATCAAGCACCGCTTTGCTGCGTTCAACGCCGTGTTTTTCTACAATGTCATCTGTCTGTCGGATCCCGGCAGTGTCAATGAGTTTCAACGGGATGCCCTTGATATTAACTGTCTCCTCAATTGTATCGCGCGTTGTACCGGGGATGTCTGTTACGATTGCGCGTGTCGTTCCAACCAGGGCATTGAGTAG
Source organism: Candidatus Poribacteria bacterium (assembly GCA_022827185.1). Classification (GTDB taxonomy): domain Bacteria; phylum Poribacteria; class WGA-4E; order WGA-4E; family WGA-3G; genus WGA-3G. The sequence goes on from JAJDTM010000057.1 coordinate 139,363, forward strand.
ACTCGATTTTCCAACGTTCGGCTTACCAAGTATCGCAACGTTGACCCCCTCCGTGATAAGCCTACCTTCAGCAGCGGTTTCGAGCAGTGTAGTTAAGTCGGTCTGAATTGCGCGTGCGGTTTCGAGTTGTGCCTCCACCTTCATGAAATCCAGGTCTTCCTCAGGAAAATCAATAGAAGCTTCGATTTCTGCGAGTAAGCCTGCGAGTTGATCACTCAAACGATTAACAGTATCGGAGAGTTTACCAGCGAGTGCCTCTACAGCGATTTTCCGACTCAGGTCTGTCTTTGAAGCGATGAGTTCTGCGACGGCTTCGGCTTGTGCGAGATCGAGTCTGCCGTTAAGAAAAGCGCGTTTTGTGAATTCACCCGGTTCTGCTATCCGTGCTCCGTTTTTCACGACCAAGTCCAACACCGCCGTGAGCGGGACTATTCCGCCGTGGCAATTAAATTCGACGATGTCTTCGCCGGTATATGTTCTCGGTGCGTGCATGACGCCGAGTAGAACTTCATCAATAACTTCATCGGATGCCGTTGCGTCTATGACATGTCCGTAAGTAAGCGTATGCGTCGGCAGTTTGATCGGGGATATTGCACGCGGTGATCGGAAGACTTCAGCGGCAATCGGTAGAGCAAGTGAACCGCTCACACGGATGATGCCGATACCCGCTTCACCGCGTGCTGTTGCGATGGCTGCAATTGTATCGTGGAATTTCATTTTATTCAACCCGACGCATAGATACGGTTCCGGTAAATCAACAAGAGGACAGAGCGATTAAATAGGGTTGTTCGCTTAAGGCTGCTGCGTTGTAACGACGACACGCCGCATTTCACCCTCACCTTGGCTATAGGTGGACACGACCTCGTCTTCTTTTAAGGCGACATGGATGACGCGCCGGTCGCGTGCGGACATCGGTGAGAGGACAACATCTCGGTCAGTATATTTGACTTTCTCTGCCACTTGGTGCGCCATCTCAACGAGTCGTTCTTCTCGGCGTTCTCGGTAGCCTTGGGTATCGACAAACACCCGTCTTTTTACAAGCGAGGCTTTATTGATGATACAGTTAAGAAGTCGTTCGATGGCATCAAGCGTCTGCCCGTGTTTTCCGATGAGCAAGGCAGGCATGTCCGTGAGGATATTGAGATGCGTGCTGCCGTCGATGAAACGGGTCTCAATTTCGGCGTCAATCTGCATCCGGTTAAGCATTTCTTTGAGAATTGTCTCCGGGGCAGTAGAGACATCTTGCTTGAGCGTGGCTCGGATTTTCGCCGGCTTCGCGCCGAAATTCAGAATCCCCTTCGTCGGTTCATTGACGATGTCGATTGTAACCTGCTCCCGAGTTGCTTCGAGCTCGTTGAGTGCGTGTTCAATTGCTTCCTCCACTGTGTCGCCTTCGGTTTCAATATAGTGTTGCACAGGTCATGTCCTCCTCGAATAACGTTTCCGGCAGTGAAGTCGCTGATGCGGTGCGAGGCTGCGGTCTGGAAACTTTGCCCTATAAAGTTGGCTTATGAATTCGGCTACTGTTTGGCGTTGTTCCGTTTTTTTGTGCCTGTTGTTGCGACGAGTTCCTCGTCAGGCGCGTTTCGGTTTTGTAAGTATTGCTGTGCTATCGTGAATACATTGTTGCATAACCAATACAACACGAACCCCGATGCCCAGTTGTAGAAGATAAAGATAAAGATGAGTGGCATAAATTGCATCAATTTCGCTTGCATGTTGTCTGTCGTGGGTGTCATATTGCCGACAAATTTCTGTTGGAGCCATGTTGTGAGCCCGTTTATTATCGGTAATAAGCGGATAGCATCTATCTGTGTGACGATCAACGGTATTGTGAAAGGCAGTTCGATTAAAGTATCTGGTGCAGAGAGATCGTCAATCCAAAGTAAGAAAGGTGCCCCGCGTAACTCTACTGCGCTCCCGAGGAGTGCGAAGAGTGCCCAAAAAATCGGGATTTGTGGGAGCCACGGGATACAGCCCCCTAACGGGTTGACCCCGTTTTCCTTATAGAGACGCATCGTCGCGCGATTGAGTTTCTGTGGGTCGTCTCTGTATTTCTCCTTCAGCTCCAGCAGCTGCGGTTGAAGTTTCTGCATCTTCTTCATAGAAGTGTGTGCTTTGCGCGTGAAGGGATAAGAGATTAACTTCACCAACGCTGTCAGCAGGATAATCGAGAGTCCGTAGTTCCCAAAGACGGCGTGCAACCCTTTGAATATCCAGAGCATTCCCCAAGCGATGAACCAGAAGAATCCGAAGTCAATAATTTTGGATAAGCGAAGCGGGTTATCTGGCGCGTTTGGCGTTTCAATACTCTTTAGAATTGTATCGTCTTTCGGTCCGACGTATAATCGGAAGGTATGATTCTGCTTTTCTTCAGGTTGAAGGTAAAAACTTCGCAACACGAGTGAGGCTGTGTCCGTTGGTGCGGTGACAGAAATATCTGTTGCGATGTTTGCTTGCGGTGTTTCAGTGAGTTTATATGTTGCTGCGAGTTCGGGGTCTGGGATCAGCAGCGCGCTGAAATATTGGCTGTCCATACCCGCCCAGAGTACTGGGGCTAAGGCTTGCTCAGCCTTCAATTTGCGTTCCGGTTTACCCTCGCCGATGTAAGCCTTCGCGCCTTCTTTGCCGCGTCGACCGCGTTTGCCGCTCCTTTTTTCGTACGGTAGCAGATCCGCATTGATACCGCGTCCCCACTGCAGTTCATATCCATTTGCGAGTTCGGCACCCCCCATGAGCAGTGGTTGATCAGAAACGTTTTGGAAGGCTATTGCCATATCAACGAAATAGGTATCTGGATTGAAGGTAAACTGCTTTGCTACCTGAAGTTTGTCTCCGATTGTTGTTAGAAATGTAAGTGTTGCGGGACCCTGTCCGTTTGTAATGTCGATTTCGGATTTATCAGCCTTCCACGTGGCGCGAAGCGCATCAAGTTGTAGCTGCGAATTCGCGAACCGGAGGGCAAGGCAGTTCAGGGCGTTCTCCGGGATTAAATTCAATGGCGCGTTTTCGATATCTGTACGATCTGGAAAATGGTTGAGTTGCCACCGTTTGGCGATTGCGAGTTTCTCGTTAAAGACAATACTATATTTATTCGTTTGGACGTTGACTTTTGTATCGTCTGGACTCTCCTCAACCGCTGTCCAGAGGTCCGGACTGAGCGGTGTATCGGCACCTTCAGATGTCGCCTGCGTCGTAGGATCAATTGGTATTTCGCCTGCTCCTGGTGCTGTGGGTGCCTCTTGGGTCGTTGGTGTTTCGTCCAATTCAGGGACAGTGCGATTTTTGAGCATATAATGACTGGCGACTTGCCATCCAATGATTACGATAACCATTAGGACCAACGCCAGAATGTAACGTGCGCCCATTGAGATTAGGTGCTCCTCATTTTAGATGTTTTTTAAGTCCGCGTCTATTATTTTAGCGGATCGAAGCCACCCGGATGATACGGATGGCATTTTGAAAGTCGTTTAAGTGTTAGCCAGCACCCTTTGAGCGTTCCGTGCCGTTTTAAAGCCTCAAGTGCGTATTGTGAACATGTAGGGTAGAATCGGCACGAAGGTGGGAGTAACGGTGAGATAAAACGTCTATAAAATCGGATCGGATATATGAGTATCGCCGTTCTACCCGGTGCGTCTTCTGATTGCTGAGTTTTATGCTGCTTCATGTCCGTCTGATGCTTGCAATGTGGCACGCCGCTGTTCCTCTTTCGCTGTACGGGGTGAATTACTTAGAATTGACGCTTTACGGAACAGGGCAGCCAATTCATCTTGTGCTTCCTGACATGTAAGTTGACAGGCGGGTGTCCTGCCGACGACTACAATGTCGTGTCCTGTTTTTATCCGTGGGCGCAATTGCCGAAACGATTCACGAATTAACCTTTTGACGCGATTCCTTTGGACGCTCTTTCCGACTTTTTTACTGGCGGTTATCCCCAACCGGAGGTAATTGAAACGGGTGTGAAGTACATATATCACGAAGTAGCGATTCCAATACTTACTGCCCTTCTGATAAGCACGCTGGAATTCCCAACGCTTTTTCAGTTTTCCGGGATCTTGCATGATTTAGTTGATATACAGATACTTTCTCCACGACGGGTGGCACCCACGAAAATGGCGGTTGAGTTGCAAATACGTTAAGATTGATGGTGTTTTGGGTTGACGTGTGAGTTTGAGGCGCGTCTCGTAGAGCATACTACTACCCTTTTTGTTATTACATTTTTTACAGGCTGTCACGACGTTTTCCCATGTCGTTTCGCCGCCGCGAGAGATCGGGACCACATGGTCCAATGTGAGATGCACAGTCGGAAACTCCTCTTGACAGTATTGGCATGTATACTGATCACGGACGAGGACATTCCTTCGTGAAAATTTGACGACGCTCCGCGGGACGTGAACATATTTCACCAAACGGATGACATGCGGTGCTTTTATCGCAGCACTTGGTGAATTAATTTCGACATCTGAGACTTCTTCCGTCTGTGCGGTGCCTTTGAAAACCATTTTCATAGCACGCCGGAGGTTGCAAACGTTGATCGCTTCGTAACTTGCGTTGAGTACTAAGACAGACATTTCCACTTGCAGGCCCTCTAACTTGAAGATTGGCTCTACCACATTATCTTCTATGTATTTTAACACATTTTTAGGTCAATTGCAACTAAATTATCAGTGTATTAGCCGTCAGCTATCACCCGTCGGCGGTCAGCCATCGGCAATTAGCCATCGCCAGTCAGAGGTATGATTTTCAATTGACAACCTTGTAATAGTGATACGTTCATAGCATACCGAGGTTGGAGATGCAAGCGCGAAATTAGATACAAAGGACTTTCGATTTTGTGTATAATATGTGATTACAAACACTTAGACACACAGAGAAGGTTTTGAATGCAGCGTACCCTACGAAATGTTATCGTAATTTTGAGTTTTGCGTTTACTTTGAACAGCCACACCGCCGACATCCGATTTGTGGATGTCACTGAACAGGCGGGTATCCGCTTTGAGCATGCTGGCGGCATTGATCACCGGGTGGTGCCAGCTCTTGTCGGTTCGGGTGCGGCGTGGCGGGACTACGACAACGACGGTAGGCTTGATCTCTATATCGTCAACAGTGCATTAGTGCGTCCGGCACCGGACGCGGTGCTGCCGAAGAACGCACTGTATCGGAACAACGGGGACGGCACTTTCACCGATGTGACCGATGCCGCCGGGGTTGGTGACACTGGATGGGGTATGGGATGTGCCTTCGCAGACTACGATAACGACGGTGATGCCGACCTCTATGTCACGAACTATAAAGCGAATCAGTTTTATCGGAACAATGGCGATGGCACCTTCAAACGCTTCTCTTCTGGCGCAGGCGGGATCGGGCACAACGGCTTCGGTGCTGGTATCGCATGGGGTGATTACGATGCTGACGGTTATCTCGACCTTTACGTTGGTAACTACATTGAATATAGCAAGGTTCCACAAGGCGACGAGGTGTTCTTTCCTTACGATTTCTTCGGGCAAACAAATATCCTCTATCTAAACAAAGGGGATGGCGGATTCATCAATATCACGAATGCTGCGAAGGTGAACGGCGGGTTTCATCTGACTCTCGGTGTCGCCGCTGCGGATTATGATGCCGATGGCGATCTGGATCTCTATCTTGCTAACGATACCGACCAGAATATCCTCTACCGCAACGATGGTGAGTTAACCTTTATGAATACGAACCAACCCGATGCAAGGAGTGGAACCGGCGACATCCGAAGTGGGATGGGGGTCACTTGGGGCGATTATGACAACGACGCGGACCTGGATCTTTTTGTTACGAATTGGCTTGATGAGAACAATGTCCTTTATAGAAACAACGGTGATGGCACCTTTACCGATGTCTCCGCGCAAAGCCGTATTTTTGCCTCCGGGTTAGGGAAAACATGCTGGGGCACAGCGTTTTTTGATGCGGATAACGATGGCGATCTCGATCTCTTTTTCGCGGCGGGGCACATTGATCCCGCTTCGTGGGAAGCGCACGGACAGGCGGATGTCTTCCTCCAGAACAACGGGGACGGCACGTTCACGGATATTTCTGAGGCTGTCGGTCTCCGGGAATCTGATTCGCACGGTGTAGGCAGAGGCGTAGCGGTCGGGGATTACGATGCTGATGGCGATTTGGATCTGTTCATTGTCAATAGTGGGGCGAAGCCGACGTTGCTCCGAAACGACGGTGGAAATCGGCGGCACTGGCTCCAGATTCGCACGGTTGGTTCGGTGAGCAATCGGGACGGTGTTGGGGCAGTCGTCAAAGTGAGTGCGGGGAATCTCCATCAGATCCAGCAGGTAACGGCGGGGGATAGTTACCTTTCACAGAGCAGCCTTGATGTAGCGTTTGGGTTGGCACATCACGCGAAAGTGGATCGGATCGTCATCCAGTGGCCGAGCGGGATCGTGCAAACGTTGACGAATGTGCAAGCGAATCAGCGGCTTGTTGTGGTTGAGGGGGAATAGTTATCAGTTATCAATATTAGGAAGTGTGCTAAAGTTATGAAAGTTTCAAAGTGTGCTAAAGTGTTCTAAAGTTGTGAAGTTATCAACTTTACAGATTTCTTAGGGGAACACCCAAGCAAAAATACTTTAGCTACACTTTACGAGACTTTACTGGACTTTACGAACTTCTTTAACTGAAAACCGATAACTGCATAAAAAAGATTTGAAATTGTAAAATAGATGTGTTATTTTAAGGTTACGTGTATTTTTATGCACAATTAAACAAGGAGGAAATATGCGACACTACTTATTTTTAATTGTTATGCTTACCGTATTTGTTGCGGTAATGTTCGTTTATGATGCCCAACCTGCTAAAGAAATTCGGGTATGGGGCGGTAAAGTGGCAGATTTCAAAGATTCCGATGGACGTGTCTGGCACGGCGGACAGAATGAGAAAAAAGACTGGGGCGGTTGGATCGAAAAATTGCCTCGCGTCGCAGAAGTCCGAAATCTCACGAAAGATGCTGAGAAGTTGGCAAAAAAAGAAGGCTACGACGCGGAACTCTTCTATGCTGTCAGTTGGGCAGCTTTTCCTGATGTCGTCAAGATGGAACTGAATACCGGCAAAGGTATGTTCAATGTTACCTATCTCGTGGGTGAACACTGGTCGCCGAACAATCGCGGTTTCGATATTATCATCGAAGACGAGATTGTTGAAGAGGAATATGTGACGCCAGGAAAAGATGAGATAGACATTAAGCGATATGAGGGCATTGAGGTTAAAGACAAAGTGATGAGTCTTGAATTTGCTGGCAATCCAGACACCGGTGCAGGCGATCTCAATGCGATGTTTAGTGGGATAGAAGTAGTTCCCGCATTAGCCGTTGATCCGAAGCAGAAAGTCACAACAACGTGGGGCGCGCTGAAATCGGAACGGCAAAACCATTAATTAATTAATAGATGGAGGTAATTTTAATGAGATTTTTTAGTGTTTTAACAATAGTGTTTTTACTGGCCGTGTTTGCACTACCGACGCTGCTACCGGCGGAGGAATTCCGTGTATGGGGCGGCAAGGCAGATGACTTCACGGATTCACAGGGTCGTGTCTGGCGTGGTGCGCAGCAGGCAGACCAGTCATGGGGCGGTTGGATTGAAAAAGAGCCGCGGGTCGCTGAGGTCAAAGAGTTGACAGCGGATGCACAAGCACAAGCGGAAGCCGCCGGCTACGACGTGGATCTCTTTTATGCCGTTAGTTGGGCATCTTTTCCTGACACTGTTAAGTATCAGTTCAAGACGGGTAACGGCACTTTTGACGTGACCTATCTCGTGGGTGAACACTGGTCCCCAGAAAACCGGGGCTTCGATATTTTTATTGAAGAGGAGAACGTCGAGCCGCTCTACGTGACACCGGGTAGGCATGAGATTGACATCAAGACCTATTCGGGGATTGAGGTGAGCGACGGCACACTCGATTTCAACTTCGCTGGGAACGCAGAGACCGGTGCAGGTGATTTGAATGCGATGTTCAGTGCTTTGGAGGTTGTACCTGCTGCAAGCACTGATGTGGATCCGAAGGCGAAACTCACGACAACGTGGGGCGCGCTGAAAGATGACCGTCAGTAAAATACGTGCCGAATCTAAAAAAGCCCGCGGTATTCTTGTTACCGTGGGCTTTTTGTTGTACAGCCGTCGACTGACGGTTATTTACGCTTTCGGGGTCGTTAAATCGCCGCTCCAGATTGTGGGACACCAGAATTTCTCAATGTATTCAATGATTAACTGCGTTCCCTCTTCATGGCTGACATACGGCGGTTTAAACGGGTTATACATTGCATCCGTGAGGTCGCGTGCGAGAACGGCGTTGAAACCCCAACGCACCATCTGTTTAATCGCGAAGGAGCGTCCGAGTACACACATATTCGTGTGAACCCCCATGAAGATGATGTTTTTGATGCCTTTGTGATGGAGCAGGTTGTAGACCTCCTGTCCGTTGTCGCTGATGGCATCTGTATCGTCAATTTCAATGACTGGATGCTGTCGATGCCAGGCTTTGTAGCTTTCGGCTTCACCCGTATCTGAGCCGCCGTCGGAGGCATCAACAGGTTGCGGGGGGTCGGGCATCTCGCGTTCCTCTGGTGGGTCGGCGTGTGGGAATTCCAGCACGGAGCGGCGCGCCGGGTGTGCCTCGTAGAAATCCATCGTATCGGAGGGCGCGTGGATAATCTGCACACCGTTCTGTCTTGCGCGTCCAAGCACGATGTTCATCCGGGGTGCCATCACGTTTACGCGTTCTGTCGCACCCCACGACCAATGTTCGTTCCACATATCGACAACAATAATAGCCGTTTCAGAGGGGTTCCAGTCCACCTCTTCTTCGATGACACGCCAGCCGTTTCGGCCGACCGTTCGTGGTTCTTGTCGGCGGGTTGAGAGTGATAAGGTTGTAGTCGCTGAAAAAGTGCGGCTTAAGAGATTAAGTAGCATCATCTACTCCTTTACGAAAAACGTAAGCGTCTTTATAGCGTCCATAGTAGTTTTTTCGGATGCCGCAGATACGGAACCCGAATTGTCGGTAGAGATATTGTGCCGGTAAATTGCTGACGGCGACTTCCAAAAACACCTCGCGCCCGTTATCCGATTGTATCATTTCCAGTGCTGAGGCGAGCAGATATTTGCCGATGCCTTGTCGCTGACAGGCGGGAGGTACAGCAATGTTCAGGATATGTGCTTCTTCATGAAGAATGTTAAACACTATATAACCGACGACGGTGTTCTCGCGCCGGGCAACATAGAAACGTTCATACGACCGAGGTCGCTTCAGGGATATTGTAAAGTAGGTATTGCTCCACGGATTCTCAAAACATTGATTTTCGATGTCTAAGACCTGTTGTAGGTCATTGAGATGCATCGCTTCAAATGTGAGCTCTTGGAGCGGGTTTCGGGCTGCCATTGCGATAAATGCGTGTAGGCCTCTGTTTCTAAAAAGATAGCGAGAGTATAGCATATTGTGGAATTGATGTCAAATTAGCCATCGGCTGTCAGCCGTCAGCAGTCAGTAGAGGGCAGCAGAATGGAGGATGGGGTAGACCCGTAGGACGATTCGTCTGAATTAGGATTAGAACGGCTGTGGAATTGATACACGAAAACTCTTGATTACCGACAGCCGACGGCTGATGGCTGATAGCCAAGTGACAACTAATTGATTTTTTTGGGAAAGTCTGTTATAATTCACTTATACAGGGAAATCTGTCTACAAGAAGGAGCGCGTTATGAAAGATTTTGCTTTTACAGGTGGACGTCCGGATCCATATACATTCCCCACGGAGGGGCTGATTGCGGCGAGTGAGAAGGCACTCCGAAAATTGGGCGGTGATTTGGTCAACTATCCGGGTGAATCCGGTTATAGCGGGCTGCGCGAACTGGCATCGATGCGGTTTGAACGGCGCGAGGGGGTTCCACTACCGATAGATAATATCTCAATCACCTCCGGTTCTATGCAGGCACTGGAATTGGTACTCGGAACACTTATCAACCCCGGCGATACGGTCCTAACAGAGGAATATACTTACAGCGGCACCTTGGGCATCATGCGGCATTTCAAGGCGAATATTGAAGGCGTGTCGATGGACTATACCGACGGTATGGATATGGACGCGCTGGCATCGAAACTAAAAGAACTCAAGGAAAAAAACATCTGTCCCTCATTGATTTACACGACATCAAATCATCAGAATCCGACGGGTGCGATCCTATCGCTTGAACGCCGAAAGCAGATGCTGGCACTCGCAGAAGAGTATGACACACTGATTGTTGAAGACGATTGCTACGGCGACATCGACTTTACATCAACGCCGACCCCGGATTCGCTTTTTAAGTTAGACACCTCAAATCGGGTAATCTTCATTGCGACTTTCTCCAAGATTTTAGGTGCCGGTGTTCGACAGGGTTACTTTGTAGCGAGGCAACCGCATTACGGTCAAATCCACCAGAACCGCTGGGACGGTGGGACGAGCGCGTTGGCAAGTGCGATCGTCGCGGAATTCTTTATGGAGCACCTTGAAGCGCACCTTGTGAAGACGAACGCTGCTGTTGGCGCGAAATGTCAAGCGGTAGTAGATACGCTTGAGGCGAATGTCAGTGACCTCTGCACGTGGACACGACCGCGCGGTGGACTTTTCCTCTGGATAGATCTGCCGGAAACGACGGATATGCAGAAGTTGCAACAACTGGCATCAGAAAAAGGGGTCGGCTATAGCAACGGGAGTGCTTTCCACTACGCAAATGATCCAGTAAAGGCGATCCGGCTTGCTTACGCCTACTGCCATGTAGACGATGTCCCTGAAGGGATTACGTATCTATGTGAGGCGATTCGTGGGGCGCAGGGTGCCGAAGCAGGTTAAGGAAGGAAAAATGAAAAACCAACTTTTTGCTTTACTCGCAGCTATCATGGCATTAGGATTTACGACAACTGCTTATAGTGAAACCACTGTTTTTTTACAACCTACGACTGACATCACCGCTGCAGCCGTTGGTGCGCACGTGGAAATTGACATTAAAATAACGGGTGGCAAAGGTGTTGCAGGGTATGGACCGCTTGTCGCCTTTGATTCGGCAGCACTCAAGTACATTGGCACGATGCCGAGCGACTATCTTCCAACAGGCGGCATTTGGATGAGCCCCGAGTTGCAAGATGATGGGAGTTATGAAGTGATACTCATTGTCGGGGATACAACGACATCGGGTAAATCCGTGCAATTTCCACCAGCGGAGCTTACCCCGGGGCCCGCACAAGAGATCTCAATAGACAGCATGTTGTTCGAGATTCCAGCACTGCCGCCCGATTCGGGATTACCCAACGCACCGTATTGGGCGTTCTCCGTCTTGGCTTCATCGCCGCTTGGAGACGATACAAAACCAGTCCCTGTGGATGGTGATGGGACGCTTGCAACGCTTATCTTTGAAGTTATTGAAGCGAAACCCGCCGCTATTACACTGCTGGATGTCAATCTCTCCGATACCGATGATGTGCCGTTGGAAAGCACCCTTGAAAATAGTTTGGTAACTGTAAATGCTGGGGAGGCAGCGGGGAGGAAGGCTGCGGATGTGAACGACGATGGCACGGTTAACATTTTAGACCTGGTATTCGTTGCTGGCAAGTTCGGGCAACCCGTCGCCGATGCGAACCGGGCTGCGGATGTGAACGCCGATGGGAAGATTAATATTCAAGACCTTGTCCTGATCGCACAGCATTTGGGAAATGAAAAATAAAGAGGAGCGAACCGTTGCGCAATATTATCCTTATATCTTTGGATACCCTTCGGGCATCAAGTATGAGTTGTTATGGGCATCGCCATCTGACGACACCGCACCTTGATGCGTTGGTGGAAAAATCGACGCTCTTTGAGAAGTGTATCAGTCCGCATATTCCGACGCACCCTGCGCATACCACGATGTTCACCGGTAAAGATGTTTTGTCTCACCAAATTATCACGCAGGGTGGGACAGTAAACTTGGCAGAAGATGTTAAGACTGTCCCGGAGTTGCTGAGTGAAGCGGGTTACTTTACCGTCGCTGCGGACAATTTGGGACGCTGGTTCCAGCGCGGTTTTCCTGAAGGACAGTATCGCGGCTACCAATGGGAGAGTGGTTTTCGCAAAGCCCGAAAGGCGGAAGCGGTTAACGAGACGGCAATGGCACTTTTAGACAGCGCGCAGGCACAAGATAAACCTTGGTTCGCTTTCCTCCACTATTGGGATCCGCATACACCTTATCACCCGCCGCTGCCGTTTGAACGGATGTTCTATAGCGGCGACGAATGTGATCCGAACAATCGAAGTATGGATGCCGTTTACGCATGTGAACCTTTCACGGACTATTTCCGGCAGTGGATGTGCACGCCGGATCCGGCGGACCCTGAAAACATTGCGAAGAAGCGGCTCTGGCGAGATAGACGCTATGTTAACTCGCAGTACGATGCCTCAATCGCCTATATGGACGCGTGTCTCGCGCAGCTTTTTCGGTATCTACAGGATTCCGGGCAGCTGGAGGAGACACTCCTGATTATTACTGCTGATCACGGTGAAGAACTTGATGAACACGAACTCTGGTACGATCATCACGGGCTTTATGAAACGAATTGCCATGTCCCCTTGATTATCCACTGTCCCGCGCGCCTTCAAGAAGGGCAACGACTTGACGGTCTCGTCCGTCTCACCGATATTGCACCGACAATCCTCGATTATGCCGGATTGGACGCGGTGACGGCGCGTGAAAAGATGGAGGGCACAAGCCTGCGTCCGCTGATGGAAAACAGCAGACACGACGGCACGACAGAGGCGGTCTATCTTACCGAGTGTGGATGGATGAAAAAGCGCGGGTGGCAGACACAGAAATGGAAATTAATTGTTGAAACCGGCGGCACACCTGCTGTTTATAACACACCGGATTTGGAACTCTACGATCTTGAAGAAGATCCAGACGAGGTCTACAATCTCGCGGAGGAAGCGGATGAGGTCGTTGCGCGTTTGAAAGCCGATATGGACGCTTTTCTGCAACGCAGGCTTGCCGAGACGGGACTACCCGACCCAACAATTGAACAGGATATTACTATGCGCCGCATCGGTGATAAATCGAAGGCGGTGTCGCTCTAAAGAGGTGCATCATGAAACATAGAAGTAGATTATACCTTGCCACCCTTTGGCGCGTGATACCAGCCCTGCTTGTAGCGGTGATCGTTTTCAACGGTTGTACAGCATTGAAAGAGGCTCAGCAGCGCCGCGAAAAACGGATCCTTGAAGAACGGAACGCAAGTACCCTGATGCTCAAGACTCCAGATGCGACAATTGACCCGCAGGCCGGCGTAAGCGATCATTATACGCTCAAATTTGCTGAAGATTTGCACGGACATCCAGATTTTGATGAAGTCGCGGAGCGGGAGGAATTCACCCACAATGCGCTCATTTATATGGAGAGCCTGTATGATGCGATGCACGAACTCTTTGGGTTTCAACCGAAGCATAAGATCAATGTAACATTGCACGATGCTTATAGAGGTAACAGGCTTGCAGCGTTCACAAGTACCGAATACCGTTCTGGAATGTTGGATGGACGGTATGTGAAGTTTATTAAAAGCATTCACATGGATTTCCCGATGCAGATGTACGAAAAACACGGGGTCCGCGTCCATGAACTGACGCACGCTTTCACAAATATCTATTATATACCGGTATGGTTCTCAGAAGGTATCGCTGTTTTGATTCAGACGGAGTACGCACAAGGCGGCTTGCACCCTAAATTCGATAGCCTCCAAGGCGATTTGCACGTCGATCTTGATGGTGTGAATCAATTAGAGAGTTGGGGCGGACATACCGAAAACAGTCCGCTGACGCAGTGGCGCTATAGATACGCGTACACGCTCGTTTCTGAACTGCGAAGAAAATACGGACACGATTTTTATATCCGAGTTTTCGAGTTAATGGAAGCCGACGGTCTCCATCAAAGACTCGCAGGTAATATGAAGACCAGTTTCCTCGTCTACTATTTCAGCAAAGCAGCGGGTGAGGATCTGGTGCCGTTCTTCAGAAAATTGCATTTCAGGGTCCGTAAATTGACAAAAGAAGACATTCTTAAACAGATTGAAATGGATAGCCAAAATCGAAATCGGAGGCAATAATGCGTGCGAAATTCAATGTAGACAGAATTTGCACATCGCTTCTATTAGGGTTGATGTGCTTATGCTACGGTTGTGCAATCGGGCAGGAGTGGAGTGAGAACTACGCGCTGCAGCCGGGTGTCACAGCGAGTGATCCGGCGTTTATTGACGGTAAGTCCGAAACGATTGGGCAGTCCCAACGCAAAAAGGGGTCCGGTAGCGCAATCACCGATCTTGAGATTCCATCAGAAGCGATTATCCACCTACCAGAGAAAAAATCGGTCTATCGTATTGTGATTCACTCCACGAATCTGGCGGCGTTTGAGGTGCAGGCGTTCAACTCGCGAGGCGAATGGGAGGAAATCTATGACCGGCGGACGAATAAGGATCGGGTCATTGACATTCGGCTCAACAAAGTTGTCACGACTTCAGGTATTAAGGTCGTGGTGCGTCGGACGACGGAAGATGCCGCGCTACGGCGGAAAAACATTCAACTCGATCGAGAAAATGCGGAGACCGCTGATGGTCTGCGACGCGGGCGTTATGTTTACCATCTAAAAGGTCCGACAACTGCGCTTGCAAAGATCGCAGAGATTGAGTTATATGGGTACGCAACAGCCGTCGGCGATCAGCCATCAACCGTCAGCCATTAACTGTCAGCCGTCAGCAGTCGGTAAAGAGGGGTTAGTTTAATCAGAAACCTCTTGACTGAAAGCCGATGGTTTCCGACTGCTGATAGTCATATCGCTGAAACCGACAACTAATTATGCAATCCAGTCGTTTTCAACAATACTTAGACCGTTACCTCGGTATCCCACTCTGCGCCATCCTTAGCCTATTTTGTAGGCGCGTCCGGTTCCAGCAGGTCCCGAAAAAAATTCTTTTTATTCAACTCTCCGCATTGGGTGATACTATTCTGGCTGTTCCGACCATCCGCGCGATACGGCATGCCTTTCCAGATGCCGAATTCACGATGTTAGCATCCGCGACCAATCTGAGTTATTTAACAGACTGTCCCTATATCGATAAGCGTATGCCGTTCCAAATGCGGATGTATCAACTGTTTGCAACGCTCCGTCGCGAGCGGTTCGATTGGGTGATTGATCTGGAACATTGGCCCCGATTGAGCGCACTCCTTGCCTACGTTAGCGGCGCACCCGTACGAATCGGGTTTCGGACGAAGGGGCAATACCGCCACTTTCTCTTCACAGAGACAGTTGAACATATTCAAGGACGGCACGAAGTACGGAACTTCTTGGACATCGCGATACAGTTGGCGTGTCCATCGCAAGAATTCGCGCTTGAAACGTGGTTTAGCGAGACAGCGCGCACATGGGTTCGCAAAACTTTGGTGGAAGAACAGGTCTCGCTTGATGTACCGCTCGTGGTCCTGCACCCCGAAGCAGGTAGACGGGGTGAACCGCGTAGACGGTGGCCCCAAGAACACTATATTGCATTAGCAGACGGACTTGTTGAACGCCACGGGGTGCAGATTGTCTTGACAGGCGCGCCTGATGAGGTTCAAGTCTCCGAGGCGATTGCAGCGCGGACGCGGCATCGAGCGATCGTGTTTGCAGGGAAGACGGATGTTAACCAACTCGCTGCACTTTTTGCGGATGCAGCGTTAGTTGTGAGCGGCAATTGCGGGCCGATGCATCTCGCCGCTGCAATCGGAACGCCTGTGATTGGGTTACACGGTCCGACAAATGTGGCACAGTGGGGACCTTGGACCCATAGTGTGGGTATCGTTTGTGGAGAGATGCCGTGTAGTCCGTGTCTGAATTTGGGGTTTGAATACGGATGTCAGGCATTACCGGACGGGACATCGCCGTGTATGCACACGATTGAGGTCTCCGCTGTGCTTCAGGAGTGTGAGCGGTTTTTGGTGGAGTAGTTTTCAGTTTTCAGTTTTCAGTGGTAAAAAGAAAGGCGGGGTTTAGAACCCCGCCTCCGCTTTTTGGGTAGCACGATTTGCAACCTCGCCACCCATACGTGTATGGTCTAATACATGTCACCACCCGGCGGCATCGGCGGTGCCGGTGCTTCTGCTTCGGGAAGTTCTGCGATGAGCGTTTCAGTGGTAATCATCAACGCTGCGATACTGGCGGCGTTCTGGAGTGCGACCCGTACGACTTTGGTCGGATCCGGAATGCCGGCTTCAAACATGTCGATGAAACGATCTTGATGCGCATCGTAGCCGACGTTTCCACCTTCGTCTTTGACTTTGGCGATGATGACAGAGTCTTCCTGTCCGGCGTTTCTCGCGATTTGACGGAGCGGATCTTCGAGGGCACGGCGAACGATGGAGACACCGACAGTTTCGGTTGCATCTTCGAGTTCAAGGTTATCAAGTGCGGCTTGAGATCTCACAAGCGCGACACCCCCACCGACAACAACGCCTTCCTCAACAGCGGCGCGTGTGGCGTGCATTGCGTCTTCAACGCGTGCTTTCTTCTCTTTCATCTCGACTTCCGTAGCAGCACCAACGTTAATGACAGCGACACCCCCAGCGAGTTTTGCGAGGCGTTCCTGCAATTTCTCGCGGTCGTAGTCGGATGTTGTGTCTTCGATCTGTCTACGGATTTGGTCGATGCGTCCTTGAATTGATTCGGTTGTGCCTTCGCCTTCAACAATAGTCGTGTTGTCTTTGTCAATGACGATACGTTTGGCACTGCCGAGATCGTTCAGCGTGATGTTCTCGAGGTTGATGCCGAGGTCTTCGGAGATGACGCGTCCGTTCGTCAAGACTGCGATATCTTCAAGCATCGCTTTACGCCGGTCCCCGTAGCCGGGTGCCTTAACTGCAGCACAGCGGAGGGTTCCACGAATCTTATTGACGACGACAGTTGCGAGTGCTTCGCCTTCAACATCTTCGGCGATAATCAACAGCGGTTTGCCCTGCTGGGCAGTGCGTTCCAACACAGGCACGAGATCTTTGAGGCTGCTGATTTTCTTTTCATGAATAAGGATTGCGACATCTTCTAAAACGACTTCCATCCGATCGGCATCTGTGACGAAGTACGGTGAGAGGTAACCGCGATCAAACTGCATCCCTTCAACGACATCAAGATTCGTTTCGAGGCTTTTGGCTTCTTCGACGGTGATGACACCATCTTTTCCGACCCGTTCCATCGCATCAGCGATGAGGTCACCGATAGCATTGTCGTTATTTGCGGAGATAGCGGCGACTTGTGCGATCTCGGTTTTCTCAGAGACCTCTTTGCTCAAGTCGTGGACTGCGCCGACGACTGCGTTAACAGCCTTTTCAATGCCGCGCTTGAGTGCCATCGGATTGTGCCCTGCGGCTACGTTTTTCAAGCCTTCACGATAAATGGATTGTGCGAGAATGGTAGCTGTGGTCGTACCATCACCGGCGACATCGCTGGTTTTGGAGGCGACCTCTTTAACCATCTGCGCGCCCATATTTTCGTAGGCATCTTCGAGTTCGACTTCTTTGGCGACAGTCACACCATCTTTGGTGATCGTCGGTGCGCCGAATTTTTTATCGAGTACGACGTTCCGCCCTTTGGGACCCAATGTAACTTTAACAGCATCGGCAAGTTTGTCAACGCCCTGTTTAATAGCGCTCCTTGCTTCTTCATCAAACGCTAGTTGTTTTGCTGCCATGTGTTTAACTCCTTTTCTTAGTTAACCTTGGCTAAGATATCATCTTCGCGCAAGATGAGATATTCGGTATTATCATACGTAACTTCAGTGCCGCCGTATTTGGCAAAAAGCACCAAGTCGCCTACTGCCACATCAACGGGTTGTCGCTCACCGCTGTCAAGCAGTCTACCGTTACCGATGGCAACGACTTTGCCTTCCTGCGGTTTTTCTTTGGCGGTATCAGGGATAATAATCCCGCCGCTGGTTGTCTGTTCGTCGTTATCTGAACGTTCGACGAGAATTCTATCGCCAAGGGGTACAAGTGCCATGTCGTTGAATTCCTCCTTGAGTTTGGCGTAAAAATTGTAAATGGAGACGCGTCTGCCTCCTATTAGTTTCTATTGAGATGGCAAAAAACACCACCTTCATACATATTCATAACATAAGGGTTAGCAATTTTCGTGCCAATCTCTGAAATTCCCAGATTATCAGGGTTAAAGCGGGGAGCGTGACATTTTGGCAGGTTTTTAGGCGTGACAAATTGTCGTTTTTGAAATTAGTGTTTGAAAAGAGTGTGCCATTTTGGCACTGACAACTGATAACCGAAAACTGAAACCATTCTTCTGACGACTGATGGCTATCCTGCAGCGGGGCACAATTCCACTTGTCCGGTTTCGCCTGAACGATAGGCAGCGGCGATAATTTCGTTTGCTCGCAATCCATCAATGCCGGTCGTAATTGGGGCTGCGCCTTTTCCGACGCACGCCGCGAAATGCTCAAACTGACACTGATACAGGTCCTCGTATTGTGAAGCGATTAACTGCTGTTCACCATCGAAGTAGGTTTTAATTTTCCAACCGTCGTCGTTATAGACCCAGACGGTGCCTTCCGTCCCATAGAGTTCCAACACGATCTCGCACTGCGGTACCGAGAAACTGAGGTCTGTGAACGCTTGCGCGCCGTTATCAAAACGCATGAAAATGCCACCGGTCTCTTCAACAGCGGTCCTTTGTGTTGTGCTGTTATAGAACGCACTAACAGCGTTCACCTCACCGATGAGATAGCGGAGTAGATCTACACTGTGCGGACCGAGATCCATGAAGCATCCGCCGCCGCCCTTTTCGGGATGTGCACGCCATTCGTCTGCAGCGAGTTGATACTGTTTCAGGAACGGCATACGTCCATGCACAAGCTGCCCGAAACGTCCGGCATCTATCCACGTTCGGATCTGCTGGAAACAGGAGTGGAATCGGAATAGGAAACAGATCTGTAGATGCACACCGTTAGCATTGCAAGCGGCGATCATTTCCGTGCATTCTTGTGGCGTGAGTGCCATCGGTTTATCACAAAGCACGTGCAAGCCGCGTTCTGCTGCTGCGATGACCTGTTCGCAGTGTAGGTGAACGGGTGTTGAGACGTAAATCGCATCAAGTGTGTCGTCTCCGAGGAGTGTGTCAACGGTGGTATAGGCTTTAGTTGCCCCGTGTTCGCGCGCGAGTCGTTCCGCGCGTGCGGTATCGCGTGAGAGGAGTGCGTGAAGTTCCGCACCATCTGCTTTCTTGATTGCTGGCATTGCTCGGCGTTGTGCGACGCTCCCCGCGCCCAGCACGCCCCATTTTAAGCGCATTGTTTCTGACCTCGTTTGTGGTTTGTTGTGGGTTGTATTATATAGGATTTTTGGAAATACCTCAATGTTTTTTGGAGATGGCTAATCAACTAAAAAGCAGATGCAAGCCTGTGGCGAATAGGAAGAACAGGACGATCCTTGAAAAAAGGCGTTCCGGCACGCGGTTGTTCAACGCAATACCTGTTAGCACGCCGAGTCCAATGAACGGCAAGAGCGCGACGGCTTCAATTAGAATCTCAAAGGAGAAAAGATCAAGTTGATAATAGAAGGGGATTTTGATGAAATTGAGTGAAAAATAGGTGGCGGTTGTTGTTGCGACGAAGGCTGTGTTACTGAGGCGTTGCGGAAGGAGATACATCACGACAACGAGTCCACCCATGTGCGCAAGCGTTGAAAATGCCCCGGCAAACATCCCCGCAAGAAGCCCTTGCCACAGTTTGAATTGGAGTGCTGTGCTGGTCGGTTCCGCTGAATTTCCGAGCAACGGCTGCCAGTAGGGACGCAAGGATTCCAGCACCGCAAAAAGACACGCGATGCCGCCGATCACCTTCTTCAGATGAACATCGGAGATGTCCTTTAAAATTAGGCTTGCGAGGACGATGCCGAGGACTGAACCGAGGATGAGGCGTGTGACGCTTTGGCGGTGCCACTGTTTCCAGTAGTGGCGGAGTGAGAGGACATCTGTTGAAAAGAGCAACAGCAGCATAAGCCCGATAACGTTCCGTGCGCTGCGGAAGTGCGTGAACATCGGGACGACGATCATACCGATACCACCGCCGAAGCCGGCTTTGCTGACACCGGTAAGCCATGCGCCGAAGCAGAGGATAAGGATTTCGTAGATGGGGATGCCTCCTTTTTGGTGAAATGAGTATAGCCGATTGTGGGTAAATTGTCAAGAGAGTAGTGACCCGGGTTGCGCGGATTTCGGGGATTTTGGAGGTCGGGATTCGTAGATCTTTCCTACAAGAAAACTAATCACTCTGTAACTAAAAAAGAATTATTTGACATCTGCGCTAAAATGTGATACAATTTATGAGATGTTTTTACGATTTTAAATCTATTTTAAATCTAATGGAGGCTTAAAAAAATGGTTCAAGTTGAAGTGAGTGTAGACTCAGGTGAAGCGTTTGATCGCGCCTTGGCACGTTTTAAAAAGATGTGCGGTAAAGCAGGTATCGTTACGGAAATTAAAAAGCGGAGTTTCTATGAGAAGCCGAGCGAGAAACGGCGTCGGATCGAAATGAAACGACAGCGGAAAGTCAAACCCCGTAGAATGGGTGATCGTCCACAGTATCATAATAGTGGTAGCGGCGGTAGCGGCGGTAGCGGCGGTGGTTCCCACTAAGACAATACGAGGAGAAATGAATGGCAGATTTGGCAACCGATACGGCTGTGGAAAATTACAAAGGACTTTTGATTCAATATTGCCAAGAACGTGGGTTGAGCCAACCGATTTATACCGAGACACAACTCGGTCCGGCGGATGCCCCGCAGTGGCAAGTGATAGTATCATACGGTGACCAGGTCCATGAAACACCAGAACCTGTTTCCGGTTCAAAAAAATTTGCGCACCAAATCGCCTCGCAGCAAGTGTTAGCCGAAATCAATTCACGCCGTGAGAGTTTTTTAGCCGGTGATACGGTGGATACGCCGCCTGCATCTGCACCTACCGACGTACCTGTAGCTGCGCCGATTGAGGTGCCTATACCGCTTGTGTCCAGTGCACTGACGATTGCCAATGAACGGCTCACCGCATCGCAACCCTCACGATATCGGACCCTCTCAGATGCCGAGTTTTCAGAAAAACTTTCCAAACTAACATTAGAGATTGTTCGGAACCTACTTGAGAGAGCGGAAAAGGACAAAATTACGTTGCAGTAGGACAGCGTTTTGCGCGATGCTGAACTTTTTTCTCGCCGGCGAGGTTACAAACCTCGCCGTTTTTTATGAGTTGTCAGCGATCAGCCGTCCCTGATTCAGAAATCTGCATGATATACGGATTTAAGGGTTAGAAATCAAAAATTCTCGTGTCACGTGCTAAATTTTCGTAAATCCTACTGCTGATTGCCGATAGCCGATGGCTGACTACTTATTCCCACATTTCTTTTGACATCCCCCCACAAAGTGCTATATAATACGCATACGCTTGGTTATTCCTTTTTTCCGAAAAAATAGACCGCTGATGCCAGAATATGCGCATCTTTATGTCGGGACAATACCGCATCAAGCAACAGCAACGGAAACGTTAGCCATCCAACAAGCAGTGAGATCGCTTTCGCAACGAGCAGGCTCCCGAAAGAACAGATAAGTCCGACGTATTCTCGGAAGATCCAGTGTAAAGCGGTCGTAGGTCCTGCACACGCCCTACTCTCGATTTCGGAAAATGCGGCACAGAGTTGGACAATGCCGGGCAGCGTCCATCGCTGGTAATCGTGTGGCGAGGCGTGGTAACCTTGTAAAAACGGCACCGCAACGCAGATATAGCCACCGGGTTTCAGGACCCGATAGATCTCGGAGACAACATGGTTCGGGGAATGGACATGCTCCAGTACGGCTTCAGAGATCACGGCATCAAGGGTATTATCTTTGAACGGTAAGAGATGCCCATCCGCGATGACGTCAACTTCCGGGGTCGCTTCGATTTCGAGGTTGATGACATTCGGGGCGCGGCGGCGGTTACCGGCACCGAGATCCAAGATGTTCGCGTCGGGACCGAGTTGATGGAGGAGCCGTTTGACGCATCGGTTCCAGCGCGGCGCAGGATATGGACATCCGATGAGGTAGGATAAGAATGGGTTTTGTCTGAGTTTGCGTTTTATGCGTGAAATCAGATCGGGCATGATATGGTTATTAGTTGTCAGTTTGCTTCGCAGTGAGAATGCGGTTTTTTCAAAAAACCTTTCAGTTAGCAGTTGTCAGTGGCCAGTCGCCAGTTGCCAGTTAAAGAAAGGAACCCTGATGAACCAGACTCTCACTGCGAGGCACTCTTAACTGGTAACTCGTAACTGGAAACTGGTAACTATTTCCTCTGATAACTGATAACTAACAACTATTTATCTTATGAATAACCTTTCCAAAAAATACGGAGATCGTTTCAGTAATCTTGGGACGTTAACTTCGCGGCTGGGTGTGAACGTCTGGCATCAATTTATGGCGCACAAATGCATGCAGCAAGCGTCATCATTGGCATTTAACACGCTATTGTGTCTTGTGCCGTTGTCTGCTGTCGCGCTGTTTTTGTTAAAGACATTCGGTGCCGTTGAAGATGGTAACTCGCCGTTGATCGCTGCGCTACGCGATAATTTCCTGCCGCGCTACGGTGCCGAAGAGATTGTATCAGAACTCTCCGGTTTTGCCAACAGAAATCTTGGCGGACTCGGTGTCGGTGGGTTCCTATTGTTTCTCCTCGTTTCAACGATGCTGTTTATATCTGTCGAGCAGCATTTCAATGATATTTGGGGGGCGAGACGGCGGTTACCCGTGATGCAAGCGTTCCAGAAATATGCTGTCTTTTACACGTTGTTGTCTATCGGCCCCCTACTCATCTGGCTCTTCTTTTCGACCGCCACGAACTGGGTGTTTGCACATGTGTTCCCATGGATGCTCGTCTACTGCCTCTTTTTCCTGATGTACATCGCGATGCCGAATACGATGGTGAAGTGGAGCGCGGCACTGTTAGGAACGTTCATTGCGGGAACGCTGTTCCAGATCGCGCGCCTCGCGTTCGGCAGTTATCTCGAACTCGTCTGGAAGAACTATAGTGACATCTACGGTGCGTTGGCGATGCTTATCATCCTCGCTATCTGGACGTATACAACGTGGGTGGTGATCTTGTTGGGTGCGGAAGTCTCGAATGCGTTTCAGCATCTTGGGCATCAAGGTGTTGCGCGTGGGAAGTTCCAATATGGCAGCAACGGTTATCTGAACAGTTCAGGTGTTATCGCGTTGTTTCTGATTGTGGCGACGCGGTTCTCTAAGGGCGAGGGTGCGTGTACAACCGAGCAGGTGGCGTTGTGTTCGGGTGTCGCGGAGGAGATCGTACATGAAAGTTTCGAGCGGTTCAAAGCGGCGGGATTGGTTTATGAGGTGCAGGGGGATACGGATGGATATTTACCAGCCCGTGCGTTGGAGGAGATTACGTTGGACCAGCTTGTCGCTGCGGTTGAGGATGAAATGACGGCACATTTCGCGACGGGTCTATCGTCTGAGGCGGGTGCGCGTGTGTTGGGTGTGCTTGCACAGTCGCAGCGGGAGTGTTTGGAGAAGGTTACCGTCGCATCGTTGTTGTGAAGGTGTTGAGTACCCAAATCTGAGTCCGGTAGGCGCGGTTTGGAACCGCGCCTACCGAAGTGAAGAATGACGGAGTTTAGGGAAGAGGAACAACTACTTACTTCGGTGAGAACTCGCTTGCTTTTACGTAGTAAAAGAAGCCGATACACATCTCATCCGTCGTTTTTTCGCCCCAACCGACAGGGACAGGTGGATCGTTCGGGTTTGCAGGGTTCTCCACCGAGTTGTCGAAATGGGCGACGAGGTCCACACGCGATCCCGCTGGCAAAAAGAGCGGTTCTTTGTAATGGTAGATATCCTGCCAATTGAAATCCCAATCTTGGATCCAGATGAGGTCATGCGCTTTGCCTGCAGCAGTCGTCGCGGTGAGACGCATATCCCGTCCGAGGAGATGCATGTGCGGCATCGCTGCTAAGAGATAGACATCCTGCTTGATGTTCTGAGAGGCTAATACCTCGTGCCACGCGTCACCGGGCGGGATGACGAACTTGGAGTTGGTTGCGTCACCGATGTGGAGTTTTGCTGTGTTCGGGGTCTTGGAAAAATAGAGTCCCAAACGGGAGCGGTCGTATTCAATGTTTCCAGTACGGTAGTAATGTACCTGCATAACGATGTCGGCACCTTTCGGCAAGAGGAACCCAACGCCATCAGGCAAGACGGACGGCGTAACGCCGGGTGCCCAACCGCCGAGTGAACCGACAGTGTCAAATCCGGGTCCCGTGCCTTCGGTGACGTAGCCGGGTTTCGGGTCGAGTGCGTCGAGTTTGCGTGCCTCGCCTTTCACATCAAGGTAAGGGATGACGTGGTGGACGGTCTTCCGGTTGCCGGGTTGCACGTCAACGGCTTGGACGTACATATCGGTCTCAAAGTTGGTCGGTATGATGAACTGCCGATACTCGTCTTCGCCTTCGGGGCCGATCTCGTATTCGACGGGCATCTCACCGATCCAATCGGGTTCACCGAGTGCCCACCCTTCGTAGAATTCGGGTGTAGGTGGAACGGCATTGAGATCGCCGGGCGGCGCGCCTGCCGCTACCCAGTGTGCGATCATCTCGATTTCGGTATCTGTGAGTAGGCGTTCGCTCTTGAAGTGTCCGTAGCCGGGAGCAGGTTTCCACGGCGGCATGAGACGTGCCTGTGTGTATTCGGCGATTTCGGTTGCCCAGACTTTCGCGTCGTCGTAGTTGGCAAGTGTGAATGGTGCGACCTCGCCTTGGCGATGGCACGTCTGGCAATTCTTCTGGAGGATTGACGCGATGTGTTCACTATAGGTAACCTCCGCGGGAAACCCAGATTCCGAGAGATGAAGCGTACACCCGAACGCCGGTACCTCTTCTACAGGGACGGGGTCACCGGTGTGTGTTGCGAGGAGCGCGTCGTGTAGATAGCGGTGTTTGACGCGGGTTTCATAGCGGTTATCGTCGATAGGACCGCGGTAGCGGAGCGTGCCGGTCGTATCGATGACGACGGCTTGCGGGGTCATCGTCGCACCGAGGCGGCGTGCAAGGCGACCTGTCGTATCTTTAACGATTGGGAATGTGTATGCTGCCTTAGCGACATAGGCTTTGATGTCGTCAACGGAATCGTTCTCGTTGGTGTAGACTGCGACGAGGGTGGCGTGTTTCTCTTTGCTGAATTCGGTATGTAGCCGTTTCAGGCGCATCGCGTAGCGTTGTGCTACAGGGCATTCAGTTGCGAGGAATACGAAAGTGACGGCTCCCTGTTGGGTGAGCGTGTCTAAATCGTGTGTATCGCCGTTGAGTGTTGTGATGTTGAGGTATGAAAGTTCCGTGCCGATTGGAACACGGTTCGGGTTTAGCGATACCTCTTCGATGACACGATTTTTATTCGTGATGGTATAATCAGGTGCTGCTTGTAGTGCAAGTGGCAGCGTAAGTATCAGTAACAGTGTTATTAAGTGCGGTTTCATATGGACCTCCAATTGTTGATTTGTTTACGATTTTAGTATAACAGATTTTTGGACAGAAGTCAAGGTTATTGAATGCCTTCTTATCATAGTAAACCCTTAAATCCCGTCAATCATAGTTCAGACAGCAATCTCTAAATCCTATCAATTAATCATCCCTCTGACAACTGAGTCCTGATGGCTGATAGCCAATTAAAAAAACGCAGGCGACGAACCGAAGTCCGTCGCCTGTGGGTTGGGGTGGGTTAGTTAGAATATTCCTGAGTTAATCTTAGGATTTCAGTTCACCCCATGTCGTTGTGAGTGTACCCGCTGCGGAAACATTACCTCTCAGGCGCGTGGCCGCCAAGACGAAGACTTCACCGTCGAGGGAGATGATTCTTATTAGAAACTGGTGCGGGAAAAGGAATGGCCTGGATCGCCTACGGGATCCATAGCGGTAATCAACAGAAGTTTGTCAAGCCGTGAGGCATCCAACTTCGGGCAGGAACGCGCTGTCTTCTTCACCAAAGAGGGCTTCTAAATCCGGCATGCCTGCCCAATGATATATTGCTACGTTAGTAGCTGAGCTTGGAAGTCCGGTCGGATTAGGATCGGCGGTAATATCTCCCTTATGGATGAGCAGATAACCGCCAGCAGGAATTGTTACGGTTGCTTATTCTCCTCCTTAGAAAACAAAAACAATTAATTTTTCTCTTGGGAACGCCGTAGCGGGTTGTTCCCACTCTAACCAGCAGGAACGCCATTTTACCGGTGTTCCCATCAAAATCGAAATATCAAGAACAGATTCAGGGATGAAATCTATTCTGAACTAACCTTAAATAATGTTGCGTTTAGGTGTTATGTTTGCGTTATGGATTCTGACAAAAATAACCAAACCACTTGTATAAACGTTGTGAATTGTAAAATAGTTACGGAAACGTGTCAACTATTTTTTTCTGGGTACGGTTTCGATTTAGGGATCGTCTCGACTGCACCCTGTTTTCGTGCGATGTCTTGTAAGAGGGTTTGCGCCGAAAAGGCATCAATTGCTCTTATGTGTTAATAGTATACCACATCGGTGATATGATGTCAAGTTTTTCTTCAAAAAAATTACGTGGCATCGTAAAATTCGTGCGTCCTGTCGCAAAAACGGTAGAATTTCGCGCTTTTACACTTGAACTTGCGTTAATTATACCTGTTGTT
Organism: Candidatus Poribacteria bacterium; assembly: GCA_022827185.1. GTDB lineage: Bacteria > Poribacteria > WGA-4E > WGA-4E > WGA-3G > WGA-3G. The sequence goes on from JAJDTM010000057.1 coordinate 166,116, forward strand.
GCATTTTTTGTCAAATTTTTTTGAAAAAAATGTTTTGGCTGTGGAGGTTTGCATTTTCTGAGATCCGATTCTTTGGCATCGGCATTTCGGTTGTGCAGTACCCCATACCTTATTTAACATTTAACACTGTTAGTCTACAAAAGGTTACAAAAAATGTCAACCTTTTTTACTTTTCAGCATCAGGGTTTGCAAAATTCTATCGTCATTCGCCTGATTTGTTTTAATTATAGGATAAAAGTAGTTTTTTTGTCAAGTTGTTTTTTTATGCCTATCGGCTATCGGCTATCAGTTAGTTACAAGAGGTTTGTGATTAATAAAAAAAACTCTTTCACTGACGGCTGACAACTGATGGCTGACAGCCATTTCTTCTGACAACTGACAACTAATTTGCGAAGCACGCTACACCTATGTTATTATATAATGTATAGGACTTACACATTTTTCCATGATAAGAACGTCCGACGCACTGCAGGGGGACTGCGTAAGTCCTAATGTACATAAGGAGGGTTTTCAATCATGACAGTGAATCTCGCAATTGCACAACTCCTGCTTAGCGCGTGCCTCGTGAGCGTCACCTTTATATGGGGCATCTTTCGGTACCGGCGCGGCGATTTCCGACGGCGGGATCGGTATAGTAAATTGCAGGCATATCTGCTCTGGGCAGTAGGCGGACTCATCGGGATTAGCACCTTTTACCCGTTATCGTTCCTCTATATAGAACACCTCTGGCAGGAGAGTGTCGGACGTACAGACGTGTTCTGGGGACTCCAGCGGATTCGATGGGGGTTTTTCTTGCTCTGCTTCATCGTTGCAGCAGGGTTCATGAACATAAACGCCGCAATTGCGAATGTGCTATGCCCGGAACCGCGCGAGTTCAGACGTTGGACGCATACACGCACCTTCTCTTTCCACCGAACAGTTGTCTTTATTACAATCGTGCTTGGTCTGCTGATGGCGACCCCGATGCTCCTGATGAACGATATCGTTCTCCGGTATCTAAATCAACCCGATGCCGCAGCCGTGCCAGCAGCCGAAGACGCACTCCACTTCGGGAAAGATCGCAACTTCTATCTCTTCAGCTACCCGATGCACAAATGGGTAAGTCTCTGGGTGCAAATCTTGCTATGGGTGACGTGCATCGTCGTCGGGTTGCTCTACAATTTCTACTACCGTCGCGATGCGCACACGATGGCGCGTGTAAAACGGCATATTATTTTCCACGGGACGGCTTTATGGATGCTGTTGTTAGTCGTCAGTGCGTGGCGGAGTTATGTCAACCTCTGGGACAAGGTCTACACGAAGCCGTTGACAGAAGGATTCAGGAAACTGAATGGTATGTTTTATGTAGATTTTCACCTTGCGGGTGCGACGAAGGTTTACTGTGGTGTACTAATAAGCATTGCTGTAGTGATTGTGTTCAATATTTTCTGGCGGCGGCGGTTGCTCTGGTATGTAACCGCAGGTGTATGGGGGTTGAGTTACGTGTTGCTGATTCACGGTTACCCGTTAGGGCTACATGTGGCGCGGATGCGCGTGGAACCGACTGTCAGAGAGAAGCCGTACCTCCAGCGACACATTGAAGAGACGCGCCGCGCCTTTGAACTTGATACGATCACCAGAGTGGACTACGAACCCGGTGTCGCAACGCTGGAGATGATCACAGAAAACGAGGCGATGAAAAAGAACATCCAGATTTGGGATCGTCGAGTCCTTTATGAGGCACTCCGCGATCGACAGCGGAAACCGCACTATAACTTCCATCCCTACACTGATGTTGATCGGTACACGATCAACGGTGAATATCGGCAGGTCCTGATAGCCGCACGCGAGATTGATCCAGGGCCCCGTATTACAGATTGGGCACGTCTGAAAACGGATCTCCACACGTTTGTCTATGGCTACGGGGTCTGCGTCGCACCGGTAAATGAGTTCGTCGGTGAAGGGCTACCGAAACTTTGGGTTAAGGATACCCCCATAGACAGTGAATACGATGAGCTTGATGTAGAATATCCCGAGATTTACTACGGTGAGATGATCCGTAACTACATGATTGTTAATACTGACCGCGATGCAGCCAATGATGAGCAGAGTGCTGAGACCGAAAGTGGTGACGGAGGTGCTGCCGAAATACCGGAATGGAAGCAGCATATCTATGACGGCGACGGGGGTATCCCTTTAGGGGGTTGGTTCCGCCGCCTCTGTTTCGCACTCCGATTCGATTTTTTCCCAATACTTATCTCAGAGAAATTGACACCAGAGAGCCGGATTATGTTCCGACGGAAGATCGGGACCCGGCGCGACAAACGGCTCGTTTGGGACCGCGTCTCTCACATCGCGCCATTCCTCAATTACGACCCCGATCCTTACATCGTGATTAATGAAGGCAAATTATACTGGATCATTGACTTCTACGTGACAAGCCGGTACCACCCGAACTCACAAATGTATAAGGACGATCAGACGCAGTTAACAGAAACGCCGCTCTATGAGGAACCGGATTTTGATCAGTTCAACTATATCCGGAACTCAGGTGTCGCTGTTGTTGATGCTTACACTGGTGCGGTGAATTTCTATGCCGTCAAGGAGAAGGAAGATGAAGAGGTGATGCAGACGTATCAGAAGGCGTTCCCGAACCTCTTTAAATCGCTTGCCGAGATGCCAGCGGGTTTGGCGGCGCACCTGCGGTACCCCGACTACCTGACGCGGATTCAAGCGAAACTTTATGGCGACTATTACCAGCAAGCGGGCAGCTTTCATGATGAGGCAAGCCGCTGGTCAATTCCGAAAGAGGCGTATTATACCTCGGAACCTAATCAGGAGATGATGCCGTACTACGCCATGCTCCAGCTGCCCGGTGAAGAGCAGATTGAGTTCGTGAATGTAATTCCATTCGCGCCGAAGGATCGCGCGAAGGAGTTGAGGGCGTGGATGGTTACACGCTGCGATCAACCGCACTACGGTGAGCGTATCCTTTATGTGTTACCGGAGAATGCAGGGATCGTGGGACCGACACAGGTCGAGGATGATATTAATAAAAATACCGGTGAGCAGCAGCGCGGTTGGCGAGAAACGAACGATGTGATTCGCGGGAATCTGTTAATCATCCCGATTGCGGACGCGCTCTTCTATTTTGAGGCGATCTATCTGCAAGCACCAGAACCGAAACCGAAGAAGGGTGAGAAGGCGGAAGTCGATGATAGCACGCCGCGGCGTCCGAAATTGGAGATGGTGGTCTTGAAAGCCGGTGCGAATGAACTTGCGGCGGTCGAGGCGAAGACGTTTGATGAGGCGTTGAATTATTTGGTGTTGGGGGCCCCGATGAATGGTGAAGCCGCCGCGAACGGTAAATCTACGAATGGCGAGAAACCGATGACAATGGCGGAGTTGTACAAACAGATGGAGCAGATAGATGCGGCGAGCGCAGCGCAGAAAAGACAGATTTGGGAACGGATTACGAAGTTATTGGAAGCACAGGGGGATCGATAGCGGAATAGTTGTCGGCCATTAGCCCTCGGCTTTCAGTCAAATTTCAAGCCGAAATCGCATCGCGGTGCAGCACATCATAATGCGCCGAACACGCCGCCAATACATCCTCCAATTCCGCTGGAAACGGTTCCGACTTCGGACGATACGGCGCGAATCCGGTACTCCGATGCACGTTGCCATACCAATACGGTGCCCATACACCATCCGCAGCGTTGCCGCCCGCTTCCCAAGACAACATTGATACGTCAAACCGTAAACCGAGCTGATCGCATAGCTGACACAAGACGCTACGCGGATCCGATAAGAGCAACCGCGCATCGAGAATCGGTGGCGATTGCCCTGCAGCACGTAACGCCATGAGTAGGTCGTGTTGCACCTTGAGACCCGTATCAGCGAGTGTTGGGACACCGATGATTTTCGCAAGCGACGGGAGCATCTCTTTCGGGTCACGAATCAGAAAAACGTTGATCGTCTGTTGTAGGAAGTCGAGGTCCATCTTGATAAGGTGGTGTGCCATCTGTTTCATGAACAGTACGGGTTTGTCGCACGGTCCGAGGATGACCTCGCGGACCACCGCTGTCGCGTCGGTTGACATTGCTGCGATGACTTCTGCTGTGGCGGGGTGTGTGCTCTTAGCAGCCGCTGCCTTGTATTTTGTATGGAGGTAGTGTGCGTAGAGCGGTTCGTCGATGACGCGCGTATCGCTGCGTTGTGCGAAGGCGTACATGAGTGCAGTGGAGACGTTCCGAGGTCCCGACCAGAGGCAGATCCGTTTTATTTCCACGTTTCTTTCGGTTTCCTTATATATTAAGGTATATAGTTGTCAGTTATCAGTACTCGATTGACAGTTAACCGCCAATTACCGCCGTCTACGGCGTTTACGGGAAGGTGACGATTGCTTCGGGGACTCCGATCTCTCCGTGGCTTCGACGGTTTCCGCCGTTGCTGCAACAGGTGGACGCGAACGCGCCCAGAAGATAATAATAATACCTGCAATGAAGGCAGCGATGCTGAAAAGTTGTGCTGCTGTCATCCATCCTAACACTCGCGGTGTGAGCCGCCAGAACTCTACAAAAAATCGCTCCACACCCAATAAGATAAGACTCGCACCGAGCAGCACGCCAGGATTCACCTCCAACTTGCGACGTTGCGACCAGAGAATTCCAAAGAATGTGAAGGAGATGAGCGTCTCGTAGATAGGGGTCGGATGAACACGTTCATCTGTGGGGACAGTGCCGTTCGGGAACGCCATCGCCCACGGGAGATCCGATGGCGGACCATAGTCACCATCGCCAGCCAAGAGACAACCGATCCGACCGATCCCGTAGCCGAGAAGCAGGGTTGGACCGATAATATCAATCGTGGCGAGCGTCGGATTCGGTGAACGGACGATAACGATAAGAATACCGAGAAACCCGCCGATGAAACCACCATACCATACCAGTCCGCTCGTTGAGATGAGCTCTGACAGCGTGATCCTGCCGTCTAAGAGTGCGGCGTAGACCTTTGCACCGACAATCCCACCGATAGCGGCTGCCACAACGATCGTCGCTGCAACATCCGGCACAAATCCACGCCGTTTCAGTTCGTATTGTATCACAAAAACAGACGTAATAAACGCCGTGGCTAACATCAGCCCGTAGCTATGGATACCCACGGGACCAAAATCAATGATCGTTGGATACATAGTTATCTATTTATTCTCCGAGATAAGCCTGTCGCACACGTTCATCGGCTAACAGGTCGGCAGAGGTGCCTTCGATTGTGATTTCGCCGGTCTCCATGACATATCCCCTATCGGTCACTTGTAGCGCAATTTGCGCATTCTGCTCGACAAGGAGGATCGTCGTGCCGTCGGCGTTGATCTGCTCGATGATTTCAAAGATCTGTTTAACGATGAGGGGCGCGAGCCCTAAGGAAGGTTCATCAAGCAGGAGAAGTCTGGGGTGGGACATAAGCGCGCGTCCGATTGCCAGCATCTGTTGTTCACCGCCGCTGAGGCTACCGCCGCGCTGTTTCTGTCGTTCTTCGAGGACAGGGAAAAATTGAAAAATTTTGCTGAGATCTTCTCTAATACCCGGCTTATCGGATCGTGAGTAGGCACCGAGTTCAAGGTTTTCAAGGACGGTCATATCTGGAAAGATCAGTCGTCCTTCGGGGACTTGGGAGATGCCGAATGCGACGCGCTCTTCCGCCGAAGTGCTTGTTATGTCTTGCGCCTCAAAATAGATGCTGCCTTCAACCGGTGTATGGATACCGGAGGTCGTCATAAGCGTCGTCGATTTTCCGGCACCGTTCGCGCCGATGAGGCAGACCATCTCGCCTTTGTTGACAGTGATGGAGATACCGCGCACGGCTCGGATGTTGCCGTAATAGGTGTGAATATCTCTGAGTTCAAGCATGGTTTTTTTATCAGTTGTTAGCCGTCAGCAATTAGCCATCGGCTTTCAGCAATCAGTTAACTTCTTGTGGCGGTTGCTCTCTGACGAACGGCCACAATATATGACTCCTGAAAGGTTTTTCGTAGAAAAACCACCCTGACTGCTGATTGCTGACGGCTGACCGCTATTCCTCCGTTGTTCCCAAATATGCCTCAATGACGCGTGCGTCGTTCTGTACGTCTGCCGGTTCACCTTCGCTGATTTTCTCGCCGTGGTCAAGGACTGTGACCCAATCGGAGATTTGCATCACCAGCTTAACATCGTGTTCAATGAGAAGGACGGTGACACCTTGTTCTCGTATCGCATAGATGAGATCAATGAGTTCCTGTGTCTCTTGTGGGTTCATTCCGGCGGCAGGTTCGTCAAGGAGGAGGAGCCTGGGTTCCGTCGCTAACGCTCTGGCGATTTCGACACGACGCTGGTCGCCATAGGAGAGATTTCCGGCGGTCTGGTCACTGATGGCACCTAACCCAACGAATTCCAGCATCTCGTGTGCCCGCTCGGCGATGGCGACCTCTTCGTTTTGCTGCCGCTCTGTGCGGAAGACTGAACCGATGAATGTGCTTTTGGTACGGGGGTGCCTACCAATCTTGACGTTATCAAGAACAGTGAGTTCCGCGAAGAGCCGTATGTTCTGGAAAGTTCTACTGATACCGAGCACCGTGACCTCGTCCGGACGCAGCCCTGTGATGGGTTTTCCTAAGAATTCGACGGTTCCGAGTGTCGGTTTATCTAATCCAGTGACACAGTTAAAGAGTGTCGTTTTACCCGCACCGTTGGGACCGATGAGGCTGAAGATTTGTCCGGGGTGCACCGCCATGGTAACTTCCGACAACGCGATGACCCCACCGTAGTGTCGGCTGAGCGCATTCGTCGAGAGCAGGCGTATACGGGTGTTTTCCATTTTTGTCTCCTTAACTGCGGATTTCCTATTAAAATATACCTTAATTGAGAGGCGATGTCAATTTGTTTTTTGGCTGTCAGTCTACTGAGGAATTGCGTAAGCCGTATTAAAAGGAGAAGGGGCAGCGTATTAAAAATACACCGCCCCTGTTATCGAAATAGCCTTAAATTTACTCTTTACCTTTGGTTGTAAAGGTTACACTAACGTCAGCTTCGTTACCGGCAGCGTCAGAGACTTTACCTTTGATAACATAGGTGGTCTCGTTGCCGATCTCTTTACCTTTGACGAGGTCGAGCGTTCCTTTGGTGCCTTCAACTTTGCCGATCCAACCGACATCATCGCCGCCTTCGGTCTGCAGAGCGATGTTACCGGAGACATCTTCACTGAAGGTAACTTCAATCACGCCGTCGCCGTTGATTTCTTCGGGATCAACATCTTCGGCACCGTCTTTGATGGTTCCACCAGTGACAGTGGGTGCTTCGGTATCTGGCGCGGTGACGTTGTAGGTAAGCGTATGGCTGCCGCCACCATTTGTCCACGAAATCGTGAGGCTCAGCGCACCAGGTGTGAACGGACCTGCGATCGTACGGGTTTTACCGGCACCTGAGACGGCTCCTGCGCTCGCTTGTACATCGCCAGGATCGTTGTCAAAGGTAACGGTGATTGACCCGTTAGATGCGAGATCACCGGATGCTGGTGTTGCGCTGGAGAACGCTGCATCCGGAGCAGCTTCTTCTTCTTCCTCGCCACCGCCGCAACCGACTACGAGCGAGAGCGCGAACAGGGCCGCAAATACTAAAGCGAAGGTTCTAAACAATTTTACCATTAGAGTTAACTCCTTAAATTGTAAGTTTATCAAAATACACCCTTCGGATAGGGCGTTCTAAAAACTTCCGGTCCTTTCCTGTAGACGCTTACGAGAAACCGTCTTTAGGAAATCCTTTGGTTCCTCTTTCGGTGTTGAGTGTACAATTCAACACCTAATGAAACCCACGATCATATTCTCGTTAAGTCGAGTAACGTAGGGCTATTTCGTTTATTGTTCCTTTCGCAGTGCGTAAAGAACAAACCGACACGTTGAGAACAGAATTTCACGAGGGCAGTTAACTTGTAAAAAGATACTATTGGCATGTTAAACGCCTCGCCCGAAAGTCAATGTCTAAACGAGTACCTTCCTAAAGTTTAACAAAAATTGCAAACTTTGTAAAGGTAAGATACGGATTTTCAAAATTATACGAAAATTAGTCTCTTTTGTCAAGAGAAAACTTCATTATTTCGTAAATTTACCCTTAAATTTAAACGTTGTCAAGAAAAAAAAGGTACACGCCCTATCACAATCGAGTTTAAGGACATTATATAGTATACCATAAATCCAAAAAAAAATCAATAATATTTTTTAGTAGCAGTCAGCAGTCGGCTATCAGCCATCAGTACCCCAGTCGTCAGTATCGGAACAGGATTAGAGGATTTTCAAGATAATCAACGGTCAACAGCCAGCGATCCTTATGATGTGTGTTTTCTTTCCTGAAAGCCGATGGCTGACAGCCGATAGCCAGTGGCTGACAACTACTCCTCAAACAGCCCCATCTGTTCGCTTGCCTCACTACTTGCGTATGTTTCAAGCCGTTCTGGGTGGGTCAGGACATCCACGACTTTGTCAACTTCGGTCGGTGCGAAGGGAAACGCGCCCGTCTTTATTAATTCCCGTGGGCCTTCGCTCTGTGGATGGCGTGTGTCCCATCGGCATGCGAGTACGGCTCTGTCCTGACGCTGTGCGTATCGCGCCGTATGCATCGCACCCCCGGTTTTTGATGCCTCGACGACGATTGTCGCCACAGAAAGCCCGCTAATAATACGGTTCCGTTGGATAAGATTGCCCGGGGATGGGGTTGTCGGGAATGGATGTTCAGAAAACAGGCACCCGTGTTCATAAATCTCCATGGCGATCGGATTATTCCGTGCCGGATAGATAGCGGACAAATCTGTTCCGACGACTCCGATGGTTTTGCCGAGCCCCGCGAGCGCGCCAGAATGCGCGTACGCATCAATACCCGCAGCGAGTCCACTAACAATCGTGAATCCGGCGCGTACCAGCTGCGTCGCAAGCGAGAGCGTGAGTTGAATCCCTTCTATACTCGGATTTGTGCTACCCACGATCGCTACGCACGGATCGTCAATTTCCGTGAGTGTACCGACACTACATAGGATACCGGGCGCGTCGGGAAGGTTCTTCAGCTGCACCGGGTAGGCGGTATCCTCAGGGCACAACACCCTGACTTCTTGCGCTTTGAGTGCATCAAGCCTTTCGCGAAAAGTTGGGAAATTGCCGGATGCCGTGAGTATTCGAGACGCAAGCACTGGGTTGAAGGAGGGTAACCGTGCGATTTCTGGGAGTTCGGCCCCAAAAACCGCTTGCGCGCTTCCGAAACGTGCGATCAACCGTCTGATCCGCACACCGCCGAGACCTTCAACAGAGGCGAGTGCTAACCAGTATTCGAGAGATGTTTCCTTTGCTGAATCTGCCATGTTATTATGTATATAGGCAGGGCTATTTAGTTCTCGGTTTTTTCGTCCAATTTTGCCCCCCTAGGACCGGTAGGTGCGTGTTTTGCGGTGTACTCACCCAAATGCGATCTGCATTCTAACCGCACCGGATCTGTAACAGAAAGCATAAAACCCGCGAATTTCTTAAAACTAAATGACCCTGTGTATATAGGTGGAGTTCCTTGCGAAAAAAGTTGGTTTCCTTAGTTTTATATCATAATATCGTAATATATTTTAAGTGTATCATATATAAAGTATAAAGTCAAGGGAAAATTCCGAGCTGCATATAGGATTGCGCGATTCTATGGATGGCATTGATGTATGCCGCTGTTCGGCAATCTACATCGTCATCTTTGCTTCTGTGCTGCATGCGGGTCTCACGTAGCTCCTGATAGGCGCTTATCATCGTATCCTGAAGGCCAGAGTTTACCAAATCTTCTTCATCAGCACCGTGTATTAGCTGACGCTCGTCTTCCGAGAATTGATAACCTGTTGCCTTTTCGACGGCGTGTAACATCGCGTGCTGCGTGCTGTCTTCAAACCGCTTTCCAAGTCGTCCGAGTTGTACGTGTGATAGATTCCGAAGCCATTCGAAATAGGAAACGGTGACACCACCGGCGTTGAGATAGGTATCTGGGATAATCATAATCCCACGTTCTTGAAGGATCTCATCCCCTGCTGGGGTCGTGGGTCCATTTGCGGCTTCAGCGACAATGGCGGCTTTAATCCGGGGCGCGTTCTCCGCCGTGAGTTGATTCTCAAGCGCAGCCGGCACGAGGATATCGCATTCCAACTCCAAGCCGTCGTTCGGGTTCGCAATAAGTTTAGTCCCCGGATACCCACAAATCGATCCTGTTTCTGCGCGGTACATAGCAACTTTTTCGACATCAAGCCCTTGGGGATTATAGATACCGCCATTTCGCTCAATAATCCCGGTAACGCGGGCATCCGCTTCCATCAGAAACTTCGCCGCATGGTACCCGACATTGCCAAAGCCTTGGACGACGACGCTTTTTCCATGTAGACCGATAGTCAATCCAAGCGGTTTCATGTCCTCTTCAATACTGCACGCCTCTTCCAAACCGTAGACGACCCCACGCCCCGTAGCACCTCTGCGTCCGTGGATCCCGTTCTGTTCAATTGGTTTGCCCGTGACGCACGCGATTGCATTAAGTTTATCGGGTGCCATTGTGAGGTAGGTATCGACAATCCACGCCATCTCGATTTCACTGGTTCCAAAATCAGGGGCAGGCACATCTATCCCGGGACCGATATAATTTTTTTGGATCAGTTCGTAGGTATATCGTCGGGTGATGCGTTCCAGTTCACTGTCGGAATACTGGCTCCTATCCAGTTGGATACCGCCTTTCGCGCCACCGAACGGCACATCGACAAGCGCGCACTTGTATGTCATCAACGCCGCGAGTGCCACAATCTCGTCTTCGTTCACCAGGGTGCTATAACGGATACCCCCTTTTGTCGGGAGTTTATGGTGGCTGTGTTCCGCACGCCATCCGTGAATCGTTTGAATGGTACCATCGTCCCGTTTTATCGGAAACGTGAAATGGCAGGAGCTATTGCAGATCTTTATCTGTTCCAATAACCCAGGCGGATAGTCGGTGAACTGTGCGGCCTTATCAAAATCCCTATTCACTTTCTGGAAAAATGAGGAATTTTCTGCCATAATGCTTCAACCTTGATATAACAACAGGCGAGGCACGGAGACCTCGCCTACAATATAGAACTACCATATTCTATCGTTGCCGGATGAACTTTTGGAGCCGGGCGTCCGCTTGAACCTCACCGACGTAAATATCACCATGCGAATCCAACCAGATACCGTGTGGACATGCGAGGAACTCGCCGGGGACGGTGCTACCGCGTTCGCTACCCCATTGCGAAATAACCTCACCGTCTAATGTCATGATGCTGATACGCTGCCCCAATTCAGCAATATAGACGAGATCATCGTTGTCGATATAGATCGTGTCGGGTTGCAACAGATCGCCCCACTCTTCGATGTACTCTCCATCAAGGGTGAAGAACTGGATACGATTGTTCTCCCGATCTGCAACCATGAGTCTGTTCCGCGGATCGACTCGGACACAATGCGGGAGGTCGAATTCACCCGGACCTGTGCCGGGCTGTCCCCACGATTTAATCAATTCGCCATCAGGTGAGTATTTATGAACGCGAGCGTTGCCGTATCCGTCGCTGATATACATTTCGCCGTCGGGGCCGAGTGCGAAATCTGTCGGTTTGTTGAAAGGCTCTCCTTCTGCCCCGGGTGCGTCCGGTGTGCCAAGCGTCATCAGCAGTTCACCTGCCGTAGTGAATTTGCGCATAACGTGTGTATCACGTTCCGTACAGTAGATATTATCGTCGGCATCAATAAAAATCCCGTGTGCATCCTTGAGGATGTCATCACCCCAAGCGTCAATAAAGTTGCCATCCCGATCGAAGACGACCATCGGATGTTCGCTTCGGCTGTAGACATAGACGCGATCCTGCGAGTCAACAGCGACCGCCGGAATCCATCCGAATTCCCAACCTTCTGGGAGTGTCCACCACTCTTCTTGTACAGTGTATTGATGTGTTCCTTGTCCAAAAACCATAGATTTTCTCCCTACGCCAAAAAGAATTGGCATCTATTCTAACAGGTTTATCGCGATTTCTCAAGGGAAATTTCGGAGTGGTTATCGGTTGGCAGTACTTAGTTTTCGGTTTCCCAATAAGGGCGGTATGTTTGTAGCGGCTTAATCAACAAGAATCTGATTAAAAAGAGCACGCGTCGTTTCAGTCCACTTACCATAATCCTGCAAAAATGCGTCCACAATAGATGTCCCTTCAGTTTTCGTATATCCGAGTCGGCGTGCCAACTGCGCCAACTCTGCGCGGTTTTTCGGAAGTGCATCCAACGCGCGGTCGTGGACGATCCGCAACGCGTTCTCGACGCGCCTCAGGAATAGATACGCCTCCGAGAGTCCATTACGCTGTGCTTCTGTCAATACGCCTATATCATGCAATCTCTCAACCGCGAGCAGCGTGTTTTGCACACGGACAGAAGGTGCCTCGCCGCCATGCACCAGTTGAAGGATTTGCACAGCGAATTCAATATCGACAAGTCCGCCATATCCTGATTTGACATTGGTAGTCGGGGTCTGTGTTTTACCGCGTCCTCTGCGGCGTGTAGATGTTCTACGGGTGGCTTGTGCCTCCTTCCGTTTGCGGGTCCGCACAATCTCTGCGATTTCCTCAGCCGTTAGTGGATCCGCGTAACAAAATGCGTGCGCAATTTCTAAGAACCGGTTTCCGAGAACTTCTGTATCTCCAGCAACGACGCGGGCACGCGTTAACGCCTGACGCTCCCACACCAACGCGGTGGTATCGTAATAATGTTGATACCCCGACAACGGTAGCGCAATCGCACCACCTGTTCCGTGTGGGCGGAGTCGCAAGTCGATTTCATAGATCCCCATGCCCTGATTTCCAGCAAGCCGATTGACTAATTCCAAACCGACCGCCTCGAAAAACTCTACATTTGGCATGCCTTTGGTTGTTTCACCATCTGCAGAGTAGACGTACATCACATCTAAATCTGAGCTGAAGTTCAATTCACGCCCGCCAAACTTCCCCATCGCAACGATTGCAAACGTTGCAGGGTTGCCGTCGGAATTGAGCGGTGTGCCGTGTGCTTCACGCATTTCGGCTTCAATTTCTGGGTAAATCGCTTGCAAAACAGCCTCTGCTACATCGGAGAGTTCTTCGGTCGTTATTGGTAGGGTGGCGTTACCGAGGATATTCCGTAGCGCGATACGCCAAATTTCGTCGTTCTTGTACCGCCGTAACATGGACAACATCCGCCCTTCTGGTGCCTCCGCTACAATTTGCAGGGCTTCCGCTTGTTTCTCAGCGAGGGTCTTAGAACGCTCCACTAACGTGGGTACCGTTAGCAGATCAAAGAGTTCGGGACTGGTGATGAGCATATCCGCGAGATATAGGCTCGTACCACAGACACGGGTCAGTGCCTCAAGCGTTGACGGTTTTTCTGCGAACATCGTATAGTAGCTGCTTCGTGCACCGACTTTGTCTGTAAACGCTGAGAGGTAGCGGAGTGCCATGTCCGGGTTCGGAGAATCACGTAAGACATTTAGGAGCGTCGGTGCAAGTTCAAAGAAAGTCCGTCTGACACTCGGTGAGAATTGGATGCCGTCGCCCCCGTTCGCAAGCCGTCTGAGGAGACGCTGCGCCTCGCGCACGTTTTCAAAACGGAACTCACTTAAGAACGTCTCTAACTGTTTCGGATCCTCTTCGGAAAGCAGGAGACTGATATCGAATCCTTTTTCGGATTCGATCGTTGTTGCGGTAATCTTCTGGAAAATAGCGCGCACGCGTTCGGTGTGGGCGCGGTAGTCCTTCCGAAATGCTACCAACGCATCGGTCTCTGGTGTGTGTTGGTAGCCGACACGTCGCGCGAGTTCGCGTTCTTCTGCCTCTTTCTCAGGGATTGAATATCGTTGTTGATCTGCCTCAATTTGGATGCCGTTCTCAACGGAGCGTAGGAACCGATAGGCAGCTGCGAGGGCGTCTGCATCCTCTGGCGTGAGCAGTTCATTCTCTTTGAGTGCAGAGATCGTTTCGAGTGTGTTGTGTGAACACAGCGATTTCCGCTTGGCACCGTGAATCATTTGCAGACACTGCACCGTGAATTCAATATCACGGATACCACCCGGACCGAGTTTGACATGTTTTTCGAGATTTGCCCCTTCACCGACGAGCCTCTCCTCTATCCGGACTTTGGTGCGTCCGATGTCTGCCTTAATCTCGGCGAGTGTAACACCGTCCAAATAGCGTTGGTACACAAACGGCTGAATCATTCGGATGAACTCGTCCCCAAATGCCATATCGCCCGCGACGGAACGTGCCTTGATTAACGCCTGACGTTCCCAGAGGTCACCCCAACCTTCATAGTAACTTTCATAACTCTCCATAGAACGGATAATAACGCCTGCACTACTTTCAGGACGCAAGCGGATATCGACCCGAAAAACGTAACCGTCAGGTGTTATCTCGCTCATCGCCTTGATAATAAACTCGCAGAGACGTGAAAAGTATTCGCTGTTGTCGGTGCCGGTGTCGGTGTGTGCATCATCCGAATACACGAAAATGAGGTCAATGTCGGAGCTAAAATTGAGTTCATAACCGCCTAACTTCCCCATTCCAACGATGGCAAATCGGCACGGGGCGGTGCCTTCTTCATTGAGCGGCGTGCCGAATTTCGGTTTCATAATCTGATCGCGTCCAATCTCATAACAGTGTTGTAACGCTGCCTCTGCCAAGTTACTCAACGCCAATGTTGTCGTCTTGACATCGACCGTCTTGAGCAGGTCGCTCAGCCCGATGCGGAGTGTCTCGCGGCGTTTATATCGTCGAAGGATACAGAGTTTCTGTTCCACTGAATCGAAGTACGCGAGCGATTTTGCGAGTTCTTGGTACATCGTTTCGGCAGTCTTAGGTGTTCCCATCACGTTTACGTCAATGATGTCATAGAAATATTCCGGTTGGCGGATTAAGATTTCGGAGAGATATGTAGAGGCACCGAAACCGAAGATAACGGTGCGTATGAGAGACGGTGCGTCTCGCAGCAGCTGATAGAGGGTTCTACGATTAAACGCCACTTGCGCGAAGCGAGAAAAACGGTTTAAAGCGGCTTCAGGATTGGGTGAATTGAGGGCGGCTTCTAATAGCCGGATCACGATGTCCGAAAAGCAGTTTTGGAGGTCCGCATCCTCGGTGGCGAGTTCTTGTAGGCTTCGCAGTATGGATTCGCTATCTATGCCACCCGCACGTTTGGTGGCATCTGATAAAATCCTATGAATTTCTTCTCTCTGATGTTCCGGGAGCGGCAATTCTACGTAATTCATCATTTTCTCCTCCATAAGCAATGCTACAATTAATGCTATTTTATCACATTTTTTGTCTCCATTGCAAACCAATTTGCTGCTCCTCGTCCATTTTGCGCTTGATTTATACCCGCAAACCTGCTACTATATCCGCATGCCGCAACTGAACCTCAAATCCAGTCACAAAGCGATCCGCGACTACTACGCCACATTGCAGCAGTACGAACAGCACGATATTACACACGAAGGCGCGGTTAGCAATCCTTTTGCTTTCTTACTCGATGCCTGTGCCAAACAGGTGGATGCCACGCTCGTTCCGCAATACCCGATGCGTACCCGGGCAGGTAACCGCATCGTCCTTGACGGTGTGATCCTCGACGCATACCGAATCCCGTTCGCGTATTGGGAAGCCAAGGATATGGACGATAACCTTCACAAGGCAGTGCAGGAGAAACGGGATGCCGGTTATCCATTTGACAACATTTTCTTCCAAAATCCGCAGCGCGGTATCCTCTATCAAAACGGAGAGAAGGTCTTTGATGTAGACATCACCGAACCGACACATCTGATTGCGGCACTCCAACACCTCTTCGCTGCGCCTCCGGCTGCACTTGAAAATTGGCACGCCGCCGTCGCAGAATTTAAAGAGATGGTCCCCGCACTCGGCAAGAGGCTTGCAGAGCTGATAGCGGAACAGCACGAGACGAACCCACAGTTTGTGACAGCGTTCACGGACTTCTACCAGCAGTGTCGCGCCGCGATTAATCCGAACCTCTCCATCGCTGCCGTTGAGGAGATGCTCATCCAACACCTGCTCACGGAACGCATCTTCCGCACCGTCTTCGATAACCCCGACTTCACGCGTCGGAATATCATCGCCCGCGAGATTGAGAACGTCATTGAGGTGCTTATCCAGAACGCATTCAGTCGCGACGAATTTCTTAGACCCCTGAATCCGTTCTATACTGCTATTGAAAATGCCGCAACCCTCTGCAAGGACTTCTCCCAAAAACAGCAGTTCCTCAATACCGTCTATGAACAGTTTTTTCAAGGGTTTTCTGTGGAGGTGGCGGACACGCACGGCATCGTCTACACACCCCAACCGATTGTTGATTTCATGGTGAATAGCGTTGAACATATTCTCGAAACCGAGTTTGAGCGGTCGTTGTCGGATACGGGGGTTCATATCATTGACCCCTTCGTCGGCACCGGTAACTTTATCGTCCGTTTGATGCAGGACATCCGAGCCACAACACTGGCGGAGAAGTATCACAACGAACTCCATTGCAACGAGATTTTACTCCTGCCTTACTACATCGCGAGCCTCAACATTGAACACGAATTCTTTCAACGGACGCAGACGTATCGACCCTTTGAAGGGATCGCACTTGCCGATACCTTCGAGCTGCTTGAGGAACAGCAGGCGCGGCTTTTCACACAGGAAAACACAGAACGCGTCGAGCGACAGAAGGCAGCGGATATGTTCGTTGTTATCGGTAATCCTCCTTATAACATCCACCAGACCAACGAGAATGACAACAACAAGAATCGGAAGTATCAGACGATGGACGCTCTATTGCGGGAAACTTATTCGCAGGACTCAAAAGCGACAAATAAAAACGCACTCTCGGACCCGTATGTAAAAGCGATTCTATGGGCATCAAAACGGATTGGCAAAGAAGGCGTTGTCGCATTTGTGACAAATAATAGCTTTCTGGACGGGACAGCGTTTGACGGGATGCGGAAACACCTTGCACGGGATTTCGACGCAGTTTATATCTTGGATCTGGGCGGGAATGTCCGTCAAAATCCGAAGTTGTCAGGTACAACACACAACGTCTTCGGGATTCAGGTCGGTGTGAGCATTAACTTTTTCATCAAAAAGGGTACTGATAGCACTGATTCAAAATCGAACGCGAAACCTACCGAAATTTTTTACGCGCGTATTGACGAATTTTGGCGGAAAGAAGAAAAGTATCACTATCTCGATTCAAGAGAGCATTGTCAAAACATTGACTGGCAGCAGATAACACCTGACAGTCGCTATACATGGCTGACTGAGGGGCTCCACGCTGAATTTGACACCTTTATCCCGATGGGAACGAAGGAAGTGAAGGCAGGGAAAGCAGAAACTATAGATGTGTTGTTTGATCAGTATAGCCTTGGTGTTGGAACAAATCGGGACGCGTGGGTTTGCAACTTCAACGCGAATGCTCTTGCTGGAAACGTTCAGCGAACAATAGAGTTCTACAATACACAAGTGCTGAAGTGGTTGGGCGCGACAGAAAAATCAATTGTGAACATTGATGATTTCGTAGCGTATGACGCCAGAAAAATCAGCTGGAGTTCTGGTTTGAAACAGAAACTGAGAGGTGGGCAAATGGCGGAGTTTTCGGATGCCAAACTCCGACGCTCCGTCTACCGACCGTTTACAAAACTCCATCTGTTCTTTGACCGAATTCTTAATCATCGCGTTTTTGTGTTTCCTTCAATTTTTCCTACAACTGAGACGGAAGTTGAGAACAGAGTGATTTGTGTTAGCGGTATTGGAAGTAAAAAAACATTTCACACTTTAGTTTCGGATATGATACCATCCCTTGATTTCCTTGAAAAAACCCAGTGTTTCCCCTTCTACACCTACGATGAGGACGGCACAAACCGACAAGAGAACATCACCGATTGGGCGTTGGCGGAGTTCCGAAAGCACTACAGCGATGACACGATTAGCAAGTGGGACATCTTCCACTATACCTACGGACTCTTGCACCACCCGGACTATCGCGAAAAGTATCAAGCGAACCTCAAGCGCGATCTGCCACATATCCCGTTTGCCAAAGATTTCTGGGATTTCGCGAAGGCAGGCGCAGCGTTAGCAGACCTCCACGTCAACTACGAATCCGCGCCGAAATACGACAAACTGAAACACATCGAAACCCCCGGTATGCCGATAGATTGGCGCGTGGAGAAGATGAAGCTATCCAGAGACAAAACGCAGCTGAAATACAACGACTTCCTCACACTCGACGGCATCCCCGCAGCTGTTTATGACTATCGGTTGGGCAATCGGTCGGCGTTGGAGTGGGTTATCGACCAGTATCGCGTCAAGACAGACAAACGGAGCGGGATTGTAAACGACCCGAACCGTGCCGATCAGCCGCAATATATTGTCGATCTCATTGCCCGCGTCATCACTATTAGCTTAAAAACGGTGGAGATTGTGGACGGGTTGCCCGGTTTGTAGAGGTTCTTTCCTTATCGTCTTATTTTTTCAAAGTAAATCTTGATTTCTGATAATTTGAATGGTATAATTATCAGTACGCGAGAATAAATCCCTGGGTAGATTCGCTCTCCTATTTGATTGGTACAATTTGGTGCTATATATGGAAACACAAAAGTACATTTACTGGCAAGATGAGGACATGTTTCTTGGTTACCTTGAGGCATACCCCGATTATTGGACGCAAGGGGAAACATTAGCAGCACTTGAGGAAAATCTTCTTGACCTTTATACTGAGCTCACGAGCGGCACTATTCCGTGTGTCAGAAAGGTCGCAGAATTACAGATTGCATGAAAAGACGGGACTTAATTCGTGAGTTGAAGAAGATGGGGTGTGTGCTCATTCGTCATGGCGGGAAACACGATTGGTATCAGAATCCAAATACGCGCGTTTCTCAGCCAGTTCCGCGCCATAGAGAAGTTAAAGAACCCTTGGCGAAGCATATCCTCAAGATGCTTAAGAATTAAATTTATCAGGACTTACGCAGAGATGCGATGAATCGCATCACTACAAACAGATGTCCCTTGGAAATATGTGTGTTTCTCAAAGGTGATTAGGTTCGTAGTGGTGCAATTTATTGCGCCTTGCGTAAGTCTTACTTATAACGGATAGCTGCCTAACGGATCCGATACCGCTCAACGGCTTCCATATCAAGACTGATACCCAATCCGGGTGCATCCGTCAAGTTGATTGCGCCATTAGACAAATCCATGCTACCACCAGAGAGGTCGTCAACACGGATATGCGGGAGTTCGTCGATCGGCATCGTGCAGTTCGGTATTGTGCACACCATGTGCGCAGCGAAGGTCGAGGCGACGCAGCAACCGAAGGCGAAGACCTGCACCCAAATCGGCAAACCCGCGGCTTCAGCAACGGCGGCACTCTTACGGAGTCCAGCAACGTTCCCAAACGTGTTGACCGCATCCACTGCATCCGCACGGATGTTCTCTAAAATCTCTTGTGCTCCCCCTATATGTCGAGCGACTGGCACGTCCACTTCTTCCCGCATCTGACGATACCAAGATAAATCCTCAAACCGAATCGGGTCTTCGTAGACTTCAATGTTATAAGGGAGCAGCTCCTCAGCGAGCCGGAGTCCGGTCTCCAAATCTCCGAATTCTGTGTTAGGATCCACACGAATCCCGAAATCGGGTCCACACGCCGCTTTAATTAAACGTGCAGTTTCAACGATATTCGCCTTTCGTGCCTTGAGTTTATGCACCCGAAAGCCGAGGTCTGCGGCGCGTTCCGCCTCTGCTGCTGTCGCTTCCGGGGGCATCGCGGGCGACCAGTAGGCGAGTTCAACGCTATCTCGATGTTTCTCACCGATTAACTTATGCGCAGGCACCCCCAACGCTTGTCCTGCCAAATCATAAAAAGCAGATTGGAAAGTGAATGACTCGGATGAGAGGTCGAGATCCCACAGATTTTTACCGACATACCTTTCAGCGATGCTGTCCGCTTGATCCGTAATATCGCTGTGCAGAGCATTGCTTTCACCCAATCCTGTCAGTCCTTCATCTGTGTGTACCCAGACCAAGGTCGTCGGATACTCCATACCCGAATGTTCTTGTATCGCTGGAAGGAAAGGGATAGAGACAGTACGATATTCAAAGCCTGTGATTTTCATGGTCGCAACTCCTTGTAAAGCCCATAATTGCGTGGACACAAAAGATTGGCGGGGTTCCAAACCCCGCCAGCGAAAGGAGAGTGTTTTAAGAACTACCGTTTATCAGATGCCTCATATCTTGAATTCTGCTATATAAGGATACCATGAAAACGGAATCACATCACAAACTTTTTTACGGTTTTGGTGAAAACTGAATGTTCCGTGGCGATGCCTCGATTCGACTGATGGCGACCACAATGTGTCCATTCAGTCGATTTCGCCTCGCTATGTATGGAAATTCTTCACGGAAGGTCTGCCACAGCTGCCCACCCCGATTTTTAGCAAGTAGGCAGGTCAGGAGCACAAGATCCTCTCCGTAAATCTCGTGCGTTAAGAGTGCTGCCTGGAGTGCCTTATCGTTCCGTCCGGACGGTTTCAGCAAGCCTTCAGCGATCAGGCGTGCTGTTTTCATAGTGATATGCGCGTCCTTATCCAGCCGTGTCAACAGCGATTTCACCCGATCTTTGTAGGTATCTTCTTGCTGCGCGAGCACCGTATACAGTGTGCTGAGATAAGCGGGTAAGGCGTTATTTCGCAGGTTCGGCAGTTTGATCTGGCTTACCTTTGAGAGAACGCGTTTGGAAAGTGCTGTCAGTTCTGCATCGGTCGGAACTGCTTGGGCTGCTGTGCGGATGCTCCATGCGGACCGGACGGCAATATACTGATTTCTGCCTGTTATAACTGTTTCGAGGATCGGATCTTCCCAAGCCTTTTGGAGCGTCGTGAGGGCATCTTTGTCAACTTTACCATCAATTGCACCTGCCAGAAGTTTCCAGGACGGTGTTTGCAAAGATTTCTCCAAAAAATCCCATTGCCCAGGGGCTTTATTTCGCTCGGTTTCTGTAGTTACCTGCAACGCCTCAAGTGCTGGACCTCTATCGGCACTATATTGTACGGTTGGAGCAGCAGCGGTTAAAGGGGCACTTCTTGTCATTCGCCGCATTTTGGAAGCGGTAACTCTTGCGCTCTGATTATTGTAGAACCCTCTGAACTCGGTGCCTTCTGGCAATGGAACAGGCACGACAACCTGCCGCGGTGCTTTTGCTTCTTGGTTGATGGGTTGCATGTCGTTCTCATCTACAGCGACGAAACTCGTGTATTGGGTCATCAACCGATAATTGAGCGCGATGTCAGTGATTTCCTCAATAATTTCCGGTGCATCAGCAGCATATAACTGTGCAGAGATGTCTTCAATTTTCTTACGCGCCCACGCTTTTGACAAAACATCGTGTGTCGGTTGCGCGTCGGGCAGCGTCACATGTAGTTTATATTTCAGCGGTTTCCCTTCTGCGCTGCCGGAGAGTTGAATCTTTTTACTACCGCCTGCACCGTAGCGTCCAAACATGATGACAGGTCGGCCCGCCCAGAGTTCAGGAATTCGCCGCGGGTAGGTCTCATAAACAGAGAGTCCGTTCCAATCAATCTTAATTTTGGCGAGTTGTGCGCGATGGATGCGGTCGGCAATCTCCGCAACAAGGGGGCCGGGGTCGGTGTTAAGTTCTAACACCTTTGCCATCCCACCGCCGTGTTTTGCGACCTCGTCAATCAGATAGTGGTTCGGTGATGAACCGATGCCGATAGCCCAAAAACGGATCTGATCCCCTGCCCGTTTGTCAACTTCAGCGATGATTTCCGCTTCGTTACCGATATAGCCATCGGTGAGCATGACGACGATGCGGACGCGTTCTGGGTCGACAGGCTCGTTGAGCACCAACTTGATGGCTTTCAGCATTTCCGTGCCACCGCCACCCCGAACCTGTTGTGTGAAGTTAAGAGCATGTTCAATGTTCATCTGCGTCGCTGGTACCGATTTTTCAAAGAGTTTATCTGCCCAACTCGCGAAGGTGATGACCTGCAGGGTGTCGTTCGGTTTGGTGCGTCGGAGGAAATGGTGCATCGTCTCTTTGACTTTTTTTGTCGGTGCGCCGGACATTGAACCTGAAGTGTCAACGAGGAAGACTATTTCGCGGGGCGGTGCTTTGGCAAATTCAGCATCAAGTTTAGGCTGGATCATGAGCATGAAGTAGCCCTGCTTAGGTGCCGTGGTGTGTGCTAAAACGGCCAGCTCCGGCTTTTTACCGGCAACGGCGTATTTCATCACGAAATCTTTGTTCGGTATTGAATCAGCTGTTGAAAGCACTGCCGTCGCACCCGTCGCACCAGCACGTTCAACCGCTGCCGTGTGATTGGTAATCTGGATATCCTGAATCGGTACCCCGGCATCAAGCGATACCGCGAGGCTGATGTCGTGTGCTGTGCGGTAACCGGGCTTAAGCACCGGCGGTGTAATACGCGACGCGTCCGGCACACGGTCTGTGTCTGGGGATACCCCCGTCCCTGATGGGTCAGCACCGTCTGGCGATCCATCCAAAGGTGCCTCTGATTTACCGACTTTCCCTTTTAATTCATCTGGAAGTTCAGGGGTTTTGGAGGTTGCGGTGCCGGGAATATATCGCGGACCCACTACCATTGGGAAGTGGAATTCGTAGGTACCCATATCGTAATCGAGTACATCAACATAAGAGATTTCGATACGCACCTCATCGTTTGGCTGGATATTGCCAACCGATTGTGTAAAGATATTCGGACGTTCCTGTTCCAGCAGACTCGCTGTTTTCCCTTGTTGGATCGCTTCTTGATAGATGGCTTGTGCCTCGGCGCGGCGTTTAATCAATCCGACAATCCGACGCTCCCCGATGGTCATCGTCATATCATCTATCGCTGCAGTATGTGGCAGCGGAAAAACGTAGACCGCTTCAATTTTTTCGTCATACGGGTTGTGGAAAGTTTGGGTTACAGTGACGCGTGCGATGAAACCTGCGATGTTTGCCTTTACATCGGTGTGTTTTAGCGGACATTCGACGATCTCTTCGTCCATCTCAACGCGTAGTGCCCCTTGTGTGATTTCTTGTTCCATCGGAATTATAGGCTGCGACGTTTCAGTGAAAGCCGTGCCGCTGGAAATACCGATCATTATCAAGGCACTCAGTAATGCTGTTATCCAATTCTGTTGGTGCATGATATCCTCCAAAGTTCGGATATGTCATTCGCCCGAAATCGGTGCATTTAGATGTTACTGGGTATGAATCAGTAGGTTTCCGAAACCGTATTGGCTTTCGGTGGTTACTATATTTTTTGATAGTCACACACTATAGGCACGGAAAAGTTGCAAATCGCGTTAACTAAAGTCTAATTTTTTGAAAATCTTAAATTAAAAAAGGCAAGAACGGTGTGTTCTTGCCTTTTTGTGTTGAGCCATTATTTCTTTAGGGTTGCCCATGTGGTAGTGAGTTTATCGGTCGGGGAAACGTCAAAAGCCGCGTCTATGCCATCATCCATGATACTTTGAATCTCATCCTCACTCAGCACCACATTAAAGATAGCGATATCGTCAAGAATGCCTCTGAATTTACCGGCATACCCGGAACCGATGAGCAAATTAAGGCCGCTGGGTGTGGAATCTCCGCACGGATGCGCGCCACATTTTGCCCACTTATCTTCAGCCGCGACCTCACCGTTCTTGTACATCTTGTACTCGCGTTTTGAGACATTTCTCGTCTCAGCCACGTGAATCCATTCTTTATCTACAAACGTTCCAGCGACGGGTCTTCTAACCTCCACATACGGCTGGCAATTGTTACCACAATCGCCCCAATAAAAACTCAATCGACCGTCTGGTTCCATTGTCAGGCAGCCTTCACCGCCATAAGATTTGCAAACTATGTTTTGGCGACCCCCACCTACACTTTCAGGTTTAGCCCAAAAAACAATTGTCACATCTCCGTGGAACTGAACTGAGTCATCATTTCCCATATCCACAAAGTTTGTTCCATCAAACTCAAGCGCCTTGCCAAATTTGCCATTCACCCACTTCGGTTTACTCATGAGTGTACCGTCGTTCCCGTTTCCAGAAGCGTCTTTTGCGGTATTCCCGTTACCCTCATCAAATTTCCATATACCTACGATAGTTTCGGGATCTAACACAGCATCACTTGAAGCGGTTAACATACCAGCAATAAATAGAACGACTATCCCCATCCATACCAATCTGACTTTCATTTCTCTACTCCTTCTTGTATGGTTGACCTATTCTTGCACTAAAGTGTGAAAGTTGTTTCTCCCTAATAGATACCGAAATCATAGCAGATCTAACAAAAATAATCAAGAAAAATCTCTACATTTGCCCCAGTTTTCCGTGGGTGTTAAATGTATATGATCTGTCTGTTCCCTGCGTGCCAATTGTTGCCTACGGAAACGAACAAAATCCTGCTTGCCATTAACACCGTGCTGTGCTAATATATCGCAAAAGTTTCAAAGGAGACGTGTAACTATGTTTAAACTCGGCGTTATCAACGACGAAGTTTCACAAGACTTTGCCACCGTTGTCAATTTTGTCAAGGACTTCAACCTCCATTCCATCGAAATTCGCTCCGTCTGGGACAAACTCCCGCACGAACTCACCGAATCAGACATCGACGAGATGAAACGCCTACTTGATGGCACGGACATTGAAATTATCGGCGTTGCGTCCCCATTTTTTAAGTGCGATATGGACGACGCTGCGGAACGAAAGGAGCATCTCGGTATACTCGAAGGGTGCATCCGAACGGCAAAGGCGTTTGATACGAATCTGATCCGCACCTTCGTCTTTTGGGATACCGGAGAAACAGAAGAACGTTGGGACGACATTATCGCTGCTTACGATGAACCGCGTCGGATGATAGACGGTGAGGGCATCGTGCTCGGCATGGAAAACGAATCTACTACCTCACTCAGTACCGCCAAACTCACAGCCGAATTTATCGAACAGATTGATTCCCCGAATATCCGCGGTATCTGGGATCCTGCCAATGAGGCGCATGCAAAAGGTGGCGAAACCCCGTACCCCGATGCCTACAATCGCATGAAACCGACAATGATTCACGCACATCTCAAGGATGCGGGACCCAACGCCGATACCGGAGAAATAGAATCCGTTCCCGTCGGCGACGGTATTATCGACTGGCAAGGGCAGCTGCAAGCCTTGATTGATGATGGATATGAGGGACATCTCTGCCTTGAAACACATTGGCGACCTTCGCTCAAAATTGACGATGCTATCCTCAACCGTCCAGCAGGGCAAGCGTTCTCTGAAGCCGGTGAGGAAGCCTCGCGCATCTGCATCGAAAAATTGCTGGCGATGATTGAGGACTTAAAACAGTAGTCCGTAAAAATAAATAGACTTATGTGTAGCATAAACTTTTAGTTTGTGCCAGTCTGAATGCCCGTTAGTGGCATTCAGACTGTTTGAAAGTGCCCAATTAATTCTAAGTTTTACTATAAAACAGTAGTCCGTAATGAAATGGTTCTCACTGCGAAGCAGGATTTAAGAAGAGTCCGTGAAACCGTAATTTCACCTTGTTTAACCGCAAGGAAAATTAAAAATATGAAAATTAAAGCAGTTCGCACATCTCTTTACGACATCCCACCGCAAGTCGAACGTGTTGATGCCATCCAAGCCTTCGTCTCTATGGAGTTCCCTTTCATTGAGATTGAAGATGCAGACGGAGTCGTAGGCACTGGATTCTCCTACACGATCGGTAAAGGTGGGGAAGCGATCAAACAGATTATGGATGCTTATCTCACGCCTATCCTTCTTGAGGAGGATGCCGCCAACATTGATCGGATTTGGAATCGGATGTGGATGGATACACACTGGGTCGGCAGAGGTGGTATCGTCACTTTAGGCATGGCGGCGGTGGACATTGCACTTTGGGATCTCATGGCAAAGCGCGCCGAGTTACCACTTTACCAAATCCTTGGCGGTGCGAGAGCCGCTGTTCCAGTCTACAATACAGACGGCGGTTGGCTTCACCTCTCCGAAGATGAACTTGTTCGGCAATCCGTAGAATTTGTTGAGCAAGGCTTCAAAGGTATCAAGATTAAAGTCGGGCGCGACAGCCTCCACGAGGATGTCGCACGCATCTTCGCTGTCAGGAAAGCGATTGGACAAGAACCCTACCTCATGATTGATGCGAATATGAAGTGGAACGCGCGCGAAGCCATTCAACTCGCATGTCGGGTCGAAGAAGCAGACCTTTTCTGGTTTGAGGAACCCATCGAGGCAGATGACGTGGATAGCCACGTGGACTTGCGTGAGAAAACCACGATCCCAATCGCCATTGGCGAGACGATTTACAATAAATATGTCTTTAAGGAGTACATCGCACAAGGCGCAGCGGACATTCTACAACCGGATGCTGTCCGTGTGGGGGGTATCTCCGAATGGATGAAGGTTGCGCATACTGCAGAATGTTTTGGGCTTTCAGTATCGCCTCATTTCCTGATGGATTTACACGTACATCTCTCTGCTGCGGTGCCACATTCGCTTTTTGTGGAGTATATACCTTCACTGGATCCAGTGCTTGACGACACCTTGCAGCTTAATGATGGACATTTTTCACCGCCAGAACGTCCCGGGCACGGCATTTTGTTCAACAAACAGAAACTTGCAGCGTATCAAATTCGGTAATGCTTTTACTGTAGGAGCGAGCTGTGCTCACGACACTTACTGACAGCCGATGGCTGACGGCTGTCCACGTTAACTTGAGGAAAAACTGTGAAACTTGAAAACCGTATCGCGATTATTACAGGCGGCGGGCGCGGCATCGGTCGCGCAACCGCGCTCGCATTTGCCCAAGAAGGCGCGGACATCGTTCTCGCCGCACGGACGGATACCGAAATTGCCGCTGTCGCCGAAGAAGTAACACAACTCGGCAGACGCGCACTCGCTATCACAACCGACATTCAGTTGAAAACCGATGTTGATGCCATGGTTGCCCGAACACTCGACATCTTCGGCAAAGTGGACATCCTCGTCAACAACGCGGGTGTGGCAATCCACAACCCGATTCCAAAGATTCGGGAAGAAGACTGGGATTTGACAATGGCGGTCAATCTCAAAGGGGTGTTTCTCGGCACACAAGCCGTCTTCAGCCACATGTGCGAGCAGAAATATGGGCATATCGTCAATGTCTCCTCGGTTTCCGGCAAATTCGGACATGTCAACGGTGGTGCGTATTGCGCCTCTAAATTTGCCGTTATCGGTTTCACCGAGACGACGAACAATGAGGGAAGACCGCACGGTGTGAAAGCATCGGTCGTCTGTCCGGGACCCGTTGATACCAAGATGCGCCGCGATAATCATCCGGACGATGTGATTGAGCATCTGACACTGCCAGAGGATGTCGCAGATCTGATTCTATTTCTCGTGACGCAGCCGCCCCGCGCACATACACTTGAGACCGTTATCCGAACGCCTTTGATGTAAAATTGAAAACAAACGAGGTTGAATGAAGATAAAAGTAACTTGGTAATTAACGGGCAATGAATTGTCCTACTACGAACGGTTTTGCTTGTAGTAGGGCAATTTATTGCCCGTTCAGATTCGCTTCGTATAATGAAATTACCACATTTCTCTAACCAACCCCTTACCCCCCGAAGTATTTTCAAGCAAAATTAGCAATTTTTATCAGAGCCATTCAATTGTCCATTTTTCCATCGAATTTTCACCCCCAGGCCCGGTAGGTTCGGTGTTTTTGCTGGGGTGTTTCCCTCCTAACCGCACCATCATAAGTGTCAATTTTAGAAAAAATAACCGCCTCCGCCCCAGGTCCGGTAGGTTCGGTTTCCCAACCGAACCGGATACTACGCGGAAACTTTGAAGACTTCAAAAACTTCTTCAGTCGCGTAGCGACGGCATGTTTATAGCAGCGTTTTTGACCAAAAACCCAAGCCCCGTAGGGGCGGCATGTTTATGTCGGTGTTACAAAATACCATGAAACAATCCGTAAATTGATACCTATGGTTCGGTTTCCTAACCGCACCGGAACTTTGAAAGAAGACGTGAAACCCAATAATTTCTTAAAATCGAATGGCTCTGCGATTTTTATGGCTATAATTTCCTTTTTCCCTGAAAATATCCTATAAGTCGTAGTTATATATAGATTTTTTATTTTTTATTTGAATAAAAAACAGGATTTGACCTATTATAACTGAATAAGTGTGTCAATCGCCTCGCTATGCGTCTCGAGGACCCGTGCGAAGCGGATATCAAACATTGGCACCACCGGTTAAAGGTTGACTACGGTTTATTCTCAAACTCACGTTTAATGTAAAATTGAAAACAAAAAAGGAGTCCTGAACATAATGAAAAAGCTTTTCCTTTTACTCACATTTACCGCACTCTGTGCCACACTGATCAGTCCACACTGTAGTTTTGCCCAGACGTTTATTGATGGACAAATGCCTGATACTTTCTTGGCAGGACACACGCGATGGGTCAATAGTGTTGCTTTCAGTCCGGATGGAAACACAATCGCAAGTGGAAGCAGGGACAATACGATCAAACTGTGGGACGTTGCCTCAGGCACTCTTAAAGCCACACTGGAAGAACACGTGTGGTGGTTCAATAGTGTTGCTTTCAGTCCGGATGGAAACACAATCGTAAGTGGAAGCAGTGACAATACGATCAAACTGTGGGATGTTGCGACCGGCACTCTTAAAGCCACACTGGAAGAACACAGCGGTGATGTCAATAGTGTTGCTTTCAGTCCCGATGGCAAAACAATCGTAAGTGGAAGCGGAGAATGGGACTTTGAAAGGGAACAGCCTGTTGGTGTGGCATGTATTTTATGGGATGTTGCGACCGGCACGCACATAAAAAAGTTGAAAATATACCCGGGTATTGCTGTTGATAACGTGGCTTTCAGTCCGGATGGCAAAACAATCGCAAGCACATATAGTCGGCGGTATTTCTCTACAGCTGTAAAGTGGCAGGGCACGGATAGTGATATTAAAGAATTATTAGAATCTCAAATCCTCCTCACCGGCCATGAGTACCTGTCCTGGTATGTATCTGATTATAATGGTCTCTTACACATAAGGGGCTATAAAGATATCATCAACCTATGGGACGTTGCTTCCGGTGCACTAAAAGCCACACTGGAAGGACACGAGGATACGGTCAATAGTGTTGCGTTCAGTCCTGATGGCAAAACAATCGCAAGCGGGAGCACGGACGGGACGGTGCGATTATGGGATGTTACGCGCCAACCGAAAGGCCCGAAAGCGACGCCCAGCGATCACGGAGGTCCTGTTTATAGTGTTGCGTTCAGTCCGAATGGAACCCGCCTCGCAAGCGGGAGCTTGGACGGGACAGTGCGATTGTGGACGGCTCTACCGCCTGCTAATAACGATGGGGTCGTGAATATAGCTGATTTGGTAGAAGTTGCCCAAAATTTTGGACAGGTCGGGGAAAATAACGCTGACATCAACGGAGACGGAATCGTCAATATAGTTGATCTCATCTTGGTTGCTGTGGCACTCGGTGATGGTGCTGCCGCGCCGGCTGCGCATGCAGAAGTGCTTTCGACGCTCACTGCAGAAGAAGTGACACAGTGGCTCGTTGAAGCCAGGCAACTTCAAACGGATGATCCGACCTATCTTCGTGGTATCCGTGTGCTTGAACAACTCCACAAAGCGTTGATACCTATGCAAACAGCATTACTCGCAAACTATCCAAATCCGTTCAACCCTGAAACATGGATACCTTACCAGCTCGCGACACCCGCAGATGTTACTTTCAGAATCTACACGGCTAACGGTAAGATCGTCAGAATAATACCATTAGGAAATATGCTAGCAGGAAATTATAAAAGCCGGAGTCGCGCAGCATACTGGGATGGGAAGAATGAAGTCGGTGAACCTGTCGCAAGTGGACTCTACTTCTATACACTTACCGCAGGAGATTTCACCGCAACCCGAAAGCTGCTCATCAGAAAATAGTATCAAATGACCTTATTAGGACTTACGCAGGTTGCTCTTTTGTAGCATAGGCTGTTAGCCTGTGCACTAAGAACGTTTCTGTCTTTTGAGAGTTCACCCGCTAACAGAGCGTCATATCGTCAAAATTGCGTAAGTCCTGCTTATAATAGTTGGAATGCTGATAGCGGTAATTTTCTTTGACAAGGTGGGTGAAGTGTGTTACACTCTATGATAACTGAAGAGCATACACAGAATCAGGAGATCGTAGACATGGCAGACTCTATCATTGAACTCAGCGAACGACGCGGCATTGAACAAGGGGCACGGCGGACGAGCATCGAAAGCACAATCGCCATCCTCAACACCCGATTCTCAGACACTGACGCTGACACACTCACGACAGCACTCGAAGCCATTGAAGACCTCAACAGGCTCAAGAAACTCAATCTTGAGGCATCCTTAGTGGAGAGTTTTCGCGCCTTTCAAGAACGCTTACAGGCTTGAGAACGTATCGGATCCCTCGCGAATGTGAGGCAGTAAAGGTCGGAATGTTTATTGATTCGCATGCGCACATTCAACTCTCCCAATTCAATCAAGATCGCGATGCGGTCCTAAAGCGGGCACACGAAGCCAAGGTTTCCAATATCTTGGTCATAGGATTTGATATGAAGACAAGTCTCGGCGCAGTAGAATTGGCGGAGAAATATTCGCACATCTACGCCACAGTCGGAATGCATCCGCATGATGCAAAAGACCTAACCTCCGATGTACTAAAGACTTTTTGTGAACTCGCCGCACACCCGAAGGTAATTGCACTCGGCGAAATGGGATTGGACTACTACCGCGACCTCTCGCCGCGTCCGGTACAAAAAGCAGCGTTTAAAGAACAGTTGGACCTCGCCGAAGAATTGCAGATGCCCATTGTTATCCACAACCGTGATGCCTACATAGACATCCTGCCTATTTTAGAAGCGCGGCAAGGACGCATCCGAGGTGTCCTGCACTGCTTTACCGGTGATGTTGAATTGATGCACAGAGGTCTTGCGATCGGATTCCATATCGGCATCGGTGGTATCGTAACCTATAAAAATGCAGCAGATGTTCAAGCCGTAGCGCAGCAGGTGCCTGATGATCGTTTGTTGATTGAGACTGACTGTCCATGGCTGGCACCGCAATTTCGGCGTGGCAAACGGAATGAACCTGCGTACGTCCGTGCCGTGGCAGAAAAAATCGCAGAACTCCGCGACACCTCCATAGAAACCATAGGCAAAATCACAACAGAAAATTTTGGGACCGTGTTCAAATTAGCATGAAGCAGCTAAATCTCCGTATGTATGCGATGGTGCTTGCGCTTGTCTGTGTCTGGGTGATTTTCACACTGCTCACCAGCGGCACCTTTCTCAGCACCCGGAATCTATCCAATCTCTCTCGCCAAGCCGCCGTCACAGCTATCCTTGCTGTCGGTATGACCCTTGTCATTGTTTCTGCTAACATCGATCTATCTGTCGGTTACGGTGCCGGATTGCTCGGTGCGATCGCAGCGATTGTGCACGTGTGGTGGGGGCAACCGATTCTCGTGACACTCCTCGCTGTTATCTGTATCGGTATGCTGATGGGATTGATGCAAGGCTACCTTGTGGCGTATCAACGCATCCCGGCGTTTATCGTCACACTCGGCGGATTTTTAGCGTATCGTGGTTTGATGTTAGCCTTTACTAAGGGTGAGACCATCCTACTCCCAGACAATTGGCTTAAAGCGATCGGCAACGCTTACCTCTCGCCGACATTCGGATGGGGGCTCATGGTTGCTGGCATCGGTATCAGCGGATACCGTTTCTACCGACAGCGCACCGCACGGCTGCAGTACGGAAACCCAGAGCAGTCGTCTCTGCTCATGTTTTTATTGAAAATAGTCGGTGTATCGGCACTAATTGTCGCGTTCGTCGCTGTGATGAATGCACATAAAGGGGTTCCGTTTCCAGTGTGCATTCTGTTCGGACTGGCGTTCGTATTTCATTTCATCGCGAACCACACGCGTTTCGGACGTTATGTCTACGCAGTTGGCGGCAATGCGGAGGCAGCGTACCTCTCTGGAGTCAACGTCCGGAGCATTACATTACGCGTGTTTGCAACAATGGGTGCGTTGATGGCAATCGCTGGTGTTGTCATGACAGCACGTGTCGGGAGTGCCAGTCCGGAAGCGGGACGTTTGCTGGAGTTAGACGCTATCGCTGCGTGTGTTATCGGCGGTGCGAGTTTAATGGGTGGACGCGGGAGCGTCTTCGGTGCGATTTTAGGGGCATTCGTCATGGAGAGCCTCAACAACGGCATGAGCATGGCAAATATGGATGCCTCGTGGCAGGATATTATTAAGGGCGTGGTGCTTGTTGCAGCGGTCGGTTTTGACATGGCATCACGACGACGATAGCAGAAAAAAATCGACTATTTGTGTTTTTTTAAACCCTTTCCCCCAAAATTCCCCTCTTTATAACTACAGTCTAATTGGCAAATCTAATTGGGAATTTGTTTATGCAATACGATTCATCGACTTACACAGACCTGACAGACGAAGAACTCATTCGACGCGTGCAAGACGGGGATGAGGCGGCATTCGCGCAACTCGCAGCCCGCCATAGTTCCCGAATTTGGCAACTCGTTGTTTTCTACTCCCGCCAAACCCGTGATGCCGAAGAGATCTTTCAAGATATTTGGGTCGCCGTCTGGGAAAACATCGGCGGCTTACGCGAAGTCAGCAGTTTCGGTGCCTGGCTCCGAAAGATAGCCTGGACAACTTGCAGAAGATACTACGCTGCCAAGTCGCATACCAGGGGCGAAATCCTTCAGAGCGCGGAGAAACTCGCTGAGACGATTGATCGGGATGTGCTTGCCCGTTTTCGAGAGATGGAACTTCGCACGGCTGTAACGGAAGCGGTGCATCAACTGCCGGAGCGGGTCCGCACCGTCGCGGTGCTGTACTACTTAGAGTTATGGACTGTCACGGAAATTGCAGAGGAACTCGGCTTAGCGGTCGGTACCGTCAAGACGAGGCTCAGCCAAATTCGGGGGCTTTTGCGCAAAGAATTTGGCGTTGAAGAAATTAAGAGGGGAACAACTATGGCGCATGAAAAAGAAGCATCCAAGCCATCACAAAACGTAATTAAGATCTTCGGTGTGGGCGACGCGGGTGGCAACGTTATCAAGTGGATGATTGCATCCGGTTTGGAAGGCGTGGAATTTTACGCTGTAAATACGGATTTAGACGCACTCCGCACGTGTGAGGGGGCGACACAGGTGCAGATCGGTGTTGAAACCACACAAGGATTTGGTGCAGATGCGAATCCAGAGATAGGGAGAAGGGCAGCTGAAGAAAATTTGGAAAGGCTCAATGCCGCCGTTGCAGACGCAAGCCTTGTTTTCGTTACTGCTGGTATGGGCGGTGGAACGGGGACAGGTGCTGCACCGCTGATTGCTGCGCTTGCGCAAGAACACGGGGCTTTGACAATAGGTGTTGTGACACGTCCGTTTGATTTTGAAGGGCAACGCCGTACCGAGCAAGCAGAATACGGACGCTATGAACTCCAAGAGAACGCAGATGCCGTTATTGTGGTGCCGAATCAGAGGATTCTCGATACTGTCGATGTCGAACCTTCACTGAGCGAAGCGTTCCGTATGAGCGACGAGACTGTGCTACTCGCCGTTAAAAGTGTCGCCGATATTATCGTAGAGTCAGGTGATATTAACGTTGACTTCGCCGATGTGGCGAGCATCATGCAGGATGCCGGCACGGTGTTGATGGGCACCGGACGAGCAAGCGGTGAAAATCGGGCGCGAGTCGCTGCAGAAAATGCTGTCGCCTCTCCGCTCTTAGATGGAAGGGAAGTGAACGACGCGCCCAGGTTGATTTTCAATGTTAATGCCCCGTCGGATTTCATGATGCATGAATTGAGTGAGGCGATGGACGTAATCAAAGATGCCTCGCCTGAAGCGCAGATTATCCTCGGATTGGTCTATAGGGACGATGATCCTGATGAAGACAGGGTTGATGCTACGATCCTTGCAACGGGGATTGAGACACAAAGCGAACCTACCA
Organism: Candidatus Poribacteria bacterium; assembly: GCA_022827185.1. Taxonomy (GTDB): domain Bacteria; phylum Poribacteria; class WGA-4E; order WGA-4E; family WGA-3G; genus WGA-3G. The sequence continues at coordinate 200,235 of JAJDTM010000057.1, forward strand.
CACCCCTCTCCACTCGGCGGGATGGTGCCTCTCCTGAAGGCGGTACTTATATTCCTTCCAAAACCGGTTCCGAATTTGTGCATCTACACAACCATAGCGAATATAGCATGCTCGACGGCGCGTGTCGTATTCCAGATATGGTGGATTGGGCAGTCGAAAATAGCGTTCCTGCTGTCGCACTCACCGATCACGGCAACATGTTCGGGGCATGGGAACTCTACAACAAGGCGACAGAGGTGGGTGTCAAACCGGTCATCGGTTGTGAGGTGTATGTCGCACCCGATAGCCGGAAGGCACGTGAACAGCATCAGAACGGTCCTTATCATCTCACATTGCTCGCCGAGGATGCAACGGGTTACCAAAATCTCTTAGAATTGGTGTCGCTTGGATACACGGAAGGCTTCAATCGCAAGCCGCACATTGACATGGAAATCTTGCGTGAACATCGTGATGGGATCATCGCGTTGACCGGGTGTATCCAAGCACAAGTGCCACAACTCATTTGTGCAGATCGGCGCGACGAAGCCGTTCAAAGCTTCAAAACGCTAATGGAGATAATGGGGAAACACAACCTTTATGTTGAGATCCAAAACCACTATATTGACAAGGAACTTCAGGCGTATCCAGTGATGGTGGCGTTGGCGAAAGAATTCAATCTCCCGCTCGTTGGCACGAACGATTGCCACTATCTCCACAAATCTGACCACGAGATGCACGATGTTCTTCTCTGTATTCAGACAAAAAAGACTGTCAACGACCAAGAGCGTCCCCGATTTGACAATCATTTCTACTTTAAAAGCGTGGACGAAATGCGCGAGGCACTTAAGGATTATCCACCGGCAACCATTACCAACACGCTTGAAATTGCGAACCGGTGCAACCTTAGGCTCGACTATCGACAAGACTCAATGCCGAAGTATGAAATCCCCGAAGGGCATACACACGACAGTTATCTCAGAGAACTGTGTTACCAAGGCTTACGTAAAAAGTATGGTGAACTCTCCGAACCGATCCAACAGCGGATTGATTATGAACTGGATATAATCAAACAGTCAGGATATGCCAACTATTTTCTGATTGTCGAAGATTATGTCAACTATGCGCACAAACAGGGGTACCCACTTTCAGCCCGCGGTTCCGCCGCCAGTAGTCTGGTGCTGTATGCACTCGATGTGATTGGTTTCAATCCGATGGATTACGGCTGTATGTTTGAGCGGTTTCTGAATCTTGAACGTCTCGCACCACCCGATATTGATATTGATTTCGCCGACCGCGCCCGTGAATCTGTAATTGAATACTTGACGAAAAAATACGGTGCAGATTCCGTCGGCAAAGTCGCTACTTTTGCCACTTTGGGTGCGAAAGCCGCTATCAAAGATGTCGGACGCGCCCTTGAAATGCCACTCGAAAAGGTCGAAAAGTTGACGGAGTTGATTCCACCCTTTCCCGGAATCACGTTAGATGAGGTCTTGGAAAAGGTACCCGAATTTCAGACCCTCACCGAACTCCCTGAGAATCGGGAATTGATTGAGATCAGCAAAGCGGTGGAAGGTATGAAACGGCACGTCTCCTGTCATGCCTCCGCAATCGTTGTTTCAGATGGTCCCTTGACAAACTACGTCCCGCTGTTCAAAGATAGACACGATCAAGTTGCGACGCAGTTTGAAGGGAGAATCGTTGAAGATGTCGGTATCGTCAAATTTGATTCCCTCGGTTTACGGAGTCTTAGTGAGACATACGACTGCCTTCAAATGATTAAGGCGAACCACGGGGTTGAGGTCAGATTAGAGGAGATTCCATTTGACGACAAGGAGACCTATTCACTGGTCAGCAATGGACGCATCGCCGGTTTGTTCCAGTTGGAAGCCTCTTCTGAGATGTATCGGGTTGTTACCCAACTCAAACCAGATAACTTTGAAGAGTTCTCCGCGATTCCCGCACTCTATCGTCCGGGGCCGATAGAAAATGGGGACATGCAAAACTACATAGATCGAAAAAACGGGGTACAGCCAATAGTGTACAAGCACCCGTCGCTTGAGAGTGTACTCAAAGGCACGTACGGTGTATGCATCTATCAGGAGCAGGTGATGCAGATCGCACACGATGTGGCTGGCTTTACACTCGCTGAGGCGGATATATTGCGCAGCGCAATGGGCAAAAAGGACCAAATACTGCTCAAAGAACAGCGTGAGAAATTCGTTGAAGGTGCGATGAAAAAAGGGTTCGCTAAAGAGGAAGTTGAAGCGATATTTGAGTGGCTTGAACCTGCCGGTAGCTATGCCTTTAACAAGTCACACACGGTCGCTTACTCGATGTTAGCGTACCGTATGGCGTACCTGAAAGCGCACTATCCGCACGAATTCATGGCGACAATGATGACCGGAGAGTCGGGCGATTCAATGAAAGTTGCCCGCTACCGAGAAGAGTGTAGGAAACTCGCCGATTTTCTGGGTGTGGAAATTAATCTGCTTCCGCTGGATGTGAACAGGAGTGAGAAAGGCTATACGGTAGAAGGTGATGCTATCCGTTCTGGGTTTGTCGCTGTAAAAGGGATTCCGGATAAAGTGATAGATCAGATTTTAGCAAAGAGAGAATCTGATGGCGTTTTTGACTCGTTAGAAGATTTTCAGACGCGGGTAGACGGTGTGAGTGTACGGGGTATTGACAACCTCATTAGGGGCGGCGCATTTGATGCCATTTCCGGGGCATAGTTTCGCAAACGCCTCTTTCGCTGGCGGGGTTTGCAACCCCGCCAATCCGAACCAACCTTAGTATTATAGACGAGATTATCTTGCCAGATTTCGTGCTTCTTTGAACTTCTCTTTAGCGAATTGTCCCCATTCCTTGATTTTTTCGTTGCGGACGATTGAATCTTTCCAAGCACCCTTTGCGAGTTCCATCGCCGCTTCTTCGGTGATCGGCATCTTCGTTAAAGCTGCCATCGCCGCTTCCCGTTTCGCGGGATCCTTACACTTCTCAATTGCCTTCCACGCGTTGACGAGATCCTTATGCGAATTGATAATCAGAACCCCGAAGAGCTCGTTGACGAGATCCCATCGGATACTGCCTTTATCTGAGTCGTATTGGAATGGAGAGACTTCCATGGCAAACGGGTTTGGAACGATGCATCTTTCGCCGAGTTTATCATAGAGTGCTGGCAGCACACTTGCGCGGTTTAAACCGCCTTTCCATTCAGGCCCCTCAGGATCGGTGTCTCGGAGCATCCAGAGTTTTTGTGCGTTTTCCGATAAAACGAACTCCAGAAACTTTTGCGCGACCGGCAAGTTCGGAGCCCCTTTAAGGATAGCAATCGGATCAGCAGTAACGACTGTGCCCTCTGCAGGGACGACGTATTTAATCTTATCAGCACCGACGACAGCGATCTGACCATACGCATAAAAATCGATGGCGAGCCCATAAATGACCTGTCCGGCGACAACATCTGTCGGGATAGCATTAGCACCTGCAGAGAAACCGCGAACATTACCCCCAATTTTTGTTAAAAGTGCAAACCCATCTTTCCATCCGACGGTTTGAAGGATGATCTCATATATCATGTGTGCGGAACCACTCTCTCTCGGATCGGCTGCACCGATTTTACCGAGCAATTCCAAGTTCCCGAGATCCTGCCATGCTGTGGCTTTCGGGAGTTTCAACAGTTCACGAAGCTCTTCATTGTACATGATACCGAAATTCGATAACGCTGCGCCATACCACTGATGTTCAGGATCATAGAGTGGAATCCCGTGGAACGATTGCGCTATCTGCTCAAGTTGTGTTCCGGGCAGCTTGTAAGCGTGTAGCCATCCCATATTTGAGAGTCGGAGGTAGTTGTCTGTGCCGCCCCCAAAAAAAATGTCGATACCAATGCCGTCGGGCACGCGCTTAAATTCTGATTCAATAAACCGATAGTTTGAAGAGGTCCCACCCACATCTCGCCAATCAGTTTTAACAGTTCTACCTGTCTGTTCCTCGTACCATTTCTCAAAATTTTTGCCAAACTCCGTTTCAATACCCTCTGGATGTGGGGAAATAATAATGAGTTCATCTTGGGCAGGTGAGAGCATCGGTAGTGTTAAAAGACATAGTATTATTCCGAAGAACACAGACTTCTTAAAGTAGGGCATTTTTTTACGACTCCTTTTTTCTCTATTCACTAATACCTAATTGATCATGGTTCATAAGGCGTACAGTTAGGGTGAAAACGTCGGTTTTTGATCGAAGATATATGTAATCGGATTCACCCATCTTTCTTTTTTCATATCATAAACGCCGTAGTGGAGATGCGCACCGGTGCTACGCCCCGTATTCCCGACGTAACCAATAATCTGACCCCGGACCACTTTTTCCTTAACTTTGAGTCCCTCAGCATAGCCTTGCAAATGCGCGTACAAAGTTTTATACTCGGAGATTTCATGGAGAAGCTCAATTGTATTTCCTAAAAAGCCACTTTTTCCAACCTTGACAACTGTACCATCCGCAGCAGCGATCACAGGAACGCCGGCGCGGGTTTTAATATCCAACCCTTGGTGGAATTCACGGTTTTTCGTTATCGGGTGGTTCCGCCATCCGAACCGAGAGGAATACCAAAAAACGTGTTGTTCCCCGTTTTCCTGTTGAAGTTTCACTGGGAGAATCAAAGGATATCCTAAAAGTTGTTGTTGATATGCGTTGATATAGTTATAGAGAGCCTGCAACTCCTCTTTCAGGATAGTGGGTGTCAGCTGCTGCTCGTCGGTATCAGGTGCGGCATCAGTGAGTGCTGATATATCCGGCTGTTGAGGCGCGGATTCTCCGGAGGACGCAGTAACATTAAGATCGCCGCCTTGCCCAAGGATCCCTAAAGCCTCTTGGATCTTTTTTGCCATCTGCCGAATGTCGGTCATCTCCTCATTAACGGTAGCAAGTTCCGATTCGACTTGGCGTTTTGCCTGCGTTAATTGTTGAATTTCTTTCTCCATGCGCGCCTGTAATTCGTTTTCAGTACTGACTCTCTGCCGTTTTTGGGAGAGGCCATAGGTGAAGCCGCCAATTGCCCCAAGGAATAGACCAAGGATAACGCAGGAGAGCAGCAAGAGAAGTCCTCGACCGATCACGTGCTGGCGGACAGTATTTTTATGAGATGACATGATAATAAGCGTATACATTTGTTAACAGATTCTCCTTTCCAATAAAGCTTATGCAAAACATCAGCGTTTGCTTACAAGAATTGGAGATTTATAGCTGCCTAATTCACCCAACAAGAACGAACCGTTTACAAGTGCGAAACGATCGCTGGCATTTTCCAGATGAGGATGATGATGGCACCAAGCAGGATGAGATACCACACGATCAACGTTCGGACGCGGGTTCTCTTGAAAATGTGACGGCGCGGACGTTTCAATTGACTCACTTAACCTTTTTTACGTTTTTTCATCAAATTCTTCGGTGTGGAAACCCCTATCTTTAGGTAGAGGCGGAAACCCCGAACGCTTTAGGATGTGGGTGCCTTGACAGCCCGAATTTGGGAGATCCCGTACTTGAAAGCCGCCTCTATATTAAATTCAACGTCTTTATACACAACTTTCTCACCTTTTTGTGGTAAGTGTCCGAGCAACATCAGGACAAAGCCGCCAATCGTATCACACTGATCTGTGGGGATTCGGATGTCTAAGACTTTATTAACATCAGTAATTAACATGCGTGCATCGATACGCCAATCGCTTGCGCCAAGTTTTTCGATGTGAGGTGTCGTCCGTCTGCGATTAGCTGTGACCTTGCCTATAATCCGCTCTAAAATATCTATCAGCTCTACGATCCCGACACAACTGCCGTGCTCGTTAACCACAATCGCGATCGGTATCTCAGATTGCCGCAGATCACTCAATAAATCCGTAGCAGACTTCAGGGTAGGTACATAATTCACCTCCCTCACCAATGACGATAAATCGCCGTCGGGGTGATCGCTTGTAAGTACCTCCATTACATCAACGACTCCGAGCAATTGGTCAACGCGCGCATTATAAATAGGGATGTAATGATAGTTAGAGGCGCGACAGAGGGTAAGCACTTCAGAGGACGATGACCCCACTATCAGGGCTGCTGTTTCTGATAATGGCAACATCACTTCCTGTGCTGTCAGCGTTTGCAACTCAAAAATTGTACTGAGTAATTGGGCTTCGGAGTCCGAAAACGCCTCAATATTTTCCAGAAGCAACTGGACGAGCTGTTCGCGAGATGGGGTCGTCTGCCGTCCCGATTTCCCAAAGCCCCTCTTTTTGCGGGGCTCGGCTGCCTGTCCATCATACGCAACAAGCGGCTTAGGCGCAACTAACTCTATTTGCCCAGTGTCCGGCTTTTTAACGACAGGCATGGGACCCTCTTTTTCTTCCGAAGAGGTTTTGGTAATCTCGTTCATAGTTTAGATCCACGTGAGTTTGAGAATAAACCGTAGTCAACCGTTAACTTGTGGAGCGAATGTTTGATATCCGCTTCACACTGCTCCTCGCGACGCAATTGACACACTTATTTGTTCAGTTATGGTAGGTCAAATCTTATTTTTAGTCAAACAAAGAATGAAAAACCCATATCTAACTGAGAATTATAGGATACTTTCAGGGAAAAAGCAAATTATATCCATAAAAACCGCTAATTTTGCTTGGAAATACTTTTGGAGCTAAGAGTTGGTTAGAGAAATGTGGTTGCCGGCAAATGCAGCCTTCACAACGTCTAATTAATGTTAAGATCTACCCTAAGTCTCAGCAACAAGTGTCAGTTCCGTTTGACCCCCCAAGCCTGCAACGACAGGAAATGTTTTTTCACCCGGCTTCCCATCTCTCGGAACATACCTGACCTGCGGTGAGAAGTAGGCATACAATGCCGTATTCCGAGGGTTCGGAGTCGCATTCGGACCAGAACCGTGTACCATCAAACTATGGAAAAACAAAGCACTCCCCGCAGAAAGCGGCACGTCCATCTGTTGCTCCGCGACTTCCTTGCGATCAGTGAGTTCTGAACCTTGTTCGCGTGCAATGTGCCCCCAAGACTGCATGCCCCACAGATGGCTTTTCGGAATTACCTTGAAACAGCCGTTCTCCGGTGTAGCCGCGTTGAGCGCGATACTCACAGTAACGAGGTTCGGTGGTTCCATCGGCCAGTATGCCGAATCCTGATGTAAGCCATGCGAGGAACCGTGGAACGCTGGTTTGAACATCAATGTGCTTCTAAAAAGCAATAGATCCTCGGATCCGGTAAGTTCTTGGACGACTGAGATGAGTTTCGGATGCTGTGCGAGATCCCGAAATACGTCGGAGTACTGCCGAGTATTCTCTGCTTTCCGTAGCACTGGCAGGTTGTGCCCTTGCGTTTCGTCTTTTGCAAACGGTTCACGTTGGACGTGGCGACGGGCAACCTCCGCTCGCGCTTTTTCTCCATCGGATTCCTGTTCCCCAGCGAACTGATGCAGCTTATGAATTTCTGCTTGGCATGCCTCAACTTCTTCCGCCGACAACAGATCTTCAACGATAAGATAACCTTCCTTTTCAAAAAAGGTTTTTCGGCCCTTCAAATCCATGTTAGCCTCCAATCAATTGTTTGACTTCCCAGATAATGCTTGAAATCGCGAACCCGATGTAGACGCATGAAGCAATCAGCATCATGACAGTAGAGAGCCGTTTCGGTTTGGCGAAGTCAGGCAGAAAGCGGTAGTTCATGTAAAGTGTAAGCGGGACATAAATCGCCATAGCGAAACCGCCCATGTACGCCGCGTTAAAAAGAAATCCTAATTCACTGACGTTTAACTGCTCCATCACGAAAGTGATTACACACCCACCGACGATCCAGATACCTGCGATGAGAAGATACCACCAACTCAAATCCCGCTTTTGCGCACCTCGGAAGTTCGTATAGATAATGTCAGAAACGGAGCGTGATACGCCGTCAACCAATGCAAGTTGCGTCCCGAAAAGCGTGGCGACACCGACCAATAAGAAGATCTTCTGTCCCGCCGCGCCCCAAATTTCACCTAATATCCGTGCTTCATCGTAAATAAGTCTGCCTCGCTCAGGAACGATCCCTTGTGGGTGTAAAACCGCGAGTGCTCCAAAAATGAAGAGCAGAATTGTGAGTGTATTGAGTGCCCAAAAGAAGAGGATCTGGTCCTTTTTTACATATTGCCACCATGCGGTGAAGCGTTTTCGGTTTTCCTCGGTCGCCTCAAAGATGAACCCCGTCGCAGGCACTTTCTCAGTCCTGCCGCGAAGCGGGTTCTGTAACCCCGGCAGCTGCGCACCCATCCCAATATTTTTGTCGCGTAGATAGAATGTATAGAAAAGATTCGCTGTCCCACCGGCACCCGCGAAAACTAAAGCGATAAATAACTGTTTCACAGACATACCCGGGTCTTTGTAACCGACGTTTATCAATCCGGCACCGAGTTCCTTCCATGTGTCCATTGAACCGATAGCGATAACGACAAGAATCAACCCAACCGTTACGATGGCAACGAGCAACTCAACTGTCCGTTCAACAGAGTTGTAAATCATTTTCGGTCCGAAGAGGATGAGCGCAACGCCTGCAAATGTCACGATTGTCCAAAAGGTATCAGAACCCCAGCCCCCGGGTCCAAGCACAAGTGCTTTGAGCGCGAGGCCGGATGTGCGTGCCCATCCGGGTGCTATCCACCCGACGACAGTCAGCAGGATGAACAACGGTGCGAAACCTCGCCAAATACGACTGTAACCTGTATATACTGTTTCACCGGTCGCTATCGTCCAACGTCCTACCTCAAAGTTAATCCAGAGTTGGAGGAATACACCGAGAGCCGCTGCCCAAATCATACTCCCGCCATACTCAGCAGCAATAAGGGGCCAGATCACACTCTCACCCGCACCGATGGATAAACCGACCAAGATAGCCCCGGGACCCGCAATTTTCCAAAAGGGTAACTGTTTTTCTGGCAATTCGACGACCTTAAAATCGTCGAGCGGTTGATAAATTTTAGGCATATCTCTTCCTCCGGTACGTAACCGCTAATCTTGCGGCATTGCCTCACGCAACACTTCAACCGGATGCTTCGGTTGCACACCCGTCCCATGTTCGAGTTGGTGTCTGCAAGAAAAACCTGCGGCACTCAGCGTGAAACTGTCCGGTGGTTTTTCACGGACGGCACCAAAAAGCCGTAACTCGCCAATCTTCATAGAGAGATCGTAGTGTGCCTTCTCATACCCGAACGCGCCAGCCATGCCACAGCAACTCGAATCGATCACTGTGACGTTGTGTGCTGCCGGTAGGCTTAACATTTTCAGCGTCGGTTGGATACCGACAAGTGCCCGCTGATGACAGTGTCCGTGCAGCAATATGTCCCGTGGTTCCACTGAGAATTCTAAGGGCAATTCACCATTTTCCATCAGTTGTATAAAGAATTCTTCAAACGAACAGGTTACCTCAGCAACACGTTTCGCTTCTCGTGTACCGATCAGTTCAACGTAATCATCGGTGATCGCGGAGGTACAACTCGGTTCACACCCAATAATCGGAATCCCTTCGTCAGCGTAACCTCGCAGCGCGTCAATGTTATAAGCCGCATTCTCAACTGCTCGGTCAAGCATCCCTTCTGAGATGAGTGGACGACCGCAGCACCGCTTCTCAGGTAGCAACACCTCAAATCCACACGCTTCCAGTAATTCTACTGCGGCTTTACCGATAGAAGGTTCGCTATAGTTCATGAAGGTGTCCGGAAAAAGCACGACTTTCTTGTCCGATGTTCGTCTGGAATTTCGCTTTCGGAACCACTGTTCATAAGTAGGACGCACAAAGGTAGGCATATCGCGCCGCCGGTCAACACCGATGAGTTTCTCAGCAATCCATTTGGAGAGTCCGTTGTTAACTGCCCAGTTAGAGAGCGGTGAAAACATCGAGCCGAGGGGCGCGAGCGCACCGATTTCACCAAACAACCGTCGATGCAATGGCAAACCGTTCGCTTTGTGATAGTGTGCCATGACCTCATATTTAATCTTAGCCATGTCCACATTAGAAGGACATTCCGCTTTGCAAGCTTTACATCCCAGACATAAATCCAGAACCTCTTGGAGCCGTTCATTCGTGAATTCCGTGTGTGGCAACGCACCAGAAATAATGGAGCGAAGTGCATTCGCACGCCCACGCGTTGAGTGCTCTTCTTCACGTGTGCCGATAAAAGACGGACACATGGTACCTGTCAAAGTCTTTCTGCATGCCCCGACACCGTTGCACATCTCAATGGCTCTACCAAATCCATCTTGGCTCGAAAAATCGAAGTAGGTGTCAATTTTAATCGTATTATAGTCTGCACCGAAACGGAGATTTTCTGTCATCGGCGGCGCGTTGACAATTTTACCCGGATTCATGATGCCGTTTGGGTCAAACGCTTTTTTCACCTCAGTAAGCGCCTGATATATCTGTGGACCGAACATGCTCTCTATCCACTCACTTCGAACAAGTCCGTCGCCGTGTTCTCCACTCATTGCGCCATCCAACTCCATAAGCAGGTCCCGGACTTCGCGAGCGATGTTGTGCATCTTTTGAATATCAGTTTCGGATTTAAGATTAACAATGGGGCGGTTGTGCAATAGCCCGACGCTCGCATGTGCGTAATAAGCTGCAGTGGTGTCGTGTGCTGTGACGATCTCATCAAATCGGCGGACATATTCTGGTAAGTTCTCTATTGGCACCGCGGCATCTTCAACAAAACCGACCGGTTTGGCATCGCCTTTCATGCCCATCAACAAGCCGAGTCCGGCTTTTCGGGTTTCCCAAACACGTGTTTTCTCTTCAGCCGTGAAGCAGCGTACAAACGCGTAACCGAACCCTGTACTTTTCAACGTCTTTTCAAGCCTATCCAACTGTGATTCCAATTCCGCTTGTGTTTCACCGTAAAATTCGACAGCAAGGAGCGCGGTAGGTTCGCCTTCTATGAAGGTCGTAAGCCGTGAAAATTCTAATGAACCGCGCGCCATATCAAGGATCGTTTTGTCTATAAGTTCTACAGCGGTTGGATTACATTCTAAGATCGGTTGCATTGCCTCCATTGAAGCAACGAGGGATTCAAAGTGAACAACACACAAAGCCGTTAGTTTCGGGATCGGTACGAGGTTCACTGTCGCTTCAACAGTCGTTGCGAGTGTCCCTTCAGAACCGACGAGAATTTTCGTCAGGCTAAACGGATAATTTTCGTCGCATCCATCGCGGCGATAGGGCGTAACCTCTTTTGAGCCAGCATCTGTAACAAACTCGTCAAGATTGTAACCGGCAACACGGCGTAAGATACGCGGGTAACGTTTACGAATTTCTGCTGCGTTGTCCTCACAGATACGGCAAAGTTCGCGGTAGATGTTTGCCTCTAATGTCTCTCCCCGCTTTTTAGTTTCTAATTCTTTGATTGAAATAGGCGATGCTGTGATTTCGTTGGCGTTGGAAAGCACTAAGTCAAGCGATATGACGTGATCAATAGTTTTGCCGTAAATGAGCGAATGCGAACCTGCAGAATTATTTCCGATGGTGCCGCCGACGTTCGCGCGACTGCTTGTCGCAACATCAGGGGCATACATTAAACCGTGTGGCTTTAACTTATGGTTCAACTCGTCCAAGACGATACCGGGCTGCACGCGTGCCCAACGCTCAGCGACGTTTACCTCAAGGAGTTCGTTCATGTATTTGGACATATCCAACACGATTGCTTCACCGACGCTCTGCCCAGCAAGGCTTGTACCGCCACCGCGTGGAAGGATGGGGACGTTGTGTTCTGAGGCAATTTGTACCGTCTTGACAACGTCTTGGCTATCTTTCGGGATTACAACACCTATCGGTTGGATCTGATAGAGGCTTGCGTCTGTGCTATAAAGTGCCTTAGAATACAGGTCAAAACGCACCTCGCCTGCCACTGTATCTGATAAATGTGCTTCAAGGGTTCCTGATGTAGAAGTGTTCATATTTCTTGTCTAGGGCGACCATGCTCGCAACAACTGCGGATTTCTAAAAAATCTTAAAAAATTTGACATTACTATCTGAATAAAGTATAATTAATCACAATGCTCCTGTGGTGGAATTTGGTATACACAGCAGGTTGAGGGCCTGTGCCTTAATTGGCATGCTGGTTCGAGTCCAGTCGGGAGCATCTTTTTCTTACAAACTCTCACCAAGCAATTCCTTGTATACTTGATATGTCCGTTCCGCGATTGTTTCCCACGTAAAATTTTCTATACGGTCAAGCCCGCGCGTAACCAGATTCTTCCGGAGGTGTGCATCGTGTGCGATCTGATGGATCCGTTCCGCCAAAGCCTCCGAATCGGCTTCAGGAAAGACGAGTCCAGCATCGTTGATTACGTGTGGGATTTCCCCAGAATCTGAACCGATGACTGGCACTTCACACGCCATCCCCTCTATAAGCACCCTGCCAAAAAATTCTACCCATCCCACTGTTGTTAGAGAAGGCAGGACGAGTGTATCCATGCAATTAATATAAGCAGCGACCTCTTCCGGTGGCACCGCATCAATCCACACAATGTGTTCAGAGATACCGAGGGTTTCAGCACTTTTTTGGAAATTCGGTTTATCTTCACCTTGCCCAAGAATTAAAAGTTTATAAGTGCCCGTCGTATCATGACTTGCCAGGTATGCTATGGCTTCAAGAAGCGTATCTATCCCCTTCATCTGAAGCAACCTACCGACATAACCAACCACAAAACAGTCGCTAAGTCCCAGTGAGTCTCGCAGTTCACTGACATCCATCTTATAGAAATGGCGTGTATCAACACCATTTGGGAATGCTGTCTGATGTCCTGCGTAGCCGCGTTCAGTCAAAATTTTGCCAGCGTTTTCACTCAGTGGAAAAGCTCTATCTGTTTCTCGAAAGACCCTACGTTCAATCCATACGGGTAATGCACCGAACCGCTGCTTCGTTGGTATGCTCAGTGATGTACGAAAAATAAGACGACTGTCCGGGCAATGCTTCCGTTTCAAACGAACCGTTTGTAGTGCATTGAGGCTCCACGCCTCTTCCTCTAAATGAATAATATCCGGTTGGAAATCTCGGAAGTGAGGTTTCACACCACGGCGATAGTAGAAACGGCTACCGTAACCGGAGAATCGGATCGGGCATGGAAATTCTTCACAGAGCGTGTCTGGCTCGGGTTCAAAGACAATATCTTGGAAACTTTCATACCAACGCGCTGGCGTGATAACACGCAAGGTGACATCCGGATGTTCCGCAATGAGCGAGAACTTGCGCCGGTACGGCTTCATAATATAAGAATGAGAAAGGACTAAGACACGCAAGGTGCTAATTATATTGGTTTACTCAGAGTGTCCCGAGTCGGTTACAGGCGATGGTGATGCTTCATCTGACTCATCATCCTGCGCCGTAAAGGCGATCTCATCACCTGTATCTGGTTCCTCTGTCTCATTTGATGCAGCGAGGACAGACATCAAACCTTCAAGTCTCTCTTTGACTTCGGAGCGTTCTTGAGTGGTCGCTAACCGTTCTAAGTCGAGTTCCTCTTCAAGTTCGCTATTACGGGTTTCGAGTTCTTGAATCTTTGTGTCGCGTTGTAGCACATCACTGTTGAGGCGCGCAATTTCAGCCTCCAGTTCAAGTTTTTCTGTTCTCAACTGCTGAACAGTCGAAATCGCGAGTTCAACATGTTCTTCCAGAAGTGATACAATACTTTGTTCAAATGATTCAGACATATTGTGGTCTCCTCCAAGGTCATTTTTTAACCGAAGTTGCTACCTAAGCAAGACAATTTATGCCATCACGTTAACTATTTTGAATCAATGCGTCAACATAACTGCATTATATGTTGTGTCCACTTAGAAGTCAAATTAAATCTTTTGTCGTTCTGGATGTCTATAATTCTGAAGATGACAGTTTAGCCCCCTCGCAGGCGGGGTTTGAAACCCTGAAGAAATCCCCAAGCAAAACCCTGCAGCAGTGCGTCGGACGTTCGTTATCATGGTAAAATGCGTAAGTCTTATCTATAATTCTGACAGTTTAGAGTTATCTTTGTTGGTTCTGTAGGGAATTTGCAATTCCCTGCTACAGCGACAGGACTCACTTTGATTCGATCAGGGACAAATGCTCGGCATCTGCCCAATTTGAACATTCATGAACGTAGTGAAATAGATATTGTTGTGCATACCCGACACCATCGCCGAAGTAGTTGTGAGCGAACTGGCGTATTTCGCGGTGCGTGGCACGCCGTCGAAGATAAAGAGTCTCAAAAATCCGATTTATCCAGACATCAATCGGTAGTGCCGTGAGATGCCCAAGCGAAAATAGACAAATGCAATCAGCGACTTTTTCACCGATGCCATCTTGACGCATTAATGCCTGTTTCGCCTCAAGATACGACATCTGCTTCAGCAATGTAAGCGAAAGTTCACTGCTAACGACGGCTTGGGCGGTATTTCGGAGATAGTTCGCTCGGTAACCCGTACCACAGGCAAGTAGTTCGTCCTCTGTTGCTGTGGCAAGGGCATTCGGGTTCGGAAAACTATAATCCACATACCCCGCAAGCGTCAAATGCTCACCGAAACGTTCAGACAACCGACGAATGATCCCGCGAATCCGAGGGACGTTGTTGTTCTGCGATAAAATGAACGATGCCACCGTCTCCCAAAGCTCTTGATTCAGAATGCGCATCCCCCAGAGTTTCTCAATTGCCCGATGCATATAGGCATCGGTATTAACTTCGGCGAGGATCTTCGGGACATCTCGCTCAACATCAAGATAATGGCGGAGAAATGGCACGAAGTGAATCTCGGCTTCGTTGGCAGAACTCTCAACACACAAAGTTGTGCCTTCTTGGGATATTTTAAGGATGCGTCCCTCTACAACACCGTAGTAGGCATTGTCTATCCGATGCCATCGAAACGATTGGCCCGATTCTAAGGTATATTTCAGACTGAAGTCTGTTACATTCTGAATTTGGATCATGTGTTTTGCTGCGTTTTGATGAGGGCTTGCAAGCAATGCTTTTGATGTTTGCCTATTATAAGTATATAGTATATTTGAAAAATTAGCAAATTTTTATATTCTTACGCGGGGCTGCTGCTTAAGCGCAGGTGCTATAATTTGACATTTGTACGGTTTAGGGGTATAATATTAACACCTCTTCATATACAGGGACATCTGTTAACAGAAATCGAATTGGGGCTCGGAATAGACCGAATTCGCTCCTTTAGGTTTGGGAGTATGTCAAATTCAGGAGATACCTTTAAAATATGATTATCTTTCTACGGGAAAAATTTATTGCGCAACTCTTTATGTGGGTGATCGCCATCGTGTTCTTGGTCGGAACGGTGTTCCTCTATAGCAACACACGCGGGGGTGGTGAAGATCCAGAGGGAGAAGTCGTTCTCAAAATCAACAACACGGAAGTCAAGCGCGGGACGTTTGAAAATGCCGTTGCCGATGCCATGGAATCTCAAAGACGGAACCAGAGGTTCGGCGGTGCACCGAACAAGGAACAGATACAAAAGGATATAATTGAGCGTTGGGTCAATCAATCCATATTCGGAAGCCTAAATATCGGAGACGCTGAGGTAAAACGCTACATTCAAAGTGAGGCAAGTCGAGTCGATCAGTATAATCAGTACCAACAGTTTGGTGTAGCCGATATCTACACCGAGAATGTACGTCAGCAACTCAGTACTCGTGCGATCCAAGATGGCATCCATGCCTTGGAATTGGTAACCGATACAGAAGTTGAACAGGCATATCAACTTGAGGCTGATAAGGTGAAAGTCAAATTTATTGAATTTAAGTACGACGACTACCTCTCAACCGTTGAAGTTGACGATGCGGAAGTAAAAGCCTATTTTGAGAAGCATCGCGATAGCTATAAATTGGAAGAGCAGGTAAATGTCAAGTTTATTAGAGTCAATCCTGCAGCATTGGTTTCGGATGAAGAGATTAAGGACTATTATGACGAAAATCAACGGGAGTTTACGACCCTGGAAGCGGTCAAAGCACGCCATATTTTGAAAAAGTTTCCGGACAACGCAACCGACGAACAGAAGGCGGAGGTCAAGGTCGCTGCAGAGGAATTGCTCAAAACCATCAACGCCGAACTCGCTGCTGGCGCGGATTTCGCGGAGCTCGCGAAGAAGCATTCAGAAGGTCCTTCCGCACCACAAGGTGGTGCCTTGAGAGAGAGTCAACCTAATCCGAAGCTGCCTCCTGGAGACTATTTTTCACGCGGATATATGGTTCCGGCGTTTGATAAAGCCTGTTTTGAAGATTTACAACCGGGAGAAGTCAGTGGCTTAGTCGAAACGCAATTCGGATATCATATTATCAAATTGGAGGAGAAGAAAGCACCGGAGATTCAGTCTTTTGCCGAGGTCCAATATGAAATCCGACAAAAACTCGTTCAAGTCAGCGGCGTTGACAAGGCAAAAGAAGTCGCCTCTGATCTCCTATATGAAATCGAAATTGAGGGCTATAACGCTGCGCTCGCGCTTGAAAGGTATAAAGACCTCTCTCTCATTGTCTTAGAAACTGGACTCTTTAGTCGGGATGTGTCAACTATTCCCAAAATAGGAGCAGCATGGGGATACCAAAGTTTAATCGAAGAATTCTTTGACCTGGAAGTCAATGTGATAAAGGTTGTTGAGATGAAGAGATCAGGCAGACAGGAAGCAGTAGAAGCCTATTTAGTTGCAACTGTCCTTGAAAAGAAGCCTGCCGCTATCCCACCCTTTGAGGCGATAAAAGCAGAGGTGATTGAAGGTGCGAAGACAGGTAAGATTGATGGACTGCGAAAAGAAAAAGCGAAAGAACGGGCATTTACGGATGCGCAAGACCTCTTCAACCAGCGGGCTGACAGTACATCTTTGGATGCATTGCTCGAAAAGTATAAGGCACCTGAAGGCTTGGCAGCAGACCGGCTCTCCGTGCAAGAGAGCAATCTGTTCTCACTAAGTCCAACCAGCGATTACATCGCCGGTATGGGAAATTCAGCGGAAACCATGTTTGCAGCATTTCAGATGACCGTCAATGACATCGACGGTCCTTTCAAGGGCAGCAATGCAGTCTATATTATCCAACTCGTTGAACGCCAAGAACCCGATGTTGAAACATTCCAAACGGATCCCGCTGAAAAAGCCCGGCATCAACAAACTCTGATCCAAGCCAAAAAACGGCAGGCACTTTCCAACTGGCTTGCCGCACGCAAAGAAGCAAGCGCACTCTGGATACATCCAGATTTTCGTTAGACATACAAATCAGTGAGAGACCCATCTGGCACTGGATTGGAAAGAGTTTCTGACCGCGCGTCGTCTCTATCCCAACAAACACCACAACACGTTTGTCACCTTGACGGGTGCTATAAATATAGCACCCTCTTTGTGTGGTGCATCTGAGAATGTGTTGAGTCTATCCTATAAATATGGGTAAGTGGCATCGGCGAGATAATTTGGTATCAAGGCATCATGCGTTTGCCCAGTGATGAGGTTTGTGCCATCCGTAAAGCCTTCTGGACGGTCGCGGAGAAACTCAATAAGGCGGTTTCGCCAAGGTGTTAAGAGGAGCTCAGCCTCGCTTAAGTTTGCGAGGTCGCGGGTTTCGTGTGGATCGTCCTGCAGGTTAAAAAGGTGTTCCCTGCCAGTTTGGGAATACCAGATATACTTGTGGTGCCCGTCGGTTACATAGTGGTTGCCATGATTATATTCATAACAACCAGAGTGCTCACCGTGAAGGCAATCGCGCACCCGGTCGGTATCGCCCCCCATAATAGGCAATAGACTTTTACCGGTGCAAGTACTCGGAATCTCAACACCAGCTGCATCCAGAATGGTGGGCATAATGTCTTGTAGACCCACAGCGCTTTGGCAGATTGATTCTTGCGGATAGCCCCAATTTGCCGGTGCCCGCATCAGGAAAGGCACGCGTGCCGAGCCTTCATAGGGCCAAGTTTTGCGATACAGGTTGTGGTCGCCGAGCATCTCACCGTGGTCCGAAGTAAAAATCACCAGACAGTTGTTCATCCCGCCCATGACTTGGATCAGACGACCGATCTGATCGTCGATGAAATTGATCATCCCGTAGTAAGCAGCACGAGCACATTGCATATCGTAGTCGTCGAGGCAGATTTCCCAAGCGTTTGGATTCAGTCCCTTCTGGGTTCCGTCAAATTCAGGTGCCCAATCGCCAACCACGGGCGGCGGAAGATCTCGCTGAATGTAGCGTTGATAATAGTGTGCAGGTGGTGTCAACGGTGGGTGAGGGTCTATGAAAGAGATATTGAGAAAGAAAGGTACTGTTGGGTCGCGTTTATGCAGAAAATTGAGGGCGCGATCAATACACCAGAAGGTGTGCATCTGCTCTTCGGGTAGATGATGTGGACGGCCGACCCAGCCATTGGCGGAGACACCGTGAGCCATACCCGGATCAACGTCGTTGCGGCGGTGATATTGCTGCAACCAGTCCACATAGTCGTTATTGCCACCGCGAGTGGCATCAGCCAACTGGAGATGATCGAAACCGTATCGCTTGCGTGGCGGGTGCAGATGCAGTTTACCGATCATCTCGGTTTGGTAACCGACAGCAGACAATTCACCTGCTAAGGTGTGTGGTGGATTCCACTGCGCGCCTTTAAATCCGACACCACCGTTGGCTGCTGGCGCGGTACCGGTCATCAGACTGCGCCGCGCTGGGATACAACTCGGACATTCGGCATACCCGCGGCGGAAATGCGTGCCCGTGCGACCAATCCAATCCAGATTTGGTGTCTGCAAGCAGTTGGGACCGTCGGGATCTAAACCCAGACAGTCGCCGCGCTGTTGGTCGGTAGTGATCAAAAGGACGTTGGGACGTGGGTTAGGCATTTCAGACTCCAAGTCACGCACATCAACTGATGATTCAACACTGGTAGGACTTACGCAGCCCCGTTTGCAGGCGGGGTTTCAAACCCCGCCTGCAGTGTGCACATCAACTGATGATTCAACACTGTATGGCGTTGCGGATCCAAGCGCTGATTAATTGAGAAGTTCGTAAAAGAAGTTACGACGTTTGGCGGTGTATCCAAGTTCCGCTATAGTCCGTTCGATTTCCTCAATTGGCATGCAATAAACGGTCCCGGCTTTGCTGACGACATTCTCTTCTATCATCGTGCCACCCATGTCATTCGCCCCGAACTTCAGCGATAGCTGCCCGATCTTCGGACCTTGTGTGACCCATGAGGATTGAAAGTTGTCGAAGTTGTCTAAGAATAATCGGGAGATCGCAAGCGTTTTGAGGTACTCAAAACTCCCCGCGGGCGGTATATGTTCCATACGGGTATTCGCAGGTTGTAGAGACCAGCAGATAAAAGCGGTAAATCCACCCGTTTCATCTTGCAGATCACGCAGGCGGACGAGGTGCTCGACGCGTTCGGCATAACTTTCTACATGTCCATACATCATCGTCGCGCTTGATTTGAGGCCAACGAGATGTCCTTGACGCATGACTTCCAGCCATTCGTCAGCGGTGCATTTTTTCGGGCTAATCTCATTGCGGGCATGGTCAGTGAGGATTTCCGCACCCCCCCCAGGAATCGAGTCAAGTCCGGCATCCCGTAAACGGATGAGCATTTCTCGCAAAGACATACGGTTAATCTTCGCGAACCAATCGAGTTCCGGTGGCGAGAACCCGTGGATGTGAATCGGATAGTTCGCTTTAATCCAGCGGAGTAGATCTTCGTACCAGTCAAGTTTGAGTTTCGGGTGTAAGCCACCCTGCATCAGGATCAACTCACCACCGAGATCAAGTGTTTCTTGTATTTTTTTCCCTAACGCATCGCGTTCCATGACATAAGCATCTGGATCCTTGCGGTGGCGGTAAAAAGCACAGAAATCACAATCGACGTAGCACCAATTGGTATAGTTAATGTTCCGGTCAACAATGTACGTGACATAGCCTTCCGGATGCTTTCGTTGCCGGATAACGTCCGCTGCGTGCCCCAAGGCAAGCAAATCGTGGCTTTTGAAAAGCGTGAGGCAATCGTCAAAGTCTAACCGTTCCGCTGCAAGCGATTTTTCGAGAATGGGTTGGATATTTGTATCCATTTGCGAGTTCCTTACACTGTGCAATCTGTGAAACTAATACCTCAATTTTAACATTTTTCAGTCAGTTTGTCAACTTTTCTGTCATTTTAATTTGACTTTTGAAAGGGATATTGGGTATAATTAAGAGGTATGCTCGTTTAAATCTGTATTTATTCTGAGGGGGAGAAAATAATGAATGACGTCGTTTACAATGAAGACTTGGTAAAAACAGTAGAAAATAAATATCTTGCAGTCAATGTTGCGGCGAAACGCGCCAGAGATATAAATGCAAACGGTCTCCCGCTTGCCCCTTCAAACACGGCGGAGAAAAAAAAGAAACCCGTCGCCGTTGCGACCCAAGAATTGATTGAAGGGAAACTCCACTTTGAAGAGAGAGAGGCAAAAGTGGTAGATTCCAAAACACCTCCGATTTTTACAGATGCTGAGGCATCAGAAGAAGTTGGGAGCGATATATTCGACGAGGAACTTCTCGAACAGGAACAGGATACAGAAGTAGCGGAACGTGAAGAAGGGTTATAGCACCAATACCGATTCACTGCGTTACAGAGGTGCCTAATTACTTCTATCGAAAACCTGACGCGAAAAAATCGAAATCACTTGACAATCTCCAATAAAGTGGATATAATTAATAGCGTATTGCTGACGTGGCTCAATGGTAGAGCAAGTGATTTGTAATCACTAGGTTGGAGGTTCGATTCCTCTCGTCAGCTTCATAATGGGGGTATGCTAGAGCGGTCAAATAGGGCAGACTGTAAATCTGTTGGCTATGCCTACGGTGGTTCGAATCCATCTGCCCCCATCTACGCTTATGCCGACGCGGGAGTAGCTCAGCTGGTAGAGCATTGGCCTTCCAAGCCATGCGTCGCGGGTTCGATTCCCGTCTCCCGCTTGTTGAAACGTTTTGTTTTTGCCGGCGTAGCTCAGTCGGTAGAGCGCGTCCTTGGTAAGGACGAGGTCACCGGTTCAATCCCGGTCGTCGGCTCCATTTATCAAACGTAGAGGTTTATCATGCCAAGAGACATTGTAACATTAGCATGCGATGTATGCAACCAACGGAATTATGTAACAACTCGGAACCGGCGCACACAGCAAAATCGATATGAAAAAAAGAAATACTGTCGGTTCTGCCGAAAGCATACACTCCATAAAGAAACACGATAACTTTTTAGCAGGTCCAACGGACAACATTAGCGTTAACGCTTAAACGCGTCTGTGGCGCGCTACAAAATCTTACAGGCCAGTAGCTCCAACGGCTAGAGCGTCGGTCTCCAAAACCGAATGTTGGGGGTTCGAATCCCTCCTGGCCTGCCTTTTATAATTCTTATGATAACTCGCTTAAAAAAGTATTTTCAAGGCATCCATCTTGAATGGCAGAAGGTGACGAAACCGGACATCAAAGAGGTTCAGGGAAGTACGATTACTGTCATTGTTGCCTCTGCGCTGTTAGGGCTTTACATTGGGATAATTGATGGCAATTCCGCCTTTCCAAGATGGGAGAGTCCTTTATCTTGGATTTTTCTCGCAGCCCTTCCAATCGCTGTCTTTTTTATCGTGAAAAGTTGGGAAGACCACTCACGAAACGATAGAGACCCTGAGGCTGCCATTGACGGAAACCGAAAAATAATCGCAGCGGCGGTAGCTAGTGTCCCTTTAATCGCTGTAATTGTCAGCCAGTACGTCCTCAATAGTTCGCTTGAGGGTTTCGGTATGGCTTTTCTCAGAACCCTCTTTATTCGGAGTTAACTTTTGTGCTTGAACAGCACAAGTAACCCAATGGGTGGACCAGTCTATGGATGGTTATTGGTACGTTGTTCAAATATACACTGGACATGAAAAAAAGGTTAAGCTCAACCTTGACAACATGATTGCAAGGGAAGAGTTGCAGGATGAAATTTTGCAGGTTAATGTCCCAGAAACCGAAGTGGTGGAAGTGAAGGACAGCCAGCGTAAAGTGAGTGTCCGACCATCCTATCCAGGGTACGTACTCGTCAATACCACCCATGAACTCGGGCCGCAAGTCGAAAGTCAGATTGGACAAAAAAGTTGGGAACTCATACAGGGAACGCCGGGGGTCATGAACTTCTTGGGGCCCGCCTCACACCCGTCGCCCTTGAGTCCTACTGATGTTGAAGCGATGCTCCAGATGTCAACCGAGGAAGAGGAAGTCGCACCCGTACCGGCAATGGAATATGAGGTCGGCGATAAAGTCAAGGTCATAAATGGACCGTTTAATGGGTTCCCTGGCGAAATTGAAGAAATCGACATGGAAAACCAACGCCTACGTCTCAGCATTTCGCTTTTCGGACGTTCAACTTCTGTTGACTTGGGCTTGCTTGAAGTGGAAGAACTGAACTAAAATTATTAAATAGCGTTTTCTAAATAAGGCATCGCAACATTGTGATTGTGCCTTGTTTTATGTGCCGCTTATAGGTATTAGAATTCTCATAACCCACAATAGGGAAGAACAATGGCAAAAAAAGTAGCTGGTGAAGTTAAACTCCAATTAGTGTCCGGGCAGGCAACACCACAACCACCTGTTGGTCCGAGTCTTGCACCCTATATGATCAATTTACAGGAGTTTATCAAATCCTTTAACGCCCAGACGCAGCATCAAACCGGCATGGTGGTGACAACCATCGTCACCTGTTATAGCGATAGATCGTTTACCTTTACCGTGAAATCGCCTCCCGCTGCAATTTTACTTAAATCCGCAGCGAAGATTGCTAAAGGTTCAGGTGAACCGAATCGAAATAAGGTCGCATCCGTTACAATGGATCAAATCCGTGAGATCGCGCAGACGAAATTACCTGACCTAAATACGACAGATTTAGATGCCGCAATGCGGATGGTAGAAGGTACCGCTCGCAGTATGGGACTTACAATTGGATAGCGAGGCCCAACAGCCTCGGTATACCAATGGAGATACGGGGATACGCCCGACTGACTATCGGAGAACAACATGGCGAAGAGAGGGAAGCGATACAGCGCAGGTAGAGAACAAGTAGATAGACTCCAACTGTACACAGTAGACGAGGCGGTCTCGCTTGTAAAAAAAACGAGCGGCGCGAAGTTTGACGAGACAGTGGATCTCGCATCACGTCTTGGCGTAGACGCTCAACATTCAGAGCAAAATATCCGAGGCACTGTCACGCTGCCGCACGGCACGGGAAAATCAGTCAACGTTGTCGTCTTCGCCGAAGGCGACTTGGCACGACAGGCTGAAGAAGCCGGCGCGGATTTCGTCGGGACAGACGAACTCGTTGATAAAATCGTTGACGGATGGCTCGATTTTGACGCAACAATTGCGACGCCAGACCTGATGCGCAGTATTATGCCTAAACTTGGACGTGTCTTGGGACCAAGGGGTTTGATGCCTAACGCCAAGGCAGGCACCGTCACAACGGATGTTACGGAAGCAATACAAAGTATTAAAGCGGGACAAATCGAATACCGAGTAGAACGTGCCTCTGGAATTGTTCATGTCCCTATCGGCAAGACCTCGTTCGAGGAAGAGAGCATTAAAGGTAACCTCAACGCTGTAATGAGTGCGCTCGTTGCGGCTCGTCCCTCTGCCGTAAAAGGGAGATATATTCGGAGTGTGGCGATCTCAGCAACGATGGGAGTCGGTATTCGGATAGACCCACAACAATTTGCATAAACCTTAGGGGATACGATACAGAAATAGTTTTTGCAACTAAATAGAGTCGTAGAACGTAGGTGCCATCGGCTTAATTGCCTACCGAGGCTTGGATGGAACGGAACATGGGCCCGCTTCTCAAAGCGGACCGTTGTTCTCTCTTTTTATGTAAGTCTCCAGGCACCTGGAGGCTTTTTCTATGCGATCGTAGGTCCTATTAACCTGTTTGTGTGAAAACCTAAGCAACGCGAGAGGGTTTCCATACAACTCACATAGAAAGGAGCTGACACATGCCGAATGAGGCGAATGTTCAGCAAACAGAACAAATTCGTGAGATTTTTGACAGTGCCGATGTTGTTCTACTTACAGATTTCCAGGGACTGACTGTCGCAGAAATTAACGAACTGCGAAACCAGCTCCGGGCAGCAAATATCGGGTACAAAGTCTGTAAAAACACATTAGTGAATGTCGTCGCGCAAGAGAGAGGCATTGAAGGGGTAACACCTTATCTGAAAGGGAATACGGCACTTGCCACTGGCACGGATCCAGCTGCCTCTTCAAAGATATTGCTTGCATTTGGCGAGGAACACGAAAATTTTACGATCAAAGGCGGAATTCTCGGAACGCAGGTGATTGACGCAGCTGGCGTTGAAGCCCTCCAAGATATGCCGTCACGCGATGTCCTGGTGGCTAAGACTGTCGGGCTTATTAGCGCGCCGCTCACTGGACTCGTACGCACCCTACATCAAGGGTCCCCCGCTAACGGGATAGTGAATGTCCTTAGTGGAACAATACGTCAGGTAGCCTCCGTACTGACACAGGTTGCCGAGCAGAAGAAAGCGTCAGAAGACGCTTAACGCTTATACAAAATATTGTTGGAAACCAGGGCACCGCGCCCTTCTTTCCTGCATCGCTTGATCAGAAAACTTCTAATCAAGTCAACTTAGTCAGGACTTACGCAGCCCCGTTTGCAGTCGGGGTTTAAAACCCCGACTGCAGTGCGTAGGATGTTCGTTATCATGGAAAAATGCGTAAGTCCTATTAGTATTACTTATAGGAAGGATATAAACATGGCCGCAGATATGGAAAAATTGATTGAAGAAATTAGCAATATGACCGTTTTGGAACTTTCCGAACTCGTCAAAGCGTTAGAGGATAAATTTGGTGTCAGCGCATCAGCCGCACCGGCAATCGCTATGCCCGGCGTAATGCCGGCCGCAGATGGTGCAGCCGCACCTGGCGAAGAAGAAGCCGCAGCGGAAGAGAAAACCGAATTTGATGTACAACTCAAGGAATTCGGTGCCAATAAGATTCCGGTTATCAAAGAGGTACGTTCAATCACTGGACTCGGCTTGAAGGAAGCGAAAGAGAAAGTCGAATCCGCACCAGTCGTCATTCAAGAAGGTGTCTCTCAAGAAGATGCTGATAAGGCGAAAGAGCAACTTGAGGAACTCGGCGCAGTCGTCGAAATTATCTAAGTGAAGGTACGCTGTCTTACATCCAGACAACGCGTGCTGAAACCACGAACCACAACAGGAAACCCATTATGGTTCTTGAGCATAGCAATACGCTACGGCGAACTGTAATGGGTTTCCATTTTTGTTGAAAGGCCTCACAACTGTAAGTGCGGTTTTCAACCGCGCTGACCGAGAATTACCGAGTGGTGCCGATGTTTAGTATTCTCGACGTTTTTTACCTCGTTTTCAGTCAACTTGCAGTCGGTGGATTTGCGCTACTTTTTTTAGTCCCGAAAGGGTTAGTAGGTGCCAACTTCTATCGTTTAATGGGGAGCATTTACGTATTTGTAAGCGTTTTATCGCGTTGTGCGGAGTTAGCACTTCATCGGCAACCTGTCACATTTCTCCATTTTTTCGGATTCTGGGAGACCCCTGAGTCCGTTTTGGTAATCTCTTTCGTTCTTATCCTCTTTATCTATACGCTGAGTTGGTGGTTCAAAATCCCACTGCTTACACATATCCTTTTTTTTGTTGGTGTAATTTGTGGTGCTGCGTGGATCATTTTGAGCGCGCAGCGTTATTACGCAATTATTCAGCTTCCCGGTGAAATGTTGCTGCTCCCGTTTCAATTCTTGATAGCATCTGTATTACTCGGTGCTGTTCATAGCGGCATGTGGTTTGGCCACTGGTATCTTGTAACGCCCGATTTGCCAGTAAACTTTCTGAAACGGTTTAATACCGTTCTGTTCTGGACCCTTGTAGGAATGATTGTACTGCTCTGTCTAAACATCTTTTTCAGGCAGCAATCCACGGATGTTGTCGCTTTTAACCTTTTCTACCAGATCATCTTTGGTATGCGAGTGCTTATCGGCATCGCTGGCACGTTACTCCTCTATTTCATTACCTGGGACTGCTTACGTCCTAAATCCGTTGCCCGCGATGTGCTTGGCGCGACGCGTGCTGCCACCGGTTTTCTTTTTATTGCTATTATTACTGTCTTTCTCGGCGAATTCTGCAGCCGATTTTTGCTTTTGGAGATGCGGTTCATCTTCTAAAAAAGCGAAGATGCTGTGGGATTTATAATAAAGTCAGGGAAAGGATATAGACATCTCAGGGACACTGATTATACGATGCTTTCCGCTTATTTCTTAACTTTACTATAATTACGCAAGTCGCTACCTTACAAGATTTTAGCTATGAGGTTTCCTGATGCCTAAGCACAACCTAACAGGATACAGAGTCATTCAATTGTCACATAATTTCGATTTGTCGCGTAAAATACTCCGCTGTAGGAGCGAGCTGTGCTCGCGATCCATCCGCGAAAATGTCTGAAAAAACCGAAAACTGAATGGCTCTGAACAGGATATGCTACAAGTGACAACTTAGGTTATAATTGGATAATTGGAGGGAAAATGCGAATTTTAATACCGGTGTTCATTTTTTGTCTTTTACCTCTCACGTGGGCGGATATTCAATTTGAGGAGGTGTCACAACAGGCAGGAATTACGAGAATCGGTGAAAGTTGGGGGAATGCTTGGGGCGACTTTGATGGGGACGGGTATCTCGATTTATGGGCTACCAACCACCGACACAAGCCAAGTCTATATCGGAATAACGGAGATGGCACCTTCACAGACATTATTGATGCGGTTTGGAATGCGAACCCATCTGCAGATACGCATGGGGCGGCATGGGCAGATTTCGATAACGATGGTGATCAAGACTTAATTGTTTTGTCGGGGAGTAGCGGCGGGTTAAGTAGCAAGGCACACAGCAATCACGGTAACCATTTCTATATAAATGAAAATGGGCGATTGAGAGAAAGTGCTGCTGAACTTGGTGTGGATTATCCACTTTTGCGAGGCAGGACACCGCTCTGGTTTGATTGGAACATGGATGGAAGACTTGATGTACTATTGACTGGTGTTGCCCGAACAGATGCAACGGGGACGTTTATCGGATCCACGGTCTTCGGTCAAGTGGCTGGAAAATTTGAAAATATGAATGCGATATCTGGATTCTTTCTTCAGAAAAGCGTGGAATTTGCGCAACTGGCGAGCCTTACTGAGGCAGGAAATTTGCACCTCATTTTGGGTTCTCATTCCCATGTATATCCCGCTGCCCTATACGAAATATCTGGGACCCCTTTTCAGGATGTAACTGACGCGCTGACGATCCGGGGGGGGTATATTGTACAAGATGCTGCCGTTACGGATATGAATGGAGATCTGCTACCCGATATCTTTCTTGCCCGTAGCATTTATCCATCCTATATAGGTCAACCCGATGCACATAGATTAGAACTGAATATTCAAAGTACTTTAGGGGTCCTTTCTCAACCTATTCCTCTTTTCCTTGAAAAAGGGGTCTCTTTTAAAGCCGAAGGAGATGTCTATTTTGAGATTTATTCAGAGTGGGGACCACAGCGCCACCTTCTCAAAATTGGGGCAGTTGGGCATGAGATAACAGAATTTGATGGCGGTGAATTTATAGGGGTCATGCCAAATCTCAGAGCTGCTACCTTCAAAGTTAGACTGTCGCCTGACGATCCGAGGGTTGCTGGGCTTAAGGCGCGCCCTGAAAATGAGAGATTTGGGATTTACGTTGGATATGATTCCAATACAAAGAAATGGACACTCATCTATCATAAACTACCTGCTACGACTTTAATTGAAACGACTGAACCTATATCGGAGGTCGAAGCCATTAATTTTTTCCCATTCGTAGATATACATGCCGATCTACTCATTAACAAAGGCATTGGCTTTGAACCGGTACCACCGTTGAACGAGGCAGGACACTTCCCAGACTGTCATTCTGTGGCTGCAGGCGACTTTGATAACGATATGGATATTGACCTTTATGTCGTCCGTTCGAGTACCGTTGAGAATCTGCCGAATCACCTTTACGAAAATCGAGGGGATGGCAATTTTATTCAACTACCAGAGGCGGGTGGGGCGACAGGAAGCGAACAAGGCAGAGGTCAAAGCGTTACCATGGCTGACTATGATCGAGATGGACACCTTGACCTCTTTGTTACCAACGGTAGAGGCATGTATCCGTTTAGCGAAGGTCCCGACCAACTCTTCCGCAACCTCGGCAGTGACAATAACTGGCTCCAAATTGATTTAGAGGGAACCCTTTCTAATCGCGATGGCATTGGCGCGAGGGTCTTTGCAACGACACCTGATGGAAATACCCAACTGCGAGAGAATGGGGGTGGAATCCATTGGGCACAGCAAGACCAGAAGCGTATTCATTTCGGACTTGCACAGAACCAAACAGTCAGCGAGTTGGTGATCCACTGGCCCAGTGGCATTGTTCAAAAATTGAAGGATGTAACGGTAAACCAAGTATTGCACGTCCTTGAAAGGGAACTTCAAGCGTCTCTGCCAGGGGATGTCAATCAAGATGGAGCAGTGGATATCCTTGATTTGGTTATTGTAGCGAAGCATTTTGGTGAAAATCCACCTGAAAATGCAAAAGTTGATGTTAACAGGGATGGTGTCGTAAATATCTTAGATCTCGTTGCTATTTCAAATTTGCTGACAAAAGTTGAAGAAGCACACCCCCAAAATTAATTGTAAATTAAATACAGGTATGCTAAAATAACTGCATCCATTAAAGACATTAGGAGGCGAATCATGAAATCTCAAATTTTCTACGAACCCGAATCAATGAGCCTCGAAGACCGACCCGTACCCGAACACGGCGATAATGACCTGTTAGTTCAAGTACGTTCGGTAGGCATCTGCGGTTCGGATGTCGCATATTATTTTGGTAACAGTTCACTTGAAACCGACGACGGAAAAGGACCCCTTATCCTTGGACACGAATTTACTGGTGAAGTCGTTGAAGTTGGTAGTCAAGCAGGAGCAACTGGTGGATTTAAAGTAGGGGACCGCGTTGTCGTCAATCCCGTCCAATCAAATCCGGACTCCTTTTGGAGCAAGAAAGGGTTGTCCAACCTGTGCCCTGAAAAACGCGTATTAGGTGTAGGTGTTGATGGCGGATTCGCTGAGTACGCTGTCTCCGATTATCGCTGGACAGTCAAATTACCCGATAACGTTACTTATGATCAAGGGGCACTCACAGAACCGCTGGCATGCGGACTCTACGCTGTCAATAACCTCAACGCTGAAGAAGGGCAGACCGCCGTTGTCTTCGGACCAGGACCTATCGGTTTGATGATGGTGCAGGTATTAAAGAGCCGCGGCTTGAAAAACGTTCTGCTTGTCGGGACTCGCGATTATCGCTTGGATTGCGGTAAAGAACTCGGCGCAGATGTCGTCGTCAACGTCAGCGATACGAGCTCTCCGCACTACGTTGAAGACCTCGGTGCAACAATTGAGGCACTTAATAACGGAGAATTGGCGGACCGCGCAATTACGGCTACCAGCTCACTTGACGCAATTCACACCGCATTAAAAGTCACGGGTAGGCACGCAACAGTCGTTATCTTCGGACTCCCCGGCGACACAGATGTGATGCAGGTACCTATCCTTGATACCATCCTTGATGATAAAACGATTCGATTCTCTTGGCTCGCACCCGATACATGGGAAGAGGCAGTACAACTCATTTCGAGCGGCGATGTCAATATGGACAAAATTATTAGCCATGAATTTTCGCTTGAATCCCTCGTTGAAGGGATAACAAAGGTCCGAAACCGTGAAGATGCTTGTACTAAAGGGCTAATAAAAGTTTCTTCCTAATCGGTATCTAATATGGGTATCCCATTTTTCATCGTTTTTGTCCTTTCGATTGCTTTTCTATCGCTTGGAATAACTGGGTTGGGTGACTTCGTCTCAGTGGAGTGGCCTCAGCAGGACTCACCCGAGGCGGTCACCCCTTACCTCAGTTTGCAAGCCAATTATTCAGCAATCGGGCGATGCGTTTCAGGGTTTCTACTATTTCTGGTGAGCCTTTATGTTATGGGTTTTCTCCTCTATCTTGAGGAGCGAGAGAGCGGTAGGATTATGAAAAATGTTAAAAGTTTCGCGAAACTACGGCAGTTCTTGGAACGGCGTCAAAAAGGCGGTATTTCACAATGATATCTTTCAAGGCGATGTTTAGCGATACCCTAAGCGAAGCAGACCTAAAAACACTCATGGATGAAGGGGTCGGCAAAGTTCTTGGTGTTGCACCTGTAGAACCCGTAGGCAAATTAGCAACAACATGGAGCACCTTAAAGGCGCGTTGAAGAGGTAAACCCTGCGAGCATGGAACAACAACTGAAAAACGACTTACTTCTTCGCGCTGCACGCTGTCTGCCAGTGGAACGTGTGCCTGTGTGGATGATGCGGCAGGCTGGCAGATCGGATCCGCTTTATCGACAGATTCGGCAAGCGCTTAACATCCCGTTGGAGCAGCTTTTCCGAACTTGTCCCGCACCGATGTCAGACACCGATGTCGAATCTGCAGTCAAAATTTCGCTGCTACCAAAACGCATCGGTGTTGATGCCATTATTGTCTACAAGGATATTCTCACACCGCTTGCCCCAATGGGCGCGCATTTCCGGTTTGACCCAGGCCCCATTTTAAACCCACCGATTCGGACGCAATCACAAGTCGATGCACTCCAATCCGTCGATGACCCCGCCTCGCAATTAGCGTTCACAGGAAACGTCATTCGCAACCTACGCGAAACTCTCAACGGTGAACTACCGCTCATCGGTTTTGCTGGTGCCCCTTTAACACTCGCATTTTTTCTCATCGCAGGAGAAAGTCCTATCAAACGAGGGACTGGCGTATCGGAAAAAGCAACGCCAGTCTTCCAAATGATTCAGGAGGCACCTGATCTTTTGCATCGTTTACTAAGCAAGTTAACACAGATGACCATTAACTACCTGAATTATCAAGTCGATGCGGGTGCTCAGATCGTTCAACTTTTCGAGTCTATCGCGGATGTTTTACCGAGACACATATACGAGGATTTCGCATTTCCGTATCACCAGCAAATTTTCGCTGAACTCAACCGGAAGGTGTCGGGAATACTTTTCGCGAAAGAGTGCACTTATCTTGATTTAATGCATCAGAGTGGCGCAGATGTACTCAGTGTTGGGAAATGCGTAGACCTCAGCGAAGCTAAAGCCAAAACTGACTCTACCGTCGCTTTTCAGGGAAACGTTGATAACGATATTCTCCGAGATGGAACATCCGAAGACATCACGACAGCCGTCAAAACCTGCTTAAACCAAGGCGGTGGAACGGGACATATACTGAACTTGAGCCACGGACTCCACAGAGACACGCCTTTCGATAACGTTAAACATTTCGTAAATATCGCAAAAACGCTTTAGGAAGATAAATGAGAAACATTCCTGAAAACCCTTTCGCACCGCGACAATATGGGCAGCTCGTTGAGGTAACAGAACAGGTTTATCTATTTCGCAATATCGTCAATTCTTCCATCATCATAGGAGATAACGGTGTTGCAGTAATTGATACACAAGTGAACCAGATGATGGCACGTCGGCTTTACAACGCAATCCGCACCATTACAGACAAACCGATCCTGTATGCGATTAACACACATTACCATTGGGATCATACGAACGGAAACGTTATTTTTCGTCAGGCAGGCGCAACTGTCGTCGCACGCGAGATGACTAAAGATTTCATGGTGAACAGGGCACCGCGACAGGAAGCATTCTTGCGTTCTCGAGGCTTTACATTAGGGGATCCGCCATTCCTGCCACAGCGGACGTTCACACACGAAACCGAACTCGATTTAGGCAATCAACCGCTGCACCTCGTTCACTTAGGAAAAGCGGAGACAGATGATGCAACCGCCATCAGGGTCCCAGCAGAAGATTGCATTGTCTCTGGGGACACTGTCATGACAGGGAGTTTTCCGATCTTTGGGCAGCCTGTTATGAACGAAGGTCTCATGGCGAACCACGATTGGATTAATACAATTAAAGAACTCCGTAACTACACACCTAAATATGTGCTACCGGGGCACGGTCCTTTGGCACAAGATGCTGAAATCGACCTGTTGCTCCAGATAGAATCCTATTTCCTAACCGAAGTCCGAAAACACGTCGAACAGGGGTTGTCTTTAACCGAACTGCTCGCTGAAATGGAAGCGGATCTACCCGACTGGATTCGCGCGATCGCTGAGGTTTGGGGGACACCCCGGTATGCGATTTTAAGGGTTTACCGCGGATTGATTGACGATCCAGAACCGGGTTGGCAACATCTGAAACCTTCGGTGATCCCGACTGCGGATACCGGAAAACTTCATCAAAAAATACACGAACTTGAGGACTTTGAAGCGTACCGAGAAACTGCCGAAGAGGTCGCCGAGGGCAACGACTTCGGTTTAGCAATTGCTATCTTGAGAACCGCAACCGAAAAATATGCGAATCTTCCTGACGCATGGACGGAATACGCAAATTTGCTTACACAAGCCTCCCGCACTGTGTCAAGCGTTCTTGAGAAGGGGGATTTCTTCGCCGAGGCAAAAAAAGCACTCAATACCGCGCTCGAACTCGACCCCGATTATGCACCAGCGCACCTTTTACGTGGGTACAACCACATCCTCTCTGCCTACCGGAATGGTGATGAAACAAAAACAGGGTTGGAGGCTATCTATAAAGCTTTAGTCGGCGGACTTCACGGCACGCAACTCGCACAAGCATATTTTTCCATCGGACTCGCGCATCGAACGGATGGAAACGAAACCTTGGCACGTGAGGCTTTCACGAAGGCAATTAACGCCGACGCACGATTCATGCCAGCACAGTTAGCCAATATGGCATAGGAGGAACAGATTAAAATGAACTACGACAGCGTTTTACTCGTTGCATTTGGCGGTCCTACACCAGGATGCTGTCAAAAATACGACAGCGACGCATGTCCCGGTGAAGCTTACTGCTTTGTTGAGGGAATTGCTGGAACAGCCGAATCTGAAAAAGAACGTGTAAAAGACATCTCGACACATTACGTCCAATTGGGCGGGTTTTCGCCATTCAATGAGTTAACTTTCAGGCAAGCCGACGCTTTAGAAAACGCGTTACAAGCACGCGATCTCTCGCTTCCTGTTTATGCCGGATTTAGGCATTGGACACCTTATTTAAAGGAAGTCGTCGCTGAAATGGCACAAAAAGGACACCGTAAAATACTCGGCATTATCATGGCACCCCACCAATCCAAAGTCAGTTGGGAGTGGTATCAACAGGCAGTCAAAAAAGGAATTAAGGCAGTTGATGGCGAAAAACCGTCGATCGATTATCTCGACCCGTGGTACACACACCAAGGCTATGTCGGTGCTATCGCTGAAATTATCAAAACCGCGTGTGGGGACAAGTTAGAACGTGCCGAGCTTGTTTTCACAGCACACGCAATCCCACAAGCAGCGGCGGATGCCTCACCTTATACACAACAGTTTGAAAAAACCGGTGAAGCTGTCGCCCAAGAAATAGGGAAAACTCGATTCGGTTTTGCCTACCAAAGTGAAGTAGAAAACAGCCCTATTCCGTGGACACAGCCTGACATCAGCGATTGGATTAAAGCCCGAAAAGAAGAAGGCGTTGACACCGTTGTCGCCTCACCGATCGGTTTTCTTTGTGATCACGTTGAAGTGCTCTACGATCTTGACATAGAGGCAGCCGAAACGGCGGAAGCATGCGGAATTGATTTCATTCGAGCGGGAACTGTCGGCGCGCATCCCAAATTCATCAACATGTTAGCAGATTTTGTGTGTGAAAAATCGGAGAAATAGACTTCCAAACTTCTAACCTTCCAATCTTCCAACGGATCTGCGGATCAAAAACGTAGATTTAACATTGAAACTTGCTTATGGAAGCCCCCAATAAGAAACGTGCTATTGTTATCGGCGGCGGCATCACAGGGTTAGCGGCGTGCTATCGCTTACAACGCGAGGCAGCGCGGCGCAATATCTCGCTTGATGTTACACTTCTTGAAGCGACCGGACGCGTGGGCGGGGTTATCCAGACCGAACACCGAGACGGATTCCTCATTGAACACGGGCCCGATGCCTTTATCTCAACAAAACCGGCAGCAAAAGCGTTATCCGAAGAACTCGGTATCGCGGATCAATTCATAGGCACTAACCCGAAAGTCCGTCGGAGTTTCGTAACCCGAAACGGAACATTACATCCTGTCCCTGAAGGCTTTTACATGATGGCACCGGGATCCTTGAAGCCTTTTCTGAAAACTCCACTTTTCAGTTGGCGCGGCAAACTGCGGATGGCAATGGATCTCTTTATCCCACGTCGAGAAAGAGATATTGATGAAGCCGTAGCACATTTCGTCAGGCGTCGCCTCGGCACCGAAGCCTTCACACGCATCGCGCAACCTATGATCGGCGGCATCTATACCTCAGATGCCGAAAATTTAAGCCTCAAATCGACTTTTCCAAGATTTTTGGAGATGGAGAAAACACACGGCAGCATTATTAAAGCACTCCGCGCACAAAAAAAACAGGCAGCCGAAACCAGCCAAGATACCAGCGGTCCGCGTTATAGTCTCTTTCTGTCATTCGGATCCGGTATGCAAACACTGGTTGATACGCTTGCCGAGATCGGGTCCAGTAGTATTAAATTAAATGCCCATGTAGAACAGATCCAGCAAAATACCGATGGCACTGGATGGCATGTCTCACTTGCGACTGGCGAAACTCTGAATTCGGAACTCCTCTGTATAGCGCTGCCAGCAATACAGACAAGTGCACTCATCGAAAATGTATCAAATCCACTCGCTACGAAACTGAATACGATTCCCTACGCCTCTTCTGCGACCATTAATTTAGCGTTTCGCCGTGCAGATATTACGCACCCGTTAGATGGCATGGGATTTGTTGTCCCTGCTACAGAAAACCTATCTATTATTGGATGTTCGTTCAGTAGTGTCAAATTTGAGAACCGCGCACCGGAAGAATATGTCCTATTACGTGCCTTCATCGGTGAACCCACTGCTAAACGCTCCGAAATTGATCTTATTCAGTTGTGTCAAACCGATTTAACACCGCTCCTCGGGATCAAGGAAGCCGCGCAATTCGTTACTGTTCACAAGCATACGCAAGCAATGGCACAGTATCAAGTAGGGCATCAAGAAGTCGTCAATGATATAGAACGGCTTACAAGCAAATTGCCAGGACTCGCTCTCGCCGGAAATGGTTACCACGGGATAGGCATTCCCGACTGTATTCGGAGTGCGGAGGCTGCAGCGGTTTCACTCTTAGATGCATTGTGAGGCGCGCGATGAATCTTAAGATAATACACTGGAGCATAATCGGCGTAGTAGGTTTCGGACTGTTTGTCGCTGTATTGGTAATGTTAACCGGTAACCTCACACTTCGGGCAGAAAACGATGGACTTCGTGTGACAGAGATGTTCCAAGGCTTTCAGGACGGGAAGTGTAAAAGCTGTCACCCGGCTATCTGGAGGGAGTGGGAGGGTTCGATGCACGCGAAAGCGTGGGTTGATGAAATCTATCAAGCCGCTGCGAGGCAGGTCGCCGACAGGGAAACAAAGTGCGACCAGTGCCATGCCCCACAACCAATTCTCATCACAGGTGTTGGGGAAATGCCAAAACTGAGAGACAAACAACGGGAAGCAGGCGTTTCGTGTCTCGTCTGTCACCTCGATGCACACGGTGCGATGAACGGACCACCAGCAAGTGCGGAAACCTATTTTCATGCCAACGTTACCAATTCCATCTATACCGAACCGACAACGCTCTGCGGCACCTGCCACGGTCAACAAAGCGTGCCTGAACATGACCAAGTCTCCAGTTTTTTGAATAGCAAATTCGCTGACGGAAGTACGAGTTGCGCGACGTGTCACATGCCGGTTGTAAAGCGGTTACAGAGCACAACCAGTCATGAAAGCATCAAGGGGCGGAAACATACATGGCGTGGCAGCCGTAGTGTTGCACAACTTAAGCGCGCCGCGACGCTTCAACTTGAATACACAGATGGAAAAGCGGATGTGAAACTTCGGAGTAAAACAGGGCATATCTTACCGGGAGGGACATTGCGCACCATCGTGCTTGAGATGACACTTTTCGCATCGGATGGCACCGAACGTCAGAGACAACAGATCTCAATCTCTGCTGAGAACGAGAACCGCCTGCTTCCAGACGAAAACAGAACTTACGCTTTTGATATTGCGTCCCCCACGACAGGCAACACGATCAAAGCACGTTTGATATATCAATTGACACCAAAAACACCAGAATCCGCGTGGATATTAATGGCAGAGAAAACGCACATAGTACCATAACCTACGCATTCATATTTGGCAACGAATCGAAACCGAGCAACCGCTTTAATGTCGGAGTCGCACGCGAAACAACTTCATCCGACACGAGGTTAAGGTGTGCTTGTTGCGGTTTCAAGATAGAACGGCAGAAAAAACCGAGTAACCCAACACGCGGTTCATTCGTTCTATTTTCTGATGAGCCATGCCATATTGCCCCGTTAACAATTAAAACGGACCCCCGCGGTCCGCAGATTTGCAACTCGTCGGCATATTCGACACCCGATTCAGGTAAGGCTTCAAGCCGTCCGTGGCTTCCCGGCACACAACTGGTTGCCCCATTTTCGATCGTAAAGTCATCTAAAAACCAGACGCTGTTAGCGACGAGTGGAAAACTCGGACGTGGTGTCGGCAAACCAGATAACGGGTAATCAATATGGAGACCGGCATCCGGCGCGCCGGGATAAAGCACATTCACGGTAAAGGAACTCAATGTGCAATCAGCACCGAGCAGATACTCTATCGCGGCGAGCATCTTCGGTTGTTGGATAGCCTCTTCAAAGATTTCGCCTTTATCTACGAGGTTCCAGACGCGTTGTGCGCTGTCGTTCGCGAGGTATGTGTGGCCTTTACCGGTTTCTTGTTCTGCCGCAGCGAGTGCCAGCGAACGTTCCCGAAGCTGCAGCGTTGTCTCCGAAGGGATAAGGCTTTCCAGAAGCAGAAAACCGTGCTGATCCAATTGTGCTTTTTCAGATTCATTCAACATAGGCTTTTTCCTCGAATGTTATTATGCTCTTTTGTAGAAGGGATTTCCGAATCCCGTATCACAGTAAAAATGATCCCATTGGTCGTGATTTTTCAACCGAAATGGTTAAAATCCGAAAACTAAATAACCCTAAAATGTTTTTTTCTTGACAGTTTAAGCGTTTTATAGTACTATGTCAAACATATTGTCAATTTCTACTAAAATAGTTGGAAATTGGCAACCAAAATTCAAATTTTGATTTGACATATTTTTAAAATTGTGGTATTATTAATAGAAGCGAATTGCAATTTAATCGATGATATACCGATGCGGCGGGAACACATTTTTACCGATTGCATAAAACATCACATACACTGTGCAGGGTGGTTTTATTTGCGGGTTTTGTGCCTGTAACACTAACATCTTTGCCACGTAACGATTAAATGCTTGCTTAATTTTGCCACTTTTTGATAAAATAATAGAAAAATTCCCGCAAGGTTGAACATAAAAGTTAGGTGCCCGCTTTTCACTGACTTTTGACCTGTGCCATAGGTTCTGCGAATCCGATCCTACGGCTATATCGGTATCGGGAAATTTTAATGCTCGTTGGTAGGATGTTAATTGGATGGGCAAACATCATACCCCAGTCGTCTTTGTTGTATTCTCGCTTGCCCATCTAAGATACTCAGTACTTAGTCTTGCGAGCGCGCAGACTTGATGAGGAGGATGAGTTAATGAAAAAACGAACACTCGTTTGTTTTTTGATTTTTACATTGTGTGTTTTTTACACCGCAATTCCGAACACAGTTTTCGGGCAAGAAGAGGAAGTTTCTCTCGCTCAAAAGGTTTATAACAAATACAAAGAGACGCTACAGGACGCGGAAGTTCAAAAACATCTTCCAGGAGTGCTTGAATCCCTTAGCGATCCTGCGACCTTAGAGAACCCGATTATTGCACAGCTCGGTGGTTTTGATAATGCTTTGAATTTGCTTCTTGGGAGTCCGGGTCTCATAACAAACCTTGTACCGGACGCAAGTCCCGAGATGATAGCACTTCTTGGAACAGAACCAATCCAAATAATGTTCAAGGATCCGGATGTTCGAACT
The DNA here is from genome assembly GCA_022827185.1 of Candidatus Poribacteria bacterium. Taxonomy (GTDB): domain Bacteria; phylum Poribacteria; class WGA-4E; order WGA-4E; family WGA-3G; genus WGA-3G. The sequence goes on from JAJDTM010000057.1 coordinate 238,469, forward strand.
CTGCTGCAGGATACGGAAGCTGTTAAAGAGCTTGCGGCGTTGCTTGATCTGGGAACCGATCCAGGCACTGACCCAGGAACCGATCCAGGCACGGATCCGGGAACCGATCCAGGCACGGATCCGGGAACCGATCCAGGCACTGACCCAGGAACCGATCCAGGCACGGATCCGGGAACTGACCCAGGAACCGATCCAGGCACGGATCCGGGAACTGACCCAGGCACGGATCCGGGAACTGACCCAGGAACCGACCCGGGACAACCGATAGTTGAACCGCCAAAAGAGGAAGTTAAACCCGCATCTCCATTTGATCCGATAACACCGGCAAACGAGTCAACAATAGTTGGTGAATCTCGGCTTGGCGGGCTCTCACTGAACCCATTCTTTGAAGGAAGGCGAGCTGTAGAAGGCCTTATTAGAGATGCCAATCTTCAAGGACACACCGCGGACACTTTGGTTGACCTGATTCTTAACCAGGTTCCACCAGGATTACTCTCGAAAAACCAACTTGCATCCATTCGCTATGCGCTGACATCAAAGTCTACCTCGATTTTCGACAATGAACCGAGCCAGTTGGATCTTGAGAATTTCGGGAATGCGATAACGCCTAAGCCCGTTGAACTCGCCTATTTGGATGTTCCAAACACCAAATACCTAACAAGGGATAACTTGAACCTTTACGTCCGTGTTCCATTGCCTGCAGCAGATATCGGCAATGTCACGTTAATGCTCCAGGATGGGAACGGGGCCATGCGCGAACAGGTTATTGATCTTCCTTCAGCGACCGTCTCTCACACCTTCCAATTGGATGAATCACTCGCTGCCACCAACTTGCCGGCATGGCCCACCTCAACCACTGGCTTGTTCTCTGGTGTGAACCTTCGGTACTCCTACGATCAATTGGGAGAATACGAGACGAAACCGATGATGGCAAGCACAGACGCTACGGGTAGTGTTGTTTGGGAAGCAGCCGTAGAAGATATTCCACTGGGTAGTAATGTCTACTACTACTTTGACGTAACGCCCTATGAGCCAGTCGCATTGGACATCCTAAGTCGTAACAAGCTGGTGCAACTGGCGCTAAATCCACCCGAAGATCCCGCCGAGTTATTGGGAGCCATTGCAAACGCAAGGTTGGATCCCCCGCTTACGATTGAGAACTGGTCGATGCCAGACCCACGCAATCTACAAATGGTAGAACGCGGGATTATTGAGCGTTTATTTACCCCTCAGGTCAATACTGCAATAGGCAATTTCATGAATCTGCCCGCAGTTCAAAAGATTATCGCGGGGCAACAACTCACTGGCGCGGATAGCCGTGAAATTGGGAGGGCACTGAACCGACTTCAGGGTCCACTCCTTCTCAGTGCTAGCGCACTCCTCGGTGAAATCGAAGATACAAAGGATCCGCTGCTGTCTTCCGTTTTCAGCGTTCCAGATATTGATCCAGCATCCCAATCGTTATGGGTTGCTAATATTGATTCAATCGCGGATAATAACTATTACTTAGCTGCTACTGTCAACGATACTGCAGGAGCCCCACTGGATCAGATACAGGAGCAATTCACTGTTGATACGACCGCACCAGAAGCAACAATCGCATTCACCCCTGAACTCAACGCTACCGGTTATCGGAACAGCGAAGGTGTTTTTGTTGCTACCGCGCCTGCTTCCGGTGCCGCTACGCTCAACATTAGGGGGATACCTCAGTCCGCGCTTGATGCTGGTGAATCGTATCTGTTTTTTCAAGAGGCTGAATTAGATTCTGATGGTAACTTCCAAAACGCTTGGCTGCCATTGACAATTGAGTCCACCATGGCATCATCCAAGATTTTGCAAGCTGCGCTCAGCCAGAACCCAGAAGTCTTGAGACCGTTCGTTGGAGACAGTTTAACCGATGAACAGATATTAGGGCTCATTGAAACTGTAACCCCTGAGTTGATTTTGGGTCAGCTAACTCCAGCACTTATTCAAACGGAAGCGAACAAGCTTCTCGCGCAAAGCGATATAGCCATCCAGTTGGATGAATACCAAAGTCAAGTGATCCATGATATCTTAGGTGTTACATTCAAGCTCATTGATACACTCCTACCGGTCAGTTTTGAGTTTGTCCCTGGTGAAGGGTACGCCATGACGATGCCTATTCAAGGTGAGGATATGTCCCTCGCGATTGGAAACTATGGCATTCGCGCACTTGGGATTGATACGCTCTTCAATATTAACGCCAGTGCACCACACGCACGGCTCAGAATCGTTCCACCGGAATATGACAAAGCCAGCGTAACGTCTGTTGTGATTGGTGATTGTAACATGGACGGCGATATGGATGACCTCTATGAGAGTGGTCTCGTCGGTGATGTGACAATCTTCGGAAATACCACAGAAAATGTTATGCTAACCGTCACAGTGAACCATCGTTCGGCGCATCCTGCCACAGTTAGTGTCCAATATATGGATGCCACTGGCGCATGGCAAGAAATCGACAAACGTGATCTCGCTGGACTCGAAATGGGTTCAACATTGGAAATCCCGTGGAACGTCGCTGACTTTGAGGCATTGATAGGTGGCAAAGAGATGGGCGAGGTAATGGTGCGTGCCGTAGCCTCCAATCTACTCGTTGGAAACGATCTTACTCCAACCGAAGACACTATTAAGTTAGATGCAGGTATCTGCCCGCTTGATCCAGAGGTTATCGCAATTACAGTGGATCCTGCAACGACGACCAATTCGGTTAGCGGCGCACCACAAGGCACGCTAATCCTTAATGCTTATACACCGAGCCGGACTTCTACAACCATTACTTCTGTCCGCTTGGCTGCTAAGGGTCCCCAAGATGCCGAATGGAAAACTGATAGCAGTGAAGTTGTTGACAACATTGGTGGTCAAGCACTTGCCGATCTCCTCGGTGATCTCGTCAATACTGTAGGACCTGACAAGCCAATTGTCAATGTTGATAGTACTTACCAGAAATGGACAGTTTCCATAGATACCACAACGTTGATGGATACGATTACCAAAGGTAGTACTGATGATAACCAATATGTCGTAATGGGATATGCCAATACCGATGGTGGCGAAATACCACCAATTCCCGGTGTTGAGGCAAAATTCTCGGTTGATAACATTGGTCCCACAAACATTACTGCTGTTGCTGATGCTGATGGTGCCGTTGAAGCAAACGAAGATGGAAGTTATTCGGTCGGTGGACTCGTTGATAAATACGACGACACTGTCGAATCCCCGATGGTTACCTTTACCATCAAACCGGTATCTTATATGGCAACTTACGCATCGGTTATGTTGGTAACGGATGCTGAAGGTGTTTCTATTGAAAAGGCAACCGAAACTGCTGAAGGCAGTGGTGTTTTTGAGATAACCGTTAATGTCGGTATACTTGCTGACGGTGAATACCTCGAAAACGGAACCTATATGTTCCACGCTGTGGCTGTTGATGCTGAGGAAGCAGAAGTTCCTGAAACCGACGGAGCGAAAATCTCGGTGAATGTTGAAAATACTTACCGACCGGCTCCGGAAATTTTGGCAATAACGACGGATCCCGCAGCAGAGACTAACCCCGATAGCGGGGCACCGAAGGGAACCGTCACGGTCAATGCTTACTCTATTGGTGAAACAACTTCTCCGCTTATCACGGCAATGGGCTTTGAAGCCAAACGTCGAAACGATGACGATTCCATGTGGAAAGAGGTTGGCACAACTGAAGAAGGGATTGCTGTTACTTCCGAAGAAGTTCAAGAACTACAGCAGCTAAATGTTGATGCCCTCGCTGACCTCATTACGGTTGCAGCTGGAAAGGCCGCGGGGAGCGCGGAGCCTTCACCCATTCATCGATATCACGCCTATCAAAAATGGACGGTTGATATAGATACCGTAGCGTTGGAACTTTCAGACACCATTGACAAGGATAGTCCCGCAGCGCGGGATGCTTCTAAGGATGACAACCCGTACATCGTACGTGCAGTCGCAATTTCTGCAGCAGACGAAGGCGAAACGCCATCTCCTGATGGTGTTAACTCAACATTCTCACTTGATAATGTTGATGATGTCGCGCCGTTAGGTCCAACGAACATTGTCGCTGTTGCTGACGTTGCTGGTATGATTGAAGCAAACGAAGATGGTAGTTATACTGTCGGTGGGATTGTTGATGATACAGTTCCTTCACCGATAGCAATATTTACCGCTGAACCGACTGCTGATCCTGCTACCTACGCATCAGTCAACTTGGTGCAAACCACAGGAGAGGTTTCTGAAACTGTTGCCGAAGGTGAAGCCGGTGTGCTTGACCTTACAATTGATGTCGGACTGCTTGAAAATGGAACTTATATGTTCCACGCTTTAGCCGTTGATGAATCCGGTAACGTGCAAACCGATGAGTCACCGATGATAACGGTGCATGTCCTGAACTTCCGAGTCTCTGATGTTACTGACATAGCAGTTATTGCCGTTGATGGAACGGACGTCGCGGAAGCCCCTGCAGAACCGATTCCACTTCGTGGATCCGTCACTGTCAGTTTCATGGTTGCAAACGGTTCATTAGCAGCAGAGGAACTCAGTGGTGCAGTAGATGGTAGTGAAGTACCGAGCGAAAGTGCTGAAGATCCCGAAAATACCTTCTCGCTGAAGGTAGAGGTCGGCGCACTCGTAGACGGTGTCTATACACCTGACGGTGTGGTCACAAAACGGAACGGTTCGGTTGCTTTCCCAATAACAACGGTTAATGTGGATAACACCGGTCCGATGGTTACCATCGAATCACCGACGGAAGATGAAACGGTAGAAAGTCTGCCGACCATCCGAGCAACCTATCATGACGGTGCCGGAGCGGGTGTTGACGGGGCGACTGGAAGTCTCGCATTGGCACGCCTCCAACCGCCTGATGAAGCCGAAATAGTTGTTGACCAAGCGGATCTTGACAAAGATGCTGCAAGTTTGGTTTACACCCGCAGCGAACCACTCGCGGGTGGTGCCTATCGTGTGACTGTTCAAGTTGCCGATAATCTCGGCAACGTCGGTGAAGGGTCCGCTGAGTTTGCAGTCACTGGTACTGCACCAATGGTTGCGATTCAATCACCCGCTTCAGGGCAAACCTTCGAGCACGGCGAACCGCTTATCAGTGGTGAATTTTCCGGTGCTGGCACTGTTGAGGTAACCACATTCACTATCAATGATGTTGATGCTACACCAGAGGTAGACGGAAACCGATTCTCTTATACCCCTGAGGCAGCATTAGGCGATGGGAATCATACGGTTGTTGTCGCAGTCACTGACGGTGATGGTAATACGGCGCAGACATCTGTTACCTTTGCGGTAGAGATGCCGAAAGACACAACGCCGCCAATTATCTCCGCAGCCGCACCCAATGGGGTCATCAAGGATGCAGATCACGATAAAGTCGGGTCAGCAAAGATCTCAGCGGTTGTAACTGACGAGCAATCTGCTATTTCCTCTGTGAAATACAGTATAAATGGTGGTCAGCTCCGTTCCATAGCCAAATCGAATATCGTTGGTGGAAAGATCGAGGCTCCGATAGACTTTAATGCACACGGTCCAGGTCTGTACAACGTACGACTCGTTGCAACCAGCGAAGGTGGTACCACGGAATATACCTGGAGCTTCACGCTCATTGTTGATAATGTCAAGCCTGTAATCACCTCAATCACCCCGTCTGGAACGATCCGTGGTGGACTCCCGGTTATCTCCGCGAGTGCCAACGACGAATCAGGCGTTTCTAAAATGACGATTACCGTATGGGATAGTGCCGGTAAAGAGGTGAAAGGCAAGGCCGCAAATGATAGTGGAAAGGATGTTGAAGGTATCACCCGTGTGGATTTCAATCTTGAAGCACCGCTTGAAGAGGGGGTCTACACGATTGAAGTCCGCGCGACGGATCCATACGACAACTCCGCTTCGGCGAAAGGGATTTTCACGATCGATTTCGATACCGCCGCACCGGTCATCACGATGGCTTCACCCCAAAATGAAGCACGTTTGACCAACCGCCGGCCCCTGATTTCGATCGCCTATGCAGATGCCGAATCCGGTGTAGATGTTGATTCTATCCGATTCATTTTCAATTCCAACGTGATTAACCTCAAACCGAATCAGAAGACGGCTTCGCAGGTGCTATATAGACCAGAGGCTGATCTGCCATTCGGGCAACATACGGTTAAACTTGAAGTGTCTGACATGGCGCATAAAGAGGGCAACGTCTCTGAAAAGAACAAAGGTGCCCGTGAAGCGAACATGGCAGCCTATGAGTTTACGTTCTTTGTTGAAAGTGTCGAGGGTCCGATATTGGTGGCGCGTCCGGTCAATGTTCCTAACCCGTTCAAGGACGAGACTCACATATCTTTCGCACTGACCCGGCAATCCGTAGTGAGCATCGCCATTTATGACAGCACACTCCGTCCAGTTCGTGTCCTTATGGATAATAAGATTCTGGACGCTGGCAATTATTTTGGCAAGGATGGCGGGATCTTGTGGAATGGAAAATCTTCTGGAGACGAAGAAGACTTAGCTCGAGGTATCTACTTCTGTCAGATTATTGTCGGAGACGGTATCGAGCCTGAATACGCCATTCTCAAACTCGCACTGACGCGCTAAGTAAATGGCAGTCCGCATGTCGGGAACTGGACCCCCGTTCAGTTCCCGGTGTGGACAGTCTTTTGGAGGATATAATGTTAATGACAAAGCAAATTGCTAAATGGGTTTCTAAAAAGTGCCCAAAATTGCTATGCGGTTTAATACCACTTTTCTTTCTTATCCTAACGGTGGCGCCGGTCAGTTTTGCCGGAGTGAATGCCATGCCACACCTACGGCTTGGTGCCGGTGCACGCTCAATCGGCTTAGGCGGTGCCTTCACGGCAATCGCCGATGACGCCACCGCAACAGTCTGGAATCCAGCAGGACTCGGATCCGCAGCGGATTTAAGTCTTAATCTTTCAACCCAACAACTTGACCTTGATAGAAGCCACAACTTCATCGCACTGACGAAAGCGCTCGGTTCAGCGGGTTCTATCGGGCTTGCTGTTGTAAATGCTGGTATCAGTGGTATCCCCGTCTACGATGAGCGGACAGCATTTTCTACTAAGTTTGACTATAGTGAGTTTAACTATAGTGCAAACGCCTATTCGCTCTCTTATGGCATCGGTATCGGGAACTTCGGCATCGGTTTAACAGGACGATGGCTGATGGATAACTTCGGTTTAGACAGCGTTGAAAACCAGAGCGGATTTGGGGGCGTCGATGTTGGATTGATGGGGCATGCCCTGCACATAGATGTCGGCGAGGAAAAAGTGCCGACTTTCCATTATGGCGTTGTTGCTAAATATCTCGGCGCATCCCTCGGTGATGACACCGTTCCTATGGTCGTCAATGTCGGTTTAGCCTACAACCTCTATATGGGCAACGTCGTCACATTCGCAGCGGATGTCGAACAAGAGTTCGTCAACCTTGTCGAGAGTGCAACGAGCTTACGGCTCGGGGCTGAATACACGCTCGTCACTTACAAATCCACTGCCTTGTCAATTCGTGGTGGTGTCAAAGCTTCACGCGATGTACAGAACCTCTTTGGAGGGTTTGGTGTGAACATAGGCGGGCTGCAGATTGACTATGCTATTCAGGATGGCATGGCGAGTGATATTGACGGTGTCGGATCAACTCACTTTGCTTCCCTCTCTTATAGATTCTAAAGGAGAAAACGTATGAAAATGATAAGAGGCACTCTGAAGTTGGCACTGATTCTGTACATCTGCGCAGCACTCAGTGGCGTTTATGTCCTATCCGCCTCGGCACGAATTACACCGCACGAAGGCGATGATGACACTATACTCATTACTATTGAAAAGGGAGATACCCTCTGGGATCTCTGCCAAGAGCACCTCGAGGACCCACTCCGGTGGCGTGAACTGAGTAAGTACAATGACTTCACTAATCCGCATCTCATCTACCCCGGCGAAAAATTGCGTATTCCACTCTCTATGGCAAAAGATGCTGTTGATATCGCTGAAGACGAGCTGCAGCAGCAGCGGGAAGAACTTGAAAAGCTAAAAGCGGAATTATCCGAATCCGAAGCAACCCGGGATAAACTTGAGGCGGAAATTAAAGCACTCAATAAGAATTCGCTTAAACTTGAGGCGCAACTCAAGGAGCTTGAGGCCAGTCTGAAATCACAAACAGAATTGATGCAGGCTGTTACAGACTCAGGAAGCGAAATCGCTTCCGGTATCAAAGAATCTCTTGAAGCCAACAAAAAAGCGCTTCTCGATGCAATCGCTCACCTCGATGAGCATCTTGCTGGGATCAATAAGATGATCAAAGAGCACAAAATGGCAGAGGAAGCAACGCAGGCGGTCATTGAGTCTATCCAAGGGGACGTGAAGACGCTTTTGACACAGGTTGAGACGAACCAAAAGGCAATCAAAGAAGTCAAGATGATGCTTAAGGATGCCAAAGGTGTACACGAGGAAGCTTCTACGTCCAAACGTGCTTTGGTGTTCCTGACAACGGTCGCAGCAGGTATCGGATGGTTTGCTATAAACGCTATCGGTGGACGCAGCGGCGAATAATCTGGACGCATTACCTTTTAGGCAGGGAAGGTGTTTCAACCACCTCCCTGCTTTTTTTATACGAGGCACGTAGAACCAAGATGCTGGTCGGGTCTTGATTCCCTCACCATCGCTAAAAGGTCTTGGGTATATGTTAGCAAATACCTTGAAATACCCCCAACCACCCTTCACGCAAGCGATTCAGCTTTATGGCGATAGATCAGGAAGTAAGGGGACTTTTAAGTTCGCTGGCTTCGCATGGATACAGCACACGAAGGTCATACTCGTACAAGGGAACGAGCAGAGCCTAAACGGTGCCTCTGAATGGCGATGTTTATTACGGCTAATCGCACTTGCACATCGTCTCAAAAAACCTATCGTTTTGTGGAATCTACCGGTCGCGTATATTGCTAAAATACAGCGCAAAGCGAATTTAGCATCTGCGCAGGCAATTCAAAGAACCGAGCTGGAACTCCTAAGGCTGCCATACCCTGTCATTACCGTTTATGACAGGGCTAATCATACGGATTACGACCCGCGTGAACTCATATGGAGCGATGGCGTGGTCCTTGTGGCATTACCGGACGCACAATCTTCTGAACAGGAGAAGCTCAAAATAGCAGCGCATCCAACAGACATCGCACCTGCAATCTTAGAACTCCTGGCTCAGGCAGAGACAATTCCCGCCACAGAATTGGTGAAGAACCGGCGAGAATCTCTACACTTCCTCGTAGAAATCGAACCCGTTGTACAATGAGGAGGCATCGCAATGTTTGAAGTCATAAAGCCCCGTCTTGAGACCATCCTGTCTACGATTGCCAACAAAATGGTGGCAATCGGCATTACGGCGAACATGGTGACAATCTTTGGGTTCTTTGTCAACCTCATTGCGACCTTTTACTTTGCGACAGGCCACCTCATTACGGGTGGTATTCTTATTTTGTTTGGCGGAAGTTTTGATATGATAGATGGGGCGGTCGCACGCGCCCAAAGAAACTTACGTCCATCCGGAGCACTTTTGGATTCCGTGATTGATCGTTATTCGGAAGGCTTCCTCTTCCTTGGAGCACTCATCTATTTTTCTGGGTTGGAAAGTCTACTGGGAATAATTTTAGCGTTCGGGGCATGGTTTGGTTCAATACTCGTCAGTTATGTGAGAGCAAGAGCGGAGGGACTCCAAATTACTTGTAAGGTCGGACTCATGCAACGACCCGAACGCATCATCTTACTCGGTACTGGCACCCTACTACAAGGCATTCTCTGGTACAAATTTCCGATTGTCCAAAACACTGGGATGATTCTGCTCTGTACACTCGGTATCCTCACGTTCACCTCGCACATTACTGCCGTTCACCGTCTGATCTTCTCTTATCACGAACTTGAACGCTAACCAAGTCCGAGAAGCGATTTAATATCTAAATTAAAGGGCTCTAACGCAAGATTCGTCGCAAAAATAAGCACTGTTACAACGAGAACCACTTTAATCCATTTATCACCTTTTTCGACAGCCCAATGGCTGCCAATCCATGCCCCCGTAGCATTCCCTATCGCTAACGTCACACCTAAAGTCCAATCTACCTGTTTGCTCATGATAAAAGTGCCGAGCGCGACCACGGTATAAACAAAGATAACAAAAACTTTTATCGCGTTCGTCCGAACGAGATCGATACCTGTCAAAAGGCGCAAAGCCGTTATAACAAGCAGCCCCACACCCGCTTGAATGAAACCCCCGTAAATCCCGATAAAGAAGAATACAACCATCGCGATGACTTTAGCACCTGTCCCGCTACTTTCAATCCTATCCTTTAACCGTGCTGTCGGGTTCAGTAATGTTAAGCCGAGCATAATCAACATCACGGCTGCGAGAATGAATTGAAACAGGGCTGCACCTGTACCAATCGCAATTTTAGCACCTATCCATGCCCCGATAGCTGCAGGAACAGCAAGTAAGATGCCATACCGAAAGTCAGAAACTCCCTTACGCCGGAAACCCATAATGGCACTGAGGTTTTGAAAGAAAATGGCGATCCGGTTTGTGCCGTTTGCTAAGGTCGGGTCGGAGGTAAGGAAGATAAGCATCGGGAGTGCTAACAGCGATCCGCCAGCGGCAACTGTGTTTATGAAACCTGCACAGATACCTGTGCCAAAGAGTAAAACGGTGTGCAAAAAATTGAATTCAAAATCCACTTGAATCTTTTGTTATACCATTTCTAATGTGCGTGTGGCATAAACTTGCCTCGCAGTGAGAGTTTGTGCCACTGGTGCCCTTTCAGAAATGGTATTATCTCCTTTTTTGCGATAAATTTGATAGCAGCTGGCGATATTTCGCAACGCCAATTATGATGAGCGCAGTAAGATTGCCTACAACAATAGCACTTCCGAGTCCCGTAATTGCTAAAAATCCGCTAATCTGAAGAATGCCAGCTCCAAACGGACAGTGCCAATGTAGAATGAAGATACCCACGGCGGGAATCAATAGACCAAGGAAAAAACCTATTCCTGCAGCAGTGCCAGCAACATTCTGAAACCTTTTCAACGCTGGTAGTTGAACTTCAAACATCTGTGCCTTTCTTTTCTACGTCCAATTTTGCTAAGCAAGTCCCAAATATTTATCTCGGCCCTGTACGAGTGCCTCTATCTTCCGATCTACCACGGAACGTTGGAGCATCCAAAACCCGCAATCCGGATGCACCCAACCAATCCGTCCGGCTCCCAATACTTTTTCGGCTTTTTCGATACTGGAGGCTACATCATCAGGTGTCTCGATCGGATTAACCTTGACATCAATCACACCGATACCGAGGACAATATTTGAGGCAACTGCCTTAAGTGCCTCAAGATCTGCCTCAGGACGGTGTTTCAGTTCCAAAACGAGATGATCGCATCGGAGTGTATTCAAAAAGTCAGTCAGCGTTTTCCAGTTACCTTTCTGGATAACTTGTCCGCCATAGTTCCCGAAGCAGAAATGGACTGCCTTCTCTCCCTCAAACGCGTCAAGCACAATATTAATCGCCTCGGCAGCGCGGGGCCCGTCTTGTGGGTTACCCGGTATATTCGCCTCGTCAATTTGGAGACAGGCACACTCCAGTTCACGCACCTGTGCCGCTAAAACTTCTGCTAAAGCGGTAAGCAGTGCATCGAAATCACCGTAGTGTTTGTCCAATAACGTCCGTGCGAGCATGTACGGACTTGTTACCGTAAATTTGATGTGTTTACCGGCAACATCCATAGCACGCTCACAATCAGAGACGAGGTTTAATGTGCCTTCTCCTAACGCTCCCTCAACAACTCCCGCAGGTTTCGCTCGAAACGACATCGTCTGCATCTGCCTAAATTCCTGCCATTCCTGCCTTCCCACCTCTGCCCTTACACCCGAAAGCGGACGAATAAAATAATCAATCATCCCATTAGTATCTGGATGGTTTGGGTCAAAGCGGTAGAGTTCACCATCGGTCGGTAGGTCGATACCGCGTTGACGCTGGGTGTCCACGACAACGCGTGTTGCGTCAAGAAGGGACTGTTCCGTCGGCATTGACAGAAGCCATGCCGGTACAGGATAAGAGCCGACAGTTGTGGTTAAAATTTCTGGTTTCTTTGTTGGAGTTTTCACAGATTTAATTTTCCACCAATTTAAAGGAATCAAGTTCAAAAACAGTGTCAATTGTCAACTCGCCACGGGTCTGGGACTGCGTAAACTTAATGATACCGACATCGGGGGCAATCCATTTTTTTACGATGGTGATATCAAGTGGGAAGTCCTGATTGCCAATATCAAAACCCCACCGAAATGATTCCTGAACCTGAAAGACATTTTCAAAAGTTCCGGCGGGTACAGTCACTGTTTCTTCTGAAAGTACTTCGAATTCGTCAAGCCCACCACCAATTGGAAAAAGTTCAGGGACTAATTTCGCTTGGAAGTTCACATCCCATTTCTCACCCGGAATAAGTGGAAATTGATATAACGGAAGAAATGGCTCAAATAGGATTGTGTCGCCTGTGCCGGATGTGGTGTTCTGTGCATGTTGCACTACACCGGATACCTCGCCACTTTCATTGAGACGCGGACCGAGATAAGAGTAGTTGACAATGTTCTCTAATCCTTCGTCCGCACTTGATTTCTGAAGCACGAAACTCTCAACGGTTTTCCCACTTGCGCGTTGAATCTGAATGGTATCTATGATTTCAAAAGTGATCTCACTGCCGCTATCATTGCGGTAGTGCCACGTGTTCCCGACAGCCAATGGATAGTAATTCCCGGGTCGAGTCTCCCACACTTGGATGTCCAGTGTGCTTGTGGTAGCGTTTTCGCCATCGCTGACTGTAACCTCAATCTGGTATTTCTGTTCAGTTTCGGGGGCCTGCCAGACGGCTCCAGAGGCGTTCTCCGTGAGTTCACCGCCTGTAACTGACCATGTATACGATAAAACATCATTCTCAAGGTCACCAGTGACCAAGCGGATTATCACTTCCTCTCCCGGTTCGACTATATCTGATTCTGCTTCAAAGGTTAAAATCCGTGGTGCGAGGTTTGTACGACTCGGATCTTCTTCCCCGCACCCCATTACAATCGCAATAAATAAAACACAGAAGATCTTCCACGCATTGACACCTTTTTTAGCTTTCATGATATTTCCTTCCATATACGACCTTTTTTATACAATACCGTAAATTTTAGTGGCAGGTTCGCAGGGAAGTATCTTTAGTCAGAACGGGACGTTCACTTTTTTATACGTCAAGCGGTTTCCCACGTAAGACTTCACGAGATTGGGTTGCGCCGTTGCCTGTTACGTTGTAAGCGAAGGTGTTCATCAACCGGTCATTCAGCGAATTATTTGGTGCTGAGCCGTGGATAATCAGCGCGTTAAAAAAGACACCGTCTCCGGGTTCCATTTCAAGCGCGACGGCGTCTTCTCGTTCTTGATAGTGTCCGGGTAGAAAAACACCAAACGTCTGATGTTTGCGTTCGTGTTCCTGCAAGCCCCAATTATGGCTTCCCGGAACAAACTGAATGCAACCGTTCTCGAGGTTCGCCTCGCTGATAGCCAACTGACAGTTAATCATGACAGGTTTGTTATTGTCATTTTTCCAATAAGCGTAGTCTTGATGCCACGGGATAGCCGTTCCATCACCACCTGCTTTCGGAAGCAATTTACTATGATACAACGAAATGTTTTCACCCATCAACGCTTCCAATATATCCAACATATCATCGCAGCGAAGCAGACGATTGAGCGTTGGGCTTACCAACTCGCTGTGCATTAACTGCTTGATACGCGGCGGATGGTCGTCCGAATCATAGACTTCCCACGAAATTCCGATGCCGTCAGTCGGTTGTTCTGCCATACGGTTATGTATATCTATGATCTCCTCCTGAATTCGCGCGATGTCTTCTGCAGAGACAAGCCCTTTTTTCAAGAGATAGCCGTTCGTTTCATAAAATTGTTGTTCTTCGTTCGTAAGTCCCATACGATCTCTCCTTATGGTGTGCGTCTGCCTCCTAAATGAAATTGCACTTAAAAGTATACATCACGTTTCCAGAAAAATCAAGGGATTTCCGTTTTAATTGTCTACTTGAACGGGCACTGAGAGAAAAAAGTTTACTTTCGTTGCAGGTGCTGCTAAAATAGGATTGGTTGAGGGGACACGCCAATTCCGTGCTGCAGATACTGTCGCACCTAAATGCTTCAGGACTTGCGCACTGCAGGCGGGGTTTGAAACCCCGACTGCAAGGGGATGCATAAGTCCTATGCTTAACACAAGTCTTGGGTACACGTCACCAAAGTGGAGATAAATTGATAGATATGGACTACACACTCGAAAATTGCCAAAAGATTGTAGATGACTGGATCCACACGCTTGGCATCCGATATTTCTCAGAATTAACCAATACTGCCATCCTCATGGAGGAAGTAGGAGAGTTAGCACGGATTATGGCGCGTCAATATGGCGAACAGAGTTTCAAGGAAAACGAGAAAGACCTTGATATTGGTGAGGAGATAGCGGATATACTGTTTGTGCTTATTTGTCTTGCGAATCAAACAGGCGTTGAACTTGAAGAGGCGTTCAAAAAAAACTTGGAGAAAAAGACCCAACGAGATAAGGAACGCCACAGCGGAAACCCAAAACTCCAAAAAAACTGAGCACCAAGTAGCCGGCCATCGAAGGAGATAGACGATGATACATCATAAAAAACACATATTTTGGCTGTTAAGCCTGCTTTTCGTCATCACTGGATGCACAATTTTCTCGAAAAATCCGTCTACCTCTCCAGTCGTTGACCCGTTGATTGAGCGGAATCGTCAGTGGCGCGAGCAGGTTGAAGCAGGTAATAGCGAACTCCAACAGGGAGACCTACGCGCAGCACTCGCCGCTTACGAAGCCGCCATCGCAATCCGACCCGATGCCAGCGAGGTCCAACGCAAAATAGCCGAGATATACTTCCAACTTGAGGAATACGAAAACGCACGGAACGCATTTATTGCTTTTTTGGCACTTAAACCGAACAATATCGCAGCCCTTAACTATGTCGGATACCTCTCGGAAAAATTAAGCGACTATGCTGCGGCTGCTGAACACTATGAACGCGTTCTCACTGTTTCGGCGAACAATCTCTACGCCTTGAACCATCTCGGTTTAGCCTACAAACAACTCCAACGTTTTGATGAAGCGGTTGAAGTGCTTTACAAGGCATTAGCACTTGACCCAAAATGCGAACGTCCCGAAAGCGAAAATTTGCACAACTACTTGGGGCTAATCTATCTCGAACAAGGTAAACTCGGCGAGGCTATCGCGGAATTACGGGAATCAACTCGATTTTTTCCGACGAGTACATGGGCAAGAGAACAACTCGCTGCACTCTATGAAGATCAACAGCGTTACTTTGAGGCGCAATTGCAATACCAGCAAATCTTGGAAATTGAGCCAGACAATCTTCTCGCTTTGACACGACTCCAAGTGCTCACGCAGTTAAATCTCGGTCCGATGCAGATCACCGATGTCCCGCCTGTCACCCTCCTGAATCCAGACGTTGAGCAGATTATCGCGAACGCGCCAGACGCGACGGACTATCCTGACGCTGACACCTTGGTTCTCTTCAATCATTTCAGTCATGATGTGCTACCCACAGGACAGTCGCGTTACACGACGCACCAAGTCGTTAAAATCCTCACCGAAAGAGGCATCCAGAAATACGGGGACATTGCTATCCCTTACCAACCCACCGCACAAAATATTGGAGTGAACATCGCAAGAACAATCACACCGGAAGGCGCAGTCCTACAACCACCGGATGAAGCGTTTAACGACGTAACGCCACCCGGATTATTGTCCTACAACCTTTATTCCGACGCTATGTGGAGGGTAATTTCAATGGTGGGTCTCACACCGGGGGTCTGCATCGAGTATCAGGTGACGCTTGAGGATAAAGTCCCTAGCGGTGAGACGTGGATTACAGGGGGATACAATTTTCAAGCAACAGAGACGACATTGGAAACCGTCTACGCGCTTCAGATGCCGAAAACATGGCACTTTGAATGGGAAATCGCGAACGACGCAAATCCGAAAGAGCCTGAGGTGTCCTACACAGAAAATGATACCGTCGTCCATATCTGGAAATACGATGAAGTGTCCGCACTGATACTCGAAGAAGGGATGCCGCATATTAACGACATTGTGCCGCGTTTACGCTATACTTCGATTGAAAGTTGGGATAACGTCTACACCTGGTATAAAGAACTTGCGAAAGGGAGATATACCCCGGATGCTGATATCGAGGAGAAGGTCCAGCAGCTAACCAGAAATCTGACGACAGAAGCGGCAAAGATCCGTGCTATCTACCAATGTGTCGCCACAAATATCCGATACGTCGGTATTGAACTTGGGCAGAGTGCTTACCAACCTACACCTGCCACCGAAGTTTTCCAAATGCAGTATGGCGATTGCAAAGATAAGACCACGCTCCTCATTTCAATGTTGGATTTGGTTGGTATCAAGGCGTATCCTGTCCTGATGGGGCTTGCACCCCACGAACGTGTAGATACAACACTGCCAGTGCTTAGCCAGTTTAACCACATGATTGCCGCAATTCCTACAGGACCAGATACTTATATATGGTTGGATCCCACAGCCTCAACTTGTGGTTATGGCAACCTACCGCATAATGCACAAGGACGGACAGGACTCCTCATTTCCGATACACGCGGCGAATTTGTGGTGACCCCTATTTCCCCCGCGGCATCCAACCGACTTGTCAGCACAACAGAATTGACGCTTGACAACGAAGGCAGTGTCCAAGGTACACTGTCCATCCAGGCAAACGGACAGTATGACTTAGATACACGATGGGCGTATCAACAGATACATCCCATGGCACGGAAAACTACCTTAGCGACTGAACTCAGTCAGCAATTTCCGGGAATCCAGATAATGTGGCACGAAATATCTGATCTCCGTGATCTAAACGCACCCGTCACAATCAACCTCGGTTTCCGTGTTGAGAATTATGGAACGTGGGTAGGAAATGACATGCTACTGCCTTTACCCATCGATGAATTCGCCGACTATGCTGAAACCTTTGCCAACGAACAGCGCACCTATTCGTTAGATTTCGGATACCCAATGGAAATTGAAAAGACAATCCGCATCCAGATGCCAAAGGGGTGGACAGTTACGCTGCCAAAGGACATTCATTACACGATAGGGAGCGCAGAACTGAATAGGCAGTACAGACAGGTTGAGAATACTATTACTTACCGACTCATGTTCACCCTTAAGAATCGGATACTTCCAGCAGAGGCGTATTCAGCAGCAAGATCGCTTTTTACGTCGCTTGCGAGCGAGGATGGGAGTCATGTACTGTTAAACACGGGGGGTGGCGATCACATGTCGCGAAAATGACGGCTACTCGGTTTTCAACAAGCCAGGACTGTAGTGAGCCGCAATTAACCCTTGACATACTTCCAGCCATCAACTATGACGGGAAGTCCGCGGATTAAGCACATAGCGACAGTCACGACAGAGAGTATTACACCCGTCAATTCCAAGCCGACAACCAATTCTGGGTAGATACCGGAATTTTTGAAAGCGATGAGACCGCCGAGATAGACAAAGGCTATTGTTTTCGCAATGCCATAGATGCTACGACTCACTCGCGAACTCGTAAGCGCACGCGTCCATTTTGAAGACATCATCGTGTTTTCGCCAAAGGCAGTCTTGCCTTGTGCAAAGGCAGCACTTCGCAAACCATCTGTAAAAAAACCGCGAGCGATCACAATGACGGGAATCCAGAACGGGATCAATCCGACGACGGCGAAGTAAACCCAGAAGATACATTCCACAATCCGGTCGCCAATGATGTCAAACAGCGCACCGAAATCAGATGTTTGGTTCAGTTTTCGAGCAACATAACCGTCAACCGCGTCAAGAAACAGGATCAAACCGATCAACCCGGCAAGCAAAATATCCAGATAGACGTGATGTCCAAAGAGGGAGATCACAACAAAGACGAGGATCAGGCGGAAGAGCGTAATTAAATTAGCAATCATGGTTTCACTCCTTTGTTGGATGAGGTTCCCGTGTTGTAACATTTTCGCTCGTAGGGGCTGGGTTACCCAGCCCCTACGAACAACCGCGTGTCCAAATAATTATAGGCTTTACTATAATATTAACATACTGAATCATCGAAAACAACATTAATTTTCCAAACGAAAGAGGTGCTTGTTCTATGCACGAAAACAGAAAACCGAATATCGTCCTCATTTTGAACGACGATATGGGTTTTTCCGACTTAGGCTGCTACGGCGGCGAAGTCCACACCCCAAATCTTGACCGGCTCGCTACTGGCGGGCTGCGGTTTACGCAATTTTACAATACCGCACGCTGCTGTCCGTCCCGTGCCTCTATGCTTACCGGACTACATCCCCACCAGACAGGTGTCGGACACATGATGGGCGACGATGGACTTGAAGGCTATCGCGGGGACCTCAATGACCGCTGTATGACTATTGCTGATGCAGTTCGTTCAGAAGGGTACGGCACGTATATGAGCGGCAAATGGCATATCTCACGCCACACGGGACCCGATGGACCTAAGCATAGCTGGCCCTGCCAACGTGGGTTTGACGAGTATTACGGTATCATCACGGGTGCCGCAAACTTCTGGAAACCGAACACGCTCACGCGCAACAATACCCGTATCCAACATGATGAACTCCCGGAAGGATACTTCTTCACGGATGCTGTTAGCGATGAAGCAGCGACGTATATCCAAAACCACGTTGACAAGACACCCGAACATCCGTTCTTTACCTATGTCGCTTATACGGCACCGCATTGGCCCCTGCATGCACACGAAGAAGACATCGCACGCTACAACGGACGTTTTGCTGCAGGGTGGGACGAACTCCGAGAAGAACGGCTCTCACGGATGCGAGAGATGAAAATTTTAGATGAGACGTGGCAGCTTACCGCACGAGATCCATCGCAGCTACCTTGGAGCGAGGCGGAATATAAAGAGTGGAATCAACGCCGAATGGAGGTGTACGCAGCACAAATCACCCGGATGGATACGGGCATCGGAAGGATTATTGATACGTTAGAAGAGACCGGACAACTCGACAACACGCTCATCTTATTTTTAGCTGATAACGGCGGTTGTGCTGAAGAACTTGGCGGACCGCCCGCGAAACGCGACACTGACTCACTCATCAGCACAGAGACCACCTCCGATGGAAAACCTGTCTATCGGGGTAACGATCCCACTATCATGCCGGGACCCGAGACGACTTATCAGAGTTACGGCATTCCGTGGGCGAACCTGTCCAATACGCCGTTCCGATTGTACAAGCACTGGGTACATGAAGGCGGTATCGCTACCCCCTTGATCGCACATTGGCCGGATGCCATAAAAGCCGCCGGCGAGCTACGCCATCAACCCGGGCAACTGCCAGACATCATGGCGACATGCCTTGAGGTTTCAGGCGCGACGTATCCTGAAGAACATAATGGAAAACCTGTTTTGCCGTTAGAGGGAACAAGTTTAGTACCGATTTTTGATGGAAAGGATAACGGTAAAGAAGTACTTTATTGGGAACACGAAGGGAATTGCGCCGTCCGTCAAGATAACTGGAAACTGGTTTGTAAGTTCCCGGGGGATTGGGAACTCTACGATCTGGAAGCGGAACGGACAGAAATTAACGATCTCGCCGCTAAGCAGCCACAGAAACTTGAAGAACTTGCTGGACTTTACCGAGACTGGGCAGATCGCTGTTTTATCTACCCGTGGGACAAACTCCAAGAACACCGCAGACAGCATCGTCATCAGCGGTAAAAAATTATACGGTTTGGGCAGGTCCCTGTGCCTGCCCATCACCGTAAAAAAGTTAACTACACGCCAACATCTTTAAACAGACAGGTGTCGGCACCTCTGCTATAGCCCCCGTTGCATTCAACTCACCCGTTTCAACGTCAATAGCGAACGTAACGACCGTGTCCGTCTGCTGGTTGGCGGCAAAGAGGAAGGTGCCTTCCGGATTCAGTCCGAAGTTCCGAGGTGTCTCTCCTTGTGTCGATTCATAGCCGATAGGACTCAGCATGCCCGTTTCCGCATCAATCGCGCAAATAGCGATACTGTCATGTCCACGATTTGATCCGTACAGGAATTTCCCGGAAGGATGAACGTGAATATCCGCACAATGGCTGGTGCCATCGAAATCATCGGGAAGCGTGGAAATCGTTTGGAATTCAGAGAGTGTTCCCGCCTTCGCATCGTATCGAAAAGCAGTGAAGGTAGAATCTATTTCATTAATTACATAGGCATACTTTCCATTCGGATGGAAATCGAAATGCCGAGGTCCCGCGCCGGGTTGCACACGTGCCCACGGTTGCGTATTAGGCGTGAGTTTCCCATTTTTGGCATCTAATTGGTAGATGAGCACTTTATCAAGTCCGAGATCGGGTGAAAAAGCGTAGCGGTTACCCGGATCAATCATAATGGCGTGGGCGTGCGGTTCCATCTGTCGTTGCGGATTAACACTGGATCCCTGATGCTGCACAAAATCGGAGGCTTCACCGAGCCTGCCATCCGATTCAATCGGAAAAGCGGTAACACTTCCACCACCGTAATTTGCCACGAGCAGACATTTACCGGTCGAGTCCACACTGAGGTGACACGGTGCACCACCACCGGTTGCGCGTTGGTTGAGATAACTAAGTTCACCTGTCTCTTTATGGATGTAAAATGCCGTGACCGCCCCGCTGGCTTTGCCTTCAAACTCGTTAAGTTCGTTGACGGCATAGAGATACTGTCCGCTCGGGTGTATCTCTACAAATGACGGATTCTCAACGCCTGTTATCTTGCTACTATATTCCAATGCCCCCGTCGCGCCATCTAAGCGATAGACGTAAATCCCTTCGCTATTTCCATGCGTATAGGTGCCAACATAAACGAAATAGTCTTGGCTATTCTGTTGCGCCATTATTGATGATCTCCTTATGAAATTTTGAGATGAATTGTTCTCTCTTCGCTTTCACTATAACCGATGCGAATTGCTTTCGCGCGTACGCTTGTTTCGCCCTTTGGTAGACGCAGTGGATCCGTATACAACTGCCAACGCGCATCATCGCCTTGTTCTGTCGTGTAGGCAATAGATGCCCCTTGCGTGGAGCAGTGGAGTTGTAAAACAAGCGGAGCTGCCCATTCACCAACCCGATGTGCTACCTCTGTGCCCGGATGTTCGGCGTTAATCGGAATAAAAATCGGAGCCGCCGTTTGAGGTTGTGTGCCATCTGGATACCACGTTGCAACCATCTGTTCTTCCGGGATGTTCCCCATGTCCCCAAATTCGGACTGCCACTGTGCCAACGCCTCGCGCATCCGTTGTAAGACATCTTGATGCCCAGCGTCTTCTGCCAAATTGTTGAGTTCGTACCTATCGTTTTCAGTGTCATAAAGTTCTTCAACCGGACGCGGAGATTGGAACATCACCGCCTGATCGCCTTCCAATTCACCGGCGGCATACAATCGCCACATCTCCTGCATGACTGGGTGCCGATTACGATACGGGATCCAAAGCAGATACGGTTTTTCGGGGTAATAATTTTTGATGTATTTATACCGCTTATCACGGACGGCGCGCATCATATCGTAAGATTCATCGTACCGATCGCGCGTCGCGAAGATATAGTCGCGTTCTATCTTCTCGGGGCCGAGGAAAGATTGCCCTTGTAGATGTGCCGGGGCCTGCACGCCACAGAGTGAAAGCACCGTTGGTCCGAGGTCAATCAAACTCACAAGTTGCTCACTGACGCTATCGGGACTCAGGGTGCCGGGCCAGCGGACAATCAATGGGATACGGATACCAGCATCGTAGGGCCACCGTTTTCCGCGTGGAAGTCCTTCGCCGTGGTCGCTCCAAAGAAAGACAATGGTATTCTCCGCAAGACCATCTTCTTCGAGCTGATCTAACAACTTACCGACGCGGGCATCGGCAGTCGCAAGGTTATCGTATTGCCGTGCTAATGCTTGCCGTGCTTTTGGTGTATTTGGTAGGTAGGGCGGTAACTGGACGTCATCGGGATTCGTGGTCGTCGTTAACGGACGATCCTCCCGTTCCCACATACCGCTCTCATGCGTGACAGTCGGATTGAAGACCGAAAAGAAAGGTTGTCCTGCGTCGCGGTTCCGCCAGTGTGCGGTGTTGTCGGATTCATCCCACGCTGTGATGGGTGGCGTAAATTGATAGTCGGTTTTGCTATTATTTGTACAATAATAGCCCGCCCCTCGGAGATATTCTGTGAAAGTCTTGACGTAAGGTGGTGGGACTGCGGAATAGGGTGTTGGCATGTCAGGTGTGTTTGGGTTCGTATGCCGCGTCCGCATGTGGTGTGTACCAATGGAGGTCTGGTACATACTGGTAATAATTGCAGAACGACTCGGGGCGCAGACCCCGGCAGTCGAAAACGCATTCGGAAACCGGCATCCGCCTGCAGCGAGCCGATCAACGTTCGGTGTACGCGCAAGCGCGTCCCCATAACAACCGAAGCGTGGTGTCGTATCCTCTAACGAAATCCAAAGAATGTTCGGACGATCTGGTGTATTCATTACAACTCCCAGTTTTTGGCAACGATTTTACCCTAAACAGCGATTTAAGTCAATAGAGTCGTCTAAGCATTCAGGGTCATTTAGTTGTCTGAAACTGTGAGTTTTAGAGATTTTTCATCGCTCTCTTTGTAACCTATCCGAATTGCTTTTGCTCTTATAACGGTTTCGCCTTTTGGTAAACGCAAAGGTTCTGTATACAACTGCCATCGGACATCTTCACCTTGTTCGGTTGTATACGCAATTGAGGCACCTTGTGTTGAACAGTAGAGTTGCAGAAGCAGCGGTGCGTCCCATTCTCCATCTTCATGCGCAGGCTCCCTGCCGGGGTTAGACGCGTTAATCGGAATGAAAAGGGGTGATGCCGTTTGGGGTTGTGTGCCATCTGGATACCACGTCGCCACCATTTGTTCTTCAGATATATTCCCCATATCCCCGAATTCCGATTGCCATGCTGCCAACGTTTCTCGCATCCGGTTAAGCACATTTGCATGTGCTGCATTCTCTGCTAAGTTGTTGAGTTCATACTTGTCATTTTCCACATCGTAGAGTTCTTCAGTGGGGCACGGTGATTGGAACATGACCAATTGATCGCCCTCTAATTCACCCGCTGTATACAACCGCCACATCTCCTGCATCACCGGATGGCTATTGCGGACGGGATCCCAGCGGAGATACGGTTTTTCGGGATAATAATTTCGGATGTATTTATACTTTTTATCGCGCACAGCACGCAACATGTGATACGATAAATCAAGGCGGTCGCGCGTCGCGAAAATATATTCACGTTCTACTTTTTCTGGTCCAAGGAAGGGGTGTCCTTGTAGGTGCTGCGGTGCTTGAACACCACATAACGAAAGCACAGTGGGGCCGAGATCAATCAAGCTCACCAATTGATCACTTTCACTCCCTGGATTAAGTTCTTCGTGCCAACGCACAATCAACGGAATTCGGATCCCCGCATCATAGGGCCACCGTTTACCGCGTGGGAGTCCTTCACCGTGATCACTCCAGAGGAAGACGATGGTGTTTTCTGCAAGCCCGTCCTCTTCCAACTGATCCAACAATTCACCGACGCGTGCATCGGCGGTTGCGAGGTTATCGTATTGGCGCGCCAATGCGGCACGAGCTTTAGGGGTATCTGGTAAATAAGGCGGTAATTCCACATCATCTGGATTCGTGGTCAGTGGACGATCTTCCTTTTCCCACATACCGCTTTCGTGTGTAACGATTGGGTTAAAAACGGAAAAGAAGGGTTGCCCTTCCGCACGATTACGCCAGTGCCCTTGATTGCTATTGTCATCCCACGCTGTGATAGGGGGTGTAAACTGATAATCTGTTTTACTATTGTTGGTGCAATAATAGTCTGCCCCTCTCAGGTATTCGGTGAAGGTTTTCACATAAGGTGGAGGCACAGCAGAATACGGCGTAGGTAGGTTAGGTGTACTTTCGTGTGTATGCGTTGTCCGATGGTGATGTGTTCCGATGGAAGTCTGATACATACCGGTGATAATAGCGGAACGACTGGGTGCACAGACACCGGCTGTTGAAAAGGCATTTGGAAACCGACATCCGCCTGCAGCGAGGCGGTCAACGTTCGGTGTACGCGCAAGCGTATCTCCATAACAACCGAAGCGCGGCGTTGTATCCTCTAAAGATATCCAGAGGATATTCGGACGATCTGGTGTACTCATTCTTACTCCCTTTTGACAGTGATTTAATGTTTTAGCTCCAACACCCCTCTGTATACGCCTCACGATTGAATAACTTTTGGCGGAACGGTGTCGCCTTTGCCATCCAGTCATCAGGGATTTCCTGCGTGTAACGGTGCGGGGGTCCTGCTTCCTTGAAGATGTCGATATTGAAGATGCGATAGGGTTGCGGCGAATCCGCGGGCTTTGCCTCAACCGCGTGGAAGATACGCGCGTCTATGTAGACCATACTCCCCGGCGGTAGTTCAAGCCGTTTCTCTTCGAGCTTACGTCCAGCTTCCGCGTCGTATTCACCCGCAAGCATCCGGTCTGGAGTCGCCTCTCGCGTCGGTGCTACTTTGTGGCTGCCCGGGATAACTTTAAGATTCCGATCCCCTCGCGTGAAACCGTTCGGATAATACAGAATCTGGATATAATAGTTATCACGTTCGGCGAGGTTGACCGGATTCTCATGTCTCCAATGGTGATGGTCCTGATGGAAACCGAGGGGACCGACCCCGCGGGGTGCGATGTTGAGTGCGGAGTGGCAGAAGTGGTACGCATCGCCGATTGTGGTGCTTATCAGTGTGTTAATAAAAGGGTCATCGATAAGCTGATCGCTATATTTACCGCGATCGTTCCACGGGCGAATAAAATAGGGACGCTCTGGTTCATCCCCGTTATTCAACGCCTCAATGTATTGGCGCGTCGGTTCAAAATGCTCGGTGATCTCCTCTATCAGACCCTCTCTGCCATCGTCCGTCAGCACGTCTGGATAAACGATGTAGCCGTCGTTGTGGAAAGAATCGATATCCGCTTGCGACGGCCCTGATAATCGGAAAAGTGAATCAATTGTAGTAGTTTTTTCCATAGTTGTAACTCCTTCCTGAAGTTTGGTTTGACTTTTGGTTCGTTTGAGAGTATAATTGCTGCTGATCCCTTGAATACTGTGTGATAAACTTTAGTATTTGCTCGCGGTTTTCCATGTTTAAATACACCACTAATAGGAGGGAAAATGATGCAAAATCTAAATCGGATAACTTTTGATCCGCAAGTGATGGGTGGTAAGGCATGTATCCGCGGTATGCGAGTCACCGTCAGCACGGTTGTCGGTTTGGTCGCTTCTGGTTATTCCAATGCTGATATTCTGAAGGCATATCCCTATTTAGAAGAAGAGGATATTCGCCAAGCTCTTACCTATGCCGCATGGCGAGTTCAAGAAATTGAGGTGCCGTTGAGTACCTATGAAATTTCTAATTGACATGAACCTTCCTCCTGAGTGGGTTGACGTTTTTGAGGAACACGGATGGCACGCTGTTCACTGGCAGGAAGTTGGTGATCCGCGAGCATCAGATGCATCTATTATGGCTTGGGCGCGTCAAAACAATTATGTTGTGTTTACAAGAGATCTTGACTTTGGCATGTTGTTAGCGACTACCTTTATACATGCCCCAAGTGTAATTCAAGTTCGTGCCAAGGATATCATGCCTCAGACTTTAGGGACTTGTTGATGGAAATTCTGCGTGAACACGGGTCAGTTTTGGAAAATGGTGCTTACTTACTATTACTGAAGACCGAACGCGAGTGCGTATCCTCCCGTTTAAAGCAGACAATGTATAACTTGCTTACATCTGGCTGTGTCCTTCTTCCTTGAATCTTTCCAGCAATCCCGTCAAGCGTTCCACAACCTCTGGGTATGTGTCCCATACATTGTTTGCCTCACTTGGATCCTCATAGATATGATACAGTTGCCCCGGTGTACCCGGTTTAGGACCGCTATCTCTCGGTGGGGGCCATCCGCCTGAACCTTGGGTCTCCAGAATTAATTTCCAGTCGCCGTGACGGATAGAGAAAACACCCGTACTGGAGTGATGCCCAATAGCCTCTCGTAAAGGGCTTTCTGTCTCTTCACCGAGGAGCGCGGGCAAGATATTACAACTGTCTTGTCCGGCATCATCTGGTACTTCCGTTCCGACAATCGCTGCACAGGTCGCCATGAGATCGGTGAGACAGGTTAAGGTATCAGTCTCTGTATCCGGTGCGATGACACCGGGCCAGCGCGCAATCAGCGGTTCACGATGGCCGCCTTCCCAGATATGCGCCTTGTAACCACGCCAATCACCGCACGATTTATGGTCGTAGAGATGATACGGCATCGGACTATTGTCGCCTTGAATCCGATCGCCGGGCAATGCGCCGTTATCGCTTGTGACAAAGATGAGTGTCTCATCGGTTTTGCCGGTGCGTTCTAACGCGTCCATCACTTCGCCGACCATCCAATCCACGAGCCACACCAGATCGCCACGGGGACCGGCACTGCTCTGTTCACGGGCGAAATCTGGCACGACTGCCTCGGTGCAAGGTTCATGCGGCGCAGAAGGTGTCAGATAGAGGAAGAATGGGGCATTCGCATCGGCTTGTCCCTCAATATATTCGACGGCTTTCTGTGCTATAATAGGATCTGCATCTTTATGCTCCCAATCCGGGGTCATCATCCCCGGACGGCTCGTAAACTCTGGTACTTCATGATAGACACTCGGAATTTCGACGAATGTGTCATTTTCAATAAATCCATAAGGGGGTTGGCATGTTGGGCATCCCGAATTCCCGTAAAAGTAGTCAAACCCGATATCGACGGGACCTCCGGTGAGGGGCGCGGTAAAATCAATATGATCTTCGAGTTCGCGTCCTGCGTTGGACCACGGCAGCGGGGCATTGAAATCAAAGTCATATCCTTGCACCGTCGAAAATCCGAGTCCTAAATGCCATTTTCCGACGCATGCTGTGTTGTATCCTACACCTTTCAGTAATCCGGGAACTGTCAAGCGTTCAGGTTCAATCAAGGGGGGTTCGTAGCCATAGAGCACGCCGTGTTTGAGACGGCTCCGCCAGCAGTACCGTCCAGTTAAGACACCATATCGTGTCGGTGTACAGACAGCGGAAGGCGAATGTGCATCCGTAAAACGGATGCCCTCGCGCGCGAGTCTGTCCATATTTGGCGTAGGAATCTTTGAATCTGGGTTATAGCAGCCGACATCACCGTATCCCATATCGTCTGCCATGATAAAGACAATGTTTGGAGAGGTGCGTGTGTCCATGATATCTCCTGCTTAGGGGTGGCGATGAGACATCGCGTCTATTGTAATCTCGCCTTTAATTCAGCGAGGTCCTTGTCAATTGATGCGTCTTCTGCGTAGTTTGCAAATTCACGATGTAATTTCACGTCTTTGAACTCTACATCTACCTCCGATGCTGCTTTTGCTATAGCGGCGGCTTCGGTTACGTTCTGCTCCACTTTCCTCAGAATCTCAAAAGCCTTGCTGTCTTGGAATTCAGTCAACGCTTGACGGAGATGCTCGTGGGCATCAACATTTGTATGCTGTGCGATGACCTGATCCCTTTTTCTTTCTGTCTCCTCAGTCTTCTGTTGAAGCGTTTCAAAGAGCGTTGTAAGATGTGAAACGACCTGTTTCTGTTCCTCCCATTGTGCTTTGTAGCCGCTGGCGAGCTGGCGGTACTCGTTGCGTTGTGCTAAATCTTCACGAGCGAGGTCTTCGCGTCCGGCTTGGATAGCGATAATCGCCCGCTCTTCACAGCGTTCCGCCTGTGCAATAGCGCCGTCGTGGGCGTTTTGAAACTGTTTTTCAACGCCAATAGAGGCATCAACCTTCTGTTTTGCTTCTGAAAACCGATGTGTGATTTCACGGATGACATCCCCTAAAACCTTTTCCAAGTCAGTTGTTTCGGCACCGGTTTTAACCTTAGATTCAGTCCCATCCTCAGTTACAAATTCAACAGATTGTGTGTCTAATTTGACGACAACTGTCTTGGCAAGTTTATCGCCCATCCGCTGTCTCTCTTTTCCCGTGGCAAATAACCAGTCAATGGGTTGAAATATACCCGCAAAACGGCGAACGAAAGCATCTTTAAAATTCGCAGGTTTCCCATCTTCTAAACGGACTATCTGTAGAGATAGCAGCCTCTTGCCAAACCCACCGCCTTCCTTAAAGCCGTCCATGAAAAACAGACCGAATCCCCACAGAATCACACTTAGGGTCCCGACACTAACTGATGTCATATCTGATGCGTCATAACGGCTGATAAAAATATCAAAAATTTCAAAAAATGCAAAACCGCTAAAAATCAACAGGGCTTGGCAGAGACCTAAGAATCCTACGTCTAATAAGAACGCACCCAGTCGAGCCCATCGAGATGCTAACTTAAACTTTTTTTCCGCAACCTTAACAATGGATGTCATCGGAAAGTCCTCCTCCCTAATTAGGTTCTGTTCCTGCTAAAGAAGATAATCAATAAGTGCTGCGGATCCGTTACAGAAGGAGAGGATTGAACTTTTTAATTAGACCTCGCCTTCATCAATATTTGCTGACGGTTTTGATGGTAATTGCGGCGGGAAAACAAGCGTATCGGTTGGCGACAATTGTTTATGCATTTTCAATACCGCTTTTAGCTGCTCGTAGAATTGTTCGCACTCTTCTTTCGTGCCAAGCAATTCTATGCTCGGCGAGTTCGACAGATTAATATGTAGTTCATATTGACGATGCCTGCCTCTGATTATCTTAATCTGATGGACGTACTCAATATTCACTACCCCTCGGTATGAGGATTTATATGCCTCATCCGGATTGATGATCTCAATAAACACTATATGAATCTCCTTTAGGGTTTTTAATGATATAAATATAAGAACCAGAGCACTTTGAAATAAAAGATAATCTGTATAATATAACGTGAGTTTGATAAATGCTTAGGACAGACGCATTTGCTCTTAAAGTCCCCCTGATAAGGGGGATTTAGGGGGTTAAAGATACCGAAATTACTGCTTGCGTAGGTCCTATGAAGTTAACGACATGGATGCATGTCTACTGCAATTTCGTCTTTAATTCGGCAAGATCTTTATCGAGCGACGCTTCTTCGGCATAACCGGCAAATTCACGTTCTAATTTCGCGTCCTGATACGCGACATCTACTTCAGCAGCTGCTTTCGCCAAAGTCGCAGCCTCAGTCGCTTCCTGTTCCATCTCTACAAGCGTCTCAAACGCCTTGCTGTCTTTTATCTCTTGCAGCATCTCACGGAGATGGGTTTCGGCATCAACGTTTCTGTGTTTCGCGACGACAACTGCTTTTTTCCCTTGTGCTTCCGTCATCTTTTGCTGGAGATGTTCAAGGAGGTCGCTGAGTGCTCGGACGATCTGTTTCTGTTCTTCCCACTGCGTTTTGTACTGGTCTGCCAATCTCCGATATTCATTCCGTTTTTCCAGGTCTTCACGTGCCAAATCCTCACGTCCTGCTTTCAGAGAAATAACAGCGCGGTCTTGCCACCGATCCGCTTGAACAACTGCGTCTTCATAAGCATCTTGAAATTGTTTTTCAACGCCAATAGAGGCATCAACTTTCTCGCGCGCCTCCGCGAGCCGATTTTTCATCTCAACGATGGCATTCTCTAAAACATTCACAGGGTCTTCAGTTTCGGCTTCAATCTGTTCTGGTTCCGACTCAAATTTCACAACAACGGTCTCTGCGAACTTATCTCCGAGGCGTTGCTGTTTTTTACCAAGGAACCAGAGTAAGTCAAAGGGTTGGAGGAGACCCGCGAAACGGCGAACAAAAGCATCTTTGAAAGTACACGGTTTGCCATCTTTCAAACGAAGTACTTGTAGTGACAACAACTTCTTTCCTATGCCCTGTCCCTTTCTGAAGCCGTCGATAAAAAACAGACCAAATATCCACAACGCAACACTGAACAGAAAGACAAAGGGGATGAATCCAATTCCAGTTACCCAAGAGTATTGATGAAGAAACAGGACTGCTACGAACGAAAGAAAAAATGTTAAAACTGATTGTGCGGCCCCAATCAGTGCGACATCTATGAAAAAGGCGTATAGCCGTGTCAGTCGGGATGCTAATTTGAATTTTTTTCCGGCAATTTTGATGGACTTCATCTTTGAATCCTAAAAATCTTCTGTGTTTACCCGGAGCCCGTCGGATGGACGTTTATTGCTGTAATTTGGCTTTCAATTCAGTGAGGTCTTTGTCAAGTGATACTTCTTCGGCATAACCCGAAAATTCGCGTTCCAGTGCCGCATTTTGATATGCGACATCGGCTTCAGCTGCCACCTTTGCCAAAGTGGCTGCCTCCGTCGCTTTTTTCTCCATATTCGCAAGTGTCTCAAACGCTTGGTTGTTTTGTATCTCTTCCAACATCTCGCGGAGATGCACTTCGGCATCGATATTTCTGTGTTGTGCTACGACAGTCACCTTTTTCCCTTCCGCTTCCATGGTTTTCTGCTGGAGATGCTCAAGGAGGTCGCTAAGCGTTTGGACAACCTGTTTCTGTTCTTCCCCTTGCTTTTTGTACTGGTCTGCCAGTCGCTGATATTCGTTACGTTTTCCGAGGTCTTCCCTTGCCAAATCCTCTCGTCCTGCCTTGAGGTTAATAATAGCACGCTCTTGCCATCTTTCCGCTTGGGTGACGGCACCTTCATAAGCATTCTGAAACAGTTTTTCAACCCCGATAGAGGCATCAACTTTCTGGCGTGCATCTGAAAGCCGGTTTGTCATCTCAACGATAGCATTCTCTAAAATTTTCTCAGGGTCTTCGGTTTCGGTTTCCAACGCTTCTGGTACTGGGTCAAGCTTTACCACAATCGTCTCTGCTAACTTATCTCCCATTCGCTGCCGTTGTTTTCCAAATGTCCAGAATGAATCCAGTGGTTGAAAGATACTTGTCAGACGACGAATAAAAGAGTCTTTAACGGTACACGGTTTACCATTTTTCAATCGAAGCACTTGTAAAGACAGCAGCTTTTTACCGGGTCCCTGTCCATCGCCAAAGCCATCCATAAAAAACAGGAGAGCTGCCCCTATTGCTGCACCGCCCCATAGTAAAGTATCTAAACCATAGTTCAGCCACGGTCCGAAAAGACCAATTATAGACATTTGCGCGAGAGGAAACGCATCTTCATGTACTTTAGTTTTAGGACCCAGTGTCCACAGCAATGCACTGAGCAATCCAATCTGAATAAGACTCGGACCAATACCGGAACCCATTGCATCAAAGAGAAAAACTAAAATTGATAGCACACCTGCTACGAGCAGTCCATCTATGAAAAACGCGAACAACCGCGCAAATCGGGATGCTAATTTGAGTTTTTTACCCGCAACCTCAATAAACTTCATTTTATAAATAAAACCTCTGTTATACGTATATATATGTAGAGTCAGCAAAGGCAAAAAAGGATAGCGAAATAGCGTTCAGAGGAAGGTGCGAAGCACAGAAACCTCGCACCGTAATATTAAGTTCGCTACAATGTCGGCACTGTCACCGCAACTTCGCGTCCACCAGCATTAGAGGAATCAATAACCCCTTGAATGATAACGTTCGTAAGCATCACGCCGTACGGGTCGATGGGTGAAGGTTTACCTTCACGGACAGCGTCGATAAATGCTGAATCTTCCTCGTGGAATACACTTACCGATTCAAATTTAGTGAACTCTTGATCAAAAATTTCACCGTCTTTATCGCCATAGACGCGTACGCCTTCCTCTGGTCCACGCACTTCACCAATACCGAGGCGTAACCCCGCTTTTTTGCCGAGGAAGATCGTCCCACCGAGCGAATCCATGTTCATACACCAGCACGTTTTGAATACCATGCGTGCGCCGTTCTCAAAAACGACCCAACCGACACCAAAATCTTCTACTTCGGTCTCTTTAAGCGCAGGATTCCACGTGTTGTGAAGGCTCAGATAGTTGGAGGTGATACCGGAAACTGCGATAGGCTTCGGGTGTCCCATTAAATAGAGGGCAGTGTCGAGTGCGTAAACGCCGATGTCCGCAGACGCACCTAAACCGGCTGTCGCCTTTCGGATAAAACTTCCGCCGGGATTCCCACGCCGCCGATCCGCGACGGTCTCAACATAGTAAATATCGCCAAGAGTGCCAGCGTCAACGATCTCTTTCGCCTTAATTACCTGTGGTGAATACCGGAGTTTTAAACCGATCATCAAAATCTTATCATTTTCTTTTGCGGCACGCCACATTGAAGCAGCGGCATCCAACGTCGCTTCCATCGGCTTCTCGCAGAAAACATGTTTACCAGCATTCAGCGCAGCGACGGTAGGTGCGGCATGCACACCTGTAGGCGTACAGACGTACACCGCCTCAATCTCGTCTATTTTGAGCATTTCGTTGTAATCGGTGAACGTGCGTTTGATGCCCCACTGTTCCTTCGCACGTTCCAGGTTTGCCGGGACGAGGTCAGCAGCAGCGATAATCTCGGCACCTTCAATTTCAGCAAGCGTTCGACAGTGTGCTCCCGATATACCACCCGCCCCAATCAAGCCTAATTTGACTGTTCTCATTTTGGTCTCCTCTTTCGTATTATATTCTTTTCATTTTACTTCGTTTCTTGCTTAGAAGTCAAGATAAATTTCCTGTTTGCTAAGTGCAGTACTTGAAAATGGTGTGTATGAGGGAACCAAAGTTAGTCAATCGCTTACTGACAACTGATAACTATTCTTTGATAGGACTTACGCATTTCCTCTGAAAGTTCCCCTGATAAGGGGCGGTGAATGCCCATAAGGCATTCATACCGTTGATTCTGATTCTGATTCTGATTCTTTAGGGGGTTTAAAACTAAAAAATTTACCAGCGCATGCTAAGTTTGCGTAAGTCCTGCTTTGAATAACCCGTTGACACAATTCCCTAACCTATGCTATATTTCAGACAGACTACTAACTTCTGAGGTGATTACAGTGAAAGCGGCACAATTTTATGGCGGAAAAGATATAAGGGTCGAAACGGTACCGGACCCAACGCCTGAAGAAGGTCAAATCCTTGTGCAAGTCGAAGCCGCAGGAATCTGTGGCAGTGATCTGCACGGGTATCATCATCAACCCGAGAAGCCTCAATCTCCGCGCATCGGCGGACACGAATTGGCGGGACTCGTTATTGATACGGGTAGCGGTGTGATAGGATATGAAAAGGGCGCGCGTGTGGCG
Source organism: Candidatus Poribacteria bacterium (assembly GCA_022827185.1). GTDB lineage: Bacteria > Poribacteria > WGA-4E > WGA-4E > WGA-3G > WGA-3G. The sequence goes on from JAJDTM010000057.1 coordinate 271,839, forward strand.
GTTGAACCGATTAGTCCGTGTAATAATTGCCCAGAGTGCTATAACGGCTACTACAATATCTGCGGAAATTTACGACACGGAGGCGGCGGTTTTGCGGAGTTTATGGTCGCACGGAACGCGAACGTGTACGCATTGCCGGAAAGCGTCTCCCCTGAGGGTGGCGCGTTGGCAGAGGTATACGCTGTAGCTGTCCATGCCGTCAACAGAGCGATGGTATCGCCAGGGGATCGGGTCGCCATTATCGGAAGCGGGCCCGTCGGATTGACGATCGCACAGGTCGCAGATATCGCAGGGGCAACCTCTATCGCTATGTTAGGAAAACCGGACGGACCTATACAGATTGCTCACGATGCGGTGGGTGCTGTGCCTATCAATGTCGATAAGACGGACGCTGTGGAAGCGATCATGGATTGGAGCGACGGACGCGGGGCTGATGTCGTCTTTGAAGCCGTCGGCGGCACCGCGAATACATTGGAGCAGGCGACGGAGATCGCAGCGAAACGGGGACGTGTCTGCATGGTCGGTGGACATCGGACACCGCTCACCTTTTCAGAACGGTTCGCACGCAGCCGAGAACTCACAGTCATCTGGTCTTTCTGTTATGGGAGACGTGGTGGAAAAACGGAGTTCCAAGTTGCTATAGACCTGCTCGCCGCGGGTAAACTGGATCCGAATCCGTTGGTCACACACCGATTCGGTTTAAACGATATTAGCGAAGCATTCGCTGTCGCCGCAGGGCGCGATGAACACGGGTCTGTCAAAGTTCTCGTGATGCCCAACGATTAACGGAGGTAAAATGGACACACTTAAATTACTTATATTTGTCGGCACAGAGGGTATCTACCACGATCATGCCGGAAACGGACAGTTCCTAACATCAATGCTTAACGCTACCGACACCATAGAAGCCGATTTCTCGCAAGACTACGATGTGCTTGCAGACGGACTTGAAGGATACGACACGGTGCTTTTTTATACGGATGTTGGGGAACTCACGGCGGCACAAGAATCGGGCCTGCTCAACTATATCCAAGCAGGTGGTGGATTCTTCGGACTACATACCGCAGCCGCTTCATTCAGAGAATCCGAAGGCTACCACGGCATGCTCAACGGATTCTTCAACGGGCACAGTCCGTATATGGACTTTACCGTGAATGTGAGCGACCCAAATCATCCGATTACAGAAGGCTTATCCGATTTTGGAGCGACAGACGAACTCTATTATCTGAAGCACAACCCTGACGCATCGCACCATCTGATGCATGCGTACGATGAGACGAAAGATGAAACGCATGTCATGGCGTTTCACCATACCTATGGCGAGGGCAGGGTCTTCTACTTCGCACTCGGACACGATATGGCAGTACTTGAGAATCCAAGTTTTCAGACGGTTATCCACCGCGGCGCGCTATGGGCAGGCAATCGGCTTTAAATATTTGGGGATGTGGTGAACGGTATGGATGTGTAAAGATTCTCGGTAGAATCTGATATTTTTCAACCCGTATAACATTGACAAATCCCTAAAAAAGGATTAAAATTATTAAAAATCCGTTCTATCTATAGAGATGAGAAAGAAAACAGTACCCTATGAATGAAGGAAAATCGGGTAGAAACTGGCGCGAGATTGTAACGCCTGAATGGTCGCTTGCCATTTTAATCCATGTAATTGTCTTGGAGATACTGTATGTATTTCTCCTACTCAGACCTAACGGAGAAACCCTAAATACTATCATATTAAATACAAGCGCGGCCTTACCCATTTTTACATTTATCGCCGTGATTCTCATGGAAATATGGGAAGTTGCTTGGGAGGTTATCATGTTAGTGAAAAGACTTTTTGAAAAGCTTGAGTATCGGAGGCTCGAAAAAGCGCGTTTAAAAGGTTTAGCTGAAGGCTTATCCGAAGCACAGAAAAAACATGCAGAATGGGTGGAATGGGCTAAAAACGGTCAGGATAAACCGCAACCCAAACCTCCAAAAGCCCCAGAGACGGATAGTTAGGTAGGCACACTCTCTGGTCTCGAGCACAAAGGACAGAATGAAATAGCACAGCAATTGTGCACAATCTCCCACATAACTGAAATCCCGGAAAGCTATCGCGCCTTGTGGGAACTTTGTTTTACCGATGTTTGGTATCCAGCATCGCTTGAGAAGTGGTGAGAGCGAATTGACTCACCTCGCGAAATTGAGGTAGATTCAACTCTGGGCTCGACGGTGTTTGTCATTATAAAAGTAGGCGGATACGAGGATCCGCCCTTATTTATTGTGTTATACCATTTCACGTGCAGGATAGTGCTTATCACCCGGTGACACATCCGTTGGATCGTTTAGCACAGCCGTTTCCGGTGGAACCATAATCTGGTGCTCGCTTACCGGATCGTCAGTCTCTGCGCGCCACTGTTCTAATCGGTTTCGCATCTCTGCCAAAACCTCCGCATAATTGGGATCCGCAGCGAGGTTATGCGCTTCCGACGCATCAAACACGACATCATACAACCGCTCCGATTCAACCGGATCATCACCCCAACCGTGCGCCATCATAAAGGTTTTGCTGATGCTATCGTCGCAGTTCGGCAGTGCCCACTTCTCCGCGTTATCATAACGTCGTATATATTTCCACCGCTTCGTTCGGACAGCACGCTGCGGTTCATAACAGCAGTGATAGTTAACTTCAGCGAAAATGGCATCGCGGACATCGTCTGTCTCACCGCGAACCAACGGTAAAAGCGAATTGCCTTGTAACCATGCTGGCGCGTCAATACCTGCCAACTCACAGATAGTCGGGAACAGATCAATTTGGCTAACTAACCCGTCCATGACTTGGCCACCACCAAAACCGCCAGGACCGCGGACAATCAGCATTACACCGATACCGTGATCGCTCAGATGGCATTTCATTCGAGGAAAAGCGAGTCCGTGATCGGTTGTACAGATCACAAGCGTGTTTTCAGCGATCCCATTTTCCTCAAGTGCGTTAAAAACCACGCCCATCTTCTCGTCCAGCCTGCGAGCCGAATCTATATATTCCGCCATATCTTGTCGGGTGACAGGCGTATCCGGGAAGGGTGCCGGCGGTTGGACATAGCGTGGATCTGTTTTCGGTTCACCCTCTGGTTGTGGGTCAAACCCTTTTCCACGTCGATGCGTCTCTCCGAAACCGACATCCAAGAAGAAAGGCGCGTCGTGGTTTTCAGCGATGAAGTCGCGTGCGCGTTCTTCCGCGCCTGCGGGTCTGTTATTTTCCGCTAAAATCCGTTGGTATCCTGTCTCTTTGATGTCTCGTACGACGTGCTGGAACCCCGCCAAAGCAGTGACATACCCGGCGCGGTTCAGTGTATACGGTATGAGATGCTCCGGGACGGGGAGACTCCAACCCCGATTTGCCAACCCGCCCATACCGCAGCTATGTGCCCACTGTCCAGTGAGGAGTGCGGCACGCGACGGTGAACAGGTCGGGTTCGCACAAAATGCGTTTCGGAACACTACACCTTCCTCCGCCAGTTGTTGTATGTTCGGTGTCGGAATCGCGTGTCCATAGGGTTGTACATACCGCCCCGTGTCGTGTGAATGAATATAGATTATATTTGGTTTGTTCATATTTTCATATTTTTAGTTTAGACATTCTCCTTGCCTAAGTGTTGTAAGTGGGCCCATGCGGTGTCTTCCTCTGGACGCAGCCAATGTTCAGCGAGTGCGGCTTCACTTAGCAAAGCGGTTTCAGGGACATTGAGTTCTTCATTGAAAATCGTTACGAACGCGCGCGCAGGTTTTGGCAACTGAATCGGTTTGACTAACTTCACCTAATCTTCGGGCAGGAAGCCCAAACTTTTAAGTTTGGGAGGAATGCCCGCTCCTATAGTTAAAGTTAAGGCGTGTTAGCACTCTGAAATCAGACGGCTTCGCGCCTGTTGTTAAGCGTTTGTTGCCTTCTAAGTTGTATATGGAAAACAAGCCTTTTGCATTAACGCCAGCAAGTCGGGTGAGTCCGTATTTAATGTGTCGGACCAATGTGTTTTTGACCAACCCTTTGCCTAATACCGTTCCGCCTTGTCGTGAACGCTTCCGACCTTTTGATTCTTGCTGTCTGTGCAGTTCTCTGCGTTTTATCCGTATCGGGGCTATACAGAATATATCCGTGTTCTCAGGTGTGCTATCACCGCCAACAGTATGATACGCGAGACACCAAGAATCTACGCAATGTGCCTCAAAAGTCTCTGATAGTTTCTTTGACGACTTCTTGAGACCTAATCTATCGCGTATCTCTTGGGTTTCCCACCCTTGAAGGGTTAGCAAGTGCCAACGCTTCTGTATTTCACCATAGAACCATTGCTTACCGACTTCAAGTGGACTAAACGACTGATTCCACTTCTTCGCACGTTCTATCGTCCGTGCCTGAATATCTTCAACACAGACGTGTGTTACAGGATAGAGTTTCGACAACCAATCAAGAATACGGCGTTTCCAATCCCACCTTGCGCGCGTGCCTGCGGGGATACGGTCTTTATTCGCAAGGCGGTTCGTCCTGTCCTTTCGATTCGGACACTTCCGTGAACGTCTGCCTCTGCGAAGTTCTCGTCTCTTTTCAACCTTCTGACCGACTTTGTTATGCGCGTCAGCCTGCACATTCAAGTAAGTATGTGCTTCAGACTTTACCGTAAAGCCCTCTTTCTTACTGCCAGGGTCTATCCCGACAGCAACTTCTTGGCATTCGGTATCTGAAGGGTCAACGTTTAGGCGGACGCAGAAGATACCATTCTTCCAAAAAGGTGTGGCTTTACCGGATTGTATCCAACGCCTTGCCCTTGAAGGCTTTGTAGGCATGAGAGGGTGTTGATTCTCGTCTACGACTGGCACTAACATGCGTAAACCCCTTTCGGGTATATATTGCCCCATCCAGATCACAGTATCCAAAGTGAATCAGACTTGGGGAGCATCCGAAACATTGTTCGTGTTGCCACACACAGATACGGCGATATATGACTGTAGAAAACGGTTTAACTTGTGGGTCCCCGTGTGGCTACGGATGTTCACAAGCCCAAGTCTTTAGACTTGGGTAGTTGACATTGCCTTGTTCGTCAATTGTAGCTTCAACGGTTTTTAACATGATTCACCTTATCTTCAGTCTCTGCAAAGCTTGTCAACAGATAACGACGAATATGGTGGACAAAGACGACTAAGATTAACTTATATAGGACTTACGCATTTCCTCTTAAAGTCCCCCTGATAAGGGGGATTTAGGGGGTTTAAAACGAAAAATCTACTATCGCGTGCTAAATTTGCGTAAGTCCTATTATAGATGAGTTGAGTATATAATGAAACTTTAAAAAAGTCAACATTTTTTGAGGATGGTGTAACCACTAACGCCGTGGTATAGGTGGGTTTGCCTTGTAAATTTCCGTCAGCAGATTCATGGCGTGTAACGATTCTTCTTTGTTGTATTGTGGACACTGATGCAGCTCCGCAGCGAGACAGCGGTGAATCGCTTCGGCTTGGTACAGAAAACCGTGTTGATTTGGAGAAGCACGTCGCATACTCACCGTTCGCGGTAACGGATACTCAAAGGCGTATAACGGGGCAGGCGCGTTCCCTGTTCTATACTGAGATGGCACACCGTTTGGTGGCGGGATTCGGATGGAGAGACGCGTCGGGCAGTGTGCCGGACGCTCAAGTGTGATCCGTCCTTTTGTGCCGACGAGTTCTGTCACTTCTGGCAACTCGGAGTTTCGGGGTGGGAATGTCAGCACCGCGCACTTATCTTCACCGAATTCCACAATCGCACCACGCGCATATCTACCCGTCGCGACAATTGATGTCGGCACCGCATCCGCGCCAAAGCCGAGCGGGACAGCCTGAATCGTATAGATCGGATCGAAAAAGTCAGACTGCACAAGGACAACTTCACCGATAGTTCCATTCTCAATCTCCGTTCGCGCATGTTCCACGGCAGGGAAGAAACGGGTCCAGACCCCGTCTTGTAGCATCACACCTTTCGCTTCAGCGGCAGCATACATTTCCCGCGCTTCAGAGATATTCTCCGCGAACGGTTTTTCGCACAAAACGTGTTTGCCAGCCGCAATCGCGAGAAGCGTGTGCTCCTTATGCAGCCGATTAATCGTGCCAATGTATACAATATCCACGTCGTCGGCTGCGACCATTTCTTTATAGTTGCCGTAGGCAGCAGCAACCCCATATTGTCTTGCGAATTCTTTCGATCGGTCAAGTTCGCGTGCTGCTACAGCCGTTACCGTTGCACCTTCGCAGGCATGTAAAGCCTCCACCCACATCCCTGAAATTCTACCAGCACCGAGGATGCCCCAACGTAACGGAAAAGCAACATCTGCAGCGTTTGTAAGGCCACGGCGAATGTCCAGCGGTGTTGAGAGCGGTATGTTATTTGTCATAGAATTTATAGCGATCCCTTTCCATCAAAGCAGGTCTGGGTTAAAGTCGGTATTTACGCTTAGGCCCACGGATCCAGGACAACTTTTCCGCAGTCATGTGTACACTGCAACGCCCATGCTTCCTGAATCTGGCGCATAGGGAAGGTGTGCGTGATGAATGTATCCAGCTGCGCCTTCACTTGTGTAATCATCTGCATCATAGCAGGTGTGTCTACAAGGCTGTAATGCCGCGTGCCGTGTAATGTCAAGCCTTTGTTGATAATATTGCCGCCCTGAATGGCTACTTCACGAATGCCACCAATCAGTGAGATTTGCCCTTTCGGGCGTGTTACGTCAATCAATAATTCGACTGCTGCGGCAGCTGCTGAGCATTCGACCCCTTTGTCTGGACCTCTGCCATCGGTCAAATCCCGAATTTGATCGCTGACATCCTCATCTTGTGGATTAACGACTTCCGCTGCGCCGAGTTTTTTCGCGAGGGCTGCGCGATACGGATGGCTTTCAACAGCAATGACGTGTGCACCTCTATACACAGCATTAATCACACCGCCAAGTCCAATAGGTCCCATCCCCGTGATTAGAACAGTATCCAGTGCTTTGACATTCATCAACCGCATGGCGTTAAACGTCGATCCAAGTCCACAACATGCCATTCCTGCGTGATGATAGGAGAGTGCCTCCGGAATCGGCACCAGCTGCCAATCTCGTTTAAGGATGTACTGCGCATAAGTCGCTGTCACACCCGTCTGTTCGGGAACATTTGGGGGCTGATGGTCGTGTTGACAGTGGGCATATTCGCCTGCTAAGCAGAGGTAACACTTTCCACAAGGGTAGTGTGGCATCACAACGACGCGGTCGCCTACTTTGACAGTCCCTTCCTGTGCCATTTCTACCACTTCACCAGCTGCTTCGTGTCCGAAACTGTCACTCTCACCTTCATTTTTGAAGGCTTTGTATTCCGTGCACATGGGTGCTGAATGAATTTTGACGACAGCGAATCTACCCGTAGCAACCGGGTCTGGTTTGTCAATTAAACCTGCACTTTCGGGACCGAATTTTGCAACAACTTTCATGAAACTCTCCGCTTTTTTTAAATGATAGGACTTACGCATGCTGCTCTTTTGTACCACAAACTTCCCAGTTTGTGTCACCAGAACGCCATGTTTTCCGAGAAATCTCATCTAACAGAACAGACTGCAGTCAAAATTGCGTAAGTCCTGAAATGATATAGGCAATTATACCCTTTTCACCTATTTAGATCAAGTTTTCAAATGCTATTCCGGATATTCAGTTATCGGTTATGGTCGTTATTTTTTCCGGTTTTGCTTATGTCCGGGACAGCCTTGATTGCGTTCTTATGCGTTGAGAAAAGAAAACGGTGAACCAAAGTCCACCGCTTGTGTTATATCAGTTCTCAGAAATAGCACCGTGTACCAATCTGTGAAGTTGTGAACTATTCACTTTTGGATGAACTGTTGAGGATTTCACCCCAATCCCACAAGAGAATTGTGCCATCCTGCCCGGTGCTGACAAGTGTTTGCCCATCCGGCGAAAATGCCAACATCTCCACTTTCTCCGTATGCCCATTGAGCGTGGTGAGTTTGTCGCCTTTCATCAAATCCCATAACACAATTTCTCCAGTTCTCAGTCCGATAACAAGGACAGTACTATCTGGTGAAAACATTGGTATTCCAGCGCCACGGAGGCGCACTTCTTTAAGAGTGATTTCTTTATTACTTCCCAACAAACGGATTCCTTCATTATTTGCTACAGCAAGCACAGAACTGTCTGGTGAGAATACCAACGACTTGATAGGATTCCGATATATTATTTTGTTATGTAGTTTCTTTACATCGCCTGGTGCTTGCCCTATCAAGGAGGTTAACGGAACCCCAGTTTCCGCATTCCACATCTGAACTTTTCCTTCCATAGTTCCACCAACGAGTTTTTTTCCGTCTGGTGAGAATACCAACGCACTAATTAATATATCATTCAACGGACCGGTATCCAACAAAGCCCTTGTTTCTGTATTCCACAAATGAATTTTATCTCCGGAATCGAAGGCTACCGTTTTCCCATCCGGCGAAAGAGTCAGATTTGAGGACAAGTGATCTGTAAGGGTCGCCAATTCTCGCCCCGTACTAACATCAGTCAAACGAATCAAGGAAGCTGGCCGCCAAGGCGTAGTAGCATTCGCGAGGCCGAAACCTGCCCTGAAGACTACGGTGCTCTCTGCACCAACACTGGCGAGTTTTGTGCCATCCGGCGAAAATGCTAAAGCTGCTAACCAATCTTGATGTCCTGCTGTATGAACAGTAGACTTATGCGGTGTTTTCACATCCCAAAAGGTAATTTCCCCATTAAATCCTACGCTTACAAGCGTAAAACTATCCTGAAAGAAGGTCACTGCTCTCATCCACTCTGTGTGTCCTGTGATACGGGTCGGTAGCGGAGTTCCTGTTTCTGTATTCCAAAATCGGATCGTACCATCTGCCCCTCCACTTACAAGCACACTACTATCCAGTGAAAACGCTAACGCATTAATGCCGCTGATGTTGCCTGTGAGGGTTGTGAGCGGCTCACCCGTGGTAGTATCCCACAACTGCACCGTCTTGTCGGTACTCCCACTGGCAAGCATTTTACCGTTCGGTGAAAACGCTAACACATTTATCCAACCTGTATGCTTTTGGAGTGTCATCCATTCATTTGGGTTGGTGATATCCCATAAACGTACCATCTTATCCATGCTTCCACTGGCAAGGCGCGTGCCGTCGTGTGAAAATGCCAACGCTAAAACTTGATTTTCCTCATTCGATGTATCCGATGGCACGCTACGCACGGGCTTATCTTGCGATTGGACAGGCAAATTTGTGTGTCCTTTGAGAATTGATAACTCTTTACCAGTCTTTATGTTCCATATCTGTATTTCCCCGTCATCCGATCCAATCGCAAATTTATCATGTGTAAGCGTGAGGACTTCAGGATAAGGTATTCCCGCGCCAAATCGTGCTTCGATCTTCTTCACATTTCCCTGTCCGCTTTCAACATCTAACCTGCCAATTGTTTTTCCGGAATTTCCTAAACTGATAAGTGTTTTGCTGTCTTTAGAGAACCGCAACGCTGCTCCAACAAAAAGTCTGTCGAGTGGTACTTTGCGACCTGTAACTATCTCCCACAACTGGAGTTCCTGCCCCCGAAATTGACCACCGCCATTCGCCAAGAAGCGGCCATCCGGTGAAAATTCAACAGATTGGCACATTCCCGGAAGTAGAGATTTCTCTTCACCTGTTTCCACATCGTACAGCCATACACCGATATTGGTACCCACAGCAAGTTGCGTCCCGTCCGGCGAAAACTGGAGCGCATTAATACCACCCTTACCAAAACGCGCTTTCGCTTCTTTCGGCAATGCCCATTGCGAATAGTCTTTAATTGTTTCCTCTGATTGTGCGTCTGCAACCGATGCTGAAACATTATCAGGCTGCCGATTGGATGAATTGCTCTTGCTTGATGCGTTGGTACTTCCGAGTTGCGTTCGGACATCCGGTTTCGATTTAATATCCAACACAACAGGGGCTTCTATAATATCAATCGTCATCTCTGATGTCGCTTCAAAACTGTACGGTTTTTGGAAACGCGATAAGTACTCCGTGCCGATACCGAACATCAAAAGGATAACTGCTAACGTAGAAACACCGATTGCCCACGGCACAAACGGTTTACCCCCTGACGGGGCAATCGGTTTCAGCCGCGAAATCTCTTGCATAATATTCTCTGTAAGATTCGGCGTAATTTGGAAGTTGCCTAAAGCCTCTCGTATCATCGGTTCCTCCTCCTTTAAGCGCTGCCTTGCTCGGTGAAGTCGACTCTTAATCGCACCGACCGACACACCTAAGAAATTGCTAATCTCCTCGTACGTCATCCCTCCGAGGTAATAGAGCGTAATGACCGTCCGATCACTCTCCTGTAACTTCGCAAGCAACTCCTTGACGACTTCGCGTTGTGTTTCTTCTGTCATTCGCTCGTTCTCCGCAATGATATGTCCAGAGTAGGTCGCTTTTTCTAACTGCGTACTGCTTGTGTCTTCTAACGACTGAATCCACGTCCGCTTTTTACGGAGCCACGCCTTACACTGATTGGCGGTGATGACATAAAGCCAACTCGCAAAGGACTGCGGCTCCTTGAGCGTAGAGAGTCGCTGATATGCTTTCAGGAACGCCTCTTGTGTAATATCCTCGGCGATGTGGAAATCCCCAATCTTCCGCCACGCCAGCGCGTGAACGGATCTCTGATATTTGCTCACGAGTGCGGAGAATGCCGTATCGTCGCCGTCAAGGACGCGTTGGATGAGTTGAACGTCGTCATTTTTCATCGGACACCTCTAAAAAGGGAATGTTCATCATTTTAAATCAACCCTTAGTGACGCGACGAGCAATTAAAAAGTTTCACAATTTTGGAAAATTTTTAGCAAAGTTGCAGAAACCAGCAAATTTCGCCGAGAGATGTCGATTCATGTAAAGAGCGTTGAGATTCTATTCTGGTGGTGGCGAGGGATAAGGGAGAACTTGTAGTCGTTCGATTTGCTTCTGATTCTATCTGTGAGCAGAATTATAGCATAGATAAGGAAATAGTATTCGTTTCATTTACTCTCCAATCGGATACTGATGCGGAACGATCTCAACTATCTCATCTTCGGAATTCGCCTGAAAAAACGCGACTATATCGTCAATCATCTCAGCCTTAATTTCATGCCCAGTATTTTCGTAAGTAACAAATTGTGCAGGAATACCAAGTGCCTTGTATATCGCCTGACTCACGTTCCAACGATCCGGCATCATTTTTGCGCCGATGAGTTTTTTGACTAACTCAGCATCCACTGCATCGTATGCATCCCCATACGGAACAGTGTCGTTGTCATCCAAGGCACCCGTATAAATGTACTGGGATACTTTTTTATATGCTGCTTCATCAAATTCAATATCCGCGATTTCTCTCACGTCCGCAATTCCGACTGGGTAACGCAGTATTGTATCCTCCCAGCGATCTGTTGGAAAAGTTGGAATGCTATTGACACCGCCAGTTGCGACCGCGCGGACAACCGTAGGGTGTAATATAGCAAACCGATTTGCAAACGTTCCGGAAGCCGAAAATCCGTTCATGAAGATCTTCTTATTTACCTTCATGTTATTGTGTCGCAGAAGTCTTTGGGCATGCGCTATCATCTTGATGAGCTGCAAGTCGATTCTCTTGAGGTCGCCATTCTTAATCAGGAGGGTATCTCTATCTAAGGCATGTGTATAGGTTTGCCATTGCTCGCCACCCGACTTCGGACGAACAGGCACGAGCAATTGATCTCCACGTCTCGGAAAAACAGGCACGAGCAACGGGACTCTTAATCTTTTGGCGATACGGGTTGCATGAGATGCCTCAGCCAACGCCTTAGTCTTCCTATCAAGACTTTTAAGACTCCGACTCACCCCTGTGTTGCAGGGTTCCACGAGCAGATGGACCGGTTGACTCAAGTTTATGCCTTGTGGAATGAACAGGTAATAAGGGTAGTTAAAACCCTCTGTGGGATTCACGGTCACGCGGCAGAGCAGTTCATTTGAGAGGTTCAATTCTTTAATATCTGTTACATAGACAGGCGTGGTGTCCACAAAAGTAGATGTAACCGGTTCGGGACCTTCGGTTGTGAAAGTGAGCGTGTATTCTGGAAACGTAACGCCTGCCATATTCCTATAGCCTTCCGCCAATATAAGCCTATAGGTTTTTGAAGGTAATAGGGGTTGACTAAACGGGATAACAAGGGTTCTACCCCCGTCTATCCATTTAAGGTCGCCTATTGGTACACTTGCAGACGCAATATCAACGCCTATCAGCACCTCACTGAAACCAATCCGTATGTCCCTTAGAATTATTGAAACTTTTTCAGATAAATCTGGTATAATCCTCAGCACTTCTGGAGGACCGGACGGAAATAAAGAATCAGGAGCCAAAGGTTGATCGCTATTTTCGACAACCTCGCACTTTTCAATAATTGGTTTTTCTCGATACTCGTTTTGCAATCTGTAGGTCCACATATTACCGTATTGCAAAGGGAGATATTCTTCACCTTTCGGAACATTGTAGTCAAGCAATTCTGCTTCCATGATGACACCGTTAAAATGTTCATAGCGCATTTTAACGACACCAACACCTTTGGCGAACCACAAATAACGCGTGCCGTTCACATTTGTAAAGATCGTTTTATGTTTGAGACAGTTTGTGAAGGTTCCCGCGGGAACTTCCACCTTTTCATAACCCACTAAGGTCGTCTGTGTTTGTGGGTTCCAGTGATCTTTCTGCGTCCAAGTATCTCCTACAACCAAAGGAAATCTGAAAAGGTCAATATTATTATAGTGGAAAATAGAACTTACTAACACGGGCATCGGGGTCGGGTCATTTTTATCGCTCCCGGTAGTTCTGTGACTTGTAGATGTCAAAACTTTACCTGTTTTTAAAAGAGAGAAGCGTCCGCCTACTAAAACTTCCTCACTTTCTTTTTCATATGTGCTTGCCTCAAGGATGATGTAGCGGTTACCTTCATCGGTAACAGTAGGTTTCTCAGTTTGGTCTACCTGCGCAGCAGCAAATCGCGTTGTATATTCCGGTTGATTGAGTTGTTGACTGAATCCGTTGTTTTTACTGGGAGCTGCCGCATTTCCGAGTTGCGTCCGAATATCAGGTTTGGATTCGAGGTTTAGTACAACGGGTGCTTCAACAATCTTTATGGTCATCTCCGAAGTCGCGTCAAGACTATACGGCTTTTGGAAACGCGATAGGTATTGACTGCCGACACCTAACATCAAAAGAACGACTGCTAACGTGGAAACAGCGATTGCCCACGGCACCAACGGTTTGCTGCCAGATGGCGCAACCGGTTTTAGACGCGAAATCTCGCGTATGATATTTTCTGTAAGATTTGGTGTAATTTGAAAATTGCCTAAAGTCTCTCGTATCATCGGTTCCTCCTTCTTCAGACGTTGCCGCGCGCGGTAAATGCGGGTTTTAATTGTCCCTACCGATACGCCTAAAAACTTGCTTATTTCTTCATACGTCATCCCCCCGAGGTAGTAGAGCGTGATCACTGTGCGCTCACTCTCTTGTAACTTCGCGAGTAGTTCCTTGACGACTTCGCGCTGTGATTCTGCCGTTGTCCGCTCGTTTTCCGCAATAACATATCCAGAATACGTCGCTTTTTCTAATTCTGCCCTGCTCGTGTCTTCCAACGACTGTGTTGATAAACGTTTCTTACGCAGCCACATCTTGCAGTAGTTCGTCGCTATCACATAGAGCCAACCGGCAAACTTTTGCGGTTCCTTCAGGGTTGAAAGGTTCTGATATACTTTCAGAAAGGTGTCTTGCGTAATCTCTTCGGCGACATGAAAATCTCCAGTTTTCCGCCACGCCAGCGCGTGCACCGGTTTCTGGTGTTTTTTTACAAGCGCGGAGAACGCAGTATCATCGCCAGCAAGGATGCGTTGGATGAGTTCAGCATCGTTGTTTTTCATCGAATACCTCTGAAAAGGGAATGTTCATCGTTCCATATCAATCTTTAATGATGCGACTTGAGACAAAAAAGTCACAGAATTCTGCAAATTTTTTAGGACTGACGCAGCTCCTTTGCAGGCAGGGTTTCAAACCCCGCCTGCAGTGCGCAAGTGGAATTATAGCACAAATTGTGCGATAGAAGAGACATAATGGAAATGGAGGGAACGTGATGCTAAGACAAATTGTGCTTTAATAGCACAATTTCTAAAACCATCTACGAAAATGAGGGTAGCGGAAACTCAAACACCGGCTGGAGGTGGCAGCCAGCGCAGAGCATTAACGTGAAGAGGACGAGTGAATGGATGTTTGAAGGGATCAAGGATACGGAGGCAAGCACTTGTAATCCGCAAGTGATTACCTCCTCTGCAATCTGTTTTACTATTATTCGCTTTTGGATGAACCTGTGAGGACTTCATTCCAATCCCACAAGAGGATTGTGCCATCGGTGGCGGTGCTGACGAGCGTTGTGCCATCAGGTGAAAACACCAACGTCTCCACTTTTTGTGTATGTCCATCAAGCACAGCGATCCTGTCTCCTGTTGTAACATCCCACAATTGGATGACCCCGGGTTCAAGTCCATTAATAAGAATCGTGCCATCCGGTGAAAACACCAACGGTTCCGAATAAGACTGGAAACCCATATTACCGCGCTTATGCTTGGTGTTAACGGATAGCAATTTATTACCAGTATTCACTTCCCATAGATCGATCTGACTATGTGATCCGGCGGCAAGCAAGGCACCATCTGGTGAAAAACTCAATGCGGAAATATGTCCCAAGTTCTCTTGCGCAGTCGGTTTCGCAAAGACTGCTAATGCTTTTCCCGTCGTAACATTCCACGTCTGGATTTTCCCTTGATCGGTTCCACTCACAAGGGTTGCGCCATCCGAGGAAAACGCCAAAGCAGTAACGTGTGGCATATTGCGAATATCGGCTTCTTCCCAATCAACGAGAGGAATCATCAGTTTATCACCGGTTTCTGTATGCCACAAATGAATTTCACCTAAACTACCAAATGCCACTGTCTTTCCATCCGGAGAGAAGGTCAGATGTTCGATACCTCCACTAAATTCCAAGGTCGATAGTTCGCGCCCAGTGCGGACATCAGTCAGGCGCACGAGATGATCTGCACGCCATGTGGAAAAGGGATGACCAGAAATTATCTCGAAGATCGTACGCCCATCTGCGCCTACACTGGCGAGTTTCGTGCCATCCGGCGAGAATGCTAAAGTTGGAAACCCATCTCGATGTCCTGCAGTGTGAACCGTGGATTTATGCGATGTTTTCACATCCCAAAAGGTAATCTCACCATTAAATGCGACACTTGCAAGCGTCGAACTGTCTTGAAGGAAGGTCGCTGCTTTCATCCATTGTGTGTGCCCGATGATACGGTCGGTTAGCGGATTTCCAGTTTCGGCGTGCCAGAACCGGATCGTGCCGTCTGCGCTGCCACTCGCAAGCGTTGTGCTATCCGGCGAAAACGCTAAGGCAGTAATACCGTTGATATGTCCAGTCAGTGTCGCGCAGGGTTCTCCGGTAGTGGTATCCCACAATTGCACGGTTTTATCCGTACTCCCACTGGCAAGCATTTTTCCGTCCGGTGAAAATGCCAAGACATTTGTCCAACCTGTATGCTTTTGGAGTGTCATCCATTCATCAGGCTTGGTGGTATCCCATAAACGCACGGTCTTATCCGTGCTTCCGCTCGCAAGGCGCGTGCCGTCGTGTGAAAATGCCAACGCTGAAACTCTATTTTTGAAATTTCGGAAGCTCTGTTTAAACGTAAACGAATTATCAGGGGTTTTGACTGTACGACTAAGCGAAGTCGCCTGTCTAAACGTAAACGAATTCGGTTGACGCGACGGTTTATCAAGGGATTGAAGGGACAAATCTGTATGTCCTCTGAGCGTGGATAACTTCTCGTGAGTCGTGATGTCCCATATCTGAATCTTTCCATCCATCCTCGCAATGGCAGCTTTATCGTCTGTGATTGCGTAGACACCGGTATTAAGCTCATCTGGACCAAACGCGTTTGATCTCCCACTCTTGAGATGCCTCATAATCCCCTCTCCGGTTTCAACATCTGACCTGGTGATTGTATCCCCCAAACTGCTCAAACTGATAAGCGTTTTCCCATCTGAGGAAAACTTTAACGTTGCGGCAGAATCATATAAATCCGTGAGTAACACTTCACGTTCCGTGCCAATTTCCCACAAATGAATTTTGGACCTACCACCACCATTTGCAAGGAAACGACCGTCCGGTGAAAATGCCACGGATTGGCACATTCCCGGAAATAGGGACTTTTCTTCACCTGTTTTTACATCATACAGCCATACACCGATATTCGTTCCCACGGCGAGTTGCGTGCCGTCCGGCGAAAACTGAATCGTATTAATACTGCCCTTTCCCAACCGCGCTTTCGCCGCTTTCGGCAATTTCCATTGTGAGTGGTTTTTAACTGTCTCGTCTGATTGTGCTTCAGCCACCAATGCTGAAACCTCATTAGGCTGTCGATTAGAGGTATCGCTTTTACTTGGCGTGTTGACATTTCCGAGTTGGGTCCGAATATCTGGTTTGGATTCAAGGTTTAGCACGATGGGTGCTTCAATAAGTTCAACTGTCATCTCTGACATAGCATCGAAACTGTAAGGTTTCTGGAAACGCGATAAATATTGCGTACCGACACCTAACATCAAAAAGACAACTACTAATGCCGAAACACCGATTGCCCACGGCACCAACGGTTTGCTGCCAGACGGGGCAATCGGTTTCAGCCGCGAAATTTCTTGCATGATATTCTCTGTAAGATTCGGTGCAATTTGGAAGTTCTCTAAAGCCTCTCGTATCATCGGTTCCTCCTTCTTCAGACGTTGCCGCGCACGGTAAACACGAGTTTTAATTGTCCCTACCGATACGCCTAAAAACTTGCTGATCTCCTCATAGCTCATTCCCCCGAAGTAGTAGAGCGTGATAACTGTCCGATCGCTTTCCTGTAATTTGGCGAGTAGTTTCTTGACAACCTCGCGCTGCGTTTCCATCGTAACGCGCTCGTTTTCCGCAATGAGATATCCAGAATATGTTGTTCTTTCCAATGCCACGCTGCTTGTGTTTTCCAACGATTGTGTCCATAAACGTTTCTTGCGGAGCCATGTACTGCAGTGGTTTGCGGCTATCACATACAGCCAACTCGCAAAGGACTGCGGTTCTTTCAGCGTGGAGAGTCGCTGATATGCCTTCAGGAACGTCTCTTGTGTAATATCCTCGGCGATATGGAAATCTCCGATCTTCCGCCACACCAGCGCGTGCACCGGCTTTTGGTATTTCCGCACAAGCATGGAGAACGCCGTATCATCGCCTTCGAGGACGCGTTGGATAAGTGCAGCATCGTTGTTCTTCATCAGATACCTCTAAAAAGGGAATGTTTAGTATTTCACATCAACACATAGTGACGCTATTTGAGATGAAAAAGTCACACAATTCTGCAAACGAAAACGGCAGATTTATGTAAAGGAGGTTTGAGATGTTATCCTGTTGATAACGAGGGGTAATGCGGACTTATGGTTGCCAGATTTGTTTCTGCTTCAATTATATCACAAATCTAATAAAAAAATACACATCCTCCGGAAAGAAGGGCGTGTAAATTTTTAGGTAGCGGTCCGCCGCACAACCATAGGTGTCAATTTTAGAAAAAATTATGCGCTGAATATCCCAGGCCGGTAGGTTCGGTTTCCTAACCGAACCGGATTTTACACAGAAACCTTGAAGACTTCAAAAAACCTCTTGAATCCCATAGGGTTTATTTGCTTGGGTATTTCTTCAGTATCTCTGTAGAAAAACTTTAGTGAGTTGGCTCAGGTGTGATTTCCCACAACAACAATGTGCCATCTTGACTCCCGCTCATTAGCGTATTGCCATCAGCGCTGAACGCCACGCTTTCGACTCCATCCGTATGCCCTTCGAGGATTCGCACGGTTGTGTCCGTCTGCACATCATACAGATGAATGGTCTTATCCCAACTCGCACTTGCTAGCGTCCTGCCATCCGGGCTGAACGCCACGCTTGCGACCCACTTCAAATGCCCTGTGGTTTGGCGGATTGTGCCGGTCTCTACATCCCAGAGATGAATGATGCCGTCCTTACTCGCACTCGCCAGTGTTTTTCCATCAGGGCTGAAGGACACGCTCCCTATCTCTGCCGTATGTCCTTTGAGCGTATTTTGGAGTGCGCCGGTCTCCACATCCCACAAATGGATAGTCTTATCCTTACTCCCACTTGCGATTGTTTTTCCATCCGAACTGAACGCCACACTATTGACCCAGTCCGTATGCCCTTCAAGGATGCCGTGGAGTGTGCCTGTCTGGGCTTCCCACAGACGGACGGTCTTATCCCAACCCCCACTTGCGATTGTTTTTCCATCCGAACTGAACGAGACACTCGCGACAACATCCGTATGTCCACCGAGGGTATTGCGGAGCTCACCTGTTTCTGTATCCCAGAGATGGATGATGCGACCATAACCCGCGCCTACCAGCGTATTACCATCTGGACTAAAGGACACGCTCTTAATTGTATGTGTTTGGTGTACTTTAAGCGTATGGCGGCGCGTGCCAGTCTGTACGCTCCATAAACCGACCGTGTCATCATCTGTCGCACTTGCGATTGTATTTCCATCAGGGCTGAAAGATACATTCACGACCGCGCTGGTGTATCCTGTGCGGGTATTGCGGAGTTCGCCTGTTTCCGCATCCCACAAACGGAGGGTGCCGTCATAACTTCCACTGGCGAGCATTTTTCCATCAGGGCTGAACGCTACGCAAAAGACGTGGTACGTGTGTCCTATGAGAATTCGGCTAAGTTCACCTGTTTGTGTATTCCAGAGACGGACGGTGCAGTTATCCATCGCACTTGCGAATGTCTTTCCATCGGGACTGAACGCCATGTCATAGACAACATCCCTTTCTTGTCCTTTGAGTGTTTTCTGGAGTTCCCCAGTCTCTACATCCCACAGACGGATGGGAGTATCCCAACCGAAATCCGAACCCAAACTTGCGAGTGTCCTTCCATCGGGACTGAACGCCATTTCCGTAGTCTCCGCCGTATGCTCAATGAGGTTGAGCGTTTTC
This sequence comes from Candidatus Poribacteria bacterium, assembly GCA_022827185.1. Taxonomy (GTDB): domain Bacteria; phylum Poribacteria; class WGA-4E; order WGA-4E; family WGA-3G; genus WGA-3G. Next base: position 290,957 of record JAJDTM010000057.1, read on the forward strand.
TGGAGCGTTCCCGTCTCCACATCCCATAGCCGGAGGGTGTTATCCTCACCGCCACTTGCCAAAGTTTTTCCATTGGGACCGAACACCACACTTAAGATGCCGTTCGTATTCCCTTTGAGCGTATTTTTGAGTTCGCCGGTCTGTGCGTCCCAGAGACGGGCGGTGTTATCCCTACTCCCACTTGCCAGTGAAGTTCCATCGGAACTGAACACCACGCTTGACACCGAGTCGGTATGCCCTGTAAGCGATTGGCGGAGTATACTTGTCTGTGTATCCCAGAGGCGGATGATGCCATCCGTACTCCCACTCGCCAGTGTTCTCCCGTCAGGACTGAACGCCACACTACTGACGTAGTCTGTATGCGTTGTGAGTAGGTCGAGTGCTTGTCCATTATGGGGATCATAGAGCCATATCCCAATAGAGCTCGCGACCGCCAGCCGCGTGCCATCCGGGGAATACGTGATTGCGTTTATCTCGCCTTTACCGAGGCGGGATTTAGCACCTTCCGGCAGATGCCGTAGCTGCAAATCTTTGCCAGCAGGATCATTGGCGTGCTGATCAGAATCATCAATACTACTTGACGTAGCAGTGCTTCCGGGCTGCTGTTGAATGTCTGATCTGGATCCAAAGTTCAACACGTGCCCCGCTGGACGCACACCTTTAGCCGCGTAATCTAATACAGGTGTATCAGGGGCTAAGTCTAAACGAAACAACTCACTAACATCGGTGTTTAAACGACACTGCCTCGTGCGGAAAACGGTCCTAGAAATGAAATCCTCTTCTTTTGGTTCCGACGGTGTTTTTGGAGCAAAATACTTCACCATTACCTTAGGAAACCAGACATCCGGCAGGTATTCTTGATACTCAATTACTCGGGTACTAACATAGGTTTCACCTGCTTTAAAAGGAGACCGCTCTGGACGATTCGGTTCTGAAGGAATGGTAAATGTACTTTCCGACTTAACCAGTCGGAAACCCTTGTCATGGGAAATCCAGAGCTTAGGGGTGCCGGTACGTCTATTTAGATGAATCACGGATGTCTTTTCACCGTTCAATATCTCGGTTGCTATCAGTTCACTTTCGTGTTTCTCAAGCAACTGCCAGAGCGGTTGAGATAGATAAGCGTCGGTTGATGCGTTACTTGGAAAGGTAAGCCAAAACCGCGGATCTTGATCGGCATCTATGAATCCGAAGTCGGGGCGAACGGCGTATTCGAGATTGTCATCGTAAACCTCCAACATTGTCTCTCCTACGAACAAAATAAAATAAATTTTCTCTTTCCCCATGACCCTGAAACTATTTTGCAATTTGGCAGGGACAATGCGTACATCGTCGGCAAGTTCAATACCTACCTGCTTGAAGGCTTGTTGAACCTTCTCAAGGACTGTACTTTCCTTGTTAGGTTTAATTTTAACCTTAAAGAGAAGGTTATCGGGTCGATGTATCTGCCAGAGCCGTTCTCCATTCCAAAAATGGATGTCAGGTACATTTGAGGCTCTCCGTTCCTTCGGTTGGACCCAGACTTTCTCGCCTTCGAATGCCAATGTATATTCATCTATCTCGGTTCCTCTTTCGATAACGAAATCACCCGTTACGGAGGTGACGGCATTATCGTAGTGCTTCATCTTCGTGATAATTGTTTCTAAGTCAAGTGAAGTCGCATTATTAACTTGCTGGTCGGATCCATCGTTCTCGCCTTGTGCGTTAACATTTCCGAGTTGCGTCCGGTTATCCGATTCGGCTTCAAGGTTTAGCACAACCGGGGCATCAATCAGCTCAACCTTCATCTCTGACGCTGCATTGAAACTGTAGGGTTTTTGAAAGCGCGATAAGGATTGCTGGTTTGCGATGCCGAGTATCAAAAAAACGACTGCTAATGCCGAAACACCGATTGCCCACGGCACAAAGGGTTTGCCACCAGACGGCGCAGTCGTTTTCAGCCGCGAAATCTCGCGCATAATGTTCTCTGTAAGGTTTGGTGTAATTTGGAAATTGCCTAAAGCCTCTCTGATCATGGGTTCCTCCTGCTTTAATCGGTTCCGCGCGCGATATAAACGGTTCTTAATCGCAGCCACCGAGACCCCTAAAAACTCGCTAATCTCTTCATAACTCATTTCCCCGAGGTAGTAGAGCGTAATCACTGTGCGTTCACTCTCTTGTAACTTCGCAAGTAATTTCTTGACGACTTCGCGCTGTGATTCCGCTGTTATTCGCTCGTTTTCCGCAATAACGTATCCAGAATACGTCGCTTTTTCTACTTGTCCGCTGCTCGTGTTTTCCAACGACTCTGTCCATAGGCGTTTCTTACGGAGCCATGTACTGCAATGGTTCGCTGCTATCACATAGAGCCAACTCGCGAAACGCTGCGGTTTCTTCAGTGTTGAGAGTCTCTGATACGCCTTCAGAAATGTATCCTGTGTGATGTCCTCGGCGATGTGGAAATCTCCGATCTTCCGCCACGCCAGCGCGTGCACTGACCTTTGGTACTTTTCGACGAGTGCGGAGAAGGCAGTATCATCGCCTTCAAGGACGCGTTGGATGAGAGCAACATCGTTATTTTTCATCGGATACCTCTAAAAAGGGAATGTTCAGTATTTTACATCAACACATAGTGACGCTATTTGAGCGGAAAAAGTCTCATGATTTTGCAAAAATAAGCGTGAGTTCATGATAGGAGGGTTAAGATTCTATTTTTCGGTAACGAGAGGTTAGGTGCTGAGCGACACAGGAATGACCTGTCCGGGTTCAAGAGTTTTTAGAATTTGATTGACGCGACGCATATCGGAAGGAGGACGCGCATCTATTTTTTAACCTCACCGGCCTGAGCCAGGCGCGGATTTCCCATGGCAACCGATGCAAACGCGATTTCTAAAAAAGCGACCGCCTGTTGCCGAGAAACAGAAGGAAAACCTTCGAGAAAATAGTCAAGGCTCTCGCCAGCTTTGAGATGATCAATGAGGCTTTTGATGGGCACACGAGTGCCTGTAAATACGGGCACTCCGTCGTGAATATCTGGGTCTTGGGTTATGATTTGCTCTGTGGTCATCTTTGATTTATTCCTTGTCGAAGTCTCGGTTCCCGGAACGCTGATGTGGATTTCCACTATTTTACCATAAATTCCGCGGACAGTCAATTCTTTATCAATTTTCCGGTGTGGCTAATACGTAAGCGAAGCGTTCCGCAACCGCCAGACTTATCGGGCGATTTGCCTGAAGCGGTGTAACAGATAAAAACTGTGCGTCATCGCCTTCCAAAAAGTTTTCTACTGCAATAAGGCTTCTGATAGAAAAGAACCCGTTCGCGCTGACGACGTAAAGCAGACCATCCAAGATTTGAAAGTCCGTGACGGGACCCACCGGAAGTTCTAATTGTTTGTCATTGAGGATTATCGTTTCTGGTGGGTATTGCGTGATTTGCTGCATCTCTCCTGCACTAACAGCATACGCAATTTTCGGTTTTCCCCGAGTGAGTGTCATTCCTGCTTTCGTCTTGAGCGGATCGTTTCCTTCTTTCGCCTTGAGATGGTGAAGGCCTTCTGCACCCACGTAGTAGAGTTCTGTAGCTACGATTCCACCACCGGCAGGAAAATCCTTACCGAATATGTACTTGAAACGTGCTTCGTTTTTTTCCTGTTCATCATAACCTTTTGTATATGCTGAGTAAATCAACAGATCACACTGGGCAGATCTCATAGGGTTTTGTATCTGCTCCATGACCAAGCAATGCGGCGATGCACGGACTTTCTGGTTTTTGCTGCTGCGGAGCTGTAAAAACCCGCTTTGAGACCGGAGCGGCTCAGAGATACCACTCGGTGAACGTTCTAACTTTGATGCCTCAATTTGCTGAACATTGGGACGGTCAGCTTTCGGACTGAACAACCACCAGCGAGGTGACAATTCAACAGCCCTAACGAGTTGCGCGTATCCGCGAGGCACGTAAAAAGTGTACAGATAGTCATTTACTCCGATAACATACAGGTGATCCTCAAGAACATCAAGGTCTTTGATGCCGTGTTGCTGCGGTAAATGCATGGTAGATTCAAGCACAGGGCGCAAGGGTTGTGAAATATCTACGAGATGAAACTTTTTTTCGCCCGCGACAACGAGATGCTCTCCAGAGGCGAGGACTTTACCGATTTTATCAGGAAACTCAAGAGCCGTCAGATAAGCAGGACGTTGCGGGAGCGAAACATCAATGACGTGTAGGTGCTTTTCCGTCGTGAGATATGCGTGTTCGCCTGAGAGGATAACAGTGTTGTTTGTACCGACGCGGTAGGGTAGTTGAATAGAAGCCGCAAGGGTCGGATGCTCTAAATCTTCGAGCTCTATCACGGTGAAAATGCTCGTCCCTTCCGGCTTTGCAGAGGCACCCATCTTTTGATGTTGCTCGGATCCGTTTTTTTCAGGCTGCTCCAGAATGTCTTTCTGATTCTGCTCAAAATGCCTCGAACTGCACCCTATGTTAACAACAGAAAGTAGTAGCATCACCGCCATAAACGAGAAGATTAATTTGGCAAAAACTTTTAGCATTGCTGTTTCCTATTTTTCATCTTCCCCGGCACAAGCGGTTGCGCCGTCGCATTGAGACGACGATCTCTCAACTCACAGAGCAGTTCCACGTCTCTTGAGTTCGGGCGCGGACGCATTGGGGATTACGGACGCGTATGAGCAACAAGTTCGGTGCGTGTCTCCTCGGTGCGTTCCTGAATCAATGTTTAGGATGCCCCCTGATGAAACTCAAAAATCTTGTTCTCACATAAGCAAAACTCTATGAAAACAAAAATAACTGGCGCAAGTCGTGTTTATTGGTATTTGCGCCGGTTTTGTTCCAGTGCTTTTCGCGCTCGCGCGTCTCGATACATCTTATCATGCGCCTCACTCGGAAATAAAACTGACATGACTCTGCTGAATTCAAGATGCTCTTCAAGGGTCCTCTGAATACGAACCTGAGTTTCTCGATTTTTTATGGCTTCAAAAAGAGGTGCGTTAAGTTTGAAGTATATATCTATTTCTGGGATATCACCGTGTTCTGCGATGAGCTTTTGACGGTTGCGTTCTATTATCTCTTCTACGGATAAGTCCATAAAAGAAGATGGACTTTCGGCTTCTTGTTTCACACCTGTGTCTTTTTGTATCCGCTCAAGAAGAAGCGATGGTGAATAGGCATCGGACGGAGAATCGCTGTGATGCGGCTGTTTGCGTGCCATGTCGTTGGGAACCTCTGCAGATGGAGCAGTAGGTGCTGGTAGGACTTTCGCTTCCGCAGGGAGTTCATTGTGCTCGTTTTCAGAGGTGATGCCTTGGATTCTGGTATCATGGGGTTGTGCAATATTCGTTTGCGATGGCACCTTAGGCAGACTTTCTGCAAAACGGCTGTTATCCCACCGGAGATACAACGCCCAGATAGTCCCTAAAACCATAACAATGGTGGCAGTAAAAGTGACTTTTTTCATTGCTGAAGACCTCTCGCGGTAGGACCCTACATTACACCTTCGTAGGGGCTGGGTAACCCAGCCCCTACCGCGTGTGCAAATAATTATGGGATTTACGATAATTCTAAACTTTACTATAAAATCCACAATATTCAAGTAACTGTAGATTCTACTATGAGTTGATAAATAAATCAAAGATTTTTCTATAAAGAGAACCCCTGAGTCTAATGAACCGGATGAGATAACACATAAGCATAATGTTCACCTTCACCGACCGCCAGACTTATCGGGCGACTTGCCTGAAGCGGTGTGGTGGATAAAGATTGACGTTTCTCTCCTTTACCCCATTTACTCCATCTCTCCTTCATCAAAATTTACGGATTGGAAACCCCCTACTTTAGTCAGGGGAGGAAAATCCGCCCTTGTGGATTAGACCATAGCGTTTTTTTGAAAAAACACTTGACATTCTAATCAAATTGTGGTTTAATATATATATCACACTGGCAGACATATAGAGTGTAATCGCAAGGTTACGTGTCTGCCTACCCACTCTATAGGGGTTAAAAGTGTAATGTGTGATCGCCGAATGAAAATGACCTTTAAGTTTCGTGTGAAGCCTACGAAAACAGAGGAACAGTGGCTTTATGCGGAGTTGCGCCACCAGAAGCAGTTGCAGAACTATATGCTCCAGATGCGGAATCAGATGTGGGAGTATGGTAGTGTTTCTGTATCGATGTATGACCAGATTAACCATCTCAAGGCC
>JAJDTM010000063.1 GCA_022827185.1 Candidatus Poribacteria bacterium
CGCCCCTACGGGGCTTTAGGTTTTTGGGTCATGCGCTGCTATAAACATTCCGTCGCTACGCGACTGAAGAGGTTTTTGGAGTCTTCAATATTTTCGCGTAGGATCCGGTTCGGTTAGGAAACCGAACCTACCGGGCCTGGGTTTGAGACGGTTCTTTTTTCTTAAATTGACGCTTATGGGGCTGGGTGACCCAGCCCCTACGGCATGGCCGGGTGTCCAAATAATTGTGGGATTTACTATAACATTGACTGCCGACGGCTGATGGCTGATGGCTGATGGCTAATTACCAATTGACTTGGCATTCGCTCTCCAAGATGTGTTATAATTTTATTAATCACAGAAAACCATAACACAGAAGATAACTAACACATCACACAAAAGGATTCTTAATAATGCGAACGCCGAACGTTTCAGAAGCAAAGGAAAAGATCCAAGTCATAAAATATCTCGATGTCGGAGATATGACAATCACAGGTTCAGGGAAGGTAAGCGATAAGGCTTTTTACGCAGCGAAGACAATCATTCTAACAATCACCGCTAAACATCGAGAAATTCTTAGCAAACTCTCAGGATACGAATTCATCCTGATCGCACCCGGAGAAAGCATTACCGCCTCGCTCGGATGGGAGGAGAGCAAGTCGCGTCTCGCAGGTCTCGCGCTCACACCGCAAGAGTCTCTGGGGTTCCCCGGTCGATTCGCCTCTTATGTTGAAAAGAAAAAGAGACCGAACATGGACGTGTTTGTTCACGAATTCGGGCATGCAGTCCATTCTGTTATTTCAAAGATGGACCCAGAATTCGATAGCTTATTGAATCAAGCCTACGATCGGGCGATGAAACTCGGATTATGGGCAGACAAGTATTTCGCTGTCGATAATTGGAAGTTAGAATCGTCGCCAGTAGACGAGTATTGGGCAGAAGGTGTCCGAATGTGGTATTATGTCGGTAAAGATCAGGAATTCAAAAATAGAGATGCATTCAAGAAGTACGATCAAGGACTTACAAATCTAATAAGCCGGTGGCTATCCGAAGAAGATATCCCACTCGAATACTAAGAAAAACTTTTTACAAGGAACATTGCAAGTCCCCCTGATAAGGGGGATTTAGGGGGTTGCTTTCAATTGCAAGTCCCCCTGATAAGGGGGATTTAGGGGGTTGCTTTAGCGAGATACTACAGTGGCGGCAAGTCGCTAACAATCTCCACTGTCTGCAGACTTACAGAGATAACACGCGCTATCAAATCCACGATGTACTGCGGCTGATCCTCTCGGTTCGGATCATTGACAATCCCGCTCCGTCTGTCTACCTTCACACGATACTGGTCTATGACCCACTCCAACGCAGACCGATTGCCTAACCGATAATCATAAACTTCCGCAGGAATACTGTCGAGTGTCAGGAAATCGTTATATTTCAACTGCGTCTTATCTTTCGACAGTTTCATCTTCTCGACGCACCAATCTATCTTCATCCCCGGTGTTTCAATGGCCTTCAGTCCGTCGTATTTTGGGGCGGATTCGTAGTTGATGTGGAGGTCTGCTAACGCTGCGCCTGCGTTGGCGAATCCCCAGAAATCTTCGGCGAATGGGATATGCGGCAAGTCGCGCTTGAGGTTCATCTCGTATTTCTCACGATAGACGGGGTGGTGCAAGAGGGCATAGTTATAGTGGAAGATGTCCCATTTGGTGATAGTGTCGTCGTTGTAATGGTTTCGGAATTCTGCCAATGCCCAATCGGTGATGTTCTCTTGTCGGTTTGTGCCGTCCTCGTCGTAGGTGTAGAACGGGAAGCATTGCGTTTTTTCGAGTAAATCGATGCCCGATATGGCATCCGAAATCAAGGCGTGGAATGGTTTTTTACTTCCAATGCCGCTGACACAGATTACTCGGTTCTCTGATTCTGTTACCAGTGTTGGAAAGATAGAGGGAAACACATGCACATCATTATTTATTGTCCGATCAAAATAAAGATTTAATTTAGTAAAGGGTCGATAGAGAGATATTTTCACCTTGTGTTCCGCGTATTCAATAATCACTCCTCGTTTTAATTTTAACTTTAGGTCCCGGCTCCAACTGATTTTCGTGTCATCATATACAACAAAATCATCAATGTTGATTTCCCTCTGATTTTCTTGTCGTTTCCACCTATCTACTTCCGTGTTGTAGGTGTCACTCATCCGCAGAATATTCCCAGTAAGCACATCTCGGTTAAAGTTGTAAGCCCACGCATCACGGTTGGTTTTAACACCCGCGCTATAGGTTTTGAAAATTACATCCGTTGCAGCACCTTTTTTCGCCTTTGCCTCTTTTGTGCCCATCGGAACGAAAGTATCAAATTCAGCGTGGAGACCTTCGGTGAGCCATGTATGCTTTGCATCAACTGTTACCTGTTTCATTGGAACATTTGTATAGTCCCCGAAGTCGGTTAAAAATTTCTGTTTCTCGCGCGCTTTCAGATAATCGTCAACAGCATATAGCCAAACCTCCGCTGTCTCCGATACCGGTTCTGCCTTCTTAATAAAGAAACTAATGCCTACGCCAACCCGAATCTGATCATCAAAAACGTTACCACCCTCTTTTCGTCGGCGTTCACCAGAGGTGCGTGCGTTTCCTTTGAGATCAATATGATAAATCTTAGTGAAATCCTGAGCGAGATGTTTCCGCATCCCATCAAACGCGATGCCATCGAGAAAACCGTTGTTGGTCACGAATGCAACAACGCCGTCCTTACCAATTCGTTTTGATGCCCAGAGAATCGCTTTCACATAAGGATCCGAAAGTGCGTTTTTATTCCTCGCTTTTGAGTCTTGCGAATACGTCTCCTTTAGCAGCGCGTCCATCGTCTCGTACTTCCGATTTTTATTATTGTCATTCTCGTTAACCTGCCATGCATTGTAAGGCGGATTACCGATAACGACGAACATATCCGCTGCCTTTTGTCGCTTCACACGTTCTGTGTTCTCACGCGTGAAGAGTTCGCCTTGCTCCTGCTCCAGCAACTCAAATGTATCCGCAAGCGCGATACCTTCAAAGGGTAGATACGTCCCTGTCCGTTGAAAGTACTCCTGCTCAATATTCAAACTCGCAATGTAGTAGGGCAGGAGCATCACCTCGTTGCAATGGAGTTCGTGGCGGTATTTCCCCTCTAACGCCGTGCCTCGAATGTCCTGCATGAGCCGGACGATGAAGTTACCCGTGCCGACAAACGGATCAATGATATGTACACCACTGTCCGACAGGGATCGGTTGAACTCAGTTTCCAAAATATGTTCAACGCTTTTCACCATGAAATCGACGATCGGTTGCGGTGTATAGACGATACCGTGTGTATCTGCGACATCTTCGGAGAACCCCTGAAAAAACTTCTCGTAGAACGTATTGAGGAAATGCTGTTTCTGGGAGAAATCTTTGCAGAGTGTCGCTGCCTGCTCAATCGCGACATAGAACCGATCCAAGGGTGCGAGAAACGCGTCACGGCTCACGGCGTGCCGCATGAGTGCGTCGCTGACGTTTTCAATCTCGCGGGCGATGATATTTCGGCGTGTGAAATCTGACCGTTCAAAAACCGTGCGGAAGATGCGTTCCGTGAGGATGTGTTGGATGAGCATCTCCTCGACAGCGTCCTGTGAGAGTTCGGGGTTAATGGCAGTACGGCAAGTCTCGTAGAAATCACCAAACGCCTCCTTGAACGCCGGATCCGTCTCGTGGCGTTGCTCGATGAGTTCTTTCAACTTGTTAGCGAGGTCCGGCACGTGTTCTCTGAAGTCGGTAACCGCGGTCTGCCAGTTATGGAGTGCTGGTGCAGTATAAGAGAACAGATATTGGAGTGCTGCGATCAGCTGCGCGGGGTCGGTGATGTCTACATCCAATGCCACTTGCCCGTTTTGATACAGGATAATTCGCTGCGGCGTTTGGAAGAGAGTATTGTCGAGTGGATAGCCTGCGTCCCGTTTCTCCACGACGGCTTTAGGAAGATCGTCATCTATATCTTTCGCTTCCCAATAAGCGAAAGGCAGCCCGAATTCGTCGAGGATCGCGCCGTCAACAACGATCCGATTCCCTTTGGGTGCGCGCATCGGGTACTGCGGGATGAGTGTAGCGTTCACCTGTTTTGCACAGGTATCGAGTAAAAAAGCGAACGGGTTGCTGACCGCGCCTTCGTGTGTGACGGCGTGTTTGTCGTATTGCTGCAGCGTGGCGTAATAGTCGCGGATGGCTTTGTGGCTGGTTTTGAGATTGAGGTGCGGCATGGGGCTATCATAGCAGGTTTGCAGTGAAGGATCAAGTCAAAATCCATAACTGTTACAATTCACCTTCCAATAATGGGTTTCGTACTGAACTGCAATATATCGCTATCATCAGCAACTTCCATCCGATAATCCCATCCGCCTGTATAGTCTCCGGACTGGATCGTCAGCGTGTTCCAACCCGCTTTTAGGGGTAACTCAAAATGCGCCCATCCACGAAACAGACGCGCCCCAAATCTCGACGCTGCAGGAATCTCGTCTCCATTCAGAAAGAGCCTACCGAGGTGGCTCCCCCATCCAATCTGCGCAAACACACGCCGCGCATCAGGACTATTAATATAGGTCACACCATAACCGAATGCCCAGTCGGTGTTTCCGAAGGCATCGTCTAAGTTAATCCGTTCCGTCTCCGAGAGATGCTCTTGCCAACCGATCTCTCCTGCCTGTCCCTCGTACGTTTTGCCGTCATCGGATTCGGGTAGCGGTGCCGTCAGAAAATTTGGCGGTATAACGTTCGAGTCGGCGGTCATCTCTGTCACGCCAAGATCGAAAGGCCCCAGAAGCATCCAATCTTTGAGTACGCGCATATCCGATCTATCAATGGGATGGAACAGATTCTTGCGACCCGCTAATTGTTCACCACCGTAGACAATCGCATAGTCGTAGGTAGGGAGCGGTGTGAAGGCATCAGAGGGTGCCGTCAGTGTAACAACGCCGCTTGCCGTTTGCCCGGGTTTAACTTGGAAGGCTAACCGGTGTGGTGACATCTGCCAATGCTCGTTTGCGTCAAAAACAATTTCGACATCCAACTGCTTTTCAAAGGTGTTTTCCAGCGAAATTTCGAGCGTTCCATTGGAGTGCGGTTGCGTTCTATCTATATTGAAATGAGATTTAAAGGAGAGTAGACTCGAAAGTTTCTCTTTGAAAGCTGCAGTTGAGATGTCCGCAGGATGGACGTTCCCAGGTTCGATAATCGCGACCTCAACCGCTTCGCCATCTACGGTGACAATACTGTAATGGTCAAACGCACCCGCTTCCGGTGCCGCTTGCGGCGTCAATCCACCACCTGTCGCACTCAGCACAAAATAACGGCGGTCGTTACGGGTATGTAAGGTTAAGTTATGGTAGTGCCCCGCAAAGACGGTGTACGCCCGATCACCGAGTGCTTCTTCGATCTGCTCCCATCCTGAGTTTTCGTACAACCATATCGGTCTGTGCATCAGGACGAACGTATGTCGTACGTCCGAGTGTTGCGTTAATTCATCTTCCACGTATTTTATCTGCGCCTCACCAAACCAGCCTTCTTGCTCCCAGTCCCACTCCGCGTGTGAAGGGTCATGCCACTCTTCGGTATTGAGCATGATAAACAGGCAATCTTTATACGTAAATGCTGAATAGGTGCGTCCAATATTGTCCTTCCAGTATTGATACATCACTGGATTCGTAATATCGTGGTTACCGGGTAAGGGCAGAAACGGCAGGATTAAATCGGATTCGTGTTGCCAGAACTCTTTCCATTCTGCTGCGAGTCGTTCAAGGTCATGTGTATCACCCTGTATTAAATCACCCACCATGATAGCGAAATCCGGTTTCAGGACATTGATTTCATCTATCGCGCGGTCAAAGACGTGCCATTTATCTAAACCGCCACCGGTTTTATCGCCGATAATCGCGAAACTGAACTTGTCTGGATCGTCCGGAAAGGGACGTTCGACAATTGGCATGCTCTCTGGGAAATCGGGCGTTTGCGCGTTCGCTACAGCAGTCATAGCAACGCATAAGGCGAACAGTGTTAGAATTTTTGGGAAGTTTATCAATTTCCCAGTTTTTCTAATGTGTTTGTATGTGTCAGACATTTGATTTTATGCTTCCTCCGTATAGGGAGTGAATTGGTATCAAGACTCACGTAGGACGTAAGCACTCTGCAGGCGGGGTTTCAAACCCCGCCTGCAGAGGCTGCGTAAATCTTAAATATTATAGCATAAATCCAAACTTATCATCTTGCTAAAATGACAATATTGAATATAAGAGGCGCAATCAATTGCGCTACTACGAACCGGTTTTTTCGGTACTGCTGGTGGCTCATACACTGGCAGCCGACAGCCGACGGCTGACCGCTGATAGCCAAATTAATTGCCAACCACACCATAAACCTGTTATACTTATCAGGGAGATGCGAACGGAAGAATCACACAATGCAGAATACCACACTCGAACCTCGCACGAAAATCCTGATGATGCTGATCGCCGGATGTCTCGTCATCCTGCTGGACAGTCCTACCGCCTTGTTCGTCTGTTTTCTCGGCAGCCTCACACTCATCGCGCTGTCGCGACCGACATGGCAACAGATCGGTTTGCTCTGCGTTTTCCTCTTTTTCACAACGTGGGGACTCATCTATAGCCAAGCGATCTTCTATAACGAGTTTCCGCGCACCGTGCTGTTCACACTCGTGCCACCGGACTTTCCAATCATTGGGAAGATGACGGGCGGTATACGGGTCTATCGGGAAGGACTGTTTCACGGGATTGTCCAGTCCCTCCGCTTCAACACGACGCTCGGCATCGGGTGTTTCATTGTCTGGACAACGCAGCCGCGGGATATGCTCCTCGCATTGGTGCAACTCCGCGTGCCTGCAACCCTCGCTTTTATGGTGACGACAGCACTGCATTTCATTCCCGTCATCGCTAATGAGGCGTCGGCTGTGTTCCGATCGCAGCGATTGCGGGGATTTCGTTATCTCCGAGTCAACCTATTCGCCACCTGTCGCGGTGTGATCAACAGTTTTCGTCCGATCTTAGCGGGCAATATACGGCATGCGACGCATCTCAGTGAATCCGTTGAAAGTCGCGGGTTCTCACCGGAGACAGCGACACAACGCACCTCACTACGGACACTAAAGATGGGGGTATGGGACTATAGTTTGCTTGGAGTGCTGGCGACCTGTTTAATCGGTATCGTCAGTTTGAAACTGATCTATTTCTGCTATGCGAACGGCATCTATTACGCCTCATGGCTGCGGCATGTGTATACCTTTACGCGCGAGGTTTTGTAATTGGCTTTCGGCTTTCGGCTTTCAGCCATCAGTAACAAGAGGTTTTTGATGAATAGAAAACCCTCTTTGCTGACGGCTGACGGCTGATGGCTGACGGCTATTTCAGCCTGACAGCCGAAAACTAACGTCCGACCTCCCATGCGAGATGTTGCAATTCCGGTCCGATCAACTTTTCCCACGCCAATTCCACAGCAGCCGTCGAACCCGGTGTAGAGATAACCACTTTCCCGCGATAGACACCCGCCGTTGCCCGTGATAACATCGCCGCTGCACCGACCTGATCATAACTGAACATCCGAAAGAGTTCGCCGAATCCGGGAAGCGTCTTTTCCAATTTACGATCAAGAATGTCGAATGTCGTATCGCGGGGTGCGATACCGGTGCCGCCGTTGAACAAAATGACTTGCGCCTCGCTTTCCGCCATCGCGTCTAATACTGCTGCCACTTGGTCAGGCTCATCTTTAATGATCTGATATGCAGCGACGCTGTTGCCTTCTGCGGCGAGTTGTTCGCGTAAAAACACAGCGTTCTTGTCTGTTTCAGGGGTACGCGTATCGCTCACCGTAACGATCGCGACAGCGACAGGTCCCTCTTCGGTTGCCATTTCTCGGTGTTGTTGTGTACTTGTAGAAGTTGTTGACATTATATTTCCTTTCAATTAGATGGCGTATCTTTTGTACCATAATCTGTTAGATTGTGGGCTTTTCGGGTCCTCGCGTATAGGGGTTTCCCGCAAAGGCACATTCGATTACACACGGATGCACAGGCTAACAGCCTATGCTACAATTAGGGGTTTCCCGCAAAGGCACATTCGACGATACGAAGTTTCCACCATGAATAATGAAACACCCTCAATTATTAAAATCATCTGTCAAAGCAAACTTTAGCGTTGCATGTGGACGTTTATCAATATAACACTGCGGTTCCGTATTACCTGACTCCGCCGGATTGATAAGTTCAACATGATAGTCTGTGATTTTCGGTTCGCCAAGGTCAACCCACGCCGCTATCCCATCAATAAACCGTTCGACGTGTTGTGGATCACCGTACACATCTACACACTTCCCAACCTCAGTAGCGTATACAGATTGTGGGACATACAAGGCAGGCAATTCTTTATCCAGCAGGACAGCATGCATGCCGCGTTGTCCTTTGTATTCTCCGAGCATCCGCATCGGTACGCCGTTTAAACGAAGCCAGAAGGCACAATCGGTGCCAAAACTTGTAGGGAAGGGAACCGGTGTCGGTTCCTCTTGCAATAACGCCGCTACCACTGGATCCCAAGGCGGTTCGAGCACATCTTCAGCAGCGGATCTGAAGTTGCCTTGCAGGTTCATGAAACCCGCCCAACGCGTGAATTTCCCCGTCAACTTGTTGCCGCGCTTGTGCAACCGGAGAATCGGGTCTCCTACACCGCCTGTTTTAAGCGGCATCACTAAAACCCCGCCTTCTGTTAATGACTGACCCCACGCCGGCGGAATATCAGGCGCGCCGACTGTAACGATGATCCGATCAAAGGTTTCCCCCTGCCATCCAAGACCACCATCACCGGCTTTCAGATTGACACGGTTGAAGCCAGCCGAACGCAGATGGTTTCGGGCTTTCTCCACCAAATCCGTTTGGAGATCAACGGAATAGACAAGACTATCATCTCCCACGCTGGATGCGATGAGTCTGGCATTCCATCCACTCCCCGTCCCCACTTCCAAAACCTTAAGCCCGTGAACCAATTCGAGGTCCGCCAGCATCTCAAAAATAAGACCGGGTTGAGACGCTGCACTATGGGGTTCCTCTCGAATCATCAAGCCTCTATCGGAATAAATTGTTTCGAGTTGCTTTTCTGTCGGTTCTGGCGATGCGACTTGAACAATCCCGTCCGGTGCCTCGTGATCGTAATATTGTTCAATGAAGAGATGGCGCGGCACATTAAAAAGCACCGCTTTCAACGCATCACGATTAAGTTGAAGATCACGTCTCTTTGCTAAAATTGTGAACAGACGTTCTATGTGAGATTGAAGCACCGCGTCCATACGGATAAGTTCCTACATTCGGCAGCTGACAATCACAAGGCTTACGCAAATTTAGTACGCGATGGTAGGTTTATTAGTTTTAAACCCCCTAAAGAATCAACGGTATGAATGCCGTGTGGCATTCCCCGCCCCTTATCAGGGGGACTGTAAGAGAAAATGCGTAAGTCCTAAATCAATAACCATTCCTCTGACGGCTGATTGCTGACCGCCGATGGCTGACGGCTAATTCATTGATTCGGATAAGTTTTATTTAAATGCTTCGGCATCGTGAAAAAGACACCACCCGTCTGTTCCGCAAGCGTCTTCTGAAAATCCGTAGGTCTCGGATGCCCAATCACATAGGCGCGGATCCCTAACGACTGACACACACTGAGTGCGCGTTCGGGTGGATACTTACCCGTCGTCGGTTCGTCTGTCAGGATGAGCAGAATTCGGCTGGCGTACGGACTGAATTTCACTTTCGGCACGCCTTCCACAATCGCGTCAATGAGGTGTTCATCGCCACCGAAAGGGTCTTCCATATAACTCGCCAACATCGCTTCGTTCAGTGGCATCTGTGTGACGACTGCACCGTTGATAACCTTGATCGCATCTTTCGCTTCTGCGAAACGGATAAGCCCGATCCGATACTTAATAGGCAGAATATCTAACCGACCGATGAGCGTACTTAAACCGAGCATAATCGCTTGAGATTTGCCACCCATGCTCCGACTGTAATCGAGCATCACAACAATGTCCACATAAGTCCCAAACCCTTTTTCAGGTGATGCCGCGGGTGTGCCACCTGCGTAAATATTCAATCGGTTTTTTTCGTTTCGGACGGTGTACATGCGCCTGCTATTGCGATCGTTTATGAGCCATCTGCTACCCCGATGTTGCGTCATTGCGGTGAGATTCTCACCAAGGTTCCAACTTTCGGGATAGATACCGGCATAGACGTTCAATATGTCGCCCTGTTTACGGATGGTGTAAGTCCGACCGCTGGCATAGTCTGTAATTACCCACAAATCTCCCTTCTCTTTCTCCCAGACCTTGGCATTGTTAAAGAGACTGCCGCCCATGGATAAAGAGATGCCATTTTTTTTGAATTCACGTTCGAGTTTCTTTGCCGGTATATCCCCATCTTCGAGGAGCACCTCGAATTGAGATTCCATGCTAAATAACATTTGCCCCCCGTTGCGACGAATATCTTTAACGATGTCGCGGAAGACCTTGAGAAATGCGGCGTTACCCGTGTGCGTACTCGGCAGTGTCGTGCGACTCACACTGTCAATATCTCCGGGAATGCGTTGCCACAGTCCGCCTGTCTCTTCAGCAATTTGTTGCTGAAACAGTTCTGGGTGCCCAAGGACATTGGCACGGATCTCCTGCAGTTGATACTCCTTGATAGCCTTCTCCCGCATCTTGGCATACGCGTCTTCTCCCTTAAAAGCCGTCGATGCAGCTTCATCGGTTACGAGGATAATAAATTTATCGGCATCGGCATGGAAATCAATCCGATGAAGTGTATCTATTAAAGCGTCAAGCGCGTGTTCATTGCCGCTCAGCGTCGCTTTTTGCATCCGTCTACGCAGCATACCGACATCGGGCAGCAAGGTGCGGATCTCCAAGTTTTGCCCGGTCTGCCGCACACTGAATTCAGACATACCGAGATGGTATTCCAAATTGACGAGGTCAAAGGCATCCGTCAAGGCATACAGGTTCGCTGCAACTTCCTGAATGTTGTCGCGCATACTCGCGCTGGTGTCGAGTACAAAGACGACGTTCACCTTATCCAATTCTCGTGTCGCTATGATATGGTTAGCAATGTTCTCAAGTGCTTCAGCGAACGGATTGGTGCTGTCCCCGTCGCCCGTGCCTTCATCATCGCCATCACCGTCCCCAATAGTCCCGATTTCGGAAGTCCCTGTCGATTCGAGTTTGTGAAAACCGTCGCCGCCGTCACCTTTAACCCGTTGCCGTAGGCTCTCTACGCCTTCACCCGCGGTGGTTTTAAAAGGGCTTGCTACCGATTCGTGGATCGGTGCGGCTCGGCTGTTGAAATGGCGTGCATCTGTCGTTACATCCGGTAGTGAGGTCTCTATATCCGAGACAGATTTCGTTGCGCTGTGGAGAAGCACCTGCTCGGATTGCCGCAAGGTTTCATTGATTGGATTGGCAGAAGCAGTCAAATCCAGATGGCGTTGACTCGTCTGGGCAGACGGATCCGTTTGCTGGGGTACGCGTAGTTTTTTAGGGGGCGGCGGTTTGAGTGTCCGGCGTTGTTTTGGCGCGTCTTTCGGTTTTATTAACTCCACCGCCAGCACGTCTTCATCACCCATATGTCTTTGGGCATAGAACGAGAACATAAAGATAAGTGCGAAGCAGAGATGGACAACGCTTGAAAAGAGCAGCGCGCGCATGGAACGGTGTCGCCTGTAGGAACGATTCATGATATTTTCTCCATTTTAGATATAGGTCTGTTTATCCGCCAATCCGACCCAGACTCTTGCGTGTTATGTTACCCAAGTTACCACCTATACATTGGCATTGTACGTATAAGTCAACAAGCAATTTCTATGCCAATTTGTATAGTCCTGTACTTATTAGGTTCACCACAAAACGCAGCGAGAACACTGCACGAAATAGGGCATATTTTATACACAATTGCACGAAATAGGGCACGTCTAATCCCTAAGTCGCTGCCTATAACCCTTTAGATAGCAATTTAGGTTAATATAGAACCTTCCTCAAAAAATCAGGGATATGTTTCCATAAGTATATACGGAGAGAGGTAGTAGACCTTTCTTGAAACTGCAGGTTATTATAACACGTACAACAAAGTGTATCAAATTAAAGTTGACAAAATTGATACTTTCTGCTAAACTTTTACAAAATCAGTTGCTTTGCACTTTTTTCTTGCAATTTATACCTGAAAAGTGCTATAATTTATGAGAGTGCATTCTGACATCGACTTCTCGGGGTGACGTATACTATCTCGTAGAAGGTGAAAAGAGGAATGACACCGCTGACAAAAAAACCGACACCGGTATCGGTTTACCGGTAGAACGTCAGCATCCAAATGCGTGATTGCATTGCAGTACTGCTATCACCGAATGTTAAATCTGACGAGGTAATGTATCTTTGGGAAGCGCGCTTCTCGCTCAAAGTCTGGAACCTCGTGTATATTTTGAAGAAGGAGATTTCATAGCTATGAAAAAACTAACAATCTTCATCACACTTGCCTGTGTTGTTATGATCTCGCCAATGGTGCTCGCACAAAATTGGCAACCAGGGAGTGATTGGATTGCAAAATGGTGGGGACTTGATCTGGTAACAGAAACCGGTGGTTTCACCACCTCCGCTGGAAAAGATTACCTGCTTTTAGGTAGCCAAAAGGCTAACTCAGATTTTGGAACGCCTATCATTTCAAATGCCTCTGTTTCCACGCGCGACGGTGCTGGAAAAACAGCAAGTGCCATCGTTTACCTGACAGAGGATGATGCGACCCCAGGCCCATACACTTGGGGAATTGTTGATCTGAATGTCGAGGACCAATTTAACATGTCCACAAGCCACGGTTTCGGTGATGCCGGAAACATCACATGGCACGGCATTATCGCCATTATTTCACCGGATGAGCGGACGACGACGATGCATCCCGCACACGATGATCACGCCCAAATCTGGCTCAACGGGGAAATGGTGTATGATAATTCCAGATGGACAGGCGGTGCTCAAGCAGTTCTTGCACCAACAGAGATTCAACTCAAGAAGGGTGAAAATTTCTTGCACTACAAATGTGGTGAATCTGGCGGCGCGGACTACCTCAATCTCCGCCTTGAACCGACTGATGCCGACCTTCTCATCGCACCCACGTTGGATAATATTTTCTTAGAGGTCCTTACACCCGTTGAACCGAAAGGAAAACTGGCGACACAATGGGGAGCCCTCAAACGGGAATAACTTTTGTCTTTAACGAAGAACCCGCGTCCGAAATCGGACGCGGGTTTTTTGTTGTCTGATCTGTTATTATAGGCGCGAACTCGAGCAAACCCCCTAAATCCCCCTTATCAGGGGGACTGTAAAAGAAAATGCGTAAGTCATAATTAGGATTTACTATAAACCCCCTAAATCCCCCTTATCAGGGGGACTGTAAGAGAAAACTATTCCGACTCTACAATTGTCAAAATCTGATTGATGGATACATCTTCCAACACCTGCGTCGTTCCCCTTTGCCATACAATTGTAATCTTCTCAACACGCTGATGCGCGCCTAAACCGAACAACAATCGTGTATCACTCCCTGACGCGTAGCTTGAACCGCTCTTTACCTCTCTGATCTGTGTCATATCCCCCGCGGCAACTGTAACTTTCGTCCCAATACCCTCACGGTTCCTTCGGGTGCCAATCAGTTTGATCCCCAACCAATTTTTCTCGTTTCCACCGTCGTTCCGAAGTAAAACGGCCCGCTGGTTAGAATTCATGACAACAATATCGGTATCGCCATCGTTATCGTAATCGGCAGTCGCGGCAGCCCTACCTACCAGTGCTTCTGTGAAGTAAACTCCGGCGGTTTCTGACACATCCGTGTAAGTTCCATCGCCACTGTTTCGGAACATCTGGTCGCGTTGCGCGTATGTCTCATGGTCCATTAACATTTCGATGACATCTTGCGGATGCCCATTTGCACAGAACAGATCGAGGTGTCCATCGTTATCGTAATCCAAAAAGAGCGGACTAAAACCGACAAACGGCAACGTCGGTTGTTCCAATCCACTGTCCGCTGTCGTATCGGTAAAAAACAGTCCTTCCTCATTCTTATAAAGGGTCGCTTTCTCGGAATTCGCGACGATGAAATCGAACCACCCATCACCGTTGTAATCCCCGCTGTCCACACCCATAGAACCTTCAGCAACACCCTTCTCATCATAACCGACACCGATGAACAGGCTTTCATCCGTGAAAGTGCCATCGCCGTTGTTATGATACAAGAAGTTGCGGTTGGTATCGTTGGTGACGTAAATATCTGGAAACCCGTCATTATCGTAGTCACAGACAACAGCTGCCATGCCCCTCCCTTCAGTCGGGTTTGTTACACCTGCTGCTGCCGCAATATTCGTAAAAGTGCCGTCGCCGTTGTTTTGGTAGAGTACATCAGCGGTGCCTTCATAACTGCGCGGATGTCCGTAACCGATGATCCCCTTAAAAGTCGTGACCGGCATCGACAATTCATATATCAAGTAGTTGACGACAAAAATATCCAGATCACCATCTACGTCGAAATCGAGATAGACGGCTGCGATACCCCAGAGATCGTTATCAATACCGGAGATTTCAGTGACATCTGTAAAGGTGCCGTCCCCATTATTTCGGTAGAGTGTGTCCTGTCCAAAGTTAGCGACATAGAGATCGGCATCACCATCATTATCAATATCGCCTGCAGCGGCTGCCATCCCGTAACCTGTGTCCCCTGTCCCCGAAATCTCGGTAACGTCCGTAAAACGTCCATCTCCATCGTTGCGATAGAGCACGTTTCCGAATCGCGCCTGTTGTGGGTTCTGCTTCGCTTGCGGAATATCGCCACTGTTAACAAAATAGAGGTCAACATCACCATCGGTGTCGTAATCAAAAAAGACAACACCGGACCCCATTGTCTCAATGATATGCTTATGCTCGGTTTTACTGTTGCTGTGTTTGAAGTGGATGCCTGCTGCTTCGGTGACATCCACGAAGATAGGCGGTTGCGCGGCGGCACGGCTTATAAGGGCAACCGAGAGAAGTAAGATTAATTGAAGGATAGATAGTTTGGAAGGCCCCACTGCGGGGTTTTTGCTTGGGTGTTTCTTCAGGGTTTCAAACCCCGCCTGCAGCGTGCGTCTTAATTGAAGGATAGATGGTTTGGAAGACTGATACTTTAACATTGTGTCGGACTATTTCGATGTTTTTTCAGCGGTCTTTGCCAATCGGAAGCCGACAAAAGAAGTCTTTAGATTCGGATAGAGATAAAACCGAAACGTAGTGCTGCACCGACTGATCTTATCAATCCAAGACCCGCCTCGGATAACACGCCAACTGCCGACAGCCGGTCCTGTCGGATCCCGCTTCGGACGCTTCGTGAAGGCTTGAGAACTGTGCCAATAATAAACATCGCTATACCAATCGGCAGTCCATTCCCAGACGTTCCCTGCCATATCCATTACGCCGTAATAACTCTTGCCTTTCGGAAAACTGCCGACGGGTGCGAGACCGTTCTTATAACCGTCATCACTGTCAGCAGTGTTCGCGTAGGGTTCGATTGCATTGCCCCAGGGCCATACCCTGTCAGTGTAGCCGCGTGCGGCTTTCTCCCACTCCGCTTCTGTCGGCAGTCGCAACCCTTTCCATATCGCATAAGCATTTGCGTCATGCCATGAAACACCGACAACAGGATGATCGGGGAACTGCTTTACCCGTTCGGGCCAGTCGCCGATCTGCGGCAGGTGTGTGAAGTTCTCCGGTGTATGCTTCGGAATCCCCTGTTCAGAAGCGGCTTGCTGTTTCCAAAATTCGTAGTACTCGGCGTTTGTTACCTCATACTTACTAATGTAATAGGCACCAAGATAGACTTTATGCATCGGTCTTTCATCAGCGGCGCGGTTGTCGCTCCCCATTGTGAAAGTACCGGCAGAGATTAATATCATATCCTCTGCATCCTGTGCGAATACAGCAATACCGGGGAAAAGCAGAAGCATCAGATATCTCGCTATCACACTAAAATAACTATTTCTGTTTCGCTTTCTGTTCGGATAAAAGGTGTTCATAGGCGCGGTAATGCTCCTGTGCGAGCTTTTGGTTCCCAAAACTCTGATATAATTTTGAAATATTAAGATGGTAGTAGGGTTGCTCGCTATCGAGTTCGATGGCTTTTTGGAACGCAACAAGCGCGTTTCGCCGCTTGCCTTGCATGGCGTACGCACTCCCAAGCGTGTTATAGAGAATCGATGCGTCGGGCATCAATTGGACAGCCCTTTCGGCGGCTTCCGCTGCATGCTTAGGATAGTTTAGCGCCATAAACGCGCGACTCAATCCGTGATGGAAGTTGGCGTTGTTCGGCGCGAGTTCAATGCACTTCTGAAAGACTTGGATGGCTTGCGGGTAGTTCTTCTGGTTCATCAGCAGCGTGGCTAAACCGGTCCATGCTTCGAGGTTGTCTGGTTCCGCACGCGTGAGGCGCGTGAGGCGTTCATATTCGGCAAATTCCTTTTGTAACTGCTGATAAATCTGCATCTCGGCTCTGCTTTTCTCGCGATCGCCCAAGCGGAGATACGCCATACCCAGCCCGTAATGAGGCTCTGCATAACGTCCCGGTCCGAATGCTAATGCCTTTTTGAAGTTCTCTATCGCTTGCGTGTATTCTTTTAAGTTAAGGTAAGCGGTACCGAGTTCTTGGTATATCCCCGCTGCTTGTGGTTTCAGCGTCAGGGCTTTCGTCAAGGCCGGGACGGCTTCCGCATACTGACGGAGTTTTACGAGTGATTTGCCGAGCATTTCGTGCCCGCGTGCGTGTTGGGGTGAAAGTTCAACAACCCGTTCTAATGCTGGCACTGCGTCTGTCCACTTATCAAGTTTAAAATACACAACGCCGAGTGAATAAAGCACCTCAATGTTATCAGGCACCAGCACCAAAGAACGCTGGTAGCTTTCGGCGGCTCTGTTCCAGAATTGTTCTTGGGCGTACGCCATACCGAGATAGTGCAGGATTTCATAGTGATCCGGTTCGATCGCCAGTGCAGTCTCAAACTCGGATATCGCCGTCTGATTGTCGCCTTGGAATATGGCGGCATATCCCTGTTCTACGTGTTGGACGTATTTGCTATGGTCGCCAACTTTTTCATCGGCGATACCAGCGAACGGCAAACAGACCCAAAGAATGATAACAATTTTTAACCAATTTCGCATCCGATTATCCCAAAATTCCGTGTATTTATATTAATAGTTCAAAAAAGTCAATGCCCAATCACAGCAATTTTCTGTAGTAGGAGCGAGTGTTTTTGCTGGGGGTCTTTGATAGGGTGTTTCTGCGTATTTCTTGTCGCTCGAGATCTTTTAACCAAAAAGGCTAAAACTAAATAGCCCTGTCCAACCAACAGAGCAGATTGTTTAAATGTTAACCTTACTACTGAAAAAAGTCAAGTTTTTCGTAGTGAAAAGGCCGGGTTGGTGTTATACTGTACAGAAATCATCAAATCAGGAATGAAGGATAGGAATAAGCATGAAACAGGTTACAATCTACCGTGAACCGGGACGATATGCAGGCTGGCCAGCGAATTACGGTATCTGGGCATGGGAGAACGAGATCGTTGTCGGCTTTACCGTGGGGTATCATAAATCGGATGCGGGATTTCACCGCCGCGACCGAGATAAACCCTTTATAGGGATGCAAGGACGAAGTTTAGATGGCGGTGAGACATGGCACGTCTCAGAGACACCGTGCCGCCTCCCCGCAAGAGGCACACTCTCCGCAGATGAACATGTGGAAGAACGGCATAGACTCGAAACAGAGGCTGCGTTCGATACACCACAGCGCGTCGATTTTTCGCACCCAGATTTTGCGATGATGTGCAGCAGATCCGGATTGAGAGCCGGCGCGTATTCGTGGTTTTATACCTCTACAGATCGCTGTCAGAGTTGGAACGGTCCCTTTAAACTTCCGATGTTCGACTATACCGGCATCGCTGCACGCACGGATTACTTAGTCTCAAGTGCAGATGAATGCTTGGTATTCCTGACTGCGTCGAAAGCGGACGGTGAAGAAGGCTTGATATTCTGTGCCAAAACAACCGATGGCGGCGAGTCTTTTGCGTTGTTATCTCAGATTGGACCGGAACCGGAAGGGTTCGCTATCATGCCTGCAAGTGTTCGGTTGTCGGATTCACGGATTTTAGTCGCAGTCCGGTGCCGGGGACACGGGAACAAGTCAGGTTCAGACTGGGAAGAGCGGCAAAACTGGATTGATCTCTACGCTTCAGATGATAACGGGCAGACATGGAATTACATGAATCAACCTGTGGAAGATACGGGACGCGGCGGAAATCCACCGACGCTAACGCTTCTTCATGACGACAGATTATGTCTTATCTATGGTTATCGGGATGCGCCGCATCGGATGTGCGCGAAATTGAGTAGTGATGCCGGTGAAACATGGAGCGCGGAAATCGTTTTACGCGATAATGGAGGCGACCACGACATCGGTTACCCACGCACTGTCCAACGTCCTGATGGTACTATAGTGACCGCCTACTATTTTGATGAAGAACCCGATGGTGAACGGTTCATTGAAGCGACATTGTGGAAACCGTAGTGGTTTACTCAGTGCTTGAACGCAGATCGAAGCAGACAAGACGATTTTTGCCGCGGATATAGAGATAACCGTCTGCAAGCACTGGGGCTGCCCAAGCGGGATATTTCACTAACGAACTACCGTTTTTATCTTTCGGTACCACTTGTGAGATTATCTCTAATTTCTCTGGTGTGCATCTGAGCAGCATCAAGCGTCCATATTCACCGAGATAGATAAAATAGTCGTTCACCCAAAGCAGCGAGGCACGTTCATCGACGCGTTGTGACCATGCGACTTTACCCGTTTTGAGTGCCACGCAACGGAGTTCTGCACCGTTAGGGCGTTGCCCACTACAGGCGTAGAGGTACCCCTCATGATGGATTGCGGTGTTCCAGTGCAACTCCATGGACTTGTTCCTGCGCGATGCCCGATCTTTCCAAACGACTGCGTACCCACCCGGATGCACCTTAACAACTGAGCTGCCAATGCCGTAGGACTCACTGATAAAGACAAGATCATCGGCAATCACTGGACTCGAAGCGTTGACGGATTCAATTTTAGGGTGCCGCCACGGATAGTGGAAATCTATTTCACCCGTTTCGGGTTCAAAACCAACGAGTCCGCCACGCAGGAACGCGAATCCCCAACGTCTACCATCAATAGTGGTGAAGATCGGACTCGCGTAACTCGCGAGTTCATCGGCGATTTGGTAGACGATCTCACCCGTGTATTTGTTAAAGGCGACGATGCCGCTTCCGTTTGGGTCAGGTCTACCGTTCGCGCCCCAAATATCCTTCGGGCTGCTCGGTGGCGAGCCGCCTATCTGGACGATGAGCAACTCGCCTTCGACTGCGGGGGCTGAAGCGACACCGAAAAAATTTTGCACGACGTGAAACTGTGCCGTCGTGTCTACTTCCCACAAGCTTTCACCGTCTGAGACGCGCACACAGTGTAGCATCCCGTCTGCGCCGAAGATATAGACGCGGTCTTCGTCAACAACCGGACAGCACCGTGGTCCGTTGTTGTAACCGTACATATCTTCGTAGTCTGTTGGATATTCAAACCGCCAAAGTTCGTTTCCGGTGATGCTATCCAAGCAGGTAAGGCGCGCCATATCCCCGTGGCGTGCGAAGATAAAGAGTCGTCCGTTTGCCACCGTTGGCGCGCCGTAACTCGTCCCAATTTGGTGTTGCCAGACAACCGGTGGCCCCGCTTCTCCCCACGGACGGATGTCTATCTTTTCCTGCGATTTGCCATTCCGCTTAGGACCGAGAAAATCGTTCCAATCGGCAGCAAACGTCCCTACTAATCCTGTCAACCAGAGGTTTAGGAGCAGCAACAAGATAATGCGCGCGAATGTTCTCACGCGGCGACCTCCTCATTGGCGCGCTTCACAAGGGCGTTCATATACGCGATCGTGTACGCTGTCCCGACACGATGATCACCTGCCATGCTCGGAATGTGATCTGGGATCAGCACACCGTTGAAATCCACTTCGCGGAGGGCTTTCGCCACATGATACATATCCTGGTAGCCGTTATCAACAAAGGTCTCAACAAAATGCGGGAGCGGCTGATCGACATTGCGGAAATGGACTTTAAAAATTTTGTTCCGTTCACCGAAATAGCGGATGGATTCAATCACGTCTTTACCCATCAATTCGCCGCCTTCTAACCAGCAACCGACGCAGAAACACATCCCGACATTCGGGCTATCCGCAATCTCAAGGGCGCGTTTGTAGCCTTCAAAACTGCTGAAGATACATCTCGGAATTCCTGCGAGATGCACTGCAGGCGGGTCATCGGGGTGGATACCAATCATCACACCGGCTTCCTCCGCGACGGGTGCGGCCTGCTTGATGAAATACGTGTAGTTATCCCAAAGTTCCTCTTCACCGTATTCGCGTCCGTGTGAGAGCGGCATCCCATATTTCTTACCGCCCCAGTGTCCTACATCGGCAGCCTCAAGATTGAACGCCCTTGCACTGGCACCCCCACGGGTCGTCTCACGTTCAGTACTCCAGATACCGTTCCCCATGTGTGCGTAAGTCGTATATGGGATTCCTGCTCTACCGAGATCGCGAATATACTGCTTGTACTGTTCAACTTTCGCGTCGCGGTTCTCCAAGTTCAGCACAATTCCGTCCTGATTGTGGACATCAGAGTTGCCAAACCCGTAGATTTTCAGTCCAGCGTTCTCGAAAATCTCGCGGCGGCTCATGAAATAATCGTAGTTTGCATTCTCACCGTTCGTCCAGAGAACGACATAGTCAACGTCCATCTGTTTAGCAAACTCCAAGTCTGCTTCGCTCGGTTCCGGTGACATCTGTGCCGTAACTTTCATACCGGGTTCAATGTTGTCCAAAGGGGTTTGCGTTGCCATTGTGTACCTCCGTATTTTGTAGCCGTCAGCAATCGGCTGTCAGCAGTCAGTTAAGATGTCTTTGTAGAAGGTAGAACGTTCCCAACTAATAGCCGACCGCCAATAACTATTCTTCATCTCCTGCTTCTGCTTTGCGTCGATATAATTCTGCTGTCAATTCGGTAACAATATCTGCGTATGCTGGATCATCGTAGACGCTGCACATCTCGTTGGGATCTTTCTCCAGATCGAAAAGTTCCCATTCCGGTGCCTTCGATTCATCAAGTGAACCGGTTGTGCCGAGTGCTTCACCGTAGTAATAGATGAGTTTATAGCGATCCGTCCGTATCCCATAATGCGCCGGAACATAGTGGTGCGCGAGGTGCATCCAATAACGGTAATACATGGACGTTCGCCAATCATCAGGGGTCTCGCCATTGAGGATTGGACGTAGACTTTCGCCTTGCATGTCGTCCGGAATTGACACGCCAGCGTAGTCGAGCCACGTCTCTGCGAAGTCTATGTTTAGTGCCATCGCATCGGACGTACTGCCGGGTTGAATCTCGCGCGGGTATCGGACAAGGAACGGCATCCGCAGCGATTCTTCGTACATGAACCGCTTGTCATACCAGCCGTGATCCCCCAAGAAAAACCCTTGGTCAGAGGTATAGATGACGAGTGTGTCGTCAGCGATACCGTCTTCGTCAAGGTAGTCAAGCATCCGTCCGACATTGTCATCAATTGAGGCGACGCAGCGGAGATACTCTTTGATATATCGTTGATAATTCCAGTTTGCCATCTCCGCCTCGGATAGTCCTTCTGGCGGCGGACCGAGCTTCTCAATCTTAAGATCCCTTTCGGTCATGTGTCCGAAAACGCGCATCTTCGCTTCCTTTGCGGCGTTTGAGCGGTTGGCGTAGTCATCGAAAAAGTTGTCCGGCATCGGAACATCGCCGTCCTCGAACATGTCGGCGTGTTTCTCGTCGGAATCCCACGGACGGTGTGGTGCCTTGTGGTGGCACATCATGAAGAAAGGTCTATTTTTGTCGCGGTTCTGCAGCCATTCCAATGAAAAATCGGTAATGATGTCGGTGGTATAGCCTTTATGTGTCGTTCTCCCATGCGGTTCAATCATCACTGGATCGTGATAGAGGCCTTGTCCGGGCAGCACGTTCCAGTAGTCAAATCCAGTTGGGTCGGCATCACCGCCGTGTCCGAGGTGCCATTTGCCGACCATAGCGGTTTGATAACCATCCGCCTGTAGCATCTTCGCGACATTCGGTCTTCTGCCATCAAAATGATCCCCTATGTTTTTGACACCGTTGAGGTGGCTGTGCTTACCCGTCAGAATGTTCGCACGGCTCGGTGTGCAGATGGAGTTGACACAGAAACAGTTGTGGAGAATCATGCCGTCGTCTGCGATACGATCGAGGTGTGGTGTTTGATTAATCCGACTCCCGTAGCTGCTAATCGCGTGTGATGCGTGGTCATCGGACATGATGAATAGGATATTAGGTCTGCTCAATTGTGGCTCCTTTGAATTTAAAATTTGCCCTATCATATCCTATTCCGTATGAGAAGTCAATCTTTTTTATTCAATAGCCGTCAGCCATCGGCGGTCAGCAGTCAGTTAATGGTTCCCAATTATCAGTTGTCAGAATATTATAGTAAAACCCATAATTAATTGGGCACTCTCAAACAGTCTGAATGCCCATAACGGGCATTCAGACTGGCACAAACTAAAAGTTTATGCTACAAAGATGTGTATTTATTTTTAGGATTCACTGTAACAAAACAGACGCACCAGAAATTCATCTGGTGCGTTATTGTGTCGTTTCTTGTCAGGAATGTTCAACGAGCGTTTAGGGCGGGTGGCACCTCGGCGAGCGTGTAATCTTGCGCTTTCGCACCCGTTTGCCGTTGATACCATTTCATCCATTCCGCGCCTTCTTTTGCAGCTCCTTTTACTGTGCCTCTTGCTTCTTGGTAACAGGAGATGAGAGCAAGTATAATCACAAAAAGGATCGGCAGAAAATCGAGAAAATCGCCGTATCTGAAAATAAAGGCGAGAAACCAACACGCCAAATGACCTATAAGAGACATCGGATGGTGTGCCATGAATTGCAGGGTCTTTTGTGCTTTCTTGAAGTAAGAATCCGCTTGTGTGTTTTCCGATGGCGGCGGTTCCTCAAAAATCTCTCCACGGTTTATCGCTTCCTGTTGCGCTTGATACCACCGCATCCACGCTTGTTGTCTATTGGCGATGCCCTTCAGGTTACCTCTCGCCTCTCGGTAACTAATCACGAAAACAATAAGAGCGATCCAAGGCAGCATTTCTCCAAACATACCTATTAACTCAAATACTTCAAAAATATCTTCAGGAGTGTCCTCGGGTCGGAGTGTCATAAAGATTAGAAACACATACGCTGAAATCCAACACGTGAGATGAATGATAAACGGAATCGGGTTACGAACCATAAAAAATAGGGTTTCTGGGATCTCCCCGAAACACGCATAAGCCTTCACATTTTCTGGTGATGGTGGCTCTTCAAAGGAACCTTCCTGAGCAATCGTTTTGATTTGTCGATAGTACCACTTCGTCCAGATGTCCCTTTCTATCGCAACACCTTTCAGGTTGCCTCTCGCCTCGCGGTAACTAAGCATGAGCGTGAATATAACGGCATAGATAACGATTTCAGAAAGTGAACGCACAAAATCGGTTGTGCCAAAAAATAGCATAGGAAGCGCGAACAGTGTAAACCAACATACGAAATGACCGATTAGGAGGGGCGGGTGCCGAAGCATGAACAGCACTGTTTTCCGTACGGGTATGAAATAGGAGCCGCCCGGTACATGCTCCGATAACGGTGGTATCTCATAAGTCCCTCGCTGCGCCTTTACTAACTGTTGTCGGTCGTACCACTGCATCCACGCTTTTCGTTCTGTTGTAATACCGTTTCGGCTGCTCCTCGCCTCTCTATAACTAAATGCAAGTGCCAGAGGGATAACAATTATGAGAACTTCATAATGGAAATCCCCGACGATTTCTTCAACAATGAGTGAAAAGGCTGTAACTAATTTCCAGAGGGACCCAGGTAAATCCGCAAAGGCTCCGTTTGCTGCCTCAGTCGCATCTGGTAATACACCGTATATAAAGGGATCATCTGACATGGTAATCGAGGCAGAGAACAATATCCCACATGCAAACGTATAGGCGATAAAAGACACCGGGTTCCAAAGGATAAATATAGTGAATCCCGTAATTAATTATACACTTTTATAATATCATCAATAGATGCCTCAGCGTTATATTGACGCCTCCGCTTGATGTTAGCGAAATCCTTTTCAATCGGATTCAACTCTGGAGAATACGGCGGTAAAAACA